>NZ_JAARZL010000002.1:0-359678 GCF_014229295.1 Listeria farberi
CGCGTATTACCAACGTTTCACACTACCCCTATATAAAGAGACGCGCATTAGTATTATACCTAGCGCGCCTAGTATATGTCAAGAGTACGCCAATACTAACGCAACAAAGTACTGAAACCTAGCGCGTCTGCCGATTCCGCCACGACCGCGTATTACCAACGTTTCACACTACCCCTATATAAAGAGACGCGCATTAGTATTATACCTAGCGCGCCTAGTATATGTCAAGAGTACGCCAATACTAACGCAACAAAGTACTGAAACCTAGCGCGTTAAAACGAAGTTAACCATATAGGTCAAACGTTTGGCGACACGTTTCGGGTGCTTTATACACAAAATGTGTGATTATTTCGGTATAACAGCTAACCTACACGATACGTGTTACTTGGGTGTTAAATCACACTTTTTGACTAAAAACCGTAGGTCATTCGTACCTTTTTTACGCATATACCCGACGAGTCGGCACGTATTACCTACTAGTATATGAGGGGGTAAGGGGGAGTGATTATAGGCGATTCCCTTTATAACGCTATAGCTTTCGCAGGCAGTTGCCTCTGCTAAGCTCGCTTCGCTCACTTAGTGCTATCATTAAGTACTTGACGCTATATAAGTAGTATGTCCGACCGCAATGAGCGTTAGCGAATGAAGGGCGGTAGTTCTTGAACTTTATATATCGAAGTATAAAGGAATGGTCTACCCTTTAACGGGTGTACTAGGCGCTTGGGTATCCACACAATGAGGCGCATATCATATAAGAAGTAACACGGATAGTGTGAAGCGATTATTACCCGTTGATTAATTACTTATTAGTATAATATCAGATTTGGGTTTGCTGCATGAAGCCTTTCGAAAAACTAAGGGGTCGTAAATTAACGCAATAATCAGTTTATTCATTGCGAATACATTGCACATACTTTCGATATAATTCACAATCACTTATAAAGCGTTTGATACCAAAGGGTTCACTCTTATCATGCTAACAAATGAATAAAACATATAATAAACTGCATGTATGCGACTATGTGAAACCGCAGAGCCTTGCGCTAGAAGGACTAGGGATAGTTTACATAATGTATGTTAGCGGAAGTAGGTTTGTATATTTGTTAATAAAAATACATCGTTATACATTTGCACAATTATCCGCGATTTACTGAACCCCCCGGGGCTGTGTCAAAGATATTTTTCGTTTCTCTGACCCGCTAACATTGCTACCAAAATTTTCAAACCGGGGCGTAATCACTACGCTATTAGCATAACACATAACGCAATCTTTTTGGTAGTATTAACCGAAAAAGGAGGCGTTAGTTTGGAGCATATAATTCGAATTGAGTCCGAACAAAAATACGAATTAAATAAGTTATACGAAAATGTAGACGGGCGCGAGGGCGTATTTGCCTGCGTTGAAATTAAGCCCCAACAAAATAATTTTATCGTTACTTTTGAAGTTGTTTGGCAGAGCACATAGAATTTAGTAAGTATACTCGTGGCGGAATAGGTAGACGCATTGGAGGTAAGAACTAATATGGCAAAGGAGCGTAAGCCTTAGCTTAAGAAACCTATAGCAAAAATTACTTAGTTCATGCAAGGTGCAAATCCTTGCCGAGTATATTAAATAAGATACATAGCTCCGATTTTTCGGGTTTTTTTTGCTACAGAAATCATAGGAGGTGATAACACAAAATGGCAACACGTAGAGAAAAATTATTTGAGCAACTTTCCGATGCACAACAACGCGCTATTTATATGTTATTAGAACAAGCGTCGCAAAATAAGAACAGCTCCGACTACCTCTCGATGGAAGATATCGCGGAAACTTTGGAAATCGAGCGCAAAACATTGTATAACTGGCGCACAAGAAATGCGGTATTTCAGGAAGCACTTGCAGAAGCTAGTCGCGAACAATTAAGCGCATTAGCGCCGCAAGCCTTTGGCGCAATGAGTAAGCTAATTAGCGGCTCGCAGCCGTCAACGAAAGCGTTGGACCTGATGTTTAAATCGCTTGGTTGGGTTAAGAATGAGCAAACAATTGACCTAACGACTCGCACACGTGACAGTGACGATTTAGAGGACGAAATTGAGCGACTTAGTAAGTTGATGGAGGTTAAATCTGATTGACCGCTGAATTGGCGCCTTGGATGACGCGATCAGAGCGACAAAATCGTATAGAACTGTTAACAAAACACGCGCAGGTTTTGCTTGAGCTAAAAGACGCAGGACAGGCATCGCAGTCGCAAATAGAAACATTATTGACTGACTTAAAAGAGTTAGAGCAGCTAAATCGAGTACACCGTGCTGAACATGATGTGCTATTTTTTATGTACGAATATTTCAGTGAGGACCGGAACCCTGATAATCCCGGCAACTTAATTCCCGCCGGGCAGTCCATTGAAGATGCTGCAGAATTTCACCGCGAACTGTGTCGCATGTTGGACGATGTAACTCAAGGTAAGGAAGAGTCCCATATTGCTTGGGCGGTAGCTCGGAACCACGCCAAAACCGCATATCTTACCGACGGATTTTTGGCGCATCAAGTTGTATATCGATTGCGTAAATATATCGTAGTTATTTCCGAAACGAAAGATGTTGCGGGCGATTTCATTGCGTGGACAAAACTGCAGTTGAAATACAATGAAAAACTGCGTGCTGACTTTGGTTCTATCCTGAGCGAGCAGCCGAGTCGCAACGAACTCGACAATAAATACGAGTTTATAACGCTATCTAGTACGAAAGTGGAAGCGAAAGGAACTGGGACACAGATGCGGGGTTTGCGCTATTTAAACACACGCCCCGATCTGTTTCTACTTGATGATTTAGAGTCCAACGACAACACAAACACAAAAGAATTGCGCGAAAAGAATTTGCGGTGGTTTCAGTCGGAAATGATGCAGGCAATGGACCGAGATGCTTTGTGCGTGTATATGGGTACAATCGTTCATTACGATTCATTGCTCAACCATGTCGTAACTAAAAGCCGCGAATTTAAATCGCAAAAGTTTCCCGCAATTACCTCGTTTTCAGAACATCCAAAGCTATGGGAAGAATGGCGGCGAATTTACAATAGTGACGATAAGCAAGCTAAACGTCTAGCCGACAGTTTTTACGAGCAAAACAAGCAAAAAATGCTGAAAGGTACCGGGACTTTGTGGGCTTCGCGTTATGATTATAAGTACTTTATGCAGAAGCGCGAAGAAATGGGCTCAAAAGCATTTAATCAAGAATATATGAACAATCCGCTAGATGAAGAGTCGCAGGTATTTAATCCTGACGACTTTTTTTATTACGCCGATGCAGATTTATCGCTTAATAACTGTGATATTTTTGCTGCGGTGGATTTTGCGATGGGCAAAGAAAAGGGCGACTATTCTGCAATTGTAACTATTGCTAGAAAGCGCGATACAGGAATATGTTATGTAGTTGACGCACACATAGAGCGGTTAAAGCCAGACAAATTTTTGCAGTTAATTGTTAAGAAAACGATGCAATACCAGTACGAGCGATTAGCTGTTGAGTCACAGCAGGCGCAGGAATGGTTTGCGGATAAACTTAGCGAAGAGCTCCAAAAGAATGGCTATCCTGCAAAAACTAGGCTTGCTAAAGTGAAACAAAAGACACGTAAGGCGCTTCGTATTGAAGCAATGCTTCCGGATATTGAAGCCGGTCGTGTTCGCTTTAATAAGGCGCATCGTCTACTGCTCGAAATGCTTGAATACTATCCGTCACATAATCATGACGACGGTCCTGACGCATTGGCTGATGCCTTGAAGATAGCAAAAATAGCTCAAAATGTGGAAGTAATTCCGCGTAGGGGCTACAGATAACCGACTAGGAGGTGATTAGAAATAGGAATATTAAAAAGTGATTTCTTAACCGTTGATACTATTGACAGTATGTTGAAGTCGCCTTTCATGGAAGCTTTGGGAGAACGCGAATTCCAAAGGTTTCAAAAACAGGTGGAGTCATACAATTATTACGCAGGCTATCAGCATGTGGACCCGAATTCTGGACAACTAGTTAAAGCGAAAGATTTACCTCGTCCGCCCGGTCTCGACTACGACCCGACACGCTTCGAAGTTAACTATTTTAAACGAATGATAGACGCAAAGGCGCAGTGGCAAATGGGCGGAACGCATGGTATAAGCGTGTTACCGCAAATAATTGACGAAGAAGCAACGCGACTAAGCGGTGATTATTCGCCTAGCGAAGCCCAACAAAAAGAAAATAAACGAGCTGAGGGTTATGAGCAACTGCTTTACCAGCTTTGGCGCGAAAACAATATGCGGGCGGCTTTATTATCAGCGGCAAAAGACAGATTAATCGCTTCAAGGGTTGCGGTGAAAATCGTATTTAATCCAAAGACAGGTAAACTGCAGTGGGTTTGGCATCCTGACACCGAAGTATTCCCAGTTTTTAGTAATGATGACTATGAGGAACTTATTAAAATAAGTTTTGTACGTTCGGTTGAAATTTGGGACGAAGTGGGTGAAAAAGTTGAGCTTATAAAGAAACAAACCTTCGAGTTAAAAGGAGCTGAAAACGGGGCTAAAAACTGTTATTTAACAGAAGGGTATTATAACGAAAACTTGGAGCCCGTCAACGAGTGGGTTAAAGACGTGTCGATGGGACTGCCTTTTATTCCCGCTATATTAATCCCAATTCAAAGTTTATTGCAATTAAATGCAGGCGATTCGAATGAACTAGATGACATGCGAGAAATTACTGATAGATTAAATCAGCTCAATGAAGACGCAATTGACTCGCTTAAATTCGAAATGTTTCCAGTTACATATTTTAAAAATATCGACAGAGCCCAGTTGCTTGGCATAGATATTGCTCCGGGTGCAGCTGCTGCGTTAAATAGTACTACGGAGGGGCGAGATCCTGGGGTAGAAAAGTCCGAGTCGAATTTTACATATACGACAGCATTAAACGATACATTTACGCGACTTAAAGGCGCTTTACATGAAGTGTCTTCTATTCCAAATTTTACCGCACAAGACCTAAATTTTGGTGGAATGAATGCGGAAGCTTTACAAATAATCTTTCACGATATTATTCAAGATACAGAAGAGCACTGGCATGTTTGGCAAGCGAAGTTACAGGAGCTTCATGAAAAATCAGTTCGCTATTTACAGGCAAGAGTGTCGGCACCTAATTTTACATACGATAAAGAAGTAGTAAAAAGTATAGGTGAAATTTATACAAATGAAATTAAATTCGTTCTTCCGTTGCCGGATAACAGGAAAGATTTAGTTGAGCTACTAGTTGAAGAAGTTGGCGCGGGGTTTGAGTCTACTGCAGGCGCTATGAATCGTCTAGGAGTTGAAAATTCAACAGCGAAAAAACAAGAAATACAAGCTGAGTCGCTTGAAAAACGACAAGGTGAAGACATTTACTCACTTAACAAATCGTCGGACACGACGTTAAACAAGGAGGAAATTGAATATGAAGGATGAAACACAGACAACCCAAAACCCGACTGACGAGTCGTTAAATACGGAAGAACAATCGCAAGAACAAGTTAATACACAAAAATCGGAAACGGTACCTTACGATCGATTTAAGACTATTAACGACGCAAAAAAACAAGCCGAAAATGAGCTTAATCAATTACGTGCACAAATTGACGAGTCGAAACGGCTGGAAGACGAAGAAAATGGTCGATACAAAGAGTTGTACGAAAAAGCACTGAAAGATAAAGAAGAGGCTTTACAAGAAAAACAACAACTCAGCTTAAACCATTTTAAAACGTCTAAACTTGCGGAAGCCGGATTTACGGGGGAACGCTTAGAGAAAGCAAAAGCATTTGTAACTGGTGAGTCAGAAGAGCAGCTGGAACAACAAATTGCTTTATTTACAGAGCTAATTCCTGTGGAACAGCCTGCGGATCCAAGCGTAAACGCCCCCGGCGGAACCACCGAAACAAAAACAACTAAAGACAAAGCAGAAGAAAAAGGGCGGGAAGCTGCCCGCAAATTATTTAAGAGAAAATAGGAGGAAATAAATTGCCAATTTACACACCATCACAAAGCCGCACCGAATTTAAGGGCGGTAAAAACATTCTAGCAAGTGAGCACTTCACTTTTATTGAAGCAGGTGCGACATTAGACGCAACAAAATTTGGTAAAGGTTACGTAGAAGTTGGACAAGCTATTGCGCAAGATTCAACGACTGGGAAATGGGTTAAATTCGTTGCTGCAGACGTTGCAAACTATGCAGATTTCGGTATTTTAAATGTTGACTGGGACAGTGACGGCGAAAATGACGGAATCGTAGGCGAAGTAATTACTCGCGGTTCTGTGTATGATGCAAAATTAGTCGGTGCAACAAAAGAGTTTAAAGAAAAAACTACAGAAATTCGTTACGTGAAGGAGGTTGTATAAAATATGGCTGGTATTACACATTTAGAAGAGTTTCAAACCCCTGCTCTTCGTGGATTAATTGATGAAAGTATTGCATTACGAGAGGAAAAACCTACGTTTGGTTCACGTTTTTTACCTGACGACACTACCTCAAGCACAACTTTCACCTATGATATTATTAAAGGTAACAAATATTTAGCTGCCATGATTGGTTACGGCGCTGAACCACCTGTGATGGACCGCGATGCAGTCGCACAGAAAATGGGCGAACTAGCAAAAATTGGTCTTAAAGACGTTATCACTGAGGAAGAGTTATTAGCATTAAATCAAAGCCGGAGCGAAACAGAACACTCTGAGTTAATTGCTAAACTACAAAGAAAAGCTATCAGCATTTCTAATGCCATTCTTGATCGAGTTGAAGTAATGCGATTAGAAGCTCTCACAACTGGTAAATTAAGCTATAACAAAAATAATGTAAAAGTAGGATTCGACTACGGTGTGCCTTCGGACCATCAAATTGTCTTAACTGGTGTTAATACATGGGACAACGTTGACCATGACGCACTTGCTGATTTAATCGGCTGGGCTGAAAAATACGAAGAAACAAACGGTAAGTCTGCCGATGTCATCTTAATGCCTCGAGATATTTTTGCACTATTAACAAAAAATAAGGTGATTATTTCAGAAGCTCGCCCAAATACAGATGCTGCGCGAGTGAGTCAAAAAGAAGTTAATGAGGCTCTCGCTGGTTTTGATTTACCACCAATTGAGATTGTTAAAAATCGTAAAGCAACTGTACGTAACATGTATACAGGCAAAGACGAGGTTGTAGAATTTTATCCGCAAAATCGTGTTGTTTTCGTATCGGAAGGCTTGGGTAATTTCTTATACGGTCCTACAGTTGAAAATAATTTTAAACCAGGTGTATTTGTGGATGCTTATGATAAAAAAGAGCCTATTCAATCCATTTTACGTGGTGTAGCTGCGGGGTTCCCAATTATGGAAGACCCGAAATTACTATTGTTTGCGGACGTGAAGTAATTTGGTAAAAGTTAAAGTAAAGGTTCTTAAAGGACAAGTAGACTATAGCCGTGTAGACGATGAAATTGAAATCGACTCGGCATACGTGGAACGTTTAGTTAATGACGGTTTTGTGCAAGTTATAGAAAAAGCAACGAAGCAACCTCGGAAAACAAAAGAAAAAGAACAATAAGGAGGCGTCATAGTGGCGGCGAAAGACGAATTAAAAGCAAAGCTTACTCGTAAATTTTCGAATATTCCGGGAATTAACGACGGAACTATTTCGGGCTGGTTAGACGAAGCAATCGAAGCGGAAGGTTTCTCGCCGTCACAGACGACTTTTGCAGGCGAAGAAATGCGTATCTTATTGCGAGCGCGCATCATCGGAGTTGAAGAATTAGCGCTAAGTACAGCGCATTTCTTCAATTTTCGTGACGGTGAGGAGAGTATTTCAAAAGGCAGTATTTCAGCAAATTATCAGAAGCTATTAGTGCAACTTAATGCACAATACGCTGAGCAATTTGGGACCACATCATCTTTTAAAGTTATGAAACGGCTTGACCGCGCATGAGTATTGAAAAATTTTTTATTGAACTAGCGCGCGAATTTAAAAAGCTGAATAATGTGCATGCGACAACAACATTAAAAAGTATAGAGTCAATTAAATATGATGTTATTGATATTCTATCTAAATATGCAGAAGCGGATGGCACAATACACAGAAGCAAGAACGCGAAAATTATGCGTGAGTTAGACAAGTTATTTCCAGAATTTAATGCTGACATTAACGAAACTATTCGCGAAGTGATCGAAGAAACCACGTCATGGACTACAGATAAATTATTAAAGTATTTTGCTGTGACCTATGGCGTGGTTTTGGTTGCCGATTCTGTTAAAGAGTCAGTTAAAGCGTCAATAGTAAAGGATGTATTTAATTATAAATGGGAAAACGGTTTAACTTTGCATGATAGCACGTTCTGGCTATCGCGTAGTTTACATGATGCTATAAGGATTTCCGTTAATATTAATAGCAAAAAAGGCTTTCAAGAAGCAGTCAAGGGCGTTAATAAGACGCTGGAAAAAGAGCGCTGGCGCACGGACAACATTATTCGATCAGACGGACCGAACGCATATCGCAGAGCTATCATAGAAAACGGTAAAAGAAGCAAGTACGTCAAAGGCTGGCATATTACAGAAGGTATTCACCGCTCACCTAAGTGTGTTGCGCTTGCAAATGCTGATCACTATGGCATGGGTCAGGGAAACTATCCGGAAGACACTGCTTTTCCGATTGAGTCGCCCCACCCACGCTGTACTTCTTTTTTAACATACATAATGACAGCGCGAGAGGACGGTTTGTTCGATGATTACGAATAAGGATATTGAATTTATGAAGCTCGCTAGAGAAGAAATACTTGCCGGACGAGAATTCGAAGTTGAGTTGCTCAAAGAAGAAGCGGGTGAAATTGACGCTGATACATGCGAGTTACTAAGCTATGTACAAGCCTCGATCTTTGTAAAAGCGCATGTAACAGAAATTTCCGGTAAACAGGTACAAGTTGAAGGCGGAGTATTAACAACTGAGGGCGACATTAAGGTCGATATTAATATTGAAGATTGGACTCCTGTGAAATTCTTCAATTATGCTGGTAGAAAATACCGAGTCATTGGCGCAAATGAAAACGGTATCGGTCAACGTAATAGGATTGAAGTGCTTGGGGAGTTGGTGCATTAATGAAAGTTGATTTTAAAGTCGAGTTTGACTCTTCGATGCAAAGTAAGCTAGATATGGACAAATACATAAATAGCTTTAGTGAAGAGACGGAACGACAGGTACATGAGTCGAGCAATAAAACGGCAAGAAATGCGCCTCGAAAATCTGGTGCATTAGCGAATAGTTTTCCAGCTAGCGTTGAAATGACAAGCGATTTACAGGGGCAATTTGGCAGCGATTTAGATTATGCGAGTATTCAAGAATATACGCATAAAACAAAGTCCGGGTTTGTTCGAAAAACTGTGCAGGAAGATGCGCCGGCATATCGTAATAAACTAAAAGCCGCGGTCAAAAGGACGTCAAACTAATGTCATTAAAAGAGCAAACAATACTAAAAGATTATGTTGCTTCTTTGGCAGGAATTGACGTACGACTGGTTTATGATGGGATAGAGTTAAATGTTGAGGATAAGCCTTTCGCAACGATAAAGCTGCTTAATGACGTAGATTTGTCCAGCACAAAGTTAAAAGACTCAACAGAGTCAAGTGAGTTGTATGAGATCGTTGTTTATCCGCGATCGAATAAAGAGCAGCGGGTTATTTGCGAACAAATTAAAAATGGACTAAGTTGCTATAACTTTAGCGAGTTTACTGTTGAGAATAACATCGGAGTACAGCCGGTTGGACCGGAAACAGCAGGCGACTTACTTAACTATCATCGCGCATTTATCAGCGTAACAATAAATAAAAGAAACCATAGGAGGAGTTAAATTTGGCATTAGAGTACACAGGTAGCGACATTATTTACCTCGTAACAATTACGGGAGATGCAGGCGAAAAATATGTGAGACCGTTTAACCAAACAGACGGTAATACATCAGTTTCGGCTGATGATGTTGAACTAGAAACAAAGGATAAAAGTGAGACAGGTTACGGTAAAGTTTCGCAAACAGTCAGCTTTGGCGCGATTATGACCACTGGCGATGTAGCTTTTCCGTTTTTACTAAAAGCACTTCGTAAAAAACAGTATGTGCCTATCACAGAGTTAGATATTAAAACGAAAAAAGGCGAAAAGGGTTTATACAAATTAAACAGCTTTGAGCGAGATAATGGGAATGGTGACAATGTTCAACTTTCTGTAGAAGCTGCGCTTTCTGGTGAAATTACGGAAGTTACATTAACTGAGATTCCTGATGGAGCTCCTGCAAATGAAGCAGACGAAACACCCGCTACACCACCAACTGAATAATTCACTGTAAAGCCTCTTAAACGGGGCTTTTATTTTTTTACAACTAATCGTCGCAGGACGTTAAACATGGAGGAATTTACATATGACAAATCAAGAAACAAATCCAACAATCGAAATCAACGGTAAAGAATATGAACTGAAATTAACTTTTGAAGGCATTGACTATTTAAATAAATCGGATGAGGGTGGAGCTTTATCGCTCGTTGGTAAAGTTTTCACTGGCGATTTAGATACGTATGTAAAAATTGTTTTTGCATGCCTTAAATATACTGGTGAAAATTTCTCATATGAAACCGTCGAACAGGCAATTAAAGACGCAATTAAAGACGAAAAATTAGATTTAGATAAAGTAATGAAAAATGGTAATGCACTTGTAGCAAATCATTTTTTCTACAAGAAGACAGTGGACAAGCTGTTGACGGACGAAAAAGCGCGCAAAGCGATGGAGGACCTGCTGAGCTAACTAATCCGCCCATAATTGACATAAATGAGCGTTATAAAGCTGGCTGGCGTTTTTTCAAGTTACGACCCACAGACGTTAGGCAGCTAACACCGCTTGAGTTTTCTTTGCTTATTGAAGCGGAGCAAGATGCAGCATTAGACCGCACAGAACAACTTGCCATTCAAGCGTATTTTAATGCAGTCGCAAATACGAAGAAAATAAAATCCCCTAAGGATATATACAAACGTCCTACTAAAGCGGAGTTGGCAGGCAAAACTGAGAATAAAATTGATGCAAAAATTGAGCAACAAAAAGCTTTAGAAGAATTCACTAAGAAACTAGATCTTAGTCAAATAACATAGAAGGGAGGTAAATATTTGTCAAATTATGACATTCTAGTAAAAATTGGCGCTGACGCAACGGGGTTAACTAGGTCGCTCACACAAGCACAGTCTGAGCTAAAGAACCTCGGTAATACGCTAAATAATGCAGGAAAAACCTCGAAAAATTACGCAAGTCAAATGGAACAAACAGGACGAAAAGTCATGAATGCAGGCGCATTAATGACAGCGACATTTGGTGCAGCAAGTTTTGGAATGGTGAAGGGAATAGGCGCCTCTGTAAGCGCTGCGGCTAAGTTTGAAACTGCATGGGCAGGAGTAGAAAAAACTGTAGATGGCAACGCAAAACAAATGAAGGCATTACAACAAGAACTTCTTTCTGTTACGAAAGCAATGCCGCAGTCAACGACGGAAATTTTTGCTGTTGCTGAGGCAGCTGGACAGCTAGGAATTGAACGTAAAAGTATCGCAGGATTTACTAAAACAATGCTTGACTTAGGTGTATCTACTAACATGTCATCCGAAGAAGCGGCAACTTCATTAGCTCGTCTTGCTAACATTACACAAATGCCGCAAAAGAATTTCGACAGACTCGGTGCTACAATTGTTGACCTCGGAAATAACTTCGCTACTACAGAGAAAGAGATTACCGAAATGGGCTTACGACTCGCTGGCCAAGGTAAGCAAGTAGGTATGACAGAAGCGCAAATTATGTCATTAGCAACCGCAATGTCTTCTGTTGGTATCAACGCCGAGGCGGGGGGTACAGCAATGACGATGGTTATGAAAAAAATCAACAATGCAGTTGATTCCGGCGGGCAAAAACTTGATGGATTCGCTAAGTTGGCGGGTATGTCTTCGGCAGAGTTTCAAAAAGCGTGGAACGATGATGCTGCAACAGCACTAGACGCAGTTATTCACGGACTTTCTAAAAGCGGCGAAGAAGGCGAAAATTTGACTGCGATACTAGATTCGCTAGGGATTAAAGGTATTCGTGAATCAGATGCGATGCTACGTCTTGCTGGAAATGCTGACTTATTGACACAGGCGCTTGCTGTCGGAAATAAAGCGTGGAAAGACAATACTGCGTTATTAGCAGAAGCAAATAAGCGTTATAAAACTTTCGATTCTCAAGTTGGGATTTCTAAAAAGGTTATGGCAGAATTTGGTCGTGCAATTGGAACGCCCATAAAAGAAGTGTTAGGCAGCTTGTTACAAGCAATAAACAAAGTTGTTATTGCAGTAACTAACTTTATTAATAAGTTTAACGAAGCCAATCCTACAATGGCAAGAATGCTGGCAGTAGTAGCTTTAGTAGTAACTGGATTAGTCGTTTTAGGAACGGCTTTAGGTGGAGTATTAATTATTGTAGGACCGCTTATCCCTGTCATTTTTAAATTAAATGCCGGATTTATTGCTCTCAAAAAAGGGACAACCTTATTAGGGGGCGCTTTGCGGATTCTTACAGGACCAATTGGGATTGTAATTGGTATTTTAGCAGTTCTGGGAACTATTTTTTATGCTTTATATAAAGATAATGAGACTTTCAGAAATGCCGTAAACACAACTGCATCAGCATTAAAAAGTGGTTTCTTAGTCGCATTAAACGCAGTGAAAAACGCTTTACAAGTTACCGCCCAGTTTTTTGTAAAAATAGGCGAAGTATTAAAAGCGAGTTTTCTAAAAGCGTTAGCAGATTCGAATAGTCAATTATCTAAATTTTTAAGTTTCTGTCAACAAGTTGGCGAAGTAATTAAAACGGCGTTTGGAGCTACGTTTGCACTTGCTGTTTCGTTATTCGAAAAACTTAGCACAGTTCTAAGCACGATGTTTTCGGGTGCTGTGTCAGCAACCGTTTCCTTGTTGGAAAAACTTGGTGGTGTATTTGGTGCTGTTGGCGGTACTGTGAGCTTGTTTGTTGGCATTATTTCTAAATTTGGGCTGGCATTGTTAGGACTTACAGGTCCACTCGGTCTTGGGATTTCGCTTATTATAGGTTTTATGTCAGCGTGGGCAAAAACAGGTGACTTAAGCGCTGATGGCATTACAAAAGTTTTTGAAGATTTATCGAAAAGCATAGAAAGTGTGAGTCAGTACTTAAATAAAAATCTGCCTAAGTTTATAGATTTAGGCGGAAAGTTGCTTGTTAATTTGGTCGATGGCATAACAAATGCAATACCTAAGCTTGTTGAAGTGGTGACTACAATAATTGAAACATATACTAATACAATGACGAGTATATTACCTAAAATTATTACTTTAGGGATTAAGTTACTCACAAGTTTAATCGAAGGTATAGTTGCGGCACTTCCTAAAATTGTAGATGCAATTACTTTAATACTTGATATGTATTTAAAAACAGTTAGTTCACTACTTCCGATGATTGTTGACGCTGGTTTGAAGGTGCTTCTAGCACTTGTTGAAGGTATAGTGTCTGCATTACCTCAAATTACAGAAGCTGCTATTTCAATTTTGATGGGATTATTAGGGGCGCTAGTCGCCGCATTGCCACTATTGTTAGGCGCAGGTATTAAAATTTTGATGGCGTTAGTCGAAGGTATTGTAAGTGCTCTCCCTTCGATTGCTTTAGCTATTGTACAAATTGTTACAGCTGTATTTAATGCAATTGTTGGCGCTTTACCTATGATTATTGACGCGGGAATTCAGATATTAATGGCTTTATTAGAAGGTATTTTGCTGATTTTACCGCAACTTTTAACAGCAGCTGTTGATTTAATAATTGCGCTTGTGATGGCGATAGTAGATAATCTTGATTTAATTCTAGAGGCAGGCATTCAGCTTGTATTAGCTTTGATTTCTGGCTTGATTCAAATACTTCCTCAACTAATAGATGCTTCTATTACGCTACTCATGGCAATCATAGAGGCAATAATTGAAAATTTACCGAAAATTATTGACGCTGGTGTGAAATTGATTCTTGCATTGATCGAAGGTCTTATTAAAGTTTTACCTCAACTTGTGATGGCAGCAATTACATTAGCTGTTGAATTAATTAAAGCAATAGTAAAATATGGACCACAGATTTTAGATGCAGGTGTAAAACTAGTTGGCGAGCTTATTAAAGGTTTAGGTAAAATGTTATGGAAATTGCTTTCTGCAGGTGGGGATTTAATTAAGAAACTCCTTATAAAATTTGCAGAATTTCACGTTAGCATGATTGAAAAAGGTAGTGAAATGATTAGAAAATTCATTACTGGTATTCAAAATAAAGCAGCGGATTTAGGTAATAAAGCAAAAGAATTAGGTAAAAAAGCTGTTGATAGTATTAAAGATGGATTTGCAAAGGTGGCTGATATTGGTAGCGATTTGATTAAAGGTCTGTGGAATGGAATTTCTGACATGGGTGGATGGATTCGGTCCAAAATACAGGGTTTTGGTGAAGGTATTTTAGACTCCTTAAAAGACTTCTTTGGAATTCATTCTCCTTCGCGACTAATGCGTGATAAAATCGGTAAATTTATTCCGGCTGGTATCGTAGTAGGTATTGAATCGGAGCTGGGTTCGTTAAGAGCCGCATCAAAAGAAATGGTAGACGCGGCAACTCCTGACCTAAATGCAATCTCTACAGATTTAGCGCAAGACATGACGGGGAGTCTATCCGGTGCAGTTTCTGCAAGTGTTAACTCGTCTAATCCGGATCAAACTTGGCAAGACACACTTTCCGCGCGTATTGATGCGTTAGGTGATCGTATTTCTGAAATGTCTGTCAATATCGATGGCAAACGGGCTGGTGCTATTATGCGTCCGCACATCAGCGAAGCAGAAGCAAAAGAACAGCGGAGGCAATTTAAAGCTAAAGGTTTGAATTTTAATAATTAGGAGGCGTGAACTGTTTGACTGAAACATTTTTTATTTTTAACAACGAATCAAGTTTAGACTACAATTTGGCAGTTAGAGAGCGCGCCTCTTATACTGCTGCTGAGCGAAATATTGAGTACATAGAAGTTGCAGGGCGTAACGGGACTTTACTCCGCGATAAAGGTACGTTTAAGAATGTAGAAGAACCAATTTCATGTTATCTATTTGCGAATGATAGGTCAAGTAAGAATATTCGCGAAGAGTCAAGTGCCGTTTTTAGCTGGTTAAAGAGTCCGATTGGCTGGTGCAATTTACTATATAGCGATGACCCTCATTATTTCATGAAAGCACACTTAGCAAAAGAACTTTCCTTTAACGAAATTTTTCACCTCTTTTATGTGGGTGAGGGTGCCCTTAATTTCACGCGTAAACCAGAGCGTTGGGCTATCGTAGGGAAACAAGTACACACAATAATCCGTTCAGGGGAGCAGCTTATAAACCCGGAACCCTTTGCAAGTTTACCTCAAATAAAAGTCTATGGGACTGGTGATATTACGCTTTATGTAAATAATCAAACTGTTGTTTTGAAAGATATTACAGATCCTATTGTGTTAGATAGCGAAATGAGAAACAGCTACACAAAAGAAAATAATATCCTCGTTTCTGCAAATCATAAAGTTAAAAACACACTGCCGTCGCTTACTCCCGGCGTGAATGAAATTGCTTGGATTGGAAACATAAGCAAAATAGAAATAATGCCAAGGTGGTGGACGCTATAGCTTTCCCGGTTTTATATAAAGCAGATGATGCCGACTTACTAGCTGGGCTAGTCCCTCAAAATAACGGTGTGGGTGTATTAACAAATATATCTAACGCAGTCGTTACAGAGGAAAAACAAGGCGCGTTCACATTCACATTTACCTACCATGCCGCGAATGAGTTTGACGAAGATTATGACTTACAAAAAGTAATTTTCGATAGTCTTGAAAAACGTGCAGTTGTTAAAGTAAAAGTAAACGATTTTGACGGTGAAAAATTATTTAGGATTGATGAGTCGGATTTCGATGTTACAAGCGAAATAAAAACAATTACAGCGATAGCAATCGGGCAATATGACCTCGCAGCTAATTCGTTTGTATATGTGAACAAAAAAGGTGCGACACCTGCAGTTGCTTTAAACGCTATTTTAGATACTGCGGTTGTATCTAACAATTATACAGCGTGGTCTGACATAACTACTACAGGAAATTTCAGCCTTGAATACAAAACTGTTGCGGAAGCTATTGCCGGCACAGAGGGCTCTATTATTGACACGTGGCGCACAGAATTAGAGTGGGATAACTTTACGATTAAAATGCATAAAAACCGCGGGGCAAACCGTGGTGTGCGTATTGAATATGCAAAGAATCTACTTGGACTAAACGAAACTACTACAGGCGATGTAGTTACGCGTATTATTCCTTTCGCTAATATCGATGATGGTAGCGGTGGACAGCTTAAAATTGCACTAAAAGAAGTCACCATTGATGCGGAAAATGTTAGCGATAATGAAATTGCGTTAGCGCTTCCTGTTGACTTTTCGCAGGAAATGATGGACCGCGGATATACCACTGAGGCACACTTGCGTTCGTTAGCGACAAATTATTTTAAATCAACGTCCGCAAATATTCCGAAAATAAGCCTCGATGTTGACTTTGTGCAGCTGTCTAAAACAGAAGAGTACAAAGAATATGCGGTACTTGAACAAGTTGCATTATGTGATACAGTGACAATTTGGCATGAGCGCTACAACAAAAATATCGAAGCTACTGTCAATAAATATACATACGATCCGATTGACGAACTTTATTTGTCGCTGGAACTAGGCGACGCAAAATATTCCCTAAACTCAAAAGCGGAAAGTGATGCGAAATCTAATGCAGCTTTAACAGACAAGATTGACGGCACTTATGATTTTATACAGCTTGCAATTGACAAAGCAACCGATTTAATTACGGGTAATGACGGCGGTTATGTTCTTCTTTATCCACCGAAGCGCCCAGCCGAAATTTTTGTAATGGACACGGCTGACGTAAATACTGCGCAACAGGTATTACGTTTAAATAAGTCGGGGATTGGGTTCAGCAGCACCGGCATAAACGGTGAGTATAAAACAGCTTGGACTCTAGATGGGGCATTTAATGCGAATTTTATAACATCGGGCACAATAACCGCTGTTAATCTTAAAGGCGTTAACATTACTGGTTCGACGGGTTATTTTGACACACTATACTCTAGTTTTCTGCCCGGGCTGCCGTCGCCGCAGTATCGAGAAGAATTGCAGATGGGCGGCGGTGCTGGTTTTCATTTAACTGCTCAATCAGTATCAAAAGCACATCCTGCGCTACAAATACGCATGAACACAAACGGCGACTTAGGGCTTGCCATTGAAGCGATAAACGAAAACACAGGCGCAGTACATGCGGACAAAGTTGTACGTTTATCACCATTCGCGGGAATTGAAACGCCTCTTCTGCAAAGTGATGGCTGGTGCTGTATCGGGGCTAACCCCGACGGCAAAACCGCTTCTATTGATCGGCACACGTGGGTTTCTGGCGGTGGTCCTCAATTGCGTTATGTGCCGCATCGCGCAAGTAATTTTGAAACAGCATCAAGTGAAGAATATAAAACAAATATACGCAAAGTAAAAACGAAAGCCTTTGGTAAAACAGCTAAGCAAGTTGTCACTGAAACGGATGTATTTACTTATTCACATATTTCGGACGAAACAAATGAAACGAAAATTGGTTTTATTGCAGAACAAGCTTCTGAGTCCCTTACAACTGCTGATGGTAAGGCAATTGACTTATATAACTCTGTTGCATGGTTATATCAATACGCAAAAGAGAACGAAGCAGAAAAAGAAGAACTACGCACAGAAGTGTCAGAGTTAAAAACACTTGTAAATAAATTAATCGAACAAGTTGGCGAGGTGAATAAATGAGTAAACTTAGAAGAGTGAAAGCAACATTAGATTTAAATAGAAAAAGTTGGAACATTGAGCGCATTGAGGCAATTCAGGGCGATATTGATTCATTGACTTTAGAGGTTCAAATAGTAGATAGCGGTAAGATCCCTGACTTATCGGAGTACGTGCCAACATTTGCGGTAGTTCTGCCGGGAACAACTGAATACGTAATAGACAACTTGCATTTTGATACATCTAAAATGAACGAAGGGTATTTCGAATACACATTTGTAAAAGAAGCATTTTCAGTCGCGGGAACATATGATACTGCACGTTTTATTTTACAGAAAGCGGATAAGACTGAATTGTCGGGAATGCCTCGTTTTACCTATTTTGTAGAAGCAGACCCGCTACAAGGAAAAGTAGTCGCAGAAAGCTATGTAAGTGATTTCGAAAGATTAGAACAAATGATACATGCTGTAGAATTAGAAATTGCTGAACTACATGATGAAGTGACAAGTGAAAGCGTGCGTTTAGATAGTGAAATTGCGGAACTTGATGAAAAAATCAATACAGAAACTAGTAAGCTTCAAAGTGAAGCAGATGAATTGCAACAGCAGTTTGATAACTTAAACCCCGCTCAATTCGCACAAAAAACTGCTTTGGATGAACATGTTAATGATGCTGATATTCATGTTACAGCGACTGATAAAACGAACTGGAATGCAAAAGAAACAACAGAAGGTTCACAGGCTAAAGCTGATAAAGCGCTTAGTGATGCTAAAACGGATGCGGCTACTTTATATGAACCTAAAATCTCAGTAACGGCATGGGTAGCACCGGCATTAAAAACGGGGTTCTCTATTTTAAGCTCGGCATACCCGCCACTTTATCGATTAAAAGGAAGTACACTACAATTAAAAGGCGCGATTGGTCGAACGAGTGCAAAAGGTGTAATGTTTACACTTCCCGCAGGCTACAGACCGGCTGAACGTCGAGGTTTCTCAACGCCTTTGGTTTCGTCTGTCTCAGGCACAGTAGCTACAGTATATATTCAGCCTAGCGGAGATGTTGAGCTTGTTGCAGCGTCGCAAGATTCGCCTGTGTGGATTGAAATTTCATTAGATATAGATTAAGCCTCTTCGGCTTATTTTTTATGCATAAAAGACAGGAGATGAGTTACGGTGCAGATTTTAGGAATATCATTAACGGACTGGTTCGCAATTATTGGCTTCGGAGGAACACTACTTAGCGGACTTATTTTTATATTTAAACGAATTGTTGTGCAGCCAATTCTAGACAGGTTATCCAATTTAGCAGATTCGATGGATAATTTTAGCGCACAACTAAGTGAAAGTAAGCAAGATCGCCAAACATTGCATTTGCGTGTAAATAAAGTGAGCGGTCGTGTTGATCGAGTTGAAACACGCTTGGACTACATAGAAGACGACATAAAAGAGATTAAAAACAAAACAAATCAGGAGTGAGGAAATGAAAATTAACTGGAAATTACGCCTAAAAAATCCGCAAATGTGGGTTCCGTTTCTTTTGTTTCTAGTGAGTACGATTCTTGCAACTGCGCAAGTAGAAGGCGCAAGTATGACCAGCTGGGCAGCGCTAGGGGACTTACTCTTAAGTGTTATCAGTAATCCGTACCAATTATTTGCCGTGCTGTTTGCGGTTTATGGTTACCTTGTAGACCCGACGACAAAAGGCGTTAGCGACAGCGCAAACGCATTAAATTATTCTGAGCCGAGAAAGGAAGTTAAATAATGTACACATATTATAACGTAACTTCAAACGCGGGACATTCACATAAAGTAGAAGGTGCTTTCGGAAATGGGTACAAAGAACATGTAGAAGCACTTAAGTATAATAACGAATTTATTGCGGAAGTGAAAGCGGCGGGGGCAAAGGCATTTAATACGACTTCGGAAGCTGGCTCACAAAGCTCGATTCTTGTAGAACAAGCGAAAAAAGCAAACACAGTAAGTAGAGCAGGGCGCCTCGATGTTTCGTGGCACTTTAATAGTGCTGCAAATAAATCGGCAACAGGTGTTGAAGTACTCTATTATGACAACGCACAAAAACAACTTGCGGCAGATGTGTCAGCTGCGTTAGCGAAAACGCTCGGGCTTCGAGATCGAGGACCGAAACAGCGCAAAGACTTGTATTTCCTTGCGAATACAAACGCACCTGCTATCTTAATTGAAGTAGCATTCATTAGTAACGCAAATGATATGAAAGCTGCAACTACTAAGCGAACAGCTGCTGTTAAGGCTGTAGTTAAAGTCATTACTGGCAAAGACGCAGCTGCGAAAAGTACAAATCCGAATCGACATGATGGCAAAGTCGTTGACAGTGCGCCATTACTGCCGAAAATGGACTTTAAATCAAATCCTGTGCGCATGTATAAATCGGGAACTGAGTTCTTAGTATATGAGCATAATCAGTATTGGTACAAGACGTATATTGACGACAAACTATACTACATGTATAAGAGTTTTTGCGGTGTTGTAGCTAAAAAAGACGCAAAAGGTCGCATCAAAGTTCGAATTAAAAGCGCGAAAGACCTGCGCATTCCAGTTTGGAATAACACGAAATTAAATTCGGGAAAAATCAAGTGGTATGCGCCGGGTGTTAAACTAGCGTGGTACGATAATAAAAAGGGTTACTTAGAGTTATGGTATGACAAGGACGGCTGGTATTTCACAGCAAACTACTTCTTAAAATAAATTTAAAGACCTCCTAGCTTTGCGCTAGGGGGTCTTTTTTTTGTTACATAAATTCGTTTTTCTTTTCTTTTAGCACAGTAATAGCATTTTCTAATGCTTTTCGGACATCTTTTTCTATATCTGCATGTGTTTCATTTTCGAATCGATTAAATGTAAAAGGTAGCACTTCAATATTCGCAGACTCAAACTCTTTGATTAAGCAGTATAATTCGAATTCTTGCGCGGGAAAGGAGAGTCTATGCGTATCTAACAACTGTTTAAATCCGGCGAGATCATCATAGCTTTTTTCTATCTCTGCTAATTCGAATAAAACATCCGAGTCAGACAAACCAGTAACAAGTGCTAGCCCTCGCAATAGTGAAACGGTGTATTTATTTAAAGCTTTTTCGTTCTGGTCTTTTAAAGTGTTTTGCGAGATACCAGTTAATTTGCTTAACTGATACCTCGTCAAATTGTGCGTTTTTAAGAATTCATCTAATAGTTTAATAGCCATTTAGTTTATTTCCTCTTTATCATAAGTTCTTGTGTAAATTAAATCGTCTTCAAATATCTCAAAACCATCAAATTCGAAGTCTTCCCCGTAATAAACACCTACGTCTTTAACATATTTTTCGGGACAACGGAAATACTGAGTTGCCGCTTCCCTTGTGTTGCGCTCTACACTTGTGAATAGTAGTTCTTCGTTATTTGCTTTTGCGTAGTTAATCAATTCAATTACATCATTCTTGTACATAGTTTTACCCATTTTTCATCATCCTTTATATTTGTATTTTTACCACTCTTCTAATTTATTACCTTCACTATCAGATATAACGAAATCACTTTCGTTTTCATAACATGTTTTTAGAAACTCTTCGAAACTTGTTTTATCACTACTTTCAAGCTCTTTTTCCTCTTCTTGCACCTCTTCATAAAGCTCTTTTGCTTCGCGTTCCATTAAATCTTTATATTCCTTTTCAGTTAACAGTGTGTTAGTTCCTTCGTTGTACCAATAAGCTTTTTCCATTTTGTCATCCATCCTTTTATATATATTTTGTTCGTTGCTATATTTATATTATACTACGAATAAACGTAGCAGTCAATGAATTTATTAATTATTTATAAAGTTTTAAGCTGCTGTTTGCGGAAACAAGTCATTGTGCATTTTAACTGCTTTCATTGCGCAAGCCCAAACACTTAAACCAAAATGCTTTTTAGTTTCATCTTTTACACTAGTAAATTTTTCATCATCTGAAATATTAAAACGTAATCCTAGTTTTCTTTCAGCCCAATTCCACGCTTTCAACTCTTCGCTTTTAGTAATATATTTGCTTTCTTTTTTATATTCTTCAACTTCTTCTTTCGCTTTAGACCACGCTGCTTTTAAGCATACGGAGAAAGTTTTTTCTTTGGCTATGTAACTTACCCATTCGATATCGCTTAACCAAACATTGCTATCGTTGAACCAATTCCAAGCTTGTTTCATAATTTCTGATTTGTTATACATTGTGTATTCCTCCCGTTCCTTTACTATATACATATTATACTACGGATAATCGTAGTAGTCAATAGTTTTATTAAATTTATTTTGGAATATTTTTTTAGTTGACTTTGCATTCCGAAAGATGTACTTTTAAAGGGAGGTGAACCGTTAATGGATAATGCGAAATATAATAGATTAACTATAATAGAACGAACAGACAAGAAAACAAAAAGCGGAAATCTTTTATATCTTTGTCAATGTGAGTGTGGAAATACGTGTACAACGACACTTGCAAAACTAAGAAGTGGGCATACTAAATCCTGCGGTTGTTTAATAAATGATGTTGCAGCTAAGAAGTTTGAAAAATACATCGGTATGAAAAATAACAAACTAACTATAAGAGCCGATAGCGGGAAAAGAACTAAAGCTGGACAAAGAATTGTTCTGTGTCAATGTGATTGCGGTAATACATGTGAAGTTATTTTTGCTAAATTTAATAACGGATATACAAAGTCGTGTGGTTGCTTATCTTTAGAAAAGAAAATGCAAAAGCATTCTAGTGTACGTAGCGCGAAAGTGGTTGCAACCATGAAAGAAAATAATATACTTGTTGAAAATACTAATATTGCGGTTATTTCAAGAAATACAATCATGTCAACGAACAAAAGCGGAGTAACAGGTGTTAGTTATGATAATGAACGTAACAGATGGATTGCACAAATAACATTTCGAGGAGAACATAAACATCTAGGAAGGTTTATTAAAAAAGAGGATGCTATAAAAGCGCGAAAAGAAGCAGAAGAAAAATATTTTAAACCGCTAATTGATAAATACAGCAAACCGGAAAGCGAAAAGCCTAAAATTGATAGAAAAAAATTACAAGCTTATATTAAAAAGTTTCCAGATGCGCCTGCAAAAGATATAGCAAGTCATTTTAATGTATCAATAACAGCTATTCTATATCATATTAATCGTTACAATCTTAAATATAACAAGAAAAGTCGAACTAAGACTATTGATCAAGTAGAGTTTGAACAATTTGTTGAACGTAATCCAAAACTATCTAAAAAGGATTTAGCAAAACACTTTAATGTGACAATGCAAACTGTTAATATTCACATGAGAGTAATGAACAAAGATTTTAATATAAACATTGATATTGAAGAGTTAAAAGAATATATTAAAAATAATCCAGCCGTTAACATGGACGAATTAAGCAAACATTTCAATGTTAATAGACGACAATTATTTGATGTTATGAAAACACATAATATCAAATATGAGCGGAAAACGCCTAGAGGTAGAAAAATAGATGTGGAGAAACTTCGGGATTATATTATTGAGAATCCAAAATTATCACAAAAAAAATTAGCGGAACATTTTAAAGTTAGTTTACCGACTATAGATCGTTATATTAAAGAATATGATTTACCTTATATACCTAAGTATTCGCCGAGAAAAAATAAATTTGTATAAAAATACCCCAGACATTTTTATCTGGGGTTGCTGTTATATTCAGATGTAAAAAACGGGATGTCAAACAGCTAATAGTTGAATGAAATTACTAGATGCAAAAACATCTATGAGATTATTATTACACGCACATTGATTAATAGTCAATTATTTTGAAATTCAGTGAATAATTATACACTATATTCGCTTTGTTAAAATATAAAATGATAAATTTTTAAACAAATATACTAAATGAATTTATTTATATAGGGATTAAATAGATTTATGTGTATATTTTATGTCGAATCGAAGCTATAATGCATAAATGATGAATAATAAGATAAAATACGTGCATTTTTGTGTGCAAAACATTTTAATCACACACTTTGTGTAAGAATAAATCTAAATAAGCCTCATTTTAAGTCGTTCATGACAAGAATCGGACATTTCATTACATTTTTGGTTATACATTAGGTTAATGTGTTAGAATTTTTTTCGTAACATAATCTATTACATAAAAGGAGAGAAAAAAATGAAAAAATATCTAGTTGTTGCATTATCTGCTTGCTTAGTTTTTGGTAATCTTGCGCCTGTAGTTTCATTTGCAAATGAGAGTAAGGAACAAATAATTTCCGAAGAAACTACTCCTACAGCAAATTTGGATGTAGATTTAACTCCAGCCCCCAAAATGATGTTATTTGCTAATCAAACAGAGTCTGGAGGTTCTAAGTTTAAATACGTGTCTAGTGTAGTAGTGAACTTAAATTCTATTGGAGTAAATAAGATGTATCAAGCAATATATGTTGGGGGATTCACTAGAATACCTCTAGGAAATGAAGTTACGAAAGCTGTAGTTGGTGTGTTTCTACCTGCACCTTTCAAACAATATAAGTACATGAAACAAACAATTTACAAAAGATCAGATAGTAAGTATCATTATTATAAAGTTATTGATGAATTTTCAAATAGTAAATCTACTTGGAAGGGTCCAGTTCAATCAACAATACAAAAAGTGAGGAGATAAAATGAATTATAAAAGATTAGTTGGATATACAATATTTTACATAGTTTTGCTAAGTTCTGTATTGTTATTCATGAAGACATTTAGTTTTTTTGTATTGATTGTAGGGACTATCTGTTATATTTCAGCAATCTATCCATTAGCTAAAAAGAAAAAAGCGGAAATAAAAAAATAATCGTATATTTTTATTTGTAGTACATTATTATACAAGACTTCCCTCTTGATTTTGAGAACGCTTGTTCGTATAATGTTAGCAAGAGGTGAAGAACATGTATAATTTAATTGATGATATTTTAGAACATTCAATAGTATTAGCAGATGCACTTAAGCGTAACTGGTCAATAGAAGTACTGTTTTTAAAGAATAATCATTATGTGCGATACAAGTATGTAGTTCCTGTTTATTTGGACCACGAAAGAAATATAGTTCAACTACAGCGATTTGACGAACGAATAATTGACATTAATATAGAAGATATTGTTTTCTGCGAGATAATGTCATGAGGAGTTATAGTTTTAACGATTTTAAATACATCTGTTATATCGAAGGAAGAGAGCGGGGCGTAAAAAGGCTGCTGAATAATATCGCGTCGGAGAAAGAAATCAAAAAACATTTAAAAGTTTCTGATATAGATGCGATATATAACTTCTATAAAACCGAATACGCAAAGAAAAAGCCTTGACGCAATGTCAGGGCTCATTTTTATTGGATTTCTTTTCCATTAATACTTAACTGAGTGATACGCATTGCACCAGTCATGCCAACGATATTATCAACATTAAAGTCAGATGCTTGATAGCCATCGCCTGTAAGCGTGCCCCATATATCGGCTTTATCGCCAACACCTGCGTCAAAATCTTCCGCGAACACTGGCATAACATAGCCATTCTGGTTTTTAACAAGCCACGCAGGCTCACCATCTACCTGTAGTTTTTGTATTATATCACCAGCATAATAATATTTTTGACCCGTAACATCGACATTTCCTTTAGTATATAACATTTCACCAGTTTCAGCTGGATATTTTTTACTTCCTTGCTCAGCCTCAGTTTTAAAAGAAGAACTATCCGTGTCTTTACTTGACGTGTCGTCACTTCCTAATACAGAAACCGTTTCTACTTTATTTAACATATCATTTTTAATAAATTGTCCATCAAAAGTCTTTTCCGCATCCTTTATTTTTTTTCGGACTTTTTCGCTTTGTTTGTCGAGAGGTAAAGTTGTGTAAGTGAGCGTGTATTTTCCAGGTTTAACATTTTTAAATGTGCCTTTAATCCCACCGAATGCGCCAACTTCACCTGTTTGCTTTTCTAAACTTGTTCCATCGTCAGATTTAGCGGAAATTTCGAATAACATGCCGCTAGGTAAATCTGTATCAATATTTGCTTTAATAGTGTCATCGCTTATCTTTGTTTTAACTTCTATTTCGTCACCGTAGCGCTCTGTTTTAGATTGATCGTTGGAGGTTGGTTGCGAACTACATGCAGTAAGCAATAACACAGTAAAACCAAGAAGTAACGCTATAAATCCCTTTTTCAATTAAACCCCTCATCCCTTTTTCATTTTGATAAATTCGATATATTTCATTATATCATCGTACGTATCTTCTGTAAAAGCACTATCATTTAACAACGCAAGTACTTTCGCAGCATCACTTAATTTTTGCTTGTCATCTATTAAATATGAGACAGGCACATTAAAGTAATCAGCAATTAACTGCACTTTACTTACGCCGGGATCAACAGTGCGCCAGCGTCGAATGGAACCGCGAGCGATTTTTAACTTTTCTTCTAAAACAGTAATTGATATTTTACGCGTTTCAGCCAGCGCCTCAATTTTTTCTACTAATAAACTCCGATTTTCCACACTCAAATGTGTTCACCTCACCAACAATAGCTTTGTAATTTTTGTTCATATAAAGTTCGTTCATATAATTCGAGCCGTTTTTGCGCTAACTCTATCGAAACATTGAACGTTTGTTCAACATCATAAAGCATTTCCATGCGACTTTTAGTGTAGTCAAGGACATCAAGCGCATGTAGAGGTACAAGAAAGCGTTCCGCAAAGTTATCGGCTTGTTTTTCTTGATAATCAATATAAACTTGTCTACTTTTAAATTGATTTCCTTCGTGCAAAAAGAAGTGACCTAGCTCATGTGCAAAGTCATATAATTGTTCTTGTTGCGTTTTTGTATCATTTAAAACAATGTAGTAAATTCCTTCATAATAACCGTGAAAACTGTTTTCAATGCTGCTTTTTAATATTATATTTAATTTTGCGCAGATTGTGTGAGGTAAAATTCTTCCGGCTTCTATCTCCAACTCTTTGTATATTCTGTAAATCATGTCGTCTAAGTAATTCATATAATCTCCACCTTCGTAATCATTAATAGAACACTTGTTCTTATTTTAATACGAAATGAGAATTATATCAATGAATATAGTTACTACTTTTTATTTTCTTCTTTTAATACTTCCCAGATACTTTTAAGTTGCTTAATTCGATCCTCGGGGCTGTCCGCTAATTCACGCATGAATAGTTGCAGTTCGGGATCGTTCTTAAACGCATCAAACTCCGCATCAGAATCGCGCCCCAATAAATAGTCAACGGAAACATTGAAATAATCGGCAACTTTTTGGATTTTGTCAATGCCAGGCGTAGATTTATCCCAGCGCCGGATTGTTCCGTTCGGGATTTTTAACTGTCTTTCCAGCTCAGCAATAGTAATTTTTTTCGAATTTGAAAGTTTTTTTATTCGCTCAACAATAGTCATATCAACGTTCCTCCACAACCTTTAGTGAAAATGTACAAATAAATACATTGTTTTTCTTGACAATGTACGTATATGCTATTATACTTAAGGTAGTTAATATGAAAGACCAAAAAAATAACTTATTCAAAACGTCGGCAAACGGTATTTATAAGTGTTTTAAGGACTTTCTGTATCTTCATATTAGCAAATATGTACGCAAATGTCAATGCGAAATAGGGAATATGCGACTAGAGACGTAGAGGAGGGAGGCTAATGACAAATACTTTTACTAGGATAGCGAATGACGTAATCGAAGACGAGCGATTGAGCCTGCACGATTTAACTTTATATGTAGCACTTTCGAAATTTGCCAATAATAAAACTAAGCAATGCTATCCTAGTAAAGCGTCTCTTTTAAAACTTGCGCGTATAAGTGATTATTCATTTAGAAAGTCTTTAAAGCACTTAATCGAGTACAAATACGTAAAAGTAGAGCAACGCAAAAGCGCTGATGGAAAGCAGTTGTCAAACTTGTATACCCTGTTGAAAACAACATGGTAGGGGTGTTGAAAACGACATGGTACCCCTGTTGAATTCAACATACGAACTATACTCTATTATAACTAGACTTCATATTAACTATACTTCAAAGTACACCGCGCTAACGCACGGACTAACCTTTTAAAAAATTAATTCAGAATTAGAAAGGAATGGCGACATGTACAATAATATAATGATTGAGTTAGAAAAAGACTCTACATATTTAGCGCTGACTTTAAAAGAGAATAAAGCTTTTATGAAAATGTTAGACGGAGCGGATAGCCGGATTTATTTAGCAGCTAAAGCGGAAACTAACCGATATGTTGCCGACGCAATGTTTGACGCTGGAAAGCGTGCTGCATATGAATGAAAAAGAATGTTATTACGCTGCTAACTTAGTTACTATGTACGCTGGGCAAGACTTAGTGGACGTAGAAATTACAAATCGCAATCAATTGCGAACTTTAACGCAACAGTTACAGGAAAAGATTACGACGCTTATACGCATCAATGAGCGGCTGGGAGAAATCGAACTTGAAGACTTTTGCCAAGAATATGGCGTTGAAGTGTCGAGTCAAAGGAGCGGTGCCACGTGAGTTTTATCGCTTTGGTATTTCTAACTTTTGCCGTGGGCGCGTTAGTTTTTACAAGAGGAAAGGAGCGCAAAAATGGGCTTTAAATTAAGCGATCAAGAAACAGTTATTCATTATCAGCATGACACCGGAGAATGGCGTTTATATACAAACGTGCAGAAACATATCAACAAATACAAAGACTTAGTTAAAAATCCCCGATTGGTTAAGGAGAACGAGCGCATAATTTCGTTAGAAGGCGCACTTCCTGATGTAGTTGTGTCATTGTATAAAAAACGGAAAATAGACGAAGAAACCCGCAAAGCTATGGGCGAAAGATTAAAAACGAATCGAGGTAACTGAAATGGAAATTGTTTTAAATAAAATGGAAACAAAAACCTATTATTTTAATAATGAAGATATATACAACATTTTAACTAAGTATTATGCCAGTTTTGTACCCTACGGTTGTAGTATTCATCTGGATGGTGAAAAGGGCGTGATCAGAGATAGTTATGAACGCGATACATGCAGTTTAGAAAAATACGAAATGCTTGAGGCTTTAAATACTTTCTTACCGAAACTAGAAAGGATTGTAGAGTATGACAAAAAAAGAGGTTTCTAAATGGAATACAACGGATTTTACTAAGTATTTACAAGCGGAACACCTGCGTCGGTACGGCATCGAATACCAGCCATTTGGTAAGTGGGCGGTAGAGCAGGGTCACATTGGGCGCATAATCGGAACCGCGAAGAAAAAAGGCACACATTCTAAAGAGTTCTTAAAAGACTTTATTGACGCGTGCTTTAGCGAATATAAGCCCAACGCACAATATCCGGGCATTAGTTTCGGTTTTATGCTGACGTATAAAAAACAGACATGGCAACGCATTGAACTCGAACACCTAAAAAAACAAAAGGATGTAGAGACACCAACGACTAATTGGGATGAGGTAGCGAAATGGCTGTGAAAGAAGAGCGGTGGAGTCCTGTTGCGCGAATTCGTATCGAAGACTTCCCCGAATTAGCAAAAATATATAAAAACACACATAGAGAGAACACCTTCGCTATTGCATTTTTATCCTCTGATAATAATGTGATACGAGTTGGAATTGGACTAGAAGGTGAAATTTATACATTTGTAGACACTTGGAAGGCAGGCGAATTAAATTGGTAAATACTTATAAACAACTCGAGGCACATGCGCAAACAAGTACGCTAAAAGTGTTGCTTGAATCGCGCGAAAGGGTCGCAAATGTGCCGGAAGATTACCGCTTTACAACACTAACCGACAGTATTGTGCGCGAAACACAGCCGGAGCTGTATACGCTACTTGATCGTTATGTACAAACGTTTAGTAAAAAAGACCACGAAGTTAAATCACTTTACCTCTGGTCACAGTCGCCAGGAACAGGAAAAACAACGACAGCAAGCGCATTGTTAAATGAGTACATACTTGCATCTGTAGAATCGCATATAAGCGATGGAGTGCGCCCTCCATTTTGCCCGGCATACTTTCTTGATGTCAACGAATTACAAACATTATACAACGAGTTCGCGCGTCCGAATATTCCGCAACATATTGCAGAGAAAGCAGCGAATAAGTACTATAAAATGTTGGAGGAAGCCAGTAGCGCAGACTTTGCGGTATTCGACGATATAGGCGTTAGAGCAGCGACGGAAGGTTTTCGCGGAGATTTACATAATTTGATTAACAATAGAGTCGCAAATAAGCGAGTGACGATTTATACATCAAATTTACCGCTTGAAGAAATGAAGCAAGTATTTGACGAAAGGTTGTTCGATAGAATGCGCGATCAATGCCAAGATATTCATTTTGCAGGCGAATCAAAAAGGGGGAAGCGTTAAGTTGAAAGCAGAAAATAAGCTTAAACGTACCGAAATAATTAAGCAAATTGGTGTCGCAGAAGATGCGAACGATTTTGCTGAAATTGCTCGCTTAGGTACCGAGTTAATGACGTTAGAAGAGGCGGAAGAAAAGGAACTGAAAAAAAGAAATAAAATAGATCTAACTGTAAATGAGTACCTAAAATACAAAGAAACTTTTACGGACTTAGAAATTGCAGAAATTTGCGATGTACATTATAAAACTGTTTACTTATTCAAGAAACGTCATGGGCTGGTTGGCTTATTAGAACCTTTTAGAAATACAGTAGTAGAAAATCCGCTGGTAGTAGACGATTTGTGGGACGATGGATTTCGGCATTGATGCGCGAGTTAATTACATAAGGCAATAATACTAATAGTAATTGCCGCGAGGGATATACCCCAAGTTATAGTCTGATTGAGAAATGAAAAAATTGCGGATTTTCCTATATCGGTTAATGTATATTTCCCAGTTGGTTTGGTTCCTGTAACTGAAGTTTCAGATAACGTATAAATACTTTTTATATATTTATTATTTATTAGGAATTTCAAATGTCGATAATCTTTACTTAATGCAAATGGTTTGTTCGATAGTCCTTTAAGTAATTTAAAGAAAATAATTACAGTCATTTTATATCTCACCTCACTTTCACAAGTAATTATATCACGTGAAACGTTGAGCTAAAAGAGATGAATGAGAAGAGGAGTGAATGCGTATGAATGTAGCTAATACAATCGAATTATGCAGATTAAAAGAAATGTTGTTATATCAAAAAGAAAAACGCAAAGAAATTGATTTTCAAATTGAAATATTAGAACGGTTAATAAGTGAGACATCAAAGAAAGAAAAAGAAGAAACTAAAATATGGTTGAGCAAGGAGTTAAACACATGAAAACAATCGCAAATGAGTATAAAGAATACATCACAGAAAAAATAAGGCTAAGTGACAACGGTATAAAGCTAACTGCTTATCGTTTTAAAAATGGCTATCAAGCGAGAGTGATAGAAAAACTTGATTCTAATTTTGTATCTCTCGTACTTGTAAAGTTCGATGACGGAAAAAACTCTATAAAAGATATTTTGCTTGAATTAACGAATGAACAACTGAATGAAAAGCTAGAAGAGATTAAGAATTTATGAGTGATAAAGAGAGGTGCAGGCGTGAATAACGAACCGGAAGACATAAGTTATCCGAATAACAAAGAACAGAAAGAGTATTACTTTATGAAATGTCATATCTGCGGAGAAAAGATTTTGGACAGAGAAACAATAACTTATGAATATGCTGGTCAAGTTGAAGCTGTGCATGAGAGTTGTTATTTTAAAGCATCAAGTGAGATTTAGGAGTGAGAACATGACAGAATACGCACTTTATAAAGCAGATGAACAGAAGGGTGTGCAATCAAGATGAAGAACATTGAAATAATTTTAACGAAAAAAGAAGCAGATTATGTCAAGACAATGCTTCTAACTAACACATACAAAATTCAAGCTATATGTAAAAAAAGAGAAGAAAGGAAAGAGTTTTTTCGTGAATATACAGTATTAAACGGAAACATATCTCGTAAAATTACCAATGCTCTTAAAGTTAGCATGGCAAAGGAGGAACAAGCATGAAGTTTAGTGAAGGCGATAAAGTGGGGTTTATTTATCTAGGTGAATTGAAACAAGGCGTTGTAACTGAAAGAAGAGCGAGTAATTTCGATATATCCTATCAGGTTAAAGGGGAAGGCATGGGAACACTTTGGGTTACCGAAAATGAATTGGTTGCGCCTGCTCCGGTTGTAAAAGTGCCAAAAATAATAGGTGATTTTTTGGAAAATCATTCTAAAGAAGATGGTCATACACTTCATGATTTATTGTGCGATTTATTAACTTCTAGAGATTCGTTAGATGAAAATGTATACGACTGGATCATGGGAAACAATAATGAAAATGGTGATTTGCTTGCCCGCGCATGGCTAGACGGCTACGAGGTCGAGAAAAAACCGCTTTATTATGTGCGATTTTTTGAGGGGAAAATCGGTTTTCTCAATGTTTATTACAATGGTTCTATAAATGTAGGTAGCTATGACCAATGTTGTGGATATAAAACTAAATTCACCGAGGCAGAAATAAAAGAAATGGACGAACGTTATTGGCAGTTTGCGGTGCCTGTTGAAGAAGTGGAGGGTGAATAATGTTTAAACGATTAAGATGTGAACATATATTTGACTTAATAAAAGCCAGACCGTGGCGCCTAACTTTCGAAACTTCCAACGGACTAGACGATGCGGACGAACGTGTGCTAGTAGTGCGATGTTTCGCATGTGGTAAAAGGAAAAAGATTACGCAAACAAAAAGAAACAATCAAATTATAGATTATATGGATATTTTAGCCGATTAAATGCACACAAAACTAGTAGTAATTGAGGACAACAGAATAATGTCTAAATGCCCGCATTGCCTTGTTCTAAACGAGCATGTTATGGACTTATTTCAGCCAGAACAGCTTTTAGGTATAAGGGATATTAATATCGAATGTGCTTGTTGTCAAGATTATGTTTTACAACTACCTAATAAAATGGAGGGATACTAATGGAAATAAACTTAATGGATTACGTCAGTGAAGCAGATATTAAACAAACTATTTTAGAAGCCGTGAAATCAAAAGTATATAACATGCAAGAAAAGGACATTGAAAGGATTTACACGAATGCGTGCTATTCAGCAGTAACTAAGTTAACAGATGAAATTATCGAAGAAAAAGGACTGGAATTTAGTATTGAAAATAAAGTACGTGAGCTTATTGAAAACTTAAGCACTTTTAATGTTTTCTATCACGACTCAACGCATCATTTTAAGAACAGCGAAGCATTTAATTTAACACAGAGAATTGTCGAGGAAGAAAAAGACTTACTTCGTAAAACAGTTAAACAACATATAGCTAATGCGTATAGTGAAGTGGAAGCATCCGCAGATATTGCTGATTTAATGAGTGAATATGTGCGTGATTTATTCACGGTGGAGGGGGAAGCGTTATGAGGACTGAAATAATCACAACACATGTAGAGTGTGACATTTGTCATAAGAACAATGACAGCGGATTTGCAATTGCGAAAATGGGTGTTGGTGTTTTGAATATAGGACGTATTGATGAATATGGAACCTTTCATCGAAGCCATGGTGAAAATATTGGGATTAAACATTTAGATTTATGTTCAAGTTGTGCAAATGTGGCGCTTGATAAAGTCGTAAAATCAAAATCATGTATGTTCATGCCAGATGTATATTATTCGTTTATAGATATAGCGGAGGGTGAAGACAATGAGTAAAAACTTGTATGCAATCAAACAAAATGGCTTGTACAAACATTTTCCGCAATGTAACTATAACAAATCAATATCGAAAGATTGTTTGTTTGTGAGAAAAGACACCGCTGAAAAGAACTGTGCTTCGGATGGTTCTGACGAAATAGTAGAAATCAGTTTAGTAGAAGTGGATGTGAAAGCATGAGTGGAAAACAAGCTTATCGGTACGGTATACAAATTATAACCATCAGAGAATTTGATAAATCATTGCCAATTCAAAAATGCTTATTTAAAAGAATTCGTTGTAAACATGATTTCAAATATAGAGGTTTAGGAGAAGCAGGTATTAAGAAGTTATATATTTGCGATTCATGTGGTCAAGTTAATTTGAGATAGGAGGGACTAAAATATGAGAGAGATTGAGTTTAGAGGAAAAGCACTTATATCTATTGAGGAACTAGATGAGATAGGAATTAAGCATATAAATGGATATGTATATGGAGATCTAGTAGATAATTCACATATAGTTACTGGAATACTTGAATCAAATGATGAATATATTTGCATCGAGACATGGTGCGGGATTGACCAGAAAACAATTGAACAATACACAGGCTTAAAGGATAAAAACGGCAAGAAGATTTTTGAAGGTGATATAGGCTGGGATGAACACAATGAGTGCTACGGCGTTGTTAAATTTGAAGAAGGTAAGTTCTTGTATGTATGGGAAAACATTGCAGAGGACTTGCGGGAAGTGGCTGATGGTATTGAGATTTGCGGCAACATACACGAAAATTTGGATTTGTTGGAGGGAACGGAATGAGTGAAAACAGAACTTTTAAAGCATTGTTAGATTTCGAAAGCGAAGGACGTATATTTATAAAAGACAATTTGTACACAGCTTTTTATCGCAACGGGAAGTATACATTAGTGGCAGAAAATGGTGAATTCAATTTTTCGTTAGAGTTAATGGATAGAGTGGCTGTTGCTTGGAAATCCTCATTTGTGGAGGTGGCGGAATGAAACAAAAAGAGTTAGACATCATATTAGAGAAGCATGGAAAATGGCTGCTCAACGAAGATGGCGAGAGAGCGGATTTAAGTAATGCAGACTTAAAAAACACAAATTTAAGATGTGCAAATTTAAGAGGTGCAAATTTAAAAAATGCAGATTTAAGCTATGCAGATTTGAGTGGTGCAAATTTAAACAATGCAGATTTAAGAGGTGTAAATTTAGCTAATGCCGATTTAAGATATGTAAATTTAAGACATGCAGATTTAAGATATGTAAATTTAAGAGATGCAAATTTAAATTGGGTAAACTGGCAACATGTAGAAGGCTTAACAGTTATCTGCGTACAAGTAGATACGACACGTAAAAACAATCAAATAGCATATATCAAAGAATTAGATATATGGATAACAGGTTGTTTCCAAGGAACATTAGATGAGCTTAAAGCGTCTGTTGAACAAACGCATAAGCATAACGAAAAACTTAAAAAGAGATATTACAGAGTGATTGATTTTATTTTGAACGAGGTGTAAGAATGAGTGAACAAGAAGCAAAGCGTACAAAGAATTGGCAAATCGAGGCTTACAACCATTGAAGGAGGATGAAAAAAATTGAGTTTTGATAAACGTATTGCATTCACTAATAAATATAATCAACAAGTTTTAGTCAGAAGTGCCGGGTTTGGTGCTGAACGATTAGAGGTTACCGCAACAGACAATCCGGCGTTAGCTAAATATTTCACTAATCGAGAACACGCTATGTTAACGTGTCGAGTAATAGACGAAGCTCTGGGTGTCCGCACTAGGTTAGAAGACCGTAAACAGGTGTATATCATAACAAAGGTCAAGAGGGATTGTGACGAATATCTACGAGCTGTCGTGCCGCTTGTTGGTAATTTATCACCAGTAGCAAGTTGGACTAAAGACATATCTGACGCCATAAATTTCACTGATTTTGATAGTATGGTTATGATGTGTAATTTCGTTGACTCACTTCGCGAAAACGACTGCCAAGCAAAATGCGGTCATCAGATGTTTTATAAATAGGAGGAACACGAATGAAATACGAAGTTCATTGGGAACATATGCAAACAAAAGAATATAATATTCACGATAAATATGCAACTTTTGAGGAAGCTTTGCAGTCTATATACGATTGGTGGGAGCTAAACGAATACAAACCTCATTACGTGCGTCACTGGACACGCGAAGGGAGAACAGTAGTAGATTACGGCTCACATTATATGTTTTATTACATTTATGCAATTGATCCACCAAGCCAATAGATATTCTTATGCCAGTTATTTAGTTAGAGAAATTGAAGACAATGAAGATATGACCTATATAGAATATAAAAACTTAGTGAAATAGAAAGGAGTGCGGTTTATTAATTGAATAAAATCGAATTAAATAAAATTTATAATGAAGATTGTTTAGAAGGTATGAAGCGGATCCCAGATAATTCTATTGACCTCATTTTAACAGACCCTCCTTACGGCACAATAAAATCGTTGCGCCTGCCAATGTGGACCGACGAAACAACGTACTGGGACAACGCAGTCGCACCGGATGTGTTACTCGGATTTGGTGAGAAATTACTGCGATCAAAAGCTCCGTTTATTGTCTTTTCGCAAGAACCTTATACGATGAAATTACGAAATAGTGGGACTCGACTACTTTCGTTTAGTTATCCGCTAATTTGGAAAAAGCAAAGTTTTGGGAACCATCTGTTAGTTAAGAAAGCACCAGCGAGTTATTTTGAGGATTTAAGTGTATTCCGAAAACAATTTGACACAAACTACCAATCAGAAGAGCGCTCATATGCAAGGAGAATATTAGAGTACATAAATAAAAGCAGCACACAAGTAACAAAAGACTTAGGGCATCGCAAACTTGAACACTTCCTTCGCTTCGATTCCAGCCAGTTCGCAATACCAACAAAATTAGCTTATGAAGAATTTGTTAAATATTATCAAATCAGTGATTTAGATTGGTGTTTGACCTATGAAGGATTACAAAAAATAAAAAGCGATGCACGCCCAACGTTTAACTTGCAGGGGCAAAATCATAAATCTAACATTTTGGAATACAAAAAAGAACTGAACAATACTTTTCACCCCACGCAAAAACCGGTTGCGCTTATCAAAGATTTAATTGAAACATATACAAATGAAGGCGATACAGTTTTAGATCCGTTTATGGGTTCATGCACAACTGCAATTGCGTGCTTAGAGACAAATAGAAATTTCATAGGTTTTGAATTAGATGAAAATTATTACACGCAAGGTATTGCGCGAATTAAGGAACATAAGATTTAAATGGATACATATAAGTCAGTATAATTGTAGAGGTGGGATAAATTGAAAGATTTACAAGTTGCTGTCGGTGATGTAGTGCGCGTAAAAGGCTACGAAGCATTGTATTACATTGACATTATCAATATACATAATATTGAAACTTCGGATTTAAAATGGGTTGAGGTGGAGCTTGACCTTACAGGGGTAAACGGCGAATATAATTTCGCATACTTAGAAGATGTAACACTTGTTTGTCGGGCAAAACATGCAAAAGAATATTTAAGAACGGGCACACTAACACCGGACATGTTAACCGCGAATAAAGAAGCGCCAACACTAACCAATCAAGCCACTACCATAGACGAACTACTAGACGCTGCAATAGAGGCGCAAGAATTATACGAACAAACAGGTGTGTCGCTATTTCAATCGCAAGAAAAAGCAGCATACGAGCTAATTAAAAATTTAACAGAAATGAGCGAGTAAAATGGCAAATAAACAGTTTGCGCAGTTATTGCTTAATAAAGTAATAAATGACGCTGATATTTCAGCATTAACAAAATACAATATTCAGTCGAGCGACATGCCTACGAAAGTAGATAGTCAAACCTTCGATTTCATTCACGACTATTATGAAAAAGAAGGCGTTGTGCCAAGCTATGCAACTGTGTCAGCAAAAGTGGCAAACTTCGAATACGTGCCCGAAATTACTGACACCTATGCATACTTGGCGAAGCAAGTAAAAGATTTTAGCGGAAAAGTTTCGCTATTCAAACTTCTTGAGGATCCGACAATGCAGGCGAAATTTGACGACATGAGTAGCGCCGACTTTATCGCTTATATGCAAAAGTCGCTGCATGAAATCGAAGTCAACACGAAGGTTGCGCGTGGGCTTGGCACGGATGTAGTTCATGATGCGGAGAAATTTTTAAGCGAATATGAAAAACGCAAAGCAGGCGAAAGTAATAAGGTTTGGCGCTCGAAATTTCCGACGGTTGAGCAAGAACTTGGCGGCTACACAGAAGGAAACACGTACGCATGGTTCGGTCGGTCTGGTCGCGGCAAGTCTATAATTACGATGGAGGAGGCGCTACAAGCAGCAGTAGACGGTGCAAATGTGTTGATTTGGGCGCTGGAAATGCCATGGTTCGAGTGGATGGCGCGGGCATATAGCAGCTTAAGCGCTCGACGTAAAATTTTCAAAGCTGAAATTGACGGAACAAAATACGAAACTGGGTTCTTTAACCGGAATTTACAACAAGGCGACCTACCTGCTGAATTTGAAGAAGCTTTTCGCGTTTTTACGATGGAGTTAGCCGAAGGACAGCATGTAAAAGGTTCGATAACTGTGCGCTCTGTAGATGACGACGACTTTGACCAGCGGAATTTAGCCGCATTACAAGCAGATATTGAAGCAACTAAAGCGAATGTTGTTGTAATTGATCCGATTTATTACATGGATTTCGAACAAAATACGAGTAAAACTGCAGGTGGCGATATTGCCGCAACAAGCAAAAAACTACGCCGCCTTGCTGGTAAAATGAAATGCGTTATACACGTTGTTACGCAAGCAGAAGAAGACAAAGAGAAGTTCGACGAAGGAGTTCGCTCCATTAGTATTCCGAGCCGCGAATCTGTGAAAAAATCCAAAGCGATTTTAGAGGATGCTGCAGCTTTACTTGCATTCGACTCGGCGGACAGCACGGGAGTCATTGAAATAAAAAAAGGGCGAAGTGGCGGCGAAGGTAAGCAGGCAGAACTTATTTTTATGCCGAGCTACGGCGTAGTGGAAGAAATTGACTACACTGCCGCACTAGTACGCGAATTTTAGGAGGATTTATATGGTAGAAATTGAAAAGTGGATTGTTGAAAATGACAAAAAATTAGCTGGAAAAAATTTAGTGTTTTACTACGAATTTGACAATGGCGAGGCATATAGCGACCATTATACCTATGTTACAGGTCCGTATTTTAGAACTATTAAACAAGCATTTGATTATATGATGGCAGATAGTAAAATGAAGCCAACCATCCTAGAGGACTACAAGAACGGAGAACCAACGTTACTTTTTGAAGAAAAAACCCATGTAGCTTTTACATCTAGTTGGTCGGCAACTCTTGAACATATGGAGTACTGGGCGGATTAGTATAGGAGGTCATGCAATTGATTGTTATTGATATAAACGAAAATATACTGCATGTGGATATACTCGAAGAATTGAATCAATTTCAGTGGGAGCATGCGCGTTGGACCGAAGATAAATTAATTGCAGCGAGCCCCTTTCGCGAAGATAACCGACCATCTTTTTTCGTTAATCTGCAAACAGGGATTTGGTCCGATTCGGGCGCGGTAGATGTCTCGAAAACAAAAGGTAATTTAGTGTGGTTACTGGCGTTACTAAAAGGATGGTCCTATGGTATGACCGCGGACTGGCTCGAAGAAAAGTACGGATTTCCTGATGTTGCAAAAATGAAACTCAAACCAGCAGTAACTTTAGTCGAAGCTTCCAATTATACGGTACTTGAAGGCTTCGAAGCTTTAAATACGTCGGAGTACTTAGAGAGTCGCGGCATTAGCGCAGAAGTTCAACAGCGATACGGGGTTGGCGGTGATAGTAAAAAGGCTGTTATGCCTTGGCGAACAAAGGACGGGTATGCCGCAAATGTTAAATATAGACGTGCCGACAAAAAAGAATTTTGGTATGAGAACGATGCTACATTGTTAACTGAATTGGTCTTCGGCTATGATGTTGTATGCCGCGAAAATCCGACAACAATCGCTTTATGTGAGGCTGAAATTGATGCAATGAGCTGGTGTATAATTGACAGCAATGTGGTCGGCGTTGCAGTGGGGAAAAGTGCAATAAGTGAGCAACAAATAGAGCTTATAAAAAGATTAAATGTTGAGCGAATTATTTTGGCGGGCGATAATGATGAAAAAGGGCGCATGCTCAACCAACAAGCTAAAATGTTATTTGGCGGTTTGTTCAAGCTAGAGTATGCCGAATATGCTCCTTTTAAAGACGCAAATGAAAAATTATTAAATATTTTAACTTAGTACGTTCACATAATCGCTTATATGCGATATACTTAATAAGTAATAAGGAGTTGATAAATTTGAAAAAGCTTTCTGAAATAGTGTTAACGGACCATGCAATTAAACGAGCGAAAGAAAGACTTAAAATTCCGGAAGCTACTGCACAGCGATGGGCAACAAACAAGCTGAAAGGTAAAGAAGCGACTGCACAAACAGGAATACATACGTATGAATACGAAGTTGACGGCGTTACATTTATTGTTAGCCATAAAAACAAGAAGGCGAGTTTAATTACGTGTTATAAAACGATTAACGACCCACTTAGAAAGAAAGTCAGTGTATTCTTAGATAAGGAATTGCGCAAAGCAAAACGTGCGTATAATTCAGTAAATAAAGAAATACTTTGCATGAGTGCAAAATTATACTCGCAAATAAGCGATGAAACTGCTAAGCTTGCCCGAACAACCAACCCGAAAGCAGTTTTAAAAATCAGTGAAAACTTAAATAAGTTGAACAGCGAATTAGAAAAAGCACAGTTGAAACGTGATGAAGCCGCAAAAGAGCTTGACATTCTGGGCAAACAAATTGATAAAATACTTGATTTATAAGCCGACAATTTCTACGTCGGCAAAGCAGTATCACTGGTTCAATTACGCTGGTACTGTTTTGCGGGCGTGGGAAAAGGGTGCACACTTTAAAACCGAGGCTCGAACAAAATAAAATGTTAAGGGGTTTTGCAAATTGGCAATTGTTGGTAAAGACGCAATTTCTTCATTAAAAAATGAGGGGCAAGACGGTGAAACAAAAAGTAAGTTTTCTCCGTTAAAATCAGGTACAACATTTTTAGTAAAAGCACTACCGACGGAAAATATTGCTGCATACGACAGCTACGGTATTTTCAAGAAGGTTAATAGTTTTGAAGCAGCTAATCCATCAGTGAAAAATGCGAAAGGCTTTGCCGTTGACGAATTGACGCCGTGGGACTTAGCTTCACAGTACTACCAAAATCAAGTAAACGTGTTAGTAGATGAAGGCAAAGACAAAGAAGATGCCGACGTTAAACCACTTCGCACAAAAGCTTCTGATTATCGCGCAAAACGTAAGTATATTATCCCGTTCATTGACCTAGAGGCTGGCGAAGTAATTTATATTGATTTCACAAAAAATCAAGCGGAAGTAATTATTGAGGCTATTGAGACATATGAGAATAAAGGTCGTTTAGAGACCACGCCATTTGAACTTTCAAAAACTGGGCAAAAGACAAAAGCGAAAGTTTCGTTAATGCCTACGTTCGAAGAGGACTTAAAAGGCGATGCTGCGAAGAACTTTGAAGAATTATCTGCAGAAAATGTGGCTGTTAATTTCGACGGTTTAACATTTATCGCGGATGAAAAGGCGCAAATTGAGTCGTTAGTTGCGTCCGGCTTTGACATTTCACTGATTGACTTAGAAGTTCCCGAAACAGATCCAACAGAGGCATTTTAATTGGCGCATGAAACGTCGATTCGCGGCGAAGTAAGCGAGCTAACCGCTTCCAGTCTACTCTTAACCGAGCTAGGCTGGGAAGTTAGCCGTCCGCTAGTTGCGGAGTGCTATGACCTTTTAGGGCGTGATCCGAAAACAGGCGAATATCACCGTGTGCAAGTAAAAACAGCAAGACGCCGCGCAGACCGCGAAAACCAGCCCGTGGTTTATGCAACAAAAAATAACGGTGAGCCTTATACCACTGATGAAGTTGACTGGATCATGGGCGTCGAGGGCAGTAAAGCTTACTTCTTTAAATGTCGCGATAAAAAAGAATATTGGTTAAATGAAACAGATTTACATAAAGCAGCAACACAATATACATTATTGGGAGCGTGAGCGAATGGTTAAAATAGTAAATGCAGATGGTTCGACGTTGGAAGGTAGCGTAGAAGAATTATTAGAGATTATTAAAAGCTTGTCAGAGGATACGTCAATGTCAAACACAAATGAAGTATATGTCCTTGGAAATACATATGAAAAAGTGGCAAACAAAGCTGAAAAAGGCGATTATATCATTTTTGAAGCTTCGGGTGTGAGCTGGATTACTCCGGGACGTCCATATTTTGTTGATCGAATTGATTCGTGTGGTGATGCAAGGGTAACAGACAATGACGGCGACGATTACGACACATCTGGAGATGAGTTTACTGTTTATAGAAAAAAGGAAGTCGATACTGATTCCGAAGAATTGAATAGTGATAACACCGCTTTGGGTGAGAATTTTGTAGTATTGAGTACACACGGAAATTATTTCGATGAAGGGGACTTAGTTTCTTTAAATGATAAATTGTTAGGTGGAGCAACTGCTGAATTTAAGCGTAATTATGACGGACAAGAACAAATATTACCCTATTATCAAGTGCGACGCGCTAGCAGATAAATAAAATGTAGGAGGTTCCGCATGGCACCAAAAATCAAACTAACGCTTAATAAAAAAGAGGATTCTGCCTGTAAGTCGGCACTGAATGCAGCTGCTGGGCGCAAAAAAGCAAGCATAGAGACGCTAGAAGATGCGTGGCAGCGTATTGATTCGCTTAATAATACACCCTCCGATCTACGTATAATCGCAGAAGTAAAAGAGGCAATGGAAGCAGGTAAAGTGGGGCGTGATCCTGCCGCAGTTGCAAAAGGAAGCAGACTCAGTAAAGCAGAAGTTAAACGTATTTATCCCGAAGTTAAAGCAATCAAGCAGCAGGAAATACTTGATAATATGGTTGCAAATATGCCCGAAAACTATTGGCTTATACAGACGAAGGAACGACTTAATGAGTTCCTAAACCTGATGAGCAAGGAAAATATAATGATTTTTGACGTAGAAACAACAGGCACAAATGTGTATCAAGACCGCTTGGTCGGGCATGTTTTGGGTTGTTATGCCGCAGATGTGCATGCGTATATTCCTGTAAAGCACGATACAGATGAGCTACAGCTAGACGGGGATTATGTCGCGGCAAAGCTGAAACCATTTTACGAAAATGCAACCGTAAAAAAAGTAGCACATAATGGGGGCTTTGATAAGGCGATTTTAGCGAATGATTTAGGGATTTCACTAAAAAATTTATACTTTGACACAATGCCTGCGATGGTCATGCTAAATGAAAACGAGCCAAGCTTCGCATTGAAAGACTTGGTAACTAAATACTTGAAAATCCCCTCACTAACATATAAAGATTTATTCGGAAATAAGGGATTTAATGAAGTGTCAGACCTGCATGTTGCCGCCGCTTATGCGATAAAAGACTCCGATGTAACTAAGAAATTAATGGACTTCCAACTAAAACACCTTAAACGGTACCCTTCAATTGAAAAATACTTTTTTGAGGTGGAAATGCCGTTTGTTTCGACGATCTTAGATACAGAGTCTACTGGGTTTGTTGTTGATATTGAATACGCCGCAAATTACGCAGAAAAACTTCACGCAGAAGCAAAAACTTTAGAGTTAGAACTTACAAAAAAACTTAATGGCATTAACATAAATAGTCCTATACAACTAAAACCCGAATTAGAAAAAGTAACTGGGCAGGTGCTGCCAAGTGTTGACGCAAAAAAAGTTTTAAAGCCACTTGCGAAAAAGTTTGAATTAATAAAAAAATATCTAACGTATAAACATGTAGATAAACTTTATAATACGTATATAAAAAAACTTCCTGAATTAATAGAGCCCGCAACCGGACGACTACATCCCAAATATCATGCCAATGGTACTGTGACTGGGCGGTTAAGTAGCTCTTCAAAGGATGATGAGTTGGATGCTTCTCAAATAACTAAAGGATTTAACGCTCAAAATCTACCTAAAAATGCGCGAGATTTAATATTAACGCCAAAAAACAAAGTTATAGTTGGGCTTGATTTCGGAAATCAGGAAGGACGTATAGCCGCCGCGAAAGTACAAGAGCCATTTCTTTTAGATGCGTTTAATTCAGGCAAAGACCCATACATAGCATTAGCGTCAATTGCCTATCACAAAGAATACGACGAAATTGGTAAAGATAGTGTCGAGCGAAAGCGCGCCAAAACAGGGTTTCTTGCCTATATTTACGGCACGGGCGATCGCACAATGGGCGAACAGCTGGGCATTTCAACGCATGAAGCGCATGAACTAAAGGAAAAACTAGGTCATCAAATGCCTCGGTTAAAACGATGGGCGCAAACACAACGCGATTTTGTTCGACGATATGGCTATGTTTGGATCGGCAAAGAGTGTCGAAAAAGGCGTTTACCTGACGCATTAAAAGGAGACTTCCGACCGCTTTTACAAAGTACCAACGCACCAATTCAAGGAGAAGCTGCCATACAGACAAAAATTACAATGAATAAAATGTGCGAAATGTTAGCCGAGTGGAGGCAGAACGGGCGCGATTTTAAACAACTTGCAACTGTTCACGATGAGATACTTATTGAAGCCCCGCTTGACATTACGGAACATGAGCGCGATAAACTAGTCGAAGTAATGACGCAGTCCTACCTGCTTGAGGGCGTTGAAAACGAAAGCGACGTTGAAATATATATGGAACGTTGGGGCGAAGCGATTCGCTGGCAAGAATTCACGGAGAAAAGAGGCTACTAAATGTCAAAATTAAAACTTGAAAATACTGATTTAGAAATGTTGAAAACAAAAGGAAATTTGATTATTAGCGAAACAGAATCTTACGAGGTAATTGACGTACTTCAAACGTACCAAGATTTTAGCAAAGTCAAAGAGCGTTTTATTGTTCGCCGCTCTGAAACAGGCGAGCATTTGGAGCTAGTTATTGTTCGAACATTCCGCAGCAGAACCGACTTAGCGGGGCGTATTAGTAGCGCAACAACAAAGCAGCTTACTGACGTATTGAAGAAGCGGCTAAATAGCGAACAAGATACCGCCACAATGAGTAACGACTTTCGTGACAAGTTATTACATGTGAAAAAGGAGCTGGGAATTTGAATCCTTTATACGATAAAATCCAGTTAGATATGAACAAAAAACATGTTATTGAGCTGACCACCGCGGAGCTTCTTCATGTTATAGCTGCTTATGGGGAGTCGTCTAAGGCATCTAGGGCAGTGGAGCTGTCTGACTTAAATGTTTTTACGCAGGATTTTCAAGGTATCATCGCCCCTAATACATATGACAAATTACTTGAATATGGCTATTCAGCAAATATCATTAGAGAGGAGTTTTTGGGATGAAAAATAAAACAGAATTCGAAAAAGGATATGAGAAAGGTATTTCAGATGCCATTACTGTTGTTAATATTGCAAGAGAGAGAGGCGAAACAGATTTGCGACAAGTGCACTCTTGGATTGAGTATGCAAAAGAAATTATTAATGAAGAGGGTGGCGAAGTTTGATTTTAAATGTACAAAAAGTTGCTAATGATTTTATCAAGTTACTAAATGAATATCACAGCTTGCCTGAAATTTGGGACGATCAACTAGATTCACAAATTCACAGATGGTATACCAAGCCTCCGAAAGTTTGGCCCGAAAGAAATGTACCGTATTTTAGTCCATCGAGCAGCGGCAGCAGTCAACACGAATTATTTTTAAAAATTGATGGAGCTCCACGCGATATTTGCGGACAACCCCCGCACCAAAAACGATGGACCACTATTGGAACTGCAACTGGTGACATGATTCAACGTGATTTACTATTTATTGAAAAGCACTTCGAAAACATGACTGGCAAGAAACCCGCGTTTGTGTTTGAGCGGAACGTCGACGGAACACCTATGTTTGAGGACTTCGCAAAAAAATGCGTTCCTGTCGCACACAACAACCACAAATTTAACCTATACGGAACGTGCGATGGCATTATGTTATATACGGACTCAGACGGAAAGCAACACAGAGTTGGACTCGAAATAAAATCGAAGCAAACTACATATAGTAAAACAAGCGACTACAGTATGCGCCAAGCCGACGAAAAACATATTAAACAAACGGTTGCTTATTCGCACATGTATCGCGATCCAAACACGGGTGCACCGCTTGATTACTACTTAATTTTGTACGTTAATTTGAGCAAAAAAAGTTGGTTCCAAACGTTTAAAGAAGCGCCAGACCTAAAATGTTTCGGCATTGAAATCGACGACAACGACCGTAGTGAACTCTTCGACTATTTTACTGAGGTTCTTGACGCTGTGGACTCGAAACAAGCGCCTGCATTCGAACTTGATTCGTGGACCTTTAATAATTTTAAAGATGCGACTGCCGAGTATTTAACTGACGAAGAAGTGGCGGAGGTTCGTGCGTATGTGCGACGTGTACGCGCGTCGGGGCAACCTGATTACGTGAAAACCCAATTAATGGACGCATACGAAGACTTAATAGAAAGAAGGGGTTCAAATGACAAAAAGTAAAATTACGCTAAATATCCCAGTTAATATTACGATAGAATTTGGCGAGCTGACAAAAAGTGAAGAGGTATCAGCCAAGCAAATTACTGGAAATATTACACCTAGTTTTATTCCATACGAAGACAAAATGTATGTAAAAGTCGATAGAGAACCTCAAGTTGACGATGTTGTGTTAATAAATAAATTCGATGCGCGAGTCGGCTGCTGGACTCGCCGAGTTACTGAACTACACTCAAATTACGACGGTGATTTCTTTATTGACCTCGAAATACAGGGTAAAAATTATTTTGATAGCTGGGAAGATGAATACATAGCTATCTATGAGCCTGTGAAAGGAAACAGCGAAAATGACTAAACCAAAGCGAATTTTGGCGTTCGATATTTCACTGGGGCAGCCCGGCGTTGCCTTAGTTGAAATTCGCAACGGACAAGCGACTATTATAGATAAGAGCAACATAAAAACGACCACAAAGGATTCTGCCGCAGTAAGAGCGTCAATCGTTTACGCTTGGGCTGTTCATTTTATCGAACGCAATCGAGGCAAAGGAATTGATTTTGTGGTCCGCGAGCTCTTTCAGGGGCGTACATGGAAGCAGAATGCACCCGTTTTTAGTGCTTGGGCTGCGGTAGATCAGGCGCTTAATGTGTTCGACTTAACATACACGGACGAGCCTATCACGCCAGGCACGCATTTTAAGACGGTAGTAGGAAATGGCAAAGCGTCCAAGCAAGAAGTTGCAGAAGCTGTTCGCAAATGGACCGGGTTCGATGGTGACTTTGAAAGCGATGATGAAAGCGATGCGTGCTCACTGGCGCTTTATAAAGCAATCAGGGAAGGACTGATTTAATGAAATATATACATAAAATTTCTTTATTTTTACTTATTTGGCTGTTATTTACCGCATTTGTTTACGTGGTGTTAGTCGGTATTGGTTGGCTCGGAACACTTTTCGGCTTAATTGCTGAAATTCCGGCAAATGCATTCGTGCTTGTTGCGCTAGCCGTCGGACTACTTTGCGGAATGGTTGCAATAACAGACGACGAAGGAGACGTATAACAATGAAAAGTTATTACATACTATCGCTTTTTAGTAAAGACAACTGTAGCCCTTGCGTATTGACAGGACTAGCCTTGCAACAGATTACACTACCGCAAAATGTTGTATTTGAAAAACGAAAATTAGAGATAGACGGCGAAGAAGTATTCCGCGCCTGTGGTGTGCAGTCAACGCCAACATTGATTTTATACCGCAGCACAGACGAAGGACAAATTGTCGAGGTTAAGCGTCATGTTGGCGGCGCAAATGTGGCTGCTATTGAAGCATTATTAGCAAACATATAGGAGGCTAACTATTCAAACTTTTATCGCAAGTATAATGCTGACAACAGCGCTTTCGACAGGCATAAGTCCACAGCTACCTTCGAAAGAGGCTGCGCAGTTATCTGTGGAACTAGCTCCAAATGCGCAAATATGGCGGGTGAACAGTGAGGTTAAAAGCCGACAAGTAGCCGAATTAAAGGACGTATTATCTGAACGCGATAAGGAAATCGAGCGTTTAAATTCACGGGTAAATGACGAACCAACTAATAAGACTCAAATTACAAAAACGTCCGAAAATGACGGGGAAACTACTTGGCAAACGGGTGAATTTACGGCGTACTACCCGGCAAACAATGCACTACAGGGCGGAACAGTTACAGCAAAAGGCGATAACTTATGTGACTCACTTTATTATGACAGCTATCAAATTGTTGCCGCTCCGCCTGAAATTCCGTTTGACACAGTATTAGAAATAGAAGTGGATGGGCAGGTAATAAAAGCAATTGTGCGAGATCGAGGCGGCGCAATTAAGGGCAATAAGTTCGATGTTGCTATGTCAAATAAAACAAATGCTTACGAGTTTGGACGAAAAAGTGGAAGGTGGCGAATTGTTGAATGAATATTTTTATCGATGATTTACGGGAAGCACCAGAAAAATATGATCAGGCGTTTACTACCGCAGAGAATTTTCTTGAGTGGTATGCGCTAAATGAACACCCTGAAATTGATTTAATTTCGCTTGACCATGATTTAGGTGACTACAATATGAACGGATATGATTTAATTAAGTTTTTAGTTGATTTTAATGTGTCTTTTCACAATATTCAATTCCATACGGACAACACAGAAGGATTTAAAAATATGTACTACTATGTAAAAGATGCAGCAGATAAAGGGCGGCTACCTGCGTTACAACACTTAGAAAAGCGTAAAGTTATCTGCGAAGACGGCGTCGAAACTTTTGCGTCTTACACGATTGTATAGGACTGCGATTAATGGGAACAATTTCTATTATTATGTTCAGTACGGCTTTTGGGATTTTAATAGCTGCATATTTTGCGCCTAGAACAATATTCAATAATAAAAAGAAACGCCTAAGGAGGAACCCGCGAATGAAACTATATCATACAGAAACACAAGAAGAGTATAATGCGTTGATGGCTGAGCTGGAAGCGGAAGGCTATAAGTGGAATGAAGTTGAAAAAGCCACCGAAAATAATGCTTGGGAGGTATTTAAAGATAACACTGTTGTGATAAAGGAATGTGACACGGATCTCACATTTGCCTCGAAAGGGTACTGCGAAAGAATTTACATTGATACCCCAATTGAAAAATACAAAGCAAAGCAAGATGAAGTTGCAAAATGGTACGATGACGCTGCAAATATGATGAAAGTATTATCTGCCGGAGGAGTATATATGAAAAACGAAAATAACGACAACGTAAACAATCCAGCACACTATAACACAGGAGGCATTGAAACGCTTGGCTACATTAAAGCAAAAGTAAAAGATTATCCGAGCTATGCCGCAGGAAATATACTTAAATACGTTTCTCGCTATGAACATAAAAACGGTATTGAAGACTTGAAGAAAGCACAGTTTTATTTGAATGATTTAATCGCTGAACTTGAAAAGGGGGCTTAATTACGGCAACTCTAAACGTATATACTTCGCCCTTGCAAGTATTGCTAAGGTACCAAAAAATCGAGGATTACGACTTATTAGGTTGCGACTTTGCCGAAGCGATCGACGATAAATTGACGCTAGAACAAGCAATTGTAGAAGCGAAACTCACACAACGACAACGCTTGCTTCTATGGGAGCGATTGGTCAACGGTCACACTGTTTGCGACATAGAAGAATTATACGGAATTGCACACGCAACAATTAGCGAACATATTAGCATAGCAGCAAAGAAGCTTGTGCGTGTCTATATGCGATGGGAAAGGGGCGAAAATGATTAACGACGAATTATGGCGCGATGAATTGGAGAAAGAACTATCCGCGCTAATGAAAGAAGCAAAAAGGGGTGAGCTTTCGCTTGAATGGCGGAAGCAGTTTATCGAAGAAATGACGGAAACACACGGCATCAAAGTCGGCGACCCACTACTTATTCGCATGGCGGATCTGCTACTTGCGGAATATATCGGCAGCACAGAAAGCTGGAAAGGGCGTCAAAAAGATGCGTTCCTAACCGATAATATGTACGAAGCTAGAATTGCATTAGACTCGAAAATCACAAATGAATTATTATAGCATAGAAAAAGCGCCTTACTATCGCAGTAAGGCGCTTTTAAGCTCTTATAATGTTGGCGAGAAAACGGGAGGGTACTCAATACAGAGTGTTTTTTTAGTTAACTTATCAAGAAGTGTGGATTCATCATTTTCACTTATATCATTATTCATTTTCACCAACGACTGAGCAAAATTTTTTTTCACTTCGTTAGCAATGGCAGACTCAAACCTATCAATAAATTGGAGCTTAAACGGTTTACTTAAACTTTCGAAAATAACGTCCCTAAACAGGATTTCTTCATCAATTTGATCATAAATTAGCTCGAGATTTAAAGAATCATTTTCTTCTATACTGAAAAAGCAACGTTTGTTTAAACCACCTGATAAAGAAATAGTTTGTTTTGTCGCTCCTTTTTCAACATCTATAAAGAGCTCAAATTTGAAGTCTGTGATTTCATAATTTATCAAAAAATCTTCTATTTTAAATTCATTCGTATATATAGAAATATCGAAATTTATCGGGCTGTACTCAAAAAAATCCTCTGGAGCTACCTCCAAGTACCTACATAAAATATCAATTGTATCTATTTGAATCATTTTACTGTCATTTTGGGCTATCGCTGTTACAGTAGACCTCGAGATACCTGTATCTTTAGCAACTCTACTTATTTTTAGATTTCTCTCAGCTATTAATACAGACAATCTATTACGAATCATAACGCGCCACCTCCGTTTCAATTGTAGCGCATCCACTACAAAATATCAATAAAAACTACAGAAAAAGTTGACAACAGACTATAATAATGTTAAAGTTAGCACGAAAATGACTTCGATGCACTACAAAAAGACATTTAATCTGAATTCGAGATAAATTCTGCTGAAATTTTTCCGTCAGAAAAAGTATATCTGGTGAAAGAGCCATTATCGTTAGTGTAATAAAGCGGATTACGTACCACCCTAAAAGCTTCTTCAAATATTTCTTCAGAAGACATTTCTGGGTTTCTTTCCTCAAGAAGATTCATCAATTCGAGAATTTCTTCGTTTTGTCTGTCGACAACCCCTAGTGCTAGTAATTTAGAAGGATCTCCGTTTAAAATCGTTGCCAACGTATAACTAACTTTGAAAGAAGGTGGCGGCATATGCCCATTCTTTAACTTACTGAGGTACGAAACAGTAACGGGGGTATCGTATTCATTGGAAGCTTCACTTATATCCTTTAAAGAAAGACCGGATTTATCAATCAAGTCTTTTAACTCCTGATTATAGTAGTTCATGTAAATCAACTCCTTAAACACATTGTATTATTTGTTGACTAAAAAATCAAAAGAAAGATAACTTGTTCATTGACTAATCAATCAACTGATGGTATTGTACTAATATGGAAGTAACAGCTTACATCTGTTTACATAAATAATTCAAATTAGAAAGGGAAGATGCAAATGCAAGAATTAGTAGCAACACACCAAAACGAAAGTGGAGATATTATTGTAAGTGCCCGAGATCTACACGAATTTCTCGAGGTCAAAACAAAATATAAAGATTGGTTCCCGCGCATGATTGAGTACGGATTTGTTGAAAACACTGACTTTATATTGGTTGCTCAAAAAAGAGCCACCAAAAATCCTAAGAATCCGTATACGGAAATACTCGACCACCACATTAAACTACCAATGGCGAAAGAAATTTCAATGTTACAGCGCACAGAGAAAGGTAAACAAGCACGCCGCTACTTCTTAGCAGTTGAAGCCGCTTGGAATTCGCCTGAAATGATTATGAGCCGTGCACTTGAAATCGCCAACCAACAGCAACAACAAATGATTTCCCAGCTTGCCGAACTTGAACCAAAAGCGCAATATTACGATTTAGTTCTGCAAAGTCCTTCACTTATTAAGGTCACGGAAATCGCCAAAGATTATGGCTTCTCCGCACGCCATTTAAACAGTTTACTATGCGATTATGGTATTCAGTACAATCTTAGCGGCACTTGGTTTTTACACCAAAAATACGCCGATAAAGGCTATACGCACAGTAAAACATATGCTCGACCTGACGGCGGCACTAGTAGCCACACATATTGGACGCAAACCGGACGCCTATTCATTTATGAAACATTGAAAGAAAAGGGCATTTATCCGTTGCTAGAACGCCAAGAAATCGAACAGCAAAGCGAGGTTACTTACATTGAATCTAACGTCTAATTTTAAAGAAAAAGACCCATGCGCCAACATGAGTCGAAATACAGTTTACGCGCAATGCGTAACTCAAAACCAACTCAATTTTATACCAGAAAGCTCAAATATGCAACATTTTTCTGCTAAAGAATTAGCTAAAGCCGCTTCTTTTATACACAAAATCCCGCCAGAGCTCGCATCAATCGACACGCAGGCACTCATTGGTATTATTGCGATTGCGCTCCGTCATCAGAGTTGCGCTCGTCCAGCCACGCTCTGACTTGCGCAAGATCTTCCGCAGTTGCTAGTGTTGTTATAAAACGCTTAGCGGTCGACTTCGCCACTCGGTACTGCCTGTTTTCTTTGTGTTTTGCGTCCCATTCATCAGCAGCACGCCGTTGTGCCGCGCTTGTTTTCGGTTTCACGATTAATCACCGCCTAATTTTCAGCAGGGCTACGAGGCAGGCTAGCGTCACAATAATTGCGATAGAAGTCGCGACAATATTATAGAAGAAAGTCGCTAAACCGTTTACGGCAATAACTGCCAGCGCCAGCCAAATCGCTTGTTTTGTTTGCTTTTTCATAGCGTCACGTGCTAAAATTTATTAGAGGAGCAGGCGAGTCAATTTCGACCCGCTTGCCAAGTTACTAACCGTTTTTGTTATCGTTTTTCTCGCTAAGCTTTACTAGGGCAACTGCGAGGGTGACGATTTCGAGAACGGTTTTTATGTCCTCTAACAATCTGCTCACGTTTTCAACTCCTTTCTATATTTATATTATACGTTATAACGTATATGAAAGTCAAGCTTTTTAATACCAACTACTTGATTCTAACGCTTCGCCTTCTTCGTAGCGGACAAAATCGTCCCAACCGTGGTAACCCGGCAATGCGTCCTTTGTTGCGCCGCCTTTAATCATTTTTGTAATGGAGTAATCTTCTTTATTGCTAAATGCGGAACTTGTGAATTCGTGGGGGATTGGCATTTCACTGCGGCTCATATTTGAGTGAATTTCTACAATGCGTTTTTTGATAGGGCGGAGTGTAACGCTTTTAGGTGTGCGCTTAACTACTTGCCAGAAACTTACGTTTGTTTGTTCGTATCCCCAACTTGTGCAAAAAATATCGTTTACCTTAATTTCTTCTAATAACATAATAAAATCGCTCCTTTAAATGTGTGGTTTGTTTATAATTACATTATACGTTATAACGTATATAATTGTCAACTATTATTCGCAAATAAGCGAGAAAATATCAAAAAAGAAACCACGTAATAATTAGATTTAAAACGTAGTTTCTTTCACCCTTATTTAAATATATCGCCGTAATCTGCCTTTAGCTTCGCCTGGTTTTTTAAATCACTCCCCCAAAGTTGCACATACTGCTTCGTCACTTCGATTGAGTTATGCCCCAAAAGCGAAGCCAAACTGAATGGATCAATACCCGCAAGTACGGCTTGCTTTGCATAAGTACGTCGGCACATGTGTGGACTTACATTTTTTTTAACCCCGCTTAGTATTGTAATTGACTTCAAATGCTCCTGAAAAGTACGTGAGCGCAACCGTTCATTCTCAATATTAACAAATAGAAACGGTGTAGCAAGTTGTCCACGAACTTTTATATATATTTTTAAGCGTGCAACCATATCCCCAGATAGATATACGACGCGTTGACTTAAGTTTTTAGTCTCTGTAATTACTATATAATCCTCATGCACATCATCAACTTTAATATGCAAGCATTCATTAATACGTATTCCGGTATCAAGCAACAGTTGAAATATTGTCAAGTTTCGAAATGCGCGGAATGTATTTTTTTTCTTGAACTCGCGCACAATTAATTTAATTTCATTGCGTTCTAATGTTTCATATATTTTACGGCGTACTCTCAGTTTGTGCACTTTTTCCGCAACATTGGTCGCAGTTAACCTCTGTTCGTATAAAAAGTTATAAAATGCCCTTATACAACTCAGTTTACTGTTTATGCTTGTCGTTTTTAACCTCGTCATCCAAAGTTCAATAACGCAGTGAATATCAGGTGCAGTAATTTCCGTAAACCTTTTCTCGATAGATAAATCATCTAGTGAGCGTCTAAAAGTATGCAGTCCAACTTCGTAAAATTTCAGTGTCGATGGGCGCACGTTCTTAATATAACGTGATTTAATAAACATTTCAACAACTTCTTCGTCTGAATAAACAGACACTTCACCGAGTAACGCAAGTTCCTGTTGTGTTAGCTCTTTTTTTCGCATAAAAAAACACCCCTCATAAATTTGTAGGCGCGTTATGTTTTCCCTATATATAACTGTGTGTGAGTTGTTTAATTCCGGTCTAAAGCGGGCTATTATGCGATCTAGGCCCTCAACCTAGCGCGTCTGCCGATTCCGCCACGACCGCGTATGCGTAGCAAAACTAATTATAATATTGATTCTGTTATTTTGTCAATAAAATCTAGCAATATACCTAGGGAAAAGTAAACACCTTCTTGTATAATAAGTAGTACTAACTTTAATCATAGGGAGAGTTAATAATGAAAGTATCCCAGCTAAAAATGATACATAATGAAAAAAAGATTTCTAAGATAAAAAAGGATTTTCAGTTACTAGAAAATATCAGATGGAGAAATTAAAAACATCAGATGCGAAAGGAAATATTTTAAGATATATTGGGAAGGAAGAAATTGCAGATTTTTTGGGAGCATTATGCACTTTATACAATAATACATAATATATCAGCTCTTAGTTAGGCAGGACAAGATAAATCACGTAATTTAGAGAAGTTAATAAATTTTGCAGTAAAAATGGCAACTAGTTATGATAATTTTCAAAAGCTAATACCAAAATGGATGAACGAGGAGGAATTCAAATGACTGAAAAGAAAATTGATTTTAAAAAAGAGGAAAAGAAATTCTATGCACCTAAAAGGAAACCAGAGCGTATTTTTGTACCAGAAATGAATTTTTTGATGGTGGATGGGAAAGGTGACCCGGATGGTGAAGAATACCAAAAGGCGGTGCAGTCTCTTTATGCGATTGCGTACACGATTAAAATGAGCAAGATGGGCGAGACGCGTTTGGATGGTTATGCGGATTTTGTTGTACCGCCGCTGGAAGGTTTTTGGTGGTCTGAAGAGAAGTTTGATTTAAAGGACAGAGATGCGTGGCTTTGGACATCTATTCTTAGACAACCAGACTTTGTCACCGAAGAAGTGGTGGAATGGGCGAAAGAGCTTGCTAAGAAGAAAAAGCCTGATGTTGATACGAGTCGTGTGAAATTGATTCGTTTTGAAGAAGGGGAATGTGTACAAATGATGCATATTGGTCCTTTTAGTGAAGAAGTGAAAACGGTCGCGGAAATGCACCAATTCATGGAAACAGAAGGGCTTCATAATGATACGGGGGCTGCTCGTAAACATCACGAAATTTATTTAAGCGATCCACGTAAAGTAGACCCAGAAAAAATGAAGACCATCCTTCGACTTCCAGTGAGTTGAATAATTGGAATGTTTTGCGTTATAGTATAGAAGAAATAGGAAAAGGCTGCTGCCCGGAATGAAATATTTCAGGGCGTTTTTTTGTGAGGTGGGATTTTAAAAGATGTATTTTTTATATGTGGGAATTTTTGGTGCATTAGGTGGGATGTGCCGTTATGCGATGAATTTATTGCTTGGTGGCGGAAGTTTTCCTTATGCAACGTTAACAGTTAATTTAATTGGTTGTTTTTTGTTAGCTTTTTTAATGCGGTTTTTAGCGGGGAAAACGGGTATTTCCTTAGTGCTTTTAAATGGAATTGGAACAGGTTTTATTGGTGCTTTCACTACGTTCTCGGCATTTAGTGTGGAGACGATTCAACTAATCCAAAAGGGTGAAATGTTTTTTGCGATTGGTTATGTTTTTGTTAGCTTAATGGGAGGGCTCGCTATGGTGAAGCTCGGTAATATATTTAGTAATAAGCTTTTGAAAAGAGGTTCGCATCATGTTGGTTAATTTCTTACTCGTTGGTTTTGGAGCTGGCCTTGGTGCGATTTTACGTTACGGAATTTCTGTATTAGTTAAAAGTAAATGGAAGACTAACTTTCCTTATGCGACATTTTTTATTAATATAACAGGGTCATTTTTGTTGGGGTTTGTTGTTTCTTCTGCACTTGGACCAGGTTGGCAGCTTTTTTTAGGCACTGGATTTATGGGGGGATATACTACTTTTTCGACCTTCAAACTAGAAAGCATGGAACTAAAATGGAAAACGAATTATCGTGTATTATTTTCCTATATGGGATTAACATACATATTTGGCTTGTTGGCGGCTTTTAGTGGGATTTTGATGGGTGTATAAGAATTGTTTAAGAAAATAAGAAAACGATTGCCTGAGATTGGTGTAAATGCTATGCTAGAAAGAACGATAAGCTTCAGAGAGGACGAGAACGAGAATGGCAGGTTTTAAGAAGATAATTATACCCATTATACTCAGCGTATTATTTTTAGCAGGCTGTAACCAAGAGGAGGTTCCATATTTAGTGCTTGATGGGACAGTAACGGATGCTAGTTTGTTAGAAAATAATAGTGAACTAACAGTAAATGGCACGTTAACATGGAGCGGCGAGAAGAATAATTATGCAAGTGAACTTATTGTAACTGTTAATAGTAATACAGCTGTGACAAATGAAACGACTGGTAAAGCGATAAAATTAGCTGATATTAAAGACGGGGACACTGTTAAAGCTGTTTTTCCCCAAGGCACGAATGTGACTTCTCCTGCTCCTGGGAAAATTTCTGAAAATGCTACTTCCTTAAAAGTGACTCCAAAATAAAAAGTGTGCCTGTTCTTTGGGCACGTTTTTTTATTTGAAATTGTGTCAGACTAGTGAATTATTGGGGATTTGCTTGTTTTCTATATCCAAATTGTGTTAGTTTTAGTATATTAACTAAGCAGGAGGAAAAAGATGAAAAAAGGGATTTTATTTTCAATTCTGTTAGCTTTAGCGCTTGTAATTAGTGCTTGTGGAGAGAGCCCAGCAGAAAAAGCAGCAAAAACACCACAAGGGAAATTTGTTCAAGCAATAAAAAACGGGGCTAATGTACCGGACCAATCTACTTATACTACTTCGTTTGCAGTTACAGATATTCAAATGGCAAAGAGTGATTCTAGTGCGCAAACATTAGGTATTTTGAAAGATATTAAATTTTCAATAACATCTTCCACGGATAAAAAGTCAGATAAGGCGGAAGCAAAATTAAATATCACGTCTACTAACAACTTATTTCCGATTTCAGTTGATTTAGATTTCTTAGTGGATTCAAAAACTGGTAATACATATATACCACTTAAAACCATTGTACAGCCTGATGAATCGTTACTTAGTTATTTAGACCAAGTTACTGGTGGAATGTGGTCAAAAATTAATACTGAGTACCCAGATTTAAAAAACAAATATATCAGTTCAGAAGAATTAACGAGTTCTTTAACTGGCGAAGGTAAAGCGGAAACAGCTGTTGATACGAAGAAATTTGAAGCTGCAGCAAAAAACTTAAATAAAAAAACAACAAAACTATTGGACAATTATTTTAGTAGCTTAGACCAAGAACGTTTTAAAGAAGCGAAAGATGGAACAGTGAGTGTCACGCTTAAAAATGCGGATTTTGCTAAGATGTGTACAGACTTTGCAAAACTAATGGACGACGAAAAAGTTAAAGCAGATTTCAAAGTATTAGTAGAGAGTCAAGGTTCTGAATCAGTAACAGATTTTGATGCTTCCTACACAGAACTTCAAACAAATCTAGAGGATGCTTCTAAAAAATTAAAAGAAAATAAAAACACCACAATTGATATGAAAGTATCGCTGAAATCTGGAAAAGAAAATACATTAGATACGCTAACTTTGAAAACAAAAATAGAAGAAAAATCAGATGGAAATTCTCCAGAATCAATTAGCTTTACTACGAAAACTAAAGCAGAAAAATTTGTACCTATTGATGATTTCCCAACAAAAGATCAAATTATTTCTAGTGAAGAATTAAATAAAATTATTACAGAAATTACCACTCAAATGTATGGTGGAATGGATTTAACTGAATCTAATTATTAATCTACTTTAAAAACGTAGCGGCTTATAAGTCGTTACGTTTTTTGCTTTTTATTTTGGTACAGCTTTGTGGTATGATATGTAGAGAAAATGATGGACGGGTGAGGGAATGGAATTCGAATTAATAATGGCAAGTGAAGCAAAGACAAGACTTCTTGCAAGACAACTTGGTGAAAAACTTGTAGCTGGAGATGTGATTTTACTCGAAGGTGATCTTGGGGCCGGGAAAACGACTTTTACAAAAGGAATTGGTGAAGGTCTATTGATTCCGCAAATGATTAAAAGCCCAACATTCACCATTATCCGTGAATACAAGAAAGGGCGTTTGCCTCTTTACCACATGGATGTATACCGCTTAGAAGATACGTCAGCTGATGAACTCGGTTTGGAGGAGTATTTTTACGGAGCTGGTGTTAGTGTGGTTGAATGGGCACAATTTGTTCGTGAAGATTTACCAGAAGAATATTTGGAAATTAAACTTTTTCATATAGATGAGAATACACGCAAAATGGTTGTTAAACCATTTGGCGAAAGACACAAGCAACTTGCAATGGAGGTTTTTGGCAAATGATACTTGGGATGGATACGTCCTCAGATACAATGACGATAGCACTCTTTAATAAGGGTGTCGTTTTAGGAGAATATACAACAAATTTGAAAAAAAATCATAGTGTGCGCTTACTTCCAGCAATTGCTGCTTTGATGGAAGAATGCGGCGTAAAACCTACTGATTTAGAAAAAATTGCTGTTGCAAAAGGCCCAGGTTCTTATACAGGGCTTCGAATCGGCGTAACCGTAGCTAAAACAATGGCATGGGATGCGGGAATTCCGATTGTTGGTATTTCCTCTTTAGCACTTTTAGCAGAAAATGGCTTATATTTCCCTGGAAAAGTAGTTGCTTTGATGGATGCCCGTCGTTTGAATGTTTATGCAGGTGTTTATCAAGCGAATCATGGCGAAATGAAGAATCTGATAGCGGATAGCCATACTGCGCTAACTGATTTATTAGAACAGTTAAAACATGGGACGGATACGATTTTATTTATAGGAACATTAACGGAACAAATTTGCTTTACTGTAATGGAAGTTCTTGGAGAACGAGCGATTTTTGCTCAGGCAGATTATTCTTACTCGCGTGCTAGTTCTCTTGTAAAGTTGGCAGAGAATTTGATCGGTGAATCAGCAGATAATTTTGTTCCAGATTATTTAAAACTTGCAGAAGCGGAAAGTAAATGGTTAGAAGCGAGGGGTTCTGAGTGAGTTTGGAAGCGGCTTTGTTATTTCGAGAAGCAACCGTGACTGACTTGAAGAGTATTATGAAGGTAGAAAACGCTGCATTCACGGTACCTTGGACAGAAGCAGCTTTTCGGAATGAATTTATAATTAATCAATATGCTTATTATTTACTTGCGACATACAAGAATCAAGTAGTGGGGTATGCAGGTGTTTGGCTCGTGCTGGATGAAGGACATATTACGAATATTGCGATTCATCCTGATTTTCAAGGTAACCATTATGGTGAGGCGCTTTTACGAGAAATGATTCGTATAGCAAAAGAGCGTGGTACCATTCGGATGACACTAGAAGTTCGTGTTTCCAATAATGTAGCACAAGGGCTTTACAAAAAATTAGGATTTCAAGACGGCGCCATTCGGAAAAACTATTATCCGGATACGAAAGAAGATGCGCTAGTGATGTGGGTGGACTTATGAAAAAAAATACATTAATTCTTGGGATAGAATCAAGCTGCGATGAAACAGCCGCTTCTGTCGTAAAAAATGGCTGTGAAATAGTATCTAGCGTGGTGGCTTCACAAATTGAAAGTCATAAGCGATTTGGCGGAGTGGTTCCAGAAATTGCATCACGACACCATGTGGAACAAATTACTATTGTGATTGAAGAAGCTTTAAAACAAGCAAATGTAACGATGGACGATTTGGACGGGGTGGCGGTAACGGAAGGGCCTGGTTTAGTTGGGGCGCTTTTAATTGGTGTCAATGCTGCAAAAACACTTGCTTTTATGCATAATTTGCCTCTTATTGGTGTCCATCATATTGCTGGACATATTTATGCGAATCGTTTTGAAACAGCATTTAATTTTCCACTGTTATCATTAGTTGTTAGTGGCGGGCATACGGAACTTGTTTTAATGAAAGCAGACAATGAATTTGAAGTTATCGGGGAAACAAGAGATGACGCGGCTGGAGAGGCATATGATAAAGTGGCGCGCACACTTGGTTTAGCTTACCCAGGTGGTGTTCAAATAGACAAACTTGCTAAAGATGGTGAAGACACGTTTCATTTTCCGCGGGCGATGATGGATGATGGTTCGTTCGACTTTAGTTTTAGTGGATTGAAATCTTCTTTTATAAATACACTGCATAATTTAAGGCAACGCGGTGATGAACCAAATCCCCATGATATGGCAGCAAGTTTTCAAGCAAGTGTAGTCGATGTTTTAGTGAATAAGACAATCCGTGCAGCTAAACAATACAAAGTGAAACAATTGCTTCTTGCTGGAGGAGTTGCGGCAAATCAAGGTTTAAGAGAACGGCTCATTCAAGAAGTAAAACTAGAACTTCCTGACACCGAGCTGATTATCCCGCCGTTATCATTATGTGGTGATAATGCGGCTATGATTGCTGCTGCAGGAACAGTTAGCTTCTTACAAGGAAAACGAAGCAATTATGATATGAATGCAAATCCAGGTTTATTGTTAGAGGACATATAAAAAAACATGCGGAATTAAATGCCACATGCTTTAAACTGTAGGCAAAGCGAGAAATCACTTTGCCTACAGTTTTTTACATTGTTTTAGTTAAAAATTGTCGTACTTTTTCTTCGTATGTTTTTGGATCAACGGTGAACGCTTGACCGTGTTCAGCGCCTTTTACAATCCATTTCTCCTTGTAACTTTTTGTTGCATCGTATAGTTCGTCTATCATAGAGGTAGGGACAAATGCATCTGAATCACCGTGAATATAGAAAATAGGCAAATTAGTTTTAGCTACTGCATTAACCGCACTTGCTTCGCTGAAAAAGAAACCTTCTTTTACTTTATTTATGAGGCTCGCTGTTGGAATAATGGGGAATTTTGGTAAATGAAACATTGCTTTTAATTGATAAGATAATTCGGCATCCATGGAAGTATAACCACAATCCGCGATAATACTTTTAACTTGTTTTGGGAGTTTCTCGCCACTTGTCATCAAGACGGTGGAACTACCCATAGAAACTCCATGAAGGACAATTTCTGTATCATCACCATTTTTATCAAGTACTTGCTTCGTCCACTGAACATAATCTTTACGTTCTGGCCAACCAAAGCCTATATTTTCCCCTTCACTTTCGCCGTGAGCTCTCGCGTCAGGCATTAATACGTTGTAGCCGAACTTTTGATGATACATCCTTGCTAGACCGGCCATTTCGACTTTGCCGCTTTTTCCGCGATAACCGTGAGCTAAAATAATGGTTGTATTAGAAGGGGTGGAAGCTTCTAAATAATTAGCGACCAATTTCAACCCATCTGCCGAGGTTTCTGTCCATTTTGTGAGTGGTTGCTCTTTTATCCAAGCGACATTTTCTTCTCGGTTTTTTTTCGCAAGTTTGGCTGTTTCAGTAGTTTGATCTGTAGTTGGTTTGTCATTCATACTTGAATTATCACGAGATAGTGCATAGCTATATAAATAAAAGCTCGCGCAAATAGTAATAATTACAAGTAACCCGACGGTAATTGAACCAGAAATAATTAAAATCTTTTTCATAGTTTGCTCCTTTTTTATGTAGATTACATAGATTCTAGTTCTTCGCTTACTTTCTCCCACTCCTCCATCAGTTTTTCACCACGTGCTTTTACCACATCAAGTTCTTGCGTAATTTCAAAAGCTTTCTCATGGTCCTGAAAAATTTCCGGTTTGGTTAATTGGAGCTCTAGTTCGGCGATTTTTTCATCCGTTTCTTCCATAGATTTTTCTACTTCTTCTAGTTTGCGTTTTCTTTGACGAAGTAGTTTTTGTTGTTCTTTTTCTTCTTGATAGTTCAATTTTCTAACAGATGCGGTTGCTTCGACCTCTTCTCCTTTTTTTCGACGTTCTTCTCTATCAAGGCGCGCTAGTTCTTTTGCTTCGGCGATTTTTTCTTGGTAATAATCGTAATCACCAAGGAAAACAGTCGCTTTCTCTGGAGCTAGTTCGACCACTTTAGAAGCGATTCGGTTAATAAAGTAACGGTCATGAGAAACAAAGAGAATTGTCCCTTCAAAATCGATTAAAGCAGCTTCTAAAACTTCTTTACTTTCAATATCTAAATGGTTGGTCGGTTCATCCAGAATAAGTACATTAGCTTCAAGTAAAGTAAGTTTGGCAAGAGCAAGTCTAGCTTTTTCGCCACCACTAAGGGATTGGACATTTTTTAGCACGTCATCATCTGAAAATAAGAAATTACCCAGTGTTGTTCGAACGTTCACTTCATTTAATTCTGGATAATCATCCCATAGCTCCATTAGAACGGTTTTATTTGATGTTAGTTTGGCTTGTTCTTGGTCATAGTAACCGATTTTGACACCTGCTCCAAAATGGAATTCACCGCTAAGAGCTGGAATATCGCGAATGAGTGTTTTAAGAAGGGTAGATTTACCGATTCCGTTTGGACCAACGAGCGCTAGACTATCTTGACGTTTCATTTCGAACGTTAGATTGGAAGCAATGCGCTTGTCTTTTGTGTAACCAATACTTAATTCATCTACCATTAAAACATCTTTACCAGTTTGCTTTTCAAATTGGAAGCCAAAATGAGCCGCTTTTTCATCGCCTTGAGGTCGAGCGAGTACATCCATTTTTTCCAATTGTTTTCTTCTACTTTGAGCTCGTTTCGTTGTAGAAGCACGAACGATATTTCTTGCGACAAAATCTTCTAGCTTAGAAATTTGTTTTTGTTGTTTATCGAATTCTTTCCACATCTGTTCTAGTTTTGCTTGTTTTTGACTAACAAATGAACTGTAATTTCCTTTATAGTGATCAATTTTTGTGCGACTAATTTCGTATACTTGGTTAACGACTTTATCTAAGAAATAGCGGTCATGAGAAACGATAAGTAAAGAACCATGATAGTTTTGCAAATAGGTTTCTAGCCAAGCTAATGTTTCAATATCTAAATGGTTTGTCGGTTCATCGAGAACAAGAATATCCTGTTTCGCGAGTAATAACTTAGCCAGTGCAAGCCTTGTTTTTTGCCCACCACTGAGTGAGGCAATTTCTACTTCATAATCTTCTGGATAAAAGCGCAAACCGTTTAAAACGGAGCGTATTTCTGCTTCATACGTATACCCGCCAACTTCTTTAAAAGTATGTTGTAAGGTATCATAATCGGTCATCAATGCTTGATATTTTTCCGGATTATTATAAAGCTCAGGTTCCCCGAGACGGAGCTCCATTTTGCGTAAATCTGCTTCCATTTTTCTAAGCGAATCAAAAACACTTAACATTTCATTCCAAATGGTTTTCGTGGATTCAAGGCCGGTATTTTGAGCCAAATAGCCGATTTCGACACTTTTAGGTTTGGAAATAGTTCCGCTATCATAACTCATTTTTCCAGCGATAATTTTAAGTAAGGTAGATTTACCTGCACCATTTCGACCAACTAGGGCAATGCGGTCGCCTGTTTTTACTTCTAATTTAATATTATCTAAAATAACTTCTGCACCGAAGAATTTAGAAATTTGCTGAACTTGTAATAATATCATAATCTCTCTCCTCGAACGTTCTCCTTACTAGTTTATCTTAAAAGCCAAGTAATCGCAATGAGAGAAGAAAAGCTTCACGTAGAAGATAGATTGTGAAAACACTCGCATTATTTGTGATTTTAGCGTAGAATGGAAAAGAAGGAAAACACTAGATATTTTGCAGGACAAACTATTGCTTGAAAATCATGAGCAAAAAGTTTGTGCATTCCTTGTGAAATGTTTATAGTATATAAGCAAGCATGTGAAAGGAAGTACAGTTCACAACAGCTTCAACTTCAGAAAAAATTTAAAAGAAGAAGGGACAGAAGGCATGATGGAGGAAACAACAAAAATTCCACAAGCGACAGCAAAACGCTTACCATTATATCATCGTTACTTGAAATACCTAGATGAATCAGGTAAGGAACGAGTATCATCTGCGGAATTAAGTGAAGCGGTGAAAGTTGATTCAGCGACTATACGACGTGATTTTTCGTACTTTGGCGCTTTAGGTAAGAAAGGATACGGGTATAACGTTTCTTACATACTCGACTTTTTCAGTAAAACACTTAGTCAAGACAAACAGACAAATGTTGCACTAATTGGGGTAGGTAACCTTGGTACAGCATTATTACATTATAATTTCATGAAAAATAATAATATCAAAATCGTTGCTGCATTTGATGTGGATCCAGCGAAAGTAGGTAGTGTTCAACAAGACATTCCAATTTATCACTTAAATGATATGGAAGAAATTGTTCGTGAAAATGGTGTGGAAGTAGTTATTTTGACAGTTCCAGCTGATGAAGCTCAAGTAACAGTAGATCGTTTAATCGAAGCAGATGTGAAAGGTATTCTAAACTTTACACCAGCTCGTATTAGCGTTCCAAAACAAGTTCGTGTACACCATATCGATCTTACAACAGAATTACAAACGTTAATCTATTTCCTAGAAAACTATCCAGCGAAAACAGAATAAAAAAACCTGTAGAAGGTAAGCAACACTTACTTTCTACAGGTTTTTTTTACGTCTTTTAAGCCCAGTGATAATAAGGCCAATACCAATACCAAAATCAATTAACATCATTAGTATGAGTATATAGGCAACAAGGTCATAACCATACTCAGCCACTCGAACAATAACGAAATAGACAAATACAAGACCAAGCGCAAAATAAAGAAAACTTTGCTTTATCAATGAATTTTTCATATTATCCTCCAATGATTCCAAGACTCACGAGCAAAACAATGGTATTCATTAAAATATGTGCACCCATCGAAACGGCAATTCGTTTCGTTTTCGTATAAAGAAAACAAAGAATTAGCCCGATAACAAAATAAGTAAGTAAAAAGGAGATATCTCCGTGAAGTAATCCAAAGAAAAGCGAACTAATAACCGCAGCTACATGAATATTCATCACATTACTTAGTCCACCAAAAACTACTTTTCTAAAGACAAGCTCTTCTAAAATTGGCCCAAGAACAGAAATGAAAATCAAGAAGATAGGTGCTGATCTAGTTAAATCAACTAGTAATTCCGTATTTGCAGAATTACTTAAATCCCCAGAAATCATTGTAATAATAATACTACAAATAATTTGTGCCACGTATAATCCAATGACACCTCCAATAATCCAAACAATACTCAGAAGCGGTTTCGTTTTTTCTCCAAGTTCTATTTTATTTTCTTTCGGTTTCCTGTAGAGCATCGGAATAATAATCGCAAGTGATAATAGATTAGAGAATATCGACCAAATAACCATTCCATACGATGCAGCATCTTCTTGAGAAAGGGATGTCGTACTAAGTAAAAGATGTTGAACAACTGGAATCCCAACAGACGCAGAAAATAATAATAATAAATAAACTAATACAATTGTAATATAACGTTTAGCCAAAAAATACGCATCCTTTCTAAAAACAAACTTCGGCTAAATTCCTTCGAGCAAGCGGAAATAGCTCTCCTTATTGTACTCGTTATCTAGCTTTACCGCAAATAAGAATTCTTCTGTTTTTTAAACGTTTTTGCTTGCAATTTTTATTCAGTTTGGTATCATAATAACTGTATTAGCACTCTAATGTGTCGAGTGCTAAAATGAAAAATTTAATTATATCAGAGGAGGTCATTTACATTGTTAAAACCATTAGGAGATCGTGTTGTAATTGAAGTACTTGAAGCAGAGGAAAAAACAGCAAGTGGAATTGTATTACCAGACTCTGCCAAAGAAAAACCGCAATCAGGAAAAATTATTGCAGTTGGTTCAGGTCGTGTTCTAGAAAATGGAGCAAAAGAACCGCTTGAAGTTGCAGAAGGTGACACAGTTATCTTTGCAAAATACTCTGGAACAGAAGTGACATACGAAGGAACTGACTATCTGATTTTACGTGAAAGTGATATTTTAGCAATTACTAAATAATTTAAAAAAAGAAATAATCGGAGGGAAATATAAAATGGCAAAAGATATTAAATTTAGTGAAGATGCTCGTCGTGCCATGTTACGTGGTGTCGACCAATTAGCAAACGCAGTAAAAGTAACGCTTGGCCCAAAAGGTCGTAATGTTGTTTTAGAGAAGAAATTCGGTTCTCCGTTAATTACAAATGATGGCGTAACGATTGCAAAAGAAATTGAATTAGAAGACCCATTTGAAAACATGGGAGCAAAACTTGTATCTGAAGTTGCTTCTAAAACCAATGATGTTGCTGGGGACGGAACTACAACCGCTACCGTTTTAGCGCAAGCAATGATTCAAGAAGGCTTGAAAAACGTAACAGCTGGAGCAAATCCAGTAGGCGTACGTCGTGGTATCGAAAAAGCCGTAGCAACAGCTATTGAAGAATTAAAAGCTATTTCTAAACCAATTGAAAGCAAAGAGTCTATCGCTCAAGTTGCTGCCATTTCTTCTGGTGATGAAGAAGTTGGTAAATTAATCGCAGAAGCAATGGAACGTGTTGGTAACGACGGCGTTATTACTATTGAAGAATCCAAAGGTTTTGCAACAGAATTAGACGTAGTAGAAGGTATGCAATTTGACCGTGGCTACACTAGCCCTTATATGGTAACTGATTCTGACAAAATGGAAGCAGTTCTTGAAAAACCATACATTTTAATTACGGATAAAAAAATCAACAATATTCAAGAAATCTTACCAGTTTTAGAACAAGTGGTTCAACAAGGTCGTCCAATGTTAATTATCGCGGAAGATGTTGAAGGGGAAGCTCAAGCAACTCTAGTATTAAACAAACTTCGCGGAACATTTAACGTAGTAGCAGTGAAAGCTCCTGGTTTCGGTGACCGCCGTAAAGCAATGTTAGAAGATATTGCTGTTTTAACTGGTGGACAAGTAATCACAGAAGACCTAGGTTTAGAACTGAAAACAGCTACCGTTGACCAACTTGGAACAGCTAACAAAGTAGTTGTAACAAAAGATGATACAACCATCGTAGAAGGAGCAGGCGATTCCACACAAATCAGCGCTCGTGTAAACCAAATTCGCGCGCAAATGGAAGAAACTACTTCTGAATTTGATAGAGAAAAATTACAAGAACGTTTAGCAAAACTTGCAGGCGGAGTAGCTGTTGTCAAAGTCGGCGCTGCAACTGAAACAGAGCTAAAAGAACGTAAATTACGTATTGAAGATGCGCTTAACTCTACTCGTGCAGCAGTAGAAGAAGGTATCGTTGCTGGTGGTGGTACGGCGCTTGTAAGTATTTACAATAAAGTAGCAGCACTAGAAGCTGAAGGTGATGTAGAAACTGGTATTAACATTGTGCTTCGTTCCCTAGAAGAACCAGTTCGCCAAATCGCGCATAACGCTGGACTTGAAGGTTCTGTTATTGTAGAACGTTTGAAACACGAAGCTGTCGGAGTTGGTTTCAACGCAGCAAACGGCGAATGGGTAAACATGATTGATGCGGGTATTGTTGATCCAACAAAAGTAACTCGCTCCGCATTGCAAAATGCTTCATCCGTTGCAGCACTTCTGTTAACTACGGAAGCTGTTGTAGCAGATCAACCAGATGAAAACGGCCCAGCAGCAGTTCCTGACATGGGAATGGGTGGCATGGGCGGCATGATGTAAGAAAGCATCAGCTGACATTTCAAAAAGGTCTCTGGATTTTATTCAGAGGCCTTTTTTATCTTAAATTAATAATAAAAACCGCTTTTATTTTCAAGGATAGAGGTGAAAAACAAAAGTGGAATTACATTATGAAACAATAAATCTAACGGTAGACGAATTATTTCCAGAAATTAACAAATATACAAAAAGTAGTGAGCAAAAAAATGGTCTGAGGAGTTAGGAGACTCTCCATATTTTTATTTTCCAGCACTTTGGATGTTATTGAATCTCAGGTTAACAGAAAAAGATTTTAATAATACATTAAGAGATAGAATGCTCACTTTTATGGAAGAAATGGCGATTAGTAAGGACAAGAGAGTGGTTGAATTAGTTACTGTGGAAATACTAGAACCAATTTTTAGACTGGATTTTAAAACTTACCAACTTGTAAAAAGATTCATCAACAACAGTCAAATTATAGGTGTCCATTCTAGTGAGAGGCTTTAGAAAGTAAGGAGGACCGCTCGTAAATATGACCAATAATTAAGATAGCTATGACAGGGTATCTGCTTGTCATAGTTTTTTTATGCGATAAACCAAAACTTGTTATGAAGCGAACAATTTTGGGACCAAAAAAGTAAGAATTTACCTCTAAACCATTGTTATAATAAAAGAAAAGGAGATGCGCTTATTATGAGAGAAAATTCCATTATTGGTCGAATTATTGCATTTTGTGCGATTTGCTTTGCATTTTTTAATCCGAAAACGGTAACTTATTGGCTTGGAGTTCGCGCAGAATCTGGGCCGGCTTGGTATCTTACAACAGTTGTCGCATGCGGGATTGCGGTTTTCGTACTGATTGATTTAATCAAAAAAATAAAACGAAGAAAAGCGGCAGAATGATAATTTTCGTGGTATACTACTAGAAAAACGACTAGGAGAACGCCATGAACTGGACACGTATAAGTAGTATTTTAATAGTTGGTTTTACAGCAATTGGAGCAATTTATGGTGGCTTATCCATGGTATTTAAGCCAAGCGGTAGTTTACTATCTCTTTCGACAGGGTTGCTTGATGGTTCACCATTTGTCGATTATTTAGTCCCAGGCATATTTTTATTCGTCTTTGTTGGGCTATTCCATTTTGCCGCACTTATTTATTTACTGAAAAAACTGCCACGAACTAAAGAAGTCATGTTTGCAGCAGCCGCTGTTTTGGGTGTGTGGATGGTTGTACAATTACTAATTATTGGTTATGTATTTATTTTACAAATTATCTTTTTAGTAGTCGCTGTGTTTGAAATGTTCTTAGCGCTACAATTAAAGAAACAACAATAAAAAGACAGGAACTTTTAGTCAAAAATAGCTGACTAAAGTTTCTGTCTTTCCTTTTAAATTTCTTTTTGTTGTTCTTTCAATAAATCGCGAATTTCTTTTAAGTATTCTTCTGTTGGTGGCACTGGTGTTTCTTCTGTAGGTTGTTCTTTTTTCTTCATAAAACTAGTAAGTATTTTGACAAATATAAAAATAGCAAAAGCGATGATGATAAAGTCAACAATAGATTGAATAAAAGCACCGTACTGAATAACAGATTTACCCACTGTCACACTTAATTTTGTGAAATCAAGTCCACCAAGAAGTACACCAACAACTGGCATAATGATATTATCTACTAAAGAAGAAACAATTTTTCCGAATGCAGCTCCAATAACAACCGCTACCGCAAGATCCAGTACGTTCCCTTTTAATGCGAAATCTCTAAACTCAAGCAACATTTTTTTCATAAAATTCACCTCCCGCTTCCCAGTATAAAACATCTAACTGTGATGTGAAAGCAACTGAACTTATTTTAGTAATAAACTGCCTATGTAAAGAGTCGGGGCCATTAAAGCATAGCCAATTATAATAAAGGTAAGTGCTCGGAGCCAAAAAGAGCTTAAAATACTTGGTTTCAATTTAGCTAAAAGTGCTTGAAGCCACATCGTGATGAGTGTAACAAAGGCAAACATAAAAAATAATTCGATATAACGAAGCATAGATAAAAATCTCCTTTTCCTTTTCTTTTACTATGCCATAATCTGTGCATCATTTGCAATAGCGAGTGAGCCAATTATTTCCATTCAATTGTTGCACGTGATAAGTTTAAAAAGAGTAAAACCGTGTGTTTGAAAAAGGAGTAGTAAATGAAATTATTAAAAAAGGTCAGTTTTATTCTTATCTTATTATACATATTAATTGTTCCAGTTCAACATGTTTCAGCCCATGCTTATTTGGAAAATTCAAATCCAGCTGATCAATCGCATATTAAAACAGCGCCAAAACAAGTAACGCTCGTTTTTAATGAAGAAATTGAAGCAGATTTTCCTTTGATAGAAGTAAAAGATTCAAATGGGAAGCGGGTTGAGACTGGAAAGACTGCTGTTTCAAAGAAGAATAATCATATGGTGGAAGCTTCTTTGCCAGCTAAATTAAAAGCAGATGTCTATTCCATATCGTGGCGAGTTGTTTCTGCTGATGGTCACGCGGTAAGTGGCGTCTTATCATTTAAATTAGGCGATACAAAAGCGACATTCCAAAGCACAGAAGTACCAACAAATGCTTTCGACCTGCAAATTAGTTCCGTTCAAAAAGCAATACTTTACATAGGCTTTTCATTGTTTATCGGGATGCTAGTTTTTGGACTAGGACTTTATCCGCGACAAGAGCAACTACCAGAAAAAATTACTACACGTTTAAAGAAAATAATCTGGTTTGCGCTCGCCTTTCTTGGCACGGCGCTACTAATGCAACTTTTTGTACAAACGAGCATTACAACGGGTGTTTCTATTAGCGAAAGTTTCCAGCCCGATAAATTAGCGGCTTTCTTAACGACGAAAACCGGCTATATTTGGCTTAGTGAGATTATCTCATGGCTCGTTCTTGTTATTTTTACTGCTATCATGCTTCGTAAAAATAAACAATGGAGCTGGTTCGCGCTTCTGACAGAGAGTGCATTAATTGGTTATTTGATTTTTGCGAAGGCTCAGAATGGACATGCTGCAGCGAGTGCCGATAAAATAGTAAGTATTACAGCAGATATGCTTCATATGATTGCAGCAAGTGTTTGGGTTGGCGGCATTTTAGTACTATTATTCGTATTACCGAAAACTGGGAAAGCGCGTGAAGTTTGGAGCAGATTTGCCATTGTAGCAATCATCGCGGTAGCTTCAATACTAGTTAGTGGCTTACTTATGGCAGTGATGAACATTGGTCAAATGGCAAACTTATTTACAACCAACTACGGCAAAATTCTGCTATTCAAAATAGGTTTATTTTTACTAATGGCATTATTAGGTTTAGGACATTACATCTATCTCAAACTCAAAAACAAAAAGTTGCCATTTAAAACAATATTAATTGAACTTATCATTGGGACAATCATTCTTATCGTTGCAAGTGTTTTAACAAACGTACAAACCCCGCCACCACCTGCCCCAAAAGCATTTGAAGAAACAATTGCAGCAGAAGGCGAAAATGCAAAAATTAATTTACGAGTAGAGCCAGCAACAGTCGGTCAAAACCAATTTATTATCACCTTTACTTCCGCAGATGGAGCCACCAAAACAGATTTCGAACAAGTGACTATCACAACAAAATCTACTAAAACCGTGGAAAAATCTACTTTCCAAGCGAAACTCGCAAATGAGAATCAATATTTTGCAGAAGGACTTTATATTAACCAAACTGGAAAATGGGAAATTACGGTCCATGGTCTAACGAAAGATTTTACCGATATTAATCAAACTTTTACAACCAATATTACACAGTAAAGGGGAAAAACAATGAAAAAAATTATTAGCTCCATTGTCGTTTTATTAGCTACTTTTATGATACCCTTGCAGGCGAGTGCCCACGTCTCTGTTTTACCAAGTGAGTCTACTGTTGACTCTTGGGAAACTTATACGATGAAAGTACCTTCTGAAAAAGACGCTGCATCAAAGAAAATCGTATTAAAAGTAGCAAAAGGTGTTTCATTCGAATCATACGAACCAGTGTCAGGATGGACAACTACGGTAGATAAGAAAAACAGTACAGTAACATGGCAAACTGAAGGAAGCGGGATTGAAAAAGGTCAATTCCAACGTTTTAGTTTTATCGCTAAAAACCCAAGTGAAGAAGGAGAAGTAGCTTGGAATGCCTACCAATATTATGAAGATGGCTCCATAGTTGAATGGGTTGGCGCAGAAGATTCCGAAACACCCCATGCGACTACGAAAATTTTGAAAGAATCTTCAAAAACTACCACAGGGTCACACGGAGAAATGGTTGCAGGAGCCGAGAATACTGCTGCGAATACAAGCGAGTCTAATGACAATACGATTTTATTATGGACGGCGCTTGCCATTGGTGTGCTCGCATTAATTACAAGTATTCTTGCTATCTTAAGCCGAAAAAAATAACATCAAAGGAGTAAATAGATGGAGAGGAAAATCATCCATTTAGCAGTTGGAAAACCAAAAAATTTAACCCTTCCAAGTAATAAACGAATGATGACTGGAATTGAAAAAAAGCTCGTTAAAAAAGCGCAATTAACTATGAATGGCTTTGAAAACGATGCACCTCATAATTTGAAATATCATGGAGGAGCGGATCGAACTGTATGCATTTATCCATATGAGCATTATGCCAAATGGGCTGAAATGTTTGGAGAAGAACTACAAGTAACCGCGTTTGGGGAGAATCTAATAGTCACTAATATGTTAGAGAGCACGGTCCATATCGGTGATAAATTTCAAATTGGTGAAACTGTAATACAAGTAACAGAGGCGCGAAACCCGTGTAGCACGATTGAGAAATTTAATGGAATACCAAATCTCTATAAAGCAATTCGCGAAACAGGCTTGACAGGTTATCTATGCCGAACAATTACCTCAGGAGAAATCAGTGAAACGGATAAGATTAGACAAATACACCAAGAGTCGCACGGGGTAACAGTTGCTTTTTGTCATGAAAAAGTATTGCATAAAAAAGGTACAAAAGAAGACTTTGAGCGAATTTTAGCTGTTCAAGCTTTATCCGAACGTTACCGGAATCAAGTAGAAAAGCTAATAAAAAAGTGATAGCGTCATTCGCTATCACTTTTTTTGGTTTCGTTTATTAATTCATTCTTTCTCAGTGTTAAAAATTGTTCAACTATGGCAATTTCTTCTTTCGTTAAATCAGGTGTGTCGGCAATTAATTGGGTGATTTTACTTGCGCGTTGTGTGCTAGAGGTAGAAGTTTTCTTAGCACGAAAAAAGTTGGTTAATGTACTAGTAATCATCCCAATAAACGCTATTCCAAATAGCATCATTATCGATGCTAAAATTCGTCCGATTGGTGTAACTGGAACGATATCTCCGTAGCCTACTGTTGTCGACGTAACGATTGCCCACCACAGTGCATCAGGATAGTTGTTTATTTCAGGTTCAATAAAAACCATTGGAACCGGAATAATAATCACAAGTAATACAAAAATCATTAAAAAGCGACTTAATCCATTGGAACGGAAAAAGCTATAAATCGGTACAATATAACGTCTTCCCATCGCAGTAATACTTAGAAGATGGATAAAACTTACAATCCGAGCCGCTCTAAATCCGCCGTAAAAAGGAATGATTGCAATCAATTGGAAAGGATGCGTTTTTACATAATGCCACTTATCATCTGCTCGGTGAAACCTAACAAAATAATCTAATGTAAATATCACCCAAATAATCCAATTTAAAATAAAAGTAAAGTTGTTTCTGTATGGCAATAGGGCAAGGGAAAGTACTATGAGACTAAGCATAAAAATCTCATAAATCATTTTTCTCTTTGTTTTATCCAAGTTATTCACCTCGTTTAACGTGTATTCTTATTTATTTTAGCATAAAACCGGCTGAAAACTGTAGATAAATCAAAAACAGCTGATGATATATGTCATCAGCTGTTTTCTTTATTTAATTCGTAGCCGATTACTTTTACTTCTAGATGCGAGCAAGCATAGGTAGCAAAGTAAGGCGAAGAGCATTGTAATAATTAAGCTGTGTGCCAGTGCGATATATAAGTTCACTCCTGTATAAACAGAAAGCGCACCAGTAACCGCTTGAAGAGCGATAAACACAAGTGACAATACCATACTAAAAGTTAACACGCGGTATCTTCTATAATCACGGAACACAAGCCAAGTTACATAAAGTAACCAAACAATTAAAATAAATGCGGCTAACCTGTGGAAATACTGCACATAATCTTGTACAGAAGTAGGCATAATAAAGTGCCCATTTTCAAACGGCCAAACCGGAACGGCCATACTTGCCTTTTCATGACGTACAAGTGCGCCAGTATAAACGGCTAAATAAGTATAAATCGTTAGCGCGTATATATTAATTCGTAATTTTGTCCCCATCACAAGGTTTCTAGCATCAAATTTCCTGTCTACTTCGAAAATCATTAGGGCAAGTAACACAATCGAGGCATAACATATAATGGAAATACCAAAGTGAAGTGCCATAATGTACGGATTTTGACCCCAAACTACTGCTGCCATTCCCATTAACGCTTGAATAATTAGAAACAACACAGCGATAATTGCAAGTGGTTTTGTTTCGCGGCGATTTTTCATATAAATCCAAGCACAAATTGCTAATACAATAACAAAAATCGAACTGATTCCTGTTGTCATTCGGTGCATAAATTCAATGAGTTTTTCTGGGGTAACATCTGTTAAACGAACTAATTGTCCATTACAAAGTGGCCAACTATTACCACAACCATCTGCCGAACCAGTTTTCGTCACCAGTGCCCCGCCAAAAACAACGACCGTCATACAAATAATCGTTAGTACAGACCAAACTTTTAAGAATTTTTTCATTATCTACCAATCTCTCCTTTAGATGCGTGTGAGATTTTACTAAAATTTGTTTATATGTATATGTTCATGAGTACACATCAAACTAATTGTAGCGTGTTTATTTAAAGAAGTAAAGCGTACAAGACTAAAGCCGATTTATTGACAAAAGGGGCGTATTTTTCACATAATAAGGGTATAGGATATGTATCAGTTCGCAATCACTGGTTTATATCAGCAAGTGTTAGGGGGAGAAAAATTGAATCAGATAGAGAAGACTGGGGAGTTAACTTCGAGTAGATTTACTGTCCGTGATTTTACCGAGCTTGTGAAAATCGGAATCGTTAATTCTAATACGATTACTGCTTTTACAGGTATGTGGCTAGCCTTTCAGTTAAATGGAATTTCTTTTATTCAAAATGTAGATGTAATATTTTTTACTATCGTCGGTTCGGCACTTATTGTCGCTGCTTCGGGCGCTTTTAACAATGTCATTGATCGTGATATTGACGGAATTATGGAAAGAACGAAAAACCGACCAACGATGACCGGGAAAATTTCTGGTAAACGTGCACTGATGGTCGCACTTGTGTTAGGTGTTGTCGGGACAATTATGTTATTTATGACGACTTGGCAAGCAGGAGTTCTTGGTGTTATCGGTGTCTTTTTGTATGTAGTCGTTTATTCCCTTTATGCGAAAAGAAAACTAGTTAGTAATACTGTCATTGGTAGTTTTTCAGGAGCTGTTCCACCGCTTATCGGTTGGTTTGCAGTTGAGCCATCATTTAGCATTGTGCCAATTATGCTATTTCTTGTCATGTTTTGTTGGCAACCACCTCATTTTTATGCAATCGCGATTAAACGGAAAGAGGAATACGCAGCCGCTGGAATTCCAATGTTGCCAGTAGTAAAAGGCATTGAACGCACAAAGAAAAGTATGTTTTTCTGGGTGATTTTATTAACTGTTTTACCATTCTTTATGTTTGATTTAGGGCTTGTATATGTTATTTTAGCAACCTTACTCAATATCGGTTGGCTGGCACTAAGTATTTATGGATTTAAAATGGAAGATAGCATCAAATGGGCAAAATGGATGTTTATTTACTCGCTAAATTACATGACAATTTTATTTGTTGCGATGGTCGTTATTTCGATTTTCTTATAAAGACAACTACAATTACGAGAACCGCATTTTGGCGCGGATTTTCGTAATTGTTTTTTTATGATTTTTAAAGCTTTTCAAATGATATGAGAATTGGTAAAATGAAACTTACATCAAGAAAAACAAAATACCGCCGAGGAGGGCAAAATGTGAAGTTTATTATACGAGTAGCTGTGCTATTAATCATTTGCCTGTTCATTGGATATAACACAGATCTTTTTTTTAGTAAATCAGTTGAAAAAAATACGGCCGAAGATACTGCTACAAAATCTAATTTTCCTGATGATAAAAAAACAACAAATGAAAATCCGAAACAAGTACAAGATAGTTCTAGCTTGGCAAGGTTTATTAATAAGAACGTAAGTGAGTTAAACAAAGAATTTGGTGACCCGGTACGTGTGGACAAAACAGCATACGGTTATGATAATTACGTTTATAGCCAACCAGGAACTAGCTACATGTTAGTTGGAGTAACCAATAATGTTATACAAACGATTTATGCGCTCGGTCAAGACTTAAATGTTATGCCTTATACTATCGGAATGTCGACAGAAAAAGTATTTACTGATGCGAATTTACAATCAGAAATATCTTTTAATTATAAAGATAGTTATTATAAATTTGAACTTTCCGAAGAAGATTTAAATGCTCGACCAATTGTCAATATCGGAAGTGGTGTGTATGCGCAACTGAATTTTGATAAATTTAAGTCAAAACTAGTTAGTGTCCGCTACTTGAATAAATTAGCTTTCATAAAAATGCGACCTTATGAATTATCTTATCAAGGTGAAATTTATGAAGAGAAATTATCTCAAGAAGATTGGAATGCGATTGACCAAGCTTCCAGTAAACAGGTATTAGAAATTACAAACGTCATTCGCGACCGTTACGGTATAGAAGAAGTGGCGTGGGATGTTGGCGTAGCAAGAGTAGCATATGGTCATAGTTTTGATATGAAGAAAAATGATTATTTTGATCACAATTCACCAACACAAGGCGATCTGAGCAAGCGGTTAAGCGCGGGTAATATAAAATATACTAAAGCAGGAGAAAATATTGCTTATAATTATGTAGATAGTGCAGCTGCTGTAGAAGGCTGGTTAAATTCGAAAGGGCACAGAGAAAACTTACTAGATGGTTCTTATACCTATATGGGTGCTGGAACTTATCGGAAGTATTATACGCAAAATTTTATTATTAAATAATCGTTCTATGGTATAATAGAAAAGTAAGTAAGATGGAGGTGGCTAGATTGCTCGCTACAATGGAAAATATGGCGCTACTTGACTTATCAGATGAGCTTGCTAGCATGATTCTAGACTCCGAAGAAGCACAGAATTATAAGCATACTAGACAAGTATTACTAAATGACGCCAATTCACAAAAAAATATTCGTCAGTTTATACGAATAAAAGAACAATATGAGGAAGTACAACGGTTCGGCCGGTATCATCCTGATTATAAAGAAGTAACCAGGAAGACTCGTGCGTATAAACGCGAAGTCGACATGGATCAAAATGTGGCAGCTTTTCGCCGAGCAGAGATGGATTTACAATCTCTCTTGGATGAAATTAGTTTGCTTCTCGCAAGTGCAGTCTCAGAAAATATTAAAGTACCGACTGGTAATCCATTTTTTGAAACGAAATCTGCTTGTTCTACAGGCGGTTGTGGCAGCGGGGGAGGCTGCGGTTGTTCAGCGTAAAGCTTATCCTAAAAAGAAGGGGCTTAGACAATGGAAAATGATAGACAAGCTATCGTCGTTTGGATGAATCATCTCAAACAAGTTAGATCTTTGAAGCGATTTGGAAATGTTCATTATGTATCGCGTAAGTTAAAATATGCGGTGTTATATTGTGATATGGCCGAAGTAGAAGATATCTCTAACAAAGTTTCTCGTTTTCATTATGTGAAACGTGTGGAAATGTCTTTTCGTCCGTTCTTAAAAACAGAATACGAATCCAAAAAAGAAATGATGTATGAACATAAAAACGAAGATGTACAAATCAGTATTTAATCAAAACGGCGAGGCTATTTCGACTAGTCTTGCTGTTTTTTTGCATCTATTTATGATAAAGTAAAAAAGACATTGAAGTAAAGGTTGTGCGAAAAACATGAGAGTCATTGCAGGAGAACGAAAAGGGCATGCTTTAAAAGCTGTTCCAGGAAATAATACAAGACCAACTACAGATAAAGTAAAAGAATCCTTATTTTCAATAATCGGTCCATTTTTTGATGGTGATATAGTTCTAGATTTATTCGCTGGAAGTGGTGGACTTGGAATCGAAGCGCTAAGTCGAGGTGCCGAACGTGCTGTTTTTATTGACCAAGCAACACTCGCAATTAAAACAATCCGTCAAAACATAGAAGGATGCCATTTTACAGAGCGCGCAGAAGTATACCGAAATGACGCCGAAAGAGCACTCAAATTACTCCATAAAAATGAGCGGAAATTCGACCTTGTTTTCTTAGATCCACCATATAAAAAGCAACAATTAGAAAAATTACTGGGATCTTTAGAAAAATTAGAATTAGTGAACGAAAACGGAAGAATTATTTGCGAACATGATAAAGAAGCAGTCATGCCAGAGACAATTGGTAAATTCGAGAAAATCAAGTCTGTTTCTTATGGAATTACCGTTTTATCCATATTTGAATTTCAGGAGGCGTAGAAATGGAAGATAAAATTGCTGTTATTCCCGGAACATTTGATCCGATTACAAACGGTCACTTAGATATTATTGAACGTGCAGCAAAGATTTTCGATGTGCTTTATGTTGCTGTATTAAACAATTCATCCAAAAAACCGCTTTTCACTATAGAAGAGCGAATGGGAATGATTAAAGAAGTGACGTCTCATTTATCAAATGTTCAAGTAGAAAGTGCGAGCGGATTGACCGTTGATTATGCTGCTATGCGCGGAGCTACAGCCATTGTCAGAGGCCTTCGTGCTGTGAGTGACTTTGAATACGAAATGCAAATTGCTTCAATGAACCGAACGCTTAATGCAGAAATCGAAACTTTTTTCGTCATGACTAACACGAAATACTCTTTTTTAAGTTCGAGTATGGTTAAAGAAGTCGCGCAGTATCAAGGAGATATCTGCGAACTTGTGCCAGAAGTCGTGAATAAAGCAATACAAGCAAAATTCAAGTAAGTAGGAGATGGAGAAGATAATGCGTAAAGAGTGGAAAAAAATAACGGCAATAGTGCTGTTGATTATTATTATAGCGGGCTTTTTTATTCCAGTTCCGTATTATATTTCAAAACCTGGTGGAACCGAAGAACTTGCACCACTCGTTACGGTTGATAACCATCCAAATAAAAAAGACGGATCACTCAGTCTAGTGACGATTGCGATGGGAAAAGCAAATATTTATACATATGTGACAGCTAAATTTCTACCATATCATGAACTAGAAAAAGATAGCGACATCAAATACGATAATGAATCTGATGAAGAATACAACGTTCGCCAAATGCAAATGATGAATGAATCCAAAAACAACGCCATTCAAGTAGCTTACAAAGCAGCCGGACAAGAAGTCAAAGTTACTTATGATGGCGTATACGTATTAAGTGTAAAAGACGATGTTCCGGCAGCTGATATCCTTCACGCTGGTGATTTAATTACAGAAATTGACGGGCACTCGTTTAAATCAAGCCAAGAATTTATTGATTACATCCACAGTAAAAAAGTGGGTGCCACTGTCAAAATCAGCTATAAGCATGGTGATAAAAACGAGCAAGCCAACATCAAACTAACAGCCATTGATAAAAAAGGTACTCCAGGAATTGGTATCACGCTTGTGGATGATGAAAAAATCACCGCAGATCCAACCGTGAAAATCGACTCTGAAAAAATCGGCGGACCTTCTGCTGGTTTGATGTTCAGTCTAGAAATATACAGCCGTTTCGAAAAAAATGACCTTACAGATGGCAAAAAAATTGCTGGAACTGGCACAATTGATCCTGATGGAACCGTGGGAAGAATCGGCGGTATTGATCAAAAGGTCGTTGCGGCAGATAAGAGTGGTGCAAAAATTTTCTTTGCTCCAAATGATCCAATCACTGAAGAAATGAAAAAAAGCGATCCAAGTATCGAAAGTAATTACGATACAGCAGTCGAAACAGCGAAAGACATTGATACCAAAATGAAAATTGTTCCAGTTAAAACCTTCCAAGATGCCGTGGATTATTTAGAAAAACTAAACTAAAAAAAGTCGTTTTGTCTGCTTTAGACAAAACGACTTTTTAATTTAGAGATATTTCGCAGTCAATGATTGTTGGTTTTCAAGTAAATCAAGTGGGGCACCTTCAAAAATAATTTGTCCACCTGAACTTCCACCTTCTGGACCAAGGTCAATAATCCAGTCAGCATTTCGAATAATATCGACATTATGTTCTATCACAATAACCGTATTTCCTTTGTTTACAAGTGAGTGAATAATCGTCAAAATATGTTCAATGTCTGACATGTGTAAACCAGTTGTAGGTTCATCCATAATATAAATCGACCCTTTTTTATGAAGCTCATTGGCGAGTTTTAAACGTTGACATTCCCCGCCTGATAAGGTGCTAAGTGCTTGGCCAAGCGTGACATAACCAATTCCAACTTCTTCCATTGCTTCAATTTTTTTCAAGATTTTTTTATCCGTAAAGAAATCAAGCGCTTCTGAGACAGTTAGTTCTAAGACGTCACTAATCGATTTACCATTCAGCTTATATTGTAAAACAGAATCCTGGAATCGCTTGCCGTGACATACTTCGCAAGGTGTGCGAATCGAATCCATAAAAGCCAAATCCATTGTCGTGAAACCAAGTCCTTTACAGTTTTCGCAGGCGCCTTTGGAATTGTAACTAAAGAGTGATGGACTGACATCATTTTCTTTTCCAAATGCTTTTCGAATCGGGTCCATTATGCCAGTATAGGTGGCGGGATTGGAGCGGATATTGGCATGTGCGGCTGATTGGTCTATCACAATTGCATCTGGATATTCTTTTAGGAAGACAGAATGAATCAAAGTACTTTTACCCGATCCAGCCACGCCAGTTACTACGGTAAGGACTTCTTTTGGAATGTTGGCCTGAATATCCTTTAGGTTAAAGCGACTACTTTTTTCTGTTGTTAAAAAGCCTTTTGATTGTCGCGGTTTGCTATTAATTGGTAAATGGCGATTGAGGAACTGACCAGTCAATGTGTCCGACTTCAACAAATCTGTATAACTTCCGACGAACTGAATCTCACCCCCATGTTTCCCAGCATGTGGGCCTACATCAACAATATGGTCAGCAATTTTGATGACATCTGGATCGTGCTCTACAACGAGAATAGTATTCCCTTTATCGCGTAATTTCACAAGTAATTCATTCAGGCGATGAACATCCCGTGGATGAAGGCCAATACTAGGTTCATCGAAAATATAAAGTAAATCCGTCAAACTACTATTCAAATGACGAATCATCTTGACGCGTTGTGATTCCCCGCCAGAAAGAGAAGCAGTTTGACGATCTAATGTCATATAACCAAGGCCAATATCAATCAAATGTTGCACTCGTTCAGTGATGCTTTTGACCATTGGAGCAGCGATGGGATTATCAATACTCGCAATCCTTTCTTTTAGTTCGTCTAATTGCATTGCTGTGAAGTCGGCGATATTTGCGCCATTTATTGTACAAGATAATGCTTGCGCGGAGAGTCTCGTGCCTTCGCAAGTCGTACAAGGCGCAATATGGGTGAATTTATCGACACGTTTTTTTGTAGAAGCGGACATTTCACCTTCTTTTTGAATGTACAAACGATTGAATTTTGGAATTAATCCTTCATAGGTTGCGTTCATACTACCCATGGGAGTCTCTAGAAAGACTTTAATATCCTTTCCATTTAAAAGCATATCGTATTCTTCGTCAGTGTAATCTTTAATTTTTTTATTCACATCAAAAAAGCCGGAATAAGCATAGGAATTCCAGTACCATGAATCTACCGAAAACGTCGGAAATAAAATGGCGCCTTCTTTAAGTGATTTATTTGGATCAAGTAATTTTACTAAATCGACCGAAACTTTTTGACCAACACCGTGGCAATCAGGACACATACCAGCAGGATCATTAAAAGAAAACAAATTCGCGGTGCCGATACTAGGTTTACCGACACGTGAGAAAAGCAATCGCAAAATCGAATTAATATCCGTGATGGTACCAAGGGTGGAGCGGGAATTACCGCCAAGTCGTTTTTGATCAATAATAACAGAGGTGGAGAGGTTTTCAATTGAATCTGCATCCGGTTGCGTATACTTCGGAAGGAAATTACGAAGATAGGCGCTGTATGTTTCGTTTAACTGTCTTTGCGATTCCGTGGCAATAGTTTCAAATACAATAGAAGATTTTCCAGAACCAGATACACCAGTAAAAATAGTGATTTTTCGTTTTGGTATATCCAGGGAAATATTTTGGAGATTGTTTTCACGAGCTCCTCTTAATCGAATATATTCTTGTACCATACACATACCTCCTGTTTTTTTGAGTCGGACAAATATCTTAGCAAAATAGAACTATGAAAGTCAACCAAAAACCTTGTAAATGTTTACAAGGTTAGAATAGGTGGAGTATGAAAGTCGCCCGCTTGATAATTTTCTAATCCATTTATTAGTGTATAAATGTCTGTTGCTCGTAGATCTTCTTTTAAAAGACTTGGATCTGCTTTAGAAACAGTCGTAACAATTGGAAGCGAAATATTTTTCTTATGAAGTGATAAGTATTTTTGACCAGCTTTACTCATTCCAAGCACTCGGATATAGGGCTCTGCAGGAGGCGTATTTTGGGCATTTAATAAAATTTGTAAAGCGGTTCGTTGTAAGCGCGCGTTGCTGTATCGTTTTGTTTTCATTATTTCAATAAAATCTGAAAAACTGTGCGCTTTTTTTGCCGCAAGTTGCATTCGATTTTGAATTCCTTCACTAACACCGCGAACCCCATCAAGCTCATCCGAACTAGCTTGGATTAAACGAAACTTTAGAAGCGGCCAATAATCTTCAAACGATAAAAATGGTCCGCTATAATTATTTAAAACTTCTATAGAGTAATCGGGAAGGTAGCGACTAGCTTCTTCTAAATTCCCAGTAAGGAGTAACTTTCGAATCGCAGTTGCACTAGCAATATAATCGTGGCTTGCTTCCGCATCGTGATAACCCGAATGTTCACGCGACATCGTTTGAAGTGCAATCGAAGGATTTTGTTTTTGAATAGCGAGTGCGTAGTGGAAACCAAGAATGTTATTAGGCTTAGTAACATCCAGTAATTCTTTTCCAAATAAGTGTGTAAAAGCTTTTGTATAAGCTCTCGCATACGATGTTTTCTTATCATCTAAAGCAAGCTGAATGGCTTCATTAAAAGCAGCTTCGTTCTCAACAACTGTTTTAGCAGCGGCAGAAAAATCTTCACTAACCCCGTGCTCACTTCCGAAAAAAAGTGTATCTATATGAAGTGCATCTAATAGTCGAATAGACTCGTCTGCAAAAATTGTCGCATGTTGTGTCGCAAACGAAACAGGGAGCTCAATAACCATATCGACGCCAGCTGCAAGGGCCATTTTTGTTCGTTCCCATTTAGGTATAATTGCTGGCTCGCCGCGCTGTACAAAAGAACCACTCATTACCGCAATTACCACATCGCTTTTTGTAAGTTCGCGTGCCTTATTTAAATGTAACTGGTGGCCATTATGAAAAGGGTTATATTCGACCACAATTCCAGTTGCTTTCATTTCGGTTCCCTCCTTTAGATAATCTATTTTAGCATAAAAATCAGCCGGCAGTTTCGGTCCCTGAAAAACCATTGACAAAAGCCTTGAAAAAAGCTATAATATTTTGTGTTGCGCTTGGAGTGATGTAGGATGAAATGGTCTATCAGTCAATTGAAAAAATATCGTGACAGCAACTTCACGATTAATGAAAAAGCTGACCTAAAAAAGTTCTTTCAAGAGAACAATATAGACGTTCGTGATGCAAGCCCCGTACAAGTAACTGGGGAACTTATTGTACACCCAGAAGAAGTTACCGCTAACCTAACTATGAAAGGCGAGTGGACACTTCCATGTGCTCGTACACTTGAGGATGTTATTTATCCTTATGAAGTGCATGCGACGGAAACCTTTGTGAAATCCAAAGAACAAGTTCTAGATGAATCTTGGCATGTGATGGAGCAAGATATGGTGGACTTAACCCCTGTAGTAGAAGAACTTTTACTTGTTGAAATTCCGATGCAAGTTTTCAGTGAAGACGCACTCGAAATGAGTAACCTTCCACGAGGCAAAGAATGGGAAATGAAAACAGAAGAAAGTAATCTACTAGAACAAATAGCAAAAGAACCAAAAGTGGATCCTCGTCTTGCGGGATTAGCCAATTTTTTCGATGAGAAAAAAGAAGACTAAACTTCCCCGTGAAGCTGGAATATATTAAGGAATTTATTTTTCTTAGATTAACGATTAGTTATCGTCAAGGAGGTGTAAGGAAATGGCAGTACCTTTTAGAAGAACTTCAAAAGCCAAAAAGCGTAAGCGTCGTACACACGTTAAACTTCAACTTCCGGGCATGAACGAATGCTCGAATTGCGGCGAATATAGACTTTCCCATCACGTATGCCCAGAGTGTGGACAATATGATGGCAAAGATGTAGCAAACAGCTAATACAGTTAAAAACAGGTGACGTTTCACCTGTTGAAGACGAACCTCGAAAGACGCCATGGGTCTTTCGAGGTTTTTGTTTGCATACAAAAGTGCAAAGACTCATCACTTCTGATAAAATAAAAGCATCAATCAATATGGAGCTGAAATCAATGGAAAACCAAATAAACGTTGGAATCATTGGCGCCGGAGCAATGGGACTGTTATACGCGGCTAATTTTGCTGATAAATCTAAACTAACACTTTTTACACATCGTGAAGAACAAGCTACTTTATTAAATCAAAAAGGAATTTCATTAATAGATAATGTAACAACGAAAAATATACATATACATGCAGTATCTCTTGCTGAAGAAGAACAATTAACTAATCAGAAGTTATTAATTATTGCCGTAAAGCAGTATTCTTTAAATGAAATACTACCAATTCTTCAAAAGTTACCGTCAAATATTCCAATTTTATTTATTCAAAATGGAGCTGGTCACTTAGGGTATTTAAGTCAGCTTGGACAAACCCGTACCATTTTATTAGGTGTTAGTGAGCACGGGGCAGGTCGTGAAGACGATACGACCGTTATTTGGCGTGGACACGGCCGAACAAAATATAGCATTTACCAAGGAGAACTGAATGACGACCTAGAAGAATTACTAACGTCTAGACCAGTTTTTCCAATTGAAAAGCATGCAAATTATCTAGAAATTATTCAAGAAAAATTATTTATTAATGCAGTTATTAATCCATTAACAGCAGTTCTTGGTGTTCAAAATGGGAAACTTTTAGAAAATCAAGAATGGCATAATTTGTTAATAAGAGTCGTAAAAGAAGTTGGAGCTGTTTTACCTATAGAAGATGCACAAAAGAAAGTCGAAACGATTTGCCGTACAACTGCACTTAATTTTTCCTCAATGGCGCTTGACTGCATGAATAGACGGATGACAGAAATTGATGGGATTGTGCTACCGATTTTAGAAAAAGGGAGTCAAAGAGAAATTTCCCTTCCTACACTTCAAACGCTTTACCAGATTATTAAAGGAATGGAAGGAGAACATCATGTTTGATTGGTTAACTAATTCAACAGCTATTATTATTATTTTACCTGTAGTGGTATTTGTTCTTACATTATTTCTAGCACGTTTTAAATTTCGGAAACCACAACGTAGAATTATGTTAGCAGCAGATTTATCAACAATTTTCTTAATTATCGCTGTTCACTTTTTTATGATTGTCATCTTTAATCATTCGTTTTTATTGTATATATTGTTGTTTTTATTTGTCTTAGGAATCATTATTGTTGTATTAGCAGCCAAAAAAGAAGGCGAAATTAAGTTTCGCAAAATCTTTCGTGGTTACTGGAGACTTTGTTTCTTTATTTTCGCCCTACTATATGTTGTTCTTTATTTATACGGAATTATTTATAGCTTAATATTACTTTTTTAAGGAGTTTTTGTTTCAATCCATACTTTGCTTAAATCGAAGTAGCCATATGGATTTTCAGCAATGCCTTTTATCATGGAATGGAGCGATTGGCTTTTTTCTGGATGATGTAAATAAATTAAATAATTATTTTCGGTTAGATAACGATCAATGTTCGTTTGCAAAACGTCTCTTTTGGAGGCGTTTTTTTCCAATTTCATTTCATCTAATTTTTTTGAAAGTTCAAGAAGAATACTAGCATTAAATAGTTGTTGTGGTAAAAGATAAGGGTTATTTAAGAAATCCAAATAAGCCATTTCGTTATCAGAAGCTGGAATTTCTCCCATCATCATCAAATCTGTTTCCTCTTTTGGCACATTTGTATAAGAAGCTTCTTGATGAGAGATGATTTTTTGCTCAAGATTAATACCGAATTGAGCTGCCCGGTCACGGATCCATTTTGCTTCTTTTAAAGCGGTAGGATGCTGAGTTGTCGCAAATATGACTTTTTCGCCTTGATAATTTGCTTCTTTTAATAAGCTAGCAATTTTTTCAGGATTTTTAATAGGCGTAATCGATTTTTCTGGAAAGTAATTGGAAGCTATTGTGCCGTAATTTTCAAAATCTAGCTCACTCGCTATTTGGCAATCTATTAACTGATAAAGTGCTTCGCGAAATGCAGGATGTTGTGCTGAACCATGCCTATGGGTATTGAAACAAATAAAGTTAACACCAACACCTGGTTTACGGCGCTCGATATAAGCTTTATTTTCCTCGTAATCAACGGAAGTAAATTGCATAGGAATATTTGTTAAAGCATCTCCTGTTTGAGCTGTCCAAAATTCTACCCGGTCAAGAAGTGGACGTTCTAAAAAGTAAGCGTCAAATGCTTCTAAAACAAGCCGTTCGTCATTTCGCTCTACTATGCGAAAGGGACCGGTTGAAATCCATTTATATTCATCAAAAATAACATCCCGAGGTAAAATAGCCATATTGGCTGTACATAAATAGCGAATAAAAAAAGGATCCGGTTTGTTTAAATAAATCGTAATCGTAAATTTATTTAAACATTGAATTGATTTAATGGATTTTAATTGCCAGGAGCTGACAGAATTTTTTTCCATCGAACGGAGTAAGGTGTATTTGACGTCTTCGCTATCAAGCATGCGACCATGATGAAATAAAACACTTTTTCGTAAATAAAAAGTCCATTCTGTATAATCATCGGATACTTTCCAATTATGCGCAATATGTGGAGTAATAGTCTTTTTTATTTCATCATATTTTACGAGAGTATCACTGATTTGCGTAATCAAAAAAGCTTCCATAGATACAGAAGTTTGCAGGGGATCTAAGGTAGTGAGCTTACGTCGAACAATAGAGCGGAGTATTTCTTGTTGATTTTCTGTTACTTGTAAACCAAACATATGCTGAATTTCAGTAGATATGTTAGAAAACCAACTTTTAGGAATAGGTAATTGTAGCAGAAATAATATATCACTAAATGCATCGTTTGCTAAACTTTGCTCCAAAACTTCAAGCACTTCTTCTTCTAATTGTTTAGGAAAAATAAGTCGTGAAATATTTCCTCGACCAAGTCCGGGCAAATAAGTGAGTATTTTCTTTGTTTGATATTGTTGTAATTTTCGCTTGGCATTTTTAGTAGTACAAAACCAAATCTCTGCTAAATTACTTAGTTTAAAAGGCACATCTAAATCTGTTGTTTGCGTATATAAATACGCACGCATAGTGAAATAATCTTTGTCCATAAGTCAACTCCAATCTAAAAGGGGACAATATATGTTTCTAAATACCCTTTTTATCTTTCTATTCCCCCTTTATACTAACAGAGAAGTTAAGAAATTTGCAATGGAGGGGATTTCATGTTTAAAGAGTTACACCCAAATATTCGTGCACGGATTTTGATTCAATTTTTAAGTAAAGTAATCGGGTCAATGATTTTTCCTTTTATGGCAATTTATTTTTCAATGGAGATTAACAGCGGGGTTGCGGGAATTCTCTTGATGATTAATGTATTGGTACAGTTTCTTGCTGGAATGTACGGCGGACATTTGGCAGATATTATTGGTCGTAAAAAATTAATGGTATCTGGAGAAGTGCTAAAAGTGTTTGCATTTCTAGGAATGGTGCTTTGCAATTCGCCGATTTTTCATTCACCATGGATAACTTTTGTGATGTTACTTCTTATTGGTGTGGCACAAGGACTCATAAATCCTGCGGGAGAAGCAATGCTGATTGATGTAAGTACGCCGGAAAATCGTTCCTTTATGTATTCAGTTAGTTACTGGGCAAATAATTTATCTATGATGATAGGGATTATTGTTGGTGGTTGGTTTTTCGTGGATTACTTATTTCCCTTGCTGATTGTGCTTTTTGTTATGTCATTCGTTACTGCATGGCTTACTATAAGCTTGATTTCAGAAACTTTAAAGCAAAAAGCAGTATTACAAAAAGGAACTTATGGTTTAGTAGGTATGTTTAAAAATTATGGGCAAGTGTTACATGATTATCGTTTTCTTCTATATACTATCGGTGGAATTGCAGTTATGTCGATTGAATTTCAACGAACCAATTATATCTCCGTGCGTTTAGCAGAAGATTTTCAAGCGTTACTCGTTCATTTTGGCCCCCTTGGGAATATTACATTAAATGGTGTGCAAATAGTTAGTGTTTTAACAGCTGTGAATACACTGTTTATCGTTCTTTTTACAGTACCAGTTGCAAAGTTTGTCACAAAACGAGCCCAACAACCTATTATGTACGTTGGTTTTACTTTATTTGCAATAGGTTTTGCTGTTTGTGCTTTTGCAAATAATCTTGCGGTGTTATTACTAGCGACTGCAGTTCTTTCTATCGGGGAGTTGCTTTACGTACCAACGCGCCAAACAATTTTAGCAGCAATTGTTGATGATGACAGACGTGGAGCATACATGGCGTTTAACGGTATTATTTTCCAAATTGGTAAAATGATAGGTTCGGTGAGTCTTGTATTTGCACCTTTTATTGGTAAATATGGCATGGGGGCTTTTACGATTTTACTTGGGATTTTAAGTATTGTATTTTCTGCTGCTGCATTAAAAGCTGGCTGGGAAAAAGTATTAGCAAAATAGCTTTTTGGGTAAGAAGTGGGGAATCCCTCCACCTGGTCCCACAATCATTTTAAAAAGAAATTTTAGTTAAAATGGCTTTAAATAAAGGTTTAATCATTCTACTTAAATAGTAGAATGATTTTTTTTTACTCTTTTTTAAGTTTTTGGTGGTACGAAGTGGGGAGATGTGGTAAAGTGGTATGTAGGAAAGTGGGTGAAGTCTAATGTTCATGGGAGAATATCAACATAACATCGATATAAAGGGCAGATTAATTGTGCCAGCTAAATTCCGTGAGCTTTTGGGGGATAATTTTGTTATAACCCGAGGACTTGATAAGTGTCTATTTGCTTATCCACAAGAGGAATGGAAAAAGCTTGAAGAAAAGCTCCAAACCTTACCACTTACTAAAAAAGATGCTCGTTCCTTTACACGTTTCTTCTTTTCCGGTGCGTCTGAATGTGAACTAGACAAACAAGGACGGATAAACATTCCATCCAACTTGCTACAGTATGCGGATTTGGAAAAAGAAACAGTAATTATCGGGGTTTCAAGTCGTATTGAAATTTGGAGTAAATCAGAGTGGGATAATGTCTTTAATGAGGCAGAAGAATCCTTTGCTGATTTAGCTGAAAATATGATTGGCTTTGATATTTAAGGGGGAATTTGCATGTTTAAGCACGAAACCGTATTACTACATGAAACAGTCGATATGCTTGAAGTAAAACCAGATGGAATCTATGTCGATGCAACACTTGGCGGCGCAGGTCACTCAGAGTATTTACTAAATAAGCTTAATGAACAAGGGCACTTATTTGCTTTTGACCAAGATCAAACAGCAATTGACAATGCAAAAATTAAATTAGCAGATTATAGCGATAAAGTAACTTTTATTAAAGCCAATTTTCGCGATATGAAAAAAGCATTAAATGAGCGTGGTATCGAAGCAGTTGATGGGATTTTGTATGATTTAGGTGTTTCTTCCCCTCAGTTGGATGAGAGAGAACGCGGTTTTAGTTATCATCAAGATGCTGAACTTGATATGCGAATGGATCAAGAACAAGAATTGACAGCTAAAATAGTGGTCAATGAGTGGTCTTATCAAGACTTAATCCGTATATTTTTCCAGTATGGTGAAGAAAAATTCTCGAAACAAATTGCTAGAGAAATCGAACGTCGTCGTGAAGTGAAACCAATTGAAACCACTGGCGAACTAGTAGATATTATCAAAACAGCTATCCCGGCGCCAGCAAGAAGAAAAGGCGGACACCCAGGGAAACGCACTTTTCAAGCTATCCGAATCGCTGTTAATGACGAATTAGGTGCAGTAGAAGATTCGCTTGAAAAAGCCTTAACTTTATTAAAACCAGGCGGCAGAATTAGCGTAATTACGTTTCATTCTTTAGAAGACCGCATTACAAAACACTTATTCCAAGAAGCGACAAAAGGACCAGATTTACCACCAGGTCTTCCTGTCATTCCAGATGAATATAAACCAGATTTCAAACTTGCGACAAGGAAACCAATCGTACCAAGTGAAGAGGAACTGGAACAAAATAATCGAGCGCGTTCTGCAAAACTACGTGTGATCGAAAAAATTATTAAATAGCAGGAGTTGAAAAAATGTGAGCAATGTCGCCTATAAATCGAATCTCGAACCAAATAGAGTACATAGAGAAGCGGAACAACCTAAAAAACAAATCCTAAGACGAGGACAAATGACACTCGGCGAAAAAGTAATCATCACGATAGCGCTTGCGATTGTTTTAGTTGTTGCTTTCCGTATCATCAGTGTACAGGCACAAATTTATACAGTGAATCAAGAAATCCAAACAAAAGAAACAAAAATCCTTGAACAACAAAAATCAAATGAAGATTTAAAAGTAGAAGTAAAAGATTTAGGGAGATATGAACGTATTTTAAAAATCGCTAAAGAAAAAGGGTTAAAACTTGATGGCGATAATGTGAAAGTGGTAGATGGTCAATGAAACGGCGTATAGGTAACATGAGAAGGGGAGCTTTAGTGCTTTTTATCTTTTTCACTATTCTCTTTCTCTTAGTTTCTGGCCGTTTTCTTTATTTGCAAATTACGGGAGAAGCAAATGGGGTTCCGCTAGCAGCTAAAGCATCTAAACAACATTTAAAAAGCAGTGTTCTCGAAGCAAAACGCGGCTCCATTTTAGATCGAAAAGGAGAAGTGCTAGCAGAGGATACGGCTTCTTACACGATTGCAGCGGTAGTTAGTGATAAATTATCCAAAACAACGAAAAATCCGATGCGAGTAGTTGATGAAGAAAAAACAGCTCGTATTCTTGCAAAATATATTCCTATGGACGAATCTGACATTCTAGATAAACTCAATGAAAAAGGAAAATATCAAGTGGAATTTGGTTCTGCAGGAAAAAACATTTCTACAGAAACAAAAGCTAAAATCGACAAAGAAAATTTACCAGGTATTGAATTTACTCGTCAATCAGAGCGTTTCTATCCTAATGGTACTTTCGCAACGCAATTAATCGGCTTTGCGCAACAAGAAGAAGAAAAAAACACTACTAAATTAGAAGGTAAAATGGGCATCGAATCCAGCTATAACGATATACTAACAGGTAAAAATGGGAAAATCGATTATAGTACCGACCGAATGGGCTATATTTTGCCTAATTCAAAAAACAAAGTAACAGAAGCAAAAGACGGTAAGGATATTACATTAACATTGGACAAAAAAATCCAAACCTTCTTAGAAGATACAATGACAACTGTCGATGCAAAATATAAACCGAAAAATATGATGGCCGTAGTTGCAGATCCGAAAACAGGAGAAATTTTGGCCATTAGTCAACGTCCTTCATTTAATCCAGCTGATAGGTCGACAATTACTGGGAATAGTTCGAGTATTTGGCAAGATTTACCAGTAGAATATGCTTATGAACCAGGTTCAGTAATGAAAATCATCTCCTTAGCATCTGCCATTGATACAAACGTATATAATCCAAACGAATATTACCAATCAGGATCTTACAAAGTTGGTGATATAGCAATTCATGACCATAATAATGGGAATGGTTGGGGTTCAATCCCATACCGCGAAGGCGTAGAACGTTCCAGTAACGTTGCATTCGCTAAACTTTTAAACAAAATGGGTACTGATACATTTAAAACCTATTTAGATAAATTTGGTTTTGGTAAGAAAACAGGTATTGCTTTGCCAAATGAAACTAAAGGAAAGATTCTTTATAACTACCCGATTGAAAAAGTAACGACTGTCTTCGGTCAGGGAACAACAGTTTCAATGATGCAAATGATCCAAGCTGCATCAGCAATTGCAAGCGATGGTACAATGAAAGAGCCATATGTAGTTTCGAGCGTCAAAGATACTAATACTGGAGAAGAGACAGAAACAAAAACCAAAATCGCTGGAAAACCGATTAGTGCCGAAACAGCTAAGAAGACTCGAAATGAATTAAAAAATGTTATTAGCGGACGAAATGGAACAGGTAAACTATATGCGATTCCTGGTTACGATGTTGCTGGTAAGACAGGAACGTCACAAATTCCAAATTCAAAAACAGGTAAATATATGACTGGGGCAGAAAATTATATTTTTTCTTTCTTAGGAATGGCCCCAGCAGATAACCCTGAGCTAGTGATATATGTGACAATGCAACAACCGCAATTATCTGGTAGTCAAACAGGTGGAGAAGCAGTTTCAGAAGTATTTAATCCAGTAATGAAAAACAGTTTGCAATATATGAACATTAAACCAGGTGATGTTGAAAAACTAGCGAGCGAAAAAGTTCCTGTAGTAGCTGAAAAAACAGTAGATGAAGCAAAAAAAGCTGTACAGGCAAAAGGGCTGGAACCAGTAATTGTTGGTAATGGTAAAAAAATTGTTCAACAACTTCCGCTGGCGAACAGTGAAATAATGCAAGGGCAAAAAGTAATACTAATGACTGACGGAGATATGACTGCTCCAAATATGGTGACTTGGTCAAAAGATGACGCGCTAAAAGTATCAGAAATCACTGGTATCCCATTTGAGTTTAGTGGAAGTGGCTATGTGAAGAGTCAAAGTGTTTCAGCAGGTAGTGTAATTAATAGTGAAACGAAAATGAAAATAACGCTCGCCTTACCAGAACAAATTAGCGAATTTAATCAAAATCATGATCAAGATACCGCGAATGAAAATAAAAAAGCGACAGACATCCGAGAAAATGCAGGAATTGGTGATTTACTGAATGAATAATAGGAAGATAGAAGTATGTCAGCTGAGTAAAGTGGCATACTTCTAACTTTAAAAGCAAACTGTGTCTTTAGTCGTGGTAGATATACTTTGTTGTTTTTGCTAAGATAGAAAAGAATTCTTTTTGATTTTAGCAAAATTAACAGAAAGAATAAGTTTGAGGAGATGGCAAGAATGAAGTTAAATGAACTAATGCAAGCTATCCCGGTTTATACTGGAAACGCAAGTGCAGCAATTGAAGTTAGCCACATTGCACAAGATAGTCGTAAAGTACAATCAGGTAGCTTATTTATTTGTATAGATGGTGAAATAGTAGATGGACATCAGTTTGCTCAACGTGCTGTAGAGCTCGGCGCAGTAGCGATTATCGCTGAAAAACAACTAGATGTTTCCGTGCCAGTTCTTTATGTTAGAGATTCTAAACGAGCAATGGCAATGCTAGCAGATTATTTTTACGGTTCTCCAACCCAGGCATTAAAACTTGTTGGGATTACAGGGACAAATGGTAAAACAACGGTTAGCCATTTAGTGGAACAAATTGTTCGCGAAAACGGCGAGCAAACTGGCTTAATTGGTACGATGTATCGTAAAATTGGTGATGAAATTTTAGAAACAAAAAATACGACGCCAGACAGCTTAACATTGCAAGAAACTTTTCGAGATATGCTTTTAAGTGGTGTTAGTACAGCTGTAATGGAAGTCTCCTCTCACGCCTTAGTTCAGGGTAGAGTATATGGTTCGGATTATGACGTAGCAGTATTTATGAATCTATCTCAAGATCATTTAGATTATCATCATACAATGGAAGAATATGCTTACGCTAAAAGCTTATTGTTCGCGCAGCTCGGTAACAGTTATAACACGAGTAAGCCTAAAATCGCTGTTTTAAATGCAGACGATGCGGAAAGCGTGCGGATGCAAACAGCGACTGCCGCACATATTATTACTTTTGGAATAAAAGAACCAGCTGACTTTGCCGCATCCAACATCCAAATTACAAGCCACGGATCCACTTTTGATTTAAAAACACCTGTGGGAAATTTCTCATTAAAAATAAAAATGATTGGGAATTTCAGCATATATAATGTATTAGCAGCAATTGCAACAAGCTTTGCGCTTCAGATTCCTGTAGAAAAAGCAATTGCCACTGTTGAACGTATTCCAGGCGTGAAAGGACGTTTTGAACTGGTGAATGCAGGGCAAGATTTTCCAGTAATAGTGGATTATTCTCATACGCCTGACAGCTTGTTAAATGTTCTACAAACGATTGCTGAATTTGCCAAAAAACGTGTTTTTGTTGTTGTAGGATGTGGTGGTGACCGTGATAAAGGAAAACGACCACAAATGGCAAAAATTGCTGTTGACTATGCGACAAATCCAGTCTTCACATCAGATAATCCGCGTAGTGAAGACCCACATGCGATTATTGAAGATATGATTCAAGGTGTTCTGGATAGCGATTCATATGTTGTTCATGAGAATCGTCGCGATGCCATTCGTTATGCTGTAAATATGGCAGAAGCAGGGGATGTTATTCTGATTGCTGGTAAAGGGCATGAAGATTATCAAGTAATTGGTGACGAGGTTATTGATTTCGATGATCGCGTAGAAGCTCGAATAGCTATTGAAAAAAAACTCGGACTCGAATAAAATATGAAGTGAAGTGCTTTGACAAACAGATTGGGGAGAATTTATTGTGTCTTTATACATGTTAGTATCAACTTTTGCAGTGGCTTTTATCATCACGGTGATAGGTGTCCCACTATTTATACCATTTTTAGTGAAATTGAAATTCGGTCAAAGTATCAGGGATGAAGGACCGAAGATGCACGAAAAGAAATCAGGAACGCCAACTATGGGTGCAGTTGTTTTTATTACTGCTATGCTCATTAGCTTTTTGATTTTTTCATTCATCAGTGGTGAAGCTAGTGCGGCTACTTGGCTGCTATTTATCGCGCTGGCATTATTTGGCGCATTAGGTTTTCTGGACGACTATATCAAAGTAGTTCAAAAACGGAACCTAGGCCTCACTTCGAAACAAAAATTCTTAGGTCAAGTTGCGATTTCGATTTTATTTTATCTGGTGTATCATTTTAGTGGTTTTGCCGAAACACTTAATATTCCATTTACGAATATAGAAGTGAATCTTGGGTGGTTCTTTGTTATCTTTATTTTGTTCTGGTTAGTTGGTTTCTCCAATGCAGTTAATTTAACAGACGGTTTAGACGGACTTGTTTCTGGTTTATCTGTGATTGCGTTCTCTGCTTTTGGTGTGATTGCTTTTTACCAAGAGCAGATGGATGTAGCGATTTTCTGTTTCGCGATTGTAGGCGGAATGCTTGCGTTTCTCCTATTTAATAAAAATCCAGCGAAGATTTTTATGGGAGATACTGGATCACTTGCGCTTGGTGGAAGTATTGCAGCAGTTTCCATTTTAGTACATCAAGAATGGCTATTACTTTTAATCGGAATTATTTTCGTAATCGAAACTGCGTCTGTTATTTTACAAGTTTTTTACTTTAAGGCAACAGGAGGAAAACGAATTTTCCGTATGACGCCAATTCATCATCATTTTGAGCTTGGTGGTTGGTCCGAGTGGCGTGTTGTTTTAACGTTCTGGGGAATCGGATTAATTGGCGCAATTATTTCAGTCTGTATCGTTATTTTTTAAATAAAGCGCCGTAATTTTTGCGGCAAAAGCGTCTCTAGTTGGCTGTTTTTTTACAGAATCTGGTTGGCGCTTTCCGTCGTTTTTATGATTTTCATAGAATCGATCGCCAATTTTGATATAAATGGGGGAACCAAAGGAAATGAAAAAAATTGAAATGTACCATCACAAAAAAGTGCTTGTTTTAGGTCTTGCGAGAAGTGGTGTTAGCGCGGCAACAATTATGCATAAATTAGGAGCGTTTGTCACAGTAAATGATCAAAAGCCGTTTAGTGAAAATCCGGAAGCACAAGGTCTACTTGAGCAAGGGATTAAAGTTATTTGTGGATCGCATCCTATTGAGCTGCTTGATGAAGGATTCGAACTCGTAATTAAAAACCCGGGGATTCCGTACAACAACCCTATGATTGAAAAAGCGTTAAAACTTAAAATTCCAGTTATTACTGAAGTAGAATTAGCTTACCAAATTTCTGAAGCGCCGATAGTTGGTATTACTGGAACTAACGGGAAAACAACGACAACAACGATTATTCACCATATGTTAAATGCGCATAAAGAAAATAGCTCTTTACTTGCAGGAAACATTGGTTTTCCGGCATCGGCTGTTGCAGAAAACGCAACAAGCGATCAATACATTTCGATGGAATTATCTTCTTTCCAATTAATGGGGGTTGAAACATTTAAACCGCATATTTCTGTCATTACAAATATCTATGAAGCGCATTTAGATTACCATACAGATCGAAGTGAATACGTACAAGCAAAGTGGCACATTCAACAAAAACAAACAGCAGATGATTTCTTAGTAATTAATTGGGACCAAGAAGAATTGAAAAATTTAACCAAACAAACAAAAGCACAAGTTATTCCTTTTTCAACAACGCAACGCTTAGGGGAAGGAAGTTATGTCCAAAATGGCAATATTATGTTTGATGATGAAGTAATCGGTTCACGCGATAGCATTTTACTTCCTGGAGAGCATAATTTAGAAAATGTTCTAGCATCTGTTGCGGTAGCTAAAACTTTAGGTGTAACTAATGAGGAAATTATGCGTGTTTTAGAAACATTTAAAGGTGTAGAGCACCGGACTCAGTTTGTAGTGGAATGGCAAGATCGTAAATTTTACAACGATTCTAAAGCAACTAATATTCTTGCAACTCAAAGTGCGTTAAAAGGATTTAAAAATCCAGTTGTATTACTTGCTGGCGGATTAGATCGTGGAAACTCTTTTGACGAACTACTACCGTTTTTCAAAAATGTAAAATCACTTATTGTTTTTGGTGAAACGGCAGACAAGATTGGGCGTGTTGGAAAAATTGCAGGAATTGAAGTGCATTATGTAGATAATGTAGAAGCTGCTGTTCCGGTTGCATATCGCGAGTCAGCACCAGGAGATATAATCTTACTTTCACCGGCTTGTGCAAGTTGGGATCAATACCGGACATTTGAAGTTCGCGGGAATGCCTACATGAACGCAATCAGTGAACTAATAGAAGAGGTGGAAAAATGAAAGTAGCAATAAGCGGTGGTGGTACTGGAGGGCACGTTTATCCAGCACTTGCTTTCATCAGAGAATTAAAAAAAATACATCCAGAAGCTGAATTTTTATATATTGGAACAGAAAAAGGTTTAGAAGCAGGAATCGTAAAACGAGAGGGTATTCCTTTTGAATCAATAGAAATTACTGGATTTAAGCGTTCATTATCGCTTGAAAATATCAAAACTGTCATGCGCTTTCTAAGTGGCGCTAAAAAAAGCAAGCAAATTTTACGTGAATTTAAACCTGATGTTGTAATTGGAACAGGAGGATATGTTTGCGGTCCTGTGGTTTATGCAGCAGCAAAATTAAAAATTCCCACTTTAATACACGAACAAAATAGTGTCGCTGGTTTAACCAATAAATTTTTAAGCCGCTATACAGATAAAGTTGCCATTTGTTTTGAAGAGGTAAGTGATTCGTTTGCTTCTGAGAAAATTGTTTTCACTGGAAATCCTCGTGCTTCGGAAGTAGTCGGCGTGGATGGTCTTGGCGCGCTAGAAGCATACGGGCTTGTTTCTGGGAAGCCTACTGTACTTGTTTTTGGAGGTAGCAGAGGTGCTCGAGGTGTGAACGAGGCAGTGGAAGCAATCTTGCCGGAATGGAACAAACGAGATTTTCAGTTATTGTATGTGACGGGAGATGTCCATTTCGAAAAAATGAAAGGTGCTTTAGCGGAAATGAACTTAGGAAGTCATATTAGTGTTCAACCATTTATTTATGATATGCCTAAGATTTTAAATGCCGTGACTCTCGTTATTTCTAGAGCAGGAGCGACCACATTAGCTGAACTTACAGCGCTTGGGGTACCTAGTATTTTAATACCGAGCCCTTATGTAACAGCGAATCATCAAGAATATAATGCACGTGCGTTAGAAAAAAATAATGCGGCTGTAGTTATTACCGAACCTGAGTTAAAAGATACGGATTTAATGGCGACAGTAGATTCTATTTTAACAGACGAAGCAAAACTAAATAGTATGAAATTAAGTGCTAAACAAATGGGACGCCCAGATGCAGCTATAAAACTGGTAGAAGCAGTCCTAAGTATTATGAAATAAATTGCAGAAAGGAGCGAATAAAATGGCTGAAAACAAACGAGTAATTTCCATCGAAAACCGTATACCTGAATTAAAAAAATACCGCAAAAAAAAGTTAATAAGACATTTAGCCATTTTAATCGGAATTTTTGCGATTTTAATCTTAATTACACTTTATTTCCTTTCCCCACTGAGCAAGCTAGATAAAATTGCAGTAAGTGGGAATAAACAATTAACTGAAAATGAAGTGCGTAAAGAAAGTGGGCTTACTATCGGTGAATTTATCCTTGGAATAAGAAATGGAAAAACAGAAGAAACGCTCGAAAAAAATACATTAATTAAAAATGCAACAGTTTCCAAAGTGGGCTTAAATGATGTGAAAATTAATATTACAGAATATAAAACTATTGGCTACCAACAAAATAATGGTAAATACTATGATGTGCTTGAAAATGGTATTATGCTAAAAGACCAACCGAGGCAATTTCCAATAGGAAACGATTTACTGTTCCAAAATTTTAAAAATGGAAAAACACTCGAAAAAATGGTAGAACAAATTAATAAACTTCCAAAAGATGTAGTAAATTCCATTTCCGAAGTGATTTATAGTCCTACAAAAACGGATAAAAGTCATATTAAATTATATATGAATGATGGAAATCAAGTCTCAGCAGATATAAGTAGTTTTGCAGAAAAGATGCAGCATTATCCAGCAATTGTCGCTCAACTAGCGAAGGGACAAAAAGGCGTAATTGATATTGAAGTAGGTTCATATTTCCAAAGTTACTATCAACAAAATGCCGAAAAAAAAGCTACCGAAGAAAAAGATGCAGAGAAGAAAAAAGAAAACGAATAAACCCTTTGTTTCTTCTCTCGTATTTTGAGGAAACAATAAATTAACAGATATGTCAAAAAGATGACAAAATGATAACCTACAAGCGTGTGACGCCAACACTTGTTCGCTTTTTGAATAAAATGAAAAAAATATCTTAAGAATTTGCCAAAAATTGTTCTTTGTGCTTTTATTACCTTCTTTCTTAGTGTAGACTGTAAATAAGTGATTTTGTATGTTAGGCAGAATGGGGAATCATTCTACACTAACACCATATAAATAAAGAAGTAACATGGTTTTTTTAAGCAAGTTAAAAAACCGGCTTTGCTCGGTATAAAAATGAAATATGATACTTTAAATGACTAGAATAAAAGGAGGTGCCGATAAATGGGTGATAGCGAAATTTATGTAAGTTTAGACATTGGAACAGCTTCTGTAAAAGTAATCATCGCGGAAATGGCTGACGATAGACTCAATATTATCGGTGTTGGGAATGTCGAGTCATCCGGAATAAAAAAAGGGATTATTATCGACATAGACAAGACTGTAGAATCCATTAAAAAGGCAATTGAACAAGCAGAGAGAATGGTTGGCGTTGAAATTTCTCAAGTGATTGTTGGGGTAGTATCGAGTCAAGTGCATTTAGAAGCTTGCCGAGGAATTGTGGCAGTAGGTAGCGAAAATCGTGAAATCACAGATGATGATGTCTGGAATGTGATGGATGCTGCTCAAGTCGTTCCTCTATCTCCTGAACGAGAAATTATTAATACTATTCCAGATCAATTTGTTGTGGATGGTTTAACAGGAATTACAGATCCACGTGGAATGATTGGTGTTCGTCTAGAAATGGAAGGCACACTAATTACAGGTTCAAAAACAATTTTACATAATACGTTACGTTGTGTAGAACGTGCTGGTCTCGAGATTTCTGATATTGCTTTACAACCGCTTGCTGAGGCTTCTATTTCTTTATCAGAAGATGATAAAGAATTTGGTACTGCTCTTGTGAATATTGGTGCAGGAACGACAACTATTAGTGTGTTTGAGCAAGGTAGGTTAACATACACTGGTGTTATTCCAGTAGGTGGAGATAATATCACAAAAGACTTATCTCTCGGACTAAACACATCTACTGCCAATGCAGATCGTGTTAAATTAGAACACGGTTATGCATTTTATGATGATGCTTCTCCTGATGAAGTTTTTGCAATTGATGTTATCGGTAGTGACCAAAAACAACATTTCACACAAGTAGAAGTAGCAGATATTATTGAAGCGCGTATGGAAGAAATTTTCCAATTAGTTGTGGAAGAACTGAATCGAGTAGGTAAAACGCATCTTCCAGGAGGCTATGTATTAACTGGTGGCTCAATGGCGATTCCAGGAGCTATTGATTTAGCTGGAAAAACGTTGGCAGCACATGTTAGACTGGCGATTCCTGATTATATCGGTGTTCGCGAACCATCCTTCACAACTGCAGTAGGCTTAATTAAATATGCTTATCAAATGGCTGAATTAGAAGGTCGTGATGTAAGTAGTACTGCTAGTGAGCCACGTTATGATGACGAAGCACCAAAACCAAAACAACCTAAACAAAAACCAAAAAAATCAGATGACGAAAAAGTATCAACGAAAATGAAGAATTTTTTCGGCGCATTTTTTGAATAAAAGCGAATAGCTGGTAAGTCAGCAAGAAAAACGAATCGTATAAATCGGCAAATAGGAGGCAATAATATGTTAGAATTTGACACTAGTTCAGAAAGTTTGGCAACAATTAAAGTAATCGGTGTTGGCGGCGGCGGTAACAACGCTGTAAACCGTATGATTGAGCATGGTGTTCAAGGAGTAGAATTTATCTCCGTTAATACAGACGCTCAAGCACTTAATTTAGCAAAAGCAGAAACAAAATTACAAATCGGTACAAAATTAACACGTGGTTTAGGCGCGGGAGCTGTACCTGAAATTGGTAAAAAAGCAGCAGAAGAAAGTCGCGAACAAATTGAAGAAGCTTTAAAAGGCTCTGATATGGTATTCGTAACTGCTGGAATGGGCGGCGGAACTGGAACTGGTGCTGCACCTGTTATTGCTCAAATCGCTAAAGAAATGGGCGCTCTAACTGTAGGTGTTGTTACACGACCATTTGGTTTTGAAGGACCGAAACGTACGAAACAAGCCCTAACTGGAACAGAAGCAATGAAAGAAGCGGTGGATACTTTAATTGTTATCCCCAACGACCGTTTACTTCAAATTGTGGATAAAAATACGCCAATGCTGGAAGCTTTCCGTGAAGCAGATAATGTTTTACGTCAAGGTGTACAAGGGATTTCTGATTTGATTGCCGTTCCTGGTTTAATTAACTTAGACTTTGCCGATGTAAAAACAATTATGACTAACCGTGGTTCTGCCCTTATGGGAATCGGGATTGCAACTGGTGAAAATCGTGCTGCAGAAGCTGCGAAAAAAGCAATTTCTTCTCCACTTCTTGAAACTTCCGTTGACGGAGCAAAAGGTGTCCTAATGAATATTACAGGCGGATCTAACCTAAGTCTTTATGAAGTACAAGAAGCAGCAGAAATCGTATCAAGTGCATCAGATGAAGATGTAAACATGATTTTCGGTTCTGTTATTAACGACGAATTAAAAGATGAACTGATTGTAACTGTTATTGCAACAGGTTTTGATGAAGAAAAGCAAGCGCAACAACAAGCGCAAGCGAATCGTCGTCCTAACCAATCCATTCAAGTGAATCGTCCAAGCTATGCTGTGCAAGATGAACCACAAAATGATTACGCGCAAAATGCACCGCAACAAGGGAATAATCCGGTACACGAACAACCACAAGCTGAACCACAACAAAATAGTTCAGACGTTGATGTACCTGCATTTATCCGTAACCGTAACCGTCGCGGATAATACTTATAACATAATTTCACCCGGCCACTTTGGAAGCATTGCCAAGTGACCGGGTATCTGATTATAACAAGAAGCGTTTTAATTTAAGCGCTTCGGGAATTATATAAGGTGATTAAATAAATGACAAAACAAGCTAATTTAGAAAAAGTAACCGCACAAATTGAGCGTGTCTGTGAAGAAAGTAATCGTGCCCCGGAAGACGTAACATTAGTAGCTGTTACAAAAACAATTGATGTAACTGGAATTACAGAACTGTATGATTTAGGTATCCGCCATTTTGGTGAAAATCGTGCAGATGTTTTCCTAGAAAAAACAGTAGAACTTGCAGATAAAGGTGACATTAGTTGGCATTACATTGGATCTTTACAAACGCGTAAAGTCAAAGATGTTTTACCAAAAATTGATTATTTGCATTCGCTTGACAGAGCATCACTTGCAAAAGAAATTGAAAAGCGTGCTAATAAACCAGTGAAATGTTTTCTTCAAGTGAATATTTCTGGTGAGGAGAGCAAACATGGCTTTTCTAAAAAAGAGGCGCTAGCTTTTTTACAAGAATCAGATTTCAACTTTATTGAAGTTGTTGGATTAATGACAATGGCACCTATTACAAATAGTGACATAGAGCTGCATCACGTATTTCATGAGTTAAAGCAATTGCAGCAAGAAATTCATGCGCTTCAGTTAAAAAACATTCCGTGCACTGAGTTGTCTATGGGGATGACAAATGACTACGGGATTGCGATTACAGAAGGTGCAACATTTATACGAGTAGGAAGAGCTTTGGTGAGTGACGATAATATGGAGGTGTAACAAATGGGACTATCGAATAAATTTAAGTCATTCTTTTTCTTAGATGAAGAAGAGGAATATTATGAAGAGGAAGTAGCGAGGGAACCTGAACCTATGCAAAAGAAAACGAAGAAAGAAAAACCAAATAAAAATCGTTTTTATGCGGTTGAAGAAGAAGATGCGAAGGTGGTCAGTATGCAGGGAGCTCAGTATTCTAGTCGTATGGTACTCGCAGAACCGCGAGTATATGCAGAAGCCCAAGAACTTGCGGACTATTTAAAAGATTATAAAACAGTAGTTGTAAACTTACAACGCATTAGCCACGACCAAGCGACACGTATTGTTGATTTCTTAAGCGGTACAGTTTATGCATTGGGTGGAGATATTCAACGTGTTGGAAATAATATTTTCTTATGTACTCCAGATAATGTGGAGGTAAATGGCTCGATTTCCGAAATGCTTGATGAACAAAACTTTATGTGATGAATTAGAGGTGTAAACTAGATTGCAAAGTATTTTATATCAAGTGGTGGAAGTCATTTTATTTATTATTAGATGGTTGCCAACACTAATGTTTATTTATTTCTTGATGAGCTGGTTTCCAGGTGCAAGAGAATCGAAAATCGGTCAATTTTTAGCTCGTATTTTTGAACCGATTTTAGAGCCTTTTAGAAGAATTATTCCGCCGATTGGTATGTTTGATATTTCGTCCCTTGTGGCTTATTTCATTTTCCAATATGCGATGAGAGTTTTAACAGGTTTAATTCAAGTGTATGTCATTCCAATGTTATTTTAAAAAGCGCACCCGTTTTCATATGGGTGGCTTTTTTTATCAAGAAGCAAGATTAGCTTAGTAGCAGCTAGTTTCATGGTATAATTGGGCTAAAGAATCGGAACGGATTGAAAGGGAGAAATTATAATGGATGGAATTTATCAGCATTTTCGCGCGGAAGAATACGCATTTATTGATAAAATTTTAGGAGTTACGATGCAAGTTGAAAATGAATATACACCGCAACTAACGGATTTTTTGGACCCGAGGCAACGTTATATTACCGAGACAGTTATTGGTGGTTATGAGCATATTGGCGTCCAGTTTTTTGGTGGGGTGCCGCACGCGGAACGCCGCCGTGCACTGATTTATCCAGATTATTATACACCAACAGAAGCTGACTTTGAGATTACTTTATTCCATATTCGCTATCCGGTGAAATTTACGACACTCACACATCAAAAAATTCTTGGCACATTAATGTCGCTTGGAATGAAGCGCGATATTTTTGGAGATATTTTAAATAATGGCACTGAATGGCAGTTGTTAGTAGAAAGTACGATGAAGGATTATTTAACATTACAGCTTGAAAAAATTGGTAAAGTGAATGTGATGTTAGAAGAGACTGATTTGGCGAATGCTGTCTATGCGCCAGTTGTTTGGGAAGAAATGGGCTTAACGGTTTCTAGTATGCGACTCGATGTAATTATTAGTAATGCGCATCATATCTCTAGGCAGAAGGCGAAACAACTAGTCACCGCGGGACTTGTTAAAGTGAACTGGAAAACAGTAGAAAATCCTGATTTCGAATGTGAGGAAGAAGACGTATTATCGGCTCGTGGATATGGACGAGTGAAAGTATTATCAACTGGCGGTAGAACGAAAAAAGATAAAATTCGGATAGAAATTGGGTATTTAAAATAAAAACGAAAGCAGTTGCTGCTTTCGTTTTTTTGGCTAGCTTAATTGGAGCATTCTTTCTAATGCTTTTAACGCAAATTTGGTTGTATGTTCATCGACTTTGATTTGATTTCTTTGTTCCCCGTTTTGAATAGCTTCGAGTGTCCAAAGTAAATGAGGTAAGTCGATTCGATTCATTGTCATACACGGACACATAAAAGGGTTGAGCGAGACGATTTTTTTATCTGGATTTTCTTGAATAATGCGACCGACCAGATTAGCTTCTGTGCCGACAGCCCATTCGGTGCCAGGTGCTGCGTTACTTATTTCCGTCACAATTTTTTTCGTTGAACCAGCGTCATCTGCTAGTGAAACGACTTCATGAGTGCATTCAGGATGAACAATAATTCGCATGTTAGGATGATTTTTACGAATGTTTTCGATATTTTTAACTGTAAAATGTTGGTGGACGGAGCAGTAGCCTTTCCATAAAATTACTTTACAATCAGCTAGATTACCGTCATATTCCAGTTCGTTTTTTATCGGATTCCAAATGGCCATATGTTCTAACGGAATGCCTAGTTCAAAAGCTGTATTCCGACCTAGATGCTGGTCTGGAAGAAAGAAAATCCGCTCTTTTTGCTGAAGCGCCCATGAGACAATCTTAGTTGCATTACTGGATGTAACTGTTGTACCACCATGCTCGCCAACGAAGGATTTAATTGCAGCCGTGGAATTAATATAAGTGACTGGTAAAATCGTATCGCCAAAAAGGGTTTGGAGCTTTGGCCAAGCGTTGGTTAATTGGTGAATATCTGCCATATCCGCCATCGAACAACCAGCTCGCATATCCGGTAACGTCACAATCTGCTCATTTGTCGTGAGCATATCTGCTGTTTCAGCCATAAAATGAACGCCACAAAAAACGATATGTTTTGCTTTTTTATTATTTGCAGCTATTTGTGCTAACTGTAAAGAGTCACCAATTGCATCTGCAAAAGGAACGACTTCATCTTTTTGATAATGGTGGCAAGGAATAAAAAGGTCTTCGCCAAGTTGCGCTTTGATTTCTGTGACACGAGTTATCATTTCTTGTGGGGGCATATGTTTATAACGAGCCGGCATCGTATCTTGTTCTACAGTCTCTAGTAAATTCATGCTTTTATACCTCCTTTGCTATTAAAACTAATATCAAGGGCAGAAACAGAATGTGTTAATGACCCTAAAGAAATATAATTCGCACCAGAACCTTTATAATGATTAATATTATCTAAAGTGATATTACCGGAAATCTCCGTAGTAATGTGGTCTGGCACTAGTTTAACAAGTTGTTTGATTTCTTCTGGTGTGCGGTTATCAAACATAATGATGTCTGCACCAGCTTGAACGGCTTCTTTTACTTGTGAGGCAGTTTCTGTTTCGACTTCGATTTTTACCATATGTCCCAGTTTTTCACGAGCGATAGAAACAGCTTCGGTTATACCACCAGAGAAGGCGATATGGTTATCTTTTAGCATGACCCCGTCGTACAGACCATTTCGATGGTTAAAGCCACCACCGCTCTGTACGGCGTATTTATCGAAGGTACGGAGACCGGGTGCTGTTTTTCTTGTATCGCAAATTCGGATCGTCGAATCGTCTAACTGTTTTATGGCAATATGGGTTTGGGTAGCAATACCGCTCATTCGCTGCATTAAATTTAAAATAACACGCTCGCCGGAAAGTAAAGTGCGAACTGGGGCCGAGACAGTCGCGATAATGTCTCCTTTTTTAATTGTGTCACCATCTTTTTTTACAGCTTCAAAATGCACGTTTCCACCAAGAATTTCATATACTAATGGCGGGATAGCGATGCCACAAAGAATACCTGTTTCCTTCGCTATAAAAACACCTTCTCCCATCGTTTCACTGGAGAAAATACTATCTGAACTTAAATCATGCTGACCAATATCTTCTAATAAAAATGCTTGAATTGCTTGATTCATAAGTATTGAGTTCATTTCGTTACTCCTTTTAAAATTCTATGTGCGCCAAGGCTTTCAGTTCGTTTTAGGGCGCTTTCGGCAATTAATTTTGAGGTAATAATCATATGACTTATTTCAGCTGTTTCTCTCGTATGGTTAGCGTAATCAAATGTTTCTAACCAATGGAGAAATTCCGTGATTTTCTCAGGTTTTCGTGTAATTCCTAATGTTTCCCAGATTTTTTCTTGGAGTTGTTGTTTTTCAGGTAAATGGGGCGTTGTTGTTTGATAAGTGGGGGGATTCTCTGGAACTATTATTCGGTTGGTTTTTTGCGTGTGAATATATTCAGCAACTTTTTCACCAAAAACAAGTGTTTCAAGAAGGGAGTTGCTGGCGAGACGATTGGCGCCGTGTACACCTACATTTGCCACTTCACCAATGGCATAAAGATGAGGGATATTCGTCTTGCCGTTCAAATCAGTTCGAACACCACCCATTAAAAAATGCGCACCTGGATGAACGGGAATTCGTTTAGTGTCGCGAAATGGTACTTGGTGTTCGTCTAAGCTGGTTGTAATTGCAGGAAATCGCTTTTCAAAATGAGCCACTTTGGTTATATCAAGAAACACTTGGTCACCCCGTTCAATTTCTTCAAAAAGTGTGGCTGCAACGATATCACGTGGAGCAAGATCTGCTAGTGGATGCACGGTTACCATAATAGCCGAACCATCTGCGCGAATAAGTGTAGCTCCTTCGCCACGAACTGCCTCAGAAATTAAACCATGACAACGTCCGTTTAGAAAAAGCAAGGTTGGATGAAACTGAATAAATTCCATGTCGGATAGTGTCGCACCAGCTCGGTAAGCAAGAGCCAAGCCGTCTCCAGAAATAGTTGCAGCATTAGTGGTTACAGGAAAAAGTTGTCCGAGTCCGCCACTCGCTAAAATAATATGTTCGCCGTAATAAGTATGTAGTTGGTTTTCTTTATCTAAACAATGAACACCAATCGCTTTACCGTCATGTTTAATAATCTCTATAGCCATTTTTTGCTCTTGCCAGTTAACCTTTGTCAATTTTTCTTGTAAAAATGTAGTAAGAAATTTGCCGGTTTGATCCCCTCCAGAATGCAAAATACGAGGCAGTTGGTGCGCGCCTTCTAATCCAAGTGAAAGTTCGCCATCTTTTTCGTCAAAAGTCATTCCTTCTTTTATTAATTTTTGGATCACAATCGGTCCACAAGTCACAAGTTGGTTTACAGCGCGAACTTTATTATGAAAACAGCCAGCTTGAAAGGTATCGCTAAAATGTTTTTTTGGTGTATCGCTTTTTGATATAGCCGCGGCGACACCACCTTGAGCGAGCATAGAGTTACTTTGTTCTTTATGACCTTTTGTGATTATTGTCACATCATAGTCCTGCATTAATCTGAGGGCAGCAGTGCAACCTGCGATACCACTCCCAATGATAATCACTCGTTCTTTTGTCATCATTTCCACCTCTTGCATAGTAGGTTCGATTAATTGTATACTTCTTAATGAATATACAGTTGTCTTGTCATCTATAATCACATAAAATTAAACTAAATTCAAGTATAAAATTTTAAGGGAGAGATAAAGAGATGATTTACTTTGACCATGCAGCAACTACGAAAATGAGTGAAGCTTCCTTACAAGTTTTTATGGATGCCTCGCGAGAATTCTTTGCTAATTCGGAGAGTTTACATGATGCCGGGACGAAATCAGCAGCACTTTTAGAAAAATGCCGGGAAAGTTTTGCTGAGTTATTACAAGTTCCAAACCGCGGAATTTTATTTACGAGTGGTGGAACAGAAAGTAACCAAATCGCCATCCAAACGCTACTCCATACAACTGATAAGAAAGAAGTGCTCGTAAGTCCGCTGGAACACGCTTCTGTTTGGCAGCAACTAATGGCACTCGAACAAGCGGGAAAGTGTCGCATTAAAGCATTACCAGTTGATTCGTTTGGGCAAGTAAATCCAGCTACTTTAGAAAAAATGATTTCTGCTGGGACGGGGCTTATTATTATTCAACATGTTAATTCGGAAATCGGAACCATCCAACCAATTGCGGAACTAGCTCACATTGCTAAAAAAGCAGGTGTCTTTTTTCATACTGATATTGTTCAATCTTTTGGAAAACTTGATTTAGAATTAAGTGATGTTACTAGTTTTAGTATTTCATCGCATAAAATTTATGGACCAAAAGGGGCTGGAATCCTTTTTATGAAACCAGATTCTCCTTTGCAGGCGGTTTTGTCAGATGTACATCATGAATTTGGCTTTAGACCAGGGACGGTAAATGTTCCAGCTATTGCTGCCTTTACAACTGCCGCCTATGATATAATAGAAAATAGAGAACAAGAAGCGATTAGAGCTATAAAACTAAAAGCTGCGATTTGCGACACATTAGAAGCGCGAGTAGAAGTGGAAGGTGGACCCAATACATCGCCGTATATTTTAGGACTTACTTTGCCAAATATGCAAGGTCAGGAAGCGTTACTTGCTTTAAACGAAGCAGATATTCAAATCTCGACGACGAGCGCATGTAGTTTACGTGATTTAGCTCCGTCCAGAACATTAATTGCTACTGGAAAAACAACAGAAGAAGCAAACCGTTTTATCCGGCTATCTTTTGGAAAAGAAAATGAATTAAACGATAGTGCTATTTTTAAGGAAGAAATCGATAAATTACTACGAAAAAGGTGATAAGATGAAAAAAATATTAGGTGATACGCGTAGGCAAATGATTTTAAAATGGCTGAAAGAAGCCGAGGTACCAATTTCTGGAAATCAATTAGCACAGAAAACAAATGTTAGCCGCCAAGTGATTGTTCAAGATATTTCTTTGTTAAAAGCTGGCAATGAACCAATTATGGCTACTCCACAAGGTTATATTTATGCGAACGAGACGAGTTATACAGGTGAAAGGCGCGTTATTGCTGTAAAACACACGAAAGAGCAAGCTGCCGAGGAACTAAATATTTTGGTGGATCACGGTGTTTCCATTATTGATGTGATTGTGGACCATCCAATCTACGGCGAAATCACTGCTTCACTGCATTTAAAAAGCCGTTTTGATGTAGAAAAATTTGTGCGGAAATTGCAAACAACAGGAGCGGTCATGCTTTCTGGTTTAACGGATGGAACACATTTACATACGATTGAAGCAGATACGAAAGAACAATTAGAGCAAGCGATTAAAGCGCTAGATAAAGCAGGATTTTTAATCTAACCATTTTTCAATATAAATTCTAGGAAAAAGCTAGTAACTATGATAGAATGTATGTTAGGTATTTATAAACAAATAGTCGTATGGAGGTGCTAGATATGCCATTATCGCCGCTGGATATACATAACAAAGAGTTTACCCGTGGTTTTAGAGGTTATGACGAAGACGAAGTAAATGACTTCCTCGATCAAATCATTAAAGATTATGAACAAGTTATTAAAGAGAAAAAGCGTATTGAGGACACTTTAAATAATAGTGAAGAACGTTTAGGTCATTTTACAAACATTGAAGAAACATTAAACAAATCATTAATCGTGGCACAAACAGCTGCCGAAGAAGTGAAAGCTTCCGCTGAAAAAGAAGCAAAACTTATTATACGTGAAGCTGAAAAAAATGCAGACCGAATTTTAAGCGACTCACTTTCTAAAGCGCGCAAAATCGCGATTGAAATTGAAGACCTAAAACGCCAATCTAAAGTATTCCGTGAGCGTCTGCGTATGTTAGTAGAAGCGCAAATGGATTTAATTAAAAGTGAAGATTGGCAGCAAATGATGGCTTACGATGTAGATGCAACAGAACTAGCGTCTATTAAAGAAGTCGAAGCTGCTGAATCAGAAGAACGTTAAAAACGATTATAAGAGACAAGTAAATTTTTTAGATATAGGATACAAAGCGAGTTGGTGCAAGGTGCGAGACCAGCTATCCTCTAAAAAATCGAAATCACTCTTTAGTTCTAACCCGAAAAAGCAACTGCTTGAGTAAGTGTTAGCGCGAGCCGGCGTTATGGCTTTAATGAAGTGGGCAAGCAATTAACATGCATGTCAACAAGGGTGGTACCGCGAATCTCGTCCCTTTTTTGGGAGAGATTTTTTTGTGTTTAAAAATAAAGATTTAAAGGAGAATAAAACATGGAATATAAAGATACGTTATTAATGCCAAAAACAGATTTTCCAATGCGTGGAAATTTGCCAAACAAAGAACCTGAATGGCAAGCAAAATGGGAAGAAGAAAAACTATATGAGAAAATCCAAGAAAAAAATGCTGGACGCAAGGCGTATATTTTGCATGATGGGCCTCCTTATGCAAACGGTGAGCTTCATATGGGTCATGCTCTAAACAAAACAATCAAAGATATTATTGTTCGTTATAAATCAATGGCTGGCTTCAGCTCTCCGTATGTTCCTGGTTGGGACACACATGGACTGCCAATCGAAACAGCTATCGCCAAAAAAGGTGTTAAACGGAAAGAAATGTCTATCGCTGAATTCCGTAAACTATGTGCTGAATATGCAATGACGCAAGTAGACGGTCAACGTACAGGATTCAAACGTCTTGGAATTAACGGCGACTGGGAAAATCCTTACATTACACTTTTACCAGAATACGAAGCAGAGCAAATCAAAGTCTTCGGTGAAATGGCGAAAAAAGGTTACATTTATAAAGGTAAAAAACCTGTTTATTGGTCTCCTTCTAGTGAATCTGCACTTGCAGAAGCAGAAATCGAATATCAAGATAAAAAATCTGCTTCGATTTTCGTGGCTTTCAAAGTAACAGACGGAAAAGGTGTACTAGATGAAGGAACGAATATCGTTATCTGGACAACAACTCCTTGGACAATCCCTGCAAACATGGGTATTACTGTTAACCCTGATTTGGACTATGTAGTAATTGAATCTGCGGGTGAAAAATATGTTGTAGCAGAAGCACTTTTACCAAGTTTACGTGAAAAACTAGGCTTTGAAGATGCGACAGTTGTTAAAACAGTTCGTGGTTCTGAGCTTGACCGCGTTGTAACTAAACACCCATTCTATGACCGTGATTCCTTAGTAATGAACGGCGAACATGCCACTGCTGAAGCCGGAACGGGTGCGGTTCATACGGCTCCTGGACACGGGGAAGATGACTTTTTAATCGGGAAAAAATACGATTTGGAAATTCTTGCTCCACTAGATGATCGTGGCGTATTTACAGAAGAAGCTCCAGGATTTGAAGGCGTATTTTACGATACAGCGAATAAAATGGTGACAGAAAAACTAGAAGAAGTGGGCGCATTACTAAAAATGGAATTCATCACTCACTCTTATCCACATGATTGGCGTACGAAAAAACCAGTTATTTTCCGTGCTACAGCGCAGTGGTTTGCTTCGATTGATGCATTCCGTGATGATTTACTCGCAGCTGTTAAAGGTGTCAACTGGACTCCTGCTTGGGGCGAAACACGTCTATTCAATATGGTTCGCGACCGCGGCGACTGGGTTATTTCTCGTCAACGTGCGTGGGGCGTTCCGCTACCTATTTTCTATGCGGAAAACGGGGAAGCGATTATCACAGACGAAACAATCAACCATATTTCAGAACTATTCCGTGAGCATGGTTCGAACGTTTGGTTTGAACGCGATGTGAAAGATTTATTACCTGCTGGCTTTACGCATCCAGGTAGCCCAAATGGCGAATTTACAAAAGAAACGGATATTATGGATGTTTGGTTTGATTCTGGTTCAAGTCATCAAGCCGTATTAAACGCTCGTCCAGAATTAAGTCGTCCAGCTGATTTATACATGGAAGGCTCTGACCAATATCGAGGTTGGTTTAACTCATCCCTAACAACAGCTGTAGCAATTACTGGCGAAGCGCCTTACCGTAACGTGCTGAGTCATGGTTTTGCACTGGATGGGGAAGGCCGTAAAATGAGTAAATCACTTGGAAATACTCTTCTTCCAGGCAAAGTAATTAAACAACTTGGAGCGGATATTGTTCGCCTTTGGGTGGCTTCTGTGGATTATCAAGCTGATGTTCGTGTTAGTGATGAAATCTTAAAACAAGTATCCGAAGTGTACCGTAAAATCCGTAACACAATGCGTTTCTTACTAGGAAATATCAATGACTTTAATCCAACTACTAACAGTGTTTCTTATGAAAACTTACGTGAAGTAGATAAATACATGCTGATTAAATTAAATGATTTAGTGAAAAATGTGAAGGATAGCTATGAAGCGTTTGAATTCTCTACTATTTACCACCAAATCAATAATTTCTGTACAGTAGAATTAAGCCAATTTTATATGGACTTTGCCAAAGATGTTGTATACATCGAAGCAGCAGATAGTCATGATCGTCGTGCTATGCAAACAGTCTTTTATGAAGCGGTTGTTACTTTGACAAAATTACTTGCTCCAATTTTACCGCATACGACAGAAGAAGTTTGGAATAGCTTGATTGGTGAGGGCGCGGAAAGTATTCATTTACAAGACTTACCAGATGTAAAAGTATTAGCTGATAGTGAAGAAATTACTGCGAAATGGGACGCGTTCATGCAAATCCGCGATAACGTTCAAAAAGCTTTAGAATTCGCTCGTAACGAAAAATTAATCGGTAAATCAATGCTTGCTAAAGTAACTTTATATGTAGACGGCGAAGCGAAAACACTATTTGATTCTTTAGAAGGCGATTTTGCACAACTATTCATCGTTTCTGATTTTGAACTAGTGGAAGGTTTAGAAAATGCACCAGAATCCGCATTTAAATCGAATCAAGTAGCTGTTCAAATTACTGTAGCAGAAGGCGAAACTTGTGAACGTTGCCGTGTAGTGAAAAAAGATGTAGGCGTAAATCCAAAACATCCAACACTTTGTGGCCGCTGTGCTGATATTGTTGTAAAACACTACGAAGCTTAATGCTCGCTTGGGGAAAATCCTAGTAGTTTAAAAAGGAGGTTCCCCAAGCTTTTTTAATTTAAGATGTGGTATTATAGACGTAATTCCAAATAAAGGAGGTTGCTTGAAGGAATGGCAACAATTCACTTTACAAAAGTACATGGTTCGCAAAACGATTTTTTCTTAGTTGATGAAGAAGAAAATCAAATTATGGATTGGTCGGATACGAAACGTGCTGATTTTGCAATAAAGCTTTGTGATAGAGCGCATTCGCTTGGTGGGGCAGATGGTATTTTATATGTCACAAAAAGTAATGAAGCTGGACCAATTGGCCAAATGCGTGTCGTTAACTCGGATGGATCGATTGCTTCAATGTGCGGCAATGGCTTAAGAACAGTAGCTCGCTATTTACTTGAAAAGCACGCATTAACAGAAGCAAAAGTCGAAACAATGAAAGCGATACTGGATGTCAAAAAAGCAACTTCACTTGGTTTTGATATACCAACGTATCAAGTCGAAATTTCTCCAGTTAAATTTAATGCAAAAAGTTTACCAATGAATGTCGGTATGGAAAAATTATTTAATCAAGTCGTTCCTGAACTAGATTCGGAACTAGCTTTTTCTGCTGTGTCGGTTCCAAATCCACACTTGATTACCTTTGTGGACCAAACCGTGTTAGACACGGATAAACAAGCAACATTAGCGAGTTATTTAAACAGCGAAAATCCTTATTTTCCTGATGGCGTCAATGTTAGTTTTGTGAAACGTTTAAGCGATGATGCAATTTATGTGCGGACATTTGAACGCGGCGTTGGTTTTACGAATGCTTGCGGAACAGCGATGTCGGCTTGTAGTTTAATTAAAAAAATATTAGACCAGGATACTTTTGAAACGCCACTTAATGTTTATAATGATGGTGGGCGGGTGCAAGTGACTGCCAAAAAAGACGAAGCTGGTGAAATTTCGCTACAATTAATTGGTAATGCAACATTTGTTAGTACGGGATCAGTTAGCTACGAAAGAGACACTGTAACTGAACTTACAAATGAAGCGACACCGGAACAAGCGCAGTATCAAGAACTTGTAAAAGAAGTAAAGCAATTTTTAAAAACAACCGAATGAAAAGGAGTTAACCATGAATACAAATCGAAAAAAAGCGACACCATTATTCGTTATTGGCGGATTTTGTCTGATTTTATTTATTACAATCGCCGCAGCCATTGCAACAGAAAGTAACTGGGTAGCGCGTTTTGACCTAAGTTGGATTGAAAAGATTCGCGGCGGGATTCAACCTGATAAAACAGCTATCGTTAAACTAGTGACCAATTTAGGTAGTGCAGAAACAACGATTATTTTAACGATTGTAGTCGTTCTTATCTTATTCTTTTTACGAAAATTTGTTGTCGGACTATGGTTTGGTGGAACGATGCTCGCTTGTGGTGTTGTCCTTAATCTAGTTTTGAAAACATTAGTTGCTCGTACACGTCCAGATAGCGTTAACTGGTTAATAGAGGAATCTGGTTTTAGTTTCCCTAGTGGACACGCGACTGCTACGGCGGTTTTCTATGGCCTTGCAGCGATGTTCTTAATTTTCACAGTGCCAAAAATGTGGCAAAAAATCATTATCGGAATTATCGGCTATGGATTTATCTTGTTTGTAATGTATACACGTGTTTATTTAGGCGTGCATTTCCCAACAGATGTACTAGGTGGATTTTTCCTTGGTACAGCTTCTGTGCTTATTTCTTTAGGCGTTTATTTCTTAGTTCGTAAACCATTACATAATTTACTTGTGAAATGGCGTATTAAAGATAGAAGTATTATCGATTAATAGAAAACCTTGTTATAAGAATTAACTTATAGCAGGGTTTTTTAGTCAATAAACTGAATACTCTATTTTGTAACCGTGCGACTTTTTCACTTGATTTATTTGTCCGTTGGCGTTAATATATAAGTGTTGCAGGAAGTATATTTATGTATTAGCAAGGATATTGATGTAAATGAGTATCTTTACTAATATGTGAATTTTGTAATTGAAAAAATGATTAGCTTGTTGTTAACATCTTTTTCGTTAGTAAAAGAAACATATTAAGAAAATTTTTGGAGGTTTGTGAAATATGCAAACAGGTACAGTTAAATGGTTTAATAGTGAAAAAGGTTTCGGTTTCATCGAAGTAGAAGGCGGAGATGATGTATTCGTACACTTCAGCGCTATCGAAGGTGAAGGATTCAAAACTTTAGACGAAGGTCAAAGCGTTGAATTTGAAATCGTTGAAGGTCAACGTGGCCCACAAGCAGAAAAAGTTACTAAACTTTAATCTGATCACGTTAAACTAATAAAACACGCAGCGGACTTCTTAGGGAGAAGCCTGGCTGCGTGTTTTTTTATTTTAGATAAATTCGGTAAGTTTTAATTTCAAAAGGAGTAATGGCAAATGTTGTTGTTTCAAGAGTTGTTTCGTTTTCCTCCAGTAAGTTACATTCTGTGATGGAAGTAATAGCATAATCGCTAGTTAATGTCACTTCGCCGTGTGTACCTGCGAATTCATGCAGTCGGATGATAAGACCATTACCGTCCTCAGCTTGTTTGACGCTATCAATCATCACATAAGGATTAGTAACTTGGAAAAGCGAGAATGGTTCGATTTCTCCGTTAGATGTGAAAATCGGGTTGTTTAATTCCCAAGCAGTTTGGACTGTTTCTCCGTCTAAGAAATCTCCTTGATGTGGAAAAAGCGAATACGTAAACTGGTGAAGGCCTAAATCGGCTTCTGGGTCAGGGTATCCAGCTGCTTTGAGTAAGGTTAGTCGAATTGTCGAGTCTTTAATATCATAGCCGTATTTGGAATCATTTAACAAACTGACACCGTAATTCTTTTCAGAAAGATCGGCCCACTGATGTCCAACTGTTTCAAAACGAGCATAATCCCAGCTTGTGTTCCAGTGCGTCGGTCGTTTGACATTACCAAATTGAATATCATAACTAGCTTCACTGGCATGAACGGAAACAGGGAAAGCAACTTTAAGCAACTGGTTACGGTCACGCCACTCCACTTCTGTTTCAAATCTGATTTCAGGGGTCTCATGGTAAAAATGAATCCACTGCGTAATTTGTGATTTCTCTGAGTGAAGCACCTGTTTAATAGTGAGCTCAAGTGGTCCATTATTGATTACTTCAAAAGAGTCTAATGTGGTTATTTCCTTTTGTTTTTCTTGATAAAATAAATCAATATCCCAGGCATCATGCCACATCGGCTTATCTTCAAATAATTGAAATACATTACCTCGCGCGTTTTCTGCTAATACTTGACGGTTATTTTTTTTGTCAAAAATGGATGTGAATTGGCCGTTTTCATTCCAAGTTATTTGATAATAGGGTGTTTCTAATTGCTTGTCTTTGTAAGTGAAAGGCGATTTTGCTAGCTCATCAGTTGCTTCTTTAACGGAAACACTTGTGGCACCGAGCGCTGGCAAGTTATGGTGCTGGATGAGCCACGCGCCATTTGCTAATTTTTGTGCAGGGAGGTGCTTGTTTTTTTGATCATAAAAGGCTAAGTTACTAGCGGGATTATCGGATTTAATTTCGATATAGCGCGGCCGATTCCAAGTGGAACTATTCCATAGCGTTATTTTTTCAGAAGCTTGCTGGGTTAATTTTTCCAGTTGTTTAGAGATAATCGCATTATTTTCGGTGAATGCTTCAGTATACTCAATTAGCGCATCATCATATACTTCTTTGATGGAAGAGCCAGGAATAATATCGTGAAACTGATTTCGAAGTAGTATTTGCCAAATGTTCGCTAATTTTTCAGTTGGATAAGTAGTTCCTTCTTTTAGGTTCGCTAAAACAGAAAGCCATTCACTATTTCTTAAACCAAGCTCGATTTTACGGTTCATTTTTTTCGTGAAGGCTTGGCTAGTGTAAGTTCCGCGGTGGTATTCAAAGTAAAGTTCCCCGTTCCAAGTGTGGACATATTGATCAGTGCTCTGAATCGTTTCATGTAAATTATTGAAATAATCGGTAGCACTTTTTGGTTTTACTTCAGGGATTCCTGGCATTTTATCATAGCGACGACGCATCTCAAGCATTTCGCGATTTACTCCGCCCCCTCCATCGCCGTAGCCGTAAGCAAGTAATAATTCTTGGTTTATTTCTTTATCTTGGTATTTATCCCAAAGTCCCACCAGTTCACGCGCGGTCATTTTACCATTATAAGTAGAAATTCGGCTGTTTTTTTCTGGTGCAGTGATGAAGTGAGTTAGGATTTCTGTACCGTCAATACCGCGCCACTGGAACGTATCATGCGGCATACGATTATATTGATTCCAACTAATTTTAGTCGTCATAAAAGTTTTGATGCCTGATTTACGGAGAATTTGTGGCAAGGCCCAGCTATAACCAAACACATCAGGAAGCCATAAAAAACTAGAAGGTTTGCCAAACTCCTCGCGTAAAAATTTCTGACCGTAGAGCATTTGTCTGACGAGTGATTCTCCACTAGGGATATTACAATCGGCTTCAAGCCACATTCCGCCATCAGCTTCCCAGTTTCCTTCCTCGATTTTAGCTTTTATTTTGGCATAAATTTCTGGATAATCTTCTTTGATGTAGGCGTATAGTTGGGGCTGTGACTGTAAAAATAAGTATTCAGGATAATCTTCCATTAAATGGAGCACGGTCGAGAATGATCGTGCTGCTTTTTCTCGGGTATGTTTTAAACGCCATAGCCATGCTACATCAATGTGGGTATGTCCAACTGCTGCCACTTTGATAGGAAAGTTTTTCGGCATTTCTTTTAGTGCTGCTTGCAAGATTCGGTTAGCGTCTTCCATGGAGGCAAGATTTTGGTTAGAGCCTGGTGTTCCCCAATCAATCGCTAGGTAAGCGCGGTTAATAGCTTGAAGTAGGGGAGCGTGCGTCGGATTATTTTCTTCCAGTTGATCGAGTGTTTTTAAGGTAGCTTTACTCGTGAAATACAAATCGTCAATCACGAGGTTTAAATAACCGATAAATGCTTCTTTTAAGTAATGTGTTTGGATGGAAGGAATGCCGCCACCTTCAAGACCAGACCACAAACGAAAGACAAGTTCGGTTGTTTTTCCAGCAAAACTATCTGGGAAAAGAACTTCTTGATGATTTTGGTCGACGCCTTGGAGTGGTTCGCCGTTTACGAATAATAAGGATTCAAAACCAGAATTATGACCGTCGCCGGTATTGCCAAAATCAAAGTAACCGATTAAGCGAGTACCTTGTTTGGTACTGGGGAAGGTAATCGTTGTTTTTAACCAGACGTAGCGATCGCGGCCGGCCCAGTTTTCTCCAATGTTTAATTCGTTATCATAAATGACAGTTTTAGGGCGCGCTGCAATGTTTCCGTCCTTATCCTCAGCTGCTTGGAATTTCTGAATCGGATGCGTTTTTTCATAGCGGTAAAGTGCGACTTCATCGAGTCTGCCGCGTAATTTATCTTTTGTGAAAAACATCTATATACTCAAATCCTTTCTTTTTGTCTAGAACGGTTTCAATATATCATAGCGGGAAAAGAAGTCAATTTGGCTTTTGAAAGGAATTTAGCAGGGCCGTTTTTCTCATCTTTAGAGCGGTAAGGAATAAGCTTTTTCTAAATGGACAAATCAAGGGAAAATGGATTATTCATAGTAGTTTTTGGCGTAGCATTGCAATTCGCTTTAGCCCTTACTATACTTAGCTTGAAAGCGAATACAAAAAGAATATTTGGAGGGGCAAAATGACTAGAAAGAAAGCGCATATTATATCGCATTCTCATTGGGACAGAGAATGGTTTTTACCACTGGAAAGCTTAAGATTTAGGCTCGTTACACTTATGGATGAAGTAGAAGATTTACTTGATAAAGAAACTGGTTTTAATCATTTTCATATGGATGGACAAATGATTATGTTAGAAGATTATTTAGCTGTAAAACCTGCTAAACGAGAAAAAATGAAACAACTGGTTGCGGACGGGAAACTGCGAATCGGCCCTTGGTATATGTTACAAGATGCTTTTTTGACGAGTGGAGAAGCGAATATTCGTAATTTGCAATATGGATTAGAAATGGCGGAAGAATTCGGTCAAGCGGAAAAAATTGGTTATTTTCCTGATACGTTTGGTTTATATGGTCAAGTGCCGCAATTAATGCGTCAAGCTGGTTTTGACACAGTTGTTTTTGGACGAGGCGTTAACCCAACTGGCTTTAATAACCAAGTATTTGATAGTGCTTTTGCCTCAAAATATTCAGAGATGTTCTGGGAAAGTCCGGATGGCTCGAAAGTTTTAGGAATTTTACTCGCCAATTGGTATTCCAATGGTAATGAAATTCCAACTGATAAAGAAGCAGCAAAAAAATTCTGGGATAAAAAATTGGCAGACGTGGAACGATTTGCGTCAACAGATGAATGGTTATTTATGAACGGTTGTGACCACCAGCCTGTCCAAACAGATTTAGCAGAAGCGCTTGAAGTAGCGCGGGAACTGTATCCAGAGATTGATTTTATTCATAGTCATTTTGAAAAATACCAAGATGCTGTCAAAGCCGGGCTTGAACCTGAAAAATTACAAACAGTTCACGGAGAACTAACGAGCCAACAATCAGATGGTTGGTCAACGCTTGCTAATACGGCTTCCTCGCGTATTTACTTGAAACAAGCCAATGCTAAAATGGAACGTTTATTAGAGCGTTTAGCGGAACCAATTTCAGTAATGGCGACAGAAGCAGGTGTTAGTTATCCGCATGAATATCTGGCTTTTGCTTGGAAATTACTCATGGAAAATCAAATCCATGACAGCATTACAGGATGTAGTTTGGATGAAGTGCACCGCGAAATGGAGACTCGTTTTGAAAAAGTCGAACAAACAACTATGGCGATTATTCAAAACGCAGCACGTAAAATAACGGGACAAATCGTAACGAATGATGCGGGTATTCCAATTACTGTTTTCCATGCAGGTGGGATAGAAGCAACTAGAACTGTCGAACTTAAACTTGAAACAGACGCGATTCATTTTTCTGAGATGCCTTTTGAACTGATACCAGATGAATTAGCAAAACTTCCCGAACAAAGTTTTCGGATGGAAACAAGTAATGGGGAGGAAATTCCGGTTGTGGTTGAGTCACTTGGTATTCATTTTAACTATGATTTACCAGAGCGAAAATTCCGTGATTCTTATTTTGCAAGAAAATATAAACTAACCTTTACTGTGGAACATTTACCAGCTGTTGGTTATCAAACAATCTATGCGCATCCGGTCGCAGTTTCGGATGATAAAAAAGAGCTAACAAAGGACTTACAGTTAGAAAATCAATATTTAAAAGTAGAAATCGCGCCGAACGGAACTTACTCCATTTTGGATAAAGAGACTGCTGTAGAAGTCGCGGGGCTTGGTGCATATGAGGATGTTGGCGATATTGGTAACGAGTATATGTTTAAAGAAACGGGCGATAATTTACGAATAAATACCTATAATTCAAAACCTGAGATTCGCGTGTTGCGTGAAGATAAGCTTGGAAAGACAATCGAAATTAAACATGAAATAGAAATCCCAGTAAGCGCAAGTGCGACATTTGCTGAAGAAAAACGCCGACTAGTTTGGCATCCGGCACGGAAGTCACATCGTTCGGACTATCGTACTACTTTTAAAATCACTACAGAATTGACGCTAAATAAACATGATAAGCAACTAACTGCTCGCGTTAAACTAGATAACCGAGGGGATGACCATCGCCTTCGCGTACTTTTACCAACTGGAAAACAAACAGAAACACATCAAGCGGGCAGTGTTTTTGAAGTAGTAACGCGCGCGAATAAACAAGTGGAAGAATGGACAAATCCTGCTAATGATAACCGGAAACAAGGTTTTGTTGCCAGTGGAAATATCGTTGTTGCAAGCCTTGACTTACCGGAATATGAAGTAAGCGAGCAAGGGGATAGATTGGAACTAACACTGTTACGCGCAGTATCAGAAATTGGCGACTGGGGTGATTTCCCGGCATATGAAGCAGAATGCCACCGCGAAATCACAGCCGAGTTCCATGTATTCCTTACAGACGAATCAAACGTCAATGTCCCTGCACAAGTTAACGCACTCTTAACACCTACTTTTGCCATTCAACACCCTTCATCATCAAAAGAAAAAATCCTTGCAGAAACAAAAGATTTTGCGAAATGGAAAGTAGCAGACGGACTGGTTTTTTCCGCATTTAAACTAGCGAAAGACAATCAACCAATTATTCGTTTTTATCAAACAGCATCCGAGCCAAAACTATTAAACACAGTTGATTTGTGGAGAAAATCGACCATTTTAGAAGAAACAGCAGGAGATGCCAAAAATCAATTTACCGTTAAACCAAACGAAATTATCACATTAAAAGGAGTGTAATTCATGACAAAGAAAGTACCAACAAGTTTTAACAAATGGATTGATATAGTAAAAACGACCTTTCCAGAAAATAAAAAATTACATCGCATGTTTGAAAAATGTTTTACTAACACCTATACAACTACTTTGCAGGAAACAGAAGAGGGGCATCCGTTTGTTATTACAGGCGATATTCCAGCTATGTGGTTACGCGATTCAACAAGCCAAATCCGCCCTTATTTAATTGTTGCAGAAGAAGATGAGGAGATGGCGACGTTAATTGAAAATCTTGTAAAACTGCAAACAAAATATATTCTTCATGATCCTTATGCGAATGCTTTTAATAAAACTGCGAATGGTGCCGGTTTTCAACAAGATAAGACAGCGATGACAGACCTTGTTTGGGAGCGGAAGTATGAAATTGATTCACTTTGCTACCCAGTCCAGTTAGCTTATCTATTATGGAAAAGCACTAATCACACGGGTCATTTTACCGAGGAATTTAGGCTGGCTTTGCATCAGATTATCGATGTATTTAAAACGGAACAAAAGCATACGGAGCAAAGTCCATATCGTTTTGAACGAGAAAATGTGCGTCAATCAGATACTTTAAATAATAATGGCAAAGGAACAGATGTAAGTTATACGGGAATGTCTTGGAGTGGCTTTAGACCAAGTGATGATGCGTGTATGTACGGTTATCTTGTGCCAAGTAATATGTTTTTGGTCGTAGTGATGGATTACGCTAAAGAAATAGCGGCACAGTTTTACCCGGATGATAAGGAATTAACCCAAGCTAGTTCAGAGTTAAGAGAAGAAGTCGCAACTGGAATTGAAACATACGCTAAACAAGCGCACCCGTATTACGGCGATGTTTACGCTTATGAAGTTGACGGAACTGGGCGTAAGTTATTTATGGATGATGCCAATGTACCAAGCTTACTCGCTGCGCCGTATCTAGGTTTTTGTGAGAAAAATGATCCAGCATATCAAGCGACTAGAAAACTCATTTTAAGTCGAGAAAATCCTTATTTTGTAGAAGGTAGCGTACTTACTGGAATTGGTAGTCCTCATACGCCAGATCATTATGTTTGGCCGATTGCGCTCAGTATTGAAGGGTTAACCGCAGGAACAGAAAGCGAGAAACAAGCGATTTTAGAGATGTTAATAGCTGGTGATGGCGGAACGGATTACATGCATGAAGGAGTAAATGCTTCCAACCCAGCTGAATTCACTCGCGACTGGTTTGCTTGGTCGAATGCGATGTTTAGTGAATTTGTCCTAAGTTTATGTGGTGTATATGTAAAGGGAAGTCCATTAAGTAAATAAAAAAGAAAAGTCTGGGCGAAAAACTCAGGCTTTCTCTTACTATCAAAGGAGAAAAAAGAATGAAACTTATTGATAAATTCTCAGTTATTAGTGATTGGATAATACGGCTTGTTTGGACGAATTTAGTATGGCTTTTTCTTGTATTAATGGGCGGGATTGTGCTTGGGTTTATGCCAGCGACAGTTGCTCTTTTTACGATTACGAGAAAATGGGCGAGAGGTGATTTAGACACGCCTGTTTGGAAATCAGCTTGGCAAACTTATAAGCAAGTATTTGTTTCTGCTAATTTAGCAGGTGGGATTTTTGCAGCCATTGGGATATTTCTTTATGCTGATTTACGGATTGTTTTTGAACTGATGCAAGGATTTTGGTCGACCATTTTATACTTTTTCTTGATGTTCTTACTTTTTCTCGTTGGTATTGCCTTTTTACAGTATTTTACCGTATTTGTTCACTTCCAAATGAAAAATGTTCGCGCTTATGTTGGTCAAGCATTCTTACTAGCTATTACAAGTTTTAAAAATACCTTTATGATTGTGGTTGGACTTGTTTTTTGTGCATGGTTGATTTCTAAAATGCCAGCTTTTATTTTGTTTATCTCGGGCGTTTTACCAAGTTATTGGATAATGAAAATCAACTTACACCGTTTCAAACAAATGGAGCCAAAGTAACCCCTTACATTATTTTTGATAGTATGCAATAATCAGAAAGGAAAAGGGGGCAGGGAATTAGAATGACACAAGAATTACCACGTAAGCGCGTTTTTAAAAGGATGTTATTAATTTTTTCTTTAACAAGTCTTTTTACCGTGAGTTTGTTACTTTTTTTCATTTATAAATATTATACCAACATTCAGCTAGATACCAATCTCCAAAGAGCGGAAACTATCGCCAGCAAGCAGTTGGAAGCTTTAACTGAAAAGCAAAAGGCATTAATTAGTTTAACGCAAGATATTTACCGCAATAGTGATTTGATGCAAGATGTTCAAATTGCGATGACAAATGACTACGGTAGCTACACCGAGCAAAATATCGACAACTATTTTAAAAGTAAAAATTTTTATTCTGTAGATATGCAAACCTATTTACAGTCTTATTTTTCGTATGATGAAGATATTATTGCGCTTCAACTCATTTCGGATGACGGAAGCTACTCCTATACATTCCCGAGCCGTTACCGTGAATGGAAAGAAACTGTTGATACATATGGTGAAGAAAATATTGCCAGTCAAGCATCGAAACAAGGAAATTTTTATACGATAGAAAATAAAATTGTCGTGAAGCAGCCGATTAACGATCCGAGTACATTAAAACAAATGGGCTATCTATTGCTTTATATTGATCCGACCTTTTTAAACAAATGGATTACGAAAGATTATAAAAACTCGATTTTCCAAATAAATAATACTAAAGGAGCCGAGTTATATTCCAATCACCCTGCAAAACAAATAACTCCACCCGAAAAACAAGGCTGGATGAATGTAGATAATAAGAAAATCTACTTTCAAAAAACAGAGGATGAAACTACTGGCTTAAAAAATAATACTTTTTTATATCGTGTCACGGATGATAGTGCGCCACTAATAGAGTTGACTTTATTTGGGATTGGTTTGTTACTCGTTATTTTTTCAATTAGCGTTAATTTTGTGATAAGCAGGCGCTACTCCAAGCGGATTTTGACAATTATTGGTGGGATGAACCGAGTAGAAAATGGAACGCTTGATGCAAAACTTCCTGTCGATAATAACGGGGATGAACTGACGATGATTAGTGAGCGATTTAACCATATGACTGAAAATCTCGACGCTTATGTGAAGAAGGTCTATAGTCTCGAAATGGAAGAACAAAAAGCGCGACTCAAAGCGCTTCAAGGACAAATGCAACCTCATTTTCTTTATAATTCTTTAGAAGCAATTAGGATGAACGCGCGGGTAGAAGGGGCAAAAGAAACAAGTGATATGATCTACCAACTTGCGACGTTATTACGCTATACTGCTAACCATCGCGAAATCACGACTTTAGGCGAAGAAATCAATTATGTAAAACAATATGTTCGTTTTATGGAAATGCGCCACGAACAGCCGATTAAGCTAGACATCCATATTGAAAAGCGTTTTAATCATACGCATATTCCAAGATTTGCGTTGCAGCCACTCATTGAGAATTTTTTCAAATATGCCTATAAAGAAAACCAACATCCAGTAGTTACTATTACAGTCATGGCGGAAAATAGCAATTTACAATTTCAAATAAAAGATAATGGCAAAGGGATGGACGCGGAAAAACTAAAAGAAGTGCAAGAAACGATTGAAAGTAAAGCTGAAACAAGCCACATCGGCCTAGCTAATTTAAACAAACGACTGCAACTTTTATATGGTGAAGCTTACTCATTAACGATTACAAGTAAGCCAAATGAAGGTACGATCATTCTATTTCAAGTACCTCAAAATACGGGAGGAGAAAAGTGATGCTAAAAATAGTACTAGTAGACGACGAACCCCTTATCCTTAAAGGTTTAGAAAGCATTATTCCAGAATTTGAGCAAAACATTGAAATTGTTGGGACAGCCAAAAATGGCGCACTAGCCCTAGAGTTATTTGCGGATCAAGAAGTGGATGTACTTTTAACAGATATAGAAATGCCTGTGATGAACGGTTTAGAATTAATCGATGCATGGAAAAAACGCCAACCGACGACTAAAACCGTCGTTCTTTCCGGATTTGAAGATTTTCATTATGTAAAACGTGGGCTTTCAGCGGGAATCGAAAATTATTTATTAAAACCTTTAAACGAACAAGAATTAAAAGAAACATTCGTACAAATAGAGAAAAAACAAGTGACAGATAATGTCGTACCAAGGGAAGAAGCGTACTACATTCTACGGGACAATACAATTTGGCGTTGGCTAAATTTACGAATTAATAAAGAAGAATGGGAAGAGCGCTTGGCGTTATACGATATGACTTTAAATCAAAACGAGAGCGCCGTCCTCATCCAGATTCAACCAACCAAAGAAATCGACATAGCTGAATGGAAAAAGCTTTCTGAATACTACCGGCGCACTTATCCATTTATGCTGCTTACTCCAGAAAATGAAATCATCTTAGGAATAACCGAAAAAATCTCTATATCCGAACAAATTTTAGCGATTCATCAAGAGATTAAAAAACGAATCTCGAATGAAGCTTTTTATATATTTATTAGTGAAAAAGTACAAGGGGAGATAATGTATCCGCAAGCATTTCGTCAACTGACAAGATTACTTCCAGAACGACTTGTAAAAGAGTCCGGCAGCTTAATTGCTTACCAAAAACGTACGAAACATACTTGGCGACCAAAAAGAAAACAACATCAACTTGCAAAACTACTCGTAATGAATAATGAAAAAGAAATCAAAATATGGATCAACAACTTTTTTAAAGAATGGAACGATCATAAATTAGAAAGCGATCCGCATCAAATGCTCCATATTTTGAATGAGCTGCTTGTGATGATGGCAGAATCAGACCCTAAAGAATTAAGTGAGTCAATGGGGCGAATTGCAGAAGAAACAAGTATTGAGGGGCTAGAAGAAGCGACACTTAACTATGCTATTCGTTACTACAATCGTAAAAAACAAACCGATGAATCAAAAAGCCCTATTATCCAAAATGTATTATCATATATTACCGAACATTTTGCAGAAGGGATGTCTTTAAAAACGCTTGGCAACGATTTCCACATTAATGCTGTTTATCTCGGGCAACTTTTTCAAAAAGAAATGGGTGAGCATTTTACGGATTATTTAAATCGCTACCGAGTTAACTATGCGAAGGAAGAATTGCTGCAAACAAAAGATAATTTAACGATCATTGCTGGAAAATCTGGTTATACCGATATGGCTTATTTTTATCGACAATTTAAAAAGCACACAGGAGAAACACCAAATCGCTACCGAAAAATCCATCAATAAGATTATTTCTAATGTTTGTCTATAAATCTAAACATCCGCAACTATTTTAACCCTTGGAAAAACGATAAACTAAAGATGTTGAAAGCACTTACAAAAAAGAGGGGTGGATGGATTGAAAAAAGTTTTATCACAAATTCGAGCTAATCGGATTTGGCTATTAATGGTACTTCCAGGTGTCCTTTGGTTCCTGGTTTTCTCATACTTACCGATGTTTGGTACAGTGATTGCGTTCAAAGATTACAAGATTGATGGGAAAGGATTTTTATCCAGTATTATGAACAGCGACTGGGTGGGGCTTGAAAATTTTAAATTCCTATTCCAAACAAACGACGCTTTTATTATTACCCGAAACACCGTTCTCTATAATTTAGTATTTATTATTGTGGGACTATTTCTTGGTGTCGCACTTGCTATTATTTTTAACAGCCTACTAAATAAACGAGGAGCAAAAATTTATCAAACAGGAATGCTTTTCCCCCATTTTTTATCATGGGTAGTTGTGAGTTATTTCTTATTTAGCTTTTTAAGTGAAGATAGCGGACTCATGAACAATATTTTACTTGCATTCGGACAGGACCCGATTTCCTGGTATAACGATCCGAAATACTGGCCGTTTATCCTTATCATGATGAATGTCTGGAAAGGGCTTGGTTATGGAAGTATTGTTTATCTTGCAGCGATTGCCGGAATTGACCGGACATACTACGAAGCCGCGATGATTGATGGGGCTGGTAAATGGCAACAAATCAGACATGTAACGATTCCTGCACTAACGCCACTGATGGTTATTTTAACGATTTTGAATGTCGGGAAGATTTTTAACTCTGATTTTGGTTTGTTTTATCAACTACCGCGAAATTCAGGACCACTTTATCCTGTGACGGATGTTATTGATACATATGTATACCGTGGTTTAACGTCACTTGGAGATATGAGTATGAGTGCGGCAGCTGGTTTCTATCAGTCAATTGTCGGCTTTATTCTAGTGTTACTCACTAACTACATCGTGAAAAAAATAAATCCGGAATATGGCTTATTTTAAAAAAGGAGGCGAGGCACTTTGGCAGAACAGCTTGAAGCGGTAAGTGAAATAGAACAAGTCCGAGGCGAAATGGAAAAACCAGCAAAAAACCAGCCAGCAAAAGATATTATCGGTTTTGGCAAAAAGATGAATGTGGCGATGAATGTTATGCTCGCTTTCTTAGCGCTCATCTGTATTTTTCCATTTTTATATATTATTGTTATTTCTTTTTCGAGCGAAACATCTCTGGCGGCAAATGGCTTTCAACTAATACCGAAAGAGTGGAGCATGGAAGCGTACGAGTATTTATGGAAGATGAAAGGTCAGCTTTTACAATCATATGGCATCACGATTTTAGTTACAGTTATTGGTACTGTATGCAGTGTTGCAATGATTGCGCTTTATTCTTACGCAATATCCAGACCACAATTTAAATATCGCCGTCAATTCACATTTATTGCCTTCTTCACAATGTTATTTAGTGGCGGAATGGTGCCAGCATATATCGTTATGACACAATTCTTGCACTTACGAAACAGCATTTGGGCGATGATTTTACCACTAGCAATGAATGCTTTTTACATTATGATTATGCGCACGTTCTTTTTACGGTCTATTCCAGAACCAATACTTGAGGCAGCTCGAATTGAAGGGGCTGGGGAACTAAGAATCTTTTTACAGATGGTCGTCCCGCTTTCCTTACCAGGGCTTGCGACAATCGCGCTTTTCTCTACGCTCGGTTACTGGAATGACTGGTTCCAAGCATCACTTTATATTGATAATCCAAATTTAGTTCCGTTACAATCGCTACTTATGAAAATTGAAAACAACTTAGAATTCATGCGGCAAAACTCTGAAATTGCTTATACTGCCGGCGCATTTAAGTCCATACCACAAGACGGTGCAAAAATGGCGATGGTTGTTATTTCGACATTACCAATTGCGATTACCTATCCGTTCTTCCAAAAATACTTCATTAGTGGACTGACCATTGGCGGCGTAAAAGAATAAAAAAGATGGAGGGAATTTAATGAAAAAGAAATGGGGAGTAATCATCGCATCACTCTGCTTGCTACTAGTTTTAGGGGCGTGCGGAAGCGATGAGAAAGCAGATGCAAATGAAGTTCCGACACTGAAATGGTACATGATTGGTACACCTCAAAAAGACACAGAAAAAGTAATGAAAGAAGTAAATAAATATACCGAAGAAAAAATTGGTGTCAAAGTAGAAATGACACAAATCGACTGGGGCGACTACGGCAAGCGGATGCAAACCGTTATTAACTCCGGAGAAAACTTTGATATTGCTTATTCAGCAGCAGGAGAATTCGTTTCTTATTCGCAAAAAGGTGCATTCTTGCCATTAAATAAATACCTAGATAAAGAAGGCAAGAAAATGAAAGCAGAATTAAATGATGTTCTTTGGGAAGGGGCAACGATTGACGGTAATATTTACGGTGTACCTTCCAACAAAGAAGTCGGCGAACAACAAGTCTATGTTTTCAATAAAAATCTAGTCGATAAATATAAAATGGATATATCGAAAGTAAAAAATTTCAGTGATTTAGAACCAATGTTAAAAACAATTAAAGAAAACGAACCAAGCATCACACCAATTGGTGGGAATAAAGACTTTAAGCCAGCATTTTCATATGATTATTTAATCGATAACGCTGTACCACTTCCTTTTGCTGTTAACCAATACGAGGATACTGGTAAAATCGTTAACTTTTATGAACAACCAGATACGTTAGAAACCTTAAAATCGCTTCATAGCTTCTACCAAAAAGGCTACGTTACAAAAGATATTGCGACATCGACAGATCCATGGTCTTACGATAAAGAAAACTGGTTTGTACGTATTGAGAAATACCAACCATACGCAGAAAACATTTGGGATAAAAATACAGGCGGTAAATATAAAGTAGTCACACAACCAATTGCTGAAACACCAATCATTAAAAATAACTCAGTCACAGGCGCAATTCAAGCTGTATCCGTGACAAGTCAACATCCTGAAGAAGCAGTGAAATTCCTTGATTTACTGAACACAGATGAATATTTACGCAATTTGGTTGATAAAGGAATTGAAGGCACCCATTATAAAGAGTTAGATGATGGCAAAATTCAAGATTTACCAGCACGCGTCGAGCGTTATAGTATGCCAACTTATGCACTTGGAAATCACTTCATTTTAAAATTATATGAAGATGAACCAGCAGATAAATGGGATCAATTTAAAGAGTTCAATAAAAAATCAGTAGCATCACCGGGCTTAGGTTTCTATTTCGACTCATCTAAAGTAAGAACAGAAATCGCTTCAATTACAAATGTTTGTAATGAATTTGCCCCAGCACTTTTAACCGGAACAGTCGATCCAGTAGAATATACAGAGAAATTCAAAGCTAAATTAAACGATGCGGGTATGAAAAAAGTAATGAAAGAAATGCAAAAACAATACGACGAATATCGCGCCACGCAAGAATAAGCACCGGAAAGGACTTAGTTTGACTAAGTTCTTTCTTTTTTTGTGTAACAGTTTTTATATAATTGTATAACAGTTTTCGAGACGGTAATCTTGCAATAATTCTTTTGAGTAGTATAATAAGTCTAGTGAATGAGATTTTATTATAATCTGTACTACTTAAATATAAATAATTTATATAACAAAAGGATGATAAAGATGGAAAAGCATGAAAAAGACCAAACAAAAGGTAAATCAGGAGCAGACTTAGTTGTTGATAGTTTAATAAATCAAGGAGTAACGCATGTTTTCGGTATTCCAGGTGCGAAAATTGATAAAGTTTTTGATGTAATGGAAGAACGCGGACCAGAGTTAATTGTCAGTCGTCATGAACAAAATGCGGCGTTTATGGCTGCTGCTATCGGTCGTCTAACGGGGAAACCTGGTGTTGTGCTTGTAACTAGTGGGCCTGGCGCATCGAACCTTGCGACAGGGCTCGTAACCGCAACAGCAGAAGGAGATCCTGTAGTGGCGATTGCGGGAAACGTAACTAGACAAGATCGTTTGAAAAGAACTCACCAATCGATGGATAACGCTGCGCTTTTCCGTCCGATTACAAAATATAGTGAAGAAGTAGTTCACGCTGAAAGTATTCCAGAAGCAATCACCAACGCTTTTCGTTCAGCGGCAGAACCGAACCAAGGCGCGGCTTTCGTGAGTTTGCCACAAGATATAGTGAACGAACCAAATGTACCTGTAAAAGCAATTCGTCCACTTGCTAAACCAGAAAATGGACCAGCTTCTAAAGAACAAGTCGCTAAATTAGTTGCTCGTTTGAAAAAAGCGAAATTACCAGTATTGTTATTAGGTATGCGTGCCTCAAGCCCAGAAGTAACAGGTGCCATTCGTCGTTTACTGCAAAAAACAAGTATTCCAGTAGTAGAAACTTTCCAAGCAGCAGGTGTGATTTCGCGTGATTTAGAAGATAACTTCTTTGGACGTGTAGGTCTCTTCCGCAATCAACCAGGTGATATTTTGCTAAATAAAGCCGATTTAGTTATTACGGTAGGTTATGATCCAATTGAATACGATCCGAAAGCTTGGAATGCTTCAGGCGATAGAACGATTGTACATTTAGATGACATCCGTGCTGATATTGACCATTACTACCAACCAGTGACCGAATTAGTTGGAAATATTGCACTTACATTAGATCGTGTTAATGCGAAATTTAGCGGTTTGGAATTAGCTGATAAAGAACTTGAAACGTTAAAAGAACTTCATGCGCAATTAGAAGAAAGAGATGTACCACCAGAAAGTGATGAAACAAATCGCGTACATCCGTTATCTGTCATTCAAACGCTTCGTTCGGCGATTGATGATAATGTAACCGTGACAGTCGATGTTGGCTCGCACTACATTTGGATGGCGCGTCACTTCCGTTCTTATGAGCCACGCCGTTTACTATTTAGTAATGGTATGCAAACGCTTGGTGTCGCTCTTCCTTGGGGAATTGCTGCAACACTCGTACATCCAGGCGAAAAAGTTGTTTCGATTTCAGGTGATGGCGGCTTCTTATTTTCGGCAATGGAATTAGAAACAGCTGTCCGCTTGCGTGCGCCACTTGTGCACCTTGTGTGGAATGACGGAAGCTATGATATGGTCGCTTTCCAACAAAAAATGAAATACGGCAAAGAAGCAGCTGTTCGTTTTGGCGATGTCGATATTGTTAAATTCGCCGAAAGCTTCGGTGCAAAAGGACTTCGTGTGACTAAACCGTCAGAACTTAGCGACGTATTAAAAGAAGCGCTTGAAACAGAAGGCCCAGTCGTTGTAGATATTCCAATTGATTATCGCGACAACATCAAACTAGGTGAAACATTACTACCGGACCAATTTTATTAAAAAGCAAAAAATCTCTCGGGCTTTCCGGGAGATTTTTTTAGTTAAAGGTTGACTTGGAGTGGACTTCAAGGTATATGCTGTAATAGTACTAGAAATTAACTAGGAGGGTTTCCAATGGAATATGTGAAATTTGGCAATACTGGGATGGATGTTTCGAAAATTTGTTTAGGAACAATGGGCTTTGGCGACAAAGATAAATGGATTCATAAATGGGTTTTGGATGAAGCGAATAGCCGCCCAATCATTAAAAAAGCACTTGATCTGGGTATTAACTTCTTTGATACTGCAAATATTTATTCTTACGGCGAAAGTGAAAAAATTGTTGGTCGAGCACTCAAAGACTATGCTAACCGAGATGATATTGTCTTAGCCACAAAAGTACACCAAACGATGCGCCCTGATCGTCCGAATAGCGGTGGTTTATCGAGAAAAACCATTTTAAGTGAAATTGACCATAGTTTAAAACGCTTAGAAACTGATTATGTCGATTTATATATCATTCACCGTTTTGATGAAAATACACCAATTGAGGAAACAATGGAAGCTTTGCATGATGTCGTTAAGTCAGGTAAAGCACGTTATATCGGTGCAAGTGCAATGTATGCTTGGCAGTTCCAAAAAGCGCAACGAGTTGCTGAAAGAAATGGATGGACAAAATTTGTTTCCATGCAAAATCATTACAACATGATTTACCGGGAGGAAGAACGAGAAATGATTCCGTTTTGCCGAGATGAAAAAATTGCTATTACCCCATATAGTCCATTGGCTTCAGGTCGATTAACACGCGATTTTGCTGAAACAACTAATCGTTCTAAAACAGATCCAATTCAAAAATCTAAATACGATGGCATGATGAATTCGGATAAAGGAATTATTGAACGCGTAGCTGAACTTGCTTTACAACATGAAGTGTCGCGGGATAAAATTGCTTTAGCATGGTTGTTAAATAAAGATGAAATCACTTCGCCGATAATTGGCGCTCAAAAAGAAAGTCATTTGGAAAGCGCGATTGGAGCACTGGATATTAAATTAACGGAGGCGGAAGTTAACTATTTAGAAGAACTATATATCCCGCATCCAGTAGTGGGTGCTCTCCCTACGAGCAAGTAAAAATATTAAGCATGAGTTAGAAGAAAAAACTAACTCATGCTTTTTTTATGGAAAAAGCTATTGACAAATAATTTGCAACCGTTTACAATAAAGTGGTATTAAAAATAGTTAAAGCTGTATCTTTTGAGAACTTGAATATTACAGTTGATTTTGAAATAAGAGGTGGAGAAATGGAGTATAAAGACTTATCACCAGCTGTGCAAAGTGAAGAACAGTTAAGACAGCTTATTCAAGAAAAAGTAGCAGCAAAAGAGACGAACTTTCCATCGGAGCGAGCGCTTGAAAATGAACTAGGTGTTAGCCGGACCACGCTTAGAAGGTCACTCGATACACTCGAAAAAGAAGCTGTTATTCAAAAAAGAAATCGTAAAGGAATCGATATTAACCAAAAGCAAACAATCAATATTTTAAAAATGAATTCCATGAGTAGTCAACTTCCTGGTGAACAAAAGGTAGAGGTATTATCCCAAGAGATAGTGGAGGGCGTAGATGATGTAAATCGCTTTTTGGTACTTGATGAAGACAAGCCTATATTTAAATTAGTACGACGGAGAATTGTTGAAAAAAAGCCATTTTCTTATGAAATTTCATTTGTAGATAGTGTCAGGTTTTCTGGGATTGAGAAGATTGATTTAAATAATTCTTCACTCTACAACGTTTTAGAGAGGGAATTTGGTATTAAACCCACCTATGGACGTGAAGAATTGCGTTTTGTATCTGCGAATGAAAAACTTGCGGAAGCTTTGAAGGTGCCACTTAATACCCCGCTTTTTGAAGTTGTGAGTAAAGCATTTGACCAAAATGATGAACCGTTTGAGTACAGCAAACAATATCTAATCGGTAATCAAATCAAATACAAAATTAATGCGAAAAATATATTTGATTACTTGGAGGATGAGTAAACATGGCAGCTAAACAACCACTATTTGAAGTAATTGCTTCGAAAATAAAAGATAGTATTAATCGTGATGAATATAAAACGGGAATGCTTATGCCAAACGAAACCGCGCTACAAGAAATTTATTCCAGTAGCCGGACAACGATTCGTCGTGCAGTGGACTTATTAGTAGAGGAAGGGCTTGTCGTACGTAAAAATGGTGTGGGCCTTTATGTACAACCAAAATTAACCGCACAAAATATTTTAGAAATGACAGGTGTTATGAAAAATGATACCAATGAAAATTTAAAGAAAGATATGAAAGACTTTTACATTCGTAAAGCTGGAAAATTTTACGCAGAAATATTTGGAATGAAAGAAAATGAACTCGTTTACTCCATTAAGTTTGTACAAAAAAGTGAGCACAGTTCTACACTAGATCGTTTAATTTTACCACTAAGTTTATACCCTGATTTACAAGCAAAGGATTTTCAAATTATTAATATTATTGAGCTTGTTAATTCAGGTAAATATAAATTATTTGAGCTTGAGCAGGAACTTCAACTTATTTTAGCTGGGAATGAGCAAATCAAAAATATGCATTTAAACGAAAATGATCCTGTTTTTAAATTAAGTAGTGTTTTTTATGCAGAAAATAATATGCCAATTGCCATCCAATATCATTATGAAGATGCTGAATCAACCAAATATGTAGTTGATTTTAACTGATAATAAGGAGGAAGAAAAATGATTCAATTTCTAAGAGTAGACCATCGTTTATTACATGGGCAAGTAGCGGTATCTTGGTTTAATGCTTTAGATGTAAATACAATTTTAGTAGCAAATGATGGGGTAGCAGCAGATGACTTTCGTAAATCTGCAATACGTTTGGCTAAACCCGAGGCCGCAAAACTAGTTATGAAAAGTATCGCTGAAAGTATTGACTCCATTAATTCGGGAGTGACTGATAAGTATAATTTACTTATTGTTGTAGAATCTGTTGAAGACGCTTACAAGCTAATCCTTGGTACAAATGGAAAGATTCCAATGCTAAATCTTGGAGGAACTAAGCAAAGAGAAGGGACATCTAACTACTCAAAAGCAGTCAATTTAACCCCTGAAGAAGTGGAAAAACTAACAGAGCTTCAAAAAGAAAAAATTGATGTATTTATGCAACAAGTGCCAAACGAGAAAAAAGTAACTTTTGAAGCATAAAAGACGAAAGAAGGGATAAATTATGGAACAGTTTGGAACAGCAATTTTGCTTGCACTTGCAGCAATGCTTGCAAATGGAGAATATTTATTTGGTTCATCAATGCTATCAAGACCACTTGTAACATGTACGCTTGCCGGACTCATCATGGGCGACGTGCAAATGGGAATTATTATGGGAGCAACTTTAGAATTAGCTTTTGTAGGATCGTTTTCTATTGGTGCATCTATTCCACCAGAAATTATTTCAGGAAGTATTCTAGGAACGGCTTTTGCAATTGCAACTGGTGAGAGCACCGCCGTAGCGTTAGCACTTGGTATTCCAATCGCCTCTTTAGTACTTGTCGTAAAAAATCTATGCTTTATTTTCGTACTACCATACTTTGTTCATAAAGCGGACAAATACGCACTCGAGGGAAATTCAAGAGGGATTAGCCGAATGCAATTACTAGGTGGATTTTTATCAATTAACTTACCAATCGGTATCATTGTTGCAACGTCCTATTTAGTTGGAAGTCCAGTGATTCAAAACGTACTTGATGCCATCCCAGCTTTTGTTATAGCAGGACTTGGTATTGCGACAGGTTTACTACCAGCATACGGTTTTGCTTTGCTACTAAAATTAATGGTCAACAAGAAGAATGCAGTATTTTTCGTATTTGGCTTTGCTTTAGCAGTTTACTTAAAAGTACCTGTAACAGGAGTAGCAATTTTCGGAGCTTGTTTAGCACTAATTTTAACAGGTTATGCAACACTTAAAAATGACAATGGACCAACGAAAAATAATACAGAGCCAGCACTTGCGAATGATGGAGGTATTAACTATGAAGATGAAGAATTCTGATGTATTAACAAAAAAAGACTTAATGAAAGTTTTCTGGCGTTCGTTCACAATGGAATGGTCATGGAACTATGAACGACAATCCAACCTAGGTTACGGCTTTTCCATGTTACCTGCCTTAAATAAAATTTTTAAAAATGATAAAGATAAACGAATTTCTTCCTATCAAAGACATTTAGAATTTTATAATGTAACGCCTTGGCTTTCCACTTTTCCACTTGGGATTTCGATTGCGATGGAAGAGCAATCAGCGAAAGATAATAACTTTGATACCGACTCCATCAATAATATAAAAGTAGCTTTAATGGGACCTTTAAGTGGAATTGGGGATTCATTCTTCTGGGGAACTTTACGAGTAATCGCTACAGGTATTGGAACTTCCCTTGCTTTACAAGGAAATATGTTAGGACCGATTTTATTCCTTCTTATTTTTAATATTCCAGCTATTCTGACTCGTTATTATGGGTTATTCATTGGTTACAATATTGGCGCTAATTTTATCGAAAAAATTCAAAAAACTGGATTAATGGATAAACTGTCTTATGGTGCTTCGGTTATTGGGCTAGCTGTAGTCGGAGCCATGGTCGCCACGATGGTAAACATTAATATGCCAATGAAATTTGGTTCTGGTGATGATGCAGTAACGATTCAAAGCGTTTTTGATGGTATCGTTCCAGGAATACTAGCACTTGGTTTTACTTTCTTTATTTTCTGGTTAGATAAAAAAGGACTTAAAGCACACTGGATTCTTTTATTAATCGCAGGAATTGGGATTTTAGGAGCATTCACTGGTTTATTAAAATAAGTAGGTGAAAAAATGAAAAATATGGATTACTATATCCGGTCAGAACAAGATGTTTATGAAAATATAATCCGAAATCGGAAGGAACTTTTACAAGACATCCTTCAGATGAAGCATACGGATTATGAAGCTATCGTAATTTTTGCAACAGGATCAAGTTCTAATGCAGCGTTCTCGGCACAGTTATACATGTCGGCGAAACTAGCTGTACCGGTTTATGTAGAAGAACCGTCTACAGCAGCTAACTACATGCTTCATTTAAACAAAAACACATTATATATCGCTATATCCCAAGGCGGACACAGTTACTCCACTATTCATCTTGTAAAAGAAATTGAGCGTCAAGGCGGTATTGTTTTCACCTTAACGAGCAATTTAACGAGTCCAATTGCGAAAGCAGGTACGCACACAATTGATCTTGGAATGGGCATAGAAGAAATGCCATATGTCACACTTGGCTACAGTGCAACGATTCTAATGTTGAATTTAGTGGCGCTTGAGATGGCTCTTTTACAAAATAAAATGTTGGAGACGGAATATCAGACGGAAATTGCAGAATTGAAAAAAATTACCGCTCATTTACCACAAGTGATAGAGAAATCAGCTATTTGGGTAGAAGAGCATACACAAGAATTGATGGAAGCTGAGCGGATTTTCTTTATCGGTTATGGTGCCGCTTATGGTGTAGCTCGTGAAGGAGAAACAAAAGTAACGGAAACCATCCGAATTACTTCTTTTGGTAAAGAACTAGAAGAATATATGCATGGTCCTTATATAGGTTTATCCGAGAAGGACTATATTATCTTCATTGAGCCACAAGGATTACTAGAAGATCGTGCTCAAAAACTAAAACAATTTTTAAAAGGTCATGTAAAGAAAATCCGGACAATTTATGCAGATACAGGCGGAGAAAATGCGGATGACTTATTACTTGGTGTGCGGGCAGCAGAACTTCTAACACCATTATTTATGACTATCCCTGTTCATTTATTATCCTTTAAAATTTCTAAGGAAAAAGGCATTAATTTAGAAGTGTCTGCTTTTCCGGAATTCGACCAAATAACAAAATCCAAAATTTAATCATAGAAAGTAGGAATGAGTAGTGCTAAAATTTGATGAACAAAAAATGAAAGAAAACATGGAAGGGGCGCTGAAATTACGCCCACAAATTAATGAAGTGGTAGACCAAATACACAACCGAGGATTTAGCAATATTTGCTGGCTAGGAATTGGCGGAACATACGCCTCTGCCATGCAAGCGGTGGTTCATATGAAAGAAAAAACAGCGCTAGAGACTTTTTATGAAAACGCAGCGGTATTTCTAACTACAGGTAATAAACGTGTCACCAAAGATACACTTGTAGTTATCTCATCAGTAACCGGAAGCACGCAAGAAGTAGTAGATGCAGTGAAAAAATGTAATGAAATTGGCGCGACTGTATTTGGATTTATTGATAAAGCAGAAACAGAACTTGCAAATTTAGTAGATCACTTAATCTCGTATCCGTTAAATGAACAATTGAAATTCTTTATGGTAGCAGATCGTTTTATGTATTTAGCAGGTGAATTTGATGATTATGATGCGTTTTATCAAGAAATGGATCAACATTTTGCTAAAGGGATTGTAGAAGTAGAAAAAGCGGCAGATAAATTTGGGCAAGAATTTGCCCTAAAACATCATCAAGACGACATTCATTATTTCGTTGGTGCTGGGAACCAGTGGGGTGCGACCTATTCTTACGCAATGTGCTACTGGGAAGAACAACACTGGATTAAAACAAAATCGATTGAGTCACATGAGTTTTTCCATGGCATGTTTGAAATTGTGGAGCGGGATACACCAGTTACTATTTACGTTACCGAAGACAGCCAGCGCTCATTAAGTGAACGGGTAGTTAATTTCATTCCGCAAATTTGTGCTAATTATACAGTAATTGATGCAAAAGATTACGATATGCCAGGTATTTCCGCTAAATTCAGAGGGGCGTTGTCGCCATTTATTATCCACGCAGTTAACAATCGTATTGATGTACACGTGGAAAAAATCAACTGTCATCCAATGGAAATTAGAAGATATTATCGTCAGTTAGACTATTAAAAAGGCGGTTTAGAAAATGAAAGCAATTTTTGTTTGTACTCACGGAAATGCCGCAAAAGAACTCATACAATCTGCTGAGATGATTTGTGGTAAACAAGAAAATACAAGTTTTGTTCCTTTTGAAGTAAATGAATCCGCGGAAAATTTACAGGCGAAAATTGCCAGTGAAGTAGCTAAACTCAATTTAACAGAAGGAATCCTATTTCTAACAGATTTAAAAGGTGGCACGCCATTTAATGTACTCGTTCGCCTACTTGATAATTTTAATGAAGTAGAACTTGTTGCAGGAGTGAATATTCCGCTTCTATTAGAGGCATTCCTCAGTCGGGAAGTACTATCCTTAAAAGAACTTGCGAATCAAGTTGCCGAAACTGGGCGGTTAGGCATTTATGAATATACCGCGCCACTTGAGGAAATAGAAGAAGATTTTTAAGAAAAAAAAAGACAGCCCAGGCTGTCTTTTTTTTTTCTTCCCCCTCGAACTCTTTCCGTTCTTACGTTATACTAAAAAGAAAACGATGGAGGGATGAAATGGATAAACAAAAAGAACAGCTCAGTGTGGAGGTGGCGAGACTTTATTATCAATCCGATCTCGGTCAGCAAGAAATCGCCACGCGCTTAGGTGTTTCTAGACCGACCGTTTCCAGATTGCTCCAAAACGCAAAAATAAAAGGATACGTCAAGATTGAAGTTCAAGATCCATTTTCTAATCTCGCAGAACTAGCGGCGGCTTTAAAAGAAAAATACCAACTAAAAAATGTTACCGTTGCTTTCAGTCAAACAAATGATTATAGTGAAATCACTAAGCAAATCAGCCAAAGTGCTGCAGAATATTTAGAAGAAATTATCCGTGATGGCGATATTCTTGGTGTGAGTTGGGGAACTACAATGTATAAAATTGCCCAAAAACTGACCCAATTAAAAGCAGAAATAAAAGTCGTCCAGCTAAAAGGCGGCGTGAGTCACTCTGATGTGAATACATATGCTGCTGAGACGTTAGCTTTATTCGGTGCAGCCTATGACACAGCACCAGTATCACTACCTCTGCCTGTTGTACTTGATAACCCGCTTACGAAACAAATGGTAGAAGCAGATCGTCATATAAAAAATATCATCGAACTTGGCAAAAAAGCCAATATCGCTATTTTTACAGTAGGAACTGTGCGTGATGAAGCCTTGCTTTTCCGCCTAGGCTATTTTTCTGATGAAGAAAAGGCTCGCCTAAAAGAAAAAGCAGTTGGTGATATTTGTTCGCGCTTTTTCACTATCAATGGAGAAATTGCCGATGGAAAAATGGACGAACGTACCATTGGCATCAATTTGCATGATTTAAAACAAAAAGAAACAGCTATCCTTGTCGCAGGTGGTGAACGAAAAATAAAAGCAATTCACGGTGCGCTTTGTGGTGGTTATGCCAACCATTTTATTACCGACCAATTTACCGCAAAACAGCTACTTGAACAAAATTTCATCAATTAGTTTACAAATGTTCGTTAGTGCGGTATGATGAAACCAAATCCAATTTTAAAGGAGTTTTTACAATGACAATTGCCAAAATGATCGACCATACTGCTTTAAAACCAGACACAACGAAAGAACAAATTTTAACATTAACAAAAGAAGCAAGAGAATATGGTTTTGCTTCCGTATGCGTGAACCCAACTTGGGTAAAACTATCCGCTGAACAGCTGTCTGGAGCAGAATCCGTAGTATGTACTGTTATCGGTTTCCCGCTAGGAGCAAATACCCCAGAAGTAAAAGCTTTTGAAGTAAAAGATGCTATCAAAAACGGTGCAAAAGAAGTGGACATGGTTATCAACATCGGCGCACTAAAAGACAAAGACGACGAATTAGTAGAACGTGATATTCGTGCTGTAGTCGATGCTGCCAAAGGAAAAGCCTTGGTAAAAGTAATTATTGAAACTTGCCTATTAACAGACGAAGAAAAAGTTCGCGCATGTGAAATCGCTGTAAAAGCAGGAACAGACTTCGTTAAAACATCCACTGGATTCTCCACAGGTGGCGCAACTGCCGAAGATATTGCTTTAATGCGTAAAACTGTAGGACCAAACATCGGCGTAAAAGCATCTGGCGGAGTTCGTACAAAAGAAGATGTAGAAAAAATGATTGAAGCGGGCGCAAATCGTATTGGCGCAAGTGCAGGTGTCGCAATTGTTTCCGGCGAAAAACCAGCTAAACCAGATAATTACTAATTTTGAATGAAACCCCTTTATTATTATTCTCAAATGTGGCAAAATAAGGAGAATAGATAATCTGACTGGGGGAGTTTAAATGGCTGCAACCATCCGCGAAATAGCAGAAAAGACAGGCGTTTCAATTACGACGATTTCTCAAATTTTGAATGGTAAAGGGGAACGATTTAGCGACTTAACTCGTGAAAAAGTCCTAAAAACAGCAAAAGAGATGTCTTACAAACCAAACTTTTTCGCTAAAAATATGATTGTTAGTCACACAAACACCATCGGAATGATTGTCCCGGAAGTAACTGATCCTTTTTTCTCCCAAATGGTAAAAGGGGCGGAAGATTACTTAAATAAAGAAGGCTACATGATTATGCTCTGTAACTCTTCTAATGATAAAGAACGAGAAGATTTATATGTAGAAGAATTATTGCACCGGGCTGTCGATGGCTTAATTATCGCCAGCCCTAATATTCTGCTTTCGGGTGTTATTAAACGTATGGAAGAGAAGCGTTCACCGTATATTTTACTTGATCGTCAGCGAAATCCGAGGCAAGAAGGAAATATTGCAATTGATGATTTCAAAGGCGGTTATATGGCGACCGAGCATTTAATAAAGCTGGGCCATGCGCGCATCGGAATCATTATTTCGGATACATCTTTTTATAACGTACATGAACGCTACGAGGGTTACTTGGCGTGCATGAAAGACTATAAACTTACTGTAAAAGATGCTTGGATTGTGAGCGGGGATCAGACGATGAATGGCGGCTATGTTGCAACGCAAAAATTACTCCAAGAAAATCTGAGCGCTATTTTTGCAACCAATGATTTAATGGCGATGGGAACCTACCGAGCAGCACTCGAAAAAAACCTGAGCATTCCTAATGATCTTAGCGTCATCGGTTTTGATGATATTGAACTTTCCGAATATATGACCCCGCCACTTACGACAATCCGTCAACCAATTTATGGTATTGGCGAAATTGCTGCCGAACTATTACTAAAAAATCTCCAAAATCCAACCGAGAAATTAGAGAATCGTTTACTCGATATTTCACTAATCAATCGTAGTAGTACAAAAAGTATTGACAACCAGTAAGAGAGTAAGTTATAGTGAGCATGTTAAGCACATGTTCTTGTTTAGTAAAACGGTTTACTTAAAAAGTGTAACCGTTCTCAATAAAGGTACATAAAATGCTAAAGTGGACAAAAAGAAAGGGTGAAGAGAAATGAGAATGGTGGATATTATTTCCAAGAAAAGGGACGGCAAAGCTTTATCAACAGAAGAAATTCAGTTTTTCATTGATGGCTATACAAATGGGGAAATTCCAGATTATCAAGCAAGTGCTCTAGCCATGGCAATCTTTTTCCAAGATATGAATGACCAAGAACGCGCAGATTTAACAATGGCAATGGTTGGCTCTGGCGATACGATTGATCTATCCGCAATCGATGGCATCAAAGTCGATAAACATAGTACTGGTGGGGTTGGTGATACAACAACACTTGTTCTTGCCCCGCTCGTAGCAGCTGTTGGCGTGCCAGTCGCGAAAATGTCTGGACGCGGCCTAGGTCACACAGGAGGAACCATTGATAAACTAGAATCTATCGAAGGCTTCCACATCGAACTAGATAAGAAAGATTTCATTGACCTTGTAAACCGCGACAAAGTAGCAGTTATTGGCCAATCAGGGAACCTTACTCCAGCCGACAAAAAAATGTACGCGCTTCGTGATGTAACAGGAACCGTGAACTCTATTCCACTCATTGCAAGCTCCATTATGAGTAAAAAAATTGCAGCTGGCGCAGATGCAATCGTACTAGATGTAAAAACCGGTGCTGGTGCATTTATGAAAACCGACGAAGATGCGGAAAACCTAGCACATGCAATGGTTCGTATTGGTAATAACGTTGGTAGAAATACAATGGCAGTTATTTCTGATATGTCTCAACCACTTGGTGAAGCAATCGGAAATGCTTTAGAAGTAAAAGAAGCTATTGATACATTAAAAGGTCAAGGTCCAGAAGACTTAACAGAATTAGTACTCGTACTTGGTAGTCAAATGGTCGTTCTTGCTAAACAAGCGGAAACCCTAGATGAAGCCCGTGCTAAACTAATCGAAGTAATCGAAAATGGTTCAGCACTAGAGAAATTCAAAACCTTCCTTTCTAATCAAGGCGGTGATGCAAGTATTGTTGACCATCCAGAAAAACTCCCACAAGCCAAATACCAGATCGAAGTACCCGCTAAAACATCCGGTTTCGTAAGCCAAATCGTTGCTGATGAAATTGGTATTGCTGCAATGATCCTAGGCGCTGGTCGCGCAACGAAAGAAGACGAAATCAATTTGGCTGTAGGTTTAAAGTTACGTAAAAAAGTTGGCGAACAAGTCAAAGAAGGCGAATCTCTTGTAACGATTTTCGCTGACCAAGAAGATGTCGAAAATGTAAAAGCAAAAATTTACGAAAACATTCAAATTTCCGACCACGCAACAGCACCAACGCTTATTCATAAAGTGATTACAGAATAAAAGAAAGCTCCCAATTTAATTTGGGAGCTTTCTTTTTCAATTTTCCGCGGCTTCAATCTGTTCTAACATATCTGGCGTACTTAAATCGCTTCTAAGAAATTCTGTTGTTTGTGGTAACTGAAGTTCGAATTCAGTTTGTTGTGCAACTTCAACCGTACCTTCAAGCATTTCGTAATCAAATACGTGACCACCAATTTTGCGCATATCATCAATGAAGTGTACATGATAACCCGAAACACCAATACCGCTAATATAAGCAGGTGTCCAGAAACCGACAATTGTACCAGTAATATATTCAAAGTGATACGTTGGCTGTTCCTTCACCGCTTCAATAAGTGGCGGATACGGTCTTTGTTGTTTTGGAACAACACGAGTGTCCACATAACGGAAATTCCCAGTCATTTTCACTGCGTAAAAAACGTTCGGTCCTTGTACTAATTCCGCGATTTTTTCTTCCACTGCTTGTTTCGAAGTAGGTTCTGAAACAGTAAAAGATGTATCGGCTTCAAAAAAAGTAGTGCTCGCATAAGGTGTTGTGTCTTCTGGTTTTACTTTATAAGCTTGACCATCTGAGCGTATTTGAAAAGCTTCCCCGTCCAAAATAATTAGTTCGCCATCAAATTGATCAAGCGTTCCTATACCGAGGTCACCGTGTTGTAGTAATTCTTTAAAACTTGTCGTTCCGCTAAAAAGACCACCAACAAGTGCTGCCATTGTAGAATGCTGAAATAATCGATTTTTTCTTACTGTGTCCATCATTGCCACTCCTTGAATTGTTATATATAAAAAGTTGCTTTTAAATAATACAGTTTAATTTCTATATGTTCATTATACTACTTTATAACCTTAAACAAAAGATTTTAAACCGATTCTCAAAATAAACTGTTACTATAACAGATGAATAAACTGTAATATAAATAGGCTCCCGCTTCATGCGAGAGCCCATTTTAAACAAGTAATGTGTAAAGTGTTTGGTTATCATTAATCGGTATATAACTCGGATCAAAAGCAGCAACCCGGTCAAGCAAACCTTCATAATCATTTTTATTTTGCAACAAAACACCGATAATAACTGGTCCATTACCGCGATTGACTTTTTTCGTATATTCGAATTTGGTGATATCGTCATGTGGACCGAGCACATCGTTAACAAACTCTTTCAAAGCCCCAGGACGTTGCGAGAAATTGACGATAAAATAATGCTTTAATCCTTCATGCAGAAGGGAACGCTCTTCAATTTCTTGCATTCGGTTAATGTCATTATTTCCACCGCTAACGATGCAAACAACTGTCTTGTCCTTAATCTCTTCACGGTAAGTTTCAAGTGCGGTAACGGATAGTGCACCAGCTGGTTCTGCGACAATCGCTTGCTTCGTATACATATCCAAAATCGTAGAACAAACAGCACCTTCAGAAACAGTTGTCACTTCATCGACTAATACTTTCGCATGTTGGAACGTTAAGCTACCAACTTCTTTTACCGCAGCCCCATCGACAAATTTATCAATCTTATCTAGTGCTACGACCTGATTTTGCTTTAAAGCTTCCGTCATCGAAGGCGCGCCGTCAGGTTCCACCCCGATGATTTTCGTGATAGGGCTCTTCGCTTTGAGATAGGTTGCAACACCGCTAATTAGTCCACCACCACCAATTCCAGCAAAAACATAATCTGCTTGCTCATGGGCTTTATTTAAATCTTTTACCATTTCTACAGCAAGAGATCCTTGCCCAGCAATAATATCAGGGTCATCAAACGGTGGGATAAAAGTTTGGCCATGCGCGGCAGCAAATTCTTTTGCAGCAGTTGCAGAAGCATCAAACGTATCACCAACTAAAACTACTTCCACATTACTACCACCGAAAAATTTTACTTGTGATACTTTTTGTTGTGGGGTGGTGGTCGGCATAAAAATCGTAGCTGGAACTGTCATTCGTTTACACGTATAAGCAACTCCTTGGGCATGGTTTCCAGCACTAGCACACGCGACTCCTTTTTCTAATTGCTCGGCTGACAATCTAGAAATAGCATAAAAAGCACCACGTAATTTAAAGGAACGCACTCTTTGCAAATCTTCACGTTTTAGATAGACATTGCAATGATATTTTTCCGAAAGATAAAAATCATATTCAAGCGGAGTATGTTTGACGACCGGCTTTAAGACATCATAGGCTTTTTCGACATCTTCTTCTGATACTAATAAGTCAACTAATTCCATCATCCTCACTACCTTTTCTTATATTGAATCCACTTTTTGTTCGTAGGCTTTAATCGCATCTATATGTTCAAATGTGATGGCGATATCATCAAGCCCGTTAATAAATTTATTTTTCCATGTAGCATCAATTTCAAAAGGGTAGGTACCAACTGAACTAATAACTTGTTGGTTGGGCAAGTCAATTGTCACATTCTCATCAGCAGTAAGTTTGGCTAGTTTTTCACGCGCTTCTCTAGGAAGGACAACAGGGAGCACGCCGTTTTTCGTACAATTCATATAAAAAATATCACTATAACTGCCAGCAATAATCACACGAAAACGATAGTCGAGTAGTGCCCATGCGGCATGTTCCCTCGAAGACCCACAACCAAAGTTATCCCCAGTAATCAAAATTGTCGCTTCTTGGCGGTCCGGAGCATTGAGCGGAAAATCCGGATTTGGTTTACGGTTCGGTAGGTAGCGCCAACTATCAAATAGAAATTCACCAAAACCAGTACGTTCGATTCGTTTTAAGAAACTTTTTGGAATGATTTGATCGGTATCAATATTGTCATTCATTAGTGCTACTGTTTTACCGATGTGTACTTTAATTTCCTCCACTGATAACCGCCTCCTTTCGTACATCAATAAAGTGTCCGTTGATTGCCGCCGCTGCAGCCATTGCTGGAGAAACAAGATGGGTACGTGCCCCTTTACCTTGGCGCCCCTCAAAATTACGATTTGAAGTAGAAGCACAATGGACACCATCTGGAACTTGGTCGGGATTCATTCCGAGACACATTGAACAACCAGGTTCACGCCATTCAAAACCAGCTTCTATAAAAATTTTATCTAGCCCAATAGATTCTGCCGCATTACGAACTTGGCGAGAACCAGGAACAACGAGTGCACGAATGTTATTTTTTACTTTGTTTCCTTTGACGATACGAGCGGCTTCTTCTAAATCAGAAAGTCTGGCATTCGTACAAGATCCAATAAACACATAGCCAAGCTCGATTTCTTCAGCAGTTTGACCAGGTTTTAGGCCCATATATTCATAAGCGCGCTCATAGTTCATATCTTTAATTTCCGGAAATGCTTTTGAAAAAGGGACACCCATCTCTGGATTTGTTCCCCAAGTGACGTACGGTTCTAAAATACTAGCATCCATTTTGATATGAAGGTCATATTCCGCATCTGGGTCTGTTTTAAGTGTTTCCCAATCACGAATGGCTTTTTCCATGTCAGAAGGAGCATATTCACGACCGCGAACATATTCAAAAGTAGTTTCATCTGGCGCCATCATGCCCATTTTTGCGCCGCCTTCAATTGCCATGTTACAAATCGTCATTCGTTCTTCCATGGACATTTTGCGAATCGTTTCGCCATAATACTCGACGGCATAGCCAGTTCCAAAAGCGACACCATATGTGGCAATTAAATGCAAAATAATATCTTTTGCATAAACGCCTTTTGGAAGTTTTCCGTTAATTTCAATCCCCATAGATTTTGGCTTTTGTTGCCAAATAGTTTGAGTGGCAAAAACATGTTCTACTTCACTAGAGCCAATCCCGAAACCAATCGCGCCAAATGCACCATGTGTTGCCGTATGCGAATCTCCACATACAATCACTTTTCCAGGTTGAGTAAGACCAGTTTCAGGTCCAACCATATGAACGATTCCTTGTCGGTCGCTGCCCATATCAGCTAGCGTTACCCCGAATTCCTCGCAGTTAGTCTGTAATGCTTCAATTTGTTTTTTAGCAACTAGATCTTGAATATTGAAAATATCTTCAGTTGGAACATTATGATCCATTGTAGCAAAGGTTTTATCTGGTCTCCGCAGTGGACGATTTTCCATTCTTAATCCTTCAAACGCTTGAGGAGAAGTGACTTCATGAATCAAATGAAGGTCAACATATAATAATTGTGGTTCACCTTCTTTACCATAAATCACATGGCGGTTCCAAAGTTTATCAAAAAGTGTTTTCCCCATTTTATTCTCCTCCTTCAATTTGTTTTAGAACTTCATTTGTAAAATCGGTTGTGGAAGTATTACCTCCAAGATCAGCCGTTAAAAATCCAGCTTGCATTGTTCTTGCTGTAGCAGCATCAATTGCATCTGCTTCTTTAAAAAGAGAGAAAGATTGGCGGAGCATCATTGACACTGAAGAAATCATTGACATCGGGTTGGCAATATTTTGATTAGCAATGTCTGGTGCAGATCCGTGAATTGGTTCATATAAAGAAGGTCCGTCTTCCGCATGGCTAGCAGAAGGGAGCATGCCCAGAGAACCAGTAATAACAGAAGCTTCATCGCTTAAAATGTCACCAAATAAATTTTCCGTTACGATTACATCGAATGTCGTTGGTCGTTGAATCATTAGCATTGCAGCCGCATCAACATATAAATGCTCTAGTGTAATATCTGGATGACGGCTTGCTACTTCTTCAGCAATTTTGCGCCATAATTTACTTGAGGCTAGTACATTTGCTTTATCAACAGAAGTTACTTTTTTATTTCTAGTCGAAGCAATTTCGAATGCCTTTTCTATAATTCGTTCGATTTCTACGCGAGTATAGGTTAAAGAATCAATCGCCGCCTTGTCATCCCAATGTTTCGGTTCCCCAAAATAAAGTCCACCAGTCAACTCACGAACAACAACAAAATCAGTGTTTTCGACAATTTCCTTTTTTAAAGGAGAGAGGTGTGTGATAGAACTTGGAACTTGGATGGGACGGATGTTAGCGAAGAGACCAAGCGCTTTTCGTAGCGAAAGCAAGCCGTCTTCGGGGCGTCTCGGCGCGTTATCCCATTTAGGACCACCAATGGCTCCAAGTAAAATAGCATCTGCATCTTGGCACGCTTTTAAAGTTTCGCGGGGGATTGGATCACCAGTTGCATCAATTCCGGCTCCTCCAAAAGGATGCGATTCAATTTCAAATGTATGATTATATTTGGCAGCGATAGCTTCTAGTATTTTGATTCCAGAAGCCATAATTTCCGGACCAATTCCGTCGCCTGCTAAGGAAGTAATTTTATATGCCACGTTACTTTACCTCCTCGAAATCAGCTTGCTTACTTGTAGTTTTGCTTTTTCCAGATGCTTGCAAATAAGCTTTAGCACTAGCTGTTAAAACGTCAAAATCAATACCGATACCATGGAATTCAGTGCCATTATCATCTTTAATGATGACATGGACTTCTGCTTGAGCATCTTGGCCTGCTGTAATCGCTTGAATACGATAATCGGTTAATTCAATATCTTGTTTCATTAGTCGGTTAATAGTATTATAAATGGCTTCAATACTTCCAGAACCTGTTGCTGCATCTTCTATTAACGCGCCATCACGTTCTTCAATCCGCACGATGGCACCTTGGACACCGCCAGTAACGTACTGTACTTGTAAATGTTTTAATTCGAAAGCATCATGAGATTCAGAAGATTGACCAAGAATTAGCGCATGCAAGTCTTCTTCGGTCACGTCTTTTTTTGCATCTGCAAGTTGTTTGAAACGTTTAAAAGCATCTTTTTGTTCTTGTTCACTTAGCGTATAACCCATTTCTTCCATTCGTGTATTGAAGGCATGTTTTCCAGAAAGTTTGCCAAGGGGAAGAGAATTTTTATCAACACCAACAAGAGCAGGTGTGATGATCTCGTACGTATCTGGGTTTTTTAGAACGCCATCTTGGTGAATACCGGATTCATGTGCGTAAGCATTTCCACCAATTACAGCTTTATTACGCGGAACAGGCATACCAGACAAGCGGCTAATCAAATCACTTGAGTTTTTAAATTGATTTAAGACAATATTTGTTTCTGCTTGATAAAAATCTTTACGGATATGAAGTGCGACGGCTACTTCTTCAAGGGCTGTATTTCCGGCACGTTCACCAATACCATTAATCGTTCCTTCAACGCGTCTTGCACCATTTTCGATTGCAGCAAGCGCATTCGCAGTTGCCATACCAAGGTCATCATGGCAATGGGAAGCGAAAATAATATCATCAAATTGCTTTATTTCGCGGCGCAAATCTTGGAATAATTGCCCGAATTCGGTCGGGTTTGTATATCCGACTGTATCCGGAATGTTGATGACAGTTGCTCCTGCATCAATCGCTGTTTGCACTGCTTCAATCAGAAAAGCACGATCTGACCGTGTTGCATCTTCTGGTGAAAACTGTACTACTTCAAATTTTTGTCTAGCATAATTAATGTGGTGTTTAATGGAAGCAAGAACTTCCGCCCGACTCATTTTTAATTTGTATTCCATATGCACATCGCTCGTTGCTAAGAAGATATGTATTTGCGGGGAAACTGCGTCTTTCAGTGCTTCTTCCGCCCGGTCAATATCCGCTTCAACACAGCGTGCTAGCCCTGTTACAGAACAATGTTTAATCGCTTTTGCAATTGCCTTGACGCATTCAAAATCTCCAGGAGAAGAAATCGGAAAGCCGGCTTCAATCACATCAATTCCAAGTTTTTCGAGTTGTAAGGCAATCTGGATTTTCTCCTTTACGTCAAAATTAACTCCAGGGGTTTGTTCGCCATCTCTAAGTGTAGTATCAAAAAACTGGATTTTCTTCATTCGATTTCACCTCTTGTTTTATATTAGATAGGGAAGCTTGGATTTTTCCTGCTTTCAGTATCAGTTTAAGAAAGAAACGCGTTCTATCTTAAACTCATATGGAAAAAAGATAAACGGTTGCTAGGCGAGTTTTCGCCTAGCAATCCGAGTTAAGTATTAATGTTGTGGTTTGACAAATGGCATCATTTCGCGAAGTTCTGCTCCAACTTTTTCGATTTGATGACCTTGTTGTTCTTTGCGCATTCTATGGAACTCTTTAAAACCATTTTTATTGTCGTTGATGAAAGATTTAGCAAAGTTACCATTTTGAATGTCTGTAAGTACTTCTTTCATGGCTTTTTTCGTATCGGCAGTAACAACGCGAGGGCCGGAAACATAGTCGCCGTACTCTGCTGTATTGGAAATCGAGTGGCGCATTTTTTCCATACCACCTTCATACATTAAATCAACAATCAGCTTCATTTCGTGTAATACTTCAAAATAAGCAAGTTCAGGTTGGTAGCCAGCCTCAACAAGTGTTTCAAAACCAGCTTGGATAAGGTGAGTCGCGCCACCACAAAGAACTGCTTGTTCGCCGAATAGATCGGTTTCTGTTTCTTCTTTGAACGTTGTTTCGATAACACCTGCGCGAGTTGCGCCAATACCTTTTGCGTAAGAAAGAGCCGTATCACGTGCGTTTCCAGTGGCATCTTGGTAGATGGCGAATAGGGAAGGGACAGCGCCACCTTCAACAAATGTGCGACGAACTAAGTGACCAGGACCTTTTGGAGCTACTAGGAAAACATCTACATCGCTTGGAGGATTAATTACATCAAAATGAATATTAAAACCGTGAGCAAAAACAAGTGCGTTGCCAGCTTTTAGGTTAGGTTTAATTTCGTTTTCATATGTTTCGCCTTGCGTTTCATCTGGCAAGAGAATCATGATAACATCTGCTTTTTCAGCGGCTTCGCTAACAGAATAAACATCAAAGCCATCATTTCTGGCAGATTCGGCAGACTTTCCTTCACGAATGCCGATAATAACGTTATTGCCATTGTCACGTAGATTTTGCGAATGTGCATGACCTTGCGAACCATACCCGATTACTGCTACTGTTTTACCTTCTAGTGCGTTGTTTTTTACTGCATCTTCATAATAAACTTTTGTCATTTTTCCTAACCTCCAACTAATTTCTTTTTATATTTCAGAATAGCGATGTGCTTTTCTGATGCTAACAAAGCAACGGGTTGCTCTGTAGTAAATGATTTAACCCATTTTTTTAGGGCTTCTTGTAAAGCCGGTTACGCCGGTTCTAGCCATCTGCTTAATGCCATATGGGCGAACTGTGTCAACGAAAGCATCAATTTTTTCGCTTGTACCAGTTACTTGGATAACAACATTTTTCGTGCCAACATCAATGACGGTGGCGCGAAAAGGTTCGATTACTGCGTTTAGCTCAGAACGTAAAGCAGCAGGGGAGTTGATTTTAAGTAAAGCTAGTTCGCGTTCGATATGCGCATCGTCAGTAATATCGCTAACTTTGAGCACATCAATTTGTTTGTTGAGCTGTTTTGTTACTTGCTCGATTTCGTATAAGGAATCGACATGGACAACGATAGTAATTCGTGAAACATTCGGGATTTCGGTCCAGCCGACAGAGATGCTATCAATATTGTATTGGCGTCTGGAGATAACCCCAGTTATACGATTTAGTACGCCAGATGAGTTATTCACTGTAGCAGTAATGATTCGGCGCATTTATTCCACTCCTTCCATTTGGTGATTTGGTTTGCCGCTTGGAACCATTGGAAGTACTAGTTCATCTTTTGCAACATGAACATCAATGACAATTGGACCAGGGTGCGCAAATGCTTTTCTTAAATCTTTTTCTAGTGTTTCCGGATTCGTCAAGCGAACACCTTTGACACCGTAAGCTTCAGATAGTTTGACAAAATCTGGTTGACTCGTGAAAATCGAATGGGAATACCTTTCGCCATGGAATTTTTCTTGCCACTGACGAACCATACCGAGCGAGCCATTATTGATAATCACCGTTTTTACATTAATTTGATAATCGTTTAAAATTGCCAGTTCTTGATTAGTCATTTGGAAACCACCATCGCCAACAATGGCAACTACTGTTTTATCTGGAAAAGCAAGTTGTGCCCCAACAGCTGCTGGGAAGCCAAAGCCCATTGTACCAAGACCACCACTTGTAATAATTTGATGATCAAATTGGAACGGATAGAACTGTGCCGCCCACATTTGATGCTGCCCAACGTCTGTAGAAACAAGTGCTTCACCTTGTGTAATTTCACCAATTAGTTCAATCACCCGCTGCGGTTTAATTTCTGCTTTTTTCGTTCTGTCAAAATTAAAAGGATGACGGTTTTTACGTGTCATATTTAACTTGTACCAATGGGATGTGTCTAAGTGAACCGGAAGTTCCATTTGCAGTAGTTGTGTGAGCGTTTCGTTAATATCAGCTACAATTGGAATTTGGGTTTCGATAATTTTGCCGATTTCAGCAGGATCAATGTCGATATGCGCAATGGTTGCTTTTGTGGCAAATTCTTTCGGCGCACTTGCAAGCCGGTCGTCAAATCTAGAGCCAAAATTAATCAGTAAGTCACAATCTGTTAGCGCCATATTTGCTGCGTAAGAACCGTGCATTCCTCCCATGCCAAGGAACAAATCGTGGCTTTGCGGGAAACTTCCCAGACCGAGAAGTGTATTAACGATTGGGATTTGATAACGTTCAGCGAATTCAAGTAATTCAGCTGTAGCTCTCGCATGATTAACGCCAGCACCTGCAAGTATGAGTGGTTTGCTTGCGGCGGATAGAGATTGCATTAGTTTTTCGAGTTGAAGCGGGTTCGGTGAATAAGTCGGTTGATAACCTGGCAAATCAATGGTATCTGGTCGAATAGACTCTGTTTGGATAATCCCCATGTCTTTTGGAATATCAATGACAACAGGACCTTTACGTCCAGTACTTGCGATATGAAAAGCTTCATTGACGATTTTTGGTAAGTCACGAACATCACGCACTTGGTAATTATATTTTGTAATGGGAATCGTTAGCCCAATCATATCAGCTTCTTGGAAAGCATCTTTACCAATACCTGGCGTATGAACTTGTCCGGTGAAAATTACTAACGGAATCGAATCACTCATCGCATCCGCAATACCAGTTAATACATTTGTTGCTCCAGGTCCACTCGTTACAACCACCACACCAGGTTTCCCAGTAACTCGAGCGTAACCTTCCGCAGCATGAATCGCTCCTTGCTCGTGTCTTGTTAGAATATGTGGGATATCGCAGTCATAAAAAGCATCATAGAGAGGGAGAACCGCGCCACCCGGATAGCCAAAAATCATCTCGACTTGTTGTTTTTTTAAGGAGTCAATTAAAAGTTCCGCTCCACTTTTATTTTGCTTTTTTGTGGCTTTTTCATTTGTCTTTGTCGTATCAATCACGCTTATCACCCCTTTTTTTAGTCGATTAAATCTTCTGGAATTTGCAAAATACCGCCAGTATGGGCACTAGTTACGAGAGCAGTGTATCTTGCAAGATAACCAGTTTTTACTTTCGCTTTAAATTTTGGTAATTCTTTTCTTCGTTCTTCTAAAACTTCATCAGAAACATCTACATTTAATGTCCGGTTTGGTAAATCAATCGTGATAATATCCCCGTCATGAACAAGTGCAATCGGTCCACCAGCAGCAGCTTCAGGAGAAATGTGACCAACAGCAATTCCGCGTGTTGCTCCAGAGAAACGGCCATCTGTAATGAGTGCCACATCTTTTCCTAGACCGCGACCAACGATACTAGAAGTTGGAGCTAGCATTTCTGGCATTCCTGGTCCGCCTTTTGGACCTTCATAGCGAATAACTACTACATGACCTTCGCGAACCGTATGATTATCAATTGCTTCAACTGCCTCATCATGAGAGCTAAAGCAAATCGCTTCTCCTTTAAAAACTTGTACAGAAGGGTCTACACCGCCAACTTTGATAGTCGCTCCTTTGGGTGCGATATTTCCAAACAACATCGAAAGTCCACCAACTGGGCTATATGGATTTTCTTTTGGATGGATAACGTCTGTATTATTAATTTTTGCATCCGCAACATTTTCTCTAATTGTTTTTCCAGTAACCGTTATTCGATCTGGATGGATAGCGCCGCCAAGATCAACAAGTTCTTTTATAATGGCAGAAACACCACCAGCTTCATGTACATCATGCATAGAGTAAGAAGAAGAGGGCGCGATTTTGGAAAGGTAAGGGACACGTTTAGCGATGTCGTTGATACGTTCCAAATCGTAGTCTTCAATACCAGCTTCATTTGCAAGAGCAAGAGTATGTAAAACGGTATTTGTCGAGCCACCCATTGCCATGTCTAGAGCAAATGCATCATCTATAGCATCCTTCGTAATAATGTCACGAGGACGAATATCTTTTTTCACTAAATCCATTAAATGAAATGCTGACTCTCTAATAAGGTCGCGTCGTGCATCGGATACAGCAAGAGTTGTACCATTTCCTGGGACAGCCATGCCTAGGATTTCCATTAAGCAGTTCATTGAGTTTGCTGTGAACATACCTGCACAAGATCCGCAAGTTGGGCATGCGTTTGCTTCCATATCAAGGAAATCTTCTTGAGACATGCTACCTTCTTTAAAAGCACCAACAGCCTCAAAAACGGAAGAAAGAGTGAGGGCTTTGCCGTGAGCAGATAGCCCAGCTTTCATTGGGCCTCCTGAACAGAAGATAGCAGGCACGTTTGTACGAACCGAAGCTAGAAGCATACCTGGCGTGATTTTGTCACAATTAGGAATGTAGAAAACGCCGTCAAACCAGTGCGCATTGATTACCGTTTCCGCTGCATCCGCGATAACTTCACGAGAGGGAAGAGAGTATCTCATACCAATGTGCCCCATAGCAATTCCGTCATCTACACCAATCGTATTAAATTCAAATGGAATCCCGCCAGCCTCTCTGATTGCTTCTTTAGCCACATCGGCAAGTTCCCGTAAATGAACATGACCTGGCACAATATCAATATAAGAGTTACAAATAGCGATAAATGGTTTATCCATATCACCTGGACTTTTAATTTGACCTGTAGCATGAAGCAAACTTCTTGCTGGTGCTTGTTCCACACCTTTTTTTATTTTGTCACTACGCATATGACGTTACCCCATTTCTAATTAAGAATTATTTGCCGACACTGAATTTTTAGAATTCACTAAATAGCGTGGCATTAATATATATGTTTAAGTATCTGCTTGCTTGATAATGGCTTTTCGATGCTTGAAAACTCGAAATCTAGCTAAAGAAAAAGCACCCCAATGATGAAAACAATGGGATGCTTTGCTAGAATCCCATTTAACGTAAACAGGACTCAAACTACTGTAAAATTCTACAGTGCTCAAAGCCCTTCTAGAGTAATAAAATTGTAATGACTGATTTAGTCGTTTTCATAAGTCATTAACTCCTTCGTTAAATGGTTTTATTTTTTCGATTAGTCGCACATTTTTGAAAAAAATTAATATCAAGAAATGTTATGTTAGTATTTAATATATATGGTTGTAATGCGATTGTCAATTGTTATTTCAAAAGTTTTCCGTCAGTTTGCACAATTCAAGCAACTTACACTTTTAGCTATAATTAGTACCAGGTCTTATATTTGAAGTATAACTTAAATGGAAGCGCATTCAAAAATGAAATGTCAAGTATATAGTCAGAATAGTTTTATTTTTATAGTTTTACTTTATTTAATTAATCAGTCAGAAAAAAACAACACTTTAGTTGCGTTTTTATATCTAATTCTGCTAAATTGAAAGTAACAAATTAGAGGAAAGTCAGGTTTTTGTTGTGAACAATATAGAAACGAATCGATTAATTTTGATTAATTACACACTGGAGATGATTCAATCAACGATAAATGGAACAGAGGCTTTAGAAAAAGCGAGTGGCTATCAAGTATCGCCTGACTGGCCCGGGATTGATTTCTTTTTTTATTTACCTTACGTGCTAGAAAATGTAAAAAAAGATAAAAGAATGATTAAGTGGACACGTTTAGTCGTTTTAAAAAAGGAAAACAAGATTATTGGTGAAATTGGTGGTCAAGGAAATCCTAATGAAACTGGTGAAATAGAGATTGGTTACAGCATCGCTCCAGATTATCAAAATAAAGGATATATGTCAGAAGCGCTTATAGGGATGATTGCTTGGCTGGAAGAACAGCATGAAATAAAGCGTATATTTGCTAGATGCTATGAACAAAATGAAGCATCAATCCAAGTGCTTAAACATAACCATTTCGTACATATAGTAGAAAAAGATACAGAAGAAAGACAAGGAAGAGTGATGATGTGGGAATATCCAATAAAACAAACTTGATTATTATCGCCTCTGGAAAACCAAAAATATGGGATAAGCTACCGGATATTGGTCCAGTCAAAGCAAGTGAAGCATATACAGGAACGTTCCATCGTTTAAGTAAAGCATATGCGGAACAATTTGCAAATGAATATTTAATTTTGTCCCCAAAATATGGTTTTTTACAACCAGATGATATTATTATAAAAACATATGATGTTCGTTTCACCATGAAAGGGACCGGTGCAGATACGATTCAGCTCGAGGAATTAAAGGAGCAGTGGCAGAAACTACAAATAAACCCTACCGAACCAATTCCGATGTTAGGCGGCAACAAGTTCAGAGGGTTATTAACAAGCATTACGGAAGGTAAACAAGTATTTAATTTCCCACTTGAGGGAGCATCAGGAATCGGTGTCATGCAGCAAAAGCTAAAGCAAGCAGTCGAAACGGGGACTTCATTAAATCGTACTGAGTAAAAGAAGTGCAGCCGTGATGAGTAAAAACATAACGCCCATATTCACATTTTTACGAATGAAGAAATAAATCGTTTGTAGCGCCATCAAAATAGCGAGTGACAGAGTGATGATGTGTAGCATAAATCGACCTCCTAAATAGTAAGCGGAAAACTTAATTAAACAGTTTACGAACCTTCTCAAGTAACGAGGCAGGTTCTTCTTTTTGCTCTACTTGTGCCTCTTTATATAAATGAATGTCTTCCTTGTTTACCGCTTTTTGACAGGCGAGGACAAGGTAAACATCTGTTTCTCCTTCTAAACGAGTAACAATCGAAAATTCATGTTTACATTTTTCTGCTAGTTTAATATAAGGGCGTAAAGAATTATAATGGAGTAATCCGTTTAAGAGAAGCTTGGAGTCACTGTTTTCTAGTATTACTTTTTCTAGTTCTGGAAGATACTCTTGGGTCAAAACTTCTTCTTTTGTGAGTGCGACTAAAACGCGTTCGCGATAAGTTCCTAAATATTTTTTCTTCTCAGCGGGATTAATCTCCTTTGCCCCATACATGCCTTTTTCTAAGTAGTCATCAATATTTTCAGCCATTATATGAGCTCCTTTAACTAGTTAGTTTTCCTCTCTATTCTAACATGCATAGGGCTTTTTGCAAGTAAACAAAGAAAACCAGAAATAGGCTAGAGTAGCCATATTTCTGGTTTTTTGATTAATCGATTGGGAACCACTGGAACCCGTCGCGTTGAATAAGGTCATCTGCTTCTTTTGGACCCATTGAACCGGATTTGTAGTTCGGGAAATGATCTTTCGTATTTGTCCAAACGTCTGCTACATGGTCAATAAAGTTCCATGATAGCGATACTTCATCCCAGTGAGAGAAGTAAGTCGCGTCACCACGCAAGCAGTCCAGAATTAATTTTTCGTATGCTTCAGGTGTATTCATGCCATCTGGAGAAGAATGAATGTAATTTAAGTTAACTGGCATTGTTACCATACCTTGACCAGGTTCTTTTACATTCAAATGCAGTGTAATACCTTCATCTGGTTGGATATGAATAACAAGCACATTACCACCAAGCGATTGTTGTTGGCCAAATAAGTTTAGCGGGACATCTTTAAATTGAATCGCAATTTGCGTTGTTTTCTTTGCAAGACGTTTACCGGTACGAATGTAAAATGGTACGCCAGCCCAGCGGAAATTATCGATTTCAAGTTTGGCTGCAACAAATGTTTCCGTATTGGAATGGGGATCCACATTATCTTCTTGACGGTAGCCTTTTAGTTCTTTGCCGCCTACTTCACCAGGACCGTACTGACCACGAATAAAGTTTTGATGCACTTCTTTACCTTCAAAAACGCGTAACGAACGAAGCGCGCGAACTTTTTCATGACGAATCTCGCGTGTCGTTAAATTAATTGGAGGTTCCATCGCAAGTAAGGATACTATTTGTAAGATATGGTTTTGAACCATGTCTCGAAGTGCTCCGCTTTCATCATAATAACGTCCACGGTCCTCAACGCCAAGTACTTCTGTTAAAGTGACTTGGATATTATCAATATAACGATTATTCCAAAGCGATTCAATAATTGAATTGGCAAAACGAATAACCGAAATATTTTGGATCATTTCTTTGCCTAAATAATGGTCGATACGATAAATTTCATCTTCTTTAAATGCTTGTCGAAGCGAATTATTAAGTTCTTCCGCGCTAGCTAAATCATGCCCAAATGGTTTTTCAATAATTAAACGATGAAAACCATCTGTGTCTACAAAGCCTTCTGATTTAATGCGACTTGCAATTGTTCCAAAGAAATTCGGAGCCATTGCAAGATAGAACAGGCGATTACCACCCAATTCATATTTAGCATCTAATTCATCAGATAAATCTTTTAATGTTACATAAGATTCTTTATTTGTCACATCATGAGATTGATAGTAGAAGTGAGAAGCAAATGCATCCGCGTCTTTTTCAGAACCGTCAATGTCTTTGATAGACTCTTTTACTTTATCACGGAAGAAATCATTACTCCATTCACGACGAGCCGTTCCAATTACAGCAAAATTGTCGCCAAGAGACCCCTTACTGTATAAATGATATAGCGAAGGGTAAAGTTTGCGATTTGCCAAATCTCCCGTACCGCCAAAAATAGTAATCAGTGCTTTTTGTTCTAACTCATCTGTCATACGTCATTTACCCTCTTTCTTATTCTCTTAATGGCAAAAATTAACTGCTAAGAAAAAGATTTCTTAGTTTGAAAAGAACCCCACAAAAAAAGGCCTTATTAAATGAGCTATTAATTTTCCTCATTAGTCCATACTATTTTATCCATAAAGAAGCATTTGTGCAACTGTTTGGTTCGAATATTTTTTTAATTTGACAGTTATTTCTGAATTATAAGGGTTTTTAATGTAAAAATGTTTATTTCCTGTTCGTTTAAGAATATGATAAAATAAGACACGAACTGGGAAGGGAATGGAACAAAAATGGAACTTGTTTTTTTAGGAACTGGAGCAGGCATACCGTCACGAGGCCGTAATGTCACATCCATCGCACTTTCAATGTTAAATGAACGAAATACAATTTGGCTTTTTGACTGCGGGGAAGCAACTCAACACCAAATCATGCGAAGCCAAATTAAACTAAGTAAGCTAGAAAAAATCTTTATTACTCATTTGCATGGCGATCATATTTTTGGCTTACCGGGCTTATTAAGTAGTCGTTCTTTTCAAGGTGGCGAGTCAGATTTAACCATCTATGGGCCAACTGGAATTGCCGAATATGTGGAAACTTCTTTAAGAATAAGCGGGACTAGGCTAACATATAAAATCATTTTTAATGAAATTGAACCAGGTTTAATTTTTGAAGACAAGATGTTCTCTATTACAGTCGATGAATTAGATCACGGATTACGTAGTTTTGGTTACCGTATCACCGAAAAGGATAAACAGGGTGCGCTCAATGCGGATAAATTAATAGATGATGGCGTCGAACCAGGTCCTATTTTTCAAAAACTGAAAAATGGAGAATCAGTCACATTAACTGACGGACGTGTAATTGATGGAAAAGACTACATTGATGAGCCACAAAAGGGGAAAATCATTAGTATTTTCGGGGATACTAAAGCAACAGCAAGTGAACTTGGATTAGCGCTAAATGCTGATGTTCTAGTACACGAAGCCACGTTTGAAGGTGGTAAAGAAAAGTTAGCAGGAGAATATATGCATTCAACCACCATACAAGCAGCGACTCTTGCAAAAAAAGCCAACGTCAAAAAATTAATTTTAACCCACATCAGCTCGAGATATGACCGCGAAGCAAGCAGAGAATTATTAATGGAAGCACAATCTGTTTTTGAAAATACTGAAATAGCGTATGACTTAGCTGTTTTCCCAATTGGAGAGTGATAAAATGAACCCTTTTTTGAAAAATAAAACAGTATTAATCACTGGAGCTTCTAACGGCCTTGGTGCGGAAATTACCAGACAAGTGGCCGCATCAGGTGCGAATGTTATTATCACTGCAAGAAGTACAGAAAAACTAATTGCGTTACAGAAAGAAATAAGTAGTAATTTTTCAGTAGAAGCTGTTTATTTTACACTAGATATGACAGACTTTGAGCAAGTAAAACAAGTAAGTACTGAAATAAATGCAGCTTATCAAATCGATGTATTAGTCAACTGTGCAGGTTTTGGTTTGTTTGAAAACGCGGTTGATATTCCATTTGAAACTATTGAAAAAATGTTCGATACGAATGTCCTTGGTTTAATTCAATTAACGCAACTTATTTTACCGCAAATGCAAGCACGTAAGTCTGGTCACATTATTAACATCGCTTCTCAAGCTGCCAAAATTGCCACACCAAAATCAACTGTTTACTCAGCAACAAAATATGCAGTACTAGGTTTCTCTAATGCGCTTCGTTTAGAACTAAGCCCTGATAAAATCAAAGTTACAACGATAAATCCTGGACCTATTGCAACGAATTTTTTCGATGTAGCAGATAAATCAGGTAACTATTTAGAGACAGTTGGAAAATTAGTTTTACAACCAGAAAAAGTAGCACGAAAAACCGTACAAATTATGGGGACTAAACGACGCGAAATCAATTTACCTTTTGTAATGAATATTGCGACTCGTCTTTATCAAATAATGCCACAAGTTATCGAATTTTTCGGCAAAGGGGCATTTTTAAAGAAATAAAACGGAAGAAAATACCTTATGAAAATAGGGTGTTTTTTTCTTGTAATTAATGAGGTTAACCTTTATAATTGAATAAGAACGCTTGTTCGTTTCAAGGGAGATGCAGTTATGGATACGAGTAGAAAAATTATTCATATTGATATGGACGCTTTTTATGCATCTGTAGAACAACGCGACCATCCTGAGTTCCGAGGGAAGCCGCTTATTATTGGCGGGGACCCTAATAAACGTGGAGTTGTTGCGACTTGTTCTTATGAAGCACGCAAATTTGGTGTGCATTCGGCTATGCCCACCAGGCAAGCTGCTAAACTTTGTCCGAATGGCATTTTTATTCACGGCAATATGGCTCATTATGTAGAGGTTTCTAATCAAATCCGCGAAATCTTTTCCAGATATACGGATATTATCGAACCACTCTCCTTAGATGAAGCTTATTTGGATGTAACTGAAAATAAAAAAGGAATGAAATCCGCCACAATGGTTGCACGCGAGATCCAGCAGACGATTTATCATGAGCTTGGTCTAACCGCTTCTGCCGGTGTTTCATTTAATAAATTTATCGCAAAAATCGCTTCTGATTTTAAAAAACCTGCTGGTATTACAGTAGTTACGCCCGAAGAAGCAGAAGCCTTTTTAGAACAAATACCAGTCACTAAATTTTATGGGGTAGGAAAAGTAACCGCAGAAAAATTGCACCGTTTGGGAATTGAAACGGGAGCGGATTTGAAGAAGTGGAGCGAGTGGGACCTTATTCGTGAATTACACAAACACGGCTATCAATTATATCGACATGTTCGTGGCCGTTCAAACAACATTGTGAACCCGCATCGTGATCGCAAATCTGTTGGCAAAGAAACCACTTTTGAATTTAATGTCTTAGATAGCCGAATTCTCGAACAAAGCCTCATGCAATTCGCCAAAAAAGTAGAAGAACGGCTCATCAAATTACAAAAACATGGCAAGACGGTAGTACTAAAACTACGCTACAGTGACTTTACAACCATTACTAAACGACTTACTTTAAACGAATATACCAATGATGCAAGCCAAATTTATCAAGCGGCGGCGTTACTTCTAAGAGAGAGTTATAAAGGACAAGATAGCATTCGCTTGATTGGACTTACCGTAACCAATTTAAAACCCGTTTATTTTGAGAATTTACGTTTAGAAGGACTTTAAAAAAGAAAAGGACATCCAACCTTTTCTTTTTTTATACATATAGATTATAACCTTTAAAAAAATCTTGACTAATTCGTTATGATGTTATACACTGAAAACGACGAAAGGTTATAATGTTTCTTGATTATATTATTGCAAATGTTATAATGAATCAAAAGATAACTTTTCGGGAGGAATGAAATTAATATGAAAAAATTAAATAAATCATCTTCTACACCACTTTATATGCAACTGAAAAATCAACTACAAGAGAAAATTGAACAAGATATGTCGGTTGGAGATTTACTTTTGACAGAAACAGAAATTGAAAAGATGTATCATGTTAGCAGGATGACAGTTCGAAAAGCGATAGAAGAGCTGGTAAATGAGGGAATTGTAAGCAAACAACAAGGCAAAGGAACGTTTGTGAGTCAAACAAAGACTACACAAGGACTTGGACGGATTTTTAGTTGGTCAGAGGAAATGAAATTACAACATAAGGAATCTAAGACTATCAGTGTAGAAATTTCTGCAGCAATCCCATCAAAAAAAATTCGTACAGCACTCCAATTAGGTAAGAATGAAGAAGTAACTTGTATTAGACGCGTGAGAGAAATTGATGGTGAACCTGTTGCGATTATGATTAATTATTTACGCGCCAAATATGTTCCTGGTTTACTCGAAAATGGTTTGAAATCAGATTCCCTTTACCATGATTTGGAAGAAATTTATCATATTAGTTTAGTACATGCAGATGAAATTATTACAGCAAGATTATCCACGCCGATTGAATCTGCCTTGCTCGCAGTTCCTGAAGATTCTGCGGTGCTTCATGTTCGACGTACTTCCTATATGAAAGGCAATACTCCAGTGGAAGTGGTAGATATGGTCGCTCGCGGAGATAGGTATCAATATTTGGCTGAATTAGAAGGTAGAACTAAAAAACATATCATATAGAAAAGGAGGAAGTCGTATTGTTACCAATTACTTTAGAACAAATTGAATTGGATGTGGAGGTGGAAAGTCCGGTAGATGCTATCAGAGCTGCTGGAAACCTCTTGGTAAAAACTGAAAGCGCTTTATCTAGTTATGTAGATGCGATGGTAGCTGGTTATGAAAAATTAGGTCCCTATATAGTCCTAGCACCACATATTGCAATCCCACATGCACGACCCGAACACGGGGTGAAAAAACAATGTATGTCACTTGTTCGTTTGAAAACACCAATAAAATTTGGGCATCCAACCAATGACGATGTAAGTCTTGTTATCGCAATTGGTGGTGTAGATACAAATTTCCACATCAAAATGCTCCAAGCGCTTAGTGAATTATTAACCGATGAAGTGAAGCTAAAAAGATTAAAAACAAGTACCGATAAAGCGGAAATCTTATGTACCATAAATAAGGAGGAAAAGTAGTGGAAATTTTAACGGTTTGCGGAATGGGATTTGGAACTAGCTTGATGTTGCTTATGGAGATTCAAGATATGGCAAAAAAACATGGATTTACAGTTGGAGGGGAAGCAACGGATTTAAGTAGTGCGAAGGGAAGAACGTGCGACATTATTGTTGCTTCCAGTGAAATAGCCAAAGAATTAGCAGAGGAAGAAGTAAAAGTTGTTCCAATCATTAATATTCTCGATAAAAAAGAAATAGAAGAAAAAGTTTTGCCAGCTATCAAACAATACTTTGCTTCATAAAAAAGGAGGATGAAGATGCTTACTTTCATCACAGAAATTTTTTCTACGCCCGCTTTTATTTTAGGAATTATAGCAGCTATTGGGTTAATTGCCTTAAGGAAAACCGGTTCTGATATTGTAAAAGGAACATTAAAAACGATTTTTGGTTTTATTATGTTACAGCAAGGGTCCGCGATTATTGTTGGAAGTCTAATTCCATTTAGCACAATGTTTGAAAATGCTTTTCAACTTAAAGGGGTGGTAGCAGAAGATAATGCTATTGCAGCTGCTGTTCAGCAAATTTTAGGAACGGAAACGTCTTTAATTCTTGTATTTGGTTTTATTATTAATGTTATTCTTGCTAGAACGACCAGATGGAAATATATCTTCTTAACTGGGCATATGATGTTTTCCTTCGCAGCAACAATGGCCATTGTATTTGATCAAATGGGCTTTAGTAGCTGGCAAATTATTTTGTTTGGTTCTATTGCACAAGGTATTTCAAGTATTGTTTTTCCAGCTCTCGCACAACCTTTTGTACGTAAAGTAACAGGAAATGATCAAGTCGGTTTTGGCTTTTGGGGCAGCTCACTTGTCTGGACAACCGGTTGGCTTGGAGGGAAATTAGGAAATAAAGCTAATTCTACAGAGGACTTAAAAGTTCCTAAAAAACTAGATTTTTTGAAAGAAATGTCAGTTTTAATGGGGATTGTCATGGCAGTGATTTATATCTTTACATCTTTCTTTGTGGATGAGCCGGTGATGAAAGAACTAGCTGGCACACAAAGTAATGTACTATTCGCAATATTGCAAGCATTCACTTTTGTTGTCGGAATATTAATACTACTTCAAGGGGTACGGATGTTTTTAGGTGAATTAGTTCCAGCATTTAAAGGTATTAGCGAAAAAATTGTTCCCGGCGCAATTCCAGCTCTTGATGTTCCCATTTTCTATTCATTCGCACCTACTGCAACGACCATTGGTTTTTTATGTGCAGTGGTCGGAGGGCTTGGAGCGACACTAGTTTCTACCATGCTTCCAGTTGTCGTGCTCCCATCTGTAATTGGATTGTTTTTTATGGGCGGAGCAGCTGGTGTATTCGGAAATGCAATGGGCGGTAGACGAGGAGCCATTATTGCTGGTTTATTATTAGGATTTATTTTTCAAATGATTGTAGCAATTGCCTATCCAATTTTAGGATTAGATGGCTATGGTATTCAAGGGTTATGGTTTGCTTCAACTGATGCAATCATTGTTATCGTCATTATTCGATTAATTGGAACACTATTTGGGATACCACTTTAAAAAAATATAGGAGATGGTTTTAAATGGAAAAGAAAATTAGAACAGTTCTTGGTGACATTTCGAAAGAAAGCCTTGGTTTCACATACTCTCATGAACATTTGTGGTGTTGTCCTCCCTCAGTTCAGAAAGATCGTGATTTTGAATTAACCGATTATGAGTCCTCCTTAGAAGAATTAAAAACATTTCAATCTATTGGAGGTCAAACACTCGTAGATGCTTCGACGCTAGATTATGGTCGTGATGGAAATAAACTAAAAGCTATGTCTGAGGAATCTGGTGTGAATGTTCTTGGTGTTACAGGATTTAATAAACATATTTATTTCCCAGAGTGGGTACAGGAGGAAAGTATCGAACAAATTACAGATCGATTAATTTATGATATTGAAAAAGGAATGGATGGGTCCGATGCTCGTGCTGGGATTTTGAAGTCAGGTTCATGGTACAACCTCATTCATCCATTAGAGGATAAAGTAACAAGAGCTGTAGCATGGGCCCAAAAAGAAACTGGTGCACCAATTTGGTTGCATACAGAAGCAGGGACGATGGGCCAAGAAATGCTTGCTATCTTAGAAGAAGAAGGCGTGGATATGGAGCTTGTGGCTGTTGGACATAGCGATCGCAATGCAGATCCATACTATCATCTGAAATTAGCTGAAAAAGGGGCTTATGTTCAGTTTGATGGTTGTGGAAAAGTAAAATACTATCCAGATAGTACACGAGTTGAACTAGTGAAAAATATGCTTGAAAATGGTTTTGAGGATAAATTACTCATCTCTGGAGATATGGGAAGAAAAAGTTATCTGCACGCATATGGCGGTGGACCGGGATTCCGTTTTATAAAAACAAAATTTATTCCAAGGCTTTTAGAAGAGGGAGTAACGGAGCAACAAATACAAGCTATATTTTATGATAATCCTGCAAACTGGCTAGCCAAATTTTAATAAAGGAGTGCGTGTGATTTGTTAACCATGGAGAAAGACCAAATGATGGCAATTATTCGGGATGTAGCAAAAGAAGATGTTATTCCGATTACAGAATTACTTTTAGAAGAAGGGATTACAACGCTAGAAGTCTCGTTGAGTAATGAAACAAAAGGATTAGCTTGTTTAGAAGCCTTAAGTCAGCATTTTTCAGCTAAGCAATTGACAATTGGAGCCGGTACAGTAGTAGAAAAAAAGCAAATTCAAAAGGTGAAAAAAGCAGGAGCAACGTTTATTATTACTCCAGGTTTTGAAAAAAGTATTGTAGAAGAATGCATAAAACAAGATATAGCTGTTTTTCCAGGAGTATTTTCCCCAGGTGAAATTATGGAAGGAATACAATTAGGCGTAGAAATTTTTAAAGTTTTTCCGGCTGGAACACTTGGACCGACTTACATTAAAAGTTTAAGAGGTCCATTCCCTAATATTCATCTGATGGCAGTTGGTGGGATAGATTCAGGAAATATCGAAGAATTTAAAGAGGCGGGGTGTGATTCTTACGCTATTGGAAGTGAGCTTGTTCCACGCGGCGCCACAAAGGCTATGCTCAATCAAATAAGAGAAAATGCAAAAGCTTTTCAAAGATAGGATGGATGTAAAATGGTGCAATCAGCCAACAAAATAATAAACATGACACGAGATGAAGTGGAAAAAGCGATAACTGATTTTCCAGTCGCAATTTTACCACTCGGAGCAACAGAGCAACATGGACACCATTTACCACTTGGGGTCGATATATTTTTAGCAGAGCATTTAGCAGAATTGGTATCGGAAAAAACAGGAGCAATAGTCATTCCACCAATGCCATTTGGCTATTCTTGGGTATGGCGCGATATTCCAGGAACTATCTCTATTCAACAACATCATGTCGAAGCAATTATTAAGGATGTTGCACACAGTGTTTCTCGCTATGGTGTCAAAATGCTCGTCTTAATAAATGGACATGATTCTAACAACAACTCGATGAAATATGCTGTTAGAGAATTAGCAGATGAGTTAGAAATGCCTGTTATGTATCTATTCTATCCATCTCTTTCTGAAGTAATGGAAAAGAATTGTGAGTCTGGTACATGGCACGGAATGATTCATGCCTGTGAATTTGAAACCTCTTTAATGCTTGCGACTAAAAAAGAATTAGTGCAAATGAAAAAAGCGGTTAGAGAATATCCTGAAAAACCAACCCTTTACGGAAAATCAACTATTTCGCTAGGTGATTTAAGCAAAAGTGGTGTATATGGGGATGCTAGCCTTGCCAAAGAGGAGAAAGGGGAAAAGATGATACAATTATTTGCAGAGAAGATGGCTGCACTTCTTTTAGAAGGTTATAGTTATTTAACTAAATAAAAAGGTATTAAAAAAACCACTCTTTTTGGGAAGAGTGGTTTTTCGTTTATTTCATTTCCAGTAAACGTTCTTTCAGTTCTTGCTCCATTGTAACTAGTTCTTTCTCTGCTACAGCACGTTTAGCACGGCCTTCTTGTTGGATTTTAAGTGTTTCTTGCAAGGTTTCAATTAAGCTGGACTGCGTTTCTTTAAGTGTTTCGATGTCCACGATACCTCTTTCATTTTCACGCGCTGTTTCGATCGCGTTTGTTTTTAGCATATCGGCATTTCGTTTTAGAAGTTCGTTCGTTGTTTCAGAAACTTGGCGTTGAGCAGCTACAGCTTGTTGTTGACGAAGCAACGTAAGCGCGATGGCTACTTGGTTTTTCCAAAGCGGAATGGCAGTCATAATGGAAGACTGAATTTTTTCAGCGAGTGCTTGGTTTGTATTTTGGATTAAACGGATTTGCGGCGCTTGTTGGATAGTGATTTGACGACTTAAGCGTAAATCATATACACGCTTATCAAGTCGGTCCGCAAATTGCGTTAAATCATTTACTTCTTGATAATCCATTTGATCGCCAGTTTGTTCTGCTTTTTTGCGAAGTTCCGGGAGCATTTTTGTATTAATTTCTTCTAATTTTAATTCTCCAGCAGCAATGTAAATGTTAAGTGCTTGGAAGTAATCTTTATTTTTATCATAAAGCTGTTCTAGGAAAGAGTTATCTTCCATTAAACGCTTTTTGGAATGTTCCAGTTTCAACGCGATGCGGTCAATTTGGGTACCAATTTTTTGATATTTAGAAGTGATTTCATTGATGGATTGTTTAACTCGGTGGAACATTTTTGTGAAGACGTTTTTGTTGCGAGCAGCTAGTTCATCCGGATCGGCTTCTTGTAAACGATACATTAAATCACTAATAATGTCACCAATTGGTCCAACATCTTGCTTTTGTACATGTGCTAACATTGAATGAGAAAAGTCATGTAGTTTAGCTTGTGCAGGTGCTCCGTAACCGAGGATGGCTGATTGGTTTCCTGGTTCGATTTGTTTGGATAATTCTAAGGCTTGTTTTTTATTAGTTTCTGTAAGCATATCTACTAAGCGGGGAGCCGCATCTGTTTCGCTATTTACGATACTACTTGCTGTTTCAGTGTCTGATCCAAAAGGGTTTGCAAGAAGGTCATCTAATGTTTGGTTAAACTCTTTCTCCACTACTAAATCTTTTAATTCATTTGTTTCTTCACTTGGCTTGTTCGCGGTCATCTTTTGTACCCCTTTCGAATTTCTTTTTCTGTTTGGAAATGGAGTTTTTCGCTACTTCTAATTCAAAATCGAGATTGTTTACATCTTGATTCAAAAGTGTAAATAAATCCTTTTCAATAACACGACTTAAATCATTTAAAAGTGTGCGTGTATCAGAAAGAGTTTGATAAATTTTCTTGTCTTTTACAGGTTGTTTTTCTAAGAAGGCATATTTTTCGGTTAGCTCTACTAAAGAATCAAGATGAGAGAAAAAGAAATCTTCTGCTTCATAAAAACGTTTAGGTTCTTCTTTTACGATGCCGTAAATTCTTTTAGTAAGTAAAAGTGTTTTGTTGCGCTCTTGGAAAGAATATAGCGCTTTGTTTTGTGTCATAATTTTTTGAAGGCGGATAATTTTCACACGAGCTTCTTCTAAGTTAGTACGAATATATTTATATTCTTTCTTGGTTAATCCAGTTGCAATCATTTGCGCCCGGTCTCCAGCTTTAGATGAAAAGAAAAATAGGATAGCTGCAACAGCGATAACAATTGTTGCAATTACCAAGCCACTTTGGATAAGTGAAGTAAGAATACCACCCAAAATAATGACAAGTAAAATAGAACCTGTGAATGCTAATATCTTTTTAAAAACGGTCATTATACATCTTCTCCTTTAAGTACCTGTTTAAAAGGTCCGCTTTTTCTTAATAGTATATTTTTCTAAAAATAAAGATTGATGGAATGTAACTACCATTTAAGTATATTTAGTATGTGAGCACTAAGCAAGTAGCATGGTTTTTATATTTTAGAAAGTGTCCTTTATTTGTTCTTATCATACCATATTTAGAAATCAGATGTTATCAGTCGCGCGATGTAAATTAAACTCGGACTTAGTTATGTTATAATGAAAAAAAAACGAGAAGTAGGTGGCAGAAGTGGATTCACTAGAGGAAAAAACGCTTCATACAGAAAAGATTTTTAGCGGAAATATTATTGAATTGCAAGTAGATGATGTGGAGTTGCCGAATGGGGAAAAGAGCAAGCGCGAAATCGTCAAACATCCTGGAGCTGTGGCAATTATACCTTTTTCAGCAGATGGAAGAATGTACTTAGTAGAACAATTCCGAAAGCCCCTCGAAAAAAACATTATCGAAATTCCAGCCGGTAAAATGGAGCCGGGGGAAGATCCACTCGTGACCGCAAAACGGGAACTAGAAGAAGAAACTGGTTTTCAGTCTGATGATTTAACGTATCTCACTTCTTTTTATACATCACCTGGATTTGCTAGTGAACTTTTACATATTTATGTAGCACGGGATCTTCGGAAAATGGAACACCCTCTAGCGCAAGATGCAGATGAATTTATTAATTTAGTCAAAGTAACGATGGAAGAAGCAGAACAGTTAATAGCACAACAATTCATTCATGACGCAAAAACAATGTACGCGATACAGTACTGGAAATTACAACTATTAATAGAAGAAAACGAATAAACCGGATGAAAAACTTCTTTGGGAATACTTGGCATAAAGAATGGAAATGTGGTATCATAAACATGAAAAGAGAGCCATGCAAGAACATGACCCTCAAACGTAAGCCCATTTAAGGTGGCAGCTAACTTAATAGATTATAAAAATAACCACTAAACCGTCCAAAGTTTATGAGTGGTTATTTTTTTGTGTTATTTTGACTGTTTAGTAACAACATTAAAGTTGTAAAAGCGACTGCAAAAGAGAGTGCTTCATAAACGGTCATGGGTTATCCTTTCCAGGAGTTCTTAACAAAAAAGTCATAGGCATCCCCCTTTCATGTTGAAAGAGCTAGCCACCACCATAAACTTGCTTACGTACTATATTATATCACCTGGAATATAGTTATTCTATCCGGAATAAAGCGATTATTGAAATTAGCATTATCAAGCTAAAAGTGGGATTTTAAAGACTTAAGATAGCATGAAAATCAGTAATTTTGATACTATTACTGATTATAGTTCTTGATTGACTACCTGGTCAAAAGAGGTTATACTCAAGTTGACTAAGTGATCAATTTGAGTTTGGAGGAGAGAACATGGAAGCAATTAAAGTGGAGTCGCTCACAAAAAATTACCATAAAAAGCGAGCAATTGAAAATGTGGATTTGTCTGTAAATGAAGGTGAATTATACGGTTTTATTGGTCCGAATGGTGCAGGGAAATCAACAACTATCAAAGTCTTATTGAATTTTATTTATGCAACAAGTGGGAGTGCAACGGTTCTCGGAAAAGATGTAGTGAAAGAGTCAGCAGAGATTAAGAAAATGGTCGGATATGTGCCGAGTGAAGTTCGTTATTATCCACAAATGACTGCAAATGATATTATTCACTATGCTGCTAAATTCCATCAAATCAAAAATGCAACACAAAAAATGAATAAATATTATGAAATGTTTTCGATTGATCCGAAAAAGCGTTTTGGTGAAATGTCGCTTGGAAATAAGAAAAAAGTAGCGATTGTTGCTGGACTTATTACCGAACCGCAATTATTTATTTTGGATGAACCAACGAACGGTCTTGACCCTTTGATGCAACATTATTTATTTAAAGAAATGACCGAGCGGAATAAAGAGGGGATGACGATTTTTCTTTCAAGTCATAATTTACGTGAGGTTCAAGAATACTGCACGAGAGCGGCTTTTATTCGAAATGGGAACATTATCGCGGTGGAAGACATCGCCAATCAGCAAATGACTGGCAAAGTGATTGCGCTTAAAGGGATGAATTTGCCCCTAGAAAAATTAACGAATGCGGGTGCAAGAATTATCGAAAATGAAACAGGCAAAGCACGACTTATTTTTGACGATGATATTAAAACAATTTTGCCATTATTACAGGAAAAAGAAATTACGGATTTAACGATTACAAATCAAGAATTAGAAGATAAATTTATGACACTTTATGAAGGGGGAGAAATCAAATGAACATCTTACACATTGAATGGAAAACAAGAATAAAAAGCCTTGTTGTTTGGTCCGTTGTAGTGATTGTGATTTTAGGTGTGTTTATGGCTTTCTTCCCTAGTATGCAAACTAGTGGGATGCAAGATTTAGTTAATACGAAGATGAATGCACTTCCGCAAGATATGATGAAAATTTTGCATATGGATTCGATGGCGGATTTAACGAATATTGATGCTTATTTTGCGTATGTTTTTCAGTATATTTTTATTGCAGCGTGCGTGTATGCAGCGTTGATTGGTGCGCAAGCTTTAATAAAAGAAGAAACAGATGGAACAATTGAATTTTTATATGCCCAGCCGGTTACTCGGGCTAGTCTTGTGTTTTGGAAAATGGTTGGAAATTTATTATCTTTCGTGGCTTTTTGGTTGATTACGTTTGTGGCTTCTGTGGTGCTCGTTCTTGTTTTAAAACCTAGTGGGGTAGATAGCGGGGATTTAGTGATGGAGCTTGTTCGAGTGTTTTCGAGTGAATTGCTTGTTGCAGCAGTATTTATGAGTGTAGGCTTTATGGTATCAGCAGTGTTACGTTCCGCTAAACAAGCTTCTCCTGTCGCGCTTGCACTTGTTTTCTTAACTTATATTTTAGGTATAATGGCCGGATTAAATGATAATGTTGACTTTTTCAAATACTTCTCACCAATCAATTATGCGATTCCATCAGAAATTATGGACAAAGGGATTACTGGAACGAATGCACTAATTTCCTGCGCGGTGATTATTGTGGCGGTAGTAGCTACTTTTGTTCTTTATAAGAAAAAGGATTTGAAAGTATAATGGATGAAAAACGCCTAAAAATTTTAGAAGCGGCGATGGAAGAATTTACAGAAAAAGGCTATCAGGCAGCTAGTACCAATAAAATTTGTGTAAAAGCGGGTGTTTCCAAAGGGCTTATTTTTCATTATTTTGGCTCTAAAGAAAAACTTTATATTGCGGCAGTGTCTTACGCGGTTGATTTTGCGACGAATGAGGTTAGTTTGGAAGAGAAACGATGGAGCGATTTTGTTGAGATGGCGATTTGGTCAACGAAAATGAAACTGGATTTTAATCGTAAATATCCTGCGATTTTTGGTTTGATTATGCAAGTTTACGGAAATCCACCATCAGAATTGAAAGGTAAATTAGATGGTTTTTTCGATAAGGCAATTGAGCGGTCTGAAGCGCAAATGAATCAAGTTTTAAACGAAATGCAGTTAAAAAAAGATGTGAACATGGATGCGGCGCGAAAAGTGATGAAAGCACTTTTTCAGCATATTACGGAGAAGAGTACGGTTTTTTTGCAAAGACATCCGAATGCGACGATGGAAGATTTTATTCCACTTGCCAATGATTTTACGGAAATGATGCGAATTGTCGAATTTGGTATATGTGAAGAAAAAAAGGATTCGGGCGAGTGAGACCGAATCCTTTTTTTAACCAATAAAGCTTTCATGATGGGTACTAATCATTGCTTCATCTCTAGCTGTAGGTTCTAAATATTTTTTGGCGCTGTTAATCGCAATAGGACCTTCATGTAATCCAGCTGCGATAATGCGGATTTTTCGTGAATAGGTCGCGCTATCTCCACAAGCAAAAATACCTGGTACAGTCGTTTTCATTTCATCATCCACAACAATACCGAAATCCGCTTGTTCAAATCCCCATTTAGCCATGGTTCCAAGGTCTACTTTTACCCCATGATTAATGAAAAGTGCATCTGTTTCAATTGTTTTTATCGTTTGGGTTTGATTACAGCATACCGTAATTTTATTTAACTGATTGTTCTTTCCGATTAGTTCGCTGATTTCATGGTGGATATGGATTTCAACGCGAGAATTTTTAAGCTCACGGACACTTTCCTCGTGGGCTTTAAAATCTTCACCGCGGTAAATAAGGTGTACTTGTTTGGCGATTGGTTCGAGCGTCTGCGCCCAGTCAATAGCGGAGTTTCCACCACCGGAAACCGCCACTACTTTGTCGCGAAATTGCTCGATGTTTTTTACATCATAATGTATTGCTAATGGAAAATCTTCCGCGTGCACAGCTTCAAGCTTATTGACTTCAAATGTACCACTACCTGTTGCAATAACTATCGTTTTAGAAAAATGAATCGAGCCATTATGCGAAGTTAGTTGAAAAGTTCCGTCTGTTAGTTTGATCACATCAACAATTCGCTCACGGCAAACAATAGTAGGATGAAATGTCTCTGCTTGTTCTTTTAAATTTGCGATAAGATCTGCGCCGGTAATAGCTGGAATACCGCCGACATCGCGAATGATTTTTTCTGGGAAAAAGTAGCGCACTTTGCCACCAACATCTGGTTCGGCATCAATAATTTTTGTTTTCATGGAACGCAGGCCACTATAAAATGCGGAAAATAGCCCGATTGGACCGCCGCCAATAATGGTTACATCATATACTTCATTTAGCAATGGAATCAAGCTCCTTTACAATTTCGCAACCGTTGCAAGTTTCGTATGGGAGACAAAGAGGGACACCGCTGCGTGGGTCAATTAAAATATCTGCTTTAATATTAAAAACGTCTTCTAACGTTTCTTCTGTCATTACATTAACGGGTGAACCTTCTGCAACTACTTTTCCTTCTTTAATAGCAATCATATGATGAGCATAACGAGATGCGTGATTTAAATCATGAACAACCATGACGATTGTACGGTTTTCTGATTGATTTAACTGTTTGAGTAGGTTAAGAACATCTAGTTGGTGGGTCATGTCTAAGAAGGTTGTCGGTTCATCCAGAAATAACACATCTGTCTCTTGCGCAAGAGACATTGCAATCCAAGCGCGTTGCCGTTGCCCCCCAGATAAGCTATCAATCGGCCGGTCTGCAAACTCAGTTAAATTCGTCACGCGTAATGACCAAAAAATAATTTCCCGATCTTTTGCAGTAATTGATTTAAAACTGCTTTGATGCGGAGAACGCCCATAAGAAATTAATTCGAATACTGTCAAACCATCAGGTGCTGAAGGATTTTGCGGCAAGATAGCTAATTGTTTGGCAATTTCTCGTGTCGGTTCATTATGAATTTTCTTGCCGTCTAAGTAAACAGCGCCTTTACTAGGTTTCATCAAGCGGGACATCGTCTTTAAAATAGTTGATTTCCCGGAACCATTTGCACCAACTAAGGCAGTTATTTTATTAGCAGGAATGGCTATATCTAAACCATCAACAATGATTCGTTTGTCGTATGAAATTTGTAAGTTATCTGTATGAAGGTCTTTCATTTTCATCGCTCCAATTTAAAGTTAAGGTGATAATCATTCTCAATTGTTAAGTATAGAGTTTTTACGTTAAAGATGCAAGTGATACTTTGTCAGAGAAGATTTGCACTTTTAGATTAAAGTTGCTATACTAACTGAGAATTATTATCAGTTACAGGAGGGGTTCATTTGAAAAAAGGTTTAAGTTTACTCGTATTAATGCTTTTAACTACAGTAGTTTTGGCTGCTTGTGGAGAAAATAAAACGGCAGGAAATGACAAGGTCGAAATGCGTACATATACAATGGCAAATGGAAAGAAAGTAGAAATTCCGGCACATCCGAAACGTATTGTGGCTTCGGAATACTTAGGAAATATCGTTTTGCTTGGGATAAAGCCGGTTGGGGCTAGGGCGAAACAAATCGAAAATCCGTTTTTGAAAGGAAAAGTGGATGGGATTCAAGATATTGGCGATCCAGTTTCAGCGGAAAAAGTAGCAGAATTAAAACCAGATTTAATTGTCGTTTCCAAAGAAGATGAATATGAAAAAATGTCTAAAATTGCGCCAACCGTGTTAATCCCGTATGCGACTTCTAAAAATGTGGAAGAAGATGTGCGGCAAATTGCAGATTTAGTTGGTGAAAAGAAAGCCGGAGAAGCTTGGCTTGAGAAGTTTCATCAAAAAGCCAAAGAAAGTAGAGCAAAGTTAGCAGGAAAACTTGATTCAAATGAAACAGTCGGAATTTATGAAGTACAAGATAAAGATTTTTATGTAATGGGAGAAAATATGGGCCGTGGTGGTCAAGCGATATATAATGCTTTACAACTAAAAGCACCAGCCAAAATTCAAAAAGATGTATTAGATGGTCAAGACTGGCAAAAAATTTCTCTAGAAGTATTACCTGAGTTTGCAGCAGATAGAATGTTTGTAACAAATACATCTTCTGGAAGCGCTAAAGACGGAGAGAAAACGTTGAAAGAGTTAACCGACTCACCAATTTGGAAAAATCTCCCGACATTTAAAGCAGGACATGTCTACCAAATGGATTTTGACACAATGTTTTATTATGATCCTATAGCTATAGAAGGACAGTTGGATATTATTGTCGAGAAGTTACTTGAATCTAACTAAAGATTGCGCTTAGTGAACGATATTGATATAATTTTCTTTACGATTGATAATTATTATCATTAAAAATGAGCGGATATTATAGATGGAAGGAACATGTACAGATGGATAAGTCAAAACAGATAAAAATGAATACAAGACCAACTGTTGCTATATTCATACTTTCGGGTGGACTTTTGTTGCTTCTTATTCTAGCTTTATTTGGGATTGCAGTTGGAGCGGCCGATATTAATTTATCTACGGTTTGGGACGCGCTTTTTCATTATAATAGTTCTGAGACATCGCACCAAATTATTCGAAGTTTGCGCGTACCTCGTGTTATTGCAGATATAGCAATTGGAGCTGCTTTTGCAGTGGCTGGAGCAATTATGCAAGGCATTACGCGAAATCCACTAGCTGATTCTGGTTTGCTTGGACTTAATGCTGGATCGACGTTTATGGTAGCTGTATGCTTTGCTTTTATGCCGTGGCTTAGTTATAATTCGCTAATTTTATTTTCTTTTGTTGGAGCGGCGATTGGAGCGTTTTTGGTTTTTGGGGTAAGTTCTATTGCTGGAAGTGCGATGTCGCCAACTCGGTTAGTACTTGCGGGTGCGGCGGTTAGTTCACTTCTTACAGCACTTAGTGAAGGGATTGCTATATATTTTCAGTTGAGTCAAGACTTGGCTTTTTGGTATGCAGGGGGAGTCGCTGGTGTGAAATGGAGTCAGCTTGCGGCAATTTGGCCGTGGTTGCTCGGTGCACTTATTGCGGCAATCTTGTTAAGCAAATCCATTACAATTTTAAGTTTAGGAGACGATATTGCAGTTGGACTTGGTGAAAAAACGGCTTTTGTTAAAATAGCTTCAATGATTGTTGTTTTAATTTTAGCAGGACTGGCTGTTTCTGTTGTTGGTCCGGTTGGTTTTATTGGTTTAATTGTGCCTCACTTGGTACGATTTTTAGTCGGAGTTGATTATCGCTTTATTATTCCTTGTTCGGCTGTAGTAGGTGCACTTTTGACTTTAGCGGCAGATATTGTTGCTCGAACGATTAATCCACCATATGAAACGCCTATTAGCGTGATTTTTGCATTAATCGGAGTTCCTTTCTTCTTATATGTAGCTCGTAAAGAAAGGAGGAACTTATAATGTATATGACTGTTGCTGAAAAGCGGAAGAAATCGCGACGTATTTGGACATTAATTATTTTAAGTGTGCTCATTTTTTGTACATTTACATATAGTGTCAATGCTGGTTATTCGAAATTACCTTTTATAGAAGTGATTAAGTCTTTCTTTGGAATGGCGGATGCGGGAACACAACTGATTGTGTCAGAATTTCGCTTGCCGCGCATTGTAATTGCACTTTTAGTTGGTGCAGGACTTGCGGTTTCAGGAACGATTTTACAAGGTATTTCTGGGAACGGGCTTGCTGATCCCGGAATTCTTGGGATTAACAATGGGGCAGGCTTGGCAGTAATGCTTTATATTTCCTTTTTTCCCTCAACGATGGATGTACCGGTTTTATTTATGCCGTTCATTGGCTTTGTGGGAGCTATTTTAACGGCATTTGTTGTATATGGGCTTTCTTATAGTAGGAGCGAGGGATTACTTCCTAATCGCTTGTTGCTTACAGGGATTGCTGTTGCAGCAGCGATTGCCGCTTTGATTACGCTCTTGACTGTTCGACTTGACCCACAAAATTATCAACGATATGCTGAATGGATGGCTGGAAATATTTGGGCTTCAAGCTGGCAATATGTTTATGCGCTTTTGCCATGGTTACTTGTGCTCGGAGCGATTGCTTTTATGAAAGTAAAAACGCTTGATGTGCTGTCATTTGGTGATCAAGTGGCGACAGGTCTAGGTGTTCGAGTAGAGCGCGAAAAATTTGTTCTATTAATCGTAGCGGTTGGTTTGGCAGCGGCTTGTGTTTCAGTTAGTGGTGGGATTGCATTCATTGGTTTGATTGGTCCTCATATTGCTAGAAAACTTGTTGGTTCCGCGCATCGTTGGGTGATGGTTACGGCAGCTCTTTCCGGAGGGTTACTGTTATTACTTGCTGATACGATTGGTCGTTTGATTATTCAACCTTCTGAAATATTTGCAGGAATTGTTGTCGCTATCATCGGCGCTCCGTACTTCTTATTTCTTCTTGCTAAAGCTAAATAATAATTATTATTAATAACGAGAAACTAACTAGTAATTGATAATCATTGTAGACAGTCTATTGCTTTTATGCTATCTTAGTAAACATAAGCAATAGTAATTGGCTACGTGCCTTTTTTTAAATGGAAAAGTGGATTTTGAACTTGCATTTTAATTATAATTACTATAAACTGTATTTATTGTTAAATGATAATGATGATAATTTAGAACGACAACTTGCAACCGCAACTAAGGGAGGAAACATAATGGAAGGTCGTATTGGACGCATTAAAGCGCAACTTCATGATGCTAGTTATAAATTAACCCCACAGCGGGAAGCTACTGTTCGTGTTTTACTGGAAAATGAAAAAGATCATTTAAGTGCAGAGGAAGTTTTTTTACGGGTGAAAGATATTGCGCCTGACACCGGTCTAGCAACAGTTTACAGAACGTTAGAGCTTTTAACAGAACTGCGCGTGGTAGATAAAATTAATTTTGGTGACGGTGTATCTCGTTATGACTTGAGACAAGAAGGCGCCAAACATTTCCATCATCACCTTGTTTGCTTGGAATGCGGATCTGTAGAAGAAATTCAAGAAGACTTGCTGGAAGACGTGGAAAAAATCGTGGAGTCAAAATGGAATTTTCTTGTTAAAGATCACCGATTAACTTTTCAAGGAATTTGTTCGGATTGCAGACAAAAATCTAAAAAAAATAATAATTGAGTTTGGGATTATTCATCTCAAACTTTTTTTTATAGCAAAAATGATGAACTGAATTGTGTGAAAAGTATTATAAGTTTTTTTCATCGCTTAAACGTTTTCACTGAGGAAGGAACATGATAGAATAGGATTTGTGGAGGAAATGCTTATGAATGATTTGATTGATGATTTTTTACACTTTTTAATTGTGGAGAAAGGCTTATCCGCGAATACAATAAAAGCTTACGAACGAGATTTACACTATTTTGTTTCATACATGGAGACTTCTAGAACTTTAACGGACCCGAATACACTCGAACGAAATGATATAGTTGGATTTATGGCATTCGCGAGAAAAGAAGGAAAATCACCAAGAAGCGTTGCACGTTATATTGCTTCACTGAGGTCCTTTTTTCATTATTTAATGCACGATGGAAAAATGGCTCATGATCCAATGATTCAAATTGAAACACCCAAACAAGCGCAAAGCCTACCAAAAGTATTAAACTTAGATGATGTAGAAAAATTACTTAGTTCATCAGATACTAGTACTCCGCTCGGACTCAGAGACCAAGCGATGCTAGAAATTTTATACGCGACGGGACTTCGTGTAACAGAACTTGTAAAGCTTAAAATGGATGATTTACATCTTCAAATGGGCTTTATTCAAACAATTGGTAAGGGTGATAAAGAAAGAATTATCCCGCTTGGAAAAACAGCAACCACTGTATTGGAACAATATTTAAATGAAGCAAGACCTAAACTTAGAAGACCGAAATACCGTAATGATTTTGTGTTCTTAAATCACCACGGGCAAGGACTGACAAGACAAGGATTCTGGAAAATTTTAAAAGGAATCGCGAAGGAGTCGGGCATCGAAAAGCCGATTACACCGCATACATTGCGTCATTCATTTGCCACTCATTTACTTGAAAACGGGGCTGATTTAAGGTCGGTGCAAGAGCTTCTTGGCCACGCCGACATCTCCACCACACAAATTTATACCCACGTAACAAAACTGCGGCTTAAAGATGTTTACAAACAATTTCACCCGCGTGCTTAAAAAATAAAGTTGAAAAGGATGAGTAAATATGCCAGAGAAATTTAAACGAGTACACGTTATTGTAATGGATTCAGTTGGTATTGGAGAAGCACCAGATGCTGCTAAATTTGGTGATTTTGATGTGGATACATTTGGTCATATTGCAAAACACGTTGGCGGCCTAAAAATGCCTGAAATGGGCAAATTAGGATTATCCAATATCCGTGAAATCGAAGGAATTGAAAAAGCTGAAAAACCGCTTGCTTATTATACAAAAATGCAAGAGGCTTCTAACGGAAAAGATACAATGACAGGTCACTGGGAAATTATGGGGCTTTATATTGATACGCCTTTCCGTGTATTCCCTGATGGATTTCCAGACGATTTAATCAACCAAATTGAAGAAAAAACAGGTCGTAAAGTAATTGGTAATAAACCAGCTAGTGGCACAGAAATTATGGCTGAACTTGGGGAAGAACATGTTAAAACAGGTGCGCTAATTGTGTACACTTCTGCTGACTCTGTATTACAAATCGCTGCGCATGAAGATGTTGTTCCTTTAGAGGAGTTATATGAAATCTGTGAATTCTGTCGTGAAATTACATTAGATGACCCGTATATGCTAGGTCGTATTATTGCTCGTCCATTTGTTGGTGAACCTGGTGCGTTTGTCAGAACGCCGAACCGTCACGATTATGCCCTAAAACCTTTTAAACCAACTGTAATGGATGCTTTAAAAGATGGTGGTAAAGATGTGATTGCGATTGGTAAAATTTCGGACATTTTTGATGGTGAAGGTGTAACTGAATCTATCCGTACAAAATCAAACATGGATGGAATGGACCAATTTATCAATGTATTAGATAAAGATTTTAATGGTATGAGTTTCCTTAATTTAGTAGACTTTGATGCGCTGTTCGGCCACCGTCGTGATCCTCAAGGTTACGCGGATGCACTTGTTGATTTTGATGGACGATTAGTAGAAGTAATAGAAAAATTAACAGATGATGATTTATTAATTATTACAGCAGATCATGGAAATGACCCAACGTACACTGGAACAGACCACACGCGTGAATTTGTGCCTTTACTTGTATACTCACCGCGCTTTAAAAACGGAGGTTCTGAACTAGAATTACGCCAAACTTTTGCTGACCTTGGTGCAACTGTAGCGGATAATTTTAATGTGAAGATGCCCGAATATGGAAAAAGTTTCTTAAAAGATTTGAAATAGGAAAGAGGAGGAACAACAATGAGTTTAGTAAAAGTAAATGAAGCTGTTGCGAAAATTAGAGAAAGTTACACTGGAACGCCAACAATAGGTTTAATTCTTGGATCGGGTCTAGGTGTATTAGCAGATGAAGTAAATAATCCAACAAAACTATCCTACAGCGAGATTCCACATTTTCCTGTTTCTACAGTAGAAGGACATGCTGGACAATTCGTTTTTGGTGAATTAGAAGGAAAAGAAGTAGTGGCTATGCAAGGTCGTTTCCATTTTTATGAAGGATATTCTATGCAAGATGTTACTTTCCCTGTTCGTGTAATGAAAGAACTAGGTGTTGGATTACTTATTGTTACTAATGCTGCGGGTGGTGTCAATGAACTTTATTCCGCTGGCGACTTAATGTTAATTTCTGACCATATTAACTTTACTGGTACTAATCCGCTTATTGGACCAAATGATGAACATTTTGGCCCTCGCTTCCCAGATATGTCAGAAGCTTATAACTTGGCTTTACGTGTCGATGCTAGGTTAATTGCACAAGAACTTGATTTAACGATTCGTGAAGGTGTATATGCTGGATTTAGCGGTCCTACATACGAAACTCCTGCTGAAATTCAAATGATGAGAACGCTTGGAGCGGATGCTGTTGGGATGTCAACCGTACCAGAAGTAATTGTTGCAAACCATGCTGGATTACGAGTGCTTGGTATTTCTTGTATTACGAATATGGCAGCGGGAATTCTTGACCAACCACTTTCTCATACAGAAGTGATTGAAACAACGGATCAAGTTCGTAGCACGTTTTTACAATATGTAAAAGCAATTGTTGCTAAAATTTCTTAAAAATAATTGGTCGTTAATCTCAGCCCCAATTTATTATTTTCTGAAGTAAGAAGATAATGGATTGGGGCTGAGTTTTTTACGTATTTGATAATATTTTCAGATAGTTATTGTCGCTCGGCTTCTTAGTATGCTACTATATAAAAGAACTTTTAAAAATCTATAATGTAAAGGTGGGATTGGCGTGACGTTTGAACGGCTTGGAACAATGAATGTAAATGCAGAAGGACATCTCGAAATTGGTGGGGTGGACACTTTAAAGTTGGCTGAAAAATACGGTACACCACTTTACGTTTATGATGTAGCGCTAATCCGTGACCGTGCAAGAGGATTTAAGAAAACATTTGAAGAATTAGGTGTAAAAGCACAAGTAGCTTATGCAAGTAAAGCATTTTCAGCTGTAGCGATTTATCAGTTGATGGCTGAAGAAGGCTTGTCTCTTGATGTTGTATCGGGTGGCGAACTCTATACAGCTATTAAAGCGAACTTCCCTCCTGAAAGAATTCACTTTCACGGAAATAATAAAAGTGCAGAAGAAATACATATGGCACTTGATTATGGCATCGGATGCTTTGTTATTGATAATTATTATGAAATTAGTTTATTAGAAGATATATTAATAGAACGAAACGAAAAAGCTTCCGTTTTAATTCGCGTGACTCCAGGGATAGAAGCGCATACACATGATTATATTTTAACTGGACAAGACGATTCAAAATTTGGTTTTGGACTCACGAATGGTCAGGCAGAAAAAGCGATTAAACAAGTGCTTCATGCAAGTGCATCATTTGATTTGATTGGTTTACACTGTCATATTGGTTCACAAATTTTTGAAACAACGGGTTTTAAGCTCGCAGCACGTCGTATTATGGATAAATTAGTGGAATGGCACCAAACTCTGGGATTTGATTCTAAAGTTCTTAATCTTGGTGGTGGTTTTGGTGTTCGATATACTGCTGAAGATGAGCCGCTCGAACCAAGTGAATATGTGCGTCAAATTATGGATGAAGTGCGCGATGTTGCTAATAGTAATGATATTGCTATCCCTGAAATTTGGATTGAACCTGGTCGTTCACTTGTTGGTGAAGCAGGAACGACGCTTTATAAAGTTGGATCTCGTAAAGAAGTTCCAGGTATTCGGAATTATATTGCAGTAGACGGGGGAATGTCGGATAATATTCGTCCAGCATTATATGACGCACATTATGATGCTGTTCTTGCAGCAAATCCAGAAAAATTCGCAGAAGAAACAGTGGCTATTGCAGGGAAATGTTGTGAGTCTGGTGATATGTTAATTTGGGATTTACCGTTACCAAAATCAAATGCTGGCGAAATTTTAGCAGTTTTTTGTACCGGAGCTTACGGTTATGCGATGGCAAGTAATTATAACCGTATTCCAAGACCACCAGTAGTTTTTGTGGAAAACGGAATGGATAAATTAATCGTTGCCCGCGAAACTTATGAAAATTTAGTGCAAAATGATCTTTCATTATAGTAAGGCGGGACAAACATGGTAGAAATGAATTTTAAAGTAGAAGCTTTTGAAGGTCCGCTTGATTTACTACTTCATTTAATTGGTCAATTAGAAGTGGATATTTATGATATTCCGATGGCAGAAATTACGGACCAATATATGGAATTTGTTCATACAATGCAAGAGATGGAACTAGATATTGCAAGCGAATATTTGGTAATGGCTGCTACTTTACTTGCCATTAAAAGTAAAATGCTCCTTCCAAAACAAGAACTTGAAATTGATTATGATACACTAGAAGAGGAAGAAGACCCACGTGATGCTTTAGTTGAAAAATTAATGGAATACAAACGATTTAAAGAAGCCGCAAAAGAACTAAAGGAAAAAGAAGCTGAACGGAGCTTTTATTTTAGTAAACCACCAATGGATTTGGCCGAGTACGATGATGGGACTAAAGTGGCAGAACTTGATGTATCATTAAATGATATGTTAAGTGCTTTTAACAAAATGTTACGACGCAAGAAATTAAATAAACCACTGCATACAAGAATTACAACCCAAGAAATTTCAATTGATGATAGAATGAATTCAGTACTCGGAAAACTACATCAACAAGAAAATCACCGTTTACGTTTTGATGAATTATTTGAAGAACAAACTAAAGAACAACTTGTCGTAACATTTTTGGCATTACTTGAGTTAATGAAACGAAAATTAGTCGAAGTCGAGCAATCTGCAAGTTTTGCGGATTTATATGTGCAAGGTAAAGGGGAAGAATTATCGTGAACAGAGAAGAACAATTAGGTATATTAGAGAGCTTGCTTTTTGCAGCGGGAGATGCAGGACTTTCCACAGAGCAATTAACAGAAGTCATGGAAATTACGCATATTGAAGCGCTCAATTTATTAGAGCTTTTAAGTGAACGATATAATGAAAATGCAGATAGAGGGCTAATTTTATTAGAACTTGCTGGCACTTTCCAATTAGCTACGAAAAAAGCACATGCGGATTTTTTACGTAAATTAGTGGAAGTTCCTAGTAATACGGTTTTATCACAAGCCTCCTTAGAGACGTTGGCAATTATTGCGTATCGCCAACCTGTGACTCGAATGGAAGTAGATGAAGTTCGCGGTGTACAAACGGATGGACCAATTAGAACACTTGTTGCAAAAGGATTGGTTACTGATAAAGGTCGCGTAGATGGGGCTGGTCGCGCCAAATTATACGTAACGACAAGTGAATTTTTGGATGCTTTCGGGCTTAATTCTTTAGATGATTTGCCAAAGCTTGCTGACCCAGAAGCAGAAGACCCAGACCAAAGTGAAATGGACCTGTTTTTTGACCGGTTTAACCAAAGTAAAGAACAGGAGGAGGAATAAGAATGGAACGTTTACAAAAAGTGATTGCAAATGCAGGAGTAACTTCTAGAAGAAAAGCAGAGAAACTTATTCAAGAAGGTAAAGTAACAGTAAATGGAAAAGTAGTTACAGAACTCGGTGTCAAAGTCACCGGAACAGAACAAATTGAAGTTGAAGGGATTCAGCTCACTAAAGAAGAACACCGCTATTTTCTATTTTATAAGCCAAGAGGCACGGTGTCTGCTGTAACTGATGATAAAGGTCGTACAACCGTAGCAGATTATTTTACAGATATTCCAGAACGTCTTTACCCAGTAGGAAGACTTGATTATGATACATCTGGTTTACTGTTAATGACAAATGACGGTGACTTTGCAAACTTACTTATGCACCCTAAAAATGAAGTTTCCAAAACTTATATTGCTCGCATTAAAGGAATTCCAGAACGAGAAGTTATTCGTGAGCTAGAGCGCGGAGTTGTTATCGATGGTCGCAAAACTGCTCCTGCAAAAGTAAAAGTACGTTCTTCTGACAAAGCAAAAGATAAAGCAATTGTTGAAATCACTATCCATGAAGGACGAAATCGCCAAGTTCGTAAAATGTTCGAAGCAGTTGGTTTTGAAGTACAAAAATTAGCGCGCGAAGAATATTCTTTCTTGAATTTACGTGGTTTAAATGCAGGTGAAAGAAGAGAATTATCCCATCATGAAGTAAAACAATTAAAAACAGAAGCAAGATTTGGCAAGAATAAAAAGTAACATTTCAAGATAAAATATACTTTCTGATAGCGTGTTTTGTGAAAAACATGTATAATTTAAATCGTAGTAAATTTGGTATAGGCAATTGTGTGGTTTCCCGTATGTGGGTACGAGAAATTCCATTTAATTAACTGAATTTAAGTGATGCGTTTTATGTAAATGATAGTTAGGGGATGAGTACTTATGAGTGAACAAGTTAGAGTGCTTGTTGTGGATGATGAGGACCGGATACGACGCCTTCTTAAGATGTATCTTGAAAGAGAAAACTATCGAATTGAAGAAGCTGGTGATGGTGACCAAGCATTAAACATGGCACTGAACAACAATTATGAAGTAATTCTGCTAGATTTAATGATGCCAGGTAAAGATGGTATTGAAGTTTGTCGTGAATTAAGAGAGTTTAAATCTACACCAGTTGTTATGTTGACCGCGAAAGGTGAAGAAGCTAATCGTGTGCAAGGATTTGAAGTAGGTGCAGATGATTATATCGTTAAGCCATTTAGTCCACGGGAAGTAGTGCTACGAGTTAAAGCTGTTCTTCGGCGTGCAAAACAATCTTCTGATGAAACAGCTGGAAGTACACCAGGAGACATTATTACATTTCCGCATTTGAAAATTGATAATGAGGCGCATCGTGTTATTGTGGATGGAAAAGAAATCGGCCTAACACCAAAAGAATACGATTTACTTTATTATTTAGCTAAATCTCCAGATAAAGTTTTTGACCGTGAATCACTTTTAAAAGAAGTGTGGCGTTATGAATTCTTTGGTGATTTGCGTACAATTGATACTCACGTAAAACGTCTTCGTGAAAAATTACATGATGTATCTGAGGACGCTGCTAGAATGATTGTTACAGTGTGGGGTCTTGGCTATAAATTTGAAGTTCCAGAAGATTAATAACGAATATTAAGATAGCGGGCAAAGACGTTTAATCGGCAAGTGTTATGCCGCACGTGCTTTGTTCGTTATTTTTTTGTGAAGTGAGGTGAGATAGATGAAGATTTGGAATAGTATCGTTGGCAAAATATGGAGTACAATCATTTTATTATTGATTGGGATTTTAGTTATATCTGGATTCTTAGTGGCAATGATTTATGAAAAAAATAATATTGCTCATATTACAAAAGAATTAGAAGATACCACATCAAGTATTATCACAATTATGAAAGAAAACGATGAAGTTATTTCCACTAAAAATAATAATGATTCCGCACTGACATTACTTGATAATACGATGGGCGTCATTATTGAAGAAAACGGAAAAAATATTTATCAATCTCAGTCTCCTGACACAATTTCTAGCGTATCTGCAAATAAACTTGTTCAAGATAAAACGTTAGATAAAGCCTTGGAAAAAGACAACAGTATTACGATGAAGTATAATTTCAAAACAAAAGACAGCTCCTTACCTGTCGAAATTTCAGCGCAGAAGTTTGTTTTAAGTAATGGAGAATCGGGTGTTGTCTATGTTTATCAATCATACCATGATATTTTAAAAGTGAATCAAAAAACAGTGAGAACGCTTATTGTTTCGGGTATTATAGCTATCATTATTACTTCCATTTTATCCTTTGTCTTCTCATCCAGAATGGCCTTTCCTCTTCGTGAAATGAAAAAAATCGCTATAGCTGTATCAAAAGGGAATTTCGATAATCGTGTGCCAACTTACACGCATGATGAAATAGGTGAACTGGGAGTAGCTTTTAATGATATGGCCAAACAATTAAAATATAATATTAGCGCCCTTCGTCAAGAAAAAGAGCAATTATCTAACATATTAGTAGGAATGGCGGATGGGGTAATTAAATTTAGTGTAGACAAAACAATTATTTTAAGTAATCCACCAGCAGAAGAATTTTTACATAATTGGTTTTTCTCGCCTGAAAATACAGAAAAAGTACTGATACCAACAGCTTTAAATAATTTATTGAATGACACATTAGAAAAGAAAGAATCGCAAGTGGGCGAAATAACTTTTTCTGACCGGACGTATGTAGCAATTTTGACGTTGTTATATACAGGTGAGCATGTTCGAAGTATTGTTGCGGTTATTCGTGATATGACAGAAGAGAAGCAACTTGAGAAAATGAAGAGTGATTTTGTTAACAATGTGTCACATGAGCTTAGAACGCCTATTTCTATGCTTCAAGGATACAGTGAAGCAATTATCGATGGAGTTGCTCAGTCGGATGAAGAAGTTCGGGAATTTGCACAAATTATTTATGACGAATCCCTTCGTATTGGTCGATTGGTTAATGATATGCTCGACCTTGCAAGAATGGAAGCCGGTTTTAATCAAATGGACAATCAAAAATTACTATTAGCTCCATTACTACGAAAAGTTATTGCTAATTTTGATGTGCTTGCAAAAGAAAACTTTGTAGAACTTGGTTTAGAACTGGAAACACCAGACCTAGAATATTCTTATGATCCCGACCGGATGGAGCAAGTATTAATTAATTTAATTATGAATGCTATCCGTCATACCGGAAAAGAGGGGTATGCTGGAAAAGTTACTTTAAAACAAACTATTGACGAAACAAAAAATAATCTCGTCATTACAGTGTCTGATAATGGTAGCGGGATTGCAGAAGAGGACATTCCCTACTTATTCGAGCGTTTCTATAAAGTAGACAAGGCGAGAAAACGCGGAAAAGCTGTAGGTACAGGAATTGGTCTTGCAATTGTAAAAAATATCGTAGAAGCCCATAACGGCAAAATTTCTGTAGAAAGCGTATTGGGTAAAGGGTCAGACTTTATCATTACCTTGCCGCTATATAAATAGATTGGAGCGAAAATCATGGAAAAAAGACAAACAAAATATTGTAAAGAATCTTTAGTAATTAAAACTAGTCGGGTGTTTCCATCCGATACAAATAATCATAATACACTCTTTGGTGGAAGATTAATGACTTATATTGATGATACTGCTTCTATCAGTGCATCTCGTCACTGTCGAACAGAAATTGTAACAGCTTCGACAGATTCGGTGGATTTTTTAAAGCCAATTAAAAACGACCACTCTGTTTGCTTAGAGTCCTATGTTGCTTCAACAGGTAGAAGTTCGATGGAAATCTTCGTTAAAATCATTGCAGAAAATTTAAAAACAGGAGAACGCTATCTAGCAGCTACATCTTTTTTAACTTTTGTCGCGCTAGACAAAGATGGCAAAACGGTGGAAGTACCTCTAGTTGAACCAGAAACTGATGAACAAAAAAGAATCCATGCTGGGGCCGAAGCAAGAAGCATTGCCCGTAAAATTCGTTTAAAAGAAAACCAATCATTAGCGGAATCGTTGTCTACAAATATTCCTTGGTGAGTTAATAAAAACCAGCCAATCAGCTGGTTTTTATTAACAAACAAAAGAAAGCGCTTACGTGAAAAAATATACAAAAGGACTTGCGAAAAAATTTTTTCATGGTAAAATAAAAATTGTAATAAAATATTCGTTCATCTTCGGGGCAGGGTGCAATTCCCGACCGGTGGTTAAAGTCCACGATCTGCTTTTTTAGCAGTTGACTCTGGTGTAATTCCAGGACCGACAGTATAGTCTGGATGGGAGAAGATGTTGACAGACCTTTTCGTTTGTCTTCACGAGCATGTGTTAGCAAGCTGTGATGCTTATTTGAGTATTTAGCGCTTGTTTATTAAATCACAAACTCTCCCTCAACTTTTTTTAGTTGAGGTTTTTTATTTGCTTGGGTTGCATTCGTCAAGTGATGTCACTCGCTTCTTGGTGAACATCAAGGGAGAAATGACAATGAAGAATTATTCAATGAAAGTTTTTGTAAGTGTAGCGGTTCTTGGCACTTTAGCATTTATTTTAATGATGCTACAATTTCCGTTACTACCGAGTGCACCATTTTTAAAGCTTGATTTTAGTGATATTCCAGCTTTAATTGGTGGCTTATTATTCGGACCACTCGCGGTGATTTTAGTAGAATTAATTAAAAATGTCCTACTTTATATCGTGTCCGGTAGTCCAGTTGGAGTTCCGGTTGGAGAATTAGCCAATTTTATTAATGGTATTTTTTATGTATTACCGATTTATTATTTATTTCACTGGTTCCGCTCGACAAAAGGAATGGTGCTTTCAACAGCAGTTGGAACATTAGTAATGACAGGCGCAATGGTGGTATTTAATTATTTTGTATTATTACCATTTTATATTAAACTTGGTGGACTTCCAGCGGATACAGATGTTGCTTGGTTAGTCACTTATACGATTGTACCATTTAGCTTATTAAAAGGAGTCATCGTTAGTGCTGTATTCTTATTACTATACTCTAGACTTAAAAAATGGATTGCTAAAAATCAAACTGTGAAAGAACGTCGCAAATTTGAAAAAAGACAGCAAGAAACAACTCATTAATATAAATAAAATCCGTGAGTCCACTGCGACTCACGGATTTTTTAATGGAATGGACTATCAGAAACCTTAATAGAAAGCGAAGGACAAGCAAATTCCGCATCCATCACCATTTCCTCTAAGTCTTCTGGAATTTCTTTTATTCCAGTATTATTATCTAATATATTATAAGCAAGACCTTCAGTATCATAATCAAAAACATCAGGAGCATGAATAGAACAAGCACCACAAGCAATACAAGTGTCTTTTTCAACGAGACAATACTTCAATTTTCTACGCTTCCTTTCTAAAATAACAGTTTGAAGCAAGATTTTTTCTTTTTCCATTGTACCATATTTTGATAAAGATTTTTCAGGAAAAGTAATGTAGAACAGGTGTTTCTGTGGTATGATTAATGTTAGAAAAAAGGTGGTGAAAACGTCTTGGATAAGCTTGATAATTATATCGTGACAATTTTAGAAAAGAGTATTACTCCTAGGAAATTGCCATTTTTACATACTATTTTGGCTGGTAGAAGGACTGGTCAGGCTGTTCAGGATGCGCATCTTTTTCAAATGCAGCATTTATTTGGATTAGTACCAAATTTGAAATTAAAGTATTTAGAAACAAGGCTTAAAGAATTAATGCGACAAGGTATAATTACTGTTACTGAAAATGGCTATAAAGTGGAACAGAAGCCCAGTATTTCGTTTGAAAAGAGTTATCCTTCCTTTCATGGATTTGCTTTTCAACAACAAGTTTTTGCCTTCTTTGCACATTTACGACTCGCAGTTCAAGTTGTTAGTAATAAACACCATACAGAGAAATATTATTTACCAGTTATTCGCGATAAGAAAGTACAGCAATTTATCAAAATTTGGTTACAAAATAAGCAACAAGATGACCTTGCTGATAGATTATATATTGAACTTATCAAGTGGTTTAATAGCTTAGCTGTAAGTAGACCAGAATTTTTAGTGGAACGATTTTCCGGCGGGAAACTAATGGGTTATACCACAGAACAAATTGCTACTAAATATCAAGTGGAGAAGTGGGATGTTTATTTTGAAGTATTACATGAACTTCATCGGTTGCTTGCTACCATAAAAGAAAGCGAAGAGGAGTGGCCGCTTTTAGCTAGTTTAATACCAAATGAACTGATGAACCTAACTTCTTCAGCTATAAAAACTTATATATTGTGGGGAAAAGGAATGGATTTGGAGATGGTTGAACGGATCCGAAATTTAAAAACAAGTACGATACAAGATCATTTTGTGGAAATTAGAGCTACTTTGAAAGAAGCAAAAGTTCCTTATTTACCAGAGGAGGAATTAATCAAAGCAATTAATTCGAGAAACTGGCATTTACTTCGGGACATAAAAGCTGCATTTCCAGATTTGGATTATTATCAAATCCGCTTAGCAGTTGTCAGTAAGGAGGACGAACAATGAATTTAGAACAAGAATTAAAGACCTATCTTGGTTTTGAGGAATTTCGTCCGGGACAAAAAGAAGTAATTGAAAAAGTATTAGCAAAGAAAAACTGTTTCGCGATGCTACCGACTGGCACTGGAAAAACCGTTTGTTATCAGCTAGCGGGACATCTAATGGACGGACTAGTATTAATTGTCTCTCCGCTACTATCGCTTATGCAAGATCAGATGGAAAGAATGCGAGCTTACGGGGAAAAACGTGTGGCGGCGCTCAATAGTTTTTTAAAGAAAGAAGAAAAACAGCAAATCATTACAAATATTCATTTATATAAGTTTATATTTTTATCTCCAGAGATGTTAAATAATAAAATTGTTAAAAATACGCTTCTACAACAAAAGATTAGCTTATTTGTTATAGATGAAGCCCATTGTATTTCTCAGTGGGGACATGACTTTCGACCTGATTACTTGATGCTTGGGAAGTTTATTGAAGAGGCTAAATTTCCAGTTTCGATGGTACTTACAGCTACTGCAACCAAAAAAGTTAGAGGAGATATATTAAAACAGCTACATCTAGCTGATTGTGAACAAGTGATTTATTCTGTTAACCGGCCTAATATTTATTTGCAAGTAGAAAAATTTTCTAATCAACTTACTAAAAAAGAACGTTTATATGAGCTAGTTTCCAGGCTAAAAACACCTGGTATTATTTATTTTTCTAGTAAGAAACTAGCAGAAAATACTGCAAAAGAGTTGAATGAAGTACTTGGTTTAAGTGTTGCTTATTATCATGGCGATATGGAAACGGAAGATAGAATTGTGATTCAGCAACAATTTGTATACGGACAGTTAGATATTATTTGTGCAACGAGTGCATTTGGAATGGGAATAGACAAGGCGAGTATACGCTTCGTTATTCATTACCATATGCCAGCAGACATAGAAGCTTATTTGCAGGAAATTGGCAGGGCTGGTCGTGATGGAAAAGAAAGTATTGCTATTTTACTGTATGCTATTGGAGATGAGTTTATCCAAATGCAGTTAGCAGACCAAGATATACCGGATGTTAACCTTATGCATCTACCAAAAGAACAGCTTAAAACACTCCCAGAAACAGAACAACGCTTTATTGATTATTACCAAAAAAGTGGTTTAACAACAACAGAATTAACGACTAAAATGGAATATCGAAAAAGCTGGAAAAGAGCTAATTTACAACAATTTATTGGATATATACATTCAGAATCGTGCCGTAGAAACTATATAATGCGTTATTTTGAAGAAAACCCTCTAGAAGTAACACCCGAAAATTGCTGTGATTTAGATAGTGCTTTTACCATAAGTTTTGAAAAAGAAGAAAAGACAAGTCCAAAAGAAATATTGACCTGGGAAAATTACTTATCTTATCTACTTCAATAGATAATAAGTTACGAAAATTGACAAAAAGTAGCTTATTTCACATTTTTTGTAAAAAAAATACTTGTTTAATAGTGAAAAAATTGTTATTATTTTGTTCAGTAATCTGTGTGAAATGAAAAAAATTATATGCCAGAAGTACTAAATTATACTGATTATTGGTTTTTTCTACTAAAAAAGCGGTTTAAGTGTTGTTGTATATTGCTTTTATGGTTATAATTATTTCAAAGGTATTTCATTTATTAACATCTTATGTAACACTTCTCTGTGCCAATAATAGTGCATAGGATAATAGTAGAAAGCACTAAAGGAGGAACTTTGAGTGGCGAGAACAAGAAAAAGTAAACGGGAATATGAAGAACCGGCTGATTATGATATGAATTCTGAAGGACAAGACGAATTTAATAATGAACCGCCGATGCTATCCCGTTCTGATAGCAGAAAAGGAAAAAAGAAAACTATTTTTAGATATCCACTGCTTAATTTATTAATTGTGTTTTTCCTATTAATTCCAATCGTGATAGTAATTGTATTTGTAACAGTACAAAATATGGGATCAACTAACGAAGTGAAAACAGAAACGGAATCGACAGTTAATGTTTCCGACAACACGAAAACAAAAGAAGAAAAAGAAAAAGCTAAAAAAGCCGCAGAGGAAAAAGCTGCTGCAGACAAAAAAGCTGCAGAGGAAAAGAAAGCCGCGGAAGAAAAAGCTGCTGCTGATAAAAAAGCGCAAGAAGATGAAGCTGCTAAAGCCGCAGCCGCTAAGAAAGAACAAGAAGCTGCCGCAGAAAGAGCGGCAGAAGAAAAGGCCGCAGAAGAAAAAGCTGCTGCTGATAAAGCTGCAAAAGAAAAAGCCGCAACAGAAGCAGCACAAAAGAAAGCGGGAGGTTCTCATACAGTTAAAGCAGGGGATACTCTATATAGCATAGCGCGTTCTGCCTATGGACAAGCTGGAGCTGCTGCTGGCGTGGAAAAAATCAAACAAGCTAACGGACTTGGTGATAACAATGTTCCTGTTGGTACAGTTTTAACAATTCCGCAGTAATAACAACACTAAATGGGTCTGGGAAACGCTTCCGAGACTCATTTGTTTGTTTTAATGGAAAAAGATAGGGGGAAATGATTTATGGCAAAAGTAGCACTTATTACAACAGGTGGCACGATTGCAAGTAAAAAAACAGCATCAGGAAAACTTGCATCAGGGGAATTATCTGGAGAAGAATTAGCTGCATTATGCCAATTACCCACAGAAATCCAAATTGATATTTATTCCACCTTTCAACTCCCTTCTATGCATATTGCACTTTCGGACCTTATTAGTTTAAAACAATTAATAGAATCTATTTTTATGGATGAAACGTATGATGGCATTGTTGTAACACATGGTACAGATTCGCTTGAAGAAACAGCCTATTTTCTTGACCTTGCAATAACGGATACAAGACCAATTGTAGTTACTGGTTCTCAAAGAGCGCCAGAAGAACCAGGGACAGATGCCTACGTGAACATTCGCCATGCTATTTATACTGCATGTGAAGTGAATTTACGACAAGCTGGTACAGTAGTAGTTTTTAATGAGCGTATTTTTGCCGCGCGCTATGTAAAAAAAGTGCATGCATCAAATATACAAGGGTTTAGCGCATTTGGGTTTGGATATCTTGGCATTATAGATAACGATCAAGTATTCCTTTATCAAAAGCCACTGGAACATGAGTGTTTTGATATTCGGCTTGATTTACCAGAAGTAGTAGTTATCAAATGCTATCTTGGTGCAGATAGTTTATTTATAGACGCAGCCATCGATACTGGTGTTGCAGGAATTGTCTTGGAAGGCGTAGGACGAGGACAAGTTGCTCCTAAAATGATGCCAGCAATTATTCGGGCTTTAGAAGCAAAAATTCCTGTTGTTATCACGACAAGTGCGGAAGAAGGAAATGTTTATACTACATATGATTACGAAGGCAGTACATTTGATTTATACAATCGTGGTGTTATTTTAGGGAAAGATTATGATAGTAAAAAAGCGCGGATGAAATTAATGGTGCTATTAGCGTCCCAAGAAGAGATTAATCAAACCAATTTCAGATAAAAGGAGTTTTATTTTATGACTAAGAAAATATGTATCGCAATTGATGGACCAGCTGCAGCGGGTAAAAGTACAGTAGCAAAAATTGTTGCAAAAAAATTGCGTTTTGTTTATATTGATACGGGAGCTATGTACCGGGCAGTTACTTATATCGCGCTAAAAAATAAAGTGGCTTATGAAGACGAAATGGCAATTGATTCTTTACTAAAAAAAACAGTGATTCGTTTCGAGCCAGGTGAAGTGCAACAAGTATTTATAAATGAAGAAAATGTGACGGATGTCATTCGCTCATTAGAAGTAACCAATCATGTTTCTATCGTTGCTGCACATCCAGCTATTCGAGAAGCACTTCAAGAACGCCAACAAGTTTTTGCGACAGAAGGCGGAATTGTGATGGATGGTCGTGATATTGGGACGGCTGTGCTTCCAAATGCAGAACTTAAAATTTTCCTATTAGCCAGTGTAGAAGAACGAGCAGAACGACGTTATAAAGAAAATATGGCTAAAGGCTTTGCAGGCGATTTAAATCAATTAAAGAAAGAAATTGAAGAACGTGATCACTTAGATTATACTCGGGAACATTCTCCGCTAAAAAAAGCAGACGATGCTATTGAAGTAGATACGACATCGATGTCAATTGATGAAGTCGCAAATAAAATTCTTTCACTTGCTGAACAAAAAATCCAAAATTAATGGAAAAGTGCTACATTTTCAGAACTAAATGGAAATGTAGCACTTTTTTAATTTAACCGTGAAACTCTAAACAAGGTGAGCGATTTCACGGTCTATAGGCAATTTAACCCCCTTAAAAGAGCTTGACAAATGTCTGGATTTGTAGGATGTTATAAGAGAGATTTTTTACTTTGTGAAAAGTATCTTGAAAGGATTTTCTAGCTGGAAGATAAGTTTTACTGAGGGTGTATTTGTTATTTTTCTTTATTTAATTAAAAATTGCCTATTGAGGAAAACTAGTCAAGCGGATGAAGCGAACGTGAAAAGTTGCTTCTGAATTAGAAATTCCTAAAATTCGACTAACGAATGGAGGGCTACACATGTCTGAAGATTTATTTGATGTGGAAGTTAGAAATTTTGAAGAAGGAGACAAAGTCACTGGCACAGTTACGAGTGTGGAAGATAAACAAGTTTATGTTGGTATTCCAGATAGCAAACTTGATGGTGTCGTTCCAATAAGTGAACTTTCCAATATACATGTGGAGACAGCTTCTGACGTTGTAAGCGTAGGGGACACACTTGATTTAATTGTCACTAAAGTAGAAGATGATGTACTTGTTTTATCCAAAAGAAAAGTGGATGCAGAAAAAGCATCTGATGATATTAAAGCTAAATTTGAATCTGGTGAAGTGTTCGAAGCAATTGTCAGTGATGTTGTTAAAGGCGGGTTAGTAGTTGATCTTGGAGTTCGTGCTTTTGTTCCTGCTTCTTTAGTAGAAGATCATTTTGTGGAAGATTTTGCAGATTATAAAGGTACAACCCTTACTTTCAAAGTAGTAGAATTTGAACCAGAAAACAATCGAGTAATTTTAAGTCACCGTGCTGTGGTGGAAAATGAAAAAGCTAGTCAAAAGCAAGCCCTTTTAAATGAAATCAAAGAAGGCGATGTAATCGAAGGTACTGTTCAGCGCTTAGCTAACTTTGGTGCTTTCGTGGATATCGGCGGAGTAGATGGACTAGTTCATATTTCACAAATTTCTTATAAACATATAGCTACACCGCAAGAAGCACTAGAAGAAGGACAAAAAGTGAAAGTGAAAGTTATCGGGATTGACCCTGAAAATGAACGTATTTCTCTTTCTATTAAAGCAACTTTACCAGGACCTTGGGATGGTATTTCTGAAAAAGCGCCAGTTGGTTCTGTTTTAGAAGGAAAAGTAGTTCGTTTAGTCACTTTTGGAGCTTTTGTGGAAATTTTCCCTGGGGTAGAAGGTTTGGTTCATATCTCACAAATCTCCCACGAACATATTGGAACACCTCAAGAAGTCCTTTCAGAAGGTCAAACAGTAGAAGTAAAAGTATTAGAAGTAAATGAAGCTGATAAACGTTTATCTTTAAGTATTAAAGAATTGCAAGATGCTCCAGTTGAAGAAGCTGATTATGAACTTCCAGAAGAAAATACTGGATTCCAAATGAGCGATTTAATTGGTGATAAACTAAAAGGTCTTCAAAACGACGAAAAATAATTGTTTAGAAAAGAGTCTAGGGAGACTGTTCCCATAGGCTCTTTTTATTTTTGTAATCGAACTTTTCATTGCCAGTAAGCTGTTTTACTGATAAACTAAAGAAAGTTTGATAAATAGGATTCGAGAAAAAAGAAGGTGAAATAATGGCAAAACCAGTTGTAGCGATTGTCGGACGTCCAAACGTTGGCAAATCGACTATTTTTAACAGAATCGTTGGTGAACGTGTTTCCATAGTGGAAGATGTTCCCGGTGTGACACGTGACCGCATATATAATTCAGCGGAATGGCTTGGAAAAGAATTTAACATTATTGATACAGGTGGTATTGATCTTTCCGATGAACCATTTTTAGAGCAAATTCGGGCACAAGCGGAAATCGCAATTGATGAAGCGGACGTAATTATTTTTATTACCAATGGTCGTGAAGGAGTTACCGATGCAGACGAACAAGTAGCAAAAATTCTTTACCGGTCTAATAAACCAATTGTTTTAGCGATTAATAAAGTAGATAACCCAGAAATGCGAGATCAAATTTATGACTTTTATTCTCTTGGTTTTGGTGAGCCATATCCAATTTCTGGTTCACATGGACTAGGACTTGGCGATATGCTTGATGCTGTTCGTGCTCATTTTCCAAAAGAAGAAGAGGAAGAATATCCAGATGAAACAGTGAAATTTAGTTTGATTGGTCGACCAAATGTTGGTAAATCCTCTATTCTAAATGCACTTCTTGGAGAAGACCGTGTCATTGTTTCAGATATTGCGGGCACAACTCGTGATGCAATTGATACAACTTATACATTTGATGGTCAAGATTATGTCATGATTGATACGGCCGGTATGAGAAAACGTGGGAAAGTGTATGAAAGCACAGAGAAATATAGTGTTTTACGTGCAATGAGAGCAATTGAACGCTCCGATGTTGTTCTTGTGGTTATCAATGCAGAAGAAGGTATTCGTGAGCAAGATAAACGAATCGCTGGATATGCACATGATGCTGGACGTGCAATTATTATTGTTGTAAACAAATGGGATGCCATTAACAAAGATGAAAAAACAATCAATGTATGGACAGAAGATATTCGGGAGCAGTTCCAATTCTTAAGCTATGCACCAATTGTTTTTGTATCTGCTAAAACAAAACAACGCTTAAACAATCTATTCCCACTCATTAACCAAGTAAGCGATAACCATTCACTGCGTGTACAATCCAGTATGCTAAATGATGTTATTAGTGATGCTGTTGCAATGAACCCATCACCAATGGATAAAGGTAAACGACTTAAAATCTTCTATACAACACAAGTGGCTGTTAAACCACCAACATTTGTTGTATTTGTAAATGATCCAGAACTAATGCATTTCTCTTATGAACGTTTCTTAGAAAACCGGATTAGAGAAGCATTTCCGTTTGATGGTACGCCGATTCGAGTAATTGCTCGTAAGCGGAAGTAAAGTTTTCAGGAGGGGAAATACAATGACACAGAAAAAAGTAGCTATTCTTGGCGCTGGAAGTTGGGGAACAGGTCTTGCGCTTGTCCTAGCTGATAATAATCATCAACCTGTTATTTGGGGAAACTTAGATAAAATTGTGAATGAAATTAACGAATCGCACACGAATAGTCACTATTTGCCAGATATTATTTTACCAACTGAGGTAAAAGCGACATTATCACTTGATGAAGCTATTGATGGTGCTGAAATTGTCGTAATTGCTATTCCAACAAATGCAATGCGTATCGTTTGTAAACAATTGAATGAAGCATTAAAAGAACCAACTATTTTAGTGCATGTAAGTAAAGGTATTGAACCAGAAACGAACCTTCGAATGTCGGAAGTGATTGAAGAGGAAATAGATGCTGCAAAACGTAAAGCACTTGTAGTTCTTTCAGGTCCTAGTCACGCGGAAGAAGTAGCTCTTCGTCACCCAACGACGCTTTGTGCTAGCTGTAAAGATTTGAAAGCGGCAGAAATCGTGCAAGATCGTTTTATTAATAACAATTTACGTATTTATACGAATGATGATGTAATTGGGGCAGAAATTGGTGGGGCGCTTAAAAATATTATCGCACTTGGCGCAGGGATTTCTGATGGCCTTGGATACGGCGATAATGCTAAAGCGGCACTAATGACGCGCGGAATGGCAGAAATCACTCGTCTCGGTGTTGCTGTGGGCTCTAATCCACAAACCTTTTACGGGCTAACTGGTATTGGTGACTTAATCGTTACTTGTACAAGTGTGCATTCACGTAATTGGCGAGCTGGAAACATGCTCGGTAAAGGCGAGAATCTAGATGAAGTTTTAGAAAAAATGGGTATGGTCGTTGAAGGTGTTCGAACAGCCAAAGCAGTACATGGCTGGGCAAAAAAACTAGATATTGACATGCCGATTACCGAATCGATTTATGCGATTTTATTTGAAAATAAAGATGCTCGTGAAGCCGTTGATTTATTAATGGGTCGTAAAAAGAAAATCGAAAAAGAATCATTTTAGTAGAAGGAACCAAGGTAAGCTATTCGCTTATTTTGGTTCTTTTTTTATGAACTATGCTAAAATGAAGTGGAAGAATTAAATTCGAAAAAGTAGGTGGAGATATGGAAGTTACTCGTACAGATAAAGCTGTCACATTGACATGGGAAAAAGAAGAAGTCAGCGAAGGGACTTTAGTTTTTGTAAGTAGTAGTCCTATACTTGAAGCAAATAGTGAACCTGTTTTTGAAGTGTTCAGTACCACCAATCATTATACTGTTGAAACAAAAGATGTTCCAATTTATTTCATTTTACAGGCCCCAACTGGAGATAAAAGAGTTATTACTGAACGGATATTACCACTCGAAAGCGTCTTTAACTTTCGAGATATGGGCGGTTATGAAACGAAACAAGGAAAACATGTAAAGTGGGGTAAATTATATCGTTCTTCCAATTTAGTAAATATAAACCAAGCAGATGTTATATTGCTCCAAAAATTACATATTAAATGGATTTGTGATTTGCGAAGTAGCTCTGAAGTAAAGGCACAACCGACCCCGGAAATAGAAGGAGTTCTTAATAAGCATATTCCTATTGGTACAGCAAAAAATGAAAAAACGACGCTTCCTGTATCAGAAGACAAAGCGATTTATGAACCTTTAATGGGGGAAAGCTATCGTGTTTTTGTACAATCGGTAGACGGTTTTAAAGAAATTTTTAGCGAAATTTTAACAGATGCTAAAGCAGGTTTGCCATTTGTTTTTCATTGCACCGCTGGAAAAGACCGTACAGGGGTCTTAGCCGCACTTTTATTAACGTTACTAGATGTACCGGAAAAAACGATTTTTGACGATTATGCAATCACTAATCGTTATCAGGATAACATTCTACAAGAAATGGGTGGGATTGTCTCGCTTTTTTCGAATGGAAATGAAAAAATCGATTTAGAAGCTTTTCGACCGATGGCAGAAGCCCGTCCCGAATATTTGGAAATAGCCTTTGACGAAATGAAAAAACAATTTGGTTCGGTTGATAACTATTTGGAAAAAGGAATCGGAATAACTGCAAAAGAAAAAGCCTTAATCCAACAACAATTGTTAGAATAAAACTAGGCTCAGAAACCTAGAGTTGTCAGGTAATGGCTCTGAATTTGCTTCTATTTTTATGAAAAAAGAACTATTTTAGCTAATTATGGTGGTATCGCTTGCTATTCTAAGGTTTCCAAGTTAGTATTATGGTTAACAGGTTGATACTATCACGTTTTCAAGCCACTAGAGCAAAAATATATGATTGAAAATGTTAAGAAACAGTGTCAGTTTGGCATTATTCCTTGCAGTTGCTGGGATTATGTGATAATCTTTTATCAGAATTACTGTTAAGGCTTGTAGTTAAGCCATTTCAGTCATGATTCTCCTTAGATTTCCAAAAATTAATTTTATTTTTGGAAAAAAAGAGAAATACAGGTACCATCTTATACCTGCTTATTTTGTAGTATTCTGTGAAGGAGGTGAAAAACACAATGGCAAATAAAACTGATTTAGTAAACAGTGTTGCTGAATTAGCTGATCTTTCTAAAAAAGACGCAGCGAAAGCAGTTGAAGCTGTATTCGAAACTATTCAAACTTCTTTATCTAAAGGTGAAAAAGTTCAATTAATCGGATTTGGTAACTTTGAAGTACGTGAACGTGCTGCCCGTAAAGGCCGTAACCCTCGTACGAAAGAAGAAATCGACATCCCTGCAAGTAAAGTACCAGCATTCAAACCTGGTAAAGCGCTTAAAGAAGCTGTTAAATAAGTTACATAGACTTTTTAAGCACTAACTCTAGTCTAGCCTTAATTTTATAATTAAGCTAGGCTAGTTTTTTTTTGGTTATTTAAGGATGAAATAGGGAATAAAATAGTAAATCACTATTATTATCTCTTATTTAAGCAAATTAAATTTACCTTGAAGTTCGGCTGTGTTAAGATATACAAGGTATATAATGCTAAAAAGATAGGGGAATTAAGGATGGAGCAAATAGACAAACAAAAAATTGCTGATGCGATAAAAGTTATTTTAGAAGCAGTAGGAGAAAATCCAGATCGTGAAGGACTTATTGATACACCAATGCGAGTCGCTCGTATGTATGAAGAAGTTTTTGCTGGACTGAAAAAAGATCCTTCTGTTCATTTCGATACTATTTTTGAAGAACAACATGAAGAATTAGTACTTGTTAAAGACATTCGCTTTTCGTCTATGTGCGAACATCATCTTGTTCCTTTTTTTGGCGTAGCTCATGTGGCTTATTTACCTCAAAACGGAAGAGTTGCAGGGCTTAGTAAACTTGCTCGTGTAGTGGATGATGTGAGTCGTCGTCCACAACTTCAAGAGCGTATTACTACAACTGTTGCAGAAATTATGATGGATAAATTAAAACCGCTGGGAGTTATGGTGATAATGGAAGCAGAGCATATGTGCATGACTATCCGTGGTGTGAACAAACCAGGAACTAAAACAATTACAAGTGCAGTACGAGGCGCTTTTAAAAATGACGATAAGCTTAGAAGCGAAGTTTTGGCTTTAATTAAGCATAATTAAATATCCTTATGGTATAATTTATTTTACATAATAAGGAGATTCAAAGGGGAATGTTAAATGACTTATCAGGCGAAGAAGGCTGGGCTAAAGGAAGTGGAGCAGTTGGTACATGAGCAAGCAGTCTATCAATATTTACAAGAGAATAATGAGGGCGTGCAAATGGACAAAGATCAAATGCTGTTTCTTCATGAAGCGATTTCCGGATCTGATTTGGCGGATGCTTCTGCGTATCGCGTAGTTAGTGCAACTCTTTACATGATATTAGCTCATGACACACATGAAAAAATCGATGAACCAGGCGATATTGTACAGCTAACTCGAAAAGAACAAGAGTTGACCGTATTAGCTGGTGATTTTTACAGTGCTCTCTATTACCAGACCCTTGCGGAATTAGAAATGATTCCCTTACTTAGAGCCTTGCAAAGCGGTGTTCAAGAAACAAATACTGCAAAGACTAATATTTACCAATTACATGTAGCGACAGATGAAGAATATCTCACACAACTTGCTTTGACTAATGCGGCGATTTTTGCTAAGTTTGCAAAGTATTTTATGAAAGATGAAACATTTATCGCTTTAGGCTGTCAGTTCTTTTTACTTAAAAGGTTACAAATGGAGCTTGCCACTTATCGAGAAATTGGTGCATCTAGGTTGAAGCGTGCTTTTGAACATGGATATTTTGCGAAAGAAGCCATAACTAGTTTTGAGAGTTGGTTAATAGCCATTATTCGTGATGTAAAGATGGAAGTTAAACGACTTAAAAATGAGTCTGAACCACTTTCTACTATACTTGAAAAAAGAATTACTGAGATTATTAACGACTGATAAATAGAAGGAGATTCGGGATATGACGGAAACTAAAGAAGAAAAAGTACATAAAGTATTTGAGAAAATTTCCCCAAGTTATGACCGAATGAATAGTGTTATTAGTTTTAAACTACATGTGAAATGGCGCAAAGAAACGATGAAGCTAATGCGTGTTCAAAAAGGGACAAATGTTCTTGATGTTTGTTGTGGAACAGCAGATTGGTCAATTATGATGGCGGAAGAAATTGGTCCAGAAGGTCATGTAACGGGGCTTGATTTTAGCGAAAATATGCTAAAAGTTGGCCGTGAAAAAATAAAAGAAGCGGACTTGCATAATGTAGAACTTATTCACGGTAATGCAATGGAATTACCTTTTCCAGATAATAGTTTTGATTATGTGACAATTGGTTTTGGGCTTAGAAATGTACCAGATTATATGCAAGTTCTTCGTGAAATGTACCGGGTGTTAAAACCAGGTGGACAACTTGCGTGTATTGATACTTCGCAACCCAATATTCCAGGGTGGAAACAAGTATTTAATGCTTATTTCCGATATGTCATGCCTGTTTTTGGTAAATTTTTTGCAAAAAGTTATAAAGAATATAGCTGGTTACAAGAATCAACTCGAGAGTTTCCAGGGATGGCAAGACTTGCGGAAATGTTTCAAGAAGCCGGATTTTCATACGTAAGATATATTTCACACAGTGGTGGCGCAAGTGCAACCCACTTTGGATTTAAAAAGAAGGAGCAATAAGGTGGCAAGCATGAAACTTAACTTTTTATACCCAAATATGCAAAAAGACATTGACTTAGTTGAAAAAGAATTGAAAAAAGCTCTTAGTAATGCAGCTGCTGAAACAACTTCTGATGCGTCCCTTCATTTGTTAGAAGCTGGTGGTAAAAGAATTAGACCGATGTTTGTTTGTTTATCTGCAAGACTTGCTCCTGAGACAAATTTTGAAGCAGTGAAAAATGCGGGCGTGGCGATTGAATTAATTCATATGGCATCGATTGTTCATGATGACGTGGTAGATGATGCTGATTTGAGGCGTGGGCGTGAGACAATTAAATCCAAGTGGGGCAATCACATTGCGATGTATACTGGGGACTTTTTGTTTGCTAAGTCATTAGAGTACATGACGGAAATTAAAGAGGTTGCCGCCCATAAAATGCTATCCCATGTAACAGTGGAGTTATCTACTGGGGAAATCGAACAGCTAAAAGACAAATATAACTTTGACCAAAGTGTTCGTAATTATTTACGACGAATCAAAAGAAAAACAGCATTATTAATAGCTGCTAGTTGTGGTCTTGGTGGCATTGTTTCAGGTCAAAGTGAAGCAGATTATAGGAAGTTATATCGTTTCGGATATTACGTGGGGATGGCGTTTCAAATTACCGATGATGTCCTTGATTTTATTGGAACTGAAAAAGAACTTGGTAAACCAGCCGGAGAAGATTTAAGGCAAGGAAATGTGACCCTTCCAGTATTTTTTGCTATGGAAGACCCTTTTCTTAAAAAACGAATCAGCCAAGTTACAGAAGAAACGCAAGCAGCAGAAATTGCCGCTTTAGTTGAAAAAATTAAAAATTCGGGAGCAAAAAAAGCAGAAGATGTCGCAACAGCTTATCTAAAAAAAGCTATAGAAACACTTGATTCTTTACCGCAAGTCCCTGAGTTAAAGCCACTAAAGCAAATTGTTCGTGTTTTAGATAAAAGAAATTATTAGCGTGAGGGAGGACTTTATAATGGAACAAACTTATGTAATGGTTAAGCCAGATGGTGTAGAACGAGGACTTATTGGAGAAATTTTAGCAAAAATAGAGAAAAAAGGAATTAAGCTAGTAGCTGGTAAATTAATGCAAATTGATCGAAAGCTTGCAGAACAACACTACGCCGAACATATCGGTAAGCCTTTTTTTGAGGATTTAATTGGATTTATCACTTCTGGCCCTGTATTTGCGATGGTTTTAGAAGGTGATGATGTGATTAAAACTGCTCGCCAGATGATGGGGAAAACCAATCCACTCGAAGCAGACTCTGGGACAATCCGTGCAGAATATGCGATACATACAAACAGAAACGTCATTCATGGTTCTGATAGCCCTGAAAGTGCAAAGCGGGAAATTCAGTTGTTTTTTGAACCACATGAAATTTTAAGTTATGAAAAAGTAGTAGATGCTTGGATTTAAAATAAGTGAGAGTTTAGGGAAACCTAGGCTCTTTTTTCATAGAGAAAATACCATTTGATGCGGTTTTTTGTTATGATGAAAGAGTGAGACTAAAGTATTGTGTTCTCGCTGGGCTTGTGTTAAGATATTACACATATACTTTAAAGCGCTAAAATATCATTGCTAGAATATCTAGCTTAAATAGAAAAAGGAGAGTTGTTGAAATGAGATACTTAACGGCAGGAGAATCACATGGACCGGGGCTTACGACAATTATAGAAGGGTTACCAGCAGGAATGCCTCTACTTGCAGAAGATGTAAATAAAGAACTGAAAAGAAGACAAGGCGGACATGGTCGCGGGGCGCGTATGCGTATTGAAAAAGACCAAGTACAAATCACGGCAGGAATTCGCCATGGAAAAACATTAGGTGCTCCTGTTGCGATGTTTGTTGAGAATAAAGATTGGAAACATTGGGAAACGGTTATGAGTATTGAGCCAGTTCCAGAAAAAAATGAAAAATCTCGTCGCGTATCCCGTCCACGCCCTGGACATGCAGATTTAGTTGGTGGTATGAAATATGGCCATAATGATATGCGTAATGTATTAGAACGTTCTAGTGCACGTGAAACGACTGTTCGCGTAGCAGCCGGTGCAGTAGCGAAAAAGCTATTACATGAACTTGGCATTGAAGTTGCTGGTCACGTACTTGAAATTGGTGGAACTCGTGCAAATTTGAAGCGTGCTTACGCGGTTTCAGAAATCCAAGAAACATCCGAAGCTTCTCCAGTTCGTTGTTTAGACGAGGTTGCTGCAGAAGAAATGATGCAAAAAATTGATGATGCCAAGAAAAATGGCGACACTATTGGAGGAATTGTGGAAGTTGTTGTCGGTGGTGTACCAGCTGGACTTGGAAGCTACGTACAATGGGATAAAAAATTAGATGCAAAAATCGCTCGTGCAATCGTAAGTATCAATGCTTTTAAAGGCGCTGAATTCGGTGTCGGTTTCGAAGCTGCTAGAAAACCCGGTAGCGAAGTGATGGATGAAATTTTGTGGAGTAAGGAAGACGGCTACACGAGACGTACAAATAACCTAGGTGGATTTGAAGGTGGAATGACAAATGGTATGCCAATTGTTGTTCGCGGCGTAATGAAACCAATTCCAACTTTATACAAACCACTGCAAAGTGTGGATATTGATTCGAAAGAAACGTTTAACGCAAGTGTAGAACGTTCTGATAGCTGTGCAGTACCTGCTGCAAGCGTGGTAGCTGAGGCTGTAGTCGCTTGGGAAGTTGCAGTTGCTGTGTTAGAAAAATTTGATGGTGATCGTTTTGATACACTTAAAAAACATGTGGAGGAACACCGAAACTTAACGAAGGAGTTTTAAACATGCCAGAAATTACGGTCCGTGCAAAAAGTAAAACATATCCAGTATATATTAATGAATTCGCATTAGAAGATGTCCGGGAAAAATGGATAGAGAGCCTTGCTAAATTTTCCCACGTGTTTGTCTTAACGGATGAGCACGTGGCGGAACTTCATAAAGCAAAACTTGACGCGGTTCTAGCTGATTTACCTGTGGTCACTTATTATGTGGCGCCAAACGGGGAAGAAGCAAAAACCTTTCGTGTTTATGAAGATGTGATGACAAAATTGATTGAAACAGGACTTGATCGTAAAGCCGTTTTAATTGCTTTTGGTGGAGGCGTTATCGGTGATTTAGCTGGTTTTGTCGCTGCTACGTATATGAGAGGCATTCCATTTTATCAGGTACCTACGACAGTTCTTGCTCATGATAGTGCGGTTGGTGGCAAGGTTGCTATTAATCATCCCCTTGGCAAAAACATGATTGGGAACTTTTATCAACCGGAAGCTGTTATTTATGATACGCAGTTTTTTGCTACTTTGCCAGAACGGGAAATGCGCTCTGGTTTTGCGGAAATGATTAAACATGCCCTTATTAGCGACCACACGTTACTACGTGCTTTAATGGACACTTTTACAGAGCCGAAAGACTTTTATACGAAGGATTTGACACCATTTTTACAACGCGGGATTGAAATTAAAGCGAGTATCGTTGCACAAGATGAAACCGAGCAAGACGTGCGGGCGTATTTGAATTTCGGTCATACGTTTGGTCATGCGCTAGAAGCTTACGGAAACTTTGGTAAATGGCTTCACGGTGAGGCGATTACTTATGGGATGATTTACGCGCTAACAATGAGTAAGACAATTTATGGACTGGATTTCGACTTAGCAGAATTTAAAATGTGGTTAGAGCAGTTGGGCTATGATACGACTTTTGACACAACTGTTCCATTTAGCAAGATACTGGAAAATATGCGTCATGATAAAAAAACAACTTTTAATGAAATAAGCATGGTTTTACTTGAAGAAATTGGGAGACCAGTTATTTTTAAAGCGGAAGATGACTTGATTTTTGAAACATATAAAAGTGTGATGCGAAAGGGAGGGAATGTCATTTGAGAGCGATTCGAGGGGCAACGACAATAGAAGCTAACACACCTGAAGAAATTTATGTAGCTACGAAAGAACTTTTTGAAGAAATTTTAATACAGAATAAAATAACGGATAGTGAGCAACTTACATCGGTTATTATTACGGTAACGGAAGATATTTTTGCCGCTTTTCCAGCGAAGGCTGTCCGTGAAACACCTGGTTTTGAATTCGTGCCTGTTATGGGAATGCAAGAAATTCCGGTGCCAAATTCGCTTCCTATGTGCATTCGCTTTATGGTATTTACAGATATACATAAGCCATTAGCAGCAATTAATCATGTCTACTTACACGGAGCAAAAGTATTGCGCCCAGATTTAGTGAAAGAGGAGGATGCGTAATGAGATGGAAAAAATCACTTGCAGGTCTATCTTCTTATAAACCTGGAAAACGCGAAGAAGAAGTGATGGCAGAACTTGGTTTAACGAAAATTACTAAGCTATCATCCAACGAAAATCCACTAGGAACTTCTCCAAAAGTGGCGGCAGTACAAGCCAATTCAAGTATAGAAACAGAAATTTATCCCGATGGTTGGGCTTCTAGTTTACGTAAAGAAGTGGCTGAATTCTACCAATTGGAAGAAGATGAATTAATTTTTACTTCTGGTGTAGACGAATTGATTGAACTCTTAACACGAGTTTTGCTTGATACATCGAAAAATACGGTTATGGCAACTCCAACGTTTGTGCAGTATCGTCAAAATGCATTAATTGAAGGCGCAGAAGTAAAAGAAATTCCGCTTCTTGTGGACGGGGAGCATGACTTAAAAGGCATGCTAAACGCTATAGACGACAAAACTACGATTGTTTGGATTTGTAATCCGAATAACCCAACAGGGAATTACATTGAATTAGCAGACATACAAGACTTTTTAGACAAAGTACCAAGTGATGTACTTGTTGTTTTAGATGAAGCGTATATTGAATATGTAACACCTCAGCCTAAAAAACATGAAAAACTAATTCGTACTTATAAAAATTTAATTATCACTCGGACTTTTAGTAAAATTTATGGCTTAGCAAGTGCACGTGTTGGTTATGGTATTGCAGATAAAGAAATCATCAATCAACTTAATATTGTTCGTCCGCCATTTAACACCACAAGTATTGGTCAAAAATTAGCTATCGAGGCAATTAAAGATCAAGCTTTTATTGAAGCATGTAGAACTTCCAATGCAAATGGAATTAAACAATACGAAGCGTTTGCAAAACGTTTTGAAAAAGTGAAGCTATACCCAGCGAATGGGAACTTTGTTTTAATAGATTTAGGTATCGAAGCAGGAACAATTTTTAGTTACTTAGAAAGAAATGGCTATATTACGCGTTCCGGCGCAGCGCTTGGTTTTCCAACAGCTGTCCGAATTACCATCGGAAAAGAAGAAGAAAATAGTGCAGTGATTGCACTTTTAGAAAAATTATTGTAAGTGTTTGGAGGCGTTTTTGAGTGAAAGGGACGGTAGTTATTGTTGGGCTTGGGTTAATTGGCGGTTCTATTGCCCTTGCGATTAAAGCTAAACACCCCAAAGCACATATCATCGGAATTGATGTTTCCTACCATTCATTAGAAGTTGGAAAGTCTCTCGGTGTTATTGATGAAATTGGCGAAAGTATTTTAATAGATGGACCAAAAGCAGATTTACTTATTTTCTGTTGTCCAGTAAAAGAAACAGAACAGTTATTGACACGCTTGCCTGGACTGCGTTTAAAGAAAGGCGTGATTGTTACTGATACAGGAAGTACAAAAGGAACAATTATGGAAGCATCCACAGCGCTCAGAGAAAGTGGGATTACGTTTATTGGTGGTCACCCAATGGCCGGCTCGCATAAAAGTGGTGTCCGTGCTGCGAAAGAACTTTTGTTTGAAAATGCCTACTATCTTTTAACGCCAACCAAAGATGTGTCAGAAGATAAAGTAATAGAATTAAAAACATGGCTATCAGGCACGAATGCGAAATTTTTAGTATTATCACCAAATGAACATGATGAAATTACTGGCATGTTAAGCCATTTGCCACATATTGTAGCAGCAGCATTAGTAAATCAGACACAAAGCTTTACAGAAGAACATCCTGCTGCATTTCGACTAGCAGCTGGAGGATTTCGTGATATAACGCGGGTCGCTTCCTCGGATCCAAGAATGTGGACGGATATTTCTATCAGCAATCAAAAAACGTTAACGAAACAGCTGACGATTTGGCGAGATAGTATGAACCAAGCACTTGATATGCTTCAAAGTGAGGATGCTACTTCGATTTATGCCTTTTTTGACGGGGCAAAAGAATTTCGAGATTCGCTTCCAGTTCATCAAGGTGGTGCGATTCCATCTTTTTACGATTTATTTGTTGACGTACCAGATTATCCGGGGGTTATTTCTGAAGTGACTAGGTATCTCGGCGAAGAGGAAATCAGTTTAACAAACATCAAGATTTTGGAAACACGCGAAGATATTTTCGGTGTGTTACAAATTACTTTCCAATCAGATGAAGATAGGGACCGGGCGAAACGTTGTATTGAAACAAGAAGTAATTATACATGCCATTACGAATAGGAGAGAAATGACGATGAAATTAATTACAAATAAACAAGGGCTGGTTGGCGCAATCACAGTCCCTGGAGATAAATCAATGTCCCATCGCAGCATTATGTTTGGGGCAATTGCAGAAGGAAAAACGGTCATTCGTCATTTCTTACGTGCAGATGATTGCCTAGGAACGATTAAGGCATTTAAAGCGTTAGGTGTGAAAATTGAAGAAACGGATGAAGAAATTATTGTGCATGGTACTGGTTTTGACGGGTTAAAACAGGCGGATGGGCCACTTGATATCGGTAACTCAGGTACGACAATTCGTTTGATGATGGGGATTTTAGCTGGGCGAGATTTTGATACTGTAATTTTAGGAGACGAGTCCATCGCGAAACGTCCGATGAACCGCGTTATGCTGCCACTACAACAAATGGGGGCAAAAATGCACGGTAAAGATGGTTCTGAATTTGCCCCGATTACGATTATAGGGAAGCAATCACTAAAACGAATGGAATACCATATGCCAGTTGCTAGTGCGCAAGTGAAAAGTGCGATTATTTTCGCAGCCTTGCAAGCGGAAGGTGAAACGATTATTCATGAAAAAGAAAAAACACGTGATCATACGGAACATATGATTCGCCAATTTGGCGGTCAAATTGAAATGGATGGTTTGACCATTCGTGTCAAAGGTGGTCAAACATTCACTGGACAAGAAATGACAGTTCCCGGTGATGTTTCATCAGCAGCTTTTTTTATCGTAGCTGGCTTAATCACACAAGGAAGTGAAATTGAACTAACACATGTTGGTTTGAATCCTACAAGAACAGGGATTTTTGATGTGGTAGAACAAATGGGTGGAAGTTTAGTTGTTAAAGATTCTAGCAGAAGTACTGGGAAATTAGCGGGTACTGTTGTGGTTAAAACAAGCGATTTAAAAGGAACGGAAATCGGTGGAGATATCATTCCTCGTCTAATTGACGAAATTCCTGTTATCGCACTTTTAGCAACACAAGCAGAAGGAACGACGATTATTAAAGATGCGGCTGAATTAAAAGTTAAAGAAACAAACCGAATTGATGCAGTTGCTACCGAATTAAACAAAATGGGTGCCGATATTACACCAACCGAAGATGGCTTAATTATTCGCGGTAAAACACCTCTTCATGCGGCAAATGTGACTAGTTACGGGGATCATCGAATCGGAATGATGCTTCAAATTGCAGCTCTTCTAGTAGAAGAAGGCGATGTGGAATTAGACCGGGCTGAAGCGGTATCTGTTTCTTACCCAACTTTCTTTGAAGATATTCGCTCCCTTTTAAAATAAGAACAATTACCAGTGCTGTGTGCAAAAACACCAGCGCTGGTATTGCATTTAATAGGCAATCACTTTTTCTTATAAGCGAAGTAATGGTATAATAGAAAAACGACTTATTATTAAAGAAGGTGCAGAAATGGAATTAGCGAATAAAATGTTACATGCATTAGAGCATGAAGATATGGCACTTGCGAAGAAGTACTTTGATGAAGTAGTACAAGCGGGGACAGACGAGGAGCAATATTATCTAGCAGAAGAGTTGTTCGCTCTTGGATTCTTAGATGAAACTGAAGATTTATATGAACTTCTGTTAGCAAAATATAAAGATGAGGGCGAATTACTTGTCCGTGCAGCGGAAGTAGCGCTTGAAAAAGACGATATGGATTCTGCGCAAGATTATTTAGAAAAAGTAAACAAAGAAGATGAAGCCTATATTGAAAGTTTACTTGTATTAGCTGATTTATATCAAATGCAAGGTTTGTTCGAAGTTAGTGAACAAAAACTACTCGAAGCCAAACAATTGGCACCAAATGAACCGATTATTGATTTTGCTTTAGGAGAATATTATTTATCACAAGCACGCTTTGCTTCTGCTGTGCAGTCTTATCAAACTGCCGTAGAAGCAGGGTTAACGATTATATCAAATGGCGCTGTGTCTGTATATGAACGTATCGCAGAAGCTTTTGCAGCTAGCGGAGCATTTGAAGAAGCGTTACCTTACTATGAACGTGCCCTAGAAGATAAAGAATCGGTGGATACACTTTTTGGGATGGGATTAACGGCTTATCAGGCAAAAGATTACACAAAAGCAATTCACGCCTTGGAACATTTACGCGAACATGATCCGTCATATACTACTTTATATTCCTATTTAGCAAAAAGTTATGAAGAAAATGGTGAACCAGAAAAAGCTATCGCAGTACTTCGGGATGGTTTAACACAAGATGAATACAATAAAGAGATGTTCTTAGAAGCAGGGAAACTCGCGGTTACACTTCGTTTGCCGGAAGAAGCAGAAGCGTTTTATCGTCAGGCAATTGTGCTTGATGAAGAGTACTCAGAGGCAATCATGGAACTGAATAAATTATTGCTTGCAAAAGAAAACTATGAAGGTGTTATTGAATTAGTAGAAGGTCTAGGAGAAGATGTTATTTCAGAACCACAAATTTTCTGGGACGTAAGTGTTGCATATCAGGAAACAGAACAATATAATAAAGCAAAAGCAAATTTTGAACTGGCTTACTCGCACTTTACAAATAATCCTACCTTCTTAAAGGAATATGGTTTATTTTTAAGAGAAGAAGGAGAACATGTGAAATCTCAAGAAGTCTTACGTAACTATTTAGAATTTGAACCAGAAGATACGGAGATTTTATCTTTATTTGATTAACCAAAAAGAATGAGGGGACTGAGGAAAGATGAAGGCATCCATTTCAATAGACGAGAAGAAAGATTTTATTCGCTGGTTTTTAAACAAACACCAGATGAAAACTAGAGAAGCAATGTGGGTTTTAAATTATATTGCTGGCCATGATCAAATTGTAAAATATGTTCATTTTGTTGATAATTTGGAAGGGTGTGCACGTGGGCTTTCGCTTAGTGCTCATGGGGTTGAATCCGAACCATTCCTATTTTTCAAAGGTAACATTATGACAACAGATCCAGAAAAAGCTTTTCATGATATTCGACTAAACTGGGACGAGGAATTGTATATTGAGCTTCATTTTGAAGAAGCAATGACTTCACCTGAATATGCTCTTGTTCGTGAAGATAATCCTTTTACTGCAGTGAAGCTTGCTGAAGAGGAAAAAGAAATGGCGGATGCGCTTATTTATCAATCTGTTCACCAATTTTCAAGAGAAAAAGTGTTACAACAAATCGATGATGCGCTTGATAATCGTGACGAAGCGACATTCCATAAGCTAGTCCGGATTTTACAGCAAATGGATACAGAAAAAGAATAACGGATAAATCCTAGTTAGTGATAAAATGGAGTGAAGTAGTGCTCCATTTTATTGTTATGCTAGGTTTTTTTAAGGAGTTGGAATCGTTTGTTTTATAATTTACTTGCAAATCGCTCTTTTTTGCGATTACTATTTTTCGGTAATTTACTTGGGGCGGTTTACGGATACATATGGTATATACCGCAATTACAAATTACAGAGCCGCGTTTTTGGTTATTTGTTCCTGATAGTCCAACCGCGATTTTATTTTTTACTTTAGCTTTAGTAGCTTTTCTCGCAAAAAAACACTGGCCGCTAATGGAGGCGCTAGCTTTTGTTTGTTTAGTAAAATATGGTATATGGGCGATTGGCATGAATATGTTTTATATGTTTGAACAAAAGACAATCGTTTGGGCGGGGATAGTTCTAATTTTAACCCATGGTTTTATGGCATTAGAAGGGATTTTATATGCCCCGTTTTATCGTTTTCGTATTGGACATTTTATGATAGCTGCTATCTGGGTATTTCACAATGATGTGATTGATTATCTATTTGGTCAAATGCCAATTTATATGGGATTAGAAAAATACTTACCAGAAATCGGTTATGCAACTTTTTGGCTAACAGTTATTGTTTTATGGCTTGTATATGATAAAGCAATAAAAAAAGGCCATCATACATTAGAATTTCCTCATCATGAGTGAAAGAGGTTGAGTCTTAACATGGGTTCATCTATACTAAGAGATAAGGATATTCACTGAAAAATTGTAGTAGGAGGAAGATGATTAAATGTCGTTTAGTCAATATATTATTTATTTTATTATCGTCGCAGCAATCCCACTTTGGGCACAGTACCGGGTAAAAACTACCTATGCTCACTATTCTAAAGTTGGAGTGGCAAATGGTCTAACTGGAGCCGAGGTTGCACGTCATATTTTGGATACCAATGGTTTAACGAATGTTCCTGTTCATGAAACAAAAGGAATGTTAAGTGATCACTATGACCCTCGTAAAAAAGCAGTTTTTCTTTCTGAAGCTAATTTCCGTGGTCGTTCTATAGCCGGAGCAGCAGTTGCCGCCCATGAAGTAGGACATGCAATTCAAGATCAACAAGATTATGCGTTTATGCGTTTTCGTTCCGCGCTCGTTCCAATAACAATGTTTAGTTCTAATATTTCTTGGGTGTTCCTCATTATAGGGATGCTTGCAAACTTTGCAAGTTTCATGTTGCTTGGTATTATTTTAATGGCAGTAGGTGTACTTTTCCAATTAATTACATTGCCAGTCGAATTTGACGCTAGTAAACGAGCACTTGTTCAATTAGAAAGTGGTGGACTGGTTCAAGCATCAGAACTTCCACAAGCGAAAAAAGTACTAAGTGCCGCTGCAATGACTTATGTTGCTGCGATGGCCGTAGCTGTACTAGAACTCCTAAGATTGCTACTTATTTTTACGAATATGAATCGAAATTAGAATAAATAAAAACCTGAGAATCTTCTCAGGTTTTTGTTTGGTGAAAAAAGCTTGGCAGTGAGATGAATGCTTGCTATACTTATACTCGGATAAAGTAAAGGAGCGGGACAATCAATGGATTATGATGTAATTGTCATTGGTGGTGGGCCATCTGGACTTATGGCAGCGATCAGTGCAGCGGAGAAGAACAAACGCGTTTTGTTAATTGAGAAAGGTCCAAAGCTAGGGCGTAAATTAATTATGTCTGGCGGTGGCCGTTGTAATGTAACGAATAGACGACCAGCAGAAGAAATCATTAAACATATTCCAGGTAATGGTCGCTTTTTATATAGTGCTTTTCATGCATTTGATAATGAGGATATTATTCGTTTTTTTGAACGACTTGGAGTGGCATTAAAAGAAGAAGATCACGGAAGAATGTTTCCTGTATCAAATAGCGCACGTTCTGTTGCAGAAGCGATGATTCAACGGATGGAAAAACTTGGTGTAAAAATTTATATGCAAACGACGGTGAAGCAAGTTGATTACGAGGGTGGCCATGTCAAAGGTGTGACTTTAAAAGATGGTCAAGAAATTTCAGCAAGTGCTGTTATTGTTGCAGTGGGTGGTAAATCTGTTCCTCGGACGGGTTCGACAGGGGACGGCTATGCTTGGGCAAAAAAAGCGGGCCATACTATCACAGAACTTTATCCGACAGAAGTACCGATTACATCCAGTGAGCCTTTTATTAAACAAAAAGTGTTGCAAGGAACGTCGCTTCGGGATGTATCGCTTTCCGTTTTAAATGCAAAAGGAAAGCCAATTATAACGCATCAAATGGATATGATTTTTACGCATTTTGGCGTATCTGGACCAGCAGCACTTAGATGTAGTATGTTTGTCCTTCGTGAACTAAAGAAGACGGGTGCAGATACTGTGAAAATGCGTCTTGACTTATTCCCGAATATACCCGCTGCGGAACTTGCGAAAAATGTGTATAAATTATTAGAGGAAAATCCGAAGAAAGCATTAAAAAATTCGTTAAGTTCGCTTTTACAAGAGAAAATGTTGTTATTTTTACTAGAAAAAGCAGAATTAGATGAAACAGCTGAATATAAACAAGTAAGTCCTAAAAAAATTGAACAGTTTATTCAGTTATTAAAGGATTTCACTTTTGAAGTGAACGGCACACTTGATTTTGAAAAAGCGTTTGTGACAGGAGGCGGGGTTTCTGTAAAGGAAATCAAGCCGAAAGAGATGCAATCGAAATTGATGGAAGGATTATTTTTCTGCGGAGAAATACTTGATATTAATGGCTATACAGGGGGATATAATATTACTTGTGCGCTAGTGACTGGGCATACGGCAGGAGCTTATGCCGCAGAAGTTTCAAACGCATAAAAAAAGTACCAAATCTGCGAAAAGCAGATTTGGTACTTTTTCTTATTAACCGATTAATTTTTCATGGAACATTCTTTGGCAAAGTTCCATTTTTTGTTCTTCATTTAGATCTTTCGTATTTAAGCAGTAGCCGCTGATACGTAAGATTACTGGGATACCAGCTTTGATTTTTTCGATTACTTCGTCGTGGTTAAGAACGTTTAAGTTGATGTGTTGACCACCTTTTGTAAAGTAACCATCAAGAATACCAACGAGGTTATGATGTTGTTCTTCGGTTGTTTTACCGAACATTTTTGGAGCTCCTTGGATTGTTAAGGAAATTCCATCATTTGCATAGTGGAATGGTAATTTAGATAGACTAGCAAGGTTATCTAAGAAACCACCTTTTGCTTTGTTAGAAGGGTTAGCTCCTGGGCTGAAGAATTCTGGTTCTTTGATGATTTTGCCATTTTCATCGAATACTGGTCCTTTATGCACTGGGGAGTTACCACATTGTTTAGAATAAGCAACATTTGAAGTGATTGTTAGTACAGAAACAGTTGCTTCACTATCTTTGTAAAGTTTATGGGAGTCTAATTTGTCTTTAAACATTTTTAGAACCATTACAGCGATGTCATCGGCACGGTCATCATTTTCACCGTAACGAGGGAAGTCTCCTTCTACTTCATAGTCATATACAAAACCATCTTCATCGCGAATTGTTTTTACTTTGGCATATTTAATCGCACTTAAGCTATCTACTACATTCGCGAATCCACAAATACCGAAGCCCATGTTTGCTGTTACTTTGGATGGTAAGAAGGCCATTTGCATGCTTTCATAGTTGTATTTATCTGTCATGAAGTGAATGATGTTCATTGCATCAACATATGTGTCTGTTAACCAATCCATTGATTTATCGAATTTTTCTAGTACCTCGTCGTATTCAAGGTATTCGGTTGTAATTGGTTCTACAACGTCAAATACTTGGTTTTTATGAAGATCATCTTTGCCACCATTGATAGCACCAAGAAGACATTTAAGCACATTGACACGAGCACCGAAATATTGCAGATTATGAGTTTCACCTTTGTCTTTGTCTGCTTCCGGGTTAAGTGGGCTTACACAACAACTGATACATTGCATATCACCATAGCCTTCTTCTTGCATTAATTTATCATTTTCATATTGAATGGAGGAATGTTTTACACTCATTTTCATACAATATTCTTTAAAGCTTTCTGGTAAACGAGCATCCCATAGGACAGTTAAGTTTGGTTCTGCTGAGTTTCCTAGGTTATCTAAGCAGTGTAAGAAACGATAATCTGTTTTAGTCACACGATGACGACCATCTGCACCCATACCAGCCATAGAAGTAGTTACGAATGTTGGGTTGGAAGCATAAAGTTCATTGTAACCATCTGTTCTTGCAAAACGAACCATTCTTAATTTTAAAGTTAATTGTTCGATTAATTCTTGCGCATCGAATTCGGTGATAATTCCTTTTTCTAAATCACGTTGGATATAAATATCAAGGAAAATTGGAATACGACCGAATGAGCTTGCAGCACCGTTTGCTTGTTTAATTGAAGCAAGGTAGCCCATGTAAGTCCATTGCACAGCTTCTGTTGCATTTTCAGCAGGACGGCCAAGTTCTAAACCGTATTCGTTACCTAAAACGATTAAGTCTTTAAGTGCTTTGATTTGTAACCAAATTTCTTCACGTAAACGAATGTTTTCATCAGAAGAAATCGCGATTTTTTTCAAGTCTTGTTGTTTTTCAGCGATTAAACGATCCACACCGTAAAGTGCTGGTTTTTGGTATAAGCCGATGATTCTTCCGCGGGAGTATGCATCAGGAAGACCACTAACGATATGCGAGTGACGCGCACGTTTGATATCGTCTGTATATGCTCTAAAAATACCATCATTTGCTGTGGAACGATTTTTCACATAAAAGTCATGTAATTCTTGATCAATCGAATAGCCATTGTCTGTTAAACACTGTTCTGCAGTTCTAAGGCCACCATTTGGCATAAAGGCTAATTTAAAAGGCTTGTCTGTTTGTAAACCAACGATTACTTCATTTTCTTTGTCCACGTAACCGGCTTTGTGAGAGGCAACGTTTGATACGATTGCATTATCCATATCTAGAACGCCACCTTTTGCGTCCATTTCTTCTACTAGTTTATTTATTTTTTCATTTAGTGTAGTTGTTCTTGGTGTGCTCTTTTCTAAAAAGCTTTCATCGCCATCGTAAGGAGTGTAGTTGTCTTGAACGAATTGCCCTACACTAATGTTTTCTTGCCATGCGGTTCCTTTAAAACCATCCCATGCTTTTGTCATTATAATTTCCTCCTTCAATTGTGTTCCTTTTCACTTACAATCAGAAACTTGTTCTTAGAATCTTTCTTCATTGAACAGCATACTCCTTTGTGAAAACGAAAACAATATAAAATTAGAAAGAAAATAAATTTCTTTTATATAACTAGAAAATGCTTTCATTGACTGTGTTAATACAGATTTTTATAGAAAAAAAGCCTAGCGTTAAGGCTAGACTTCTTTGTTTGCAGTAACTTCTTCTAAAAAAGTATCGACTATGCTATCTCTTTTTAAGACGAAATTAGGATTGGCACGGCTTGGGTGAACGCGATTAGATAAAACAATGAGACTTGCTTGATGCTTTAAATCGAGCACCATAAAAGTGCCGGTAAATCCTGTATGGTATAAAACAGAGTCACCACGGAGATCCCAGCCAAGCCCGCGTGTCCGGTTTAACCTAGGCGTATGATTAATTTGCATTATTTGAAGTGTTTTTTCAGTAAGGATAGGGGAGCCGTTTTGTAAAATTAGCGCATCTCGAAATTTTGAAAGATCAGCGAGTGTGCTAAAAAGTCCCGCGTGTCCAGTGCCTGATTTAGCGGTCCACGCTTTAAAATCATGCACATCACCTTGAATTAAACCACGTGTTTGGTCTAGTTCAGTTGGAATGACTTGGCTTTTATCAGTTGGGTGAAAACTAGTTTGTGACATTTGTAGCGGTTCTAAGATGTTTTTTTGAATTGATTGCTCATAATTTCCATCAAACTTACTAATCAAATAACCGAGTAAGAGAAAATTAGCATCAGCATAGGAGACCTGAGTTCCAGGTGGATTTACTTGAGGAGTAGCAAAAACATATTTTCTAACATCTTCTCTAGCATCCATTTTGTAGTTAGGGATATTTTGTGCCAGACCTGAGCTATGGGTGAGTAAATGTAAAATAGTAACATTCTCATACTTAAAATCAGGAAGATAGGCTTGTACTGGATCTTCTAACTGGAAATGTTTTTGTTCAATAAGTTGTAAAACACGTGTTGTCGTAGCAATTACCTTGGTCAAAGAAGCAATATCATAAATGTTGTCTGACGTTCTAGGGAGGATTTGCGCTTCAGGGAAAACGGACTTTAATCCCATTATTCTATTTTCTTCGAGGTTATTTGTTTTGATTTGATAGCTAATTCCTGGAGTGGACCCGTTTTGGACAAGTTGATCTAGTAATTGCTTCGTTTTATAAAACATACTTAAACTCCTTTATAAGTTGGTTGCCACATCTCACGTTCGACAGCTTTTGTGACACTTGCTAACTCGACTTGGTGGATATTTTCTTTGATTGCTTGGTTCGCTACCGCAATAGCAACCGCGCGGGAAGTTTCTCTAAGTGTGCGAACATGTGGTAAGAGGGCAGCTCCAAGTTCGTTTGTAGAAATTTGATCGCTAACGGCACTTGATGCAACGGCTAGCATGCTGTCTGTAATAAATTTAGACCGTGTAACAAGTGCGCCAAGTCCAAGCCCTGGATAAAGAAGGGCGTTATTTGCTTGACCAATTTCATACGTAATATTTTGATAAGTCACGGGCTGGGACGGACTTCCTGTTACGATTAGCGCTTTTCCATCTGTCCATTTAATCAAATCTGCGGCAGTTGCTTCAGCTAATTTGGTTGGATTTGACAGTGGCAAAATTGCAGGTCGTTCTGTATGCTCTGCCATTTTTTTAACGATGCTCTCTTTAAAGGCTCCAGTAACGCCAGAACAGCCTATTAACATTGTTGGATGAATTGCTTCAACTAAGTGTTCTAATGTATCAGTAGGCACGCTTGACCAGTCAGAAGCAAGGTGCGCATATTTCTTTTGACCATCTGTTAAGCCGGTCATATTATCAAGTACTAAGCCACTTCGGTCCATTAAGTAAAAATGTTTTTTGGCACTTTCAAAAGGGAGACCGGTTTCACGCATCAATTGTCCACTGAGTTGATCAGCAATACCGATCCCAGCAGTTCCAGCACCGAAAATAATAATTTTTTGTTTGTTTAAAGGAATGTTTGAAACGTTAATTGTTGCAAGAGCAGCAGCAACAACCATCGCGCCAGTTCCTTGTATATCATCATTAAACGTACATATTTTATCACGATAATTGTGGAGGATACGACTTGCATTTCTTCGACCAAAATCTTCCCAGTGAAGGATAGCACTTGGGAAAACATCGCTCATAACTTTCACAAATTGATTGATAAAAGTATCATAATCGCTTTCTGACAGGCGCGGACGTTTATTTCCTAAGTATCGCGAGTCTTCAAGTAGTGTTTTGTTATTTGTTCCTGCGTCAATGACAACTGGGAGAACACGATCAGGGGAAAGTCCAGCTGCAACCGTATAAACCGCTAATTTTCCAACTGCTATTTTGACTCCATTCACGCCCCAATCACCAATGCCAAGCACGCCTTCACCATCTGTAATCACGATCATATCAATATTTGGATTGTTTTGCGCATAATTTTCAACGGATGCTCTTAGTTTTTCAGGTGTAAATGCATCAATAAATAAAGCTTCATCCGGAGCAGTGTAGTCTGTATGATAATTTATTACCGCATCCCCAATCGTTGGCGTATAAATAATTGGCAAATATTCGCTCACATTTTTTGTAACAACGTAATAATAAAGTGTGCGATTTTCGTTATATAAGTTCGTTAAAAGTTGGTGTTTATGTAGAGGGGATGCTAAATTTTTTAGTTGGTTTTCGGTGCGCAGAGCTTGTTGTTCGATTGTTTCGATAATTGGCGGCAGTAATCCGTCTAATTTATAACGTTCTCTTTCTTCTTTTGTAAAGGCTGTTCCTTTATTTAATAATGGGTTATTCATATAGTCAAAACCTGATTTTAAAGTCATTTCAAGCACTCCTTTTCATTCTATTCTATTTTACATGGGGGAGAGGAGAATAACAACTGATTCCAAAAAAAGAAAACCTGAAACCAATCAGATTTTCTTTTTTACATATCAATGAAAATAGTAACCTTGTGCATAGGGGATGCCGATTTCTTGAAGGAACTTTAGTTGTTCTTTTGTTTCTACTCCTTCAACAATCAAGGATTTATGATGCTTTTTAACGTAATGATGAAGTTGCTCAAAGAAGTTTCTCTTGCCGTCACTTTCAAATAAATCTCGAAGTAATAAGCGATCAGTTTTGACAAAGTCAGAATGGTGCGCAAAAACGCGATGCAAGTCGGCATAACCGGAGCCAAAATCATCAATAGCAAATTTAGTTTCATGTTTTTTCTGGAATAAGTGTAGTTGTTTTTCTAAGTCATTCATGCGTTCTTGAGGTAACTTGGATGTTTCCAAAAATTCAAAAACTATTTTCCCGTTATCAAGAAGGGTATCATGTAATTCTTCTTGATTTTCTAAAAACGTGTCATAGGAAATATTGACAAATAATGGCGTATTTTCGCCTTTTTTAAAGCACTTGACTGCATTATGAAGCGTGAGCAGTTCAAACGCTTTTTGCAGACCATCCTGTTCCGCTTCTTCAATAAAATCACTAATAGCATTCCAGTGATTTGTTTTTAAGCGGGTGAGTGACTCATATCCGAAAACTTGTGTATTTGAGACAGCAACAATCGGTTCGTATATTGTATCAAAAAGGTTTTGATCAATAATCTCACTTACGGAGGGCTTTTTCATTTGTCCAACTTCTTTCCGTTATTTCTTAAGAGTTATTTCTTTATTTATATAATCGAAAAAATGGGTTGTTTCAGGATTTGACGTGTCCATTTTCTCTAACAACTCTTTGGTGATTTTACCATTTTTAGCTTGATTTGTCTTGTTAAAATACTGTGTCAAAAAGGCATAAACGGCGGTTGATTCGTTTTTAGAGTTCGGATTTTTTGTTTCTCTATTATATCTAGCATAAATTCTTCCTGTTGAAGCGAGTTCTGTTTGCAGAAATTGATCGAATTTTGGCTCTACTATACCATTTTCGTCATAATAGGCGATGGCTATGAGCATTTGATCAATCATGTTGACCTCGTTTGCATTAGCATTTTGAAATTGGTTATTTTGAAACACTTCTGTAAAAAAAGGTGTGGCGCTAACATTTCTAATAGGTGTATAGGCTTTTGCGCTATAGTTAATGTGTTGCATTGCTTGGATATTTAGATAACTTAAATGAAGTGTATCTGCTTTTTTCTTATGAACAAAATCATAGAAATCCACTGGAATTCCTTGATTGGTACTATATTTCTTCGTGTTAAAGAGAATTTTATTGGCAAGCGTTTGATAGGCTTGATGGTTCCATTTTTCACTAGCTTGATATAGCGCTTCTGTAATCCGAAAATCATCTACAATAGCGTTGGTCGTTGTACTATCAGTTGCTTCCCATTTAATAAAATTATCTGTAGTTATAAAATATTTTTGTAAAGTAGTTACTTGTTCTTGAAAAGTTTTGCTGTCATTCACTTCTACTAAATACTCCATATAAAGTCCGATGCTCTCAGCTAAATAGTGCGGTTCTTGGGCATTTTTGTAATCCATAATTAAACCGTTTTTGGTCATATAATTTCCTTTTACATAACTTTGTACCGAGCTTGAAGTAGGCTTTGTTTCTTTAGGTGCACTTAAAGTATTTTTTTGTTCTGGGCGGAGAAAGATGTATATTCCAGTGCCAATAAAAAGTAGTAATACAACTATAAGAATTATCCGTTTCATTCGCTTGCCTCCTGATGAATGGCAATTTGGTTACGCCCGTTTTGTTTTGCTTGATAAAGTGCTTGATCGGCAGCCTCAAAAAGTGATTCCGTTGTTGTAAAATGACAATCCATGGATGCAACTCCAATAGAGACCGTTACATTACCACTAACCGGGTTATATGGAAACTTGGCTCGTTCAATTTCATCTCGTAAAAAATCAGCAATTAAGGAAGCTTGCTCTGTACCGACATTTTGCAGTAAAACAGCGAACTCTTCTCCGCCAATTCGAGCTAGCATCGTTCTTGGTGGAAAAGTTCGATTTTTAAGGATACTGCTAAACTGGGCCAAAACAGTGTTTCCAGCTTGGTGTCCATGAAAATCATTAATTTCTTTAAAATGATCAATATCAATAATAAAGAGTGATAATGCTTTTTTTCTTTTTTGTGATTTACTAAAAATCCAACCAAATTGCTGTGTAAAAAAGCGCATGTTAGGTAAGTTAGTTAAACTATCGGTCATCGCTGTTTCGGTCAAATTTTGAATGACTAAATTACTTTTATCAATATAATTACATGCATAAAATACGAGCAAAGCAGTTACAAAAAATAATAAGAAGTACTCTATAATTTCAACGCCTCGCAAAATTCGATTTTCGTCAAAATTATTTACAAAATAGTAAAGGATTGCTGGGAAATTCAAAATAATTAAAGCAACAAATTTTGAAAAGCGTTGTTTTTTCCAAAAAGTAATAAGTAAACAAGCTGCGAAAATAAGTGTCATTAAAATAATATAGCGACTAGTAACAGGTGAAGCGATATCAAAACTGATTCTTCCAAAAAGCATTATTATATATGCAACAATTAGTGGAGTGCGACCTGCAAATACACTAGTAACCATCAAAATTAAAATCCGCATATTCGTATAAATAACAGGATTATTTTCGTAAGCACCTTCATAGATAAAATAAATGCCTGCTAAACCATAATAAACACCAAGGAGAATAGAAAGAAAAAGCCGCCTATTCCCATTTTGGAACCAATTAGGACGATATTGTCTTATTTTTCGAAAAGACATACCTTGGATAAAAAGGATAGCAAGAAAGAGCGCTAAACTATCTATGTAGGAATTAACTAGCTCAAACAAATGGACTCATCTCCTTTTTATTAAATAATTGGATCTGTTGTTTCACGAATATGCACTTGATTTCGTCCATTTCGTTTTGCATTGTAAAGTGCTTGGTCTGCTGCATGCATTAGTTCACGCGCACTCGGATAATTTTTGCCATCATAATTCGCAATGCCAGCAGAAATGGTGATAACCGACCCTGATGTCGCAATCGGAATATCGATTTTTTCGACTTTTCGCCGAATCTTCTCTGCTAAATGTTCCGTTTCACTTACATTTATATTCGGTAAAATAATAGCGAATTCCTCTCCACCAATTCGAGATATAACTGTATTTGGTGGAAAACTAATTTTTAAAAGCAACTGGCTAAAAGTAGATAAAACACCATTTCCAACTAAATGACCGTACGTATCATTTACCCGTTTAAAATAATCAATATCAATAATGATTAAACTTAAGTTCGATTTTTTTAAAGTTGCATAGTTAAAAGCAGCTTCGAACGTTTTTTCAAAGTGGCGAAAGTTTGTAAGACCAGTAAGTGGATCAAGAATAGTCGATTGTTGCAAATCATAAATTAGCTTATTTGATGTATCAATATAATAAGCCGCTGAAATAATAATAAAGGTAATAAAAAAAGAAACCAAGAAATAGAGTATCCACACTGGCAAATCATTCAACGTATATGTTAGATGTATTTTTTGATGCAAATAAAAAAGCATTAGTGGAATGGCGCTAAGTTTGACGAGCACTACTTTTTGAACAGAGCTAAGACGTAGTTTAGCTACTTCCATACAAACAAAGTGAAAACCAATAATTAAAAACACATAAATTAAATTGGCAAAGAGAGCATCACCTAGAAAGAGTTTTCCTGTCACAATGAGTAACAACGCCATTGTAGCAGGCCCCGCTGATGAAAATAAGTGTAAAACAATTAAAATATTTAATAACATATCTGTATAAATCCCAGAATCCGTTCCGGGTAATCCGCGGATAATAAAATAAACACCTAGAAAGCCGTAGTAAATGCCCAGTGAATAATTAATAATTTCATTTGCAAATTTAATTTGGAACCAAGCAGGCTTTTTTTCTCTAATTGACCGCAGTGCCATTCCGTGAAAAAAAAGCGCTGATAAAAAAAGCGCCATGCTGTTCCATAATGAATCAAGAATATTTGGCATAAAAAAATCTCCCATATCTCAGCATAACGAATCAGCTGAAAAGTTAATATAGGCAGAATAAAAAACAAATGAATTTTTAGCTGAGACGCAGTACAAAGAACCAACTTATAGGCGAAAATAATCTCTAAGAGGATATGTGGTAATGACAACGAGATGAGCCAAAATCTGCCTTTTTGTAATTAAAGCTGGATTTCAGTACAATGGATAGAATGAAGTAGAGGATTTTTAGTAGTCTGTAAACTTAACTATTTTCACATATTATTACAAAGAGTTATAAAAAAGTCAACTTGTGTCACAATTGATATAGAGGGGTGTAACAATGCAAAAAATAGTAATAATTGGTGGCGGAATTGTTGGATCAAGCGCAGCATATTTATTATCAAAAGAAAACGTCCAAGTAACGCTAATTGATTCGAATGAACCTGGACAAGCAACGAGAGCAGCTGCCGGAATTATTTGTCCGTGGCTTTCCAAAAGACGGAATAAATATTGGTACGAACTAGCAAGAAATAGTGCAGCTTTTTACAAAGAGATAGCAGAGCGACTTAGTAAAGAAACTGGAAGAGATTCAGGGTATAAACAAGTTGGTGTACTTGCGCTTCGGGAAACCGAAGAAAAAGTAACGGAGCTTTTTAACCTTGCTATAGAAAGACGAACAGAAGCAAATGTAATGGGTAATATTGAAAAACTATCAGAAGACGAAACAAAACAAAAATTTCCTTTAGTAAAACCTGGTTTTGGTTCTGTATATGTAAGTGGGGCAGCACGGGTTAATGGCGGTTTATTTTGTGAAACTTTATTATACGCGGCAAAAGAAAATGGAGTGGAAATCAAAGTTGGTCGCGCTCACTTTTCGTCAAAAGGAGAGGTCTTGGTTGATGGGAAAAAAGAAAGTTACGATAAACTAATTATCGCAGCAGGCGCTTGGCTACCTAATTTGCTAAAGGAGGCTGGTTTTCATACGGATGTTTTAGCGCAAAAAGGGCAATTACTTGAACTTGATTTTAGTGAGTATGAAACAGCGGACTGGCCAGTTATTTTACCTCCAAGCGCAAAATCGATTGTTCCGTTTGAAAATGGAAAAATAATTGTTGGTGCTACCCATGAAAAAGCTGCTGGCTTCAATACGGAGCCAACAGCAGAAGGTAGGACTGAAGTATTATCAGAAGTTACCCGTTTTATGGAAGGGGATTTGGAAAGTAAAGTCACTAATGTAGCGGTTGGAACAAGACCATACACCTCTGATTTTGCACCACTAATCGGACAGTTACCTGGTTTTGAATCTATCTTTTTAGCCAATGGACTTGGTGCTTCTGGCTTAACGACTGGACCGTATGTTGGTAAATTGCTGGTAGACTTGGCGCTTTTAAACACGACCGATTTAGCTTTAGAAAATTATGACCCAAGAAAGTACATTAGTAAATAGGATTTTTGTTTTCGTCGAGTGTGAAACCTTCGCCCATCACATCATGAACAACGCTAACCGAAACAAAAGCATGAGGATCGACCGCTTGCACAATATTCTTTAATTGCACAATTTCATTTTTCGCAACTACAATATAAAGCACATCTTGCTCGTTTTTAGAAAAACCACCACGACCTTCGAGTACCGTTACACCACGATTCATCGAGAGCATTACGTGGGAAGCGATGGCATCATTATCTTTAGAAATAATCAAGGCACCGCGAGCAGCATAAGCACCTTCTTGCACAAAATCAATAACGCGTGAGCCAATGAAAACAGCGACAAGTGTATACATCACTTGGCGAACATCTAAATAAGATAGAGAAGCCGCAAGCACTATCGCATCAATTGCAAAAAGAGTCCGTCCCATACTAATGCCTTTTGTGTGATTAAGTAATTTGGCGATAATATCACTGCCGCCAGTAGTACCACCATAACGAAACACAAGGCCTAGACCAATACCACTAAAACCCCCAGCAAACAGGGCAACTAAGAGTAAATCGCTATGTAAATCTAATGTATAGGGAATGCGCTGGAAAATCCATAAAAATAAGGAAAGGCTAACAGTACCAATTCCGGTATAAATGAGGGAACGACTACCTAATACACGCCAACCTATAATAAACAAAGGAATGTTCAAGACTAAGTTGGAATAGGCAGGGTCGATTTGGAAAAAATGGAGTAGGAATAGTGTCACCCCTGCAAGGCCACCCTCACCGAGATTATTTGCGATATTAAAATTGACTAATCCAAATGCATAAATCGCTGTACCAAGCATAATAAAGCAAATATTTTTTGTGCGAAGTGTTTTTAACATAGCGTTTTCCCTCCTTGAATCTATTTAATAAGTAAGTAAAAAATCATGGACTTGTATGTATTTGTTTAGGTATAATGAAATGAAGTTAACAATTAGACTTAAAACCTATTTTAGTTTAACACAAAAAGGGGGAAAACCTATGGCGAAAACCATGGCAGAAATACAAAAAGAAGTGGATGATTTCATTGGTGGATTCGAGGAAGGTTACTTTTCCCCGTTAGCAATGATGGCTCGGATTACAGAAGAAACAGGGGAACTAGCTAGAGAAATCAACCATTATTATGGTGAAAAACCGAAGAAAACAAGTGAACCGACTAAAACCGTAGCAGAGGAACTGGGCGATTGTCTTTTTGTTCTTACATGTATGGCAAATTCACTTGAAATTGATATGGAAAAAGCACACGATACGGTCATGGCGAAATTTAAAGAACGCGATAAAGACCGCTGGACAAAAAAGGAGGAAAAATCAGAATGAAAGTAGCAGTATCAGGATTTAAAGGAAGAATGGGACACGAGGTTGTAAAAACGGTTTTAAAAGAAGCAGATTTAGAGTTGGTGGCAGTAGTTGACCATGAACCAAAAGAAAAAAATATACGTGAGATTACAGAATTCAGCACACTAGATGTGCCTGTTTTTGGCAATTTAAGCGAAATGTTAGACGAAATAAAACCCGATTGCGTTGTTGATTTTACGACACCTAAAGTAGGGTATAGTAACACGAAAACTATTTTAGAGCACGGGGTAAGTGCGGTAGTTGGTACAACAGGCTTTACACCAGAGCAAATCGAACACTTAAGAGAAATTGCAGAATCGAAAAAAATTGGAGCTTTAATTGCGCCAAACTTTGCTGTAGGAGCAGTTTTAATGATGCAATTTGCTCAAAAAGCAGCCAAATATTTCCCGAACGTAGAAATTATTGAATTGCACCATGATAATAAATTAGATGCGCCAAGTGGTACAGCTGTGAAAACTGCGGAAATGATGGCAGAAACACGTGAATTCGTTAAACAAGGTGCAACAGATGAAGTAGAACTTATTGAAGGGGCAAGAGGAGCAGAATATGAAGGCATGCGTATTCATAGTGTGCGTTTACCAGGACTTGTTGCACATCAAGAAGTGATTTTCGGAGCAGAAGGACAAGGCTTAACGGTTCGTCATGACTCTTATGACCGGATTTCCTTTATGTCTGGTGTTGCTCTTTCTGTTCGTAAAACTAAAGAACTTGAAACACTTATTTATGGCTTAGAAAATATTTTAGACTAAGGATAGGTGAATGAGATGCATATCGCATTAATCGCGCACGATGAAAAGAAAGATTTGATGGTTGGATTTGCAACCGCATATAAACATTTGCTCGAACCACATCAGTTGTACGCAACAGGCACGACTGGTTTGCGGATTATTGAAGCAACTGGCTTAACGGTGCATCGTTTTAAATCTGGGCCGCTTGGTGGCGATCAACAAATTGGTGCGCGCATTTCGGAAAATAAAATGGACTTAGTTATTTTCTTGCGTGATCCGCTGACCGCTCAGCCTCATGAACCAGATGTGACAGCACTAATTCGATTATGCGATGTATACGAAATCCCTTTAGCGACAAATATTGGCTCAGCAGAAATTTTAATTCGTGGCTTAGGAGCTGGTTTTCTAGATTGGCGAGATTTAAGACGGAATGATGAATAAAGGAGCGATGACAGATGAATGACGTGTTTCTAAAAGCGCTTCCTGTATTGCAAAAATTAACTACAGCGGGATTTGAAGCGTATTTTGTGGGCGGATCTGTCAGAGATTACTTACTAAATAGATCTATTTCCGATGTAGATATTGCAACTAGTGCTTTTCCAGAAGAGGTAAAAGAGATTTTTCAAGCAACTTATGATACTGGAATTGCACATGGAACAGTTACAGTTAGAGAAAATAATGAATTTTATGAAGTGACTACTTTTCGAACAGAGGGGACGTATGAAGATTTTCGGCGTCCGAGTGAAGTAACATTTATTCGCTCGCTGGAAGAAGATTTACAGCGTCGCGACTTTACGATGAATGCGATTGCGATGGATGAACATTTCGATTTACATGATCCATTTTCCGGACAATTAGCGATTCAAAACAAAGAAATTAAAGCAGTTGGCAAAGCTTCTGAACGTTTCCACGAAGATGCGCTTAGAATGATGCGAGCAGTGCGCTTTCTAAGCCAGCTTGATTTTCAGTTAGATAAGGAAACCGAAACCGCCCTAGCAAACCAAATTGCTTTATTACAGCATACTTCTGTTGAAAGAATCACTGTCGAATGGATAAAAATGATGAAAGGTCAAGCTGTCAAACGCGCCATAGATTTACTTTTAAAAGTAGAAATGGAAGTCTATTTGCCAGGTTTAAAAGGCGAAAAAAAAGCCTTAAAGGAATTCGCTAGTTGGAACTGGGAAAAACGGACGACCGAAACCGCTATTTGGCTTGGACTAGTAGTCGCCGTTAAACCGAGTAATATTACCACATTTTTAAAAGCGTGGAAACTACCGAATAAAACCATTCAACTAGTGAATAAAGCGTATCAAGGTGCACTTAATATGAAAGAAACTTGGCTAACAGAAGAATTATATCATGCTCAGGAAGCAGTTTTTTTGTTAGTAAACGAACTAAATAACATTCGTGGTCAAGTGGACAAAGAAGATGAACTGAAAAAAGCATACGAATTATTACCAATTCACTCCAAAAAAGATTTAGCGATTACTGGTGCTGACTTATTAAAATGGACAGGGGAAAACGCTGGTCCTTGGGTAAAAGAAACGCTTGAAAAGGTTGAATGCCAAGTTTTATCCAACAAAATAAGCAATGAAAAAAATCAGATTAAAAGGTGGCTTGGCTATCATGAAGAATAATCGGGAAAAACTACTTGCACTATTTACAGAAAGTGATGGCGCTTATTTATCCGGTCAAGAAATTGCAGATAGTCTAGGTTGCTCACGTACAGCGGTTTGGAAACAAATGGAAGCACTACGTAAAGAAGGTTTTGAAATCGAAGCAGTCAGAAATCGGGGTTATCGCTTATCAGCTACAGCCGGACAATATACGAAAGACGCACTACTACTTGGTTTGGAAACAAAATTTATCGGGCAGCATTTAGAAGTATATGAATCGGTGAATTCCACGCAAATCATAGCGCACCAACAAATGGAAATAAGCCCAGAAGGAACCGTTATTGTAGCAGATGAGCAGACCGCTGGGAAAGGGCGTTTGCTTCGTCCATGGAATTCTAAAAAAGGGGAAGGTATTTGGATGAGCGTAATCTTAAAACCGCAAATTCCAATTCAAAAAGTACCCCAATTCACTTTTATCGCCTCGCTTGCGATTACAGAAGCGATTGAAAATATCACACAGCTAGAGCCAAAAATCAAATGGCCGAATGATATTTATATTGGTAAACGAAAAATTTGTGGCGTACTAACAGAAATGCAAGCCGAAGCAGAAACAATTCATGCGGTCATTATTGGCATGGGGATTAATGTAAATCAACAAGCGTTTCCAGAAGAAATCAAAGAGAAAGCCAGTTCACTTAAACTTGAACTAGGCGAAAGTATATCGAGAAAAGCATTATTACAAGCAATATTAACTTCATTAGAGAAGTATTATGAACTTTTCTTAGATAAAGGATTTGCACCGATAAAGTTATTATGGGAAACAAAAGCAATTCCCTTTGGTGAAAAATTAACAGCCAGCACGACAAAAGGAAAAATTCACGGACAAGTAAAAGGTATTTCTGATGAAGGCGTGCTCTTACTTCAAGATTCACTAGGCGAGGTTCATTCGATTTACTCAGCAGATATTTTGCTAGATAATGAAAAATAACAAAATCGCTATAAAAAGATTGTTTTGACCCTAATAAAATAACCTAAAGCATATCTTTTAACTCGAAAATGCAGTGTGAAAATCACTTTTTCGAGTTTTTCTTTTTTGAGAAAAATCTAGTACAATAAGCACGAAGGAGTCGTTGTTATGAAAAAAATTATATTACTATTAGCACTGTTTACCATAGTTCTCACTCTAGGGGCATGTGGCGATAATAAAAAAGAAACAGAAGAGAAAACAAAGCAAACCGAAAAGGAGAGTGCGACCTTTTTAAATATAATTTCCACGAAAGACTTTAAACAAAAAATGGCTGACAAAACAACTGGTTTGGTTTATGTTGGGCGTCCAACATGCGAAGACTGCCAAGCATTCCAACCTATTTTGAAGAAAGAACTTGAAAAAAGACAACCAAATCAAAAAATGGCTTATTATAATACAGATAAAGCATCCGAAAAGAGCCGTGATGATATGGTTGCGCTTTTAAAAAAGATGGATATTGATTCCGTTCCAACAATGGTATATTTAAAAGATGGAAAGGTTGCATCTACTTATGCTGCAACAGATGAACCAGCGAAGTTGACTAAATGGATGAATAAAGTGAGCGGAGAGGTTTCAGAGTAAACCTCTCTTCAATTTACATACTTTAAGTAAGCATCTATTTATGTTATTATACATATGGTAGCAAAGAATGGATGATACCTTTACTGGATCATACTAACGCTACTTACAAAAATTTGTTTTTTTGCCTTGATTAATTCATTTAACAGGGACGAAAAGGAGCTAAGAAAATGAAAAAACCAGTAGACTTTTTTGCTATGAAGGAAAATGGAGAAAAAATCACGATGATTACCGCTTACGATTATCCTTCTGCTAAGAATGTAGAACAAGCAGAAGCCGACATGATTTTAGTTGGTGATTCACTTGGAATGGTAGTATTAGGCTACGATTCAACTGTACCAGTAACAATGACTGATATGATTCATCACACGAAAGCGGTGAAACGAGGGGCGCCAGATACTTTTGTTGTAACGGATATGCCTTTTATGACTTATCACGGTTCAGTGGATGAAACTATTCAAAACGCGCGCAAGATTATTCAAGAAAGTGGCGCTCATGCAGTAAAATTAGAAGGCGCAGGAGAAGTTGTTAACAAAATTGCTCGTTTGACAGAGGCCGGTGCACCAGTTGTCGCTCACCTTGGCTTAACGCCACAAAGTGTAGGCTTAACAGGAAGCTACAAAGTTCGCGCAAAATCAGTTCAAGAAGCGCAAGAGTTGATTGATAATGCGTTAGCTGTTGAAGCAGCTGGAGCTATTGCCCTCGTACTTGAAGCGATTCCTCGTCAGCTAGCTGAAAAAGTATCTAAGGCACTTACTATTCCAACTATTGGTATTGGAGCAGGTTTAGAAACAGATGGTCAAGTTCTTGTATACCATGACATTATCGGTTACGGTATCAATCGTCGAGCAAAATTTGTGAAAGCTTATGCCGATATTGACGAAACTATCGAACCAGCACTTAAAAACTATGTGAATGACGTAAAAGAACTAGCGTTTCCAGAAGTGAAACATAGCTTTACAATGGCAGAAGAAGACTTAAAAGGCCTTTATGGAAGGGAATAGCCAATGTTAATCATTCGAAATAGACAAGCACTTAAAGAGGCAATTTTAAAACAAAAAAAAGCGAATAAAACAATTGGTTTCGTGCCAACAATGGGTTTTTTACATGAAGGGCACATGACGCTTGTAAGCCATGCAAAAAAAGAGACGGATTTTATCGTTATGAGCGTGTTTGTTAATCCAACCCAGTTTGGTCCCAACGAAGACTTTGACGCATATCCACGCGATGAAGCACATGATGCAAAGCTTGCTGAGGCTGGTGGTGTCGATATTTTATTTGTGCCGACAGTTGAGGAAATCTATCCAACTGATTTAGCAACGAAATTGCACGTCATTAAACGTGTTTCCGTACTTGATGGTGCTGACAGGGAAGGCCATTTTGACGGTGTAGTTACAGTTTTAACGAAGCTATTTCATTTAGTAAATCCAGATAATGCTTATTTTGGTCAAAAAGACGCTCAACAAGTAGCAGTAGTTTCTGGTCTTGTAGAAGATTACTTTTTCCCGGTGAATTTGCGAATCATTCCTACAGTTAGAGAGGCTGATGGACTTGCGAAGAGCTCGCGAAATGTCTACCTCACAGAAACCGAACGTAAAGAAGCGCCAGTAATTCACGCTGCTTTACAACTTGGTCGGCAATTAATTGAATCTGGCGAGACAGATGAAGCGAAAATAGTACAAGTTATGACAGACAAAATTAATGAGCAAACATCTCATGAGAAAATCGCCTACCTAGCGTTATATTCTTATCCTGAATTTACTCCAGTGAAAGACTGGGCCAAAGGGATAATTATAGCTGCGGCAGTAAAATATTCGAAAGCTCGTTTAATCGATAATGAATTAATAAATGTGAAGAGGCGGTAAAAAATGTTTAGAACAATGATGAATGGCAAAATTCACCGAGCGACTGTAACAGAAGCCAATCTGAATTATGTAGGAAGTATTACGATTGATTCTGCTATTTTAGAAGCGGTGGATATGCTTCCAAATGAAAAAGTTCAAATTGTAAATAATAATAATGGTGCGAGAATAGAAACCTATATTATCCCAGGTGAGCCTGGTAGTGGTGTGATTTGTTTAAACGGAGCTGCTGCAAGACATGTTCAAGTTGGTGATGTAGTCATTATCATGAGTTATGGGATGTTTACAGCGGAAGAAGCTAAAACGCATGAACCCAAAATTGTGGTATTAGACGAAAAAAATCATATTGAAATGATTCTTCCAGAAGAAAAAGCGCATACGACTTTATAATCAGTTCGGGGAGCTTGAGCGGATTTCTGCTCAAGCTACTCGTTTGTTTGAATCGTTATTTTTGAATAAAAGCAGTGAAGGAAAGAGGTGGAGAAAATGAAACAGAAGCGTTATATTGTCGTTGATTTAGAAACAACTGGGAACCAAGCCTCGCGAGAAGATCGTATTATTCAGTTCGCTGCATGTTTTGTCGAATCAGGAAAACGACTGGAAACATACTCCACTTTTTTAAATCCAGAAAAGCCTATTCCTGCTTTTATTCAAGAGTTAACGGGAATTTCTCCAAAAGATGTTAAAAATGCGCCACTATTTGAAGATGTTGCCCCGATTATCGCTACTCTATTAGAAGATACTATTTTCGTAGCGCATAATGTCTCGTTTGATTGGACTTTTTTAGAACGAGAAATGACACGTGCTGGAATTTCATTAGGCAAAATGAAAAAGCTAGATACTGTTGAACTCTCACGTATTATGTATCCTGGGATTGATAGTTATAAATTACAAGATTTGTCAGATGAATTTGGTCTAGGACATGATAAACCACACCGCGCAGATAGTGATGCAGAAGTTACAGCGGACTTACTTTTACTACTCTTAAATAAACTTGAAAATTTACCACTTCCGATTATTCGACAAATGGCCACTATTTCAGGGAGCCTAAAAAGTTACTTACCAGAACTTTTATTTGAAATAGAGATGAAAAAAGAACGCGAAAATAAACCACTTGATCCAGCTTTTATCGAACACCGTGGATTGGTGATTCGAAAAAAAGAAGTCAAAAAACCAATGTATAGTCGAGCAGATTTGCTTGAATTTCCTGAGACTGCTGATGCAAAGATGGCATTGTTTAAAAAAGCAGGGGCCCCACTTTATGCAAGAAGTGGCCAGTTTGAAATGATGAATCTAGTTTTCCAAGCTATGAAATCAGGGAAACATGCGTTAATTGAGGCTGGAACAGGTATTGGTAAGTCATTGGGCTACTTTTTGCCAGCTATTTATCAAGCGAAACAAGCTGAATTACCTGTTGTAATAAGTACATATACGAATCTACTTCAAGCACAATTGTTTGAAAAAGATGTGCCCCTTTTGACAAAATTAACTGGTTTTGAAGTGAAAGCGAGTTTACTCAAAGGTCGGGATCACTATTTGAACTTATTTAAATTCGAACAATTGCTTCGAGAAGTTGATCCGCAATATGATGTGGTTGTAACCAAACTAAAACTACTTGTATGGCTAACTGAAACTACAACCGGTGATATTGATGAAGTAAATTTATCAAGTGGTGGAGAACTATTTTGGAATCGAATGAAGCATACTGGTTGGTTTTTATCAGAGAAGCATGATCCGTGGTTACTATATGATTTTTATAAATTTAACATCGAACAAGCTAAAAATGCTGATTTAGTTATTGTGAATCACGCACTTCTTTTGAGTGACCATTTTTCTGGGAGACAGACATTACCCAAATATGCGTTTGCGGTCATTGATGAGGCGCATCATTTTGCTGATAGTGCTAGAACACAAGGTAGTTTTATCCTTTCCTACCGTAAACTAAAATATTTTTTAAATCAGCTTGGTTCACTAGAAAAATATTCTTTACTCACAAGGCTCGCAATGGCTTTTCCAGAAGCAGATAGTTTATATGACTTAGATATTGCTGCGATGAAGTTAGGCGAGGCAGTAGAAGAATTTTTTACACTCCTAAAAATGCAACTAAAATATGCGCGTAAAAACTTACAAGAAGTTGTTTTAGTTGAAAATAGCGAAAAAGACGCTTGGAATGACGCGATATATTATGCAGCTGAAAAAGTACTTCGCTTACTTCAAGAATCTGAAAAAAATATGGAAACTTTACTCGAGCAAGGTAAACAAGAAGAAAATGAATTAGGGGAAGCCGAGAGCGCTTTTTTAGAAGAAATGTATGCCTTTTTACTTGATTGGAAAAACATCGTGAAACAATTAGAGCAAATGCTTCACAAAAAATCCCCTATTCTAACTATCTATTTGCAAGCAGATAAAAACCATTCTATCTCAAGTATCCGTCTGAAAGCGGTACTTATGGAAGTCGAACCAACGCTTGGTAAAGAATTTTTCGCCAAAAAAGAAAGTGTCATTATGACTTCAGCAACGCTTACTGTAAATGGGAAATTTGACTATTTGCGAAAGAGTATTGGGTTAGAAAAGGAACAGCTAGTTGAAAAACGCATTCCATCACCATTTGATTATAAAGAAAATGCGCGTGTGATGATACCTGATGATATGCCACCAATTAAAGATACACCCATTGAACGTTATACGGCAGAACTTGCTAAATATATTCGGCATATAGCTGTGAAGACAAATGGGCGGATGTTAGTTCTTTTTACAGCCTCAGAAATGTTACAAAAAACATATTATCATATGAAAAATGAGAAATCATTAGAAGAATATGTAGTTCTCGCGCAAGGTGTTTCAGCGGGAAGTGCCGCCCGTTTAACCAAGCAATTCCAAATGTTTGATAAAGCTATTTTACTTGGAACAACGAGTTTTTGGGAAGGGATAGACATTCCAGGAGAAGATTTATCATGTTTAGTAATTGTAAGGCTTCCGTTTGCACCAATGGATGATCCTTATACGAAAGCACAAATTGCCCTTCGAAAAGAGCGCGGTGAAAATGCGTTCCAAACGTATTCCTTACCAGAAGCTGTTTTGCGATTTAAACAAGGATTTGGTCGGTTAATTAGGCGAGAATCAGATCGTGGAATTGTTTTCGTTTTTGATAACCGCGTGGACACAACAAGATTTGGTAAAGCCTTTTTAGAATCTATTCCTAGTGCACCAATTTTAAAAGGAAACCAAGCCGATTTACTGAAAGAAGTAAGTGAATTCTTTAAGGAAGGTTAAATTTTTCCTAATATGACTTCAAATCTATGGCTGCTATTGCTATAATGTATCTATGCGAAAATGAAAATGCATATCACCGGGCATAATTCCGGTAATTTAGAAATAGAAATGAGCGAGATTACTTTGCGAAATAGAAAACCTAAACGTAAGATTGGCAAATGGATAGCGATTATTCTCGGCATAATTATTGTGCTTATCGTGGCGGCTTTTCTGTACTTTAGATATGCAGAAAAACCCGTAACCAACGCAGAAAAAGAAGCTTTAGATCGAATAAGTGGCCAAGTTGATTTGAAGACCACGGATAAATTTTATTTATACAATGGTCCAAAAGAAGTTTATTATGTACTTACTGGCAAAAACAGTAAGAATAAGAAAATCATTGTCTGGGTTCCAAAGAAAAAATCCGACAAAGTATATGTTAAATTCGCATCTGATGGGATTACAGAAAGTCAGGCACACGACAAAGTAGTAAAAGAAAAAAATCCAGCAAAAATTTTACATGTCACTCTAGGCATGGAAAAAGAAACACCTATTTGGGAAGTTGCCTACTTAGATAAGAATGACAAGCTAAACTATTTTGATATTAACTTTGAAACAGGTGAATGGTACAGAGAAATTGAGAACTTGTAATTAAACTAGAGGAGGGAATAACATGGACTTACCGTTATCAAAACGTGTCAAAGGAGTTGCCCCGTCGCCAACACTCGCGATTACGGCAAAAGCAAAACAAATGAAACAAGAAGGAATTGATGTTATCGGATTAGGCGCTGGGGAACCAGATTTTAATACCCCGCAAAATATTATCGATGCAGCTACCGAGTCCATGAATAAGGGATTCACAAAATATACTCCTTCAAGCGGAATACTCGAACTTAAACAAGCAATTGTGGATAAGCTCAAAAAAGACCAGTCATTAACCTATGAAACTAATCAGGTTTTTGTAGGTACAGGGGCAAAACATGTATTATATTCTGCGTTTCAAACGATTTTGGATCCTGGCGATGAAGTCATTATTCCCGTTCCATACTGGGTTACTTACCCAGAACAAGTAAAATTAGCTGGTGGAGTTCCGGTATTTGTCGAAACTGGCTTTGATGCAGATTTCAAAATATCAGCAACTGATTTTGAACAAGCTATCACCAAAAAAACAAAAGCAATTGTGTTGAATTCTCCCAATAACCCATCTGGCATGTGCTATACAAAAGATGAATTAGTAGCAATTGGAGCAGTTGCTGAGAAACATCAGATTTACATTTTATCGGATGAAATCTACGAAAAATTATACTATGGAAATAAAGCAGACTTAGTTTCTATCGCTAGTCTGAGTGATCGTTTATATGATTTGACGATCGTCATTAACGGCGTGTCTAAAGCATATTCTATGACTGGATGGCGTATTGGTTACGCAGCCGCAAATAAAGAAATCATCGCTGGTATGAGTAAGCTTGCAGACCATTTAACAAGCAATCCCACTGTTAATTCGCAGTATGCAGCGCTGGAAGCTTATGTGGGTAGTCAAGAAGTTCCAGAAAAAATGTACAAAGCTTTTGAAGAGAGAATGGAACGCTTTTATCCAGAACTAAGTAGCATTCCAGGGTTTAAACCGAAAAAACCAGATGGCGCTTTTTATTTCTTTATTGAAGTAAAAGAAGCGGCACATAAAAAAGGTTTTCAGGATGTAGATGCTTTTGTAGCAGCTCTTTTAGAAGAAGCGAAAGTCGCAGTCATTCCAGGCTCAGGATTCGGAATGCCAGATTATATACGCCTTTCTTATGCAACAAATCCAGACTTATTCCAAGAAGCTATAAATCGAATCAAAAGTTTTATGAAATAGGGAGTGTAGACAAGTGAAAATTACAATCAATCAAGCATCCGAATTTGTCGGAAAAGAAGTAACAATTGGAGCATGGCTTGCGAATAAGCGTTCAAGTGGAAAAATTGCTTTCTTACAATTACGTGATGGAACAGGATTTATGCAAGGCGTTGTCGTAAAAGCAGAAGTAGGCGATGATATTTTTGCTACTGCCAAAGCTTTAACACAAGAAACAAGTTTATATGTCACGGGTACAATTAATGAAGATACTCGTTCACCATTTGGTTACGAAATGGCTGTATCTGGGGTTGAAGTAATTAGCGAATCACATGATTACCCGATTACACCGAAAGAACATGGTACTGAATTTTTAATGGATCACCGTCATTTATGGTTACGTTCTAATCGCCAACACGCTATCATGAAAATTCGTAATGAAATTATCCGCGCTAGTTATGAATTTTTCAATAAAGAAGGATTCTTAAAAATCGATCCACCTATCTTAACTGGTAGTGCACCTGAAGGAACAACAGAACTGTTTCACACGAAATATTTTGATGAAGATGCTTTTTTATCTCAAAGTGGTCAATTATACATGGAAGCAGCAGCAATGGCTTTCGGGAAAGTATTCTCATTCGGTCCAACTTTCCGCGCTGAGAAATCAAAAACACGCCGTCATTTAATTGAGTTCTGGATGATTGAACCAGAAATGGCATTTTACAAATTAGAAGATAGTTTACAAGTACAAGAAAACTATGTGGCTTTCCTTGTAAAAGCGGTACTTGATAACTGTCGCTTAGAACTTGATCGCCTTGGACGTGACGTTAGTCATTTAGAAAAAATGGTTGCTCCGTTCCCGCGTATTACTTATACAGAAGCAATCGAACGTTTACATGAATTAGGCTTTGATGATATTGTGTGGGGAGACGACTTTGGGGCACCACATGAAACAGCGATTGCGGATAGCTTCGAAAAACCAGTCTTTATTACACATTATCCAAAAGCAATTAAACCATTTTATATGCCAGAAGATCCGGAAAATGATCAAGTGGTTTTATGCGCTGATATGATTGCTCCAGAAGGTTACGGAGAAATTATTGGTGGATCTGAACGTATTCATGATTTAGAGACACTACAAGCTAGAATGAAAGATTTCGATTTAGACCAAGAAGCATACAGCTGGTATCTTGATTTAGCTCGTTACGGCTCGGTACCGCATTCTGGTTTTGGACTTGGTTTAGAACGTACAGTAGCTTGGATTTCCGGAACAGAACATGTTCGCGAAACAATTCCATTCCCACGTTTACTTAACCGTTTATATCCTTAAAAAAAGTGAAGCCATTTAATGGCTTCACTTTTTTTATCTTTTTATAAAAACAGTTTTTCCACTTGATTTAGTGATTTTATCATTACTTTTATATTTTTCCCTTGAAAACCATGTTATAATTTGAGGGTGAGGTGTTTAAAATGGATTATAAAATGCTTGGAAAATGGATGGCTGAAGGACAAGTAACTTTGCCGCAAGTTTTAGTGAAAAACTATGCAGTGCTTGGCTTAAATGAAAGCGAACTAGTACTTTTACTTCAAATACAATCATTTGCAGCAGAAGCAGAATTTTTTCCTTCGATGGAGATGTTAACAGATAGAACAACGCTTCGACTGGAAGATACTATTAAAACAATGGATTCACTCCTAAAAAAAGGCGTGATTGCTATTGAACAAAGCAAGGATAATTCGCTAATGATTTCGGAACAATACAATTTAGAGCCGCTATGGTGTAAATTAGCCGCGTTATATGAAAATATGGAAGCAGATATTAGACAAGACCAAGAAGTTGAACAACAAACGAATTTATACAGTTTATTTGAAGCAGAATTTGGCAGACCGCTTTCACCAATGGAAGCAGAAATGTTATCTGCATGGGTGGACCAAGACCGAACAAGTCCTGATTTAATTAAAGAAGCCCTTAAGGAAGCAGTTATTTCACAAAAATTAAATTTTCGCTATATTGATAGGATATTGCTTAATTGGTCTAAACAAGGTGTCAAAACAACAGAAGACGCTAAAAGAGTAGCGGAAGAATTTCACCAAAACGGGCGAGCTAACCAAACGATGAATAAAAGCGAAGTCAAAAAAAGTGCAGGGTCTATACCATTATACGACTGGCTCGAAAAAAGAAAAGGGTGACGTAAACAAATTGTTATCAAATAAACAAACTGTATTATGCATAGAAGAAATGGCGAAAATGTTTCCAGCAGCACATTGTGAACTAATCCATAAAAATACGTTTGAATTACTAGTTGCAGTTGTGTTATCCGCGCAGTGTACAGATGTTTTAGTCAATCGTGTAACAGCTTCACTTTTTGAAAAATATCACCGACCAGAAGATTATTTAGCCGTACCATTAGAGGAATTAATGGACGATATACGTTCGATAGGTTTGTACCGAAATAAAGCAAAAAATATTCAAGGGTTATCTGATAAAATACTTACTGAATTTAATGGAGAAGTCCCACGCACTCATGCTGAACTGGAAAGCTTACCCGGTGTTGGCAGAAAAACCGCCAATGTTGTTTTATCTGTTGGTTTTGGTATCCCAGCGATTGCAGTCGATACACATGTAGAGCGGATTAGTAAACGTCTTGGCATTTGTAGGTGGAAAGACTCTGTTGTAGAAGTAGAAGAAACACTCAAACGAAAACTACCAAAAGAACTATGGTCTGACGCGCATCATTATATGATTTTTTTTGGAAGATACCATTGTAAAGCAAAAAACCCAGAATGTCCGACATGCCCTTTACTGTATCTATGCAGAGAAGGAAAGAAGCAAGCGAAAGTGAGGGGATTTGATGGCTGAATTTAAGTATGCAATGGAATTATCTCATCCAGATTTTCCAGCACCTGATGTGATAGCAGAAGAGTATGATCCGGAATCAATTTATGTGAGTGGCTTACCTTTTTGGCAAGAACAACAATTTTTTACAAAGGGCGGGGGCGTTATCCCGTGGAAACATGAAACAGATAGAGCTTGTCGAAAATTAGCTAAACATATGACCAATTTAGCTGAAAGTATGGAAGCTGATTTAAAGACGCATAAAAAGCCATCTCCAGTTACTGTTAGAGATGCATTAGGAATATTTTTATCCATTTTGTTCTGGAGTAATCATCGACCTGTTCAACTTAATAATTTAATGGAACAAGTGAAAACACTTGAAATGAAGCCACTTAATTTAGATGAGCGATTGGAATATGTTTTGAATCGAGGAAATACTTTTTTAGGTTTTCGCCAATTAAATGAATTAATGTTAGAGCAGCGTAAATTAATTGCTAAGAAATAAAAAAAGAGAAGACGAATTTTCGTCTTCTCTTTTTGTGTTATTTATTAATCGGGTGCCTGTTCAGCTGGAACTTTGACAGTAGTGGAAGCAGCAGGACTCTTCTTGCCATCTTTTACGGCGACAACATTGATAGAAATTGTATCACCTGGATTACCACCACTTACAGAGACGGAGGTTGAAGAGACAGTAGTCGTGCTACCATTAACTGTTACCTCGTAGGTTGCACCATCTACTGGAGACCAAGAAGCGTTAATCTGTTTCGAATTTGCGTCATAACTTGCTCTTAAGCCGGTAGGGGCAGTAAGATTTTTGGCTTCTTCTTCTTTTTTCTTTTTCTCTTCTTCAGCCTTTTTCTTTGCTTCTTCCTCAGCTTTTTTCTCTGCATCTGTTTTTTTCTTGTTCTCTTCTTCAGCTTTTTTCTTAGCTGCTTCTTCTTTTTTCTTCTTCTCGTCTTCTGGAGTAGAAGCTGTTTTTGTTGGGGCAGTTCCAGCTAAAAATAATTCATAGCTTACTTTGTCACTTGATGTACCAGATGCAGCACGAGCGATTGGGTTACTACCTTTTAGAATTGGAACAGAAACGACATTGCTTGGCATTTTGAAGTCTGCTGTAGTTTTCCCAGCAGATGCATGAGCCATTAATTTACTAAACATATATTGTGCAATTTTTTGCTCGCTTGCGGAAACATATTTTTTCTTATCATCATAACCAGTCCATACAGCAATTGAATAGTTTGTTGTATAACCAGCAAACCATGAATCACGAGCAGCCCCACTAGGATAGTAATACTTCGAAGTGAATTCTGGTGGAATATTCGTTGTACCTGTTTTACCAGCAGCAGGGACACCAGGCACGGCTGCTGAAGTACCTGTTCCGATAGAAAGAACGTCTTTTAGAACATCCGATACCATATAAGCTGTAGATTCTTTCATTGCTACTGTACTGTTTGGTTCTGTGTCAATTTCAGTTTCCCCATCTGATAAAACAATCTTGGTAATTGTATGAGGGGTATTGTAAATTCCTTTATTACCGAATGCGGCATAAGCACCTGCCATTTGCATTGGGTTGGAACTATTAGCCCCAATGGCATTAGATTCTACATTTTGACCTTCATCATAAGTAATACCAAGTTTGTTTACAAATTGTTCGGATTTTTCTAGCCCAACAGCTTGAAGCGTTTTTAGGGCAGGAATATTACGAGATTGATAAAGTGCTTGTCTTACAGAAATTGGTCCCTTGTAACCGAAATCCCAGTTGTTGATAGGAGTTCCGCCTGTATACGTATAAGGTTCATCTTCTAAAATATGAGCTGTAGACCAGTCTAAATATTCAAAAGCTGGGCCATAATCGGCAATTGGTTTCATGGTGGAACCTACAGAACGTTTAACCTGAGTAGCATAGTTATAACCACGAGTAACTTTTTGGTTACGTCCGCCACCAATTGCTTGAACACGGCCAGTTTTTGTATCTTGTAGAACAATTCCGGCCTGCATTTCATCATCAGTGAAGTTAATGATTTCATTAGTATTCAACATTTTTTCTGTATATTCTTGTGCATCGCGGTCAAGTGCAGTATGAATTGTTAAACCATCACGATAAACATCGTATTCTTTCGGAATTTCACTTAAAACTTGTGTTACATAAGCATCGTATTTGTAAATTTTATCTTCACGATCTTTTTTAGAGCGAAGTCCGGTAGCAACAGGTGTTTTTTGTGCAGCAGTCATCTCATCTTTAGTGATTTTATCATGAGTATACATATTAGTTAAAACTTGATCACGACGTTTTTTTGCAGCTTCTGGATGATCGTATGGGTTATAATTATTCGGACTTTGTGGCATACCTGCAAGAAGCGCTGTCTGAGCTAAAGTAAGATCTTTGAGACTCTTACCGAAATAATGCTCTGAAGCTGTTTGCATCCCGTGAACACGGTCAGACATATAGACTTTATTGACATAGATTTCAAGGATGTCATTTTTGCTATATTTTTCCTCTAATTGAAGTGCAAGCCATGCTTCTTGTGCTTTTCGCGCGAGTGTTTTATTGGTGTAATCAAGATAGGACATTTTGATGATTTGTTGGGAAAGTGTACTTGCACCTTCTGCACCAAATCCGTCTTTAACATTAGCGATTACAGCCCCACCTAGTCGAATAGGATCAATCCCGTCATGTTCGTAAAAACGCGAATCTTCAGTTGTAAGAATTGCATTTTTAAGTGTTTCCGGTATATCTTTGTATTCAATATATTCCCGCCGTTCGGTTCCAATTTCTGCGAAAACCTTCCCATCCTTATCAAGTAACTTGGATGAAAGGGGATCTCGTAGCTTGGAGTCGGTCAGTTTTGGTGCGTCTTTTGCATAACCGTAAAAGACAGTGGCACCAGCCGCAACACCAAAGAAAGCTAAAAATAACCCGAGAAAGAAAATAGTTTTGAAAATATTTACTGCAACTCTTTTTCCTCGTTTTGGTGGATTCTTTTTAGAATTTCCATTTTGCTTGCTGCGATACTGAGATCTTGTCTGCGGTTTATCTGCCATTAAAAATCTCTCTCCTTTAAAAAAGGTTGACTAGAAGTATAGTTTCTCGATTAATTTCAAAAAGTCAAGCCTTGGATTTAGACCATAAGGAATTTGGTCTGATACATCTTGTATTTCTGCAATGGTAACGGATTTTCTGCCACCATTCTGCATTCTTTGCCAAAATGGATAAAACTTTTCAAAGGGAATGAAGTAGGTTTTACCGATTTTTTGGAAGGCAATGATGACGAAAACAATGCCATCTTGTTTTAATACATTTGCCATATGGTTCATTTGGTGATCGTGAAAATTACTAAGTGGAAAGGAAGTAGTGTTTTGTGTTTCTTTTGCCTCGAAATCAATATACTTTCCTTTGTAAACACCGTTGTAATCGGTTGTGGATGGTGTTTTGAAGTAGGCTTCCTTAATTTTTGCGCTACTTCTTTTTGGATAATCCACACTGACAATTTGGACTGGTGTAGGTTTTTTGTGGATGACAGCGATATTTTGTGCTAAATAGTAAGCAATTGTATCATTTAAATCATCTTCCAAAGACATACCACGTTTTCCATAAGTAACAGGTGCTTTCCGTTTTTTTTGCGGAATTCCCTCATGACCTGCTGCATATTTTTTGCCGTTCGGATAGCCAATAGCCATTTTTTTCACCTCAATCAGAAAATGTCTATTCTGAATTTTAGACTATCATCTATTATAACAAATAAAAATGAAAATGATAGTAGCAAAAAAATGCAAAACAACTCTTTTCGGCAACGAACTACTTAATAAATAGAACGTACCTTCGTCTATTTTACCATATTTTAGCTAATAATCTAATTTTAGGCAAGATTTCCCTTCCTATGCTATTCTTGAGGTAAGTGAAATTGTAATGAAAAGAGTGATATTATGGAACTTTTAGAACGTACGGAAAAATTGCTTCTACAAAACGAAAAAAACTGGGAACTCTATTTAAGTAATCGTGAAGAGGCAAAACCGTTCGATTTTTATAAAGATATGAAACCATTTGTAGATGAGGCTAAAGCTTGTGCAGATAATTTTTTAGAACTAGCAATTCCCTGGGTAAACAAAGAACGCCCACCCTACTTAGGGGAATTACAACTTAGACAAGCTTGTGATAATATCCAAATGACTGCAGTGAGTGCATTTAATGGAAAGTCTTTTTATAAACATTTCCTAGATCACTATCAGTCATCCAAGTATACACTAACTAGAGTAAGAGATTTCTTAAAAAGAAAAGAGGAATTGATGTGAAATCCATCGCAGTGACCGGGTATAAAAATTTTGAACTGGGAATTTTTAAAAAGGACGCAGATGAGGCTGTTTATATTAAAGAAACTATTAAACGTCATTTAATTCCACTTATAGAAGACGGATTAGAATGGGTAATTATTTCTGGACAGCTGGGGATTGAACTATGGGCGGGAGAAGTAGTGGCTGAATTAAAAAAAGAAGAATATGCTATTAAACTTGCACTATTAGAACCATTTGAAAATCAAAGTAATAACTGGAATGAAGCTAATAAGTTATGGGCAAGCGAAGTGCTTAGTGTAGCGGATTACCATGCTTTTATTACAAAAAGACCTTATGAAAGCCCATCCCAATTTGCAGCGAGAGATGGTTTTATAATTGATAACACGGACGGAGCAATACTTATTTATGACTTAGAAAAAGAAGGTTCACCGAAGTTTTTTTATGATCGTGCCAAATTAGCTAAAGAAAGAGCGAATTACTACTTAGAGTGTATTGATTTTTATGCACTACAAGATGTGGTGGAAGATATGAATCAAGCATTTTAATATATGGAAGTAAGTAGTAATTTTGCAAAAAACACCCGTATAGATTGACAAATGGTGTGAGATTTGGAAAAATAAGAGTAAGTATATTATTAGAACAAAATACGTAAGAATAGAGATAGAGGTGGAGTTACATGACTTCGGAACAATTTGAGTATAACTTAACTGGCAAAGAAATTTTGGAAAAAGAATTTAAAACTGGACTTCGTGGTTATAGCCCAGAAGATGTAGATGAGTTTTTAGACATGGTTATTAAAGATTACAGTACATTTACACAGGAAATTGAAGCACTGCAAGCGGAAAATATTCGTTTAGTGCAAGAATTAGATAATGCACCAGTGAGAACAGCAGCACAACCAGCACCAACTTTTCAAGCAGCGGCACAACCTGCTGGAACGACCAACTTTGATATTCTAAAACGACTTTCTAATTTAGAAAAACATGTTTTTGGAAATAAGCTGGACGATAACGAATAGGTGTGCTAGTATAAGTAAGTTAAGAGTAAATGAATAACGTTCGGATAATCGCTGTTTTCTTTTGAAAGCAGAGGAAAGTCCATGCTCGCACGGTGCTGTGATGCCCGTAGTGATCGTGCCTGGTCAAACAATAAGCCAGGGCATTCCGGATTTCCGGTTTGACGGCAGGTGAAGGACCTAAGTCTTTGGATATGGTCTTATAACCTTGAAGGTGCCACAGTGACGAAGTTCCGGCAGAAATGCTCGGAAGTGGAACGAGGTAAACCCCACGAGCGAGAAACTCAAACTTATGGTAGGGGCACTTTTCCCGAGGAATCAAGAACAAGGGACGAGGTGCGAATTAATTTTCGCGCAGATAGATGGTTATCTCTTTACTATTACCCTGTACGTAGTAAAGAACAGAACATGGCTTATAGAGCGTTATTTACAGGATTTAATTTAACATTGAAGGCTGTTTTAGAAGGCCGGAGCGCAAGTTTTAAGGTGGGTGTTCGACCTGGTTGAATGCCTATTTAAAACAAACCTCCTCCTCTTAAAACAGCTTTTTTTCATTAGAAATTTAATTAAAGGATGGGACACAATGAAAACATTTCAGTTGGTGGCAACGGCTGCTTCCGGTTTAGAGGCAATTGTTGGAAAAGAAGTAGCGCGTTTAGGCTATAACCCAAAAGTAGAAAATGGTAAAGTATATTTTGAAGGAGACTTATCTGCAATTGCTCGAGCGAATCTATGGCTTCGTGTAGCTGACCGGGTGAAAATTGTGGTTGGCGTTTTTAAAGCAACAACATTTGATGAACTATTTGAAAAGACGAAAGCTTTACCTTGGGAAGATTATTTGCCGCTAGATGCACAATTTCCTGTCGCTGGAAAATCGGTTAAATCAACGCTTTATAGTGTTCCTGACTGCCAAGCGATTGTGAAAAAAGCAATTGTAAACCGTGTCAGTGAAAAATATCGTCGTTCTGGCCGTTTGATGGAAACAGGGGCGTTATTTAAGCTAGAAGTTTCTATTTTAAAAGATGAAGTGACATTGACAATTGATACTAGTGGTGCGGGATTACATAAACGTGGTTATCGTCTAGCACAAGGAAGTGCACCAATTAAAGAAACGATGGCGGCGGCACTTGTGTTACTTACAAGTTGGCATCCAGATAGACCATTTTATGATCCTGTTTGTGGTTCTGGAACGATTCCAATTGAGGCAGCACTTATTGGGCAAAATATTGCGCCTGGTTTTAACCGAGAGTTCGTGTCGGAAACGTGGGACTGGATGCCGAAACAAATCTGGGAAGATGCCCGTCAAGAAGCAGAAGATTTAGCCAATTATGATCAACCGTTAAATATTATTGGCGGAGATATTGATGCTCGTTTAATCGAAATCGCGAAACAAAATGCGGTTGAAGCTGGTCTTGGCGATTTAATTACTTTTAGACAACTTCAAGTGGCTGATTTCCAAACAGAAGATGAGTACGGGGTCGTTGTTGCGAATCCACCATACGGAGAACGGTTAGAAGACGAGGAAGCAGTGCGCCAACTATACCGTGAAATGGGTATCGTTTATAAACGCATGCCGACGTGGTCTGTGTATGTGCTTACTTCTTATGAGCTTTTTGAAGAAGTTTATGGTAAAAAAGCAACGAAAAAACGGAAATTATATAATGGTTATTTGCGTACCGATTTATATCAATACTGGGGACCAAGAAAACCGCGTCCTAAAAAAGAAGACTGAATGGAGGAGTTAAGTTTGGTAGAAACATTAGAAGAGGAATTTTTAGCATATATTAAAAAGATGGAAGCTTTAGAAGAAGCACTCGCATTAGTTTATTGGGATCTTCGTACAGGCGCGCCGGCAAAAGGAATGGAAGGTCGCTCTGATGTTATTGGCGTTCTATCTGAAGAGATTTTCAATATGCAAACTTCTGAAGAAATGGCTGCTTTTATTGCTGGACTTAACCTTGATAAAGAAAATTTAGCCGAAATCACTCGCAAAACTTTAGAAGAATCACAAAAGACATATGATTTAAATAAAAAAATCCCAAGTAAAGAATATGCGGAATATACGAAACTAGTAGCACAAGCAGAAACCGCTTGGACAACAGCCCGCGAACAAAATGATTTTGCGGCTTTTGAACCGTTCTTAACTAAAATCCTGGAAATGAAGCGTAACTTTGTTGAGTATTGGGGTTATGAAGAAAATAAATATGACACATTACTTGATCAATATGAGCCAGGTGTAACCGTATCTGTGCTTGATTCCGTATTTGAGAAAGTACGTGATGGCATTATGGCGATACGTGAAAAAATCGCAAAAGAAGGCGTGAAGCCAGATGGGACGATTTTAAATACAAAAATTTCCGAAGCAAAACAAAAAGAATTTAGTATTCGTATTTTGAATAAAATGGGCTTTGACTTTGAAGCTGGTCGTTTAGATAAAACAGTTCATCCTTTTGCCACTGGTTTAAATAGAGGAGATGTCCGCATTACGACACGTTATAATGAAAATGACTTTAAAATGGCTGTGTTTGGTACAATTCATGAAGGTGGCCATGCGATTTACGAACAAAATTTTGATGCTGCACTTGTTGGAACACCACTTGCAAATGGTGCGTCTATGGGGATTCATGAATCACAATCATTATTCTATGAAATTATTATCGGTTCTAGCTTAGCATTTTGGAAAAGCAATTATGCAGAGTTTCAAGCGGTAACAAAGCCAGCTTTTGGTAACGTGACATTAGAAAGTTTTTACCGCGCAGTAAATATCTCTGAAAGTTCGCTGATTCGAATTGAAGCGGATACGTTAACTTATCCACTACACATTATGATTCGTTATGAACTAGAAAAAGCACTTATTAACGGTGAATTAGAAGTGAAGGATTTACCAAAAGCTTGGGGAGATAAATACGAAGAATATCTTGGCATTCGTCCAGATAATGATACAAATGGTGTCTTGCAAGATATTCACTGGGCTGGTGGCGACTTTGGTTACTTCCCATCATACGCACTTGGCTTAATGTATGCGGCGCAGTTCTTTAACCAAATGCGAAAAGAAATTCCAAATATTGATGCAATTATCGCCAGTGATGATTATTCGGAACTAAAAACATGGTTGACTGAACATGTGCATAAATTTGGTAAAACGAAGAAACCGCTAGAAATTTTAACAGATACAACAGGAGAAGGCTTGAATCCAACATATTTGCTAGATTTGCTAGAAAAAAGATATGCATACGTTTACCAATTTAATGAGTAAAAAATTAGCTTGACCCCGCTCCTTTAGAAAGCTATAATAAACAACATAACTTAAAACCGAAATACTTATATAATAGTTGCGATTGGGCGACGAGTTTCTACCTGGTTACCGTAAATAACCGGACTATGAGTAGTTTGTATAAAGAAGTCACTATGAAAATTGGTGGCTTCTATACTGCTTCTCTAAATTTAGAGAAGCAGTTTTTTTATTTTGAAAGGAGAATATCTTTGAAATTACTGGAAGCGTTTATTCAAGAAAAAGGTACAGTTTTACCAGGAAATGTTTTAAAAGTAGATGCATTTTTAAATCATCAAATTGATCCTGGCTTAATGCAAGAAATGGGAAAAGCGTTTGCTGAACGTTTTAAAGACTTAGGTATTACAAAAATTATCACAATCGAATCTTCTGGTATTGCACCCGCTGTTTTTGCAGGATTAGCTCTTTCAGTACCGGTTGTTTTTGCTAGAAAGAAAAAATCTGTGACCTTAACGGATAATTTGTATACAAGTACGGTTTATTCCTACACGAAAAAAGAATCAAATGATATTTCTGTATCCAAGCAATTTTTAACAGATGCAGATACGATTTTAGTTATTGATGATTTTCTCGCAAATGGTCAAGCAGTTCTTGGCTTACTTGAAATTGCTGAGCTTGCTGGAGCAAAAGTTGCAGGAATTGGGATAGTCATTGAAAAGTCCTTCCAGCAAGGTCGCGAATTATTAAATAAAACAGGGATTCCAGTTTATTCACTAGCACGAATTGCCTCACTTGAAAACGAAGAAATCTTATTTTTAGAGGAGGAATAGGAATTAATGTTAGGTAAAGGGAAAATTGCAGCTTTAGGATTTCAGCATGTTCTAGCGATGTATGCTGGAGCAGTTATTGTTCCACTATTAATCGGTGGAGCGCTTGGTTTTAATGGAGAAGAAATGACTTACTTAGTTTCGATTGATATTTTTATGTGTGGGATTGCGACATTGCTACAATTAACAGTTAATCGCTTCTTTGGTATTGGCTTACCAGTTGTACTTGGATGTGCAGTTCAGGCCATTGCACCAATTATTTTGATTGGCCAAGATATGGGCATTGGCGCGATTTATGGATCAATTATTGTTTCAGGACTTTTTGTATTATTAATAGCACCATTTTTCTCCAAAGTTGTACGATTTTTCCCTCCTGTAGTGACGGGCTCCGTTGTAACTGTGATTGGTTTAACGCTAATTCCAGTGGCGATTAATAATCTTGCCGGTGGAGAAGGGGCAAAAGATTTTGGCTCAATGTATAATCTCGGCCTTGGTTTTGGGACTTTACTTTTAATTATTTTAGTGTATCGTTTTGGACAAGGGTTTTCGAAGGCAATTGCTGTTTTAATAGGACTGGTTGGGGGTTCGCTTTTTGCAGCGCTTTATAAAGGAATCTCGCTTGGGCCTGTGAGTGAGGCGAGCTGGTTCCATATGCCGAAACCATTTTATTTTGGCATGCCGACATTTGAGTGGCCAGCGATTATTACGATGATTTTAATTGCACTAGTCAGCATGGTGGAATCGACTGGAGTATATTTTGCTTTATCTGATATTACCGAACGAAAATTATCGCAAAAAGATTTAACGCGTGGTTACCGAGCAGAGGGCCTTGCGATTATGCTTGGTGGGGTATTTAATACATTCCCATATACTGCTTATTCGCAAAACGTGGGACTTGTTCAGCTTTCTGGTATTAAAACACGTAAAGTGATTTATGCAGCGGCTGGTTTCCTTATCGTCCTTGGTCTAATTCCAAAAATTGGCGCAGTAACTACGATTATTCCAACTCCAGTCCTTGGGGGCGCTATGGTCGCAATGTTTGGAATGGTTGTTGCACAAGGTATTAAGATGCTTGGAAAAGTTAATTTTACCTCTCAAGAGAACTTGTTAATTATCGCATGTGCAGTTGGGGTTGGCTTAGGCGTAACAGTTGTACCAGATTTATTTAATGCTTTTCCATCCTTTGTTCGTTTGTTTACGAGTAATGGAATTGTTGCTGGAAGTGTGACTGCAATCACATTAAATATCATTTTCAATATGATTCCACACAGAAAAGATAAAAAAGTAGTAGATTCAGAACTTCAACATGCTGAGTAAAAAATAAAACAGTTTTAATTGGGCTATTTTTTCTCATATACTTTTACACATTCATTTATTTGAAAGCGGAATTGGTCTATATCAATTTCGCTTTTTTGCTGTTTTTCTAGTTTTATTTTCATACTGATGGGTATTTTCAAGTAGCTCCAAAAAGCAAGTTTGGGGTAGATAAAGTAAGGGGGAAAAGTAGATGAATGGAAAACAAGTAATGGTTGGTGGTTTGTCTTTACTTTTAGTTGGTACGGGACTGGGAGCGTTTGGCAATACAGTTCAAGCAGCGACTGATGATGCTTCTGTTATGCCAGATATTTCTAACAAACAGGTGCTAGTTGGGTACTGGCATAGTTGGAAATCTTCCGGAAAAGATGGCTATCAACAAGGGACTTCGGCTGATATTGCGCTAAAAGATACACCAAAAGCTTATAACGTGGTAGATGTTTCCTTTATGAAAGGGGACGGTGTAAATCGCATACCAACTTTTAAACCAGTGGGAATAACTGATAGCGATTTCAGAGCACAAATTGGCGCATTAAACAAAGAAGGTCGAGCAGTACTTTTAGCGCTTGGTGGTGCAGATGGTCACGTGGAACTGAAGGCTGGGGATGAACAGGCGTTCGCGAATGAAATTATCCGCCAAGTAGAAACATACGGCTTTGATGGACTAGACATAGACTTAGAACAAAGTGCCATTACCGCGGGAGATAATAAAACCGTTATTCCAGCAGCGCTAAAAATCGTCAAAGATCATTACAAAGCAGAAGGCAAAAACTTCTTAATTACGATGGCGCCAGAATTTCCTTATTTAAAACCAGGTAGCGCTTATGAAAGCTACTTAACTTCCCTTGCTAATTACTATGACTATATTGCTCCACAACTTTACAATCAAGGTGGTGACGGAGTTTGGGTAGATGAAACTAACCAATGGATTGCGCAAAATAATGATACTTTAAAAGAATCTTTCTTATATTACATGGCTGATTCTTTCATTAACGGGACGCGCGGCTATTTAAAAATTCCTGCGAATAAATTTGTCTTTGGTTTACCAGCTAATGTAGATGCAGCGGCAACTGGTTACGTTAAAGACCCTCAAATCGTCCAAAATGTATTCAATCGTTTACAAGCAAAAGGAACTCCAGTAAAAGGTGTTATGACCTGGTCCGTTAACTGGGACGCTGGTAAAAATAGTGCTGGAGTAGCTTATAATAATGGTTTCTCTAATGCTTATGGACCAATCGTTGGTACTAATTAAATAACGAACCGATACCCATTTTAAGTGGGTATCGGTTTTTTTAAAACAAGAGACTTGCATTCATTTTAAAATCGGCGTATGATATAAATCGGAATGATTATTATTTATGAAAGGAGAGACAGATGGCTAAAAAATCAAAAGTTGCTAAACATGAACGTCAAAAAGCGCTTGTAGAACAATATGCAGAACTTCGCCGCAAGCTTAAAGCGGAAGGCCATTTTGATGAGTTGCGTAAGCTGCCAAGAGATTCTTCACCAACACGACTACACAATCGTTGCGAGCTAACAGGACGTCCGCATGGTTATATGCGTAAATTTGGAATGTCACGGATTCGGTTTCGTGAACTAGCACATCAAGGACAATTACCCGGCGTGAAAAAAGCAAGCTGGTAAATGCTCCTTTTTTCTGCGAGCCAGATATAATTATGCTACAATAGATGGCAGTAGAAGGAAATAGGAGGATTATATATGAACGAAAATCGAGAAAATTTGCTCGTTGTAGATGGAATGGCACTACTTTTTAGAGCATTTTATGCAACAGCTGTTTCCAAACAATTTATGTTTAATCAACACGGGATACCGACAAACGGCGTGCAAGGTTTTATGCGTCATATGTTTGCAGCGATCCGCCAAAGTAACCCAACGCATACACTTATTTGCTGGGATATGGGGTCACAAACATTTCGTAATGAATTATATGATGGTTACAAAGCGGGCAGAACGGCGCCACCAGAAGAAATGATACCACAATTCGATTTAGCAAAAGAAGTAGCTGCTGGGTTTGGCTTTGTTAACTTGGGTGTACCTGGCTTTGAAGCAGATGACTGCATTGGTACGATTACAGTTCAGGCTAGTAATAGTATTTCGACAACTGTGTTAAGTGGCGATAAAGATTTACTACAGCTAATCGCACCGACGAATGATGTGTGGATTATGCAAAAAGGTTATGGCAATTATAAACGATATAATGAAGCAACTTTTTTTGAAGAAATGGGCATTACACCGAAACAGTTTATTGATGTGAAAGCCTTGATGGGAGATACTTCTGATGGTTATCCTGGAGTGCGTGGCATCGGTGAAAAAACAGCGATTAAACTTATCCAAGAATTTGAATCAATTGAAGGAGTTTTAAATAACTTAGATAAACTTAAACCCGCCCAACAATTGAAAATTCAAGAAGATTTAGCAATGCTTGAACTGAGCCAAAAATTAGCTAGAATTCATACCGAAGTGCCGTTAGAAATGAATATAGCAAGCTTAAAATATAATGGTTTCAACGATGATGCTTTTGCAGTTGTTGAAAAATATGGATTGAAAACGTTAACGCGCGATATTGAATAAAAATAGAAGCAATCTGGTTATTTGACACCAGGTTGCTTTTGTTTTTTTATAGCCTGACGCGCGAGTTGGTCGGCTTGTTTATTTTGGCTAACGTTACGCCATTCTGCAAAAAATAACTCTACCGAATCAGCCATTTCTAAAATTGCTTCTAAATGGGGTTTGAATAAAGGATTTTTAGCGTGTCGTTTATGGATTGCTTCAATGGCGACTTTCGAATCAGAGCACAGTCGAATAAAAGTTGCTTGTTTTTTTAAAGCTTCTTCTAGGCCTAGTTTAATCGCGATAAATTCAGCTTCATGATTGGTCATAACTTCTAGAGGGATGGCGAATTGTTCATAGATACCAGCTGCTTTTAGGACAATACCTGCACCACTAGGACCAGGATTTCCAGCACTTGCACCGTCAACGAAAACTTCCATATTGTGCGCCTCCTATTATTTGAGTAGATGTGGCTTTATTATAGAAGGAAAGCTCTATTTTTGCAATAAAAAAACCGGTAAAAGAATACCGGTTTCTAAGTCTGTGTCTAATTGGCAACTGGATTAGGCTTTTTCTACATTGGCTGCTTGAGCGCCGCGATTACCTTCTACTACTTCAAATGTTACCGCTTGGCCTTCTTCTAAAGATTTGTAGCCGTCACCTTGGATCGCTGTGAAGTGAACGAAAATATCTTCGCCGCCGTCTGATTCGATAAAACCGTAACCTTTTTCATTGTTAAACCATTTTACTTTCCCATTTTGCATTGAAATAAATCCTCCTAAGTATGGCTAATAATTGCTAGAATCATTTTTAAAACGCTTTCATTTTTGTTAAAAATTTTTCTTGCAAATACTACCTTTTCAGTTCATAGCGTTGCCGCATATGATACTAACACTATAAATCAAAATACCTATATACGTCAAGCTGATTTTCAATATTTTTTAAATTTTTGGACTTGTAAAGCCTTACTTTTTACTTGAATGTTATATTTTGTCTCTTTATGTTAGATAGCATGCGAAAAAAAGTACTTGAATATCCTAGGAGAAATTTCGTTTTAGAAAGGGTAATTGCTTTTAGAAAGTCAGATATTATAGTACAATTGGCTGTGTGAAAGAATTTAAGTTGGAGGGTATAGCTATGCCAACACCTAGTATGGAAGATTATATTGAAAAAATCTATTCCCTTATTGAGACGAAAGGTTATGCCAGAGTTTCAGATATTGCTGATGAGTTATTTGTCCATCCTTCTTCTGTAACAAAAATGGTACAGAAACTAGATAAAGACGAATATTTAATCTATGAAAAATATCGTGGATTAATTTTAACACCAAAAGGAACACAAATGGGGAAAAGGCTACTAGAAAGACATGCATTATTAGAAAGTTTTTTAAGTATTATTGGTGTGGAACCGTCTCATATTTATCATGATGTGGAAGGCATTGAACACCACTTGAGTTGGAACTCGATTGACCGTATTGGGGATGTTGTTCAGTTTTTTGAAAATCATCCGGATGCGCTTAAGGCGCTTAAGGCGATGGAGACGACGAAACCAGAAACAAAGGAATAACGGTAATCCAAGGTTGAGATGTTGATTTTTGCGCAATCAAGGCCTTACTTTAGAATCAAAATGGTGTTACATCGCTTGGTGTCGCGCTTTTTTGATGCACTAAAGAAGCCAAAATATCTTAATTCTTTGTTACAATATACATATTCGGAGGGGATATCATGTCAAATAAAGTGAAATCAGATATTGAAATTGCATCAGTAGCAGAAATTCTACCAGTTACAACGATTGCAGAACAATTAGGACTAGACACAGATGCACTCGAACTTTACGGAAAGTATAAAGCAAAGTTATCCTATGATACGATTCACTCGTTAAAAGACAAAGCGCCAGGTAAACTTGTACTTGTAACAGCTATTAATCCAACACCAGCTGGTGAAGGGAAATCAACTGTGACAGTTGGTCTTGGCGACGCACTCTCTAAAAAAGATAAGAAAACTGTTATTGCACTTCGCGAACCATCACTTGGACCTACTATGGGTATTAAGGGTGGGGCGACTGGCGGCGGTTATGCGCAGGTTATTCCAATGGAAGATATTAATTTACATTTTACAGGTGATTTTCATGCCATTACAGCAGCTAACAATGCTTTATCGGCATTTATTGATAATCATATGCAGCAAGGAAACGATTTAAATATTGATGGCCGAAGAATCGTTTGGAAACGTGTGGTTGATTTGAACGATCGTGCGCTTCGAAAAGTAGTTGTTGGTCTAGGTGGGCCAATCCAAGGCGTTCCACGTGAAGATGGTTTTGATATTACAGTTGCTTCTGAAATTATGGCAATCATTTGTTTAGCAAGTGACTTAAAAGACTTAAAGAAACGCTTAAGTGAAATTGTGATTGGCTATAATTATAAAAAAGAACCAATAACTGTTGGCGAAATGGGTTATGAAGGTGCATTAACATTACTATTAAAAGATGCGTTAAAACCTAATTTAGTGCAAACATTAGAACATACTCCAGCGATTGTACATGGCGGTCCTTTTGCTAATATTGCTCATGGTTGTAATAGTGTTTCTGCGACAAGTACAGCGCTTAAACTTGGCGAATATGTAGTAACGGAAGCTGGTTTTGGAGCGGATCTCGGTGCGGAGAAATTTTTAGATATTAAAGTTCCTGCCCTTGGAAAAGCACCAGATTGTGTTGTTATTGTAGCAACGATTCGCGCACTGAAAATGCACGGTGGCGCTTTAAAAACAGAACTTAGTGAAGAAAATGTTGATGCCTTAGCAAAAGGCTTTACTAATTTACAAAAACATACGGAATCGATTCAAACATTTGGGATTCCTTACGTAGTAGCAATTAATAAGTTCATCACCGATTCTGACGCTGAAGTAGCGAAATTAGAAGCGCTATGCGAAGAACATGGTATTCCATTCTCCTTGACAGAAGTTTGGGAAAAAGGTGGCGACGGTGGACTGGAACTGGCAGATAAAGTTATTGCAGCTGTTGAAAGCGGGGAAGCAGACTACAAACGTATTTACGATGATGCCTGGTCGATTGAAGAAAAACTAGAAGCGATTGTGACGAAAGTATACGGTGGTATTGGCGTGGAACTTTCAAGTAAAGCACAAAAACAAATCGTTGAATTCAAAAAATATGGTTGGGACCGCTATCCAATTTGTATGGCGAAAACACAATATTCTTTATCGGATGACCCAACATTACTTGGTCGTCCAACTGACTTTGTTATTCATATTCGCGAATTTATTCCAAAACTTGGCGCAGGCTTCGTAGTTGCTTTAACTGGCGATGTGATGACAATGCCTGGTTTACCGAAGAAACCGGCGGCATTAAATATGGATGTCGACGAAAACGGTAATGCACAAGGTTTATTTTAAAAGTAAAAGTTCCAAAAGCGGAAAGCCGCTTTTGGAACTTTTTTCATCTTAAGCAATTGCTATGTTCTATATTTTCAGCTAGAATAGATAAGGACGAAACGGAAATGGATGGGACTAAATGAAACAATTAAAAGTGGAAAATTTAACAAAAACATATGGCGAAAAAAGCCTGTTTGAGAATATCTCATTAACGGTAACAGAAGGCGAACGCATTGGTTTGATTGGCGTGAATGGTACTGGGAAATCCACGCTATTACAAATTATTTCTGGAAGCGAATCTGGAGACAAAGGTACTGTTACGAAAGCGAAAGATTATACGATAGGCTACTTGGCGCAAGATCCTGAGTTTAATGAAAATGATACGGTTCTTTCAGCTGTTTTTGACGGAGATACTGCGGCGCTTCGGGCAATGCGTAAGTATGAAGAAGTGTTACTTGCGATGACCCTTGATGCAGAAAATACTAAATTACATGATGCTTATACAGCAGCTAGCCAAGAAATGGATGCTAGTGCGGCTTGGGATATGAATACAGAAGCGAAAACGATTTTGGAGCGTTTAGGCATTACAGATTTAACCGCGAAAATAAGCGAGCTTTCTGGTGGGCAACGAAAACGGGTAGGTTTGGCGCAAGTCTTAATCGAGACACCTGATTTGCTTATTTTAGATGAGCCTACTAACCACTTGGATTTTCAGTCGATTCGTTGGTTAGAAGAATATTTAAATCGCTTTAAAGGAGCCGTATTGCTCGTTACTCATGATCGTTATTTCCTTGACCGGGTGACAAATCACATGGTGGAGCTGGACCGAGGTTCGGCTTATCGATACGTTGGGAACTACGAGAAATTCATGGAATCTAAAGCGATTCGGATGGAAAACGAAGTCCGTGAATCTGAGAAAAATAAAAACCTTTATCGCAAGGAACTGGCTTGGATGCGACGCGGTCCTCAAGGTCGCGCCACTAAACAAAATGCCAGACAAGACCGTTTCCATGATTTAGAGAAAAAAGTGAAAACAAAAATAGATGACTCGGAACTGGCGATTGATTTTGTTACTAGTCGTCTTGGAAAAGATGTTTTTGAACTAAAAAACTTGGAAAAACGATTTGATGAAAAGCAAGTGTTACAGGATTTTAGCCTAATAATTCAACCAGGAGAACGACTTGGTATTACTGGAAATAACGGAACGGGAAAATCCACATTACTGAATATGTTAGCTGGAAAACTAGCGCCGGATGCTGGGGAAGTAGTCACTGGACAAACCGTACAAATTGGTTACTATACGCAACAAAATGAAGAAATGGACCCGGATATGCGAATGATTGCTTATTTGCAAGAGGCAGGGGAGCAAGTAACGACTTCTGGTGGAGAAGTGATTAGTGTGAGCGCCATGCTAGAACGATTTTTATTCCCACCGAATTCCCACGGGAAGAAAATCGGTAGCTTATCGGGTGGAGAAAAACGTCGGTTATTCTTACTACGCATTTTGATGGAACGACCAAATGTCTTATTACTAGATGAGCCGACTAATGACTTAGATACGCAAACGTTAACCGTTTTAGAGGATTATTTAGAATCATTCAATGGGACGGTTATTACGGTCAGCCATGATAGATATTTCCTCGATAAAGTCGTGAACAAATTGCTCGTTTTCCGGGCGATTGGTGAAGTAGAAATTTTCTACGGAGAATATAGTGATTATTTGAAAGAGCTGGAGGCTAAAGGAAAACCAGCGAAATCAATGAAAAAAATGGCGAATACTTCGGTCGAAAAGAAAGCACCTGAGAAAAAAGAGAAAGTTAAACTCACTTACCAAGAACAACTCGAGTGGGACGGGATTGAAGATACCATTAGCGAATTAGAACAAACGATTGAAACGCTCAATGAAACATTAGAACAAACTGGAGCAGATTTTACAAAAGCAGCAGAAATTAGCGAACTCATTACAGCGAAAGAATCGGAGCTGGAACAAATGATGGAACGCTGGGAATTTTTATCACAATACGCGGAATAAGGAGTGCGAACGATGAAACAATATTTGGATTTAGAAAAGTACGTTTTAGAGAATGGCACACAAAAAGGAGATCGCACTGGGACTGGAACAATCAGCACATTTGGTTATCAAATGCGATTTGATTTACAGGAAGGCTTTCCAATTATGACAACAAAACGTGTACCATTTAAACTTGTCGTAAGTGAACTATTATGGTTTTTACATGGAGATACGAATATTCGCTACCTTTTACAGCATAATAATAACATTTGGAATGAGTGGGCTTTTGAGCGTTTTGTGAAAAGTACTGATTATAATGGCGAGGATATGACTGACTTTGGACTGCGTGCTGAGCGTGATCCAGCATTTAACGAAGTGTATCAAGCTGAAATGGAGAAGTTTAAAGCGCGGATTTTAGAAGATGAAGTGTTCGCGAATAAATACGGCGAACTAGGTAATATTTACGGTAAGCAATGGCGTGAATGGAAAACTTCGCAAGGGGAAACAATTGATCAGTTAGCTGACTTAATTGAAATGATTAAAACAAATCCGAACTCGCGTCGTTTGATTGTGTCTGCTTGGAATCCGGAAGATATTCCGAATATGGCTTTACCACCTTGTCACTCGCTATTCCAATTTTATGTAGCGGACGGAAAATTATCGTGCCAGCTGTATCAACGTAGTGCCGATATTTTCTTAGGAGTACCGTTTAATATTGCGAGTTATGCACTTCTCACACACTTAATTGCACGTGAAGTAGGGCTTGACGTTGGTGAGTTTATCCATACTATGGGAGACGCGCATCTTTATAACAATCATATTGAGCAAGTGAAAGAACAGTTGTCTAGAACACCGCACAAACTTCCAAAATTAGTGCTTTCAGATAAACCTGCAACCATTTTTGATTTTGAAGTAGCGGATATTTCACTAGATGGTTATAATCCAGATCCAGCTATTAAAGCACCAATTTCAGTATAAGGGAGGTTTTCTTAGATGATAATTTTTGTTTGGGCACAAGACCGCGCTGGTAATATTGGAAAAGATAACAAAATGCCGTGGCACTTACCAGGAGATTTGCAATTTTTCAAAAAAACGACAACTGGAAAAACGCTCGTCATGGGACGGAAAACCTATGAATCACTAGGTAAAGCTTTACCAAATAGAAAGACAATTGTGTTGACTAGGGATAATGAATTGCAACTAGACGACGCAGAAATTCTTCATTCACGTGATGAGGTTATGGCGCTTGCCGAAACCGGCGAACCGATTTATGTGGTTGGTGGAGCGGAAATTTATCGTTTATTTATGGATGTGGCGGATAAGTTAATTGTCACAAAAATTGATGCCGAATTTGATGCAGATACCGCATTTCCAGAAGTAGACTGGGAAAACTTTTCAGAAGTAGCGAGAGAACTTCATGAAAAAGATGAGAAAAATAAATATAATTACACATTTTATACGTATGAAAGAAATTAGTAGAAACGTTGCCTGTTTTTGGGCAACGTTTTTCGAGTGGAGTGACGTTTAATTGTTATCGAAAATGGAGATTAATAAGCTTGCAATGAAAGAAAGTATGACACTGCTTGCTTGCCCGATTTGTGGAGAGGAATTCTCATTTAGTGAACCGAATGCATTTGTATGTAAAAACCATCATGGGTTTGATATTGCCAAGCCTGGATATTTACATTTACTCAAGCAAGGACATAAAACCAAATATGATCAAGCCTTATTTGAATCACGAAAAAAAGTGATTGCGAGTGGCTTTTTTGAAAAATTGATCGAACGAGTGACAGAAATCATTGCAGAGACAAAAAAAGAAGAAGTAGTTATATATGATGCTGGTTCCGGGGAAGGGAGTCATTTAGCGCAAGTTGTAAAGATTCTTCAAGAAAAAGGACGCCGTGTCCAAGCAATGGGGCTAGATATTGCTAAAGAAGGCGTGAAACAAGCTGCGCGAGATTACCCCGGGATTATTTGGACAGTAGCTGATTTAGCCAATTGTCCCACTCAATCAGAAACGGCAGATGTGATTTTAAATATTTTATCACCATCAAATTATGAGGAATTTAAGCGGCTGTTAAAAACGGATGGCTTTTTGTTAAAAGTAGTTCCAGAGGCGAATTATTTGCGGGAGATACGCGAATTTATTTATGTTGATGAGAAGAGTAGTTATTCGAATGAGTCTGTTACATCTCGATTAGCGGAAAAATTAACAGTCGAACATGTTGAACGGGTGACATATAAAGCGCCAATCGCTAAAAAATTATTTGCCGATTTTCTTGAAATGACGCCACTTGGTTGGCACATGGATAAAGATAAAAAAAGCGAATTATTAATAAATCCGCCAAAAGAGTTAACGGTAGATCTAAAAATCATTATTGCAAATCGAGCACATCTTTTGTAAAAGCTATGTGAATTATGCGCAATTTAAGCTATAATGAAGGGGAAAAATACAGAAGCTGGAGGAATGACATGAATCAATCAGAAACGAAAGCGTTAGAAGCACTGCAAAACGGGTCAGACATACGTGGAATAGCAATCGCTACGGAAAAATATCAGATTACGCTGACAGACGAACGTGTAGAAAAGATTGCTTATGGCTTTGCGAAATGGCTAAAAGAGGAGAAAAAAGTGGAAGGTCAAGCAAAAGTGGCAATTGGCCATGATAGCAGACTTTCAGCTGAACGATTAAAAGCGGCACTTGTCAAAGGGTTAACTTTTGCTGGTATAGATGTCGTGGATGTTGGGCTTGCAACAACACCAGCTATGTTTATGGCTACTCAGTACGCAGACTACCACTGTGATGCCGGCATTATGATTACAGCGAGTCACTTACCTTTTATGTATAATGGACTAAAATTATTTACAAAATCTGGTGGAGCTGAACACGAGGATATTGATTATATCATAGCCCACACAGATAAATCATTCATCGAAAATGGAATAAATCTTGGTAAAGTAACAAAACAAGATTTACTTTCTACATATGCAGCGGACTTAACAGATAAGATTAGAGCAGGGATCACAGGTGCAACTGACAAAATGAAACCACTCCAAGGAAGCCATATTATTGTTGATGCAGGGAACGGCGCTGGCGGCTTTTTTGCTGAGAAAGTATTGGCAGAACTTGGCGCAGACATTTCTGGAAGCCAGTTTTTAGATCCGGATGGCAATTTTCCTAATCATATCCCGAACCCTGACAATGAGGAAGCAATGGCTAGTTTGAAAAAAGCGGTCTTTGCTAGTGGGGCGGATTTAGGTGTGATTTTTGATACGGATGTAGACCGTGCTGCGATTATGGATAAAAATGGCGAAAGTTTAAACCGCAACCCATTAATTGCTGTTATCTCTAGTATTATTTTAGAAGAAAAACCAGGAACAACTATCGTGACTGACTCCACAACATCTGGGCATTTGCAAACCTTTATCGAAGCAAAAGGCGGGAAACAACACCGTTTTAAACGTGGTTATCGTAACGTTATCAATGAGGCTCTTCGCCTAAATGCAGACGGAATCCCATCGGAAATTGCTATTGAAGTAAGTGGGCATGCCGCATTAAAAGAAAATTATTTCTTGGATGATGGCGCTTATCTTATTGCCAAAATTTTAATGACGTATGCCACTTTACGAAAAAATGGAAAAGATTTGCCAGACTTAATAGCAGACTTAAAAGAGCCAGCAGAAAGCGAAGAAATCCGGTTAAGCATTACAGCAACCGATTTTAAAGCTTATGGAAAAGAAGTTTTAGCTGATTTTCTGACATTTGTAGAAGCTGACGCGGACATGAAATTAGAACCGGTGAACCAAGAAGGAATTCGTGTGAATACGAGCGGTGCACTTGGCGAAGGTTGGTTCTTACTTAGAATGAGTTTACACGAACCAGTGATGCCGATGAATTTAGAAAGTGATGAAGCAGGCGGCATCAGGAAAGTGAAAGATCGTTTAGCAGAATTTTTCGCGAGTAAAGCAGAATTAAAGATGTAAAAATAAAGAACTTGGTACTTTGTGGCTACCGAGTTCTTTTTTTACCAAATCAATTGAAAAAGTAGAGCTAGTATAGTAAAATTAAAAAGCAAGCACTTACTTTAAAAGGGAAATAAAGTACAGGAGTGTGTTTTTTGGAAACTTGGATTACAAGTATTATGGCTGATTTTGGGTATATAGGTATTTTTGTTTTGATTATGGTTGAAAACTTGTTTCCACCCATTCCCTCTGAGATTATCTTAACTTTTGGTGGATTTATGACGACAGTTACATCACTGAATGTCGTGATGGTGATTATTGTAGCAACTCTAGGTTCTGTTGTGGGCGCAATTTTACTGTATAAAGTCGCTTCTTATTTTGGCAAAGAACGACTCACGAAGATTGTGTTAAAATACGGTCGGATTTTGCGACTGAAGGAATCTGATATTGAGCGCGCAGAAAGTTTCTTTTTGAAATATGGAAGTTGGGCTGTATTTTTATGTCGGATGATTCCGCTAATACGAAGCTTAATTTCGATTCCAGCAGGGATGACGAAGATGAAAATGTCGCGGTTTCTAATTTTGACGACCGCGGGAAGCTTACTTTGGAATACAGTTTTAATTGGACTTGGCGCCATGCTTGGTGAGTCATGGAATGAAATTGTGGTTTTTATGGATAGCTTTTCAACTATAATTTATAGCGTCATTGCGATACTTGTTGTTGTCGGCTTAGGTTTCTTTTTCCGAGCACGTTTCAAAAAAACACTAGATGAAGAATAGTGTATGACCTTGAGGAATGATCTTCAAGGTTTTTCTTTTGCGAATTTTGCTTTCGTGCTATGATAAGTTGGACATAGAAAGGGGACGGGAATATATGCGGATTGGAATGCGAACGGTGAAAACCGCGATTGCAGCGACACTGGCGATAGTTTTGGCGGAATGGCTACACCTGGAATATGCTGTTTCGGCAGGGATTATCGCAATTTTAAGTGTACAAAATACGAAAAAAGGGTCTTTACAATTAGCAATTCAGCGGGTTTATTCGACTGTTTTGGCGCTTTCTATTGCTGCCGTGTTTTTCATGCTCATTGGTTATAACGCGGTGAGTTTTGGACTTTATTTACTGATTTTTATTCCGCTTGCAGTAAGACTACATGTTGCTGACGGAATTGTTGTGAGCTCGGTACTCGTATCGCATATTTTACTCGAACAATCATTATCCTTCTTTTGGTTTAAAAATGAACTGTTACTTATGGCAGTTGGCGCTGGTATTGCGATTATTTTAAATTTATATATGCCAAAAATGGAAGACGAATTAAAACGTAGCCAACAAAAAATAGAAGCAATTATGCGACAAATTTTAACGGAAATGACACAAGGACTCCGAAATCAGTCGGAGTACCATGATGAATTTGGCTTATTAAATCAATTAAAGGGTACATTAGACTATGCACAAGAAAAAGCAGCAAGAAACTTAGATAATCAGTTTTTTGCTTCCTCCCATTATTATTCACAGTATGTCGATATGCGGCTTGTACAATATCGAATTTTAACACAGATGAAACGACATTTAGTTGCGTTCGAACATTCTTCTGAGCAAAGTATGGCGCTGGCAGAAATTACAGAAAAAACAGCACAGACACTAGATGAGCATAATACAGCAGAGGATTTAGTAGCGGAAATTACTAAGATGGTGCATGAGTTTAGAAGTAGCAAACTCCCAGAGACACGAGCGGAATTTGAAAATAGAGCGATTTTATTCCAATTTATGAATGATTTACGCTATTTATTAGAAATGAAGCGTGACTTTTATGCGGAGTTTGGATTAAAGGAAAAAGAAATGACGAGAGGACGATGAACGATGATTGAAAAAATTGGTCAAGTGATGTTATATGTGGACAATCAAGCTGCAGTAAGAGATTTTTGGGTAGAAAAATTGGATTTTGTCGTAGTTTCAGAAGAAGTTGTAAATGGCGAAATTCAGTGGATTGAAATAGCGCCAACAAAAGGTTTAGAAACTACCTTTGTTCTTCAAAATAAAAAGAAAGTTGCCGAAATGAATCCAGAAATGAATCTTGGAACTCCGTCCATTTTATTGTTTGGAAAAAATGTTGCGGAACTTTATGAAGAATATAAAAATAAAGGTATTACGGTCGGTGATTTAGTAGATTTACCAATGGGACGGGTGTTTAATTTTTCGGATAACGAAGGAAATTATTTTGCGATTTGTGAAAAATAGTTAGAAAAAAGCCAGATGACAGTCTATACGATTGTCATCTGGCTTTTTTTAGTTAGTTGAAACTAGTTGCTTTTCTGCTAATGCGGCTTGAGCTGCTGCGAGACGTGCAATGGGAACGCGATACGGGGAGCATGATACATAGCTAAGCCCTAATTGATGGAAAAACTGGATAGATTCTGGATCGCCACCATGTTCGCCACAAACTCCCATTTTTAAATGTTCTGAAGTCATTCTTCCACGGGTAACCGCCATTTCAACAAGTGACCCGACACCATTCTTATCAATCGTGACAAATGGATCTTTTGGTAAAATATCTTTTTCATAATAATCTGCTAAAAATTTAGTTGCATCATCACGTGAAAAGCCATAGGTGAGTTGAGTTAGATCGTTGGTTCCAAAGCTAAAGAACTCTGCTTCCTCGGCGATTTCATCTGCTGTTACACATGCTCGCGGAATTTCAATCATTGTACCAATATCATATGGGAGCATCACTCGTTCTCTATCAAAAATAGTATGAATCGCTTGTTTCATCTCTTTTTTTATATAGCTTAATTCGCTTTTCGTCGCGATGAGCGGAATCATGATTTCTGGATGAACGTCAATTCCTTCATCATGAAGCGTGACGGCGCTCTCAATAATAGCTTCCGTCTGCATCCGGTAAATTTCTGGAAACGTGATAGCAAGCCGACAACCGCGGTGTCCGAGCATAGGATTTGCTTCTCTTAGTTCATTAATTCGTTTTGTAATTTGGGGAACTGTTCGACTCATTGCACTCGCTAATTGCTCTATTTCTTGCTCCGTTTTTGGTAAAAATTCATGTAATGGTGGATCAAGCAAGCGAATGTTTACCGCGCGACCGTCTGCAATACGGAATAACTCACTGAAATCAGCTTTTTGCATTTCTTTTAAAGTAGCTAAAATGGATTCGCGCTCGCTTAATGACTCTGCCAAAATCATTTGGCGCACATAGGGAATTCGTTTTTCATCAAAAAACATATGCTCGGTGCGACACAGGCCAATGCCTTCTGCGCCAAACAAAAGAGCTTTTTTAAAGTCAACTGGAGTATCTGCATTAACACGGATTATCAATTTTTTTTCTGCATCAGCCCAGGCCATTAACTCGTCAAAATGTCCGCCAATTTGCGCTTCTCTAAGTGCAATTTCTCCAAGATAAACTTTACCGGAACTACCATCGAGCGAGAGAGAGTCCCCTTCATGCAGCATTTTTCCAGTAGGGAGAAGAAGCGTTTTTTCTTTTTCATTAATAGTAAGTTCAGCACAACCAGCTATACAGCATTTTCCCATTCCACGAGCAACAACGGCAGCGTGGGAAGTCATACCACCATGAGCGGTTAAGATAGCGTTACTCTGCGCCATACCTTCAATATCCTCAGGAGAAGTCTCATCACGGACTAAAATGACAGGAATACCACGTTCGGCTGCTTGGACAGCTTCTTTTGCTTCAAAGAAAATTTGACCAGTTGCAGCGCCAGGACTTGCAGGTAAACCAGTTGCGATAATTTGCCCTTTTTTAAGAGCGCTTTCATCAAAAGTTGGATGAAGTAATTGATGTAGTTGCTTAGTTTCTACGCGCATAATGGCTTCTTGGCGGGAAATTTTTCCTTCATGGACAAAATCGACAGCTGATTGAATTGCTGCTTTGGCTGTTCGCTTGCCACTCCTAGTTTGTAAGACATAAAGTTTGCCTTTTTCGATGGTAAATTCAATGTCTTGCATGTCTAAATAATGATTCTCAAGGAGTTCACAAGTATGGATAAGCTCATTGTAAACGGCGGGCATTTTTTCTTCAAGCGCACTAATCGGCTCAGGTGTACGGATTCCTGCAACCACATCTTCACCTTGCGCGTTAAGTAAAAATTCCCCAAAAACTTTCTTTTCACCAGTGGATGGATTACGAGTAAAAGTAATTCCGGTTCCACTCGTTTCTCCAGTGTTTCCAAAGACCATTGCTTGAATATTAACAGCTGTACCAAAACTCGCATCAATATCATGTAATCTCCGGTAAATAACGGCGCGAGGGTTCATCCAGGAATCAAAAACAGCGATAATCGCAAGTCGCAGTTGTTCCATTGGATTTTGCGGGAAATCGGTACCAGTTGCTTGATTAAAAATTAGTTTATAAGCATCAATGAGTTTGCTTAAATCAGTCGCAGTTAATTCTGTATCTAAGCGATAGTTGTTTGCTTTTTTTATGCGACTAAGGGCCTGTTCAAATTGATAGCTCGGAATTTCATAAACAACATCACCAAACATTTGTATGAAACGGCGATAAGAATCGTAGGCCGAACGAGCGTCACCAGTAAGATTGGCAAGTCCTTCAGTCGCTTGGTCATTTAACCCAAGATTTAGCACAGTGTCCATCATGCCAGGCATCGAAAAGGGGGCGCCAGAACGTACGGAAACGAGCAGAGGATTTTCTGCGAATCCAAAAATTTTCCCGGTTTGCTTTTCGAGTTCCGCCAAATGAATTTTCACTTCTTCAAAGATGGATTCAGATAAATGTTTGTTATTAATCGTATAATCATTACAAGCCGCAGTTGAGATAGTAAATCCAGGAGGGACAGGTAAACCGATATTCGTCATTTCGGCCAAATTAGCGCCTTTTCCTCCTAAAAGATTTTTCATTTCCTTAGAACCTTCACTGAACTGATAGACAAATTTTCTCACATTATTCACCTCTTCTAATTAGTGGTAACTCGTGATAATTTCTGTGATTAGGGCAGCAGTTTCTTCAATCGCTTTATCTTCTACATGAATGACTTGGCAACCAAGTTTTTTGAATGTATCATAACCATATTCTAGTTCCTCTAAAATACGTTTTTCACTGGAATAACTACTTGCTTCGTCTAAACCGATAGATTTCAAACGAACTTTGCGGATTTGTGCTAGTTTTTCTGGGGTAGTTGTAAGGCCAATAATACGCTCCGCTGGGATTTGGAAAAGTTCTGTTGGAATCGGAATTTCGGGAACAAGTGGGACATTAGCAACTTTCCAATTTTGATTGGCGAGAAAGCTACTCAGTGGGGTTTTACTCGTTCTTGATACGCCGACGAGAACAATATCTGCATCTAACAGGCCACGAGGATCTTTGCAGTCATCATACTTTACAGCAAACTCAATGGCAGCAATGCGATCAAAATAATTGCTATCAAGACGGCGCATATTTCCTGGGTCTTGTTTTGATTTTAAGCCAGTTTTTGCTTCAACAGCAGCAGTTAGTGTATGTAATAAATCTACGTTCGGAATATTGTTTTGAACACAAAAATTAGTTGCGTACTCAGCTAGTTTGGCTTGTACGAGTGTTTGAACGACGATGCCATCAGCAGCTTTTGTTTCCTCTAGTGTTTCTAGTAAAGCGTTCTCATCGCGAATAAAAGCATGGCGCCGAATGTCAGCAGGTTTATTAAGTGAAAACTGAGCTGTTACCGCGCGAATAATATGTTGAGCAGTTTCTCCGATAGCATCTGAGATAACGTATATAATAACCGGATTTTCCATATTTTCCTCCTATTAAACCTTTTTTATCGTATCTACAAATAATGCAGTAATACGAGTTTTTGAAATTTTTCCGACGACTTTTGCATTTTCTAGAACGGGAAGTGAATCAATTTGATGGAAAACAAGTTGTTCTGCGGCATGTAACACAGTGTCGTTTTCTGTAACAGTAACAAGGTTGGGCATCCGGGTCATAATTGTCGCAATGGGAGTCGCTTTCGTGTCCGCATCAGCAAGCGCACCTTTTAGTAAATCTTTTCTGGAGACAAGTCCAACTAAAAGCTCTTCATCAATGACATATAAACTACCAATATCTTCCATAAAGAGCATAACGATGGCGTCATAAACACTTGTTTCTTTTTTTGCAAAAAATGGTTGGGTCATAATGTCAGCAACTTTTAACTGCCGAATTTCATCAAAGTGAATCGGATTAGTTTCTAAACCAGAGTAAAAGTAACCCACTTTTGGACGCGCATCTAAAATGCCAGTCATTGTCAAAATCGACAAGTCAGCTCGAATCGTAGCCCGTGTTAGTTTTAAATGGGCAGCGATAGAGTCGCCAGTAGCTGGTTCATTCGCGCGAACATAGGCAACAATCTTATGTTGTCTTGGGGAAAGTTCGATGGGAATCACATCCTTTATTATGTTATGCTAAATATTATATAGTATGACATAATTAAAAACAAGTCTTAATTGTGTCATACTATATAAAAACCTTCTCATAGTAGAGAAGGTTTTTAAAATGCCCTATTTAAACATAAAATAAAATACAGAAATACATAAAAGCTGTTCCCGCGATAACAAATAAATGCCAAATCGCATGCATATACGGGACACGAGGAATACTGTAAAAAACAGCACCTACGGTAAACATAATACCACCAGTTGCAAGTAGCCAAAATCCAGTCGGGGTAAGCCCGGCATAAAGTGGCTTAATGGCAAACATAACCATCCAGCCCATTAATAAATAGACACTTGTTGATAAAAGTTTTAATTTGCCAGTCATAAATATTTTATAAATAATTCCGGCGATTGCAAGTCCCCAGATAATACCAAACAGCGTCCATCCGAGGGTTCCTTGAATGGTAATTAAAACAAATGGTGTATAACTGCCAGCAATTAATACATAAATTGCAGCGTGGTCCATAATATTAAAAACCGTTCGTGCTTTTGAAGGCTTAAAGCTATGAAGCAGTGTAGAGCAAATATAAAGTAACATGAGGGAAATTCCATAAATTAAAAAACTTGTTAAATAAAGAGGATTATCTTTTCCGGCGGCGAATACAATAAGTAAGACGAGCGCGGGAATACTAAGAATAAATCCAATACCATGTGTAACTGCATTTGCTACTTCTTCTTTCCAGTTGTAAGAAGTGACATTCATTTTATCACCATACTTTTCTACAAATTTTTAAGTGTATTGTATATCTATCATACGCTAAAAAATACAGAATAGAAAGACAAATAACATTTCTTTCTCTTTTCTTAAAACTAGTTTATAGGTTGTGTATACCGATGGGGATGTTATAATAAGATAAAATAAGCAAAACTGGATGTGGCTATATGAGAAAAATAAAAATTATCACAGACTCAACTGCTGGACTAACATTAGAAGAAGCAGCAAAATGGAATATCGACGTTTTATATTTAACCGTAGAAATCGATGGACAAGTTTACAACCCTAAAACAGACATTACACCAGAAGAATTTATGGTACGAATGGCAGAGACTAAAGAATTACCAAAATCTTCCCAGCCTGCTATCGGTTCTTTTGTAGAAGCATACGAAAAATATACAGCAGAAGGCTACGAAATTCTTTCTATCCACTTAACCGAAAAACTAAGTGGTACCGTAAATGCAGCTCGTCAAGCAGCTGATATGGTGGAAGGAAACATTACTGTAGTAGACTGCGATTATACAGCTCGCGGCCAAGCATTCCAAGTATTAAAAGCAGCTGAAATGGCTCAGTCAGGTGATTATTCTGTGGAAGAAATTCACGCAAAAATTAATGATATTCGTGATAAAACAAAACTTTATATCGTTGTCGTTACACTCGATAACTTAATTAAAGGCGGGCGTGTTGGCAGGATGCAAGGCTTCTTAGGTAGTCTTTTAAATATCAAATTAATTGCCAAACTAACTGACGGTCAATTAGAAGAAGAAACCAAAGTTCGTAGCAATAAAAAAGTGTTACAATATTGCTTGAATTTAATTAAAGATGAACCGAAAAAAATTCAGCAGCTGGACGTTGTTCATGCAAACGGACTTAATCTGGCAGATGATTTCATCGCTGAATCAAAAGAAATAACTGGTTTAAAAGAAATTCCACTATTTTTTGCAGACCCAGTCATTTCCACACATGCTGGAACTGGTGCGTTTGCATTTATGTACTATACTGACTAAGCGAGTGATTGCATATGACAAAGAAAAAATGGCTGTGGCTTACAGGGGGCGTGCTTGTTATCGCGCTTCTTGTTGGCGCAGTTTTTGGTATCAAGTATTATAAAGAATCAAAAGAAATTCCGATTAACCTCGTTGCCATGGGTGATTCATTAACAGAAGGCGTCGGTGATGAAAACAAAGATGGCGGTTATGTAGGTATTATTCCGAAAAAACTAGAAGAAGAACCAAATGTCCCAAGTGTGAAAACAAGTAACTACGGGGTATCTGGAAATAAAATAACCCAACTGGAAAAACGTTTAAAAACAAATAAAGACTTCCAGAAAGACGTCAAAAATGCGAATGTAATAACAATTACCATTGGCGGAAATGACGTCATGGCTATTTTGCAATCACGTCTTTTAAATGTAAATGTAGATGATTTTAAAAAAGCAAACAAAGAATTCCAACAAGAGCTAGAAACACTTCTAAAAGATATTCGTTCCTATAATAAAGATGCAGCGATATTTTTAATGGGTATTTACAATCCATATACAACTTATTTCAGTGATATCAAACAATTTGACGCGATTATCACTGATTGGAATAATGCTTCTAAGAAAACTATCCAGCAAGATAGTAATGCCTATTTTGTTCCTATCGCAAAAGTCTTAGAGGACCGAAATAAAGATAGTAAAGATCAGCCTAATTCATTACTGTCAGATGACTATTTCCATCCTAACCATACTGGATATGAGAAGATGACAAAAGAATTAGATAAGGCCATTGTAAAACAATTAAACGAAGGTAATATTCCCAAATAGAAAGGTGTTAATATCGTGCAAAGAGAAACACGATCAGCTCCAAAAAAACCAAAACGTAATTACTGGAAATGGGTTTGTATTACACTAATTAGTATACTTCTTATTTCAGCGGGTTGGATTTATGTTGCTGTATTTAAACTCAGTCCACAAGAGGAGCCCACGCCATCCCTTATAAGCAATAAATCGGCGGTTGAATTTCAAACGAGTACAACGAAAGCAGATTTAAATCAATTGATTAGTTCCTATATAGAAGATTTCAGTAAAGATCAAGATATCGGTTATAAAGTTTTCGTAGCAAATAACGTTAACTTCACTGCAGAAGCGAAAATTTTTGGGGAACCTGTCGAGCTTCGGTTAAAATTCTCACCAAAAGTAGTAGATAATGGCAACGTAGAATTGACGCTTAAAGATATGTCTGTAGGTGCTCTACCACTTCCTGTGTCTTACGTAATGAACTATGTAAGCAAAAACTACAAATTCCCTAACTGGGTGACAATTATGCCTAAAAAGGAAAAAATCTATCTATCGCTAGACAAACTAAAGCTTCAAGGTGACACAAAAGTACGTGTTGATACGCTAAATTTGAAGAAAGACGACATTTCGTTTACACTTTTAGTACCAGTTAAGTAATTTAGCTGGCTGAATCCTAGTTAGGGGGCATTTTTATGACAAAAGAATCACTGGAAAAAGCAACATTTGCTGGAGGATGCTTTTGGTGTATGGTAAAACCTTTTGATACGCAACCGGGAATTGAAAAAGTTGTTTCGGGTTACACAGGCGGTCATACAGTTAATCCAACCTATAAAGAAGTTTGCAGCGGGACAACAGGACACACAGAAGCAATTGAAATCACATTTGATCCGGCAGTTTTTCCATACGAAAAATTAGTCGAAGTATATTGGCAACAAACGGATCCAACTGATGCAGCTGGCCAATTTGTTGACCGCGGGGATTCGTATCGACCAGTTATTTTCTATCATAATGAAGAACAGAAAGAAATCGCTGAAAAATCAAAGGCGGCACTTGAAGCAAGTGGCAGATTTAAAAAACCAATTGTGACAGAAATTACCAAAGCAGAAACTTTTTATCCAGCAGAAGAATATCATCAAGATTTCTACAAAAAAGAAAAAGCGCACTATGAAGGTTATCAAGTTGCTTCAGGTCGTGCTGCATTCATAGATGCCAACTGGAAAGGGTGAAATCAAATGGATGAGCGTAAAAAGAATGAGCGTCTTAAGCAACTTACAGATATACAATATAATGTGACCCAAAAAGCGGGTACCGAACGCCCATTTCAAAATGAATTTTATGATAATGAGGCAAAAGGAATTTATGTAGATATTGTTTCAGGAAAGCCACTTTTTTCATCCAATGATCAATATGATGCTGGCTGTGGTTGGCCAAGTTTCACCAAGCCAATTGACGAGACAGAAGTAATTGAAAATAGAGATTTAACCCATGGGATGATTCGGACGGAAGTGAAATCTGCTGATGCTAATTCTCATTTAGGGCATGTTTTTCCAGATGGACCACAAGATAAAGGTGGACTTCGCTACTGCATCAACTCTGCAGCCCTCCGATTCATACCTGTGGATAAATTGGAAGAAGAAGGCTACCAAGCATATAAAAAAATCTTTGAATAAACAAACAATGCCAGAAAATGAAATGCGTAGAATAATATCGCGAAATCATTCTCTGGCATTGTTCTGAAAAGGAGCGATACACATGTTAAAAGTAGCAGTAGTAGGACTTGGCGGCATTGCGCAAAAAGCGTATTTACCAGTTTTTGCCGAAATGGAAAATATCGAGGTACATCTTTATACAAGAAATGCACAGAAATTAAAGCATTTAAGTGAGAAATTTCGTTTTGATCATTACCATCAAAGTATTCATTCTATGATTGAATCTGGTGTGAATGCTGCGTTTGTTCATTCATCTACGGCGAGTCATCCGGAAGTCATTCGGACATTTTTAACACATCATATTCCGGTTTATGTGGACAAACCAATTGCGGATAATTTAGCAGAAGTAGAAGAATTAACAAATCTAGCAGAGGAACAAAATACGCTACTTATGACTGGTTTTAACCGTCGTTATGCGCCAAAGTATCAAGAATTAAAGGCACTAGCAGATACCAATATGATTATTATGCAAAAAAATCGCGCAGCCCAACCAGCTGAGGCCCGCACATTTATTTATGACGATTTTATTCATGTAATTGATACAGTGCGATTTCTACTGGATGCCGAAATGGAGCAATTAAATGTCTTTCCAGTTTGGCAAGAGGAGCTTCTTGCAAGTGTAACGGTTCAAGTAACAGCAGGAAGTAAAGTGGCGACAGCGATTATGAACCGGGATAGTGGTGTGAATGAAGAGCGGTTAGCGGTCATGACACCAAGTGCGAAATACGAAGTGGAGAATGTCACGGAAACGCATATTTATGAAGGTACAACAGAACGTTTCGAGCGTTTTGGTGATTGGGAAACAACACTCTATAAAAGAGGTTTTGTATCCATTATCCAAGCCTTTTTAACAGCTGTACGGAATGGGGAGAAAGCGCCAATTTCCAAAGAAGATGCACTAGAAACGCATCGCCTTGCAGAAGAAATTCTACGTAAAATCGAAAATTAACTTTATTTTTTCTGAGAAATCAACTATAGTTAAAGCATAAAAAGAGCGGAGTGTGTTGTACGTTGGGAAGATCATTTTATCATTTTTTAATGACATATCGGGACCCGAAACTAACAGATCAGAAAACGGAATTTGCCAACAATGCATACCGAGATCATAGTTTTCCAAAGCAAACTAGAAATTATCATATTCTTTGTGACTATCTTGAGTTTAATGCGCCGTATTTACCAGGAATGTCTATTTTTGATGAACTTTGGGATGCTTACTTGCTAGATGAAGAGAAAAACAAACACTAGGAGGAATAAAAGTATGAGCGTACATATCGAAGCAAAACAAGGGGAAATTGCAGAAACTATTTTATTACCAGGAGATCCACTAAGAGCAAAATATATTGCGGAAACGTTCTTGGAAGATGTAGTGTTATTTAACCAAGTGCGTGGCATGTTAGGATTTACCGGTACATATAAAGGGGAAAAAGTTTCTGTTATGGGAACGGGGATGGGTATTCCATCTATTTCGATTTATGTAAATGAATTAATCCAAAGCTATGATGTGAAAAATTTGATTCGTGTTGGTACCATGGGCGGCATTCAAGCGGACGTAAAAGTGCGTGACGTTGTTATTGCACAAGCAGCTTCAACAGATTCACAAATTAATCGCAATACTTTTGCAGGAGTTGATTTTGCGCCAGTAGCAGATTTTTCTCTTCTAAAAAAAGCCTATGATGCAGGTATCGAAAAAGGGTTATCTCTTAAAGTAGGGAATGTTTTTTCTGCGGATCGCTTTTATAACGATCAATTAGACAAGCAACAATTAGCTGATTACGGAGTACTAGGAATTGAAATGGAAGCAGCGGCTCTTTATACGTTAGCGCAAAAGTATGGACGTCGTGCACTTGCAATTCTAACAGTAAGTGATCATATCTTCACCGGGGAAGAAACATCAGCTGAAGAGCGTCAAACCACTTTTAATGATATGATTGTCGTAGCATTAGAAGCAGCAATAAAATAATCAAAATTACTAACTTAGATTTTGACTTAATGTATACAGGAAGGTTGATAATCATTTATGAGTTCTTTATTAACAATTGCTTTAGCCGTTACAATCAGTTGTGTGCACACGGTGGAAGATCAATATTTCGGTGGGCAAAATGCAGAGCCAGTCGCTAAAGTGGAGCAAAAGGAAACAAGTAATAAAACATTAGCTGACTTAGAAAAAGATCCACTTTATCCTTACATTGATAAACAAAATAAATTAGTCGAAAAAAATGGGATTCAGTATATAGAAAATGAAGAAAACATACTTGTACTTGCTAACAAAGATTATTCCTTACAACCAACGTATACCCCGCCTGATTTAGTTCGGCCGAATGTCACATTTTCTTTTGGTAGCCAACAAGTCGAAAAAGCACAATTAAGAAAAGAAGCAGCAACTGCATTAGAAGAAATGTTTGCAGCTGCAAACCAAGATGGGAAGAAATTATTTGCTGTATCTGGTTATCGCTCGTATAAACGGCAACAAGAAGTATTCCAAGCTGAAGTAAATTCAAAAGGAGATACAAAAGCTAGAGAAGCAGTGGCTTACCCAGGTACAAGTGAGCATCAAACTGGATTAGCTATGGATATTTCCTCAGAAAATCAATCCTATGAACTTACGGAAGCATTTGGAAATACCCCAGAAGGTAAATGGTTAGAAGAAAATGCCCATAATTATGGCTTTATCCTTCGTTATATGAAAGGTAGAGAAGCTATTACGAAATACCAATATGAGTCTTGGCATTATCGTTACGTTGGAAAAGATGCCGCAACAATTATTTACGAAAATAACTGGACATTAGAAGAATTTTTTGAACATGTAAAGGCACTGCAAAAGAATGTAGATGCTGCAAAATAACAAGTTTTAGAGTCATAAACATTTAGTTGTTTATGGCTCTTTTTTTAATTTTAGAAATTAAATGTTTGCAAAAAATACCTATAGGGGGTATACTGTTAATTGTAGAAACAAAGGAGGAGAAAAAATGAAACATGACCAACCAATTGTTCCACGTAAAGAAGAAGAAACAAAATTACTTCAAAATCGTTTGCGACGTATCGAAGGTCAGATTCGTGGTATTGCTCAAATGGTCGAGGATGATCGCTATTGTACAGACATTTTAGTCCAAATTTCAGCAGCTAATAAAGCACTCAAAAATGTTGGTTTGCAAGTATTAGAGCATCATACAGCACACTGTGTAGTGGATGCTGCAAAAAATGGGGAAGATGACGTAATGGAGGATTTACTTAAAGCAATACGTCAATTTTCTAAAACCTGAGGGGGGTATATAGAATGAACGATAAATATGTAAGACAAGATTTGAATATTTTTGGGATGACTTGTGCAGCTTGTTCAACGAGAATTGAAAAATCATTAAATAAAGCAGAAGGCGTTGAAAAAGCCAATGTCAATTTAGTAACTGAAAATGCTGCTGTATATTATGATCCAGAGGTAACATCCACAGAAGCATTAATTAAAGTAGTAAAACATGCGGGTTATGATGCTGCGGAAAAAATGTCCAAAGAAGAAAAAGATGCTGTGTTAGAAAAGAATTTCAAAAAAGAAGTGAGACGTTTTATTCTTTCTGCTATTCTTTCCTTGCCGTTACTTCTCACAATGGTGACACATATTCCGTATATTCATGAAATGGCATTTGCGGAATCAATTGGCAACTGGATTAATCCGACCATTCAATTAGTACTCGCAACTATCGTCCAATTTTATATTGGTTGGCGATTTTATGATGGGGCTTATAAAGCGCTTCGTGGTAAAAGCGCAAATATGGACGTATTAGTTGCACTTGGTACTTCTGCCGCTTACTTCTATAGTGTAGTGGAATACATCCGTCATATGATTGATCCAAGCATAATGCCACATTACTATTTTGAAACAAGTGCTGTATTAATCACATTAATCTTATTAGGTAAATTGTTGGAATCATATGCGACTTCTAGAACGACAGAATCTATTGCTGGTTTACTCGAACTACAAGCCAAAGAAGCAACTGTTATTCGTGAAGGAAAAGAATGGTTAGTGCCGGTAGACTCATTAAAAATTGGCGATGTTATTCTTGTTCGTCCAGGTGAAAAAGTTCCAATGGATGCAGAAATCATTTCCGGCGAAACTAGTATTGATGAAGCGATGATTACTGGTGAACCTGTGCCTGTAGAGAAAAAACCAGGCGATTCAGTTATTGGTGCAACTATCAACTTTGACGGAGCCTTTCAAGCAAAAATTACTAAACGAATGGAAGAAACAGTTTTAGAATCTATTATCCGTTTAGTGGAAGAAGCACAAGGAATTAAAGCACCCATCCAACGTTTGGCAGATAAAATTTCCGGTATCTTTGTACCAATCGTACTTGGCATTGCTGCTCTCACCTTTATTATTTGGTACCTTGTAACCGGAACAGTAGATGGCTCATTAGAAGCGGCCATTGCCGTATTAGTTATCGCTTGTCCTTGTGCGCTTGGTCTTGCAACTCCGACTGCTATTATGGCCGGAACTGGTAAAGGTGCCGAAAGTGGGATATTATTTAAAGGTGGCGAACACTTAGAACGTACTTCTAAAGTTGACACAATTGTTTTTGATAAAACTGGTACTTTGACAGAAGGTAAACTAGAAGTTAGTGATAAAAAAGCAACAAATGATAAATTTTTCCCGTATTTATTCTTGATGGAACAACAATCAGAACATCCAATTGCCAAAGCAATTATTAAGATGTTAGAATCTGAAGACATTAATGTATCAGAAGTAAAACAAGGGAAAATTCGTGCAAAAGCTGGACATGGGATGACAGGTAATTTAGATGATAGTAAAGTGGAACTAGGCGCTTATCGCTATGTTTCTTCCCTTACAACTATCCCAAGCGAAGAAGATGAATTAATCAAAAGTTGGATGAATGCAGGGAAAACAGTCGTAGCAATGGCAATCGAAGGCGCTTATGCTGGTGCACTTGCTTTATCTGATACACCACGACCAGAGGCAAAAGAAGCAATTCAAAAACTGCAAGCACAAGGTATTAAAACCGCTATTTGTTCCGGCGACCAATCTGTTGTAGTAGAAAATATGGCGAAAGATTTAGGAGCCGATATGTTTTTTGCGGAACAACTACCAAATGATAAAAGCGCATTAGTAGAAAAATTACAACAAGAAGGTCATATCGTTGCTTTCGTTGGCGATGGCATTAATGATGCTCCAGCTCTTGCAGCTAGTGATATTGGAATTAGTATTGGAACAGGAACAGATATTGCGATTGAAACAGGTGATGTAACGCTCGTCAGTCACCGATTAACACTTATTCCAGAAACAATTGAACTTTCAAAAGCAACGATGCGAAACATAAGACAAAACTTTTTCTGGGCACTTGCTTATAACTGTGCGGGCATTCCAATTGCTGCATTAGGGTTACTTGCTCCGTGGGTAGCAGGACTTGCAATGGCATTTAGTTCCGTTTCTGTTGTAACTAACGCGTTACGTCTAAAAAGATATAAATTTAAATCATAGGAGGAAAAAAAATGGAAAAATTAACTTTAACTGTAGAAGGTATGACTTGTGGACACTGCGAGGCTCGTGTAACTAAAGCATTAGCAGAAGTGAGCGGTGTGAAAAGTGCGGTAGTTTCTTTAGATGAAGGAACGGCAACTGTTGAATTCGAAAAAGGACAAGTAACAGAAGATGCTTTGATTTATGCTGTAGAAGAAGCAGGATATGAAGTAGCTTAAATTAAGAAGTGAGAGGGATTCTTGAGTAGATCCCTCTTTTTTCTTTGTCATGAAAAAAAGATACCAAAATGTTTGGAAAACTGGTAAAATAAATGAGTTAAATAAAATGTACTATTATTAGCTACATTTTACATAGAAAGTGGTGAAGAAAGATGGAACAATCCCCACAAAACAAAGAAGATAACGTGGAGAAAAACGAAGAAGAAAAAATAAAACCTGGTAATGGTTACATAAAGATGAAATTATTCCCTTTTATAATGCTTTTATTTGCTTTTGTATTTGTTACAGCATTAGTGACAACTATCGTCATGTCTTTAGGGGATGATAAACAAGTGAAAGTGAGTATCCCTGAACGAAAAGAATTTACAAAACTCTATGATGTCTATGATGAAATCACTGAAAAATATTATAAAGACACAAAATCAACTAACATGATAGACGGAGCAATCACAGGTATGGTAAATTCTTTAGATGATCCGTACTCTACTTTTATGTCGAAAAAAGAGTCGACGGAATTTAATGATACAATTTCTTCTAGTTTTGAAGGGATTGGTGCTGAAATTCAAGAAAAAGATGGAGCAATAGTAGTTGTTTCTCCAATTAAAAACTCCCCGGCTGAAAAAGCTGGTTTGCGCCCTCAAGATATTATTACACAAGTTGATGGTAAATCTGTCAAAGGGGATACAGCGACAGAAGCAACAAAAAAAATCCGTGGTGAAAAAGGAACAGATGTCACTTTAACTATTCAGCGCTCCAATGAGGATAAACCTTTTGACGTAACTATTACACGCGATGAAATTCCAATCGAAACGGTATATAAAGAAATGGGAAATGATAAAATCGCCCACGTAACTATTAGTACCTTTTCTGAAAATACGTATGATGAGCTTGAAAAAACGTTAAAAGCTTTGGAAAAAGACGGAATGAAAGGACTTGTGATTGATTTACGAGGAAATCCAGGTGGGTTACTCGATCAAGCAGTCTCCATTTCTAGTTTATTCGTACCTGATGGCAAAATTGTCGTTCAAGAACAAGGTAAAGACGGAGAAAAAACAGCCATTAAAGCTGACAGTAGCTCGCATGGTGACTATAAAGTTAAAGTCCCAACAACTATGCTTATTGATGGCGGGAGTGCAAGTGCATCCGAAATTCTGGCGGCGGCAGCCAAAGAATCTGGAGGAATAAAACTTGTAGGAAATAAATCATTTGGTAAAGGGACTGTACAAACAGCAACCACATTATCGGATGATTCCACACTCAAATTGACTGTCGCGAAATGGTTGACGCCAAACAGCGAATGGATTCATGAAAAAGGTATTACGCCAGATGTGGTTGTGAATATGCCAAATTATGCAACTATGACTATTCCATCTTCCACAAAAGTCTACAAAAATGGTGATTTCGGTGATGACGTTAAAACCATAGAAACATTGCTAAAAGCGCTAGATTACAATGTTGGAAAAGTAGACGGCTTATACGATATAGACACAGAATATGCTGTGCAAAGATTCCAAGCAGCAAATAAGTTAGATGTTACAGGAATAATGACAGGGGTGACAACAGACAAATTAGTCGAGTTAACGCAAAAACATCTAAACGAAACAGATCCACAATTACAAAAAGCAAAGGCCCTGGTGAAGTAAACGCATAATTTTTTTGAAAAACTGGAGGTAGCGAAAATGGAAACATACTTAGAAATTGAAACATTGATTAAGCGTATTTTTAATAGTTTTCGTCATGAGGTAGAAGCAGTTCTTGACAAGAGACTAAGTGGTAGCGAATATCGAGTCTTGAGTCTCATTTCTAGTGGATTAACGAAAACATCTGATTTAGCTAAAACGCTTGATGTTTCAGCCAGTCATATCACAGCCATTACAGATACTTTAGTTGAAGAGAAATTTATTACTCGTCATCGTTCTGAAGTAGACCGCCGAATTATCGAATTAAAATTAACGTCCATGGCCGAGGAATTTGTTAAAGAAATTGATAAAAAGAAAAAAGAAATGATCGTTAAACGTTTTACTGTTTTTTCCGAATACGAACAGGCGGAATTTCGCAAGTTACTAAAAAAATTAGCAGATGGTTCACAATCAAATAAATAGTAAAAATCCTGTAGTTAATAAAACTACAGGATTTTTTTTAAACATTTTACTTTACAATAAAATAATTGTTCGTTATACTTTGAATTAAAGTTGCTCTAAGGAAACATTTTTAGTTGAGTATAAAAAATAGTCTTATGGGAAAAGGGTGGTAAAAATGAACATTCAAGGTTTAACAATAGCATACAAACAAAAAGTGGCGATTGATGATGTCACTCTTCAAATAGCAACAGGAAAATTAACTGGAATAGTCGGTCCGAACGGTGCGGGTAAATCTACGTTATTAAAAGGAATGATGGGATTAGTTCCCAGAGAACAAGGCATAGTAACATTAGATAATCGGCCTCTTTCTGATTGGAGAAAGAAAATTGCTTATGTTCCGCAACGTAGTGAAGTAGATTTAACTTTTCCAATTACCGTTTTCGATATGGTAGTTCTTGGTACTTATCCGGCACTTGGGTTAATTAAACGTCCAGGAAAAAAAGAAAAACAATTGGCATTAGATGCTTTAGAACAAGTAGAAATGACCGCATTTAAAAAAAGGCAAATCGGGGAACTTTCTGGTGGTCAATTACAACGTGTTTTTATTGCACGTGCTCTAGCTCAGCATGCAGAAATTTTCTTTTTAGATGAGCCATTTGCTGGTATTGATATGACTAGTGAAGCACTTATTATGAAGCTGTTAAAAAAACTAAGGGATAATGGAAAAACCATCGTAGTAGTCCACCATGATTTTCATAAAGTAGCTGCTTACTTTGATGAGATTATTTTACTGAATAAAAAATTAGTAGCATACGGACCAGTAGAACAAACATTTACAGAAGAAAAAATTAAATTTGCTTATGGTGATGCACCAGTAGCATTTGCGGCGGGGGTGTAGAAATGTTGTTTTTAGAAGGGTTAATGCAATATGGTTTTTTACAGAAAGCACTTATTACTTCTGTGACAGTTGGGATTGTATCGGGTGTTATTGGTAGTTTTATTATTTTACGGGGTATGTCGCTTATGGGAGATGCGATTTCTCATGCGGTCTTACCAGGCGTAGCGATTTCTTATATGATGGGGATGAACTTTTTTATTGGGGCAGCGACATTTGGTATAGCAGCAGCGCTTGGAATCGGTTTTGTTAATCAAAAAAGTCGGATAAAAAATGACACTGCGATTGGTATTGTATTTAGTGCATTTTTTGCTCTTGGGATTATCTTGATTTCGTTCGCGAAAAGTAGTACCGATTTGTATCATATCTTATTTGGAAATGTGCTTGCGGTGAGAAGTTCGGATATGTGGATGACAATCATTATCGCGATACTTGTTATTTCGCTCGTTACACTATTTTACAAAGAATTTTTAGTAAGCTCATTTGATCCAGTAATGGCAGAAGCATATGGTCTAAATGTAAAGTTTTTGCACTATTTCTTAATGCTTCTTTTAACGCTAGTGACGGTTTCGGCCTTACAAACAGTTGGAATTATCTTAGTTGTGGCAATGTTAATTACACCGGCTGCAACAGCGTATCTGCTTACGAATAAACTATCTAAAATGATTGTTTTAGCTTCCACGTTTGGAGCAGTGAGTGCGATTATCGGCCTTTATTTCAGTTATATTTTCAACTTAGCATCAGGTGCGGCAATGGTTTTAGTTGCGACAGTTATTTTCTTTATTGCCTTTTTATTCGCACCAAAACAAGGAATATTGTTTACTAAAAAGAGGGAGGTTATCGAATGAAAAAAATGATAGTTGTAGTGCTTTTCGCATTAGTAGTTGTGCTTGCGGGGTGTTCCAGCCAAAAAAGCGATTCAGAAAAAACGAGTGACAAATTAAATGTGGTTGCTACGTATTCAATTCTAGCGGACATTGTTAAAAATGTCGGTGGGGATAAAATTGAACTCCATAGCATTGTACCGGTTGGCGTTGACCCGCATGAATATGATCCTTTGCCAGACAATATTCAAAGTGCAGCAGATGCAGATTTAATTTTTTACAATGGCTTAAATTTAGAAACTGGGAATGGTTGGTTTGACCGAATGCTCGAAACCGCTGATAAATCAAGAGATGACAAAGAGCAAGTAATCGAGTTAAGTAAAGGGGTAAAACCAAAATATTTAACAGAAAAAGGAAAAACTTCTGAAACAGACCCACATGCTTGGTTAGATCTTCATAATGGTATTATTTATACTGAAAATGCACGAGACGCTCTTGTAAAAGCTGATCCAGATAATGCTGATTTTTATAAAGAAAACGCCAAAAAATATATCGATAAACTAGCTACACTGGATAAAGAAGCAAAACAAAAATTTGCGGATTTACCAGAAAATCAAAAAACATTAGTGACGAGCGAAGGAGCTTTTAAATATTTTGCAGCTCGCTATGGATTAAAAGCATCATACATTTGGGAGATTAACACAGAAAGCCAAGGCACACCAGAACAAATGAAACAAATTATTAGCATTGTTGAAAAAGAGCAAGTACCTAACTTATTTGTCGAAACAAGCGTGGATCCGCGTAGTATGGAGAGTGTATCTAAAGAAACAGGTGTACCTATTTTTGCTAAAATCTTTACCGATTCTACCGCCAAAAAAGGCGAAGTAGGCGACACCTATTTAGAAATGATGCGCTATAATCTTGATAAAATTCATGATGGTTTAGCTAAATAAAGAAGACGCAGAGATTAATTAGAAATCTCTGCGTTTTTTGCGTTTAAAGAAAGACTACGTTCTGTTTTACGAACCCGAATGGATAAAATAAACGCGGCGACAAACAAGCCAGTACTTAATCCTATCCAATAACCAAATGGACCAAGATTCGTAAATGATAAACCGTAGCCTACCGGAAGTCCAATCAACCAATAAGAAATAAAGGCGACAATCGAGGTAACCGTCACATCTTTATATCCTCTAAGTGCTCCGAGAACTGGCGACAAGACAGCGTCCGCAAATTGAAACAATATCGCATAAACTAAGAAATGCATGATTAAATTGCTCAAAGCGAAATCATTCGTATAGAAACCAGCAATAATATCACGGAAGAAAAACAGTAGCGCTCCATTAATACAGCCAATTAGAATCGCAGCTGTCATACCAATATGACGATATTGTTTGGCATCTTTTAAGCGTTTGGCGCCCGTTTCGTAACCACCAAGAATTGTTAGCGTGGAGGCGACACTAAGCGGGAAAGCATAAAGCAGTGTACAAACACTGTTGGCTGATTGATGAGCTGCAATCGTCTCCGTTCCAAAAGCGCCCATTAAAATTGTTACCGCTGAGAAAATACTCGTTTCAAATAAAATTGTTAAACCATTTGGCACACCAATTCCGATAATTTCTTTTATTTTAGAAAAATGTAGCGCCGTAAGTCCTTTAAAAATACCAAATTTGCGTAATCTAATTTGTGTTTGAATCAAAATAACACTAACCAAAACAACGAGCCAGTATGTAATCCCTGTCGCATAACCACTACCAGCGCCGCCCATTTCTGGAAAGCCAAAGTTTCCAAAAATAAAACAATAATTTAAAAAGATATTAAATGGTACGGTACAAAGGGTAATGAGCATCGTCACCCTGGTTAAACCAAGCGAATCAATAAAAGAACGCAAAATCGCTGAAATAAAGAAAGCGGGAATTCCGATACAAATGCCATTTAAGAAGTGGCGAGCGATATGTGCAACTTCTGCGGTGACAGGCATGTGCGTTAAAATAGTTGGAACGACTAAAAAATTAATAAGAATTAAAATAAAAGCTAAAAATAAGGCGATATATAGGCCATTGTGAACCGTGTTTTTCACTTGTTTTTCTTTTTTTGCACCGATTAATTGAGCAATAATAGGCGTGATGGCCATAAGTAAACCAGAAAAAGCTGCATTCACAGGAGCCCAAAAGGAGCTACCAATGGCTACACCCGCAAGCGCTTGATTCGAATAATTTCCACTCATCGTCGTATCAAAAAAAGTCATCGAGAAAAGTGTGAGTTGTGTAATGACAATTGGTGTGAAAATCGTTAAAAATTGTTTCCATTTTGCCCCATAAGTGACTGTTTGTTGCAAGTAATCATCTCCTTTTTGCATCCATTCAGATTATAGCATAAATAAGGTGTTCTGGCGGTGTAACAAAAAACTTTTCCTTTCGTATATCTACTATCTTTGTTATAATAAAGTTCTGTGGCAGGGGCAATACTCTGCGGGTTGGGAGAGGGACAATTTCATAATGAGGAAAAAGTATGCAGAAATTTTTCAACAAAGTATTTCGGCTGAACGAGCATAAAACCAATATCCGGACCGAATTTTTGGCTGGTATGATTGGCTTTTTTACGGTGGCATATATTATTGTCGTCAATAGCTCGATTTTAGCGGAAGCTGGAGTTCCTTATCAAGGAGCAGTCCTTGCGACGATTTTTATTTCGGCGTTAGGTTGTTTGATTATGGGATTTTGGGCAAATGCACCACTTATTCTAATGCCAGGAATGGGGATTAATGCGCTGTTTGCATATACCCTTGTTCAGGGGATGGGACTGAGTTGGCAGGTTGCACTCGCTGCTGTTACGATGAGTGGCATATTATTTATGATTCTTGCGTTTACACCACTTGCAGGAAAACTAAATAAAGCTATCCCGCTTATTTTAAAGCAGGCAATTACGGTTGGGTTAGGTATATTCTTAATCTTTCTAGGGCTTGAAAAAGGCGGAATCGTAACAAGTGGGAAACATGCCATTATTGCAGTTGGAGATTTAAGCGATCCATTCGTCTTAGCAACGCTAGTTACACTTTTACTAACAATGATTTTAGTTATCCGAAAAATTCCAGGCACTTTCTTATGGAGTTTAATTATCGGAACACTCGTTGGAGTAATGTTTGGTGTAACCGGGAAAGCTGATGGCGCTTCGATTAGTGTTGCGCCGTGGAGTGATGTTCTCTTTAAAGCCGATTTTTCTGGAATGGCGAGCGTTAGTTTTTGGAGTGCCGTCTTTACGATGACAATGGTCATTGTGTTTGAAACGGTTGGTCTTACAAATGGTCAAGTAAGACAATTAAAACAAACCGAAAAATTACCACGGGTTTTAAAAGCGAGTTCCCTAACTGCCTTTTTATCTGGCTTATTTGGTACAAGCCCAACCATCTCTGCGCTTGAGAGTGGCTCGATGTTTGCGAGTGGAGCAAAAACCGGTCTAGCAACAATTACGACAGGTCTTTTCTTCATCGCGTCTCTTTTTTTAATGCCGGTATTATCTTTTATTCCGAACAGTGCGATTGCGCCCATTTTAGTTGTAATTGGGATGTCGATGCTACAAGAATTTAAAGAAATGGATTTATCCAATCCGGCAGAAACTTTTTCAGCACTACTGATTATTGTGTTAATCCCACTGACGTATAGTATTGCAGACGGAATTGCGGCTGGTTTTATCGCGTATCCAATTCTTCGTGCTTTTACGAAAAACGAAGAACGTACTTCACCAGTCATGTATGTGATTGCAGCTTTATTTTTGCTCCAATTTATCATACAATAACAAAGAAGCAATGCGCTCTTCTTATTTTTAAAGGGGAGCGCGTACTTTTTATCTAACTGATGTGAAAAGAGGGTTCGAAAAATGTATTATTATCTAATCACCCTAGCCGTGATTGCGCTAGACCAATTGACTAAATGGATTGTTGTTCAAAATATGGAAATTGGACAGAAAATAGAAGTTATTCCTGGGTTTTTATACTGGACAAGCTATCGTAATGACGGAGCAGCTTGGAGTATTTTAGAAGGGCATATGTGGTTTTTCTATCTTATTACTGTAATTGTTATTGGAATTATAATTTATATTATGCAAAAATATGCCAAAGGAAAGCGACTATTTTCTATTAGTTTAGCGTTTATTCTAGGTGGTGCGATTGGTAATTTTATCGACCGAGTCCTGCATCAAGAAGTAGTAGATTTTGTACAAACAGTATGGGGAAATTATTACTTCCCTATCTTTAATGTGGCAGATGCCTCGCTTTCAGTTGGTGTCGTACTAATGCTCGTGTATGTTTTTGTAGACGACCGCAAAACGAAAGGAATTAAATAATGCAGAATGAAACATTGATTATAAAAGAAAGTCACGCGCGAGAACGTGTGGATAAAGTTATCGCTGAAATGATGGGGAAAAGTCGTTCAGCGATACAACTTATGCTGAAAAATGGTGATATTACAGTTAACGGAGAACTTGCGAAGCCGAATTACAAAGTACAAGTTGGCGACGAAATTCATTATGAAGCTCGTGAACCTGAAGAACTGGAAATTTTAGCCGAAGATATTCCACTTGAGATTTATTTTGAAGACAAAGATATGCTTGTTGTAAATAAACCTGAAGGAATGGTCGTTCATCCATCAGCTGGTCATGCGAGTGGAACGCTTGTAAATGCTTTGCTGTTTCATTGTGACGATTTGTCTGGTATAAATGGTAAAATTCGTCCAGGGATTGTTCACCGAATTGATAAAGATACATCGGGATTACTTATGGTTGCTAAAAACGACCATGCCCATGAATCACTAGCCAAACAATTAAAAGATAAAACTTCAGATAGAGAATATATCGCACTTGTCCATGGTGATATTGTCCACCAAAAAGGAACAATCGAAGCGCCAATTGGTCGAGCAAAAGAAGATCGTCAAAAAATGGCTGTTGTTCGTGATGGCAAGGAAGCGCGGACACATTTTGAAGTAATAGAACGGTTACCTGGTTATACACTTATTAACTGTAAGCTTGATACTGGGCGCACACACCAAATACGTGTTCACCTTAAATATATTGGTCATCCACTAGCTGGTGATCCAAAATATGGACCGAAAAATACAATCAAAGGTAATGGACAATTCCTTCATGCTGCTAAACTAGGATTTGATCATCCGAGGACAAATGAACGAATGACCTTTGAAGCATCGTTACCAGACTCCTTTGAGCAAGCACTAAAATCGTTACGACAAGAAAACTAAAAAAGAAGCAAGAATGCCTATTTAGGGGCATTTCTTGCTTCTTTTTCTTTCATAAGTGATTTGGTTGCTTGACGCAAAGTGGCAAAAGTTTTTATTCCTTTTTGCTCCGTTAAATTAACTTGTATCATTACTTTGGCTGTTTGCGGCTGCATTCCAGTAATGATTGGTGTCACTCCGACAAGTTTTAGAGAGGAGAAAAAATGCTCGATATATTCTCCAATATTAGCAGAATCAAATTGTGCGCCAGATAAGTCAATAATCAAATAGTTTACGGGTTGTTCGCAAGCTTCAAAAAGTGCTGTTTCAGTAATTTGTTTTGCTCGATCATCAGTAATTTTTCCAATAAGTGGCAAAAGAAATACTTTTTCAGCAAGCCAAATTAATTTTGTAGAATTTTTGATGATTTGATTTTCTTTTTGTTGCACTAACAGCTCTGTAGCAAGTGTATATCCTTCGATTAAATTTTGTGTAAAACTACTAAATACTTGATGCAGTTTAATACTAAAAAGATATAAATCGCGATAGTTACTATAATCTGCGTGTATCTCCGAGGCATAATCTAGTAAAAATTCTTCTAGCAAACGAATATGGAATAAAATTCGTGAAATTCCAAGTGACGTAATAAATTGTGCCTTCCCTAAATCACGTGCGAATGTATTCATTTTTGTAAGGTCTTCTGTCATACCTATAAATAAATTTTCCAAGATAAGTCCAGTTTCATCCATTAGACGGTGGTCATCTTTTAATGTGAGAACATAAGGGTCATCTACAGATATATAATACGTGAGCCAGCCTTTTACTACGATTTCTTTCTGTTGTAATAAACTATCCATAATACTCATTCTCTTCACCTCTCAAGTACATGTCTTTTAGCTATTAAAGCATAGCATAAAGCATAAAAAAAGAGGACTAATTTCTAAAAGGAGCCAATTATTTTAAAGCGTTTTATGTATAAAATGTGAAAACTTAAAAAAAACCGCAAAAAAAGAATCATCTTCTTGGTGATTCTTCTTTTTCCTACTATAAAGATATCCTTTTTTAGTTTTTGTTTGCTTGGAACTTAAATCAATGAGTGCAAAGGGGCTTCGTTTGATTTCTGGATTTAAACGACCTTCGCGCACTAGTTTTTGACGTTTCTTTTTCGCTTTAGATGTAGCCATAATTTTGGCCTCCTTTATGTTATTATAAATAGTATAACATGTTTTATATTTTTTTGATTGACAGGGAGAGTTCTTTCAGGTAATATGAATCTAATGAAATAAAGTCCTTTAACATAGTCCAGAGAGACTAAGAAGGTGGCGACAATTTGACGGGTTATTTGTATACTCGTACGCGTTCCCTTGCTTACACTGGCAGAGGGTTATTTTTTTGCACAAAAGGAGAGATTTCGGATGCAAAAACAAGTAGTTGTCATGGACGAGGCGGCAATCAAACGTGCGCTTACCCGGGTTAGTTACGAAATCATCGAACGAAATAAAGGGACAAAGAATTTAGCACTAGTCGGAATTAAGACTCGTGGTATCTATCTTGCTGAGCGTTTGCATAAGCGGATACTTGAAATTGAAGGTATTGACGTGCCAGTCGGGGATATTGACATTACGCTTTATCGCGATGACTTATCTTTCAAAGATGATAAAACGCGCGAACCCGCAGTACATGGGACGAACATTCCATTTGATATTAATGGAAAAAAAGTCGTTCTTGTAGATGATGTGCTCTACACTGGTCGAACTGTGCGTGCCGCAATGGACGCATTAATGGATGTAGGTAGACCAGCACAAATTCACCTTGCAGTACTTGCTGACCGTGGCCATAGAGAGCTACCAATCAGAGCAGACTATGTAGGGAAAAATATTCCGACATCAGGAAACGAACGAGTAGAAGTTCGCTTGACCGATGTGGATCATGCAGAAGATGCGGTCATCATTAACAAAAATGAATAATAATGTAACACTTTTTTAAAAGCAGTCCTGTGAGGCTGACAAAGAGTGATTAATTTCTATAGGGGATTATTCTATACTCTTTGTCGACCAAGGCAAGGGGTATTTTTTATGAAGAAAGAGGGAAGAAAATGACAGAAACGACAGAAACAGTAACAAAACCAGTACTAGATATACACGAAAAACCAAGCTTCAATAAATGGATTATTCTTAGCATCCAGCACCTTTTCACCATGTTTGGCTCTACTATCTTTGTGCCAAGTGTGACAGGGTTAAGTCCGGGAGTGGCGCTTGTATCTAGCGGGCTCGGAACACTTGCTTATCTAGGAATTACTCGCGGAAAAATACCCGCATATCTAGGTTCTTCCTTTACCTTTATTGCACCAATTACAGCATTACTTGCCGCAAAATTTGGCGGAGGGCCGGGCGCAGTTATGGTAGGAACTTTCTCAGTCGGAGTTGTGTATGCGATTGTTTCTTTGATTGTTTACTACGCAGGTGTTAACTGGATTCAAAAGGTGTTACCACCAATTGTTGTTGGGCCGGTCATTATGGTTATCGGTTTGTCGCTCGCTCCAAGTGCAGCGGCGATGGCAATGGGGACGAACAATGGTAACTATGATTTGAAAACGTTAGGAGTTGCATTTGTCACGCTACTTGCAACCATCATCGCCATGATGTTTTTCAAAGGATTTATGGGCTTGATTCCGATTTTGTTCGGCTTCATAGTAGGCTATTTAACAAGTATGGCGCTTGGTATGGTAGATTACACGCTAATCAAAAATGCTTCGTTTTTCCAAGTACCAGATTTCAGCATTCCATTTGTAAATATCGACCCAGTAATTACAATTACAGTCGTTCTAAGTATGGCGCCGCTTGCGTTTGTTACGATGGCAGAACACATGGGGCATCAATTACTATTAAATCGAATTACGAATAAAAACTTCTTTAAGGACCCAGGACTTCATCGTTCCTTGCTTGCAGATGGTACAGCTTCGATTATTGCATCTTTAATCGGGGGACCACCTGTAACAACATACGGTGAAAACATTGGTGTTCTTGCAATTACAAAAGTATACAGTGTGTTTGTTATCGGAGGAGCGGCAGTTTTTGCTATCCTCTTCGGATTTATCGGCTACATTAATGCAGTTATCACCTCGGTTCCAACGGCAGTTCTAGGCGGAATTTCCCTGTTACTCTTCGGGGTTATTGCAACAAGCGGGCTTCGAATGATGATTGAAAACAAAATTGATCTAAGTGTTAATCGTAATATGATTATTGCATCTGTTGTACTAGTAGTAGGAATTGGCGGCTTATTCATTAAAGCTGGAACGTTCGAACTATCTGGTATGGCACTAGCAGCAGTCATTGGAATTATCTTAAACTTAGTCTTACCAGCCGAGCATAGATCAGCATAACACACGACAAAAACCTCTGCAGACAAAATTTCACAGAGGTTTTTGTATAAAATGAATGAGAAAAGGTGGCGCTTTGAATGAAAAATTTGTTGTCTATGGAAGCATTAACTGTCCATGAAATCGAGCATTTATTAGAGCAGGCGACACAGTTTAAGCACGGAAAAAAAGCAACATTGAAAGAACAAGCTTTTGCAGTAAATATGTTTTTTGAACCAAGTACTAGAACACATACGAGCTTTGAAGTAGCGGAGAAAAAGTTAGGAGTGGAGGTTGTCTCCTTTGACGCAGCAACTTCTAGCATGACAAAAGGAGAAACGCTTTATGACACACTGTTAACCATGGAAGCTGTCGGAGTAAATGTAGCAGTTATCAGGCATTCTGAAGAAAACTACTATGCTGGGCTTGATAAATTAAATATTGCTATCGTAAACGGTGGAGACGGATGCGGAGAACATCCGAGTCAATCACTACTAGACTTATTCACGATAAAAGAACAATTTGGAACATTTCAAGATTTGAAAGTAGCAATTGCAGGTGATATAAGGCACAGCAGAGTAGCAAACTCAAATATGAAAGTATTAAAAAGACTTGGGGCGAAGTTGTTTTTCTCTGGGCCGAGAGAATGGTTTGATGAAAGCTACTTAGAATATGGCACGTACCTACCCGTCGATGAGCTTGTTGAAAAAGTTGATGTGATGATGCTTCTGCGTGTACAACATGAGCGACACAGTGGAACAGAACAATTTACAAAAGCAAGTTATCACGAAAAATTTGGACTTACAGTTGAGCGGGCAGCGAAATTAAAACAAGATGCAATCATTATGCACCCAAGTCCAGTGAACCGCGACGTTGAAATTGCTGATAGCTTAGTTGAAAGCGAAAAATCACGCATTGTTACGCAAATGACAAATGGCGTTTTTATAAGAATGGCAATTTTGGAATCTATTTTAAAAGAACAGGAAATGAGGGCGAAATTATGTACGTATTAAAAAATGGTCAAGTGCTAAATGAATCAGGCGAACTAGAGAAGAGAGATGTACTTATTCAAAACGGCAAAGTTAATTTGATTACCGATTCTATTGAAGTAACAAGTGGCGAAGAATTTGACGCTACAGGTAAGCTAATCGCACCAGGTTTTATCGATGTTCACGTACATCTTCGCGAACCAGGCGGAGAACATAAGGAAACCATTTTGACAGGAACAAAAGCGGCGGCACGCGGTGGTTATACGACAATTTGTTCGATGCCGAATACAAAGCCTGTTCCAGATTCCAAAAAAGTAATGGAAAGTATACAAGCAAAAATCAAAGAAACAGCAGAAGTTCGAGTGTTACCATACGCATCCATTACAACGAGTCTTGGAACGGACGAGCTAGTAGATTTTGAAGCTTTAAAAGAAGCTGGAGCATTTGCTTTTACAGACGATGGCGTAGGGGTACAGCTAGCCGGAACGATGTACGAGGCAATGAAACGAGCAGCAGCACTAGATATGGCAATCGTTGCTCACTGTGAAGACAACTCGCTAATTTACGGCGGAGTGGTCCATGATGGAATTTTTGCTGAAAGAGAAGGACTGAAAGGTATTCCAAATATTGCTGAATCAGTCCAAATCGCACGGGACGTCTTACTAGCAGAAGCAGCAGGCTGTCACTATCATGTCTGTCATATTTCAACAAAAGAATCTGTTCGTGTTGTGCGAGATGCGAAACGGGCAGGAATTCGTGTCACTGCCGAAGTTTCCCCACATCACTTAATTTTAGACGAAGAAGCTATTCCTGGAAATGATGGTAATTGGAAAATGAACCCACCACTTCGTAGCAAAGAAGATCGTGCGGCACTTTTAGCGGGATTACTTGACGGAACAATTGACTTTATCGCAACAGACCATGCCCCACACGCTGCAGAAGAGAAAAATGTACCAATGGAACAAGCAGCATTCGGAATTGTAGGATTAGAAACAGCTTTCCCACTTTTATACACACATTTTGTTAAAACGAATGAATGGACATTGAAACAGCTAATTGACTGGATGACTGTAAAACCGGCAGAATGTTTTAAACTACCATACGGAAAACTAGAAGAAGGCGCAGTAGCAGATATTGTCGTACTTGATTTAGAAAAAGAATCAACTATTGATCCAGACACTTTTTATTCAAAAGGAAAAAACACACCATTTGTAGGAGAAACGTGTATCGGCTGGCCGGTAGCAACGTTTGCAGAAGGAACGCTTGTATACAATGAGGGGGAAATTAAATGACAAAGCGAATTTTAATGCTAGAAGATGGTAATTACTTTATCGGTGATGCGATTGGTAGTGAAAAAGAAACAATCGGTGAAGTTGTTTTTAATACGGGAATGACTGGCTACCAAGAAACAATCACAGACCCTTCCTATTATGGACAAATTATCACTTTTACGTATCCACTTGTTGGAAATTACGGGGTGAATCGTGACGATTTTGAATCCATTAATCCTGCTGTTAAAGGAGTTGTGGTACGTGAGGCTGCAGAATTCCCTTCTAACTGGCGTAACCAAATGACATTAAATGATTTTTTGAAAGAAAAAGGTATTCCAGGAATTGCAGGAATTGATACACGTAAATTAACCAAATTAATTCGTAAAGAAGGAACGCTTAAAGGAATACTGTCAGTAGCATCAGCAGATAAAGAAGAATTATTACATCACCTTCGTTCTGTGCGCCTTCCTGTTGATCAAGTACACGAAGTTTCCTCAGCTAAAGCATTTGCAAGCCCAGGAGATGGTAAACGAGTAGTGCTTGTTGATTACGGTGTAAAAAGTTCGATTTTGCGAGAATTAAATAAGCGTAATTGCTATGTGACGGTTGTTCCTTACAATACAACAGCTGAAGAAATTTTGGCGATGCACCCAGATGGTGTGATGTTATCCAATGGACCAGGGGATCCAAAAGATGTTCCAGAAGCATTAGAAATGATTCGCGGTATTCAAGGTAAACTACCATTATTTGGAATTTGCTTAGGACATCAACTATTTGCGCTAGCGAACGGAGCGGATACGTTCAAACTAAAATTTGGTCATCGAGGTGCGAATCATCCAGTAAAAGAACTAGCAACTGGCCGTGTGGACTTTACTGCGCAAAATCACGGTTATGCGGTAGAAAAGGAATCACTTATCGGCACGGATTTAAAAGTAACGCATATTGAATTAAATGATGAAACAGTTGAAGGTCTTGCACATAAGGAATACCAAGCGTATACCGTACAATATCATCCAGAAGCAAACCCAGGTCCAAGTGATGTTAACTACCTATTTGACGAGTTTATGGAAATGATGAATGTGAAAGAGGAGGGTGAATTACATGCCTAAACGTGACGATATAAAAACAATTCTTGTAATCGGCTCTGGCCCGATTGTTATTGGACAAGCAGCGGAGTTTGACTATGCGGGAACTCAAGCTTGCTTAAGCTTAAAAGAAGAAGGTTATCGGGTAGTTTTAGTGAACTCGAATCCAGCGACGATTATGACAGACGCAGAAATGGCTGACAAAGTATATATTGAGCCAATTACACTTGATTTTGTATCGCGCATCATTCGTAAAGAACGTCCTGACGCAATTTTACCTACGCTTGGAGGACAAACAGGGTTAAACATGGCAATGGAACTTTCAGCTGCAGGAATTTTGGATGAATGTAATGTGGAAGTACTTGGAACCGATTTAACAGCGATAAAAAAAGCAGAAGACCGGGAAGCTTTCCGTGATTTGATGAATGAACTTGGGGAACCAGTACCAGAAAGCGATATTATCCACAATTTAGACGAAGCATATACTTTTGTAGAACGAATTGGCTACCCGGTTATTGTTCGCCCGGCTTATACGTTAGGTGGTTCTGGCGGCGGTATATGCCATAATGAACAAGAATTAATTGAAACAGTAACAAGTGGTTTAAAGTTAAGTCCAGTAACACAATGCTTGCTAGAAAAAAGTATAGCTGGTTTTAAAGAAGTAGAGTATGAAGTGATGCGTGATGCGAACAATAACGCAATGGTTGTTTGTAACATGGAAAATATTGACCCAGTTGGTATACATACAGGAGATTCGATTGTTGTTGCACCAAGTCAAACGCTTTCCGACCGCGAATATCAATTATTGCGCGATGTATCCTTAAAAATTATCCGTGCACTTGAAATTGAGGGAGGCTGTAACGTTCAACTGGCACTTGATCCAGATAGTTACAACTACTATGTTATCGAAGTAAACCCACGTGTGAGTCGTTCTTCTGCGCTAGCATCTAAAGCGACAGGGTACCCAATTGCAAAACTAGCAGCGAAAATTGCAGTTGGCTTAACGTTAGATGAAGTTAGAAATCCAGTAACAGGAACAACTTTTGCTCACTTTGAACCAACACTAGATTATGTGGTTGCGAAAATCCCACGCTTTGCTTTCGACAAATTTGAACAAGCGGATCGTCGTCTTGGAACGCAGATGAAAGCAACCGGAGAAGTCATGGCAATCGGTCGTTCTTGGGAAGAAGCTCTTTTAAAAGCTGTACGTTCGCTTGAAATTGGCGCGGACCATTTACTACTTGAAGAAGCCGAAAATGCTGACGAGGAAACATTAGAACGCAAAATTTGCTTCCCAGAAGATGATCGCTTATTCTTCTTAGCTGCAGCCTTGCGTCGTGGTCAAACAATCGAACAACTCCACGCGAAAACAAAAATAGATTTATTCTTCTTATATAAACTTAGTAAAACAATGGAACTTGAAAATCGTATCAAAGAGAACCCGCAAAACCAAGAGATTTTGGTAGAAGCAAAACGGGCTGGATTTTCTGATGCTTTCCTTGCGACTTGCTGGAATATAGACGAACAAGCCATTTACGACTTACGAAAAGCCCAAAATCTTTTCCCGGTTTACAAAATGGTCGACACATGTGCAGCTGAGTTTGAATCAACAACTCCATACTTTTACAGCACATATGAAGAGGAAAATGAGTCCACACGGTCTGAGAAAGAAAGCGTGATTGTACTTGGCTCTGGTCCGATTCGGATTGGTCAAGGAGTGGAATTTGATTATGCAACTGTGCATTCAGTGTGGGCAATTCAACAAGCAGGTTATGAAGCAATTATCATCAATAATAACCCAGAAACAGTTTCGACCGACTTTAGTATTTCGGACAAACTATATTTTGAGCCACTGACATTAGAAGATGTGATGCACGTCATTGAAATTGAGCAGCCACTAGGAGTTGTCGTACAATTTGGTGGGCAAACGGCTATTAACTTAGCAGACGGTTTAGCTAAGCGAGGGGTAAAAATTCTTGGCACAAGCTTAGAAGATACCGACCGTGCGGAAAATCGTGATGCCTTTGAAAAAGCGTTAGAAATTTTACAAATCCCACAACCAGCTGGGAAAACTGCTACTTCCGTGAAAGAAGCAATCAATGTAGCGACAGATATCGGCTATCCGGTTCTAGTTCGTCCATCTTATGTACTAGGTGGTCGAGCAATGGAAATTGTGGAATCAGAAGAAGCGTTAAAACATTATATGACAAACGCCGTTAAAGTAAATCCAAAACATCCAGTTTTAGTAGACCGTTATGTAAGCGGCCAAGAAGTAGAAGTGGATGCAATCAGTGACGGTGAAAACGTCTTAATTCCTGGAATTATGGAACACATCGAACGGGCAGGTGTCCATTCAGGGGACTCAATTGCTGTGTACCCAGCACAACGTTTAAGCATTCAAGTGAAAAATACAATTGTGGATTATACGACAAAGCTAGCAACTGGCTTAAATATTATCGGTATGCTGAACATTCAATATGTGGTGGACGGAGAAGAAGTTTTTGTTATCGAAGTGAATCCGCGTTCAAGCCGGACCGCGCCATTTTTGAGCAAAATTACGGAAATTCCAATGGCAAATGTGGCGACGAAAGTGATTTTAGGAGAAAACTTAATTGACCTTGGTTACACGCCAGGACTTGCTCCAGAAAAACAAGAAATTTTTGTCAAAGTGCCGGTGTTCTCTTTCGCGAAATTGCGTAGTGTTGATACGTCACTTGGGCCTGAAATGAAATCAACTGGTGAAGTCATGGGCAAAGATGTCACACTAGAAAAAGCACTCTACAAAGGTTTTGTTGCGAGCGGGACAACCATGCATGACTATGGAACAGTACTTTTAACCGTAGCTGACCGCGATAAAGAAGAGGCAGTAGAACTAGCTGCAAGATTCAATCGCATTGGCTTCACTATCATGGCAACAAAAGGAACTGCAAGTACACTAGAAGAAGCAGGAATTCCAGTTTCGCAAGTGAAAAAAATTGGTGAAAATCAAGAAACATTAATTGACTATATCCGCAATGGCCAAGTAACGCTCGTAGTGAATACCTTAACAACTGGTAAACGTCCCGAACGTGATGGCTTCCAAATTCGCCGCGAATCTGTTGAAAATGGCATTCCAGTTTGTACATCGCTTGATACCGCAGAAGCAATCTTGCGTGTACTAGAATCACGCTCTTTTGAACTCGAATCGATGAATGCCAGTGAAGTGAAACAACCAAAAGCACGAGTATAAATAGAAGAAACGGGGTGGAACCGTGTTACAGACGGAAATGAAAGTCATTCAGCAAACTGAAATTGCAGATAAAGTATACGAATTAATTTTAACAGGGGAATGTGTAGCCGATATGTCACCGGGACAGTTTTTAATGCTGAAACCGAGTCGTTCTGATTTATTAATGAGACGTCCGATAAGTATTTGTTCTTATGATAAAACAGCCAATACATGCATTCTGTTGTACCGAGTAGAAGGCGATGGGACAAGAGATTTCAGTAAACTTTCAGAAGGGGATACTATCGATGTGTTGGGTCCGCTTGGAAAAGGTTTCGATATTGACCGGACACCTTTACCAAAAACCGCTCTTTTAATCGGAGGCGGAATCGGTGTTCCTCCAATGTATCAACTCGGTAAAGAATTAGCTGGAAAAGGCGTTCAAGTCACGTTTGTAAACGGGTTCCAATCTGCGAAAGACAGTTTTTATGAAAAAGAAATGACAGCATATGGCACGGTTCATATTGCGACAGTGGACGGCTCGCTTGGAACACAGGGTTTCGTCACAGATATTACGAAAAATTTTCCGGAAGAAGCAGATGTTATTTACAGTTGCGGGCCAAAAGCAATGCTACAGGCAGTGAAAGCAAATTTTCCAGAAACGAAAACGTATCTTTCATTAGAAGAACGGATGGCTTGTGGGATTGGAGCTTGCTACGCTTGTGTCTGTCCAAAAGCAGATGATGTGAAAAAGCAATTTAAAGTTTGCGAAGATGGTCCAGTATTTCGTGCGGATGAGGTGAGTTTATGAATCGATTAGCTGTAGAAATTCCCGGATTATCGCTCAAAAATCCGATTATGCCCGCATCAGGATGTTTTGGTTTCGGGCAAGAATATAGCAAATACTATGATTTAAATGAACTTGGTGCGATTATGGCCAAAGCCGTGACACCAGAACCTAGACTTGGGAACCCCACTCCGCGAGTAGCAGAAACCGCGAGCGGGATGCTTAATGCAATCGGCTTACAAAATCCTGGTCTGGAACATGTGTTAGCGCATGAACTCCCATTTTTAGAACAATTTGAAACACCGATTATCGCTAATGTGGCGGGAGCGACGGAGGACGATTATGTCCAAGTCTGCTCCCGAATCGGGGAATCAAAAGCAGTGAAAGCAATCGAACTCAATATTTCCTGCCCAAATGTGAAGCACGGCGGTATCGCTTTTGGAACGGATCCGGAAGTAGCGCACCGTTTAACGAAAGCCGTGAAAAGTGTCGCAAGTGTTCCCGTTTATGTAAAACTATCCCCGAATGTAGCAGATATTGTTTCTATCGCGCAAGCAATTGAAACAGCTGGTGCGGATGGGCTCACGATGATAAATACCTTACTTGGCATGCGTATTGATTTAAAAACTAGAAAACCAGTTATCGCAAATGGAACAGGGGGGCTTTCTGGCCCAGCAATTAAACCTGTTGCTATTCGGATGATTCACCAAGTCCGCTCGGTAAGTAATATTCCTATCATTGGCATGGGCGGTGTGCAAACCGTAGATGACGTACTAGAATTCTTGATTGCCGGAGCAGATGCAGTCGCAGTAGGAACGATGAATTTTACCGACCCATTTATTTGTCCGAAATTAATTAGTGAACTACCAAAACGAATGGACGAACTCGGTATTTCTTCCCTACAAGATCTTAAAAAGGAGCGAACAAATCAATGAATAAACCTATTATCGCGCTTGATTTCCAGACTTACGAAGAAGTAGCGAGCTTTTTAGCCAAATTTTCTGGAGAAACACTATCCGTGAAAGTTGGCATGGAACTTTTTTATAGTAATGGTCCAATCATTGTCGAAAAAATAAAGCAACAAAATCATGAAATTTTCTTAGATTTAAAACTACATGATATCCCCAATACGGTCAAAAGTGCGATGATTGGCTTGGCAAAACTAGGCGTTGATATGGTTAATGTACACGCAGCTGGTGGGAAGAAAATGATGGAAGCTGCCCGGGAAGGTCTAGAAATAGGTTCGCAAAGTGGGAAACGCCCAAAAATTATCGCCGTAACACAATTGACAAGTACAAGTGAAACGGACATGCAAAGAGAGCAATTAATAAAAACGAGCCTGCTTCAATCCGTCATGCATTATAGCGATTTATCGAAACAAGCTGGGCTAGATGGTGTGGTTTGTTCTGCGCTAGAAGCAGAAGACATTAAACGACAAAATGGCACTGAATTTTTACGTGTAACACCAGGCATCCGACTGGCAAGTGACACAGTAGATGATCAAATTCGTGTCGTAACACCAGAAAAAGCGCGTTTGATTGGCTCGTCAAACATTGTCGTTGGTCGCTCTATCACACGCGCAGATGACCCGGTAGCAGCTTATAATCAAGTTTTAGAGGAGTGGAATGCATGAGCATCGAAAAACAAGTAGCTGAACAATTATTAGAAATTAAAGCTGTATTTTTAAAACCAAATGAGCCTTTCACTTGGGCATCTGGAATTAAATCTCCTATATACTGCGACAATCGCCTAACGCTAGGCTTTCCAAAAGTTCGCCAATTTATCGCCAAATCATTAGCCGAAAAAATTAAGCAAACATTTGGTGAGGTAGATGTTGTTGCTGGTACTGCGACTGCAGGAATTCCACATGCCGCATGGGTGAGCGATTTACTAGACTTACCAATGGTTTACGTGCGTTCCAAAGCAAAAGAACATGGTAAAGGGAACCAAATTGAAGGACCAATTGCTAAAGGTCAAAAAGTAGTGGTAATTGAAGATTTGATTTCGACTGGCGGAAGCTCATTAAAAGCAGTGGAAGCGCTGGAGGAAGCTGGAGCGGAAGTAGTTGGAATCGCGGCCATTTTTACATATGGACTCGCTAAAGGGAAACAATTGCTAAAAGAGTCTGGCACAAAACTAGTAACATTAACGAACTACGATGAGCTAATTGAAGTAGCTCTAAATGAAAATTACGTGACTGGTGAAGATATGGCGACACTGAAAGAATGGAAGAAAAATCCAGAAAACTGGGGTAAATAAAAAGAAGCTCACCTTTATTACAGGTGAGCTTCTTTTTCTATTAATATACTTTATAACTTTCACCAGTTTGTGCACCAAAAACGCTTTTTTCAAAAGCACGAGCGACTTTTGCAGCTGGAACTGGAACGAAGCCTTGGAAAAATGATTCCAGTTTGTCCCAAGATTCTTCTAAAACATTTGGGCTCACGGTGTTAATCCGAATTCCACGAGGCATTTCAAGTGCAGCCGATTTAGCAAAAGCAGTAACCGCACCGTTTGCCATCGCTGCTGAAGCCCCTTGAACGATTGGATCTTCCATCATAATACCGGTAGTAAGCGTAAAACTTCCTTTGTCATTCAATGAGTCAATGCCCAGTAAAACCAAATTAATTTGACCGCCTAATTTACTACTAATCGTCACCGCATTTTTCTCAGGCGTTAATTCTGTTAAAGGGGAAAAAGTGGCACTGCCTGTTGCCGAAACAATTGCATCGACTTTGCCAACTTGGGCGTACATTTTTTTGATACTATCAATACTCGTAATATCCACTGTCACGTCGCCACTATGTCTGCCCGCTGTAATCACATCTGCCTTTTTCTCCAAACGGTCTTTCACCGCAGAACCAAGCGTACCAGAAGCACCAATTAATAAAATTTTCATTCGTCTATCATCCTTCCAATAAAAAAATAATGTCAGTAAATATGTACCCTAAAAATAGAAAGAAAAAACGGCTCCAAGAAGGAACCGTTAATTTTTCAAGCCTAGAACAAGCTTTTCATCTGGTGTAACAAAATAAGTCGTTTGGTTATCATAAATGACATAACCAGGTTTGGCACCATTTGGTTTTTTCACGTGTTTAACAAGCGTGCCGTCGACGGGGACGGTTGCTGAAAGGCGCGCTTTTGAATAATAGGCTGCAATCATTGCGGCTTCTGTAATCGATATCTCATCTGGATTATTTGATTGAATGACCACATGCGAACCAGGCAAATCTTTTACATGGAACCAGTATTCATTATTCCTAGCTAATTTATTCGTTAAATAATCATTTTGTTTATTATTTTTTCCGACTAAAATCGTTAAGCCAGTCGAAGAAGTATATTTTTCTGGAGCAGGTAAAGTCGCTTTTTTACGGCCGCCTTTTTTCTGTTTGTAGCGAAGATAGCCTTGTTCAGCTAGTTCTTGGCGGATTTCTTCCACGTCTTGTGGGCCGGATGTTTCAAGTTGTGATTCCACGGACTCTAAGTAAGTAATTTCTTCTTTCGTGAGTGCGATTTGCTCTTTCACTACTTCGACCGCGTTACGTAGTTTTTGGTAGCGGCTAAAGTAGCTTTGCGCATTGGCGGATGGCGTTTTTCTAGTATCAAGCGGAATCGTCATTTTCTTCATATCATCGTAAAAGTTTTCTACAGTAATTTCTTCCATCCCGCGTTCCATTAAATGCAGGTTGGCAGTTAGAAGTTCACCTTGAATACGATAAACATCTGCTTTTTCTGTTTCGAGCAAAGTGTTTTCGAGTTTTTCGATTTTCAGCCTGCTTCGAGCCAGTTCGTTGGATAATAGTTTTTCTAAATCATGCGCGAATTGATGGACACGATCACGACGTGCTTTACCTATATAAAAATGGTCTAACAGGGTACTTAAGTTAGCGAATTCTGTTGTGTCTGCATCGATATGACGGAGCGGGAAAAAATAGTAATCCTCTTTATTTTGGATGCGCCATTCGTTTGGCACGGCTGCATGTCCTAAATGCTCGTTCACTAGCCCAATTACTTCGAAAAAGGCGGCAACTAGCGAATCTGCCGTTAAGTTCCCAGCACGAAATACTATTTCCCGAGCAAGCAAAGGGCTGAATCCTGCAAAATTTTGTACAAGTTGCTTATCCATTCGACCCGCTGAGAAATCTAGTCTATCCAGAATCTGCTCTGAAGTAACCTCAAATGGGTGGAGTTTATCCGTTGCAGGAGGTAACACATAAGTCGCTCCAGGAAGCAGTGTTCGGTAACTATTTTGTGCTGGAGAGACGTGTTTAATACAATCAACAATCACATTTTTCTCACGGTCGACAAGGGTAATATTACTATGACGTCCCATGATTTCTACAAATAAATCACAAAAACGATTTTCACCAATATCATCTTTCCCGCGAATACTAAATTGTAAAATCCGTTCATTAGGAAGTTGCGTGATAGACTCAATAATTGCCCCTTCTAAATATTTCCGGAGTAACATACAGAACATTGGCGGAGTTGCTGGGTTTTCAGGTATATCATCCGTCCACTGAATCCGTGCATAGCTAGGATGCGATGAGATAAGTAAACGTTTATTTTCACGATTTTTTCGGATATATAAAACAAGTTCATGTGAAAACGGTTGGTGGATCTTCATAATGCGCCCACTTTCACCGTGTTCGGCAAGTTCTTCAGTCATAGCTTTTAAAAACATTGCATCAAACGCCATTAGTTATTCATTCCTTTTTTAGTTAGTTACTTTCTATTTTAACATACATTCCGAAAATGTATTGTATGCATGAAGGAGCTTTGGTATAATAAGAAGTCAGAACAAATTTCAAGTAATCTTAGAGGGAACTTTAAGTTATGAAAGGTGTCTTGCCAAATGGTGAAAAGCATGACGGGATTTGGGCGCGCCACAAAAGAATTTGAAGCGTTCAAAGTAACCATTGAATTAAAAGCAGTCAACCATCGCTACTCCGAATTTCTTTTTCGGATGCCTAAACAACTCGCTTATTTAGAAGGAAAATTAAAAAAGATCATAAGTAAGCAAATCAAACGTGGTAGAATTGAAGTTTTCTTTTCCATCACAGGAGAGCAAATTTCAAAACGTGAACTACATATTGACTGGGACCTCGCAGACAGCTATTACCGTTTTATCAAACAAGCAAGCGCTAGATATGAATTACAAGAATTACCTACAATGACCGATTTACTTCAAGAGCAAGCCTATCTTTCAATTGAAGAAGAAGTGGAGGCAAGTAGCGAGCTAGAGCGATTAGTTTTAGAAACCCTTGCCCGTGCAACCGAGCGACTGGACGAGATGAGAAGTATGGAAGGAGCAGAATTACTGCTGTATTTCAAACAACATCTTACAGCACTCGAAACAAGTTTGGAAATCATTCAAGCCGAAATTCCAAATACAGAAAAACATTATCAAGAAAAAATTGAAACTCGCTTACAAAACGTTGTAGGCGACCAATTTGATCCTAGTATCGTTCTTACAGAAGTCGCAATGCTACTTGAAAAGGCAGATATTAACGAAGAAGTCGAACGAACTAAGAGCCATTTAAAGCAATTTTATGGTATTATTTTACTCGAAGAACCAATTGGACGGAAACTGGATTTTCTTATCCAAGAAATGAACCGTGAAGTTAACACGATTGGATCCAAAGCAAGTTCTCTGAAAATCACCGAACAAGTGGTTGAAATGAAAACGACGCTAGAGAAAATTCGGGAACAAGTACAAAATGTGGAATGATATGCAGGAGGGGAAATGATGACAGAAAGAGGACTGTTAATTGTACTTTCAGGTCCATCTGGAGTAGGTAAGGGAACTGTTCGGGAAGCTGTTTTTAAAGATCCGGAAACAAGTTTTGATTATTCTATTTCTATGACAACGCGTCTTCCTCGTGAAGGAGAACAAGACGGTGTCGATTATTATTTTCGTTCACGAGAAGTGTTTGAACAAGCTATCAAAGACGGAAAAATGTTAGAATATGCAGAGTATGTCGGTAACTATTACGGCACTCCGCTTGAATATGTCGAGGAAAAACTTGCTGCAGGAGTAGACATTTTTCTCGAAATTGAAGTGCAAGGAGCAATGCAAGTTCGAAAAGCGATGCCAGAAGGAATTTTTATTTTCTTAACGCCACCAGATTTGTCCGAACTGAAAAACCGGATTATCGGGCGCGGTACAGAATCGATGGAAGTTGTCGAGGAACGCATGGAAACAGCGAAAAAAGAAATCGAAATGATGGCGTCTTATGATTATGCTGTGGTGAATGATGTCGTATCAAAAGCCGTACAAAAAATCAAAGGCATCGTCGAAACAGAACACTTAAAAACTGAGCGAGTAATTCATCGCTACAAAAAAATGTTGGAGGGATTACAATGATGTTATATCCATCAATTGATAATTTATTGTTAAAAATCGACTCAAAATACTCGCTAGTCACAGTGGCTGCTAAACGCGCACGCTACATGCAACTGGAAAATGATAAAGGCGTATTGCCAAGCTACCAATCTGACAAATTTGTTGGGAAAGCATTAGAAGAAATTCATGCTGGAAAATTAGTTTTACAAAATGATGATAAATAAGCTTAACTGCTCCGCTTTCCTGCGGGGCTTTTTTGTTAGCCGCACGTACAATAAAAATAAGCTGAAATCTAGTTTCTTCATGGTTTTGTCCTGTCTTAATTTAAGGTATAATAGAATTAATGATTTTTATATTAAAATGAGGTGACTTGTCAATGCAAGGAAAAAATATCTTACTCGCAGTGTCCGGTGGCATTGCTGTTTATAAAGCAGTCGCACTTACAAGTAAATTAACGCAAGCAGGAGCAAACGTCAAAGTGATGATGACAGAACATGCTCAGGAATTTGTTCCACCGCTTTCGTTCCAAGTATTATCTAAAAATGATGTATACACAGATACATTTGACGAAAAAAAATCAAGTGTGGTCGCGCATATTGACTTAGCTGATTGGGCCGATTTAGTAATTGTCGCACCAGCTACCGCAAATGTGATTGGCAAAATGGCAAATGGCATCGCAGACGATATGGTAACCACGACCATTCTTGCAACAGAGGCACCTGTCTGGGTAGCACCAGCGATGAATGTCCACATGATCCAGCACCCAGCAGTCATTCGCAATATTAACAGGTTATATACAGATGGTGTCCGTTTTATCGAACCAGAAGAAGGTTACTTGGCATGTGGCTATGTTGGCCGCGGGCGTCTCGAAGAACCAGAAAAAATCGTTCTCCGTATTGCGGATTTTTTTCAAGAAGATAAAGACCTACTTCAGGGGAAAAATGTACTAGTAACAGCTGGCGCGACTCGTGAAAAATTAGATCCAGTCCGCTATTTCACTAATCACTCAACAGGGAAAATGGGCTTCAGTATAGCAGAATCAGCAGCACGTCATGGTGCGAATGTCACGCTAGTTACTACGAGCGAGACGCTTCCCGTACCTCCTGGTGTTGAAGCTATCTATGTGGAATCAGCAGAAGAAATGTACCAAGCCGTAAATGAACGTAAAGAGACACAGGCTATTTTCGTGATGACAGCAGCAGTTGCCGATTACACACCAGCACAAATTTCAGACCAAAAAATTAAAAAACAGCCGGGTGATTTTACGATTGAAATGAAACGAACGAAAGATATTTTACTCGAAATTGGTCAACAAAAAAATGCAGAACAAGTTGTAATTGGTTTTGCCGCTGAAACAGAGAATTTAGAAGTAAATGCACGCAAAAAACTGACATCTAAAAACGCTGATATGATTGTCGCAAACAATATTAGCGAAGCCGGTGCAGGTTTTTCTGGTGACACGAACATCGTGACATTTTACCGGAAAGATGGTTCTAGCGAAGCGTTACCAATATTAGATAAAAAAGAAGTTGCTGAATATATCATTAAAGAAGCCGCTAACTTTTTAAGGAAGTGAACAAATGATTAATATAGCAAAAGTGATAGTGGACGTTCCAGCCATGCAAGTGGACCGTCCCTTTGATTACTATATTCCAGAAGATTTAGAAGAACTTATTCGTCCTGGCATGCGAGTAAGTGTCCCATTCGGGAATAGAAAAATACAAGGCTTTGTCATTTCGCTTGGTAAAACAGAAGAAAATCCAAAATTAAAAGGTATTGAGGCAGTGATGGATTTAGCGCCTGTTTTAAATGAGGAGTTGATGGAACTTGGGGATTGGTTAGCAGAGGAGACGCTTAGTTTTCGCGTTTCTGCTTATCAAGCCATGTTGCCTGCTGCATTACGAGCGAAATATGAAAAATATTTTTTGCGCTTAGAGGAAGAAAATGAAGAATTAGAACGCTTATTCGAAGGTTATGAAACACTTGATTGGAAAGTTGCAGAAACACGAGGCTTACTTAAAGAAATTAGTAAATGGGTGAGAGAAGGTAGTGTAGAAGTTGTCTACCAAGTGAAAAATAAAATTACTAACAAAAAAGTTCGTGTTGTTAACTGCTTAAAAACGCCACACCAACTAGCTGAAATAATAGAAGATATGCCTAAAAATGCCAAAGCACAATCACGTGTATTAGCATTTTTTCAGGCATATGAAGGAACAGAAATCCCCATCACTGAGTTAAAAAAACAAGCTGAAACGACCGATGCAACCATTAAAAAACTAGTGGATTTAAACATACTCACTATCCAAGAAAAAATCATTTCACGTGATCCATATCAACATCATCAATTTGAAAAAAGCGAATCGCTCCAGTTGCTACCAAATCAAGCGATAGCCTGTGAGAAAATTACCGCAGCAACGGAGCAAGAAACATTCTTAATACATGGTGTTACTGGAAGCGGAAAAACAGAAATCTATCTACAAACAATTGAAGCAAAACTAAAAGAAGGTAAAGAAGCTATCGTTTTAGTACCAGAAATTTCTCTTACCCCACAAATGGTAGAGCGTTTTAAAAGCCGATTTGGAAGTGAAGTTGCAGTATTACACAGTGCACTTTCTTCTGGGGAAAAATACGATGAATGGCGTAAAATTGAACGTAAAGAAGCACGAGTTGTCGTTGGAGCTCGCTCAGCTGTATTTGCACCATTTGAGAATTTGGGCATTATTATTATTGATGAAGAACACGAAGCGAGTTATAAACAAGAAGACAATCCGCGCTACCATGCAAGAGATGTAGCGATTTGGCGCGCGGTTAAATATCAATGTCCAGTTGTTCTCGGGAGCGCGACACCATCCCTTGAATCTTTTGCTAGGGCGAAAAAAGGTGTTTATACATTGATTGAACTTCCTAGTCGAGTGAATGAGCGAGCGATGCCAGAAGTTCGTGTAGTAGACATGCGTGAAGAACTACGTAAAGAAAATCGCACCGAATTTTCCACTGAATTGCTAGAAAAAATCAAAGATCGAATTGCTAAAAAAGAGCAAACGGTATTAATGCTAAATCGGCGTGGTTATTCTTCTTTTGTAATGTGTCGTGATTGTGGTTATGTCGTGGAATGTCCTAACTGTGATATTTCGCTCACATATCATCAATCAAGTAACCAAATGAAATGTCACTACTGCGGTCATGAAGAACGTGTCCCGCAAAAATGCCCAAGCTGTGAAGGTGAGCATATTCGTTACTTTGGAACAGGAACACAAAAAGTAGAAGAAAGCCTGACGAAATTAATTCCAGAAGCACGTGTGATTCGCATGGATGTCGATACAACAAGAACAAAAGGCGCCCATGAAAAATTACTTAAAAGCTTTCGTAATCATGAAGCTGATATTTTACTCGGAACACAAATGATTGCTAAAGGGCTCGATTTCCCAGATATTACCTTGGTTGGCGTATTAAACGCTGACACCATGCTTCATTTGCCGGATTTTCGTGCCTCAGAACGGACTTTTCAACTTCTTACCCAAGTAAGTGGACGAGCTGGACGCCATGAGCGTACAGGTGAGGTGGTTGTTCAAAGCTACAACCCAGAGCATTACAGCATTGAATTTGCTAAAAAACATGACTTTATCGGTTTTTATAATCACGAAATGCAGTTACGGAAAATGGGGGCCTACCCGCCTTTTTACTATTTAACGATGATTAATGTCAGTGATGAAAATGAAATGAAAGCCATTCGAACTATACAAGAAATGGCACAGTTTTTACGAGGTAAGTTAGGTCCCGATGCCGTTATTCTTGGTCCAGTACCTAGCACTATTACTAGAATAAAAAACAAATATCGTTACCAATGTATTATTAAATATAAAATCGAACCAAACTTGAAAAAAGAATTAAAAACCTTAATTACTCATTATCAAAAAGACCAACAAAAAGGCTTAACTATAACCATTGACGTACAACCTTATGTACTAATGTAAAAGGAGCAAACCGATGACAAAAATTATTTTTATGGGTACACCTGAATTTTCTGTTCCCGTTTTAACACAATTAGCCAGCACGTATGATGTAGTTGCAGTTGTTACACAGCCAGACAGACCAGTTGGACGCAAACGAGTTTTAACACCACCGCCAGTAAAAAAAGCTGCTTTAGAATTAGGTATTCCAGTCTACCAACCAGAAAAATTACGGACATCTAGCGAATTAGAAGAACTGATTGCACTTCAGGCTGATTTACTTGTCACAGCTGCATATGGACAAATTTTACCAAATAATTTACTTGAATCACCAAAGCATGGCGCAATCAACGTTCACGCATCACTTTTACCAGAATATCGCGGCGGTGCGCCAGTTCATTATGCACTGCTTGATGGCAAAACAGAAACAGGTGTTACCATTATGTATATGGTTGAAAAATTGGATGCTGGCGATATGATTAGTCAGCGTAAAATCCCTATTACAGAGGAAGATAATACAGGTACTATGTTTGATAAATTAAGTAAGCTCGGTGCCGAGCTATTAATGGATACCTTACCGGACTTTTTAGCAGGAAAAATTACTGCTATAGCGCAAGACCCTGAAAAAGTAACTTTCGCGCGAAATATTTCTAGAGAACAAGAAAAAATTAATTGGGAAAAATCAGGCCGAACGATTTTCAACCAAATTCGTGGACTTTCTCCTTGGCCAGTCGCTTATACAACGCTTGAAGAAAAACCTTTTAAAATTTGGGAAGCAATATTTGAAGATACAAAAACAACGGGTGCACCAGGTACGATTTTAACGGATAAATCAACACTAAAAATCGTAGCAGGTGATGGTACTCTCATTGTCCCAACAGTAATACAACCAGCTGGAAAGCCGAAGATGGATATTCATTCGTTCATGTCTGGTGCTGGTAGAAATCTAAGCAAAACAACAAGGTTTGGTGAATAAATGAAAAAACAAAAAACAGTTCGTGCGATAGCTTTAGAACTTATTATTAAAATCGAAAACAATCAGTCATATAGCCATTTGTTAATTAACGATGCACTAAAAAAACAAAAATTAAATCCACTTGATAAAGGACTTTTAACAGAGTTGGTATACGGGACAACACAGCGTAAAATTACACTTGATTACTATTTAGCTCCGTTTTTAAATAAAGAACCAGATAACTGGGTGAAAAATTTACTAAGAATGTCCGTTTATCAATTAACCTTTTTAGATAAAGTTCCAGAGCATGCGATTTTAAATGAAGCTGGTGATATTGCTAAAGATCTTGGACACCAAGGCGTAACAAAATTTGTCAACGGAGTGTTGCGAAATGTTATTCGTAAAGGCGTACCAAGTATTGAGTTAATCAAAGACCCAGTGCAAAAAATCGCTGTCGAAACAAGCTTGCCGGAATGGTTAGCAAGACGATGGGCTGATCAATATGGCCTTGAAAAACTGCGTGAAATCGGACTAGCGTTCTTAGTAGCTCCACACCAAAGTATCCGTGTCAATGAGACGGAAATTCGCGCCGAGCAACTAATCAAAGAATTGAATGACCAAGGTATCACTGTTACACGCAATGAATTTATCCATGAGGCTTTACTTGTTGAAAAAGGCTCCGTAGCAGAAACCAAAGCTTATAAAGACGGTAAATGTAGTATTCAAGATGAAAGCTCAATGCTTGTAGCTTATGCGCTTCAATTAGAAGACAATTTAACTGTACTAGATGCTTGCGCCGCTCCTGGCGGGAAAACAACCCATATCGCGGAGAAAATGCACGGCACGGGTATGGTTCATGCACTTGATATTCATGAAAAGAAAACAAAACTGATTAATCAAGCCGCAAAAAGATTACAACTATTAAATATTCGTACAGCGCATTTAGATGCGAGAACCGCAAGTACCATGTTTGAACCAGAAACATTTGACCGTGTTTTAGTTGATGCTCCATGTTCAGGGTTTGGTGTTCTGCGTAGAAAACCAGATATTAAATACGCAAAATCAGAAAAAGATATTCATAAATTAGCAGAAATTCAACTAGCGATTTTAGATGATGTTAGCCAATTAGTAAAAGAAAATGGTATATTAGTTTATAGTACTTGTACCATTGATAAGGAAGAAAATGAAACGGTTTTGCGCGCATTCCTAGAAAAACATCCAGAATTCATACTAGAACCAGTAGTACTTCCTGAAAAATTGGCACAAATTAAGAAGGACGATGTTGTACAACTTTTACCAACAGATATTGGAAGCGATGGTTTCTTTGTTTCCAGCTTAAGAAAAGTGAGTCTTGAAAAATAGTGAGGTGCGTATAAATGCATGCAGAATTTAGAACAGACAGGGGTAGAATAAGACATCATAATGAAGACAATGGCGGCGTGTTTGAAAATAAAGATAAGCAGCCAATTGTTATTGTTGCAGACGGTATGGGTGGGCACCGCGCGGGAGATGTAGCGAGCGAAATGGCAGTCCGTTTACTTAGCGATGCGTGGAAAGAAACAACCGCTCTTTTAACCGCGGAAGAAATCGAAAAGTGGCTTCAAAAAACAATCCAAGAAGTCAATAAAGAAATTGTACTTTACGCGGAAAGTGAAATGGATTTAAATGGTATGGGTACAACCCTTGTTGCAGCAATTATGGCTCAGTCACAAGTAGTTATCGCCAATGTAGGGGATAGCCGAGGTTATTTACTTCAAAATAATGCAATGCGCCAATTAACTGAAGACCACTCACTTGTACACGAGCTTTTAAGAACTGGTGAAATCAGTAAAGAAGATGCGATGAATCATCCGCGAAAAAATATTCTTTTACGAGCACTAGGTGTTGAAGGCAAAGTAGAAGTGGACACATTTGTAGTCCCTTTTCAAACAAGTGATACATTATTACTTTGTTCGGATGGCTTAACTAATATGGTTCCAGAAGCTGAAATGGAAGAAATTCTAAAAAGCAAACGAACTCTTTCTGAAAAAGCAGATGTGTTTATTACAAAAGCGAATTCTTACGGGGGAGAAGATAATATTACTGTGTTGTTAGTAGAGAGAAATCTGATGCAAAAAGGGAGGGATGCTTCATGATGATTGGTAAACGACTAAATGATCGATACAAAATTTTACATGCGATAGGCGGAGGCGGAATGGCCAATGTATACCTTGCGCATGACATAATTCTTGACAGGGATGTAGCTGTAAAAATTTTACGGATTGATTTAGCAGATGAAAGCAACCTTATCCGTCGGTTCCAACGTGAAGCCCAATCAGCAACTAGCTTAGTACATCCTAATATAGTTAGTGTGTATGATGTTGGTGAAGAAAATGATTTACATTATATAGTAATGGAACATGTAGATGGAATGGATTTAAAACAGTATATTCAAGAAAATCATCCGATTAGCTACGAAAAAGCTGTAGATATCATGCTTCAAATCGTTTCAGCAGTAGCAATCGCCCATCAGCACCATATTATTCACCGCGATTTAAAACCTCAAAATATTTTAATTGATCATGATGGCGTGGTAAAAATTACAGATTTTGGGATTGCGATGGCGCTTTCTGAAACATCCATCACCCAAACAAATTCTTTACTTGGTTCCGTCCATTATTTATCACCAGAACAAGCTAGAGGTGGGATGGCAACACAAAAATCAGACATTTATTCGCTTGGAATAGTTTTATACGAACTTCTGACTGGAAAGGTTCCTTTTGATGGAGAATCAGCTGTTTCTATCGCTATTAAACATTTACAAGCAGAAATTCCATCTGCTAGAGCGCAAAATCCAGAGATCCCACAAAGCTTAGAAAATATTATTATGAAAGCAACAGCAAAAGATCCATTTTTACGTTATCAAAATGCAGAAGAAATGGAAAAAGATTTACAAACTTGCTTAAATAAAGATCGTCTGAATGAACCTAAATATGTTTTTCCGACAAATGATGATGATGGAGACACAAAAACAATTCCAATTATCGCAACTAAAGAAGCAATGCAAAATTTAGATAAAACTATTGTCCCAGAAGGTAAAGTAGCTGCAGAAGAAGTGGTTACTGAAGACAAAAAAGATAAAAAGAAGAAAAAAATGAGTAAGAAAAAGAAGATTATTTTAATTGTTTCTTCGGTTATCGTCCTTTTCATCATTGGAATTTTACTATTATGGCTTTTAGGTAAAAGTCCAGATGAAGTCGCTGTTCCCGATGTTTCTGGTAAAACAGAAGATCAAGCAATTGCCTTACTTCAAAAAGACGGTTTTGTTATTGGGAAAACAGTAGAAAAAAATAGCGATGACGTGGAAGAAGGCAAAGTTATTAATACCGATCCATCAGCGGGTGAAATGAAAGAAAAAGGAACAAAAATCAATTTATTTGTAAGTATAGGCTCTAAGAAAATTACTATGGAAGACTATACTGGCAGAAGTTACTCTGAAACTAAAACTTTGTTAGAGCAACAAGGTTTCAACAATATTTCTGCAGAAGAAGTCTATAGTTCTGAAGTTGGTAAAGGAATGATTATTAGCCAAACACCAACTCAAGGAACAGAAGTAGTTGCTAAGTCTACAGATGTGAAGTTTGTGGTAAGTAAGGGCGCTGAACCGATAACACTAATAGACCTTCGTGGTTATACAAAAACAGCTGTAGAAGATTATGCTTCACCACTTGGACTTAAAGTTTCAAGTAAGGAAGAAAATTCTAGCTCCGTCGAAAAAGGGCAAGTAATTTCGCAATCCCCATCAGCTGGAACGACAATGAATACTGGTGATACGATCGAAATCGTCATTTCTGCAGGGCCAAAAGAAAAACAAGTTAAAGAAGTTACAAAAACATTTAATATTCCTTACACACCAAGCGATGAAGAAAATCCACAACCACAGAAAGTCCAAATTTATATACAAGATAAAGATCATAGTATGACAAGTGCATACCGAGAAATGAATATTACTCAAAATACTTCAATAGAAGTAACTTTCCAAATTGAAGAAGGTTCTAGCGCGGGTTATAAAATTATCAGTGACGATAAAGTAATCGATGAAGGTACAGTCCCTTATCCAAATTAAAAAAGAGAACGGAGGAAATGTGCTGGAAGGACAAATTATCAAAGCGTTGAGCGGATTTTACTATGTATTCTCTGAAGGAAAAATATACCAATGCAGGGCGCGGGGGAATTTTAGAAAACGAAATATTTCCCCCCTAGTTGGCGATGATGTAGAATTTCAAGTAGAAAATAAGACGGATGGCTATATTTTAGATGTACTATCTCGGGAGAATGCCTTAGTTCGTCCTCCTGTGGCAAACATCGATATTGCGATTCTTGTATTTTCAGCAGTAGAACCAGATTTTTCTACAAACCTGGCAGATCGTTTCTTAGTCGCAATTGAAAAAGAAGACATTCAGCCTGTTATTTGTATTAGTAAAATGGATTTAGCGACAGATGTAGAAAAAGAACAAATCGCTGTCTATAAAGAAGTATATGAAACGATTGGTTACGATGTTTTTGTAACCAATGATGAACCGGATAAAGAAGCAATTAAAGACTATATTAGTGGTAAAACCGCAGTTATAGCCGGGCAATCAGGTGTAGGGAAGTCAACCTTATTAAATAGTCTAAATAGTGATTTAACCTTAAAAACGGCCGAAATATCAAACTCACTTGGACGAGGTAAACACACCACTAGGCATGTAGAACTAATGCCGATTGGAGATGGTTTTGTTGCAGATACTCCTGGCTTTAGTTCGATTGAATGGGACGATTTACAACCAGAAACTTTACAATTTTGTTTTCCAGAAATGGAAGATCGTCGTAGTGGCTGTAAATTCCGGGGTTGCATGCATGACAATGAGCCCAGTTGCGCCGTAAAAACAGCTGTTGAAGCCAATGAAATAGCAGATTTTCGTTATAAACACTACATCCAAATTTTACAAGAATTAAAAAACAGAAAGCCGAGGTATTAAAAATGGGGAAAATAGCTCCTTCGATTTTAAGTGCAGACTTTGCAAATCTTGCAAGAGATATTAAAGAAGTAGAAAATTACGGTGCGGATTACATCCATATTGATGTAATGGACGGACATTTCGTTCCAAATATCACTTTCGGTCCCGCTGTCGTAAAAGCAATTCGTCCAGAAACAAAATTACCACTTGATGTTCATTTAATGATTGAAAATCCTGATACATACATCCCTGAATTTGCAAAAGCAGGTGCTGATTATATTACCGTTCATGTGGAAGCGTGCACGCATCTTCATCGTACGTTACAACTCATCCGTTCGTACGGTGTAAAAGCAGGCGCAGTTCTTAATCCAGCTACACCAATTGACGTAATACAACATGTTTTAAATGAACTAGATATGGTTTTATTTATGACAGTAAATCCTGGTTTTGGTGGACAAAAATTTATTCCAGAAGTACTAGAAAAAATTTCTTCCTTTAAAAAAATCGTGAATGAAAAAGGCTTAGACATCGAAATCGAAGTAGATGGTGGTGTAGATCACGAAACTGCGAAACTATGTCGTGACGCTGGTGCAAATGTTTTTGTAGCTGGAAGTTATATTTATGGAAATAAAAATCGTCAAACGCCAATTGACAAATTACGAGCTATTGTAGGTGAATAATATTGGGGCTGGGACAGATTTTTCGTTCCAGCCTTATTTGTTAGGAAAGAAGGGAACACAAATATGAAAATAATTAATATCATGGTTGGTGGACCTGCGTCAGAAATTCCTGATTTAATACAATATACGAATACAGATATTAGTTGGGTTGGCGTAGACCGCGGGGCTAAGCGTTTATTAGATAGGGGAATTGTTCCGACAGTTGCTATGGGAGATTTTGATTCGTTAACAAAAGAGGAACTAGCAGATTTAAAAACAAAAGTGGCTGATGTACATGAATTTCCTGCTGAAAAGGATGAAACAGATACAGAAATTGGGCTAAGCTGGGCAATGGAACAGAAACCAGATAAGATACGTATTTTTGGAGCAACAGGAGGCCGTTTAGACCACTTACTTGCGAATCTGATGATGTTAACAAAGCCGCGATTTTTAAAAGCAGTACCAGTAGTTGAAATGATTGACCGTTATAACTATATCAAAATGTATACCCCAGGGAGCTACACAATTGAAAAACTACCCGATAAAAAATATGTAGCATTTACAACAATGAAAGATGTTACAGGACTTACGCTAAAAGGATTCGTTTATCCACTTGATAATGCTACTTACCCAGTAGGTTCTGCACTTTCGAGTAATGAATTTGTCAATCACATTGGAGAGTTTTCTTTTAAAACTGGAATGATTTTATTAACACAAAGTAATGATTAATGAGAAATACGGGTGATTTTCGCCTGTATTTTTTTATTTGTAGACAAAGAAAAAATGCACCGACATAATTGTCGCTGCACTTGATTTCTCCTTCGATTAAACGCGTTCCACTTTACCAGATTTAAGCGCACGAGCAGATACCCAAACTTTTTTAGGTTTGCCGTTAACCAGAATCCGTACTTTTTGCAAGTTAGCTTTCCAAGTACGTTTGCTGGAGTTCATTGCGTGGGAACGTTTGTTACCGGAACGTGATTTGCGGCCTGTAATAACACATTCTTTAGCCATAGTTTACCCCTCCTTACAGAGCTCTTCGGATAATTTATTTAAAATAATCTATCCATTTGTTTTTCATACACTAGAATAATTTATCATAAACAAGTATACTTTGCAAGAGGATATGCGAAAATAGTGCAAAGAATTTTTACTTGACAGCATAAATACGGATTTAACCAGTCAAATTTGTGATATGCTTTCCAAAGGGCTGTGATTATAGTAAAATAGGTAAGGACAACTAAACGAACAAATAAAAACAATAATAAAAAATAATTGAACGAGAATATAATCCGTAGGGAGGAATATAGAATGGCAATCGAAATCGACACAAAGCTTGGTAAAATTGATATTACTAGTGATGTTATCGCAACAATCGCTGGCGGTGCTGCCGAAGAAAATTTTGGAATAGTAGGTATGGCAAGTAGACATCAAATACGTGATGGTTTAACAGACATTCTTAGAAGAGAAAATTATACAAAAGGTGTTATTGTAAGACAAGAAGAAGAAGGTATACATATTGACATGTATATTATTGTTAGCTTTGGAACTAAAATTTCAGAGGTAGCTCATAACGTACAAGAGCGTGTGAAATATACCCTAGAGAAAACACTCGGTATTACAGTGGAATCAGTGAATATTTATGTTCAAGGTGTCCGAGTAATCAAGGAATCATAAGGAGGATTATGTAAGTGAGTATATATCAGTTAGATCCAGAGAAATTTGCAGCGATGATAGCGCTTGGAGCAGAGAATTTAGCAAAAAATGCTGATTTTGTTGATTCATTAAACGTTTTCCCGGTTCCAGATGGTGACACGGGTACAAATATGAACTTATCCATGACTAGTGGAGCAGAAGAAGTAGCAAAAAATGACAAAGAAACGATTAGCGCTGTTGGAGCAAATCTTGCAAAAGGTTTATTGATGGGAGCTCGTGGAAATTCTGGTGTTATTTTATCCCAACTTTTCCGTGGTTTTTCTAAAGCGATTGAAAATAAAGAAACACTTAATGCAGAAGAATTTGCAAGTGCATTTGTAAAAGGCGTAGAGACAGCTTATAAAGCAGTAATGAAGCCAGTTGAAGGAACTATTTTAACTGTAGCACGTGAAGCTGCCAAAGCGGGTGTTCTTGCCGCAAATGAACATCAAGAAATCGAATTAGTAATGGAAGCAATTTTAAAACAAGGAAAAATTGCTCTTGAAAAAACACCCGATTTACTTCCAGTTTTAAAAGAAGTTGGTGTTGTCGATAGTGGTGGCCAAGGTCTAATTATTATTTATGAAGGATTTTACGGGGTACTAACAGGTAAAATGGCTGAAGCACCTGATTATATGGCATCAATGGGCGAATTAATTAATGCAGAACATCATCGCCACGTGCAAGATTTTATGTCCACTGAGGATATTCATTTTGGTTATTGTACAGAAATTATTGTTAAGATTAACGAAAATAAACCAGGGTTAAAACCTTTTGATGAAGAACAATTCCGTCAAGACTTAAGTGAACTAGGTGATTCTTTACTTGTAGCAGCAGATGATGAAGTCGTAAAAGTACATGTCCATGTAGAACATCCCGGTGAAGTTTTAAATTACGGTCAACAATATGGTAGTCTTCTTAAAATGAAAGTAGAAAATATGCGTGAACAGCATAATGAAATTGTTGGCGATAATAAAGCGACTACTAAAGAAAAAGCGGTTTATGGTATCGTTACAGTTTCAGCAGGAGAAGGATTAAAAAAACTATTTGAAAGCATGGGTGTTTCCATTGTTCTTTCTGGTGGTCAAACAATGAATCCAAGTACAGAAGATATTGTAAAAGCCATTGAATCAGCAAATGCAGAACAAGTTTTTGTTCTTCCAAATAATAAAAATATCCAAATGGCTGCAGAACAAGCGGCACAAATTCTTGGAGAAGATAAAGTACAAATCATCCCAACTAAAACAATTCCACAAGGGCTTACTGCTGTGCTTACTTTCCAGCCAGATCAAGATTTCACTTCCAATGCTGAAGCGATGAGAGAAGCAATTCAGGAGATAGCAAGTGGGCAGGTTACAACAGCTGTAAGAGACACTACAGTGGAGGGCGTTGTAATTAAAAAAGATAGTTTTATCGGTATGGTAGAAGGTAAAATCAAAGTCAGCCGAGAAACTTTAGAAGAAGCTGCTTATGAAACATTAGAAAAATTACTTGATGATGATAGTGAAATTGTTACTATTATTTTCGGGGAAGATGCAGATGCTAAAAAAGCAGAACTTTTAGCAGACAAAATAACAGAAGCATTCCCAGACATAGAAGTAGAGATTCATGAAGGTGGCCAACCAGTTTATCCGTATATTTTTGCGGTAGAGTAAAGACTTGTTTTAAATGAATAGAAGGAAGGGTGATGATAGTGAAATTTAATAGCGTGTTTGATATTATTGGTCCAGTAATGATTGGTCCATCCAGTTCTCATACTGCCGGTGCTAGTCGTATTGGTGCCATTGCACGAGCTGTTTTTAATGAACAACCATCCCAAGTAGATATTCATTTATATGGTTCTTTTGCTAAAACGTATAAAGGCCACGGAACAGATGTGGCGCTGATCGGTGGATTACTTGGTTTTGAGCCTGATGATCCACGGATGAAAGAATCTGCCAAACTTGCAGAAGATTGGGGCATGCGCATCCAGTTTATTGAAGAAGTAGAAGAGCCTCCTCATCCTAACACCGTAAAATTAGTGTTAAAACATGGCATGCAACAAATGACCTTAATTGGTGCATCCATAGGTGGCGGGAAAGTAGAAATTATTCGCTTAAATGAATTTGAACTAGAATTCACTGGAACTGCTCCAGCTATCCTTATTTTACATCAAGACAAATTTGGCGCGATTGCTGCAGTATCTTCCGTGATTGCAGACCATAAAATCAATATCGGTCAAATGAAAGTATCGCGTAAAGTTAAGGGCGATGAAGCTTTAATGGTAATTGAGGTTGATCAACAAGTTGAACAAAATCTAATAAGCAAAATTGCTGAATTACCAGGGATTTATCAAGTAGCAAGTGTCATGATTTAATCGTTTTGTTACTTATCTTTAGTGAATCGATGGCTTTCGCTCGATTTGTGTAAAGCCAAATGCGCGTAAATAAAACGTGCATTTGGCTTTATTTTGAGTTGTAAATCAGGTATGTTGGTAATAGTATAGAAAGTGAGTGTGGATAATGTTTAGAACTGTGGCAGAATTAGTAGACATCGCTGAACGCGAAAATCTAACTATTGCAGAAATTATGATTAAACGTGAAATGAGTATTTCTGGTTTACCGCGCGAGGAAATAACGGCTGCGATGGAACGGAATTTAGATATTATGGAAGAAGCTATTCATGAAGGCGAGGCGGGTGTTACTTCAACTACTGGATTAACAGGTGGGGATGCTGTCTTAATGCAAGACTATATCCAAAAAGGAAACTTCCTATCTGGGGAAGTTTTGCTAGATTCGGTAGCAAAAGCGATTGCAACGAATGAAGTCAATGCAGCTATGGGTGTTATTTGTGCGACCCCAACTGCTGGAAGCGCAGGCGTTGTGCCAGGCGTACTTTTCTCTTTAAAAGATCGCCTTGAAATGACACGTGAGGATATGGTTAACTTTTTATTCACAGCTGGAGCATTTGGTTATGTAGTTGCGAATAATGCTTTTATAAGCGGGGCAGCGGGTGGTTGTCAGGCGGAAATTGGTTCTGCAAGTGCAATGGCTTCAGCAGCGATTGTAGCAGCAGCGGGAGGAACCCCTGAACAATCTGCGCATGCGATGGCGATGACAATGAAAAATATGCTTGGCCTTGTTTGTGATCCAGTAGCAGGACTTGTAGAAGTACCATGCGTGAAAAGAAATGCGCTTGGTTCTTCGCAAGCAATTATTTCAGCTGATATGGCACTAGCAGGCATTAAAAGTCGTATCCCGTGTGATGAAGTTATTGAAGCAATGCACCGTGTAGGTTTACAAATGCCAAGCTCTTTAAGAGAAACAGCAGAAGGAGGATTGGCGGCTACACCGACTGGACGCGCCATTCAGCGGAAGATTTTCGGATTGTCGCCAGAAGATAAACGTGAGTGAACTTAAACGAATCCCGACAACTGAAATCAAAGGAATTGGTGAAGAAACAGCTAAAACATTAAAAGAGCTAGGTTTATCGACCGTACATGATTTACTATGGAACTTCCCATATCGCTATGAAGATTACCGGTTGCGAGATTTATCGGAAGTAGCCCATGAAGAACGAATTACAATTCAAGGGGAAGTGCTTACCGAAGCAACTGTTGCCTTTTACGGTCGAAAAAAATCTAAGCTCTCTTTCCGTGTGTCAACAGAAGGCCAAGTCATCAAAATCGATTTTTTCAACCAACCTTATTTAAAAAGTAAAATAAGTGTCGGGGAAACAGTGACGATTTCTGGCAAATGGGATAAGAGTCGTGCACAAGTTACAGCGAGCAAAATTAAAATAGGCGCAGTAGAAAGTGAAGAAGAATTAGAAGGCGTTTATCGCTTAAAAGGAACGCTGCGCAATAAAACAATGCAAAAATATACAAGGCTCGCTTTTGATAGCTATAGTAAAGATATAGAAGAAGTTATTCCAAGTAATTTACTAGAAAAATACCAATTAATGAATCGGTTAGAAGCTGTTCGCGTTCTTCATTTCCCAAAAAATAATGAAGAACTAAAACAAGCTAGACGCCGAATGGTTTACGAAGAATTCTTATTATTTCAATTAAAAATGCAATTTTTTCGTAAAATCGAACGCGAGAAATCAGGCGGAATTTCGATTAATTACGATGTAGAAGATTTGCGTCACTATATTGATTCCTTGCCATTCCCCTTAACAAAAGCGCAAAAACGAGTTGTTAATGAAATTTGCGGCGACATGTTATCCCATTTTCATATGAATCGTTTACTGCAAGGCGATGTTGGATCAGGTAAAACGGTCGTAGCATCTATTGCCATGTATGCAGCTGCTAAGAGTGGTTTCCAAAGCGCTCTGATGGTGCCAACCGAAATTTTAGCCGAACAACACGCTAATTCCTTAGTAGAGCTATTACAACCCTTTGATATTACAGTGGGTTTGCTTACTAGTAGTGTGAAAGGGAAGCAACGTAGAGAATTACTAGCAATGCTTGAAAATGGATCAATAGATGTTTTAATCGGAACGCATGCTTTGATTCAAGACGAAGTAATTTATCACCGACTGGGTTTGGTTATTACAGATGAACAACACAGATTTGGTGTTGCACAGCGTCGTGTTCTACGTGAAAAAGGCGAATACCCGGATGTGCTATTTATGACCGCAACACCAATCCCTAGAACGCTTGCAATTACAGCTTTCGGGGAAATGGATGTATCGATCATTGATGAACTTCCAGCTGGACGAAAAGAAATTGAAACCTACTGGGTAAAACACCAAATGCTTGATCGGGTTATTGGTTTTATGGAAAAAGAAATCGATAAAGGTCACCAAGTATACATTATTTGTCCATTAATTGAAGAATCCGAAAAACTCGATGTACAAAATGCGATAGACGTTTTCAACATTTTACAAAATAAATGGGGCACTAAATATGTCCCGGGACTCATGCATGGCAAGCTATTACCGGCAGACAAAGAACAAATTATGCGCGACTTTAATGATAAAAAAATTGACTGCCTCGTATCTACTACTGTAGTTGAAGTTGGCGTAAATGTTCCGAATGCTACGATGATGGTTATATATGATGCAGATCGTTTTGGTTTAGCACAGTTGCATCAACTGAGAGGCCGAGTTGGGCGAGGGGCTGATCAATCCTATTGTATTTTAATTGCTGATCCAAAAACCGAGGTCGGAAAAGAACGAATGATGATAATGTCAGAAACAAACGATGGCTTTGTCGTCAGCGAACGCGATCTCGAACTTCGTGGACCAGGAGATTTCTTCGGTAGAAAACAAAGTGGTGTTCCAGAATTCAAAGTTGCTGATATGGTTCATGATTACCGTGTGCTTGAAATCGCTCGCCAAGATGCTGTCCATATGATCTTTGAAGAAAATATGTTAGAAAATAAAATATATGCCAAATTAGTGGCTCTGCTGGAAGAGGAAGGCGTCTTCACAGAACAAAAACTAGATTAAACATATGTAACAAACTTTAAAAAAACTTGCAACTTGGATAGATTTTTAATAACATATTAAAGTACCAACAAAATACGAGGAAGTTCTGAAGGTTATCAAGCAGAGGTAACTTCCTTTTTTTAACCGGTGTTTAGTAGCTGGTGTTAATACCTTTCACAAAAAAAGAGATGAGGAACCGTGCATGAAAAAATATTCTAAGAAGGATCGACAAATGAAACTTCAAGTTGCTATTGAAGAAAATCCTTTCATAACTGATGAGCAACTTGCTGAAAAATTTGGGGTTAGTGTTCAGACTATCCGTTTAGATAGGGTAGCCCTTTCTATCCCTGAACTCAGAGAGCGAATCAAACATGTAGCGAGTGTCAATTATGCCGACGCAGTAAAAAGCCTTCCCATTGATGAAGTGATTGGTGAAATTATTGATATCCAACTTAGTAAGAGTGCAATTTCCATCTTTGATGTGAGAAGCGAGCATGTTTTTAAAAGAAACAAAATCGCTCGTGGGCATCATTTATTTGCTCAAGCTAATTCTTTAGCAACCGCAGTCATCCCAAATGAACTAGCTTTAACCACACAAGCAACTGTTCGCTTTGTTCGTTCTGTAAACGAAGGAGAACGCATCATCGCAAAAGCAAAAGTACGTCCGGCAACTGACAACAGGGCTATCACAATCGTAGACGTGAAAAGCTATGTTGGAGATGAAATTGTACTCAAAGGTAAGTTTGAAATGTATCACGCAACGCAAAAATGAAAATAAAGGACTGACGTATAATGAAAATTGCTGTAGATGCGATGGGTGGAGATCACGCACCAAAAGAAATTGTTTTAGGTGTGATGAAGGCTGTGGCCCAATATAAAGATATCGAAATTCTTCTTTTTGGAGATGAAACAAAAATTAATGAATATTTAACAGATAAAACCCGCGTGAAAATCATACATACCGATGAAAAAATTGAAAGTGATGATGAACCAGTTCGCGCTGTAAAACGGAAGAAAAAAGCTTCTATGGTACTTGCTGCCCAAGCGGTAAAAGACGGAGAAGCAGATGCATGTATTTCAGCTGGAAACACAGGGGCTTTAATGTCTACTGGACTCTTTGTCATTGGACGTATTAAAGGAATCGACCGCCCAGCACTTGCGCCAACACTACCAACAGTAACAGGGAAAGGTTTCGTTATGCTTGATTTAGGAGCAAATGCCGAAGCAAAACCGGAACATTTACTTCAATTTGGTTTAATGGGCTCGGTTTACGCAGAAAAAGTGCGTAAAATTGATCGCCCGCGTGTAGCACTTTTAAATATTGGAACAGAAGAAACAAAAGGAAATGATTTAACGAAAAAATCATTTGAACTCATGAAAAATCAAGATGCTTACGAATTTATTGGCAACATCGAAGCACGTGATTTATTAATGGATGTAGCAGATGTAGTTGTTACTGATGGATTTACTGGTAATATGGTTCTTAAATCAATTGAAGGAACAGGAGCTGCTTTCCTAAGCATGTTAAAAATGAGTTTACTAAATGGCTTTAAAAATAAAGTCGCAGCAAGTTTCTTGAAAAAAGATTTGATGGCTTTAAAAGCAAAAATGGATTATAGCGAATATGGCGGTGCTTGTTTGTTCGGTGTTCAAGCTCCAGTTGTAAAAGCTCACGGTTCATCCAATGCTAATGGTATTTTCACCACTATTCGTCAAGTGCGTGAAATGGTTGAAAAACAAGTGGTTGAAACAATTAAGGCAGAAGTAGATAAAGTAAAAGTAGGAGGAACAGAATCTAATGACTAAAATTGCATTCGTATTTCCCGGTCAAGGAGCACAAAAAATTGGCATGGGACAAGATGTAGCAGCAGAATATTCTGAAGCAAAAAAAATCTATGATGATGCTGACGAAAGATTAGGATTTTCCATCACAGATGTTATTACAGAAGGCCCAATCGAACGGTTAACCAAATCTGAAAATGCACAACCAGCCCTTGTTTCAACAAGTGTCGCTATTTTACGTGCATTAGAAACATATGGAATTAAAGCTGATTACGTAGCAGGACATAGCCTTGGTGAATATAGCGCGCTTGTTGCTGGTGGATTTTTAGAAGCAAGTGATGCGATTTACCTTGTACGTAAACGCGGTGAATTAATGGAAGCAGCTGTACCAAATGGAGCTGGTGCGATGGCTGCGGTTCTTGGCGTAGACCGAGAAACATTAAAAAAAGTAACAGAAGAAGTAACATCAAAAGGGGATGCAGTTCAATTAGCAAATCTGAACTGTCCAGGTCAAATCGTTATCTCTGGAACAACTGCTGGCGTTGAAAAAGCCGGGGAAAAAGCAAAAGAAAATGGTGCAAAACGCGTATTACCACTTGCTGTGAGCGGTCCTTTCCACTCAAGTTTAATGGAACCAGCAGCACTTGCTTTCCGTGATATTTTAGCAGAAGTAGAAATTTCAGACGGCAACATTCCAGTTATAAACAACGTGGATGCGAAACAAACTACTGACAAAGCAGAAATTAGTGATAAACTAATCAAACAAATTTATTCCCCAGTACTATGGGAAGACATCGTCGAAGAACTAATCAAAAACGGCGTAGATACATTTGTCGAAATTGGTGCCGGAAAAGTGTTAGCTGGCTTAATTAAAAAAATCAATCGTGATGTAACTGTACTGACAGCAGGTGACACTGAATCAGTGAAAAGCGTTGCAGCGACATTGAAAGGAGAATAATAAATGACTTTACAAGGCAAAGTAGCAGTAGTAACAGGCGGATCACGTGGAATTGGTCGTGATATTGCCATCAAACTAGCTAAAGAAGGCGCGAATATCTTCTTCAATTATAATGGTAGCCCAGAAGCTGCGGAAGAAACAGCAAAACTCGTTGCCGAACATGGCGTTGAAGTAGAAGCAATGAAAGCAAATGTTGCAATTGCCGAAGATGTGGATGCATTTTTCAAACAAGCAATTGAACGCTTTGGTCGTGTTGATATTCTCGTGAATAACGCTGGAATTACGCGTGATAATTTATTAATGCGTATGAAAGAAGACGAATGGGATGACGTTATTAACATCAACCTAAAAGGAACATTTCTTTGTACAAAAGCAGTAAGTCGTACAATGATGAAACAACGCGCTGGTAAAATTATCAACATGGCGTCTGTTGTTGGCTTAATTGGTAATGCAGGTCAAGCAAACTATGTTGCAAGTAAAGCAGGCGTCATTGGTTTAACGAAAACAACTGCTCGTGAACTTGCTCCGCGTGGTATTAACGTCAATGCTGTTGCTCCTGGATTCATTACAACAGAAATGACAGACAAATTAGATGATAAAACAAAAGAAGCAATGTTAGCACAAATTCCGCTCGGTGCATACGGAACAACTGAAGATATTGCGAATGCAGTTCTTTTTCTAGCAAGTGATGCATCAAAGTATATTACGGGTCAAACACTATCTGTTGATGGCGGAATGGTGATGTAAAATTGGTGAATGAATGCGAATTTACTTGGCTCGCATTACTTTAAATATTTTTGTTTACGTAGGAGAAATAATCCTATATAATACTTGGAGGGAGGTGAAGTGAAAAATGGCAGAAGTATTAGAAAAAGTTACAAAAATCATCGTCGACCGTCTAGGTGTCGAGGAATCCAAAGTAACTTTAGAAGCTTCCTTCAAAGAAGATCTAGGTGCAGATTCTCTAGATGTTGTTGAATTAGTAATGGAACTTGAAGACGAGTTCGGAGTTGAAATCTCTGATGGCGACGCTGAAAACATTAACACAGTTGGTGATGCAGTGAAGTACATAGAGGCAAACGCATAAAACTTTATGTGACCGGATAAATGAGGGTGCCCGTGTTACTTATCTTTGCTGTGGTAACTTCCGCACATGAGATAAGTAATACTGGTAGCCTCTTTTTCAAGCTTAAGAAGATTGGTTGGTTCATTTTCTAAGCAGCTTGTTGCAAGTGGCTGTTTAGAAAATGAACTTGCTTACTAGTAAAGAGAGGGGCAAGTGAAATGAATCAATGGGAAGAATTACAAGAAAGTGTCGGTTTTGATTTTCAAAATGTAGAAATATTAAAACAAGCATTTACACATTCCTCGTATGTCAACGAACACCGCCGGGAAAATGTGAAAGATAATGAACGCTTAGAATTTCTTGGTGATGCAGTACTTGAACTCACAGTATCAAACTATCTATTTAATAAATACCCAGATATGGCAGAAGGACACATGACAAAAATGCGCGCAGCAATTGTTTGTGAGCCTTCATTAGTAGAATTTGCAGAAGCAGTACATTTTTCCAAATATGTACGTCTTGGTAAAGGGGAAGAAAAAGCTGGCGGAAGAACTCGTCCAGCGCTTCTTGCTGATGTATTCGAATCTTTTATCGGCGCGCTTTATTTAGATAATGGTATCGATAAAGTCGTTACATTTTTAGAACGTGTTATTTTTCCAAAAATTGACGCAGGAGCATATTTGCAAACAGTTGATTATAAAACACAACTACAAGAAATTGTTCAAAGGGACCGTGATGTCTTGATTGAATACGATATCCTAGGCGAAACTGGACCAGCGCATAATAAAGCGTTCGATGCCCAAGTTATTGTTAACGGACAAGTACTTGGAAAAGGCAGCGGCAGAACAAAAAAACAAGCAGAACAAAGTGCGGCACAATTTGCTATAAACCAACTAACACACAGATAAACAAAAATGGAGGTGTCCGGACATGTTATTAAAACGATTAGAAATGAATGGCTTTAAATCCTTTGCTGACAAAGTTGCGATAGATTTCGTGCCCGGCATGACTGCAGTTGTAGGACCAAATGGCAGTGGAAAAAGTAACATTACAGAAGCAATTCGCTGGGTTCTTGGTGAGCAGTCCGCTAAATCGCTCCGTGGTGGCCGAATGGGCGATGTTATTTTTGCTGGAAGTGATACACGTAAACCAATTAATTTTGCGGAAGTATCGCTTATTCTCGAAAATGAAGACCATTTTTTACCACTTGATTATAGCGAAGTAGCTGTTACTAGGCGTATTTACCGTAATGGTGATAGCGAATTTTTAATTAATAAAGAAAATTGTCGACTGAAAGATATTGTCGATTTATTTATGGATTCTGGACTTGGAAGAGAGTCTTTTTCGATTATTTCGCAAGGAAAAATTGATGAAATTCTAAACAGTAAACCAGAAGAACGTCGCTCGATTTTTGAAGAAGCAGCTGGCGTACTTAAATATAAACACCGCAAAAAACAAGCAGAAAATAAATTATTTGAAACCGAAGAAAATTTAAACCGCGTACAAGATATTTTGTATGAATTAGAAGGGCAGTTAGAACCGCTTGAAATGCAAGCTTCAATTGCCAAAGATTACTTATTCCAACAAGAAGAATTAGAAAAATATGAAGTGACTTTGCTCTCGAGTGAAATTAGTTCCTTAACAGAAAAACTAGCCGAAGTACGTAAAGAATTTGGCGAAAATCAAACTGTTTTAATCAAATTGCGCGAAGAATTACACACCGAAGAAGCAGTTATTTCACGTGAAAAACAAGCACTGAATGAAACTGATATTGCGCTAGATAAGTTACAAGAACGCCTTTTAGTTGAAACGGAAAAACTCGAACAATTAGAAGGGGAACGAAATCTTCAATTAGAACGTAAAAAACACAGTAGCGAAAATGAACAAGTTTATGCAGAAACACTGGCGGCAATTACGGAAAAAATTACAGCCTTAGAAGAGCAAAAAGAAGTTCTAAGTAGCTCAAAACTCGAAAAAGAAACAGCACTTGAAATTGCTGTAAAGGCAAAAAAAGAGCTAGAAGCGACACTTGCCAAATATAATGATTTATCCGAAGAAGCAATTGAAAACCGTAAAAGTGATTATATTGATTTGCGTCATACACAGACAACAATCCATAATGATTTAGGTTATATTGAACGTCAAATTGGTCAGATCACTAATCGGATTGATAAATTAGACTTAGAAAATAGTCATCATGTTGATGATAGAAAAGATATGTTGTCACAAATCGAAACAACCAAGTCTCATTTAACAAAAATCCAAAATGAGCTCACAGAACAAATGGAAATTTATCGTGAAGTACAGCAAACTTTAGCAAAACAAGAAGGCGTTTTCGGAACACAAGAGCGCGCGCTATATAAACATTATGAAACAGTGCAACAAATGAAGTCGCGGAAGGAAACGTTAGAAGAGTTAGCAGATGATTATGCTGGCTTTTTCCAAGGTGTTCGGGAAGTATTAAAAGCTAAAAAAGAAATTCCAGGGATTTTAGGTGCGTTAGTTGAACTCATTGAAATTCCTGAGAAATACCAACAAGCCATGGAAACTGCGCTTGGAGCAAGTGCGCAAAATGTGGTGGTAGAAGATGATCGTGTAGCTCGTGAAGCCATTAGTTTCTTGAAGAAAACGAAAAGCGGACGTGCAACCTTCTTACCACTTTTGACTATTCAACCACGCGAACTGCCAGCAGCAACGAAAAACGCTTTAAGTAATCAACCTGCTTTTATCGCGCTTGCTAGTGAGGTCATTTCTTTTGATGAAAAAGTTTCTCCAGTGATTTTAAATGCACTAGGTACAACGATTTTAGCGAAAGACTTAAAAGGCGCGAATACGCTAGCTCGTCTAGTCAACTTTAGGTATCGTATTGTGACACTGGAAGGAGACGTAGTGAATGCGGGTGGTTCGATGACCGGTGGAGCAACCAAAGGCGGAAAATCATCTATATTAACGAGAAAACATGAACTAGGTCAATTAGCCGAGAAAATTACTGAACTAAATGCATCTACTCATGAAATGGAATCTGCGGTTCAATTAGCGAAAGATAGCATGGCGAAAAAACGTGAAGAACTCGAAGAAACACGAGTTATTGGTGAAAATTTACGTTTGCAAGAAAAAGAATTACTTGGTAAATTAGACCGAGAAAACGAGAACTTAGAACGTTTTAATAAACAATTACAACTATATGATATTGAAAAAGCAGACGGTAGTGAAGAATTAAACAAACTACTAGAACGAAAAGAAACTTTACTGCAAGAGCAAATGGAAATCGCCAAACAAATCGAAACAACTGATGAAGAAATCAAAGCGATGACAAGTTCAAGTAAAGCACTAGAAAGCAAACGTACCGCAGATTTAGAAAGCTTATCATCCTTAAAAGCGCAAATCGCCGCTAAACGAGAGCAACTTCAATCTGCTACAGAAGCAGTCGAACGAGTAACCGCAACCCTACATGAAAATTACGAACAAAAAGAAGCTGCCGAACAAAAACTAGCATCCTTAAAAACAAATCTTTCAAGTGTTCATACAAGTGAAGAAACAGCCAGACAATCTATCGAAGAACTGCGCAAAGATAAGGCTGAAACAAGCGAGAAACTAACGCAAACAAGACAAACTCGTGCCGAACTACAAGAAAAACTGGAACTATTAGAAGCTGAGTTAACGCAAAAAAATAATCAAATCAGTTTTTATGTGGAGCAAAAAAATAATGCAGAAATCGGTATCGGTCGTTTAGAAGTAGATATCGAAAACCGAATCGATCGCTTGCAAGAAGCCTATTTACTAACGCCTGAGCAAGCAGAAGAAAAAATCTTGCCAGAAATTGATACCGAGCAAGCGCGCTCGAAAGTTCGATTATTAAAACGTTCTATTGATGAACTAGGTATCGTCAACATTGGGGCTATCGAAGAATTCGAGCGTATCCAAGAACGTTTTGACTTCTTAACCGGGCAACAAGCGGATTTACTTGCAGCAAAAGAAACTCTCTTTAAAGTCATGGACGAAATGGACGAAGAAATGAAAATTCGTTTTAGTGAAAGTTTTGAAGCAATTAAAACGGAATTCGCGATTGTTTTCCCAGAATTATTTGGTGGCGGAAGTGCAGAACTTGTTCTACTCGATCCAGAAAATCTCTTAACAACCGGGATTGATATCGTCGTTCAACCTCCAGGCAAAAAACTGCAAAACTTATCGCTTCGTTCCGGCGGAGAACGGGCCTTAACCGCGATTGCTTTACTATTTGCTATTATCCGTGTTCGTCCAGTACCATTTTGTATTTTGGATGAAGTAGAAGCAGCTCTAGATGAAGCGAATGTCACGCGCTTTAGCCGTTACTTGAAACAATTCGAGTCCGGCACCCAGTTTATTGTTATCACCCACCGTAAAGGAACAATGGAAGAAGCCGATGTATTATATGGCGTTACCATGCAAGAGTCCGGCGTCTCCAAATTAGTATCGGTTCGTTTAGAAGAAACCGCTGAACTCATTAAATAAAAGGAGTAGACAAAATGACCTTTTTTAAAAAATTAAAAGATAAAATAACCCAGCAAACTGATTCTGTTTCTGGAAAATTTAAAGATGGCTTATCGAAAACACGCGGTAATTTTTCTGGAAAAATCAATGAAATGGTCGCTCGTTATCGTAAAGTCGATGAGGATTTCTTTGAAGAACTAGAAGAAATTCTTATCGGAGCAGATGTTGGTTTTGAAACGGTAATGGAACTAGTGGATACACTTCGCCGTGAAGTACAACTTAGAAATATTAGCGATCCAAAAGACGTTCAAGAAGTGATTGTTGAAAAATTAGTTGAGATTTATCAAGGCGATGAAAAAGAAGATGAAACCCTTCATATGGCTGAAGATGGTTTAACAGTTATCTTATTTGTTGGTGTGAATGGGGTTGGTAAAACAACCTCTATTGGAAAAATGGCTCATCGCTTTAAACAAGAAGGTAAAAAAGTGATGCTGGCAGCTGGAGATACATTCCGTGCTGGTGCAATTGATCAACTAGAAGTATGGGGCGAGAGAACGGGTGTTGATGTCATTAAACAAGCTGAAGGAAGTGATCCTGCTGCTGTCATGTTTGATGCCGTTCAAGCCGCTAAAGCACGCAAAGCCGATGTGCTACTCTGCGATACAGCCGGTCGCTTACAAAACAAGGTTAATCTAATGAACGAACTGGAGAAAGTAAAGCGTGTTATTACCCGAGAAATTCCAAACGCACCACATGAAGTTTTATTAGTACTTGATGCAACAACTGGTCAAAATGCCTTCGTTCAAGCAAAGCAATTTAAAGAAACAACCGACGTAACAGGGATTATCTTAACAAAACTGGATGGGACTGCAAAAGGCGGTATCGTCATTGCCATCCGTAACGAACTCGATATCCCGGTAAAATTTGTCGGACTCGGAGAACAAATGGACGATCTGCAAGCCTTTGATGCAAATGAATATGTGTATGGCTTATTTGCTGATATGGTTGATAACGAAAAATAATCAGAGAAAGCCGAATGATACCCGTCATTCCGGCTTTTTTCTCTTTTATTTAACCTTCCTTGACATTCCCGCGATTTCCCCGTATCCTTTAAAAGGAGAGAGGTGAAATGCCTTGTTTGAGAAGACAAACCGTATGAATTTATTATTTGATTTTTACCAAGAATTACTAACAACAAAACAGAAATCGTATGTTTCTTTTTATTACTTGGATGATTACTCCCTAGGTGAAATTGCCGAAGAATTTGAAGTGAGTAGACAAGCTATTTATGATAATATTAAAAGAACAGAAGAAAGCCTAGAAAAATACGAAGAAAAACTAGGGATGTTAAGAAAATATCAACAACGAGAAAAACTCTTTAACCAATTAGAAGCACAATTAACCAAGAAGAATTTTCTGGACGAGCAAGTGAAAGATACGCTCGAACAGCTTAAAAATATCGATTAGGAGGCCAGAATCATGGCATTTGAAGGACTAGCTGGAAGACTCCAAGAAACAATGAACAAAATTCGTGGCAAAGGGAAAGTAAACGAAGCTGACGTAAAAGAAATGATGCGTGAAGTTCGTCTTGCTTTACTAGAAGCCGATGTTAACTTTAAGGTTGTTAAACAATTTATTAAAGCTGTAAGCGAACGTGCAGTTGGCGCGGACGTAATGAAAAGCCTAACACCCGGTCAACAAGTAATTAAAATCGTTCAAGAAGAATTAACAAGTCTTATGGGCGGCGAAGAAAGTAAAATCGGAACAGCTGATCGCCCACCAACCGTTATTATGATGGTAGGTCTACAAGGTGCTGGTAAAACAACTACTTCAGGAAAACTAGCTAATTTATTACGAAAAAAATATAATCGTAAACCTTTACTAGTCGCAGCAGATATTTACCGTCCTGCTGCAATTAAACAATTAGAAACACTTGGCAAACAATTAGATATGCCAGTATTTTCTCTAGGTGATCAAGTAAGCCCAGTAGAAATCGCGAAACAAGCTATCGCTAAAGCCAAAGAAGAGCATTTAGATTATGTTATTATCGATACAGCTGGTCGTCTTCATATCGATGAAACACTGATGGACGAATTAAAACAAGTGAAAGAAATCGCTACGCCAACTGAAATTCTGCTTGTAGTTGACTCCATGACTGGGCAAGACGCAGTCAACGTGGCCCAAAGTTTTAACGAACAATTAGAAATTACTGGCGTTGTATTAACAAAATTAGACGGTGATACACGTGGTGGGGCAGCACTTTCCATCCGTTCAGTCACAGGAAAACCAATTAAATTTGTTGCTACTGGGGAAAAAATGGAAGCAATCGAAACGTTCCATCCAGATCGTATGGCTTCAAGAATTCTCGGTATGGGTGATGTACTTTCTCTTATTGAAAAAGCACAAACGGATGTAGACGCAGAGAAAATGAAAGCCATGGAACAAAAAATGAAAGACAACAGCATGACCTTAGATGACTTCTTGGACCAATTGCAACAAGTAAAACAAATGGGACCACTAGATGAACTACTAAAAATGATGCCAGGGGCAAACAAAATGAAAGGCCTCGACAACATGCAAGTAGATGATAAACAACTTGGTCACATCGAAGCAATAATTAAATCCATGACCAAAAATGAAAAAGACAATCCGGACATTATCAATGCGAGCAGAAGAAAGCGAATTGCTCGCGGTAGCGGACGTCCAATTCAAGAAATCAATCGCCTCCTAAAACAATTTGCTGAAATGAAAAAAATGATGAAACAAATGACTGGTGGAGGAAAAGGTAAAAAAGGTAAAAATCCATTCGGCAATTTCAAAATGCCATTTTAATTCAAAAAGCCAAAACCCTAAAGCGGTTTTGGCTTTTTTCATACCTTAACACCCTGCAAATCATTTCTTTACAAACCCTTTATTCAATCCATAAATTCCATTGCTATAATAACAATTAAGCTTACAAAAGGAGGAGAAAAAATGAAAAATTGGGTAAAAGTAACAGGAGCAGGTGTTTTAAGCGCAACATTATTACTAGGGGGATGTGGAACTCAGTCAGAAGAAAAAGCAGAAGCAAATGTTAAAACCGAAAAAATACTCCAACCAGGTAGTCAAATAAAATTACAAGGGGCGGTAAACGTTCGTGACCTAGGCGGTTATAAAACGACAGATGGCTTAACAATCAAACCTCACAAATTAATCAGAAGCGCTGAACTCGCTACTTTAAGCGATTCAGATAAAAAGAAACTCGTAAATACATATGACCTTTCGCATATAGTTGATTTTAGGACGAATACAGAAGTGAAAACTAAGCCAGATCCAGAGATTACCGGAGTAGCTTATACACATGATTCGGTCATGAAAGATAATGGAGCATCCACGAGCACGCAAGATTTAACCGCCAGCCTAGCTAAAATGGATAACCCTGAAACCTTTCTAATTAATGCCAATAAAAGCTTCGTAACGGATGAAACTTCTATTCAAGCCTACAAAGAATTTTTTGAGATACTACTAGCGAACCAAGATGGCTCAGTTCTTTGGCATTGTACAGCTGGAAAAGATAGAGCAGGATTTGGAACAGCTCTAGTTCTCTCGGCATTAGGCGTAGACAAAAACACCATAATAGACGATTACATGTTATCCAATAAATATCGTGCCGCGGAAAATGAAAAAGCAATCCAAGCAGTCGCAGCTAAAACAGATAATAAAAAAATTATCGATGGGATGACAGCTGTAATGGAAGTTCGTGAATCATATATCAATGCTGCTTTCGATGAAATTGATGCCAAATATGGTTCGATGGATAACTTTTTGAAAGAAAAAATCGGACTAACTGATGATAAAAAAGAGCAACTTAAAAAAGCTTATCTTTACTAAAAAAATGGCCCTCTTTGAAAGAGGGCTATTTTTTTGCGTACAAATAGATTTAAAGTGAGGAACCATTTCAAAAAGATTTGTATACAATTTAAAGATAATTCATGTAAAGTTGGATTTAGTAGATATATTTACCTACTAAAGACCAGTGCTAAAGTTTAAATATAAGCCTTAAATGCGCATATTTGTGTAACTTTTAGACTAATGTTATTGAATTGAAGTATTTTTTCTTTCTAGTACTTTTTACTTTAACTTTTAAAAATATACTATATAGTAAAGTTATCTAACGGGTTATAACATTAAATGAAATGAAAGGTTCAATAGAAACATAACAAGAAAGGAGGAGCATTTTGCTGAAATGATTTTAATCTGATAGTGAATAAAGGTTCAGGGGATACTTAATAGTTAGCTTATTAGTAAACAATAATTAAAAACCTTTATTCTGTTTTCAGTTGTTTTTCAAAATCAAGATATATTGATTTTTAAGGGGGAAAAATGATGAAAAAACAGCGTGTGGATTACAAAAGGAAACTTGACCAAAAGCGAGCTCAAAAAGCAAAATTAATTGCTGCTCTAATTACAACAACAACCATGATGGTAGCACCTATCACAGTGAATTATGATTCTTTTAATCACAAATTTGCCCTCAGTGGTATTCAAGCGGATGCAGCAACGATTGATTTACTTGGGAATTCAAACTTGAATACGCAATATGTAAATGGGAAATTAGTGATTACTCTATCAGGGAACCAATTAGTTAGTGCTAGTGCTGTGTCTACTTATTATCCATATTTTGAGTTGCCTAGTGAATTATCTTCTATTTTGAGTAATCCAAATATAAGAGCAAATACAAAAATTGATTATAAAATCGCTTATCTGGGAATTGGAAATATTGGGTTATTTAATCAAGGGACCATTAATGGTAGTAACTCAAGTAACTTCTTTATTGATACTACGAGAAATGCCCTTGGCGCAAGAGTAAATCACTTACTGGGAGTTGGCGTTAGTAGTGTATCTACTTTTACGCTAACAATTGATTTGCTTGCACTTGGTGTAACGGCACTTCCTAGTGCTAACGATGGGAAATTGGATTTCGCGGCTAGAACTGGAGATGGACTGCTGGATGTTGATTTGTTGAATAGTAATGCAGCTCGTGGATTTATTACAACGGATGTTGGGGATGCTGACGCCGATGCCGATGCGGATGCTGATGCTGACGCTGACGCGGATGCTGACGCTGACGCGGATGCTGACGCTGATGCGGATGCAGATGCCGATGCTGACGCCGATGCGGATGCTGACGCTGATGCGGATGCGGATGCTGACGCTGATGCGGATGCTGACGCCGATGCGGATGCGGATGCGGATGCGGATGCCGACGCCGATGCGGATGCTGACGCGGATGCTGACGCCGATGCGGACGCCGACGCTGATGCGGATGCTGACGCCGATGCGGATGCGGATGCTGACGCCGATGCGGATGCGGATGCTGACGCCGATGCCGATGCCGACGCTGATGCGGATGCGGATGCGGACGCTGACGCTGATGCTGATGCTGACGCTGACGCGGATGCGGATGCGGATGCCGATGCCGATGCCGACGCTGATGCGGATGCGGATGCGGACGCTGACGCTGATGCGGATGCGGATGCCGACGCTGATGCCGACGCTGATGCGGATGCGGATGCGGACGCTGACGCTGATGCGGATGCCGATGCCGACGCTGATGCGGATGCGGATGCCGACGCTGATGCGGATGCTGACGCTGATGCGGATGCTGACGCCGATGCGGATGCTGACGCCGATGCGGATGCTGACGCCGATGCTGACGCCGATGCTGACGCCGATGCGGATGCTGACGCCGATGCGGATGCCGACGCTGATGCGGATGCGGATGCTGACGCCGATGCTGACGCCGATGCGGATGCGGATGCGGATGCGGATGCGGATGCGGATGCTGATGCTGACGCTGATGCTGACGCCGATGCGGATGCTGATGCGGACGCCGATGCGGATGCGGATGCGGATGCGGATGCGGATGCTGACGCCGACGCCGATGCTGATGCGGATGCCGACGCGGATGCGGATGCTGACGCCGATGCTGACGCCGATGCTGATGCGGACGCCGATGCTGACGCCGATGCCGATGCTGACGCCGATGCTGATGCGGACGCCGATGCGGACGCCGATGCCGATGCTGACGCCGATGCTGACGCCGATGCGGATGCTGATGCTGACGCTGATGCGGATGCTGACGCCGATGCGGATGCTGACGCTGATGCGGATGCGGATGCCGACGCGGATGCTGACGCCGATGCGGATGCTGATGTAGATATCGACTGGAGAGATTTCCTAGTTGAAAAACCGACTGTTAATCCAATTTATGAAGGAACTAAAACTATTACAGGTTCTTCTATTTATAAGAATTTTCATATGAACACTCTTTTAAAATCATTACAAGCAGATGCTCCAGCTGGAACAGTTTTTTATATTAATTTAACGCTTCCAGATGGTAATGTAATTGGAAATGTATTAATTAATGCAGATGGAACCTATACAATAAATATTCCTAATTATGATTTGAAAGCTGGAGATGTTATCCGCCTTCAAGTAACAGCTAAATATGGTGATGAAGTAAAAACAAGTGAAGCTGTATCTGTATCAGTTCTACCATTAGTTGATTCAGATGCGGACGCTGATGCAGATGCCGACGCCGATGCGGATGCCGATGCGGATGCCGACGCTGATGCAGATGCCGATGCGGATGCCGACGCTGATGCTGATGGGGGAGGAACTAATACTCCTAATAACGGTGGAACTACTGGAACCGCAAACGGAGGAATGGGGGCAACCGTTTCTAATATGAGTACAAATGGTTCTGGAACAATGCTTTCCTCTGGTTATAGTGCTGGTGGAACAACGAGTATGTCTGCAAGTGACCTCCCATCTACAGGAGATACTAGTAATAGTCTTCCTTGGGTAGGGCTTGGACTCTTCTCACTAGCTGGCGCGTTTTTACTACGTCTTTTCCGTAAATAAAGCCACAAAATATTGATTCCCTGCTGCTAAGTAAGTTTTAGTGGCAGGGGAATTATAAAAAGGAGTGGTACATATGCCTTGGAGAGGTGTACTTGATGAACTTGAAAATAAAATTATTGATCAATTAACAGAAGCAGAAGAGCATGCCACTTATAATGGGAAATGGCATGGCTTTCTAACAATAGGTTATAAAAATAAGCGAGCTTCAGTAATCAATTTTAGTTATCTTTGTCTAGCAAATTTAATTAATGAAATGAAAAAAAGTGCTTTGAAAAACCAAACCGAAGAAGCAATTTCATTTAAAATGGATATTGCAGTAAATTATCAACTCGAAAACCTAGGCGAATGGAATAGAAAAGCTTTAAAAACGAAGAAAAATTATTATAGACGAGGCATTGCCTTAAATGAAAATTTTAAAATAGCTTTAATGGAACAGGAAATTAATGCGAACGCTATCCTTCTACCAGGTGATGAAGGCTTAGCTATCAACGTTGAAAATATGAATAGATATTTAATTCAAGCCAATAAAAATCAAGCACAATTAAACCTAACCATCGATTCTAGCATTGTCACGTTCGAAACAGTAGGGTGGTTTTTTGATGGTAAAAATATTCATGAATTAGAAGCAGCTAGTTTAGACCACGGACGTCGGAAAATAGAACATTTAACACCAGAAATTATTTCTACATTAGTTGAAGATGCTGGAGAATATTTGGCGCATCAAGTAAACGCAACTGGTGAATTTAACTATGGTTGGTTTGCTTGTTTTGACAAAAAAATCAAACATTATAATAGTTTGCGACATGCTAGTACTACTTATTCCATGTTAGAAGCATATGAATTAACGGGAAATAAAGCTATTCTAGAAGCCGCAACAAAAGCATTAACATACCTAGAAAAACACTTTATTTATGAAAAAGAAGATATAGCCTTTCTAATTGAACCAGAACTTCGCGAAGTTAAATTAGGTGGTTCGGCAGCGACGCTACTAGCATTAACTAAATATATGCAAATCACTGGTACTAAAACATACTTACCCCTTTGCCGAAAAATAGCAAATGCAATTCTCTCATTACAAGATGAAGAAGGAAAATTCATACATGTACTTGAATATCCCTCTTTAGAAATAAAAGATATTTTTCGAATTATTTATTATGATGGGGAAGCTGTCTTTGGTCTACTTCGTCTGTATGAAATTGACCGCGATTCCAAATGGTTAGGAGCAGCTGCAAAATCCTTTAATCATTTTATACAAAATAAATACTGGCAAAATCATGATCACTGGTTAAGTTATTGTGCCAATGAAATTACTAAACACATTCAAGATGAAGCTTACTATGAATTCGGACTGCAAAATGCTTTTGATAACTTACAATTTATTTATGAGCGTGAAACCACTTTTCCCACTTTTTTAGAGCTTACAGTTGCTACAAAAGAGATGGCGCTGCGCATGGAAGAAGAAGGACAGCAAGTATTATTACACACATATTCACTTGAAAAACTTGAAAAAACAATTACAAAACGCGCGCACTATCAATTAAATGGTTTCTTTTATCCAGAACTTGCGATGTATTACAAAAATCCAGCCAGAATAGAAGGTAGTTTCTTCATTCGTCACCAGTCTTTCCGTGTGAGAATTGATGATGTAGAACATAATATTTCTGGATACGTGCGTTATTACCATCTTTTAAAACAAGGGAAACTAAGTGCTGAAGCTGAAATAGCTCGATAAAAAGAAAAAAATAACCTCTGTAAAGAAAAAACACTTTACAAACAAATCCTTTACTGGTAATATATATACTTGTGTAAGACTTTATGGAGGTGTAATTAAACTATGGCAGTTAAAATTCGTTTAAAACGTATGGGTTCTAAAAAGAAACCTTTCTACCGTATTGTAGTCGCTGATTCTCGTTTCCCACGTGATGGCCGTTCAATCGAAACTATTGGTACTTATAATCCATTACTTGATCCGGTTGAAGTGAAAATCGACGAAGAAGCAACTTTAAAATGGATGCATAATGGTGCGAAACCATCTGATACAGTTCGCAATCTTCTTAGCCGCGAAGGTATCATGGAAAAATTCCATAACCAAAAATTAGGTAAATAAGGAGGTCTCGGCGCGAATGGAAGAACTCATTCTCTCAATCGTGAAACCCCTTGTTGACCACCCGGAAGACGTTGTTATCACGCCAGAAGAAACGGATACATCGTTAACCTACAAATTGTCTGTCAGTAAAGAAGACATGGGACGCGTGATTGGTAAGCAAGGTCGTATTGCAAAAGCGATTCGCACTCTTGTCTATGCAGTTGGCTCCAAAAACGATAAGAAGATTCGTCTTGAAATTATCGAATAACAAAAACTCGTCAAATTGGCGAGTTTTTTTATAACTTTTTTTAATAATCATAAGAGAAGCAATTACCTCATCAATTGTTGTAAAATAAAATAGAAATGGAGGAATTGTTATGAAGCCAGTTATTGGAATTACAGGAAATAGATTAGTAAAAGGTGTGGATGCATTTTACGGCCACCGTGTAACCTATACACAACAGCGATATGTAGATGCTATTCAGAAAGTTGGAGGGTTTCCTATCGCGTTACCAATAGACGACCCTTCTACTGCTGTTCAAGCAATTTCTCTTGTAGATGGTTTACTTTTAACTGGTGGACAAGATATTACACCACAATTTTATTTAGAAGAACCGTCCCAAGAAATCGGTGCGTACTTTCCACCACGAGATAGTTATGAAATTGCCTTAGTTCGAGCAGCATTAGACGCTGGAAAACCAATTTTTGCGATTTGTCGTGGTATGCAACTTGTCAATGTTGCACTAGGTGGTACACTATATCAGGATATTAGTCAAGTTGAAATAAAAGCACTCCAACATCTGCAACGTGTCGATGAGCAACTCGGCTCCCATACAATCGATATTGAACCTACAAGCGAACTCGCAAAACACCATCCAAATAAAAAACTAGTTAACTCACTCCATCACCAATTCATCAAAAAATTAGCACCGAGTTTTAAAGTAACGGCTCGGACTGCTGACGGAATGATTGAAGCAGTGGAGGGAGACAATTTGCCAAGTTGGTATTTAGGTGTTCAGTGGCACCCTGAATTAATGTTCCAAACAGATCCAGAAAGTGAACAATTATTCCAAGCTTTAGTAGATGAATCCAAAAAAACTATGGTAAAATAAGGACATAATCGCTAGTGGAGGTGTCCTGTGGAAATCATCCAAAAAGTTGTCATCAAACAAATTCTGACAGAAACAAGCAAACAAGAATTAATCGATTATTACACCGAACAAAAACGACAAATTGAACAAGAATGTGATCAGTTGCATTTTGAACAAAAGAAAATGGAACGAAAAAGCAAATTTCAACCAGATAGAGTGGCTGATTATTTTACGCATGAACTTGAAATTCGCCACGAAAAGAAAAAATTAATTCAGTTTCAAATGGAGCAATTAGAAGTCCTTGAACTCGGAAGTGAAATTCGCGAACGAGAAATGGAAACCATCATAGATGTACAAGTGGGAGACAAGTGGGATAAATCCATTTTCGATAAAACAATTGTTGTGAAAGATGGAATCATAGTAGAAATACGCTAGAGGTGACTTATGGAGAAAATGTATAATGTAGGAAAAATTGTCAATACACATGGCTTAATCGGTGAAATTCGTGTTATCGCAACGACCGATTTTCCAGAAGAACGGTTTCAAGTTGGAAATGCCGTGTATTTATTTGAAAAAAATAGTAAAAAGCCTGAAAAACTAATTATCCGTTCACATCGCAAACACAAAAACTTTGATTTGCTAATGTTTGAAGGATTCACAGGAATTCATCAAGTAGAACGTATGAAAGAAGGCGTCCTTAAAATTAAAGAAGCGCAACTAACTGATTTAGAAGAAAATGAATTTTACTTTCACGAGATCATTGGTTGTACCGTTGTAACGACTGATGGAGAAGAACTTGGCGAAATCACAGAAATTTTAACACCAGGTGCAAATGATGTATGGGTTGTAAAAGGCAGAGACAAAAAGGAAAAGCTTATCCCTTACATTGCTGATGTTGTTAAAGAAATTAATATTAATGACCAAAAAATTACTATCGAAGTCATGGAAGGGCTGCTAGATTAATGAAAATCGATATTCTATCTATTTTCCCAGATATGTTTTCGGGAGTGACAGGAAACTCAATTATTAAAAAAGCAATTGAAAACGAGCGAGTCACGGTTGAAGTAACTGATTTCAGGGAATATGCAGAAGGAAAGCATCATATTGTTGACGATTATCCATACGGTGGCGGAGCAGGTATGTTGCTTAAAGCGCAACCAATCTTTGATGCCGTTCAAGCTGTCAAAGAGAAACAACCAGAAACAAAGCCAAGAGTTATTTTAATGGACCCAGCTGGTAAGCGATTCAATCAAAAGATGGCAGAAGAATTTGCTGAAGAAGAGCATCTTGTTTTTATTTGTGGCCATTATGAAGGCTACGATGAACGGATTCGTGAACACCTTGTTACCGACGAAGTTTCGATAGGGGATTATATTTTAACTGGTGGCGAAATTGGCGCAATGATTATGATGGATAGCGTAATCCGTCTTTTACCGGGAGTACTTGGTAATAAAGATTCGGCAGTAACGGATTCGTTTTCGACTGGATTACTCGAACATCCACACTACACGCGCCCAGCTGATTTTAGGGGAATGAAAGTGCCAGATATTCTACTCAGTGGGAATCATGCCTGGATAGAAGAATGGCGCGACAAAGAATCACTTAAAAGAACATACGAGCGTCGACCAGATTTACTTAAAAACTATCCCTTAACAGACAAGCAAAAAACTTGGCTCAAAGAATGGTCTGACAGTAAATAAAAAGGACGTGATTTTAAATGGCAATCTTCGGGACACCTGATGAAAAAGAAGCTAAAAAATCCGAACGACAAAAAGAACGAGAAGCCTATGTGCAAGAGGAAAATGACCAAAAACGAATTGGCCAAAAATGGCAAGACATCCAAGTCTCCACTGGACCGATCAATGTAAACCATGACATCCTAACCGTGGTCTTCGCCAAGAGTGTCCGTCCAAGAATCAAAAGCGACCCAGAAGCATACTTAGAAACGGTGGGATTTGAAAATTTGTTACAGGAACTACAAAAAAAAGCATTAGATGCTGGTGGTAATGGGTTAATTCATTGCTCATTCACTGAGCAATTTGTTGATGGATTAGTATACCAACTTGCTTATGGAACAGCTGTAAACATTAAAATTACTCGATTCTAAAAAAACTAGAAAGCTGGGTAACTGGCTTTCTAGTTTTTTTATGGAAACAGTGCAAACTCCAGGAACCCATTGCAGGAAAAGTTCTCAACAACGTGACTAAAACTTTAAAATAATTGTTGAGTGCATGGATTAACAAAATTCTTTCTAAATTACTTTTTTAATAAGAAACGTAGATCTTTCCTTGCTGCACGTACTATTTTTTTATAATAGTATTCATCAGACTTTCGAATGGAAAGGTCGAGGCGGTCTATGACAGTAGCTTTAACAGAAAGAACACCACTCATCCAAAGAGGGTAACGCAAAGCTGTTAATGCTGGTCGGCCAAAAAGTCTATGTTGTAGTTCCATTCCTCCAACTGTATAAATCAGTCGTGCACGTTTTTTTCGCCAAGGTCCTGTAAACAAAAATTTTTTATCTTTAAAACTATAACTCTCTCCGCGCCAGAATAAGTGATCAATCACACCTTTAAGTACAGCAGGAACATTAAACCACCAAACAGGATAGGAAAATAGCAATAAATCAGCAGAACTAGCATCTTGCTTTAAAGCAATTATTTCAGGTGTTTGTTCTGTACGATACCCCTCAGCTAAATTAGGATCAAAAGCCAATTTTCGAATGTCATAAATCTTCACTTCTATTTTTGAATTTGTTTCTAAGTAAGCCAAATATTGATAAAACATGACTCTAGATGTTCCTTTTTCACGAGGGTCTCCGATAATTGCAACGATTTTTTTCATTAAAATCCGTCCTTTCTGATGTCTGAAAATATATGTTCGACAAAGCTATTAACATCTTGTTGAATAGCGGAATAATCCTGTACTTCATCTATCTGAGGTAGTTCTTCTAATAGTGCTGCGATTTTAGTATAATGAGCGATGGTTTGCTTAATTTCGGCTGCCTTGAGTGCAAGTAAATCTTTGGACGCAGTATTACACGAAGCAGAAGGTTCACTCCTTAGCCACTCCATCATCAGTTTTATTTCTGATAGAGAGAAGCGTGCATACTTCATCACTAAGATGAATTTTAATTCTAGTAAATGTTGTGCGTTATAAACACGATACCCATTTTCCAACCGATTAGGTACTATTATCTTATTTTTTTCATAATATCGTAATGTATCTGCACGAATCCCAACACAAGCAGCCATTTCCTTTACTGTCCATTGTTCCAAATTCGACACCTCCAAGTTGATATATTAAAGATAACATTAAACCATACTCCAAGGTCAAGCTTTTTATTAAAGAAAAGTAAGAAAAAAACTTTACAGCGAATCTAGTTTATGGTAACCTAAATAAGGTGACTGGAGAGACCAGTCTGATAACGATATTCCGCTTCATTATAAATATGAATGAATGTTTGTTGGAAGGAGAGAAAAACATGAACAAACTGATTGATGAAATCACAAAAAGTCAACTAAACCCAGATGTTCCAAATTTCCGTCCGGGTGATACTGTACGTGTACATGCGAAAGTAGTCGAAGGTACTCGCGAACGTATCCAATTATTCGAAGGCGTTGTAATCAAACGTCGCGGAGCTGGAATCAGCGAAACTTTCACTGTTCGTAAAATTTCTAACAGTGTTGGTGTGGAACGTACTTTCCCAGTACATACTCCACGTATCGCAAAATTAGAAGTTATCCGTCGTGGTAAAGTACGTCGTGCGAAACTTTACTACCTACGTAACCTACGTGGTAAAGCGGCTCGTATTAAAGAAATTCGTTAATTATTTAACGGCTAAAACCCTTGAGAAATCAAGGGTTTTTTTGTTTTTTATAAATTAAAATAAAGAGTTGGAGTCATATGAAACTGCGAATAATTAAAAGGTAAAAACATTAAGGAATAATGATGCTGTTTTATCCCTTATCTTCTATAGTTAAGGAAAAGCTTGACAGTTATATAACTTACACAACAAAATGGAACTATACAATTGGGCAAAGTAAAAATAATTCTGTATCTTTTATCAGAACTCTAAATGTCAATCAAAAAGCGTATCCATTAGCTGATGATAAAAAAGGTATAAATGCTAATTTTAAATGGAGGTTTTGTTATGAAAAGAAAAATAACGATATTTGGTATTATCATAGTGCTTTTAGTAAGTGTAGGAGGCTATATGACATATCAGAAAATGAAGCCAAAACCTTTTACTGAAGTGGTTGCAGAGGCTAAAACAGATGGTTTTGATAATGAAGAAGAACTTAGTAAGGCAAGTAACGTGATTGTTATTGGTTCACTGAGTAAGCGAGGTGAATCCCAAGTTGATCGTGATACTGAAGGCGGGATTTTAGCTGTCTATAGAATGTCTGATTTTAAGGTAGCACAAGTTATAAAAAATGATACTAAAGAAAGCTTAGCTAAAGACAATATCATACCAATATATGAAAATGAAGGACATGACGAAAAAACCAATACGACTTATCATGTTGCGGGCTATGAGAAAATGGAAAATAAAGAAACCTATATGTTGTTTTTGACTTATGACTCAGATTATAAATACTATGTTCCAGTAGGAGTTAATTTCGGAAAAATGAATGTCGATAGTGAAAAAGAAACGGAATTATATGGTGATGATAGTGATATTCAAGAAGAAGAGATTAATAAAGTACAAGAAGAGGCATTAGACACTTATAAAGAGGAAATTAAAGAAGTAGAAAATCAATGATAAAAAATAAAAAGTGTGCTTAATTGCATGCTTTTTATTTTTTGGAAAGAGAAGTATATTTTATCGTTTCTTGAGAACAAAAGAATAATGCAATGATATTATTTTATGCAAGATTATGATTGAGGTTAGTTAGCTTTACTCACTTTAAATACATTTGCTATGTTGAAAAGAACCATTTAAGTGGTAAAGCAGCTACTATTAAATATTAGAACTTTTTAAGCCTTTCTACATATTGACAATTCACATTATTTTAGTTAGCATACTAACTATATAGAGGTGATAAATATGGATAATATCGGTTATTTATTTATGAATTGCTCCAAAAAGTTAAAGTACGAATTAAATGAAGCTTTGATGGTAAAAAATATTACTATTCAACAATGGGCAGTAGTAAACCAAATTGAATTAAATAGTAGAAGAGACAAAACTAGTAAGGCGGTAGAAATAGCGAAAATACTAGATATGGATAAACCTACTATCTCTGGTATAGTAAAACGTCTAGAAAAAAAGAAGTTAATTACAAAAACGAGAAACATAGAAGATAGTCGTTCTTATTGTTTGCAGCTAACTGCTGAAGGTAAGAGAATTGTTCAAACATGTCAACAATTGAGTGATGATTTAATGGAGCTGTTTTTAGAACCGTTAACACCCCAAGAAGTTACCTGCCTTCAAAAAGTACTTATGAAGCTAAATAAGGAGGAAGTTCAGTGGAAACAATTTTAGTAATAGGCGGGACTGGTAATATTGGTTACCCATTAATAGAAGAACTAAATAATAAAGGAAAAGTTAACATTATAGCTGGTGCACGCAATGTGGAAAAATATAAGAAAAAGTTAGCACATTTTAATCGAGTAGAAGTGAGAGCATTTGATTTTTTAGATGCTTCCACATATGAATCTTGTTTGCAAGATGTAGACCGTCTATTTTTTGTTCGTCCTCCTGAACTATCTACACCAAAAGATGATATGTTTCCTTTTTTGGAAAAGGTTCAGCTTCTAAAAGTGAAGCAAGTAGTATTTATTTCTTTAATAGGTGTAGAGAAAAATCCAATGACACCACATAACAAAATAGAGAAAAAAATAACAGCATTAAATTTGCCCTATACTTTTATAAGACCTAGCTTTTTTATGCAAAATTTAAATACAACCCACCAGCAAGATATCAGAGAAAACCGTGACTTATTTGTTCCAGCGGGGAATTCACTCACTAGTTTTATTGATACGAGAGATATTGCAGCAGTGGCAGCAGTTTGTTTATTGGAAGAAAAATATATTGGACAAAAAATAGAAATTACTGGGGCAAAAGCCATTTCTTATCACCAGGCTGCTGACATAATGAGCGATGTTTTAGGGGTAACGATTTCTTATAGCAAACCATCACTATGGAAATTTAGAAAAGTAATGTTGCAAAGAGGTATGCCTAAAAATTTTGTTAATGTAATGGTAATGCTTTATTTTATCACACAGCTTGGTAATGCAAAAAAAGTAACACAATCTGTGGAGCAGATATTAAACAGAGCGCCTATCTCCTTTGCACAATATGTGGAAGATAATAAAAAACAATTTTTATAAACCTTCGAAATAAATTCTTTTGCTAGTTGAAGAGGTAACACTGATAATTATTTCGTTAAAAAACCAAACAGCTAGGATTGTATTCTAGCTGTTTGGTTTGCTTTATTTGCTAAAGGTTATAAGATTTCTCTATCAGTGTCACTGGCTCCCCCTGATTATTTCTAAGAGCGATATTTTCTTTACCCCACTGACACATCGTATCAATTACTTTATTTAAAGTAAGTCCGTAAGTTGTTATACTATACTCCACTTTAGGAGGCAACTCATTAAATACTGTTCGATTAATAATACCATCTTGCTCTAATTCTCTTAACTGCTGAATCAGAACCTTCTGTGATATTTTTGGAATGCATCGTTGTAGCTCTCCAGTTCTTTTAGTCCCTTGAGCAAGAAAACAAATAATTAAAGGTTTCCATTTTCCACCCATAATATCTAACGTGGCTTCTACACCCAAATTATATACCTTCAACTCTTTCCAGCCTCCATTTCTATTACTTGCAAATAATACCACTAGTAGACACTTACTTACAAGTAACTAAGCCACTTTCGAGTGTGTATTTACTTTCTCTTAAAACTAAATTACGATTAATACTAATTACAGAATAAAGGAGCAATCGAATGAAAACATTAGTTATTATCGCACACCCAAATATCGAAAATTCACGAGTAAATAAAGTATGGAAAGAAGCTCTTTTAAAAAATTCAGCAGATGTGCAAATTCACGAATTATATCAAGCGTACCCGAACTGGGATATCGACATAGCGTTTGAGCAGCAACAACTGCAAAACTACGACAAAGTCATTATCCAATTTCCATTTTATTGGTACAGTTATCCTCCATTACTAAAAAAATGGTTCGATGATGTTTTTTCATATGGCTGGGCATACGGTTCGAAAGGGGATAAGATGGCTGGCAAAAAACTAGCTTTAGCAATCTCCATTGGTGACAAACAATATAACTACCAAGAAGACGCACCAATCGGTTACTCGCTCGAAACACTACTAAGCCCATTTCAAGCGACAATTAATCATATAAAAGCGGACTACAGAGGAGCTCATACTATATATGGTAGTTCTTTTGAAGTTACGAATGAGGAAATAGCAGAGAATGCAGAAGTCTATGCGAGTGAATTCATAAATGCTTTCTAACTATCTTATCTACACTTCACCTTGACACTGAAAACCTCATATGATATAGTTATTAAGGTTATTAAACAAGAAAGAAGAAGCAACCCGCTTCTCGCCTCGTTAACACGAACGTTTTCAGGCAAAAAATTCAAACTTTCGTCGCGTAACTTACGCGATTTTGAATGTGCGGGATTGCTGAAAAGCAGCCCGTTTTTTTATGGCCTTCGAACGAATGAGTTAGCAGGCCGCAGATTTGAACAGCTATTTTCTATCTTGTTGTAACAAAATTAAGTGGAGGTGGCTCACCATTAGCAAAGACATGTTGGTAAACGATGGGATTCGTGCACGTGAAGTAAGATTGATCGACCAAGACGGTGAACAATTAGGCGTGAAGAGTAAAATCGATGCGCTTCAAATTGCTGAAAAGGCTAATCTTGATCTAGTGCTTGTTGCTCCAACAGCGAAACCGCCAGTAGCTCGTATCATGGACTACGGTAAATTCCGTTTTGAACAACAGAAGAAAGATAAAGAAGCCCGTAAGAACCAAAAAGTCATCGTAATGAAGGAAGTTCGTTTAAGTCCAACAATTGACGAACATGATTTTGATACGAAGCTACGTAATGCACGTAAATTCCTTGAAAAAGGCGATAAAGTAAAATGCTCTATCCGTTTTAAAGGCCGTGCCATTACACACAAAGAAATCGGTCAGAAGGTGCTTGACCGTTTTGCAAAAGCGTGCGAAGACCTTTGTACAATTGAGCAAAGACCAAAAATGGACGGACGTTCCATGTTCTTAGTCCTAGCACCACTTCATGAAAAGTAAAGTTTTGAGGAGGAAAAATTCATGCCAAAAATGAAAACCCACCGCGGTTCCGCTAAACGTTTCAAGAGAACAGGATCTGGAAAATTAAAACGCAGACACGGCTTCACTAGCCATATGTTCGCTAACAAATCCCAAAAACAAAAACGTAAATTGCGTAAATCAGCAATGGTATCAGCTGGCGACTTCAAACGTATTCGTCAAATGGTCGCTAAAATGAAATAAGAGAAACAACATTTTTGTAAATTCTAGGAGGTAGACAATATGCCACGCGTAAAAGGCGGAACAGTAACACGCAAACGTCGTAAAAAGATAGTTAAATTAGCCAAAGGGTATTACGGCTCTAAACATTTATTATTCAAAGTAGCTAACCAAGCGGTAATGAAATCTTACCAATATGCTTATAGAGATCGTCGTCAAAAGAAACGTGATTTCCGTAGATTATGGATCGCACGTATCAATGCGGCAGCTCGTATGCAAGATCTTTCTTACAGCAAATTAATGCACGGCTTAAAATTAGCTGGTATTGATATTAACCGTAAAATGCTTGCAGACTTAGCAGTAAATGATATTGCTTCATTTAACACACTTGCTGATTCAGCAAAAAAAGCATTAGCTAAATAATTCAAAAATCCTCACTCTTTGGAGTGGGGATTTTTTTATGTTATAAATTAAGTTCTAGCTCTACTGGACAATGATCCGAACCAAGCACATCCGCATGAATTTTAGCATCAACTAATTTATCTTTCAGTCGCTTTGAAACAACAAAATAATCAATCCGCCAACCAGTGTTCCTAGCTCGCGCGTTCATTCGGTATGACCACCAAGAATAAGCATCGGTCAAATCAGGATAAAAATAACGGAAACTATCAATAAAACCAGCGTCTAAAAACGCAGAAAATTTTGCACGTTCCTCGTCCGAGAAACCCGCATTTTTGCGATTTGTCTTCGGATTTTTTAAATCAATTTCTTCGTGAGCAACATTTAAATCACCACAAAGTACAACCGGCTTCGTTTTATCCAAGTTTTTGACATATTCCAAAATCGCATCCTCAAACGTCATACGATAATCTAATCTTTTTAACTCAGCTTGCGAATTTGGTGTATAAACCGTTACCATATAAAAATCTTCAAATTCAAGTGTGATTACGCGACCTTCAGTATCATGTTCTGGAATACCTAAGCCATATTGCACCGATAATGGCTCAACTTTTGTAAAAATGGCAGTACCGGAATACCCTTTTTTTACTGCATAATTCCAATAATCTTTATACGCTGGCAAATCAAGTTCAATTTGACCTTCTTGTAATTTAGTCTCTTGCAAACAAAATATATCCGCATCCACTTCTTCAAAATACTCCAAAAAGCCTTTTTTTACAGCTGCTCGAAGTCCATTTACATTCCAGGAAATTAATTTCATCTAAAAGCCTCCCATCTCTAATAGAACTATTATAACGTAAGTAACATGCTATAATGTAGTTAAACGATTGGGAGGGATAGTATGGAGAAATACGTCGCTTTACTAAGAGCAGTAAATGTTGGTGGGAAAAATAAAGTGAACATGAAACAACTAAAAGAAGTATTGCAAGAAAAGGATTTCCAAAACATAACAACGTATATCCAAAGTGGTAACCTCGTTCTCAGTTCGAATTTACAGACAGAAACTGAAGTAGCAGTAAGAATAACAGAAGTAATTAAGCATAAATTTGATTTAAACATTGACGTATTTGTTTTTTCAGGAGAGAATTACAAATCAATCATCAAAAACAACCCGTTCCCTCCAGAAATAATTGGGGAAGAAGAACGTTGGCTGGTGGCTTTTTACAATGAAAATATGCCTATCCCTAAACAAAAAAATACCCAAGCTGAAGTAATAGCAATAGGGCGTGCCTTATATATCCATGTTTTCTCCAACCAAATTCATCACTTAAAATTACCTGCTTTTCTTGGAGAATATAAAAAAGCGCTAATGACAACGCGTAATTGGCGAACAACTGTTAAATTACAAACATTACTCGAAAGCCAGGAATAGAATTTTTTGAAAATCAAGTTTATAATGAAAAAGGATTAATCTAAGGGAGTGATAGAATTGAAAGAAGAACTATTAAAACGATTTACAAAATATGTAAAAGTAGATACACAGTCAAATGAAGAAAGCACAGTTTGCCCAACAACGCCAGGTCAAATGGAACTAGCAAATATTCTTGTTACAGAACTAAAAGAAATCGGTATGCAAGAAGTTACAGTCGACGAATTTGGTTATGTTATGGCAACACTTCCTTCTAACACAACGAAAGAAGTTCCGGTTATTGGATTTTTAGCTCATTTAGACACGGCGACTGATTTAACAGGTAAAAACGTGCAACCACAAGTGCACGAAAAATATGATGGTAAAGACATCGTTTTAAACAAAGACTTAAACGTGGTACTATCACCGAAACAATTTCCAGAACTAGCTAATTACAAAGGAAAAACCCTAATAACTACAGATGGAACAACCTTGCTTGGTGCGGATGATAAAGCAGGTATTACAGAGATTATGGTGGCAATGAACTATTTAATCAACCATCCAGAAATCAAGCACGGTAAAATTCGTGTTGCCTTCACACCAGATGAAGAAATCGGCCGAGGTCCAGAACGTTTTGATGTAGAAGCATTTGGTGCCAAATATGCTTATACAATGGACGGGGGCCCACTCGGCGAACTCGAATATGAAAGTTTTAACGCCGCATCTGCAAAAATCACTTTTAATGGTAATAGTGTTCATCCTGGTACAGCCAAAAATAAGATGGTTAATGCAATCAAAATGGCGATGGAATTCGATGCGTATATTCCAAAAGATGAAGTACCAGAGTACACAGAAGGCTACGAAGGTTTTTATCATTTAATCTCTTTAAACGGGGATGTAGAACAAGCCAACACCTATTACCTTATCCGCGATTTCGACCACTTGAAATTTGTAGAACGAAAAACGCATGTGGCTAGTATTGCTAAAGAGTTAGAAGAAAAATATGGTAAAGGGTCAGTAGAATTAAAATTAAATGATCAATATTACAATATGCGCGAAAAAATCGAGCCCGTAAAAGAAATTGTGGATATTGTTAGCGCGGCAATGAGAAATCTTGACATTGAACCAAAAATCAGCCCAATTCGTGGTGGAACAGATGGTGCTCAACTTTCCTACAAAGGCTTACCAACACCAAATATTTTCGGCGGGGGAGAGAACTTCCACGGTAAATTCGAATATGTTGCACTAGAAAGCATGGTTAAAGCTACAGAAGTAATCATTGAAGTGGCCCGTTTATTTGAAGAAAAAGAATAATAAAAAAGTGAGTCTAGTTCAACCTAGACTCACTTTTTCTATACGCTCATTTACCCTAGCGGCAAATACTTTTGCTTCGCCGTTTGCAACGAGTAACGTATAGCTTTCTTTATTTTTAAAATGTAAAATCAATTTTTTCGTCATGGAAAGAATACTCACTTTTTGTTCTAAATGGTCTATCGTTTCATAAGCGAATTTCTTAAGTAAGTAGACATCTTCATTTTCTAAGTAAAAAATTAACGCATCTTCATTTGAAATCCAAAGCCCCATTAAATCCATCCATTCGCCTTCCATTTTATACGTAAACGCACCATAAATCAAACTAGTATCTATCCCGAGAAGCTCACGGACACCAGCTTTTGCAATCATCGTTTCATACAAAAATTTTCGCCCCTCTACATACGCATTTTTCGTATACTAACTATACCACTTACTTCGGATAGACTGCAATGGAACCATCTTTTATCCGAATTAATTCGACTGGCTTTTGATAAAAGTCGTGAAGAATTTCCTCTGTTAAAAGATTTTCTGTTTTTCCGTGATGAGTTATTTCCCCGTCACGGAGTAAAATGATATTATCAAAGCAGGGTAGAATTTCTTCCGTATGATGCGTCACAAAGAGCATCGTTGGCGATTCTGGAAATTCTGCAATCTTCTTAATTCTTTCTAATAGACGATTTTTCGCAAATAAATCAAGCCCATTACAAGGTTCATCTAAAATAAGCAACTTAGGACTAGCCATTAAGGCACGAGCAATCAATACAATTTGGCGCTCGCCTTGTGATAAAATTTTATACGATTTTCCAATAAGCGATGCGCCACCACATATCAGTAAGCACTTTTTTCGCTAGATGTATTTCTTCGGTTGTAACTTTCGCGTAAATACCAATACTCGCAAATTTTCCGCTAAGTACAATTTGCTCACTTAACTCATATTCTTTCAGCTGATGATCAAGCGCATTACTAACCCAACCAATCGATTTACGTAACTCCGGCAAAGAAGTCTCGCCGAATATATGCCCAAGCACTTGAAGTCTACCACTACTAGGCCAAAGGTACCCATTTAAAAGTTGTAGTAAAGTGGTTTTTCCAGAACCATTAAGTCCGAGAATCGCCCAGTTTTCCTTATTATTAACCACCCAATTAATATTCGACAAAATCATTTTATTATCTCGCTTTAAATAAACATTCTCAAAAGCAAACATCGAATACCCCATTTCCATTTTATACTATTGTACATGAAAATAATGTAAAAAAGGAGCAAATACCAATGAAGCATGAAGAAATAATAATTGATGCGCAAAAATGGATGCAGGCCCATTTTGAAAAGGAAAATACTGGACACAACTGGGAGCACGTTAAGCGAGTCTGGCATTTAAGTAAACAAATCCAAGCAACAGAAGGCGGAGATAAATTTGTAATTGAATTAGCCGCATTATTCCACGATTATAATGATAGCAAATTAACACGAGACCCACTGCAAGCTACCGAAATAATCACGCATTGGATGAAAGAAAAAGAAGTACCTGAAGATGTAATCAATAAGATCATACGAATTATCCAAGCAGTTTCCTTTAAAAATGGAAAAAATCCTATCCATGCTTCCGCAATAGAAGAAAAAATAGTCCAAGATGCAGACCGTTTAGATGCAATCGGAGCAATCGGTATAGCTAGAACATTTACTTACGGAGGAGCACACAATAGAGAAATCGTTAATCGAGCTCACCCAGAGAATACCACATTACAGCATTTTTACGATAAATTACTCTTAATTCAGAATCAGCTAAAAACAAAGACTGGTAGGGAACTTGCAGTAGGAAAACAAAGAATTATGCAGGATTTTATACACGCACTAGAGAAAGAATTAGAAATATAAATTAAAAAGCTTGTTTTTAATATAAAGCTGTTATATAATGATAAAGCTGAATTGATACAAATTAATTCATCAAAAAACATTTTAAAAATAGTTGTTGACGTGATTTCAACTTTATGGTAAGATTTAAAAGTTGCGTTAACAAAGCAACTGACCTTTGAAAACTGAACAAAGAAGAAGACGAAAAGCAATGAGACGTAAAGTCTCACTGGTAATCGCAGGGCAGAAAACAGAAAGCTGTTTTCAACAAAAACAAACTAGTAATTTAATTGCTAGCGAAGTCAATTTGACGCAAGGAATCTTATTCACGGTGTTGAATAAGTATTCAAATTCAATTTATATTTTAAAGAGAGTTTGATCCTGGCTCAGGACGAACGCTGGCGGCGTGCCTAATACATGCAAGTCGAACGAACGGAGGAAGAGCTTGCTCTTCCAAAGTTAGTGGCGGACGGGTGAGTAACACGTGGGCAACCTGCCTGTAAGTTGGGGATAACTCCGGGAAACCGGGGCTAATACCGAATGATAAAATGTGGCGCATGCCACGCTTTTGAAAGATGGTTTCGGCTATCGCTTACAGATGGGCCCGCGGTGCATTAGCTAGTTGGTAGGGTAATGGCCTACCAAGGCCACGATGCATAGCCGACCTGAGAGGGTGATCGGCCACACTGGGACTGAGACACGGCCCAGACTCCTACGGGAGGCAGCAGTAGGGAATCTTCCGCAATGGACGAAAGTCTGACGGAGCAACGCCGCGTGTATGAAGAAGGTTTTCGGATCGTAAAGTACTGTTGTTAGAGAAGAACAAGGATAAGAGTAACTGCTTGTCCCTTGACGGTATCTAACCAGAAAGCCACGGCTAACTACGTGCCAGCAGCCGCGGTAATACGTAGGTGGCAAGCGTTGTCCGGATTTATTGGGCGTAAAGCGCGCGCAGGCGGTCTTTTAAGTCTGATGTGAAAGCCCCCGGCTTAACCGGGGAGGGTCATTGGAAACTGGAAGACTGGAGTGCAGAAGAGGAGAGTGGAATTCCACGTGTAGCGGTGAAATGCGTAGATATGTGGAGGAACACCAGTGGCGAAGGCGACTCTCTGGTCTGTAACTGACGCTGAGGCGCGAAAGCGTGGGGAGCAAACAGGATTAGATACCCTGGTAGTCCACGCCGTAAACGATGAGTGCTAAGTGTTAGGGGGTTTCCGCCCCTTAGTGCTGCAGCTAACGCATTAAGCACTCCGCCTGGGGAGTACGACCGCAAGGTTGAAACTCAAAGGAATTGACGGGGGCCCGCACAAGCGGTGGAGCATGTGGTTTAATTCGAAGCAACGCGAAGAACCTTACCAGGTCTTGACATCCTTTGACCACTCTGGAGACAGAGCTTTCCCTTCGGGGACAAAGTGACAGGTGGTGCATGGTTGTCGTCAGCTCGTGTCGTGAGATGTTGGGTTAAGTCCCGCAACGAGCGCAACCCTTGATTTTAGTTGCCAGCATTTAGTTGGGCACTCTAAAGTGACTGCCGGTGCAAGCCGGAGGAAGGTGGGGATGACGTCAAATCATCATGCCCCTTATGACCTGGGCTACACACGTGCTACAATGGATAGTACAAAGGGTCGCGAAGCCGCGAGGTGGAGCTAATCCCATAAAACTATTCTCAGTTCGGATTGTAGGCTGCAACTCGCCTACATGAAGCCGGAATCGCTAGTAATCGTGGATCAGCATGCCACGGTGAATACGTTCCCGGGCCTTGTACACACCGCCCGTCACACCACGAGAGTTTGTAACACCCGAAGTCGGTAGGGTAACCTTTATGGAGCCAGCCGCCGAAGGTGGGACAGATAATTGGGGTGAAGTCGTAACAAGGTAGCCGTATCGGAAGGTGCGGCTGGATCACCTCCTTTCTAAGGAAAAGGAAACCTGTGAGTTTTCGTTCTTCTACATTTGTTCAGTTTTGAGAGGT
>NZ_JAARZL010000003.1:0-321966 GCF_014229295.1 Listeria farberi
AGTCTGTGTAATCATAGTCGGTACTTGTTTCGCCGTCAGTTGTTGTTGTGATGTCGGTTAGGCCGTTTTCGTGATAGCTTTCTTCTTCGGTGCCGATTATTTGATTGTCGTCACCAAAACGGAAAGCGGTCTTGGTAGTGCTTGTTTCGCCGTCGTCTTCTGTCGTCTCGTTAAGCTGAGCGACTTGGGTGTACTCTTGCGTTAAATCGTTGACATAGCGAATGGTATTTACCGTTTGATAGCCAACTGTTTGGGTCATTTTTGTGGTGCGCTGACTGGTTTTGCTTCCGCTGCTATCGCTTGCTTTAAGCTCGGTTTTCCCTCGCATGCCATCTTTAGTCACTTTTTGCGTACTTGCTTCTGCATACGCTGAGCAACCTTTAGACGCATCATTGGCGCGAGTTTCTAATTGTGCCGCTAGAGTTTCTGTTTTGCCTTTTTGACTATCTTTGTCGTATTCTGTAATCCATTCACTTAGCGACCCTTTGAAGGACTTGGTTTTGTCTGTGATGGTTTGTTTGCCTATGCGATTACCAAATGCGTCATATGTGTATGTCGTCTGATTGCCTTCGTTGTCGGCGGATTGAATCAGTTGGTTTTCGCCATTGTACGTGTATGTTTCTACTTTACCACTTCGTAAGGCTTTTTTGGTAATGTTACCGTTTTTGTCGTATGTGTAGGTTGTGTCTTTATCACCATCTGCTTTAATCATCGTGAGCGCGTTGTCATCGTCGTAATGATAGTTTTCCGTGGTTTTCTTACCATTTTTATTACGTAAAAGTTTACTTCGGTTGCCGTTAGCATCATAGATATACGTGATTTTTTCGGTGGTGTTGCCTTTGGTTATTGTTGTTTCCATCAGTTGATCATCAGCATCATAGGTGTGGCTCTTGGTTTGTTTTTCGCCACTTTGATTGATGGTTTCTTTGGCTACGTTACCGTTTTCGTCGTAGTTGTAGTCAAATGAGGCGATGGTTTCTCCGGCTTTATTTTTAGTGATGACTTGCTCGGTTTCGCCAGTTGCTGTGTATTTATAGCTAGTCGTCGTGCCATTGCTGTAATGAATGCTCAGTGGCAGGCCATTCGCATCGTAAGTGTAGCTGGTTTTTTTACCGTCTGATTCGATGACATCGGTTAGCAGATTGGCGTCATTGTAGCGATAAGTTACGCGCGTGTTATCTGGATAAATGAGCGCGGTTTTGCGGCCAATTGTATCATATTCGTATTTCAACGTTTCGCCGTTTGCATCTTTGACTGATAGTACGTCACCGAATTTATTGTAGGTAAACTTGGATGTTCCGTCTTTTGATGTGGCGGTTTTTACGTCGTCATTACTGTCATAAGTGTATTTGTAGCTGCCACCATCAAATTGTTGCTCAACTAAATTGTTTAATTCATCGTATTTGAAAGTTGTTTTTTCACCATCTGGCTTCGTTTTAGACTTTAAAGAACCATCTAATTGGTATTCGTATTTTTCGTTTTTGCCTTCTGGTGTTACTTCTTTGACGAGGTCACTGCGATCGTTGTAGCTATATTTTGTGACAAAACCTTTGGCGTCTTTGATTGCTGTAACGTTATCTACTTTGTCGTAAGTGTAAGTTGATTTTTGTCCTAATCGGTTTTGTGCTGCTGTCATGCGATCTAGTGCGTCGTATTCGAAGCGTTCTTTGTTGCCTTTTGCGTCTGTTGTTTCGCTAAGATTCTCGTTACCATCGTAGGCCATTTTTGTTGTGTGACCTTTGGCATCTGTAATAGAACTTAGCAGGTTACGCGCATCATATTGGTATTTAGTTATTGCGTTTGTTGGGTCTTTGATGCTGATAACTTGGTCGTTTTTATTGTAACGATACTCTGTGCTTGCTGCGAGTGGGTCGATTTCTTTGGTCATGTTGCCTTTTTTGTCGTAGGTGTATTTGTAGACTTGGTTACCTGGATCAATCATGGAGGTAACGTTGCCGACTTTGTCATACTGAATTTTAGTATCATTGCCCCGAACATCTCGCATTGTAGTAACACGGTCTAGTTTATCGTACGTATAGCCAACCGCAAGTTTATTTGGATACGTAATTTGCGTCATGCGCTGGGTATCATCATATGTGTAGCGCGTGATTCGACCTTGAATATCTTTTTTCGACGTTTGCTGACCTAATTTGTCATACGTATAGCTGGCAATCGCCTTTTTCTGCTGATTATCACTTTCTTCGATAAGGTCGCCGTATTTGTTATATTTGTAGCTTTGTTTATAGCCAATCGGGTCCGTTTCAGATAAAAGTTGATCGTCTTTATCGTAGCTATAAGTGGTCGCATTACCATTTGCATCTATTTCTTTGGTCACATTGCCACGTAGGTCGTATTTAAATTTCGATGTGGTACCATAAGGCTCTTTGACTGTCAAAATGTTATCTGCGTTGTCATACGTGTATTTCGTTGTGTTTCCACGCTTATCTGTTTCGGCGATAAGGCGTCCCGCTGCGTCATAGCTGTTCAGGAGTTTGAATCCTGCTGCATCTATTTCGGTTGTTAGGCGCCCTAATTGGTCATAGCCGAATTGTGTTTTATTTCCTTCTGCATCTGTCTGGCTTGTGACTAAACCTGTTGCGTCAAAAGTTTGTTTTGTTATGCCGCCATTTTCATCGGTAACTGCTGTGACATTGCCATTTGCATCGTAAGTTACGCTAGATTTAGCGCCGGCTGGATTCGTTGTCGTAATCAGCTCGTCGTTGCCGTTGTATTGATAGCTTGTTGTTTCGCCTAGCGGGTTTGTTTCTGACAACAAGTTACCTTCTGCATCGTAATTATAAGTATATTTCCCAGTATTTGGTAAAACTTCCGAGGTAATATCGCCACGTTTGTTGTAGGCGATGCTTTGCGCCTTGCCTGTCGGGTTTTGTTGCTTCACTAGGCGGTTCGCTGCATCATATTCGTAGCTTGTTTTATTGCCTCGCATGTCGGTTTTACTGCTGACATTGCCGAATGTGTCATAGGTGTAGGATTCAGTGCGACCTTTACGATCGGCAATACGGGTCACGTCGCCAGTTGCGTTGTATGTGTAGCTCTCTTTTTGACCTGTATTGTCTTGTTGTTCTAGCAGTCTGTCCATTTTGTCATAAGTATACGTTGCTTTTGTGCCATCTGGATTTTTTTGTTCGATGACGCGGTCCGCCTTATCATAACTGTAGGTTGTTTTTCGACCGAGTGGATCAGTACTTGTTGTCAAATTGCCACGCTTATCGTAGTCATATGTTGTTTCGTTACCTAGGGCATCAATGATTTTAGACACTTCGCCTGTTTTTGTGTAACGATAGCTTGTTTCATTACCGTATGGATCTATTTCTTTGATTAAATCACCGTTTTTGTTATAGCGATATTGAGTGATATCGTTTGTTGGTGAAATTTCCGTTTCGACTAAATGGAGCGCATTATAGGTATATTTTGTGGTATTACCTTCTGCGTCCGTTTGGCGAATCACATTACCAGCGTTATCATACGCCATTGTTATAGTATGACCATTGCCGTCCGTAATTTTCGTGACATTGCCGTCTGCGTCGTACACATAGTGGGTTTTCTCACCAAGCTCGTCGGTTTCGATTTCTACTTGATCAACTTTATCAAAACTATAGCGCTTTACGCCGCCAGCTGCATCTTGTTCTGAGGTCACACTACCATTTTCATCGTAGCTATATGTCGAAACACGGCCGGATTCTTTTAATTTTGTTGTGTTTCCGTTCGCATCAAATTCATACGTCTGAACGTTACCAGCTTGATCGACAAAACGTGTAATATTGTCCATTGCATCATAGCTAAATTCTTCTGTTGTCCCGTCTGGATAGGTGATTTTCGTGACATTTCCGTCTGCATCATAGGCATAGCTTGTCTTGTTGCCAAGTGGGTCTGTTTCTTGTGTCTTATAGCCTGATTTTGTATCATATAGATAGCTTGTTTTTTGACCATCTTCGGTTTCCTCGGATAATTTTTGACCAAGTGCATCGTAACGATACGTAATGACCGAGCCATCTGCCGCAATCGCTTCTATCATCCGATTTTGCGAGTCATACTTAAATTCCTCCGTGTTGCCGAGTGGGTCTGTTTCGCTAATTTTATTGCCATTTCCGTCATATTTATACTTTGTAACGCCGCCAAGTGGATTCGTTTCCTCACTCAAACGACCAAAGGCATCATATTCAAAAGTAGTGCTATTCCCGTTCTCATCGGTTTCGCTTGTCTTATTACCATTTGAATCATAGGAATATTTTGTCGCTGCTCCATTTGCATTCCATTCGCGCACTAGTTCACCGCGTGCGTTTCGTTCATATTTTTCCGACTTACCGTTTGCATCTGTAATACTACTCAACATCGACAAATTATCATAGGCGTAGGTTGTCTCATTACCGCGGCCGTCCGTTACTTTTGTCGGATTTCCGTTCGCATCATAAGCGGACTTTGTTACCGCGCCATTTGCATCAGTCTCTGTAACCACCTGACCATCGGCATTATGCGTAAATCTCTTCACACCACCGTTTGGCTCCGTTATTTGTACGACATTCCCATTAGAATCATAAGTATAGCTCGTTACGCCTCCACGGCTATCCGTCACGCGTATCAATTGGTTCTTCGCGTCAAATTCGTTCGTTTCTATTGTCCCATCTGGATATACGGTTTTTGTCAGATTTCCGTTTGCATCATTTTCAAAAGTTGTCGTATTTCCCAATTGGTCTATGGAAGCGACTAATTGATGTTTATCGTCATATTTATTTTCAGTCGTTGTATCGTCGGCATACTCAGTCTTCGTGGTTTGGAAGCGCTCATTAAAATAAACCACCTTCTTATTACCGTTGAAGTCTGTTGTCGTTGTTTTACCTTTCCCATATTTCAGTGTGGCAGTATTGCCTTCTCCGTCCGTTTGTTCCGTCACACGACCTTCTGCATCAAATGTATTTTTAATCAATAATTTTCCGTTATGGTCTTTATACGATGTCATATGGTGTTCCGAATCATACTGATATGTAATTACTTTTCCAGTTTGATCCACCAGTTTTATCAGGTTTCCATCGTCATCATATGAATAAGCCAATTTCCCGCCATCAGGCAACACAATTTCTTTCAAGTGCCCATCTGCATCCCACGTATACTGCAACACCTTCCCGGAGCCAGTGACCATTTTCACCAATTCACCATCAGTATTGTACGTATAGTTCGTTACATTTCCATCCTTACTTGTCACTTTTAAAAGCAGGCCGTTTGCAGCGAAAAGAGAGATTTTGCCTGTTTTTGAATCCACAATCTCAAATTCACGCGCGCCGTTTTTATTCACTTTTTTTGTAAGTGCTAGTGGCTCATCTTCTTCTATTTCAAAAGTTCCATCCGGCTGCTTCTCAAAAAACACACTCCCGCCATCTGAGCGCGTCAACATCACGGTGCCGTCTTCTAAGAAACCTAGCTGATCAGCTAAATTAAAGGTCCAATTTCGTCCGATAGGGCTATCTTTGCCTTGTGCCATCGAATTATAAGTCCGCGTAATCGTCTGTTCCTCATCGAAGTCAAACCATTTCGCATCCTCCATGTTATAAAGCAAGTTCCCACTATCAAAATTAATTGGTTCATATCCGAATGTACAATGCTTGCCACGCCCTATAGCAAGCGCATCAAGCCGCATTTTCTCCGCTGTATCGTAATTTCCCGATTGGTAGGCTTTACCAGCATTTTTTTGTGGATTCCGAATGAACACGACGTTTCCTTGAACGAGCAATTCATCCTTCATATTATTATCTAGCATAAACTGCAACCGTTTATTTGCAATCCCGTAGAATTTCAAAAGGCGAGGCAACGAGTCTAGACCTGTCACCTTATAAATCTGAAACGTATCGTATTTCTTACTTACAGATTCGTTTCCATCTTTAATCTCCGTTTCTACTTGATATAAATGATTTTCTTTCAAAGCACCTTTTAAAAGTAGCGTGTTTGTCTGCCAGTTACTCATTAACTCCCGGTATTCCTGTGTTTCACTACTTAGCTTCGGATAATTCGGGAATAAATAATCTCGACCAATTGAAGGATCCGTTCCGCTAAATGCTACCTTGTTTTTATCCGATGTATCGATAATTTTATAATTAATTTTCGCATCCGGGCGACCAACGCCGTCCATTCCAAGCGCTGTAAAATCCAATTTCCCATCATTATTCGCACTTACAAACGGACGCAAATAAAGCTTTGTGTCTTTAAGCGGCATGTCCGCATCAATCGGCGGGCGCTCACGGTGTTTAAATACACATACGGCGACTCGCTCGTCACCCCAGACTTAGGCGCAGCAAATACATCAGCTTGCGAATATGGTAGTTCAAACCCATTCACTTTTGCTGTTTTCACAATTACACCGTTGTTTTTACCGCCATTCACCCAGTCCTTCGCAACATTTGTAATATCAAAAGAAACTCGGCGATTCGCATCATCAATTTTTCCAATATACGTTTCTTTTCCATCTACATTTGCAGGCGGACCATACGGGAAACCAAGATTTTTAAATTTACCATATGTTAAATCGGCAATATTACCAACGTCTTTCGTAATTCCATGCACTTCAAATAAACGTTTCACAACGCTTCCTTTACTATCTTTTGCCCGGTCTCCCCAAAAGCCTTCCGTGCCACTTCTAAAAAGAGACAACTCTGCCGATTCAATTTCACGGTTTGTACCAATTTTTTTAATCTCGCTATCTGGCACTTTCACAACACCATAGGTAATAAAATGAGCGGCTCCGAGTGTCCCTGAATTATTCCCATCATCGTAACCAATATACATGTATGGTTGGAAAGAATACGCCACATCATCCCGATATTGACGTAAACTTGTAGCTTGAATTCCATTTGTAATTTTTGTGCTCACAAAAGAAACAGCCACCTTGGCCAAATTACCTTTAAGGTTTGTCGTATTAAACTTCGCGACCTGCAACTGATACCCGGTTTCCGTCTTCACCGTTTTCGCAGTTAACGTATCCATAACTGAGCCCGTCTCATCTTCTAAAACAGGGCTTGGAATCGCGCCAATCAAATCTTCACCACGATAAATTAATGTTGCCGCGCGCTTTGCATCGTCTTTCAAAGTCACGTCACTTGGAACCGTCAAATCAAATGTAACCTGTTGTTCCGTATCGTCTCCCGTCTTCACATACTGCCCTAGCTCCATACCAAAGCTATCGGCTTGCAACGTGAGCGGCTCCGTTTTATCATCTTCACTCGCATACATGATTCGGTTATCTTTCGCTACAACCTGAGCCAAATCAGCCTCACCACTAGGACGAACAGCCACATTCGCGCCGTCTAAGCTAAGCGTTGGCATCGTCTCATCCGTCACCACTTTTGGCGTCGTGATCTCTTTCGCTGTCTCACTTGCAGTCCAATTCTTCTCGCCATCTTTCACTAGCGTTGTATCAAAGTCCGTCCACTTGCCCGCTTCATCCTTAAAATGCACTGGCTCTGTAAAATAATACGTCTCTCCCTCGCCCGTATTTTCATTTACAAAAGTTTTCGTGTTTTCCGTACGCTCCGCAACAACCTCCGTCATTCCAGCAGCTGATGCATCTTCCGCTAAAATATCTGTCACATTCGGTGTCTCTTCCTCAAACAAACGAACAGCATCCGAATTCTTATCGCTTAAATCCTCATCAAGCGTTGTATCTTTCGGTGTACTCTTATCCTTTAATTGCTCCTGTGCATCCTCATTTAAGTCCGCCACAGTCACTTTATCTTGCGTAGAAAGTTGCTTTCCATAATAATTTCCAAACTCATTCTCAACATTTACCGCTCCTTGCACAAATTGCCACGGTAGCAGTGGAAATAAAAGTAACGTCACCAGTAAAATTTTTATGCCCTTTTTCATATGTAATCCCCGTCTCCCTTTTATATCTCAGTTTCTTTCTTTACACCTTTCTCTATCTCTAAAATCTTTTTCAGAACTTGCTTGGCTTGATTAAAATCCTCTGCTTCAATCGCATCATTCATAACTTTTAGCTCTGAAGCCACATCGCCATATGCAGTGTAAATGGTCTGATCTTTTTTAGATAAGTCATCCCATATTTTCGGTTTTTTAGCCTCTACATAAATTGTTCCGAAACTCTTTTCCATCTCCCGTAACTCCGCTAAATACAGTGGATTACAAATGTCCCCATTCAACTTTAAATCCGACCATTTTGCGTAATTTCGTTTGAAGTCTAGTTCTACTTTTAACGGTCCTGTTCCTTTTTCATCATGTGCACAATCTTGAAGCACGAATACAAGTATCGCAATCAACACTAAAAGCATTGCCAAGACTATCCATAGCTTCTTCTTTTTCGATAAATTTCTCATCCCATATCCTCCCGTTTTTCACAATCTCAGCAAGTATATCATAAAAACAAGTTGATTTTGTGTGCTTGAAGCAACGTTCGATTTTCTGTCACATTTGCGTTTTATACCGTACATAGCTCCCTCAAAAAAAGCTCGTCAATCTACCAGTTGAAGCAAAGTAAATATGCCTCAAAACCCTTGGCTGGCAGTCTTTTTCAGCACGCACAAAAAAGGTAGCACTCCGTAGAATGCTACCTTTCTCATCCATATCATCATAAAAAATATGGAAACATTTCTATTAGTAAAGCTATTTAAAATCATAAAAAATCATTTCATCACTAGAATTATGTCATTTTGCTTAGCCTTATAATTCACAAAATTACTGCTATCTATAAATTCTCAATTAAACCAGCCTTGCACACCATTAGAAACGTAGCTTCCAATGCCTTTAAAGAAAGAACCTACTGCTTGAGCGGAAAGCATGAACCAGTTCGCTTTTTCGACGTCGCTAGCAGTTAGTACGTCAATTGTTTCTGTTTGTTTTCCATCCAGATAGCCTAACTTGTCGCCATCTTTTAGAGATACTTCCATTTTGCCGACTTCCGTACCTTTTTTAACTGGTGCTTCTATTGTTTTTTCTTTTAGTGTTACATCGGTATTTAACTTAGGAGCGTTTCCGTTCTTCGGTACTACTAGTTTTACTGCGTCTTTTGTAACGAGTCCAACTGTGTCTTCTTTTCCTTTATCTACAGCGATACTAGCTGGCTTTTTCACTTTCGAGCCTGCTTTTTGAACTTCTTTTACTTTGAAATTGTTAAATGCATAATCTAGCATTTTATTTGTTTCGTCAAAACGAGCACTCGTATGTTCACCTTTACCACCGCCGTTAGCATGAAGTACCACGGTAACAACTCGCATGCCGTCTTGTACCGCTGTTGCAGTCAAACACATTCCAGCGTAATCAGTAGTTCCAGTTTTCAAGCCATCAACACCTTGACGACCGTAAATTAATCCTGGTAGTAACCAGTTCCAGTTTGACATGTCAATTTGGTCAGGTGTGCCTTTACGGAATTCTTTTTTCGTTGTACTAGCTGTTTTAAGAACATCAGGGTAATCATCAATTAAGTGTTTTGCAAGCTTTGCCATCCCGCGAGCTGTCATCTTGTTCTCATCTGTTGGACCGCCCACTTGCTGGCCGCCTTTTAAATCTTCATTGTTAAGCCCAGTCGAGTTAACAAATTGGTGTTCGCCTAGTTTTAGTTCTTCTGCTTTTTTATTCATTAAATCAACAAATTCTTTTTCAGAACCCGCTATTTTTTCAGAAATGGCAATTGCAGCCCCATTCGCGGAATAAATTGCCATCGCTTCATATAATTCTTGAACACTATACTCTTCACCTAACCTAAGTGGAACATTCGATAAGGAAGTGTCTTGAGAAACTTTGTAGGCATATTCAGAAATAGTTACTTTATCGTCCCATTTCAATTGTCCTTTATCAATAGCTTCAAGTAATAAGTATTCATCCATCATTTTCGTCATGGATGCGATTCCCATTAGCTTATCAGCATCTTTTGAATATAAAATTTTACCAGTACTCTCTTCAATCGCGATTGCTGCATTTGCATTGACGTTTGGTGCTTCCGCGGCTTGTGCTGCTTTCGGACTTACTAAAAAGCCACTTACTGCAAGGGATGCTGCCATGATTAAGATCCCTGTTTTTTTAATTATATTTTTCACTGCAACTTCTCCTTCATTTTGAGCAAACAGTTAGCTCAGTTTATCTATATTTTAATCAAGAAACCTATTTTAAAATTCCCTTTTTGAATAAGTTTCATTTTTTGACGGATACTTTCATATTTTACCATGATTTAATAGTGTCGTATATAAAACTTTTCGCCCAAAAAGCCAAACTTCTAGCGAATAATTGGTAGAAGAATATGGGACGGGTATTCTGGGCTATGATAAATCGTTTGGCTCGCAATTTGACTTTCGGTTGAATGAATAAAACTACTGCCCGTATTTGGGTTAGGATCAAATCTCGGAAAGTTACTAGAAGATATTTCGACGCGGATTCGATGGCCTTTTTGAAATAAATTACTTGTTGCCCATAAATCAATTGTATATTCATTAATATTATTTTGCACATTATCGCTATGTTGTTTGTTCGCCCGGATGATACCATCTGCTAAGTTAAAAGCAGTTCCATCTGGAAATACATCTACTAATTTCGCTGTAAAATCTGTATTAGGGGCGTTTGTTTTTGCCCAAAGTTTTACTTGAATTGATCCAGTAACTTCGATTGCTTCTTCTAGTGGGTCTGTCGAGTAACAAAGAACGTCTTCGCGAAGTTCGATTGTTTGTTGATCACGAGGTCCATCTGCATGCAGTGCTTTATGTAAGGTGCCACCACCATTTGATGGTACTGGTTTTTCTGGATTATAATTGAATTTTGCTTCAGAAGAGGTAGTCGGCGGTGTGAATTCTGCACTTACTTTTTCCTTTTTAAAATATAGTGGTGTCATATTTGCATTTTGTGGCGGCCAGTTTTCAGCTGTTTTCCAGTCGTTCAAACCCATCACAAAATAATTAACCGGCGCCGATGCTGGTAATGGCTCTTTTTTCAACCAATGATTGAACCATTCTATATGTCTTGCGTGCATATTCGCCTCGCCCCATTTAGTGGCCGCCATTCCAAAATCACGGTCACCAATCATCTGTGTAAAATTAGCATGCGTCCATGGTCCAATGATGAGCTTATCTCCAAGACCGCGCAAGTGACCATTTTGAAAATTAGCGATTGTTTTATCTAAAAAGCAGTCATACCAACCAGCAACATGAAGTCCTGGCACATTAATTTTATTATAATTGCTTTTCGCGTCGATTTTTTGCCAGTGATTATGTTCCGGTTCATAATTTAGCAACTCAGAGAAATAAGGCATTTCATTTTGCCCGATTGCTGGCCAGTCTTTATAAGGTTTAAATTGATAAAGTACATCTAAATGGTCGAGGTTTTTCATTAATGCCTTTGTTGCTGCCTCTAATTCATCCCTTGTTTTATACGTACGCGCTAGCATGTTTGGAAGCATAGACTCTAGATTCCACGTTTCCCACATCCCTAGCTCTAACGCACCGTCATGGTCGTTAAATACATCTGTCATACTATTTTGCGCCATGATTGGTGCGATTACTTTCAAATGTTTATTACCGCTTATCGCAGCTAATATTTGTGTATAACCGTAATACGACAACCCGAACATGCCGACATCCCCATTAGAATAAGGCAAATTAGCTGCCCATTCAATTGTGTCATATCCATCATCTACTTCTGCTATGTAAGGTACAAATTCGCCTTCTGAAGTGTATCTACCGCGAACATCTTGAACTATCACAATATAACCTTGCTCTGCCAAAATATTAGGACGGATAAAATGGAGACCGTATGATTTACTATAAGGTAATCTTGTAAGCAAAACTGGATATTTCCCTTCACCGGCCGGACGATATATATCTGCATAGAGTGTCACTCCATCGCGCATTTTAGCTGGGATATCTGTTTCAATAATTAATTGATTATGTTTCACGTGAAACATCTCCTTTTCAGTGTGGATTGCTCTTTTATTGTTTCGTATACGACAGACTATGTCAAACAAAGTGACCCACTCAATATGAGTGGGTCACTTTGTTCCATCTTATTTATCCAGCTTCAATTTAGCAAGCGCTTCAGCCATTGGATTGTTAAATGGCTCATCTTCTTGCTTGTTTTGTTTTTTCATAAATTTAGCTACATCTGTTTTGGATACATTTTTATTTTTCTCCTTATCGCGACGCTGTTGGAACGCAGATAATTTCTCCCGGTGTCCGCAAACACATATAAAAATTTGCTTATCACCTTCGCCCCGCATTTCCATACGTTTGTGGCAATTAGGACAACGTGCATTAGTCGTTCTCGAAACTGATTCACGATGACCACATTCACGGTCCTGACAAACCAGCATTGTTCCGCGTTTACCTTTGACTTTTAGCATCGGCTTACCACAGTCTGGGCATTTTTGTGAGGTAATATTATCGTGACGGAATTTTTTATCGTTTTGTTTTATTTCAGTTACTGCTTTTTTGGCGTAATCACGCATTTCTGCAGTGAATTTCCGGTAATCTAGCTCACCTTTTGCGATTTTCGATAATTTTTGTTCCCAACGAGCCGTTAGTTCTGGAGATTTTAAATCTTCCGGAACTAATTCTAATAACTGGCGCCCTTTAGAAGTAATTAGAATGTCCTTACCTTGCTTTTCTAAAGAGAAACTATTGAACAATTTTTCAATAATATCAGCGCGTGTTGCCACTGTTCCAAGTCCTCCTGTGTCACCAAGAGTTTTGGCTAAAGCTTTGCTCGTTGATTCCATATATTTAGACGGGTTTTCCATAGCTGAAAGTAAGGTTGCTTCATTAAATCTCGCTGGCGGCTTTGTTTTTCCAGTCTCTAAATTGATTCGTTTAACTGGAATTGTATCGCCTTTTTTCATTTTAGTTAACTGATCTGGTTCGCGCGACTCTCCATAAATACTTTTCCAACCAAGTGATTTAACAACTTTACCTTTTAAAGCGAATTCTTCTTGACCTATTTTGGCTTTAACAGAGGTTTCTTCGTAAATATATGGCTCTGAAAGCACTGCTAAAAAGCGTTTGACAACAAGGTCATAAATTTTCCGTTCTTTATCGCTTAAATCTCCAAGTGATACAGGCTGCTCAGTTGGAATAATTGCGTGATGGTCACTTACTTTGCTATTATCTACAAACGATTTGTTCGCTTTGATCGGTTTTCCGCTGATTTGGCGGGCTGCTTTTGCATTTTCACCCACACCACATGCCACTAAACGTTCTTTAAGTGTTGGAACGATATCTGTCGAAATAAAGCGTGAGTCTGTTCGTGGGTATGTTAGTACTTTGTGTCGCTCGTATAAAGTTTGCATAATATTAAGCGTTTCTTTCGCTGAAAAATCATATCTATTATTAGCATCGCGTTGTAATTCGGTTAAATCATATAAACCTGGTGAGAAAGTTTTCTTTTCTTTCATAGTGACTTCTGTAATTATCGCATTTTCGCCTTGTAAAGATTTTACTAGTTTTTCCGCTAAAGCTTTATCAAAAGTTTGGCCATTGTTCCACGTGAAACTTTCTCGTTCAGTTAACGCGGTAATTCCATAGTATTCACGTGGTTTAAAGTTGCGAATCTCTTCCTCACGATGTTGAATCATTGCAAGGGTTGGCGTTTGCACTCGACCACATGAAAGTTGAGCGTTGTATTTTGTTGTTAACGCACGTGTGGCATTGATCCCTACCACCCAGTCAGCTTCAGAACGAGCGACAGCAGAGTGATACAGATTTTCATAAGCTTTCCCTGGTTTTAAGTGTTCAAATCCTTCACGTATCGCTTTATCCGTTACAGAGGAGATCCATAGTCTTTTTAGAGGCTTCTTGATTTTCGCATAGTCAATAATCCAGCGAGCTACAAGTTCTCCCTCTCTGCCTGCATCTGTTGCAATGACAATGGTTGTTATATCTGGACGATTCATTAATTTCTTAACCGTTTCGTATTGTTTTCTCGTTTGTTTGATTGGTTCTAATTTCATTTTTTCTGGAAGCATTGGTAAGTCTTCCATATTCCAGCTTTTGTACTTTGCATCGTAGCGTTCTGGGTCAGCCAGTGTTACAAGGTGCCCAAGTGCCCAAGTTACTACATATTTCCCACCTTCTAAATAGCCATTCTTACCTTGCTTAGCTCCGAGTACCCGACCAATATCTTTACCGACAGACGGTTTTTCTGCCAGCACTAATGTTTTTGTCATCTGTCAAAACCCTCTCTTCTATCTTATTTTGTTGCCTCTTGTTGCAATACTGCCAAGAATTCAGCACCATATTTATCGCGTTTCATCGCACCAATGCCTTTGACTTCAAGCAGTGCATCTTCCGTTTGTGGCATATATGCACACATGTCACGTAACGTTTCATCTGAAAAAATGATATATGGCGGCACCTTGTGTTTTGCTGCCAGTTCCCGCCGCACTTCCCGCAATTTCTCGAAAAGGTCACTGTTTACATCTATTTTAACTTTTTCAGCACGTTTCGCTTGTTTTCTTTCCACTTTTAGTTCCCCTCGCAACACTGATATTGCTCGTTCTGTAAGTTTGAGTGAGGGAAATTGGCTATCAGTTGGTTGTAAATATTTTTCTGCTGTGAGGTAATCAATTAGTTGCAATACATCTTTTTGAGATGCATCTTTCATTAAGCCATAGGTACTAAGTTCTTCAAAGTGCCAATCCTTCACTTTTTGATCAGCAGATCCGGTCAAAACCTTAGCAATCAATACTTTTCCGAAACGTTCCCCCATTCGTTTTATACAAGAAAAAACTTGTTGCGCTAAAATCGTAATATCTGTGGCTTCTCGTGTATCTAAACAATTACTACATTTTCCGCAGTTTTCTTCGTCGTCACCAAAATATTGGACGATATATTTCTGCAAACAAATTTCTGTATAACCATAACCCGTCATTTGACGTAGCTTGACGAATTCATTTTGTTTACGTTCATCATCCATTTCGGATTGCTCAATTAAAAACTGTTGAATACGACTATCTTGTGGAGAAAAGAGCAGAATACAATCACTTGGAACACCGTCTCGACCAGCTCTCCCTGCTTCTTGATAATATGCCTCAATGTTACGCGGAATATTATAATGAATAACAAAGCGCACATTGGATTTGTTAATGCCCATTCCAAAAGCATTCGTTGCTACAATTACGCGAATATCATCATATAGAAACTTCTCTTGCCAATCTTTTCGGGCTATATCAGTCATTCCGCCGTGATACATACCTGATTCCACACCTTTTTTAAGCAAAAAACTGTGGATTCGCTCCACTTCTTTTCGTGTAGACGCATAAATAATACCTGATTCCGTCGAATTTTTCGTTAAATAATCAATTAAATACTTGTCTTTATCTTGACCTTTTACTACTTGAAATGCTAAATTATCTCTGGAAAATCCAGTTTTGATAACAGAATTTGGTTTTATTTCTAAAAGACGACAAATATCGTCTGAAACAGCTTGGGTTGCTGTAGCAGTAAGCGCGATAACAAGCGGACGCCGGGTCATTTTATTTAAGCTATCGCAAAGGCTCAAATAGCTTGGTCTAAAGTCATGCCCCCACTGCGAAATACAGTGTGCTTCATCAATTGCAAATAGCGCAATAGGTACTTGTTCGATTAAGCGCTGGAATCCGGAAGTTTCAATTCGTTCCGGGGCAATATATAGCAGCTTTATCTCTCCAGAAAACGCAGCTTCAAGGCGAATATCTATTTCTCTATTAGTAAGCGTACTATTAATAAAAGTAGCTGCAATACCTTCTGAGATTAGCGCATCTACTTGATCCTTCATAAGTGAAATTAGCGGAGAAACAACTATGGTTAAACCATTAAAAAGAAGTGCTGGGATTTGGTAGCAAAGTGACTTTCCGCCGCCAGTTGGCATGATTGCTAGCGTATCTTCACCCGCGCAAAGTTTCGAAATGACATCTACTTGCCCATCTCGAAAATCTTGATAACCAAAATTTTGCTGTAAAATAGCTCTGGCTTGTTCTATCATTATCTTTTTTCACGCCTCCTCTATAGAAACAGTATAGCGGTTTTATGCATTTAATTGAAGCTTTTTGAGGAAATTCATTTTTTCTTAGTATTATCTTGTTTTATAAAAGAAATTAAAAAGCAGAAACCTCTTTTGGAAGAGATTCCTGCTTTTTCGACCTTAAGAAATGCTATAATTTGGTGCTTCTTTAGTAATTTGAATATCATGTGGATGGCTCTCGCGTAGTCCGGCACCAGTCATACGAACAAAAGCTGCCTCTTCACGAAGATGTCTTAAATCAGGGGAACCAGTGTAGCCCATACCTGAACGAATACCACCAACTAATTGGAAGATAATATCAGCAACGGAACCTTTATAAGGAACGCGACCTTCAATACCTTCAGGAACGAGTTTTTTCGCGTCTGCTTGGAAGTAACGATCTTTAGAACCGTGCTCCATTGCTGCCAAACTACCCATACCACGATAAGTTTTAAATTGACGGCCTTGGAAAATTTCTGTTTCACCAGGGCTTTCGTCCGTTCCAGCCAGCATACTTCCTAGCATAACTGCATTTCCTCCAGCAGCCAGCGCCTTCACGATATCACCAGAGTATTTAATACCACCGTCCGCGATAATTGTTTTACTAAACTCACGTGCAACAGTCGCACAATCATAAATGGCTGTGATTTGCGGAACTCCGACACCCGCAACAACACGTGTCGTACAGATGGAACCTGGTCCAATACCAACTTTCACGATATCAACACCAACTTCAAAAAGAGCACGTGCTCCTTCAGCTGTCGCAACGTTTCCAGCCACAATCACGACATCTTTGAATGTTTGACGAATTTCAGAAATTTTATTAATAACGCCTGCTGAATGTCCGTGCGCAGTATCAATTACAATCGCATCTACACCCGCTTCGATTAATTTCTCTACGCGTACAAACGTATCATTCGTAATCCCAACAGCTGCTGCAGCAAGTAGTCTACCGTGCTTATCTTTAGCAGAGTTCGGAAATTCAATTACTTTTTCAATATCTTTAATAGTGATAAGACCTTTTAGAATGCCCGCTTCATCCACAAGTGGCAATTTCTCGATGCGGTGTTTTTGCAAAATCTGCTCCGCTTGTTTTAAAGTAGTTCCAACTGGTGCTGTCACTAGGTTTTCTTTGGTCATAACATCTTTAATTACTGTAGAGTAGTCTGAAATAAAACGTAAATCGCGGTTAGTTAAAATCCCAACTAGTTTGCGCTCCTTCTCGTTATTGACGATTGGAACACCTGAGATACGATATTTACCCATCAAATGCTCTGCAGCAAAAACTTGGTGGTCTGGAGTCAGATAAAATGGATCAATAATAACGCCGCTTTCAGAGCGTTTCACTTTTTCGATTTCTTCTGCTTGTTGTTCAATACTCATATTTTTATGAACAACACCGATTCCACCTTGGCGCGCAATCGCTATTGCCATTTTAGCTTCCGTTATTGTGTCCATTCCGGCACTCCAAATTGGTACATTTAATTTGAGTGATGGAGCCATTTCTACACTTAAATCTACATCATTGGGTAATACGTCCGATTTCGCTGGAACAAGTAAAACATCATCAAATGTTAAGCCTTCTTTTGCAAATTTTGTTTCCCACATGGGTCGCAAACACTCCTTTTTTATTGGTACTCGCTTTTTTATATAGAAAAAACGCATCATCTTATCCTTATTTTCATAAAGAAAAAATGGTGGAAAATCTCCACATCATGCGACTTGTCTTCTATAATCATGCTGAAATAGCCAATGTATATTTTTAGTTATTGAATATGATGTTACAAGAAGCTAGGAGCTATGTCAAGAAGGTTTTCCGTTGTTGTTTAATTCAGAAAATATAGTAAAAAATGTTTCACGTGAAACATTTGAAAAAGCCGTCTAAGATTGTTATCTTAAACGACTTCACTGTTTATTAATTTATTGTATAACTTCAAGTTTTCTTCATCGAAACAAACGAAACGTATTTCTTTAATACTTGCATCATACTCTTCTTCCATCCATTTGCGAACGGTATAAAGCGCTACCTCTGCTGCTAGTTTTTTAGGAAAACCATATACACCGGTAGAAATATTAGGAAAGGCAATCGAAGTTAAGTCTTTTCCAGCCGCTAAATCCAAAGCTTTCCAATAACAAGACGCCAGTTTGTTCGCTTCCTGATGCTCTCCGTCCTTCCAAATCGGACCCACAGCATGAATAATGTAATTTGCTTTTAAATCACCTGCAGAAGTGATAACTGCTTCACCTGCTGGACATGAGCCAATACGATTAATAACCTCTTGACATTCTTTTAATAAATCAGGACCAGCTGCTTGATGGATAGCACCATCCACTCCGCCACCACCCAGGAGTCCTGGATTAGCAGCGTTCACAATGACGTCCACATTTTGTTCTGTAATATCACCTTTTACAACTGTTATCTCCATACCATCACCTCTTTTCTTCATTCTAATTTATTTAGAGAATGATTTCCAGCAAGGTGATTATCCTCGTTTACTAATGGCATAGCTGTAGTTACCTTCATACACAGCTAATTGTTTATTTTCAAGCCAAATTACTTTTGAACAGAGCTGATCAATAAAATAACGATCATGTGATACAGTAATGATTGTCCCGGTAAAAGTCCGGATTGCTTCTTCCAATACTTCACGAGACGCAATGTCCAAGTGGTTGGTCGGTTCATCAAGAATAAGTGTATTCACAGGCATATTAATAAATTGAGCTAATCTAAGTCGCATTCGCTCGCCACCGCTAATATTTGCTACTTTCCGGAAAACCATCTCCCCGTAAAACATGAAGCCAGCTAGCATTTGCCTCGCTTCTCCCTCTGTCACAGCAACCTTATCTCGAAACGCTTCAAGTACTGTCATTTTTTCATTCAACTCTTCCATTTGTTGTGACAGCGAGGCGATTTTCACACTTGCTCCGACTTTCACCGTCCCGTTATCCGGCTCCACTTTTCCTTCTATTATTTTTAATAAAGTGGATTTTCCGGTACCATTTTTACCAATAATTGCCACTCGCTCGCCTTGTCTAATTTGTAAAGAAACATCCTGCATAATTTCTTTTTCGCTAAAAGATTTATTTAAATTCTCCATCACAACTACGTCTTGCCCGCTTCTGCTAGCCTCGTCAAATTGTAATTGCATTTGTTTTTGTGTTAATACAGGGCGCTTCACTTTTTCCATACGTTCTAATGCTCGTTCCATATTTTTTGCCCGACGGAACATTGCATCATTTGGCGGATTGGCTTGCATAGCCCACTGGCGCAATCTTTTTATAGCTTGCTGCATCTTTTTGATTTTCTTTTGTTGGTCTTTATAATCTTGAAATTCGCGTAATAGTCGTTCTTCCCGCTCTTTTAAATATCCGGAAAAATTCGTATGATAAATGATTAACTCGCGGTTCTCAAGCTCCACCATTTTCTGGACTACCTCATCTAAAAAGTAGCGATCGTGAGACACAACTAACACGGTTCCAGCGTAATGTTGTAAAAACGAGGTCAACCATTCTACTGCCATCAAGTCTAAGTGATTTGTTGGCTCATCCAAAAGTAACAAGTCCGTTTTCTGCAATAATAAATGGGCTAATGCTGCTTTTGTTTTCTCACCGCCACTTAAATCGCCCCATTTTTGAGGCAGTAATGCTCCAATACCAAGTCCATTGACCACTTTGCTCAAGTTAGCATCCATTTCATATCCACCGAGCTCACCGAATAAAGCCATTTTATCTCCGTAGCGGTTCATTAGCTTTTCGCTTGAGTTTGTTGCCATTTCTTCTTCTAATGCCCGTAATTCTTTTTCTAACTCCTCTAACTCACCAAAACTAGTTCGTAAATATTGTTCAACTATTATATTGGGATTTACTGTAGATAGTTGTTCTAAAAGTCCTATTTTAGCGCCTTTTTTACTGGTTACAATCCCACTATCAACGCCCTCTAACCCTTTTAAAACCTTCAAAATTGTACTTTTCCCTTCACCATTACGACCAATTAAACCGACGCGCTCGCCTTCTTCTAATTGAAGAGATACTTTCTCTAAAATAATATCTCCAGTAAAACTTTTAACTACATCATTCATTGCTACTATTGTCATTTTATCCTCCATTTATCCAAGGAAGCATGGCAAATTGTTTCACGTGAAACATTTTTTTAGACAACAAAAAAGCGTCAGACAAGCGCCCGACGCCAATTATAAGTATAATACTAATTTAGCACTATACAAACCGATTGCGTGACTCCATGCTTCTCTCATTTTTTCTAGTTATACAGTTTTTTGGGCAGACTTCACCAATGTAACTGCAATACCGGAAAAAATTGCACGGACAATATACAAAAATTCAACTATACTATTGCGTGCACTCAAAAGAAACATGTCATCTCACCTCTTTTCATTAATACATATAGAATAAGGGATGCTGCCTCAAATGTCAATTGTTCTCCGTATCACATACACGAAACACAACGTTTCAGTTTAGAAACTTATACCATTGATATGAAACACGAACCCAAAGCAGCAAAAACTATTTACCAATCAGTCGAAACCGTTTACATTAATAAAGCAAGCAAAACTAAAACAGACTAATCGCACATAATTTTTGGAGGTGCCATAATGGAACATAATAAGTTGAAACCTTTCCCAAAAGATTTTCTATGGGGATCAGCTTCTGCAGCGTACCAAGTAGAAGGTGCCTGGGATGAGGATGGCAAAGGACCATCTGTATGGGATGAATTTGTTCGTATTCCTGGAACAACATTCAAAGAAACAAACGGAGATGTAGCGGTGGATAATTATCATCGCTACAAAGAAGATGTCGCGCTAATGGCTGAACAGGGCCTAAAAGCATATCGTTTCTCTGTCGCATGGAGTCGCGTTATCCCGCATGGTAACGGGGAAGTTAACGAAGCTGGACTGAAATTCTATGATAACTTGATTGATGAACTTCTTTCTTATGGAATTGAGCCAATTGTTACACTTTACCACTGGGATATTCCGCAAGGGCTTCAAGACGAATATGGTGGATGGGAGTCACGCAAAGTCGTAGAAGATTTCACTAACTATGCTGCCCTTCTATTCGAACGCTTTAACGGACGAGTTAAATACTGGGTTACACTTAATGAACAAAATGTATTTATCTCACACGGTTACAAATTAGCATATCACCCACCTGGCGTTTCTGACGACAAGCGTATGTTTGCTGCAAATCACAATGCGAACTTGGCGAATGCTTCTGCAATTGCTAAATTCCGCGAGCTAGGTACCTCTGGAAAAATTGGACCAAGTTTCGCTTACGGACCAAGTTATTCCATTGATGCTAATCCAGCGAATGTGCTCGCTTCTGAAAACTCTGAGGAATTCAATGCCCATTTCTGGATGGATGTTTACACATGGGGTGAATATCCGACTGCTACTTGGAATTGGCTGGAAGAGCACGGTCTTGCGCCGGAAATCTTACCAGGCGATACCGAACTTCTGAAAAAAGGAAAACCTGATTTCATGGGAGTTAACTATTACCGCTCAATGACTCATGCCTTTAATGGGAAAGACGGCGTTGGTTCTGGGAAAATGAATACAACTGGCGAAAAAGGCACTTCCGAGGAAACTGGTGTACCGGGGTTATACAAAAACACCAACAATCCTTACTTAGAGAAAACGAATTGGGACTGGGATATTGATCCAACAGGCTTGCGCATTGGCTTACGTAGAATTACTAACCGCTATAAATTACCAATCATGATTACAGAAAATGGTCTTGGTGAGTATGATAGCTTGACGGAAGACCACAAAATCCACGATGAGTACCGAATTGAATATATTCGCGCCCATGCTCTAGCAATCCAAGAAGCAATCACGGATGGTGTAGAGATGCTTGGATACTGCACTTGGAGCTTCACAGATTTACTAAGCTGGCTAAACGGCTACCAAAAACGTTACGGTTTCGTATATGTTGACCGCGACGAAAACGATGAAAAAGAATTGAAACGCTATAAAAAAGACAGTTTTTACTGGTATAAAAAGACAATCGAAGCAAACGGAGCTAATTTAGTAGAGGAACAGGGCAAATAAGCCTTGTTCTCTCTCTGCTTCAACCATTTTGGGAGGGAAATTTTAATGAAAAAAATATTACTTGTATGTGCGGCTGGAATGTCGACAAGCTTACTCGTTACTAAAATGAAAGCGCACGCAACCTCTATTGGGGAAGAAATTGAAATTGAAGCATTGCCAGTATCAGAAGCTAGCAGTGTGGTAGATAAAATGGATATTGTTATGCTTGGACCTCAAGTCCGTTACCAAAAACCGCAAGTAGATGAACTCGTACAGGGACGTATTCCAGTTATTGTTATTGATATGAAAGATTATGGTATGTTAAATGGGAAAGCCGTTCTTGAAAAAGCTTTCGCGGAGATTGGGTAAGGAATTTTCATTTAAAAATAGGGAGGTTTTAAAATGAGTATAATGTCAAAATTCGAACACGGCATGGAACGTGTTTTAGTACCAGTAGCGAATAAATTGAACTCACAGCGCCATATTGCAGCAATTCGTGATGCATTTATTTTAGTTTTCCCATTAATTATGGCCGGTTCAATTATCACTTTGATTAACTTTGCAGTGTTATCTCCGGATGGCTTTATTGCAAAAATCTTATTCCTAGGGAAAATCTTCCCTAATTTAGCAGATGCACAGGCTGTATTTTCGCCGGTAATGCAAGGTTCGACCAATATTATGGCGATTCTGATTGTATTTCTAGTCGCGCGGAACCTCGCCATCTTCTTTAAACAGGATGATTTGCTCTGTGGGCTTACCTCGATAGGTGCATTCTTTATCGTCTATACGCCTTACACAGTTGTTGATAACGCATCTTACATGACAATCAAATTCTTAGGCGCACAAGGTCTTTTCGTTGCTATTATCGTAGCAATTATTACTGGGGAAGTATTTAGCCGTCTAGCTAGATCCCCTCGTTTAATGATTAAAATGCCTGACCAAGTACCACCAGCAGTTGCTCGTTCTTTTAAAGTATTAATTCCAGTTATCATCATCACTATTCTTTTCTCTGTCATTAACTACTTAATCACATTAATCGCTCCAGAAGGTTTAAACGACCTTGTTTACACAGTTATTCAAGCTCCACTTAAAGACATGGGAACTAACGTATTCTCTGTTATCATCATCGGGCTTGTTTCTAATTTACTTTGGGTACTTGGTATTCACGGGCCTAACACTGTTGCGGCTATTCGTGACACCATCTTCACTGAACCAAACTTAGACAACTTATCTTACGTAGCACAGCATGGTTCTGCTTGGGGAGCTCCATACCCAGCAACATGGGCTGGCCTAAATGACGGATTTGCAAACTACGGTGGATCTGGTATGACTCTAGGTTTACTGATTGCTATCTTTATCGCTTCTCGTCGTGCAGACTACCGAGATATCGCGAAACTTTCTCTTGCACCAGGGATTTTCAACATCAATGAACCAGTTATTTTCGGTTTACCAATCGTATTAAACCCAATTATGGTTATTCCTTTTATCATTACACCAGCAATCAATACATTAATTGGTTACTTCTTTATCTCAACAAAACTTATTCCACCTGTCGCCTATCAAGTGCCTTGGACAACTCCAGGACCACTGATTCCATTCCTTGGTACAGGAGGAAACTGGCTCGCGCTTCTGGTCGGCTTGCTCTGTCTAGCCGTCGCGACAGTCATTTATCTACCATTCGTACTTGTATCTAACAAAATTGCCGCGAGTGATGCAGCAATGGACAAAAATGCAACAGCCTCAACAGAACAATAGGATGTGACAAAATGAAAATTGCAGCTTTTGATATCGGTGGAACGGCCCTTAAAATGGGGGTCGTTTTGCCGCATGGTGAAATTATTTTAACAAAATCAGCCGAAATAATCGCGAGTGATGGCGACCATATTTTAGCAGAAATGAAGCTATTTCTTGCTAAAAATACAGACGTGACAGGGATTGCTGTCAGCGCACCAGGCTACGTTAATCCGAAAACCGGGCTTATCACAATGGGCGGCGCTATCCGCAGATTTGATAACTTTAATTTAAAAGAATGGCTCGAAGCGGAAACCAGCCTTCCTGTTGCCATCGAAAATGACGCCAACTGCGCCCTACTTGCTGAAAAATGGCTTGGAAAAGGACAAGATTTGGATGATTTTCTTTGTTTAACTATCGGAACTGGAATTGGTGGCGGTATTTTTTCTAATGGCGCATTGGTTCGCGGCGGCCGTTTCCGAGCTGGCGAGTTTGGTTATATGTTTAGCCAACGCCCAGGTGCATTTCGTCCTGGAAAATATACGCTGAATGAAACTACTACTATGCTCGTTCTTCGCAGACAATACGCAGAGCTAACCGGTCGCCCTTTGAAAGAAATAACTGGTGAAGAGATTTTTGCCAATTATGATGCACATGATCCCATCTCAGAACGACTTATTACTGAGTTTTATACAGGGATTTGTACAGGGCTTTATAATTTGATTTATCTTTTCGATCCAACCCATATTTTTATCGGTGGCGGAATTACAAGTCGCCCTACTTTTATCACGGAACTAAAGCATCACATGGCGAGCTTTGGGCTGCGTGACACGATTATCGAAACAGCCACACATAAAAACCAAGCTGGCCTACTCGGCGCAGTGTATCACTTTTTACAGGAGGAAAATAGACATGAATGAAATGGAAACAGTCATTTTTGGCATGATTAGTCAAGTTGGCTCAGCGAGAAGTAGTTACTTAGAAGGACTTCGCGCAGCTCGTGATGGGAATTTTGAAGAAGCCGAGGCAAAACTAAAAGAAGGTGGCGAAACACTTGCTAATGGTCACCACGAGCATCATAAGCTAATTCAAAAAGAAGCTTCCGGTGAAAAAGTGGAAATTCAGTTACTGCTAATTCATGCAGAGGACTTACTCATCACAACAGAAACATTAAGAGAAGTTGTCACTGAGTTTGTTCACGTATACAAGAAAATAAGTTAATAAAAAAGCGTGTAGACGACAAAATCTACACGCTTTTTATTATTCTAGCTGTTCTTGATTATAATTTTTCTTCGCCATCGCTTCTAACAGAAACAGCACTGGAATCTGGGTCGTAATATTCGTCTTATCCACCATTTCTTGCGTGACGTAATACGGGATATTGACATCAGATAGCTCGGCAAGCGTATTATGGCTCGTATTGGTGATACTAATAATCCGGCTGCCATATTGTTGCATATTTTGCGCTTGTTCAAGCACTTGATCCGTCTCGCCAGACACAGATAATATAATCATTACTGCTTTATTTTTAAATTGTTCTCCCGGATTAGGATAAAATGGATCTTTAATATAAAATGTTCGCTTCTTCATATTGGAGAAAAAACGACTGCCATATTCTGCTAAAATCCCTGAGGTTCCGATTCCGAAAAAAACGACTAAATCTGCTTCATTAATGATCTCTGCCGCTGCATCTAATACTTGATCATAATCACGATTCATTGTCCGTTCAAAGAATTCCTCTAAAACTTCTACAGTATCCGCCGTTTTTTTCTTTACCTTACGTGTTGCTTCTTGTTTTAGCTTCACCTTAAATTCTGAGAAGCCTTCACAACCCAACTTTCTAGTAAAACGAACAATTGATGCTGGTGAAACATGCGTTACCTCCGAAAGTTCGCGCACTCTCATAAACATAACTTTGTCCCGATTGTCCATTATGTAGCGGTATAAATGGTGTTCTGTCTCTGTAAATTGCCTAATCACTTCATACGAAAACATAAATTTATTCACCTCGTCTGTATCAGTATTTCCCGGGAAATAAAAACAGGTGACCACCTCGCAATATGCAATTTAGGTCACCTGTCCGTGTCCATCTTCTTATAAGGATGGAATATTTTTCTTTTTCTTCACATAGAAACGTAGGGCAATAATAATTGCACCACCAACTGTGTTAACAATCGGACTTAACGCTACATTGATATTTGGAGGAATTGTCACTTGCACAATTGTCATTACAAACATCCATACCGCAATGACTCCAACTGCTACTAGTAAGTATTTTATCGTTCCACCTTTTTGTCCTGCACGCATGTTAGATGCGTATTTACGTAAGATAAGCATTGCAAAACCACCGACAACAGCAGTGATTACTAAGACAATAATTCCTAGAGTTTGTGCATTTTTTTGGAAATAAGCACTAATTCCAGAAATCAACATCATCGCTCCAAGTACAAGGAGTCCGCCGTCAAGTACAAGCCACCATTTCTCTGTATTTTGCTCAACTGGTGCAGCTTTCACATCTAAAGAAACAACATATTCTGTTGGTGTTAAATTAAATAATTTTCTTGCTGTGATACCTTTTTTCTGTTCGGCTAAAATCTTTTCACACATTTCGTAAATAATAATTTCTTGTTGCTCTTCAGCGTAATGAGTTCCTCGCAAATGCTTTTCAACTTCCATTACGTATTGCAAATTCCGCTTTGTTAGATTAGCTTTTAAATCAGCTACTGGCGGTTTATTCATTTCTGTGGTCAATGCTAAATCCTCCCTCACTTATTCTATCCTCTATTATACCGGACTTACCTACTATAAAAAAGCTATTTTTTTAATTCGTTTTAGACATTTGGAAAAGTCCGCGCATTTTGTTTAAAATATAAAGTGCTAAAATAAAACTAGCAATCGTCGACCCGATTCCCCAAGAAAGATAACCAATAAAACTTAATTCGGTATCCCCCACTGCTAGATTGGCTATTACCATTCCAATAAACAGTGAAAATAAGATAAGAAAAGGCCATTTCACCCATGAAAAAGCAAATAAATAACCATTACGTTCGATATGTTGCTTTTTGTATAAAACTAAAATAGCAACTACCATACAAGCACTTAATAATGCACTAAAAATAACTGCTCCAAGCGAGGCCGATTCAAAAGAAAATGGGGAAAATACATTTACATAATCCTCAAACTTAAGTAGATTAGTCATTCCATCCTCTCCACCATCTGGCCAAATATATTTATATAAATTATCTAGTGTAGGATTCAATACATTTGGGACTAACATTACACCAAATGCTACCACAGCTGCTGCAATAGGCGATCCAATTAGCAATCCAATCAAAATAGCGACTAAAAAGATGAGAATATAAGTAAATAAACCACCCGCAATATCTGTCCAAAATTTCGCCATTTCTAATTGTATATAATTTGTCGGTATATGTCTGAAGAAGTAAGTCAGTCCAATTCCAATAGATACAAGATAACTCAACGTAATCGTAGCTATACCCATAATCATTTTAACCCCAATAATATGTGTCCGCTTATAAGGAAGCGATGCTGTAAACCGATTTGCTCGTGTGTAACGCTCAAATATAACCGCCAACACTCCTAAAACAAAAACACTTGCTTTAATTAAAGTGAAAAACATCTCTAATTGAAAATAAAACATGAAAGGCATGTACTCTACATATTCTGCCTGAATAAAATTCGTGTACATCGGGATAGCTAAATAAGCTACAGTCAAACTAGTGTTCATTTCTTCATCGGAAGTTTTATATTCTGGGTTTTCTTTTTGCTGTTTTATAAACTCACTTGATTCATAAAAATCCTTTTGACTTTGCCAACGCTCTGCATCTGAAACGAGACCTAAAGTAATTCCTAGAAAAAACAATACCGCTACGCCCAGAAGCATCCATCTCATATTACGCCACTCTCGATACCATAACCCTCGATTAAACATTATTCGCTTCATCCTCACTTTTATGTCTTTAAATCTCGTAATAATCTATCTTGTCATTCGTTAAATGAACCGTAAAAATATCCTCTATAGAAATAGCCATTTCTTCAAATAAAATTGGTTCCTCTAGTCGCAATTGCCTAACAAATTCGTTAGCATTTTCTGTGACTAAAAGCGTGTAAATTCTCCCATTTCGATATAATAATTGAGCATTGTTTTTTACAAAATCAGGTATTTTCTTAGTTTTAAATGCTACCTGGATTTTCACTGCATCATCTCGCATATCATCTAAATAATAATCAAGCTCCAAATGGGCCCCTTTTAAAACAATGACCCGATTAGCAATAGTTTCTAGTTCATCCAGACGATGAGAAGCAATGACAACACTCATTCCACGTTTTTTCACCGTGTCTTTTATAATTGCTAAAATTTGCTTTTTAATAATAACATCTAGCCCATCCATCGGTTCATCTAGCAATAAATAACGAACATCTAAAGAAAAAGCTAAAATAATGAAAAATAATGCTTTTCTTCCTTTTGAAAATGACATTAATTTTGCTTTCATTGGTAATTCAAATTGCTGCATTAAATCATTAAAGAACGTTTCATCAAAAGTAGGATAAATTTTCCTATAAATTTTCACAACCGCCTGTACATTATATGTATTAAAGTGATTCATATTATCTTCCAATAAAAACAACTGCTGTTTGACTTCAGGATGTTCAAAAATACTCTTCCCGTCTATGAAAACATCTCCTTCAACAGGCAAATAAATCCCTGTCATCGTCGAAAAAAGCGTCGTTTTCCCAACACCATTTCTTCCAATAAGTGCCGTTATTTCTCCTGCTTTCAAATCAAATGAAATATCCTTCAAAACCATGTTGTCTTCCATCTTTTTAGTTAAATTCCGAATCTCCATTTTTTCACCTCTTCCACCCATTATATAAGTTCAGTAGTATTTTTTCTACATTTTTTAAAATTTTCTACACTACTGTAAATCACAAACCAATCATTATACTAATTTCACATATTGCGGTAAAATATCTCTATATGAACTTATTTAAAACCCCTGAGGTGAAAACATGATAAAACTTGATATGACGATGCTCGATTCTTTTAAAGAAAACGAAGCTCTCCGGAAACACTTATTTTCTGGTCATTTTGGTTTGGAAAAAGAGAATATACGCGTAACTTCTGATGGAAAGTTGGCTCTTACGCCTCATCCAGCAATTTTTGGTCCAAAAGAAGATAATCCATATATTAAAACCGATTTTTCGGAAAGCCAAATTGAAATGATTACACCTGTAACTGACTCAATTGACGCTGTATATGAATGGCTTGAAAATCTTCATAATATCGTTTCATTACGATCAGAAAACGAACTGCTTTGGCCTTCTAGCAATCCGCCCATTTTGCCCTCGGAAGAAGATATTCCGATTGCAGAATATAAAACGCCAGATAGCCCTGATAGAAAATATCGTGAGCACTTAGCTAAAGGTTACGGTAAAAAAATCCAATTATTATCCGGAATTCATTATAATTTCTCTTTTCCTGAAGCGCTAATTGACGGGCTTCATGCTGAAATCAGCCTTCCTAACGAATCAAAACGTGATTTTAAAAATCGATTATATTTAAAAGTAGCTAAATATTTTATGAAAAATCGTTGGTTGCTTATTTATTTAACTGGTGCGAGTCCAGTCTATCTGGCTGATTTTACAAAAACTGACTATGAAGAGGTACTGCAAGATGGTAGCAAGGCTCTTGATGGTGGAATTTCCCTTCGTAATAGCAACGCTGGCTATAAAAACAAAGAATCACTTTACGTTGATTACAATTCATTTGACGCCTATATTTCGAGTATTTCCAACTACATTGAAGCTGGTAAAATCGAAAGTATGCGCGAGTTTTACAACCCAATCCGCTTAAAAAATGCACATACTGACCAAACTGTCGAAGGTTTAGCAAAACATGGTGTGGAATATTTAGAAATTCGCTCGATTGACTTAAATCCACTTGAACCAAATGGAATTTCCAAGGATGAACTTATTTTTATCCATCTATTTTTAATTAAAGGTTTGCTTTCGGAAGATCGTGAGTTATGCGCGAACAACCAACAACTAGCTGATGAAAATGAAAATAATATCGCTTTAAACGGCCTCGCACAGCCCGCAATTAAAAACTGTGATAACGAGGAAATGTCCCTTGCTGATGCAGGACTTTTAGAATTAAACAAAATGAGCGACTTCATCCAAAGCCTAATTCCTAATGACAACCATTTCCAAACAATTATCGAAAAACAAAAAGAACGCCTGCTACACCCTGAAAAAACGATTGCTGCACAAGTACAAGCACAATCAGCTAAAGAAGGTTACGTCGAATTCCATTTAAACCAAGCTAAAACTTATATGGGAGAAACCGAAGCTTTGGCCTATAAACTTGTTGGCGCAGAAGACATGGAACTTTCCACACAAATCATTTGGAAAGACGCTATCGCACGCGGCATCAAAGTTGACGTATTAGACCGAGCCGAAAACTTCCTTCGTTTCCAAAAAGGCGACCAGGTGGAGTATGTGAAACAAGCTAGCAAAACTTCTAAAGACAACTATGTATCTGTGTTAATGATGGAAAATAAAGTTGTCACCAAGCTTGTACTAGCAGAGCACGGCATTCGCGTTCCATTTGGCGATAGTTTTAGCGACCAAGCTCTTGCACTTGAAGCATTCACTTTATTTGAAGATAAACAAATTGTCGTTAAACCTAAGTCTACCAACTACGGATGGGGAATTAGTATTTTCAAAAACAAATTTACGCTAGAAGATTATCAAGAAGCTTTAAATATCGCATTCAGTTACGATAGCTCTGTTATTATTGAAGAATTTATTCCTGGCGACGAGTTCCGTTTCTTAGTCATTAACGACAAAGTTGAGGCTGTTTTAAAACGCGTACCCGCTAATGTAACAGGAGATGGAATTCACACTATACGAGAACTAGTCGATGAAAAAAACGCTGATCCATTGCGCGGAACGGACCATTTGAAACCACTTGAAAAAATCCGTACTGGTCCTGAAGAAACTCTAATGCTATCCATGCAAAATCTTTCTTGGGATAGTATTCCTAAAGCAGAAGAAATCATCTATCTTCGCGAAAATTCCAACGTCAGCACAGGCGGCGACAGCATTGACTATACCGAAGAAATGGACGATTACTTCAAAGAAATAGCTATTCGTGCCACCCAAGTCCTTGACGCCAAAATTTGCGGCGTAGACATAATTGTTCCACGTGAAACAATGGACCGCGACAAACACGCTATTATCGAGCTAAACTTCAATCCAGCAATGCATATGCACTGCTTCCCTTATCAAGGTGAGAAGAAGAAAATTGGAGATAAGATTTTAGATTTCTTGTTTGAATAAAAAGGACTCCTAGTCAAGGCTAGGAGTCCTTTTTACTTTATTTATATACTTTTTAGCATAAAATCTTTCTGGTGTAGCTTTTTCCTTTTCAGCAAGAACTTTTATTTTTTCATACTGTGATACATCCTTCATTTTTGTAAATGCCGAAATTACTTGAATAGTAACTTCTGAGTCATCTAACAAAACTCCTAACGATGGAGCATATGTCTTTAATCCATATTCTCCAATTAAAATTATTAATGACTGCCGACCTTTACCATATTTAGGTGACAAGCATAATGATAGAAGCCCCTCCATTAGTTTGTTTTCGTCTTTAAATTTTTTTACTTTTAAAATTGGTTCGAAATACTTAAAATTAGCTTTCCATATCATATACTCATATCCACACCAATTTGGCGCCCCATCAACACCTTTTATTGATAAACCTTTTCTTTTCGCTACTAATTCATCACAATATTCTTCATATGCTTCAAGAAAAACAGCTAAAAATTCTTGCTCACTAATTCCCTCTTTATCACATTTATCCTTCTCAAAGAAAGCTATAATATCCTCAAATTCTGTCATGGAACTTAAAGTTATTAAATTCTTTTTTCTTTCTAGTTTTACCTTCAACAACTCTAAAAATGTCATAATAACTCTTCCCATCTTATTTTAGGCATAAATCTTTTAGTAAAATTATAACATCTAATGTAGCTTTATTAGTTGTAGACTTTGTGAACTTTCCAACCTCCAATTACTTTTCTCTATATTAGGCTCTATACCATGAAAAAGAGGGATTGTTGTTCAATATCTAGATAATAGAAGCTTATTTGTAGCTAAATTCAAAATAAAATAAATTAATACAAAGGAGCCCCAGTAGAAAAACAAATTTTCATATCCAAGAAGCAAAACTCTAAATAATATTTTATGAATAAGTACTACTAAGAGTATTAATATGCTGTTTACAAAAGAAATACCAACTATTTTCATCTTATCTCTCCTTTTTCAATATGAATAACACGGTCTGCTTTTCCGGATATTTCCGGGTCATGCGTAACACAAATGATGGTTTTTCCTTGCTTTTTTAACTCTAAAAACAATTCTATGATTTTCTGCTTATTTTTATTATCTAAATTTCCTGTTGGCTCGTCCGCAAGTAATAACTGGAAAGGCTTAAGTAATATTCTCACTATTGCAATCCGTTGTTTTTCTCCACCACTTAATTGATAAACTTTTTTTAACAAATAACTTTCATCTAAGCCCACATAATCAAGATATTTTATCATTAGATTGCGATCTGTTCCTTTTGAAATAGATAAATTATCTTGAACAGTTTCATTTTCCATTAACAAGTAGTTTTGGAATATAAAACCTAATATTTCTTTTTTTAATACCATAATCTCTTTTTTTGAGTGATATTCCGTGTGGTTAATTTTAATTTGCCCACTATCTTTTGCCTCTAAGTGACCTATTATATTTAATAATGTTGTTTTTCCACTTCCACTTTCTCCGACAATTGCAATAAATTCACCAGTTCCAATTGATAGAGAGACTTTTTTCAATATTAATTTATCTTTTATTTTCTTACTAACATTAACTAACTCAATCATATTTTTCACCTTTTAATATGGCTTTAAAATCTTTATTAATTACTTTTTCTTTTAAGAAATAAATAGCAATTAGCTCCATTAAGAGAATAACTACACTAAAATATAAGGCAACCAGTTCTTTACTAATAATAAAAGTGACAACTCCAGAAAAAGCACACACAAACAGATTACTTATAATAAACCATTTACTACTTTGCCAAAACGAATATCCAAACACATGATAAATTAGTTGTTTATATAGATTCTCTCTATAGTAGGACAGTATAAGCAATAACATAAAAGAACATGTGCATATCGCTAGAATTATCGTACCTATCATTTGCTGATATATTTGCCATTTTAAAGCTGTTATTTCACTTGATACTTCTTGGTAAACACTCGTTACATGGGTAATTTCTCTTGCATTTGAATTATTAACAAGTGGCAAAATAGAATTAAACGCATCGCCCTTCGTTTTATCCACAAAATATACAGAAGAAGTTACACGAGCACCAATATTAGATGAATCAATGTTTCCTGTATAGATAATCGCTATTGGATCTGTGATATTCCCCGTTTTCAAATTCCCAGTATTACTGTCATAGGAAAAATAGTCTTGGTTATTTTCCGCATAAATAATATTAACACTTAAGTCTTCCTTACTTAACGCTAAATCAGGCCGATTTAAGGCTTCGTTGTAAATGTTAGCAACCTCTACTTTTTGAAAATAGAAGTAATCAAGAAAAGTATTTTCTATATCTTTCTCGTATTTCCGCTTACTCTTAGGAACAATAATATTCAAAATTTTATCACTGATTATTGCTTCTTTTTCCGCATTCTGACCTTTTACGCTTTTAATTGGATTTAATTTTAAATAATTAAAATCAACCTCTACACTATTCCCATCAGGTGAGTTTATTTCAGTATCTTTTTTCAAATAGGTTTCATAGAAGAAAGTATCATTTTCACTCCGCTGGAAATTATTCGAATACATTAAAAACATCTCTTTTGTAGACGTACCTTCTTCATAAAAAGCACTTAAATTATCGTTTAATTTTCTATCAGCTTTTAAATCATCTTGAATATTCTCTGGCAAAACTCCTACTTTCACTTTAAAAATGTTTTTTGTAGAATCCCATACGTTAATATTAGCTAGCCTAGTATTTAAAGTCTGAAGCGATTGATACGAAGTTATAAAAGTACTAATAAATAAACAGAGCAGCGCAAACTTAATAACCAGATTAATAGTTAATTGCTGTTTTGCTGATTGCACACGCTGGCCTGATTTTGATTGATCAATTTTCTTTATTCTAAGAAATCCAAAAAAACACATCAGAAATAGGATAAAAATAAATAAAAGTACATTAAACAAAAGCAACTTCCACACTATTTCCACTAAGTATATAGATAATCCCTTTGCTAAAACAATACTAACAAAAACTATCAGAATTAATACCATAATAAACAAAGTAAATATAATAGTTTTATTGAATAAAGACTTTAATGTAACTAATTCAGAGTTCCCCCAAACACGATTAACAAACAATCTCTCCTTGGAGTATCTTAAATTGTAGTATATGGCAACAGATAAAATAACGAAACATAAAATCAAAGTCATAAGTAACGGGATATTAATATAATTCCACCAACTTACATTAGCGTTTTTCATAATTATTTCCCCGTACTGCTTGAATTCCTTTAAAAAGGCCTGATAAGTAGCCTTATTATCTAAGCCACTTACATAAAAAGTATTACTTATACCTACATTTTTAATCTGTTCAAAGTCATAAACTTTTATAGACCAATACTTAGAAGGATGATAAATTACACCCGATTGTTTTTTATCACTATTTTCTTCATTAGCCAAAAACTGGTTATTATTGGGATAATCTCCTTTTTTAAGTTTTATATTTGGGGAATATTGACAATTAGAAGCATAAATATTTAAATCGTGTTCACCTAAAAATGTATACTGAGCTATGTTAATATTTTTAGCTTTTGAAAAAGTCTTTATAGAACTATTAAAATCTGAAACCGGATAATTATCGTTATATTTAATTTGAACTTCTGTTTGTTCTTTAAAAAGAAAATCACGCGACAAGATATTAGTAATAAAATTAAAAAACATTACATTACCAACAACAAGCGTGACTAATATGATAATAGAAAGAAATTTTTTCATTAAATCATCCTTAGTTTAATTCTATTCTTTTAATGTAACATGAATGAACAATGTATAACCAAGATTGTAACGAAATGCCCTATTCTCGCCATTAACAACTTAAATAAAAGCTATTTATTATTATTTCTACTCAAATTATGTAAAAAAACAACTTAATTTTTACAGATTCACTTCAAATCAACTCATTATTCACTTTTCTAATCACCATTAAACTAATTAGTCACAAAAATTTCGTTTTAGATACCTTTAAACTAGGATTAAATTTAATTTTTTAACATAATAACTTATATTTTGTTAATTTCCATGTATATTTATCCAAAATATCAATCATCCCTTTATCTTTCTTCCCATCTATACTACAATAACCTTTAAAGGATAAACGGAACTATTCTCCGTTTAAAATAGAAAGGGGTGACTGCATGCTTTTTTATGAGCGTATAAAAATCATGGTCCCACCATTTCCCTGTGAAGGATGTTTTTTTCCCAGATAAATAAATCATACAGGAGAGATTTTTTATGGAAAAAAACATCGAGACAAAGAAAATCAATTTGGCATTACTTGTTTGCCTTGTAGGGTTTCCGCAAATTAGTGAAACTATTTATACACCTTCTTTAACCGAAATTGCTGAGGGCTACGGGGTATCGTTAAATCTGGCTCAGATGACTTTAAGCATTTACTTTCTTGCTTTTGCAGTTGGCGTGTTCTTTTGGGGTGTTAGTTCGGATTATTTAGGGCGACGTAAAGCAATGAATTTTGGGATATTCATCTATATTCTTGGTTGCCTAGTTTGCCTTCTTTCAAATAATATTACTATGCTCTTTATCGGACGATTTGTTCAAGCATTCGGGGCAAGCACGGGTTCCGTTACAACACAGACAATTTTGCGTGACAACTACCACGGCAATGATCGCCACCATTTATTTGCAAAAATATCAGCCGCTTTGGCATTTTCACCGGCAATTGGGCCATTAATTGGTGGATTTATCGGACAATATTACGGCTTTCGTGTGGTATTTTTATTTTTAGTAGTTATGGGAATGGTATTGCTGTTCTGGAGTTTAAAACGACTACCAGAAACAAGAACAGCGAATTCGACCTCCTTTAGCGTGCAGAAAATGGTAGTAATTGGTAAAAAAATGATATTTGATCGCTATACAATTGCTTTTGGGGCGTTAATTGGTATTTTTAATGGAATATTGTTTAGTTACTACTCTGAAGCTCCCACTATTTTTATTGAGAGGTTTCATTTTAATCAGAGTCAGTATGGCTTTATGGGGTGCGCAGTGGCTACGGCAACTATTTTAGGGGCTTGGCTATCTAACTGGCGCTTAAAACATAAGTCGCCACATAAAATTATTAAAGAAGGGATATTGTTAGCTCTTATTAGCACTTTATTTCTTAGCACCGTTGCCCTATTCCCGCTCACTATCCAAGTTATATTCTACATCTTCTTCATTTCTATTATCTTAGTAGGAATTGGCATGGCCTTGCCAAATTGTTTAAGCTTAGCATTAGTAAAATTTCAAGAAGTCGCAGGTACGGCTGGGGCCTTTTTAAGCTTAGGTTATTATGTAATTGTCAGTATTTGTACGTTTTTAATTGGGGTTTTGCATACAGGCTCAATGCTAGTATTTCCAATGTTTTGCACAATACTTCTTCTGATTGCGCTTGTTTGTATAAAATTAGCAACTCGAAAAAATAGCTAACAAAAACAGGAAACTTCTTTTAGCCTCCGTTTTCGCAAATGGCTATAAATAGTTTCCTGTTTTAGATCAAACTTAGACTAGTTGGATTATTTACATCTATTCTCACCTTAAAGTTTGCACTTGATTCTGCGACTACAATATTCTCGTACTCTTCCGTAATACGCACAAACGGATTCGATGCTTCCGAATATAGAACCCAAAGTAAATTCTTATCCGCATCAAGGTAAGCAACAAATCCTTCCGAACCATGGCTTCCCTCTCCTATACAACAATAACAACCACTTGCTAACTCCATTTCATTAAAAATATCTATATGTGTAACATTTGTATAATCCTTTTTATAGACTTCTAAAAAATCAAAATAACTGCCTATCTTGATACTTGGAGTAGGATAATAGTTAATATCAACTTCTAACCCCGTCCCACTTGAAAAATGAATACCGTTTTTAATCAGTAGCTCTTCTCTATCCCATAAATTACTTATCCGTTCCATTAAAATTTCTCCTCTCCTTATATTTCCCGGGTAATAATCTCCTGTAATAACAAAAAAGCATCAAACTCCTGAGAGCTTAATACTTATTTGGTTAAGCTAATTGTTCGTTCATACTTTCCATTTGAGCAAGGAAGGCTTTTTGCCATTTTTTCTCGTTTAGGAATTCAATTGGAAACTGAGGATCGATTGTAGTTAGGATTTTAGCCCATGCATCTGTACGTAATGAAGATGCTTGACGAATCGCGATAACAAACATTACTATTGTCCCAGCAATCAAAAATAAAATTAAAATAATACCTACAATGATTGCAGCTGTGATATTTTGGTTTATTGCAAAGAAGTACGTTAGATAACCTAAAATAAATGCTATTACAAAGAAACTACCGATAAAAATAAAGGTTTTCTTACGGCTACCTCTATAAGTAGAAATACCTAGTGCTGCTTCCAGTAATGCCATTTGACGAACAGGATTATTCTTCTTTGCAACTTGAATACCATATTTATCAATTAGTAAATGCGCTGCTTTTCTTTCCTCTTTGTTATTTTTTGGCATAATTACTAGAAGAACAACAAAAAATGCTATAACCATTAATTGTATCAAAAAAAACACTCCTATAATAAAATTTATAATTAATTATAGCATTATTGCACTCTCTGCAAATTGTATATTTTGTGAATTAATTAGCAAAGGCAATTTAACCAAATTCGTTTATATATTGACAAAACCGCTTCATATGGTACTTGTTTCACTTGAAATGCATTTATTATCATCCTCGATTAATATATTCAAAATATAAATCTCCTCAAATACTAGCTTGATACTTTTTGAATTAACTTAAAAAAACAATCTTTTGACACCCTTGCTCGTCAAAAGATTGTTTCACGTGAAACATATTAAACGTTAAAGCGGAAATGAACGACATCCCCATCTTTCATTTCGTATTCTTTACCTTCTAAGCGTACTTTACCAGCTTCTTTTGCTGCTTGCTCTGAACCATATTCAAGCAATGCGTCATAGGCAACAACTTCAGCGCGAATGAATCCACGTTCAAAATCAGTATGGATAATTCCGGCACATTGTGGTGCTTTCATGCCTTTGATAAAAGTCCAAGCGCGAACTTCTTGAACACCTGCTGTGAAGTAAGTTGCTAAGCCAAGTAATGTATACGCGGAACGAATTAATTGGTCTAAGCCGGATTCTTCAATTCCAAGCGCTTCTAAAAACTCGAGCTTATCTTCATCTTCTAACTCAGCAATTTCTTCTTCGGCACGAGCACAAACAACGATAACTTCGGAGTTTTCACTCGCAGCGAATTCACGCACTTGTTGGACATATTTGTTATCGTCCGGGCTAGAAACGTCTTCTTCACTTACGTTAGCTACATATAAAACAGGCTTTCTTGTAAGCAAGAAAAGATTGCGAACGATTTTTTCTTCTTCTTCGTTAAATTCAATTGCACGAGCTGGCTTGTCATTTTCGAAAGCCTCGCGTAATTTAACTAAAACATTATATTCAGCGACTGCATCTTTATCTTTTTGTTTAGAAAGCTTCTCCACACGCCCAATACGCTTCTCTACGGTTTCCAAATCTGCTAAGATAAGTTCTAAGTTGATTGTAGAAATATCGTCTAGCGGGTCTACTCGGCCTTCTACGTGAGTAATGTTTTCGTCATCAAAACAACGAGTTACATGGCAAATCGCATCTACTTGGCGAATATGGGATAAGAATTTGTTTCCAAGTCCTTCGCCTTTACTAGCACCTTTTACAATTCCAGCGATATCTGTAAATTCAAAAGTTGTTGGAACGGTTTTTTTCGGTTTTACAAGTTCCGTTAGTTTGTTTAATCTGTGGTCAGGAACTTCAACAATTCCTACGTTCGGGTCAATCGTCGCAAACGGATAATTCGCAGCCTCTGCTCCTGCTTTTGTGATTGCATTAAAAAGTGTCGATTTCCCAACATTAGGAAGCCCGACAATACCAGCTGTAAGTGCCATTATATATAAACTCCTTTTCATTAACTTCATTTTGAAACGCCCGTTAAATGGACATTTTTTCACTAACGTATATTATAAAGGTTTTTCAAATAAAAAGCCACCCACCAAAAAACGAAAACCCTTTAATCAGTAAAGGATTTTCGTTTTCATTATTTCATTTCTTTCCAAATAGCAATCATCTCATAAGCTACATCGCGTAATGTATAGGTCGTCATAAATTGATCTTCCGCGTGCATGAAGAGGATGGAAATTTGTACGTCTCCGCCATCTGCCTCTTTTTGAATAAGCTGTACATGGTTTTTGTGACCTTCACTAAGAAATTCATTGGCTTCGTCTATTTTTTTATATGCCTCTGTAAAATTTCTTTGTCTTCCCAATTTCATTGCCTCAATAATACAACTTCTTGCGGCGCCAACAGAACTAATTATTTGAAATGATGCGAGTTCCATTCCTTCCATTTTTGCTTAACCTCCTATGATTGAAACTCGCCCTACTAACTTAGTATCAGAACTTCCACCCACGAAAATTTCTATACCACCGGGCTCCACCTCATATTTGTTGTTAATCGACCATATTTCAAAGGCTGATTTATCCAACTTAAATGTGACTGAAGTTGTTTCATTCTCTCTAATTCGAACCTTTTTAAAAGCTTTTAGTTCTTTTTTCCTTCTAGTAATGCTTGCTTCCATATCATGGATGTAAAGCTGAATTACTTCCTCACCGACCAAATCGGTAGTATTTTTCACATTTACTGTTACCTCGACGTTTTGTCCGCTAAGTAGTTCCGATATTTTTATCGTATTTTGTTTTATTTGTAAGTCTTGATATTCAAAAATGCTATAACTTAAGCCATAACCAAACGGATAAAGTGGCTTACCAGTTAAATCAAAATAATCTTCTTTGTACTCCACTGCCTTTTGATTATAGTAAATTGGTATCTGCCCAGATGACCTTGGTATACTGACAGGCAATTTACCCGAGGGATTGTAGTGACCAAAAAGAACTTCAGCAACTGCCGTCCCGCCCATGCTTCCTGGATACCAAGCAGTAAGAATGGCATCTGCTTGTTGATCAATTTCGGGGATAGCAATTGGTCTTCCTTGAATCATAACAACAATTACTGGTTTTCCAGTGCGTTTCATCGCGGAAAATAAATCTAGTTGGGCTTTCGGGAGAGTAATATCAGAAACATCGACATTTTCACCAGCATCCATGTTAGGCCCTTTAGAGCTAACCGCACCATTATTTAAAAATTCCATATCAAAATTTCGTGCACTTGAACCGCCAAGAACCATAACAATCGCATCAGCATCTTTAGCAATTATCTCTGCTTTTTGAACCCCACCATCAAGTTCTTCGCGAATTTCAGCACCTTTTTCAGAAAGAATTTCCCAATTTTTTGGAAGTAATTTTTTCATTCCTTCTAAGACTGTGACACATGCAGATTCATTTTGCGGAGCTGTATAGTCACCTAATTGGTTATAAAGGGCATCTATGCTAGGCCCGACAACAGCTAATTTTTTTCGTTCACCAACAAGCGGTAAAGTAGCAAAGTCATTTTTCAAAAGACAAATACCTTCTCTAGCTACTTGTAAATTTAGTTGTCTCCAATCAAACTTCGGTTCTTGAATGTCTTCTTCCACAAATGGTTGTTCAAATAGACCTAATTGGAATTTCACTTGGAGCACTCGCCTTACAGCGTCATCAACAATCTTTTCATCAAGGATTCCTTTTTCCACGCTTTCTTCAAGAAATGGAAACACTTCATCCCACAAACTCAAATCCACACCGGCTTCAAGAGCCATTTTTGCGGCTTTTTTTGGATCAGGATTTAGTTTTAATAATCTATCAAGTGCACAGCCATCTGCCATAACAATTCCGGAAAAACCCATTTCTTCTCGCAAAATAGTTGTTAAAAGCTCTTTGTTCGCGTGGCATGGCACCCCGTCAATCTCGTTGTAAGCTGCCATGACGCCAAGAGCGCCACTTCTAATCCCTGCTCGCATTGGATCCAAGAAAATTTCTCTAAGTTCCCGCATGCCAATAGAAACTGGTCCAGAATTATGCCCACCAATAGGCTCTCCTTGTGCTGCAAAATGTTTTAAAATAACAGCAATTTTCCCGCTCGCTTGAAATCCTTCTGTAATTGCCGCTGTTAATTCCGCTGCAAGGTATGGATCTTCACCGTAACACTCTTCAGCGCGTCCCCAACGTGGGTCTCGAAGTATGTCTAATGCTGAAGCGAGCGCTAGATGAACTCCCTTTTCGGAAATTTCTTCAGCAATCGCACAAGCGACCTGTTTTTGCAACTCTGGATTAAAAGAAGCAGCTCGAGCTAAATTTACCGGATAAGACTCGCTATCTAAGGCTTGATGTCCATGTGGAACTTCTTCAGCCAATAAAACCGGAATCCCCAGACGCGTATTTTCCATCACATAACGCTGGATTTTATTGGCTACTTTACCAGCATTTTTCCGACTTACTCCTGTATCTTTATTCATTTTCGACCATGGATCAGCACGAAACAGTCCGTATAGAGCACCTACTCCTTCAAAACGAGCCACTTCATCTTTAAACTTTTCTGTGAGTTGAAATGTTTCACCATCGCGCAAGAAAGCTTCCCAGCCATACATACGCTGGTTTAATTGACCACATTTTTCCGCCAGAGTCATTTTGGAAAGTAAGTCTTCTACCCGCTCTGAAACAGATTTAGTCTTATCCAAATAAATCACCATTTTTTCTCCTCCTTGCTAAAAAACTAGGATTTTTATAGTAAACTAATTGCTAAATCTAATACTTTTTCCCCGTTCATACGACCATAATCGACTATATCAATAACTGCTACTGATACATTATCACCAACTGTGTCTATGACCTTATCTTTCATATAATTCACTTGCGGTCCAAGTAAAATCGCATCTGCTTTCCGCCAATTTTTTTCAAAATCTGTTTCTGAAATGGCCCAAATAGTTAATTCTAAATGACGTTCTTCTACAACGCGTTCCATTTTTCTTACTAAAACGCTTGTAGACATTCCCGCGTTACACATCAGCATAATATTTTTCATGAAAACTCCTCCAATTAGGCTTTAATTCGATCATTGGCTTTTAAGAATGGCAGGTAAAGAAGTACGCAGACGCCAATCAAGAAAATTTGGAATACTGCAGCGCGCCAGTCCCCACCTGTCGCAAGGAATCCCGAAGCAACAACAGGTGTCGTCCATGGAACCATTACGACTACTTCTGAAATCATATGCAGTTTTGTCGCGAAGTAGGCTAAACATAAGCAAAGCGGTGTTGAAATAATGAACGGAATCATTAAACTCAAGTTATATACAATCGGAAGGCCAAATACGACAGGTTCATTGATATTAAACAGACCCGGAGCCGCAGATAAAGTAGCTATTTCGCGATAATCTTTTCGTTTTGACCAAATAAAAATTGCTATTAATAGCGCAATGGTATTTCCGCCCCCTCCCATTACACCAAACACATCACGGAAAGTAGTGTTAATGATATGCGGAATTTCTGTATGATTTGCAAATGCTGTCATATTTTCTTGCATATTTGCCAAAAGAACTGGGTCCATAATTGGTCCTAAAATCCCACTCCCAGCAATACCGATAGAATAAAGCATTTGTGATATCGTCATTAACGTTAGGAACCCTGGAACACTTGTAACAAGGAACGTTAACGGCTTTTGAATAATTGCGCTGATCAAAGAATATAGATTCAAGTTGAATAATGTCACGACTAAGAATGAAATAAACGCAAAAATGAGTATTGTTAACATTGTCGGAATAAGCACATTGAACGATTTAATTACTGCTGGCGGCACGCTATCCCCAGAAATATGAATTTTCATTTTTTCACTCTTAGAAAGACGAATAAATACTTCTGTTGAAAGTAGTGCTGTTACAATCCCAACAAACATCCCCGCCGAACCCATTAAAGCTATTGGCAAGACTCCTGTAACTTCAACAGATTTCTCTGCACCAATAGGAATCACGTCTGTCACTGCCGGAATAAAAATAACAATCAGGGCGATCGTCATTAGAGCTGGGGCAAAAGGATTTTCAAACTTCCGGTTTTGCGCTAAAAAGTAAGCAACCGAAGCTCCAATCAAAATAGTAATAATTCCTAAAGTCCCGTTCACAATACTGTTACCTAGCCCCTGCCAAGTCGTAAGTGTTTCAGAACTAATAATTGCGGACATAAAACCATCCGGCTTGATAATAACGTTATTAATTAAAACCATAAATCCTGCTAACATAATAAAAGGTAAGATAGTAGCAAATGCATCACGCATAGACTTTAAATGAATTTGATTTCCAAGTTTCTGCGATAACCAACTTAATTTCTCGATGAATTTTTTCAATTTATTATACCTCCTTTGATATTACAATAAGTGTAGCGCTTTCTTTTTATTAAATAAATCTAGTCTTTTTCCGCATCTATATATTATATGCGGAAATAAAAAAGACTCGCCAACTTTTTATCAAAAAAGTTTAACGAGCCTCTTTGTCATAACGTTTGTAACACGCGCATAAATTCATCAAATTGAGTTACACGTTTTAGCTCTCCCATCGCTTTTGGACTTTCCACTAAATTACTAATAAGCTCATAGACTGTTGCAAGCTGTTCTTGTTGTTTATTTTTCACCGCCAACATAAAAACAACTTGTGCCTTATCTTCCTCATTCCACTCGACTCCTCCACCATTACAAATGCAAACTGCAATAACTGTTTCTTCTACATTCGCTTCAATGGGATGTGGTGCCGCAAGCCCATTGCCTAAATAAGTCGGCACAATTTCCTCCCGCTCCAAAAGTGATGGTAAATAATCTTCGCCAACTATTTTATTTTCCAACAAAAGATTCGCTAAATCAATCACTACTTGTTCTTTATTCTTCTTATCACTAATTAAAAAAAGCGATTCCTTAAAAACCTTATCCACTTCAAATTGGTCCTTTGCCTCACTTTGTTTCATTAATACAGTAATATTACGAATATCTGCTTTCGTCAAAAATGGTGAAACTTGGATAAAAGGATGTAACTTCTTTCGCAGTGGCACTGTAGAGATAACAAAATCACATGCCACTTTGCTCTGTTCATATTCTTTAAAGGAGTATACACCAACTATTTCAAGCGTATTCTCAAACTCTTTTCGAACTTTAGATTCCAAAAGTTGCGACGTCCCTAAACCAGAAGCGCATACAATTAACACTTTTTGCTTCTCCGTCTCTATTTCTTTATCTAAGCCATATAAAAAATGAATAGCTAAATATCCTACTTCGGCTTCATCCACGTTTGTTTTCAACTCTTGCTCAAGCACTTCCTTTGCAACCAATCCGAGTTCAAAAGCTAACGGATAATTAGCCTTTAGATTCTTCAAATAAGGGTTTTGTATATTCATATTAAATTTAATTCGATTAATAGCCGGTTTTAAATGCAGTGCAATATTTGAAATCATTTTTTGATCTTGCCTGAAATCATAACCATAAAGCTCTTTAATTTTCGCCAAGATTTTATCAACAACGATATATTCTCGGTAATTATTAAAATCACTTTTTCTATTTTTAGAACTAAGATGTAATAGCATATAGGAAATTTCGCTTTCCGGAAAACAAATGCCTTCTGAGCGATCAATTTCTTTTATAATACCTTGAGCCGCTCGTAATTCCGGCATACTAAACTCAACATCTTCCAAATCTGTAGCAGTCACATAACAATTATCTTTCACGCGACATACCGCAATGGCAATGTGTATAATCAAATTTTTAACGGAAATATCCGTCATATGAATATTGTATTTCGCTATATTAGAAAAAACAATTTGTTCAATCATTTCTAAATTAACTTCTTCAAAAAACTTCTTTTCCGTTTCTGTAATAAGTGGACTTGTAGACTCCACTAACAAATATTTGGAAAAACAAAAACGAATAGCAAGCTCCGCGCCAGTGATTCTAATTCCATAGCCAGCTCGTTTTTCTAATTTGAGCTGGTTATCTTTTAGTTTTCGTTTCACTTCTAAAATATCTAGATTTATCGTAGACTTACTAACAAACAATTCGTCTGACAACGTTTCTAGTTTTACATAGTCATTTTTTAATAATAGATATCGAATAATGTAATCTGCTCTATCCTCTGCAAACATCGGCACAATATTCATGTTAGCTCTTCCCACCGACTCATCCAAAAGGGTCTCTCTAAGTGTTTTTTCATCACTAAGAACCAGTCGATACCCAACACCGGGAAGTGATTCAATCTGATTTCCACCTGAAGCTAGTATTTGATTAATTGCTTTAATATCATTTCTAATTGTCCGAGGATTAACAGTTAAAGCTTCTCCTAATTCTCTTCCGCTAATAAATTCCATCTTTAAGTAAAGCATATGAACTATCTGTTTCCACCTTGGTAATGATAACTTTGAAGCACTCACGCAGCTCCACTCCTCACGGCAATTAATTTAAGCTATATAATTCTGATTATAAGCCTATTGCCCAAGAACAACAAGCTTTCCAAAAAAAATACAGATACAATTAAGTTATTAGCTTAAAATGTTTCACGTGAAACACTAAAAAACGAAAACCCTAAAAGGATTTTCGTTTTAATTTTACTTATTTTAAATCTACCACATGTTCTTCAAGATCAATACCCGTTCCAGCAGCCACTCGACTAGCGAATTCTGGCTCTATTTGATAAAAGTTTCGTAAGTTACGAATTTTAATATCATCGCGCACACCAGACCAATCGTCGACAATATTTTTCACAAGAGCTGTACGTTCCGCATCTGAATAGCGATCCCACACTTCTTTTGCATGACCAAAGTTATTTGGTTTTTCAGCAATAAGTCGCCCAGAAATATCACCGCGAATGTCTTGTTCTTGTTCAATAAAAGCTGGATTTTCTTTTGGTTCAGTCTCATAACTATTTGGCTCGTAATTAATTGAACTCGTTTGTTGTTTAAACGGCATATTACCATCCCGTTGGTTGTTTGCAACAGGTGTTTTCGGGCTGTTAATAGGCAGTTGCAAGTAGTTAGGGCCTACGCGGTGTCTTTGGGTGTCGGAATAAGAGAACAATCTTCCTTGCAGTAAACGGTCTTCAGAAGGAAGCATACCGCGAACAAGTACCCCTGGATTAAATCCAACCGATTCAGTCTCTGCAAAAATATTATCTGGATTCCGATTAAGTGTCATTGTCCCTACAAGTTCATACGGGAAAACGTCCTCAAACCAATCTTTTGTTGCATCTAGTGGGTTAAAGTCAAAGCTGTCTAAGTCTTTCGGGTCTAACACTTGCACATATAAATCCCATTCAGGATAGTCTCCATTTTCAATTGCTTCATACAAGTCGCGACTCGCATGGTTAAATTCTTTTGCTTGAATTTGCGCAGCTTGTTCGGTTGAAAGGTTTACAATTCCTGCTTTTGGTACCCAGCGCAATTTTACGTAAACCGTTTTCCCCTCTTCATTAATCCATTTAAACGCATGAACACTTGAACCACGGATTTCACGATACGAAGCCGGAGTTCCTTCATCACTAAATAAATACATAATCATGGTAGTAGCTTCAGGACTTAAACTAAAGAAATCCCAGTAGCGGTTACCATCTTGAATATTCGTGCGTGGATCAGGTTTCAAAGAATGAATAACATCCGGAAACTTAATCGCGTCACGAATAAAGAATACCGGCAAGTTATTCCCAACAAAATCATAATTTCCCTCTTCCGTATAAAACTTAACAGAGAATCCACGCGGGTCACGCAAAGTTTCTGGTGAATGCTGACCATGAATTACCGTTGAAAAGCGAGCAAAAACCTCTGTTTCTGCCCCTTCTTCTTGTAAAAAATTAGCGATAGTATATTTTTTCATACTTTTTTTAGTAACAAATTTCCCATGAGCACCAGCACCTCGAGCATGCACAACTCGCTCTGGTACACGTTCTCTATCAAAATGCGCTAATTTCTCAATTAGCACATAATCTTCTAATAAAGTTGGTCCCTTAAGTCCCGCAGTCATCGAATTTTGGTTATCGCCAACCGGTGTACCTTGGTTTGTTGTTAAATTTTTTCTCTCTGTCATATGTAAATACCTCCATTAGAATACTATATCATTTTATTTATAATTATTATCAAATGATACTATTTATATTCTAAAGAAGAGGACGATAAACTTCAACTAAAAGGCTTAAAAAAAGAACAGACGACTTTATTCATCGTCTGTTCTCTATTACTCTTCAGCCTTAACTAAAATTTTCTTCACTTTTCGTTCAAATTCACGCCGAGGAATCATGACGCTATGGCCGCAACCTTCGCACTTAATCCGAATATCCATCCCCATACGAATAATCTTAAATCGATTGGTACCACAAGGATGAGGCTTTTTCATTTCTACTATATCATTTAAATCGAAATGCTTTTTTTCCATAAACATCACAACCTATTCATCATCAAACTGAATATCTAAAATCTCTAAAATACGATCCAAATCATCATCTGATAAAAATTCAATTTCAATTTTACCTTTTTTATCACGACGTTTAATCGAGACAGCCGTACCAAATTTATCACGTAATTGACTTTCACTTTCACGAATAAAAATAGGAACTCTGGCCGGCTTAATTGTTTCACGTGAAACATTTTCGTTCAAGTTGTTCACAACATCTTCCAGTTGGCGAACTGTTAAACCTTGCGCCACAGCTTTTTTAGCTGTGGGGATAATATTTTTCTTAAGTTTCAAACCTAGCAACACGCGGCCATGTCCGGCTGACAATGAGCCATCGCGTAACATTACTTGAACTTCTTCAGGTAATGTCAAAAGACGAACAAAGTTAGCGATATATGGTCTGCTTTTCCCAACTCGTTCTGCTAATTTGGCTTGCGTTAAGCCCAATTTTTTCATAAGGAACTGATATGATTCAGCTTCTTCAAGTGGAGATAAATCTTCACGTTGTAAGTTTTCAATGACGGAAAGCTCCATCATTTCTTCTTCAGTTAAGTCACGAACAACTGCTGGAATTTCTTTTAATTTAGCTTCTTTTGCTGCACGGAATCTACGTTCACCTACAACAATTTCATATCCTTTTTCAGCATTTCTTAAAATAATTGGCTGTAAAACTCCGTGAATTTTAATGGAATCACGTAATTCATTGATTGCTTTCGTATCAAAAATTTTACGTGGTTGATATGGATTTGGCTTAATTTCTTTGATAGCGATATTTTGTACTGTTTCTTCATTCGTATCGACATTGTTAAATAGCGCATTAATTCCTTTACCTAGACCTTTAGCCATGTGCAACCACTTCCTTTGCTAATTCTAAATAAACTTCTGCCCCTTTTGATTTTGCATCGTACAACAAAATCGGCTTTCCGTGGCTAGGTGCTTCACTTAAACGAACATTACGTGGAATAATTGTATTAAATACTTTGTTTTGGAAGTATTTTTTCACTTCTTCTATTACTTGAATACCTAGATTTGTTCTAGCATCAAGCATTGTTAGTAAAACACCTTCAATTTGTAAATCTTCATTAAGATGCTTTTGGACGATTCTTATTGTATTTAGTAACTGGCTTAAACCTTCTAACGCGTAATACTCACATTGAACAGGAATTAAAACAGAATCTGCGGCTGTTAAAGCATTTAAAGTCAAAAGCCCAAGTGATGGCGGACAATCAATAATTACATAGTCATAATCATCACGAATTGAGTCGATTGCTTTTTTCAATCTAATTTCGCGTGAGATAGCTGGAACTAGCTCTACTTCAGCCCCTGCAAGTTGAATGGTAGCTGGGATAACATTTAGATTATCTAAATCTGTTTTTTGTAACACATCTTGAATCGCCACATCATCAACCAATACATCATAAATGCAGTGTTCGATTTCACCTTTATTTACACCAACACCACTTGACGCATTTCCTTGTGGGTCAATATCTACTAGTAATACTTTTTTACCTAAAAAAGCTAGGCTAGAGCTTAAATTAACGGATGATGTCGTTTTACCAACCCCACCTTTTTGGTTTGCTAGTGCAATCACTTTGCTCAATCTTTTTCACCAACCCTTATTTTGTACCGAGATTTCCGGTTCTTTTATCTTCTATTCTACCAAAAGATTTTCATTTAGTCTTACAAAAAGTAAAAATAAATTAAAATTCATATTTTGAAAGCTTAAAAATGGTGAAAATGATATTCTTAAAACCTAGAAATGTTTCACGTGAAACATTTTGAAATAAAAAAAGCAACCAACCTAAGCTGATTACTTTTCTACCTTCAATCTACAGAGAATGTTGTCTTAACGCCTAGAACCGTGCAGACTTTTTGATACATTCGCAGAGTCAAATCTGGATCCCCTGCTTCTAAACGCCCAATAATAACAGGAGATAAATCTGATTTAAGCGCTAAATCTAGTTGCGACCATTTCTTCTCCATTCGTTTAGAGAAAATATATTTACCAAGGCTTGCTGAAAAACTATCTAAGTAATGAGCAATGCCTTCATTTGCTAAAGCTTGATTTTTTAGTGTTTCGAATTGATAGTCTGCGTGACCAATACTTGTTTCTGCTTCGATACGACGTAAGAATATACGCTTAGCTTCCTCCCGATATGAGCCCATTTGATCTGTGAATGGATTTTTATCTTTAAAATAGCCTTTTACGAAGCAATAATAAGTTTCATCTCCACTAAAAGCAGTGAAGTAAATTAAACGACAATTTTTATCTTTAAAATGCGCTTTCATCTCTTGAATTGGCTGGTCTATAGTTGTTTCGACACGCGTGGTTTGCAATGAATACGCTTGACTTTTACCGATAATTAAATGGACATCGGGCAGAATTTGCTTACCAGTGCTAAGTTTTCTTGTTTCTGCTGTTTCTAGTTGTAACAGGCCTTGAAATACTAAAGTGGCCATTAGTGGTTCTTCCACAATTAAATTTTGTAAGAAATCATACGCTTGGAACTCATTTTGTTCGTCTTTCACAAAAATGATTTTTGCCATTCGTTTCGTGATTCTACCCTGGGTTGAGTGAATCACTCCCTCCTTTACAACTTTACCTAATTCTATTGTACTTTTTTCTGCTCAAAATTGCACTTATTTTCTCTAATTTTTGTAAAACCGTAAGAAAGTTTATATTCCACTCAAATTGAGTTGTTTTGAATTTAAAAAGAAAAACCCTGCTTTAGTAAGCAAGGTTCGCAACTATTTTTTCGCTTCTTTCGCGATTTGGTACCAACTGTAAATCTTCACTATCGCAAAGAAAGTATAGCCAAACGCGATGAGATATGCCCCGTAATTAATTAATAGAATGTTGAAGCCACTTCCCCAACCAGACTCTTCTGCTACGGCTACTGCTCGGGCATAGGGGCTGGTGAAAAAGTAGGTAATATATAGTGGATTAAAACTTAAAATAGCACTTGTAATGGCTATTACGAAAGATGGAAGTACCATCAAACAACTAATGACACCAACTGCATGTCCAATTATCTTCAAAAACCTCACTGCTACACCTCTTATTTCTTTTTAGGAATTTGAATGGTAATTTGATAAAAATCATCTGTCTCTTCTTCGGTGAAATCTAGGTCCATTCCGTTATCTTTAACCATTGTCACCGACTGTTTAATCGTGTTCATAGCGATACGCACGTCACGACTAATAGCTTGGCGTTTTGGTTTGGTTTTTTTAGTAGCTACTGGTTTTTTCACGCCTAAAATTTCTTGAATTCTTGCTTCGGTTTGTTTGACGTTCCAGTGATTTTCTTCTATTTCTTGTAAAAGGTTCACTTGCTGTTCTTCCGTTTCTAATGCGAGTAAAGAACGAGCATGGCGCTCTGAAATTTGTTTGTTAAGAACGGCTTCTTGGACAGTTTCTGGTAGTTTTAGAAGACGCATTTTGTTTGCGATGGCAGACTGGCTTTTCCCGACACGTTGCGCAAGGGCTTCTTGTGTCACGTCCTGCATGTCTAGTAAACTCCGATATGCTTTTGCTTCCTCAATTGGCGTTAATTCCTCGCGTTGTAAGTTTTCAATTAACGCTATCGCAGCTACTTCTTCATCATCTAAATTCTGAATAATTGCTGGGATTTTTTCCAATTTCAAAGAAAGTACAGCACGAAAACGGCGCTCTCCTGCAATAATTTCATAATAATCCGGTTCCATTTCTCTAACCACTATCGGCTGAATAACACCATGAATTCGGATAGTGCGAGCAAGCTCATCAATTTTATCTTGATCAAATACTGTCCGTGGTTGGAATTGGTTCGGGAATATTTTATCCATAGGAAGTTCTAGTACGCGTTGTACTCCTTCTTCTACTATATCATCCATTTGATTCTTATCTTTTTTTCCAAATAAACGTGAAAAAGGCATCTGGGTCCTTCCTTTCCGGAAAATCTTGGGCGCTTCTTTAAATAGGTTACTTATCCGCAAGTCTCTTAAACTATTTTAGCAGAAATGTCAGAGAAAAACACGCTTATTCTACAGTTTAAATGCGAAAAAATAGACAGAGCTGCTAAAATTCCCCAGTTCCATCTATTTTCCTAATTTATCTTAATGAAATTCGTCAGTTACCGTATTGATAGTTTTTTCCATATTTTCTCGGTAAGATTCATTTTGTAGTAGCATCATGGAAATAATGTCCATCACATACATAATCGAAAACTGGCTGTTGGCGAAATATCTTTTACTTACGAATAAAGTATTGTAAACCGGGATAGTGACGTCGCTGATTTCGGTCATTTCACTATTTTCAAAACTTGTAAATGTAGCGACTTTACTTTTGTTTTTCTTAGCGATTTTTAGTGCGGTGACTAGCTCTGGGGTGTTACCTGAATTGGAAATGCCGATAACGAAATCTTCTTTTGTTGTAATCGAGCTGGTGATAATCATCATATGCGGATCGTTGACACTGATGACGTTTAACCCCATTCGAATAAGGCGCTGCGACATTTCAACGGCAGTGAGTCCAGAACTCCCGACGCCGCAAATATAGACTCGTTTGGCTTCTTGAATATACTGTACAACCTCGCGGATTTTGGCCGGCTCAATCAACTTCACCGTGTTATCAATCACTTTATGGTAAAACGAATAAACTTCTTCAAAAAGATCATCGTAGCCAAGTGATGGAACCATAGTTGCTGCCGTATTCACCCGCATTTTCAAATCCACAAAACTATCACAACGCACATGGCGACAAAATCTCGTTATCGTTGAAATGGATGTGCCGGTCTCTTCAGCTAGCTCTTTAATATTAATATTCTTGAGTTCATCACTTTTTTCTAAAATATATTTTGCGATTTGCTTTTCTTTATTCGGTAATCGATTGTAATTTTGCTGAATTTCATTTAAAATCGTCATCTTTTTTGGCCTCTTTCTGGTTTAAGAAATGATAGAGCGCGCCAATCATCCCTGCTTCATTTCCCAGCTTTGCAAAAGTAAGATCTGCTGTATCGAACATTGGTGAGATTAATTTAGCTGAAATAGCTTTTTTTAGGCGAGGTTTGAAGAATGACTCTTCTTCCATTAATCCTCCACCAAGCACAATCACTTCTGGGTTGAAAATATAGATTAAGTTTACTACACCTTCGACTAAATTCTCAATCCATTGCTCTATTTCGATTAGTACATCCGCATCTCCGTTATAGGCCCACTCCATTATTTGACGGCCGTTCAACGCATTTTCCTCGATATTTTTTCGCGAGGCAACTTGTTTAATTAATGCTTTTGTTGAAGCCACATCTTGAAATTTCCCTTTCGAAAGCTGCATATAACCCACTTCACACGCTGTAAAAGAGTAGCCATTTATTAATTCATCATTTAGTAACATTGCTCCACCGATTCCGGTTCCAATTGTCAAACAGAGCACGCTCCCACGTTCCCGTGCTCCACCCAACCAAGACTCGCCAAGACAGGCTGCGTTTACGTCATTTTCAACTGCGCACGGAAGATTAAATCGGTGCTCTAGTTCTGCTTTTATTTCAGTTCCAGTGTATTTAGGAATCGTGTAGCCAGCATAAATAATTTTGCCTTTCACGGAATCTACAACACCTGCAGAGGCCACACAGATGCCCGCTACATCCGTTTTTTCTTGATCGACAATCCGAATAAGCGCGGGCATGATTTGATTCGCTCCGCCAGTTATAGGGGTCGCACAAGACATAAGCTCGCCCACCCGCTTACCTTCTTGATTAAATTTAGCATATTTGATACTCGTTCCACCAATGTCGACACAAAGATAATTTTCCATTTCTTCACCTCTTTAGTGAAATTATTATCCTTCTTTTGTTAACTCATCGTAAAATGCCTGCTCCGAGTTCGCTTCAATCAAACGAGCTACTTTTTCCTCGTCCATGAGCACCTCAGCAAGCTCCGACAACACTTCTAAATGGCTTTCTGAGTCCGTTGCCGCAAGCGTAATAACTAGTTTCACCGGGTCGAACATGTCGCTTCCAAAAGCCACGCCATCAGCCAGCGTTGCAAAAGTTAGGCCACCGCGAATGACGCCGAATTCTGGTCGTGTGTGCGCTAACGCGATATGTTTAGCAATCACTATATATGGTCCATTATTTTCTACACTTTGAATCATTCCGTCAATATAACTTTCTTTGATGGCGCCTCGTTCTAGTAAAAGTTTTGCTGACGTTTGGATGGCTTCACGCCAGTCTTTTGCTTTTAAATTTACCTCAATATCTTCTAAAGTAACTCGGTCTAATAACATGCTCGCGCCCCCTTATTTGTTATATTTAGCTATTATTTCTGTTAAATCAACATCCGCCAGTGACTCTCGTTCCATATAATTCGGTGTTAAATCGCTATGTTTCGTTACTTCATTTGGGATGACAAGAACATTTACACCCGCACTATTCCCCGCCAAAAGGCCATTTCGCGAGTCTTCTACGATAAGAGCCTCCGATGGCTTAACATCCAGTGCTCTCAAAGCTTCTAAAAACAAGTCCGGTTCCGGCTTGATTCGCGTAACATCCTCCGCCGTAATAATCGCATCAAAATATCCGAGCAAGCCAAGTCGTTCCAAATGATAGAGTGGTTTTGGTCGCTGCGATGATGTCGCAAGTGCTAACTTTAAGCCGCGCTCTTTTAACCCACGAATAAAGCTTTCCACGCCTTCTTTGGCTGGTAAACTTTTGCTATTTTCAATGAAAGTTGCTTGTGTTTCTGCTTCAAATGCTTGGCGATTAATATCCATTTGCTGCGTCTCATTTAATTCACGGAATAAATCGTCCACATTAGATCCGACGCACTGTAAAAATTCCTCAATAGAAAGATCATAATGTTGTTTTGTTTTAAACCAATCTTTAAAAATTTCGTACCAAACTACTTCTGTATCAATAACAATTCCATCAAAATCCATCACAACTGCTTTTAACATCCTCTTCCTCCTTACCCACTTTACTATTCAAAGCGCTCCTAAAAAGAAGCGCTTACAAATAAGTTAATTCTTTTGTTCTCGGTCTGCAACTATTTTATCTATTAGTTCTTGATATTCAGGTGCGCCGAGGTAATCCGTTATTTCCACATAATACGCATCTGGTTGTTTTTCTTTGGCTCGGTCGATAAGGGATTTATGCGTCACGACCACATCGCATTCGGTCGGCAATTCGTGGATGGCGATATGGAACACTTTAATATCGTCTAAGCCAGCGTTTTTAATTTTTTTCTGCAGCACAGTCGCGCCCATCGCACTTGATCCAAGCCCAGCATCGCAAGCATAAGCGATTCTTTTAACATTTTTAAAATTAAAATCATCTACTGGAGCTTCAAAAACAGAGGAAATGCTACTTTTTTTACCTTTAAGACCTTCCATTTTCTTCGCCGCGTCTTGTAGTTCTGAATCTTTGTTCCCCATGCGTTTAATAAATGGTATGGCAGTAATGAATGTAACAAGTGCCGCACATAGCACCGCGATTATAATTTTAATGTGGTCGCCGGGTGCTGCCATCATCATAATGGTGATAATACTACCAGGAGAGGCTACACCAACAAGCCCCGCATTTGTCATTGTTAAAATAAATGTTCCTGTCATACCACCAAGAATTAGCGGTAAGATAAGAATTGGGTTCATTAAAACAAACGGGAAGTAGATTTCGTGAATACCACCAAATAAATGAATAACACTTGCCCCGTAGGAAGATGCTTTTGAGTTTCCTTTTCCAAAGAACATATAGCCAAGTAAAATTCCAAGACCTGGTCCAGGATTTGATTCTAGTAAGTAAAGCACCGATTTTCCTGTTTCGGCGAGTTGTAAGGTGGCTAGCGGACTAAGAATACCTTGACCGATTGCATTGTTCAAGAATAGTACTTTAGCTGGCTCAATAATTAAAGCCGTTAGCGGAAGCAAATGATTGTTAATTAACACATCCACGCCACTTGCTAATACCTTTGTTACAGTTTCAACCATTGGAGCAATTGCCACATAAGAAAATAGCGCTAACCCCGCTCCAATAATCCCAATCGAAAAGTTATTAACTAATAGTTCAAATCCAGCTGGAATTTTTCCATCAATACGTTCATCAAATTTTTTAAGTACCCAAGCAGCAAGCGGACCCATTATCATTGCGCCGATAAACATGGTTATATCCGAACTAATAATTGCACCCATTGTTGCAACGGTACCAATAACTCCTCCTCGGTAACCGTGAACCGCTCGACCTCCAGCAAAGGCAATAAGAAGTGGTAACAAGTAATTAAGCATTGGTGCGATAAAGCCTTTTAACATCTCAGAGCCTGTTGCTACCCCAATCGCCGTTAAAATCCCCCAAGCCATAAAAGCTCCCAAATTCGGAATGACCATACCACTTAGCTTACTCCCAAACTTCTGTACATGTACCCGAATAGACATATTTCCCCCTCCAATCATATGTGTGGCGCTATTTTATAGTGATACTTCTTTTCCTTCAGCAATGGAACGTTCAATCGCATCTACTACTCGTAAGGAATCATATGCTTCTTTTGGTGTAATAATTGATTTTGTGTTATTCGCCACGTTATTAATAAATGCCATTACTTCTTCTGCCAAATCTCCGGAAACTTCGCCATTTGTATAATACCAATGCCTTGAATCCGGATAAGATACCCCTTTTTCACTAACAAAGCGAACGCCGTGATCACATGAGTCTACATATGCCACACCTTTCGTTCCGACTAATTCAAGTTTATCGTCAATGATGGTTGGCGAGTTTTCTGGTAGCACCCAGCAAGCTTCAAGACAAGCAATTGCGCCATTTTCGTACGTAACAATGGCATAGATAACATCATTCATGCCGTATTCTTTTAGCAATACACTGCGGCTTTTGGCGATAACTTTGACTGGCTCGCTATTCATGTACCAGTTAATATAATCAATATCGTGAATCATTACGTGCATACTTAAATCAGAGGCACCTATGTAACGCTTTGGCCCGGTAATTGGACTGTTACGACGACAATAAAGATGAATAATATCACCCAATTCGCCGTTATCTAGGCGCTGTTTAATCATATTAAAACGCGGATCAAATCTGAGTAAAAAGCCAACTGTAAATACTTTATCGTAGTCTTTTGTCAGTTCATACATTGCTTTGCCGTCTTCTAATTCTTTTGCGAGTGGTTTTTCGAGTAAAATGTGTTTTTTGTATTTTACGGCTTCTTCCACACAATCACGGTGCATATTATCCGGTAAAACAATGCTCACAGCTTCAATCTCCGTATTTGCTAGAAGTTCGTGGTAGTCTTTGTATGCTTTACACTGAAATTTTTCTGCCATTTCTGTGCGTCTTTCATCGTTAAACTCACAAATTGCCACTAACTCAACTTGCGGAAGTTTTTGATAAATTTCTGCATGATACTGCCCCATTTGTCCAACACCAATTACGCCAACTTTGATTTGCTTTGTCATGTCACTTACCTCTTTCTTCTTAGATTTTTTTAATTTCATTTGTAAAGCGGGTGGTTATTTCCTGTGGCCGAGTTACTGCGCCGCCAACAACGACGGCATAACAACCTAACGTAAGAACTTGTCGTGCTTTACTAGGCGAGTCGATTTTCCCTTCTGCAATTACTGGGCGCTTCGTACTTTTCAATACTTCTTTCATATGGGAGAAATCGTGGTCGCTGATATTTTTATTCACTGTTTCCTCGGTATAGCCGTAAAGTGTCGTGCCAATTAAGTCAAAGCCAAGGGAATCAGCGTAATAAACGTCTTCAATACTGCCTGTGTCTGCCATGAAAAGCGTATCTGGAAACTCTTTTCGAATGGCGTCTAGGATGTCTTTGAGGTCTTCGTTATGTGGCCTTTGTCTTGTTGTCGCATCCATCGCAACAATCTCTGCTCCCGTTTCACATATTTCTCTGACTTCTTTTAAGGTTGGTGTGATAAATACGTCCGAATCATCGTAATCTTTTTTGTAAATACCAATAATGGGGACGTCCACCTCGCTTTGAATTGCTCGAATATCTTTTGCGGTATTTGCTCGGATACCAACAGCACCACCTTGAACTGCGGCCAGAGCCATTTTCGACATAATAAATGCACTATGAAGTGGTTCGTCTTCTAAAGCTTGGCAGGAAACCACTAACCCGCCTTTGATTTTTTCCATAACAGAATTACCCACTGATACTCCTCCTCTATACTGTGTTTCAGTGTAAAGTATGCGTTTTCAAACAGACTATATCACAAGAAAATGATTTTATCAATATCAATTAAACGAAAATTATTTTCATATCCGGGTGTGGTTGCTTATGGAAACTAGCTTTAAAAAATGACATTGCTGTTAAAAATAAAAAATCCTTTCGTTTGAAAGGACTTTGTTAGCTTATTCGATTGGTAATTTGTTGGGTGTTCCGGGTTTGCGCGGATATTTATTGGGTGTTTCTTTTGTTTTCGTGATGACGTAGATATTGCGCTCGCTTTCTTCTACTGGTAGGGAGAAAGAGAAGTGTTCATCGACTTTTCCGCCGAATAGTTTGATAGCTTTTTCAGCTGTTTGCAGCTCTTGTTCGGCTTGGGCTGCTTTCATTACTAGGAACGAACCACCTTTTTTAACAAGTGGCATGCAGAGTTCGGATAATACGCTCATTCTTGCTACAGCACGTGCGGTTACAAGGTCGTATTTTTCGCGCTGTGCTTTGTTTTGGCCAAATGTTTCGGCGCGATCATGGTAGAAATGCACATCGGTTAGGCCTAATTTTTCTGCTAGCGCGTCAAGGAAAGTCATACGTTTTTTCAAGGAGTCTACGATGCTTACTTTTAGATGTGGGAAGCAGATTTTAATTGGGAGACTTGGAAAACCAGCGCCAGCCCCGACATCACAAATAGTATCGAATTTAGTAAAGTCTACATAAAACGCGGCAGAAATAGAATCGTAAAAGTGCTTTAAATACACTTCTTTTTCGTCGGTAATAGCTGTTAAATTCATTTTTTCATTCCATTCTACTAACATTTCGAAGTAATCGTGGAATTGTTTCATTTGGTCGTCACTTAGTTCTATTCCTTTTTCAGCGAGCGCCATTTGGAATTGCTCTGGATTCATATTTTTTCCTCACTTTATTTTCGCGATTTTTGCCGTGTTTAGGATGTTGGAACATCTCGGTTTATACTTTTAAACAGGCTTGTACCGTATATTTTAGCTCATTATTTTCAAGTATAAGTATTTTCGTGCTATTTAGCAAGTTCGTATTACGTTTAACAATTATCAAACTTATTGGCATTCTCTTTAAAACTTTTTTTGGCTTGATTTACCCATTTTCCTTTTGCTGTGGTGGAAAGTCCATCTATGTAACCCTGACAATTGCTTTTGATATCGGCTATTTTGTCCCGCTTGATCATTTTTAACATTCGTTTGCGATTTTCTGATGTTGCATGAGTTTGACTCGCCACAAACATCCCAATAAGATTTTTTTCTAGATTTCTGCGTGACTCTAATAATTCTGCTTTTAGTTTATCTATCATGTTATAAATCACGTTCCTTTTTTAGCTGATGTAGTTCTTCTTCATAAGAATTCGCTTGTTTCTTATAAAGTGCTTGATGCTCTTCGTGTTCATTTTCTAGTTTTGTTAGTGTGTTTTTTACTGTCCAATCGCCTTCTTCTTGGATAGAACTGATTAAATGGTAGGCTTTTTGCAAGTCTTCAGATGTTTCGTAAACTCTTTTTTGATGGATGTACCTGATTTGTTCAGAAAGATTTTCTAGTTCTTGGTGAAACCGCCATTTTTCTTCGGATGCATCGTCCATCGCTTCGTCCAATTGCCGTCTTTTTCTATTATAATCATCATCCAAATTCTCGATTTTTAGCAATAGTTGTCTTTGTTTATCCATACATGCTCCCTATTTGTTTGGCTAATTCTTGATCGGTTTTTAGCTGGCTTTTTATCGCTTCGTTGATTTGTTCTAGTAATTCATCATATTCTTGCTCTATCTTGGTTGCTTCGGCTAAGGAGTTTTCGCAGTCTTGCACTGTGTCTATCACTATTTTCGGCTCAGTCGCCCCGCCCCAAGCAAGTGCGGCGAGTATTTCTGACTCAGATAGATTGGAGCCGATATCCCTTGCATCTGAAAGCGTATCGCGCCACAACTCTTCAGCATTCTCGATTTCTTTATCAAAAACATCTTTTAAAGCTCTAATTTCGCCTTGAATCGTTTGTTTCATCCCTTGCGTAATTGTTAGTGCTTCCGCTGCATCCAAGAATATTTCTTCGGATGAGGATAGGCCACCACCGCTTTTTGTAAAACTGGTTCGCATGATGTTGATTGCTGCTAATTGTTGCGCTGTTGCGTATTTAGCTAATTGAAGGCTGCCTTCTTTATTTGTTAGGATGTTTCCTTCTTTGTCAAACTGATAACCACCCCACATATGCTGCTCAACCAAACCAGCTTTTTTCGACTCAACCTCTATTAAATGACCAATTATCGGGTCTCCAATACCATAACCAATTGCCACATAATCCTTCCTATCAATAAAATTAAATAATCTATCTAAAGCGTTTATTGCTTTTACTGTATCTTGTTGTTTTGGCGTTAGGTTGGAGTAGATATTCGGACCTTGGTAGAAGAAACCGCCGCTGATGCGGTTGATGTCTTTTTTATCTAAGTCTGCGATAGCGTACTGGGCGTTCATGGAGCCTAGAGAATGACCGTATACGTAAATTTGAGCGTTTGGGTAGAATTTCATGATTTGTTTTAAGGTTTCTGCGGAGGTTTTTAGTTGAGGTGTTACTGTGGAGCCTCCGCCATGTGTAATTTGGATTGCGGTTGGAATATCATTATCCAGCCAATCTTCCCTTACATCTCGATAATCCGGGTGTTTTGGAACATTAAAGTTTCCATTAGCCGGTGCCGTAGAGCCTTTGTAAAGGATTGTTAGTTCTTTTACTTTGTTTCTTTCGCTGATGGAAGCCGTGGGTGGTGTGTATTTGTCTGTGATGATGTAGGTTTGTTCTCCGGTTGGTTTGTTGTTGATTTTTTGGGATACGATTCCGATGGTTTTAATCCCTCCATTAGTTGCGGGAATATTTACTGCTTCACCCGATTTCATTTTATGATATTCTTTTTCTGCTAACTCAACTCTTTCTTGATCTGTATGAAATTGACTCATTTGTATCCCTCCAAAAGCCCTAATCTTCTTGTAAGCTCTTTAGAAATACTAGCGCCACCACCTTTTAGACTTCCGTTACGTTTGTTCAAAGTGTATGTTAACTTCAAAGCAGGATCCTTGTTAATAACTAATGTAACTATAATTCCGCCCATTGGATTAGACTCTATACTTTCCTCCTCAACTTCATATGACTGAATTATCCCTTCTTTTGTGAATGCTTTTGTATCAATAAGTTTTATATCATCATTGAATACTTCTTTTGCTTCATCACTATAAACCACTTTCTTCATTTCTTTATTTAATTTCTCTTCATCCATATAGAATTTCACTCCTAAACCCAAAATGGTTATTACTGTAATTCCTAGTATTATTATCCATCTCTTTTTCAACTCTACACCTCAGTATGTATGACTTTTTATTTGTAGGTCTATTTTATCACATGTTAGAAATTTTCACTTTCTTTTTTTTCAGTCTTTTAACGTTTGTTTAATTTCTTAGTTAGTATTGGCTTGACTCATTAATATTCCTCCCAACGACCTAGTAATTTAGACAGCTTTTCTGATATACTTGCTCCTCCGCACTCTAATTTTCCAGAATAATTATCCATCGTATATTCTATATCCATTTCTGAGTCTTTATTTATTACTAACGTAACATTGATTCCACCCATTGGATTTCGCTTTATACTTCCCTCATCAATTTTGTACGATTGAATTATGCCTTCTTTCGTAAATGCTTTTGCATCCAGATTTGTTAATCTTTTTTCGAATACTTCTTTTGCTTCATCACTATAGATTACTTTCATCATTTCTTTATTTAATTTCTCTTCATCCATATAAAATTTTATCCCTAGACCGAAAATAAGCATTATTGCAATTCCAAATAGTACTATCCATCTCTTTTTCAAACCTTCACCTCTGTTTTTATTTTCTTAGTTGTCTAATAATTTTTCTAATTTTGCAGAATTTCCGCCGCCATCATCAATCAGTTTTTTGTCATCAGCTTTATTCAATGTAAAAAAAACATATAACTCAGAATCTCCATTAACATGCAAAGTAACATTTATTCCTCCATAGGATTTTGTTTGATACTTTTCTTATCAATTTCATATGTGTTAATTACACCCTTCCCAGTCAATGCTTTAGCATCCAGACTTTTCAACCCATTTTCAAAAACGCTTTTCGCTTCATCACTATAAATCACATTCATCATTTCTTCGTTTAATTTCTCTTCATCCATATAAAATTTTATCCCTAAACCAAAAATAATCATTATTACAATTCCAAATAGTATTATCCATCTCTTTTTCACACATTCACCTCTGCAGTATGTCTTCTTCTATGTAATCCCATTCTACCCTAATTAAAAACAAGAAAAAACCACATTATTCAGCGGAAACTTTCAACTTAGATGGTAAGTTTGAAGTTTCCGTGAACATGTGGTTTCAGTTATTATAGTAATCTGTGTTCTTATTTACTTATTTTCGCGATTTTCCCTTGCTCAATATAAACTAGCAAAATAGATATATCGGCTGGGTTTACTCCGCTGATACGGCTCGCTTGGGCGATGGAAAGGGGTTCGATTTTCTTTAATTTTTCTAGGGCTTCTGTTGCGAGGCCGCTGATTGCATCATAATTGATGTTTTCTGGGATTTTTTTGTCTTCCATGCGCTTCATTTTTTCTACTTGAAGGTTTGATTTTTGGATGTAGCCTTCGTATTTAATTTGAATTTCTACTTGTTCAGCGATTTCGTCAGTCACAAATGTTTCACGTGAAACAATTTGGGCGATTTTGTCGTAAGTTATTTCGGGACGGCGAAGTAAATCTGCTGCTAGAATTCCGTCTTTTAGCTCTCCAGAACCGATTTTTTTTAGCATTGCTTGGACTTCAGCAGTTGGTTTAATTCGTGTTTTTTGTAGTCTTTCTTTTTCTGCTTCAATGGCTCTTTGTTTTGCTAAAAAGCGTTCATATCGTTCGTCGCTAATTAAGCCGATTTCATGACCGATTTCTGTTAAACGTAAATCTGCATTATCATGGCGTAATAGTAAACGGTATTCGGCACGAGATGTAAGTAAACGATATGGTTCTTCAGTTCCTTTTGTTACTAAATCGTCAATTAAAACGCCAATATAAGCTTGATCGCGACCGAGGATAACTGGTTCTTTTTCAAAAACTTTGCGTGCTGCGTTGATTCCTGCCATTAAACCTTGTCCAGCTGCTTCTTCGTAACCACTTGTACCATTAATTTGGCCGGCTGTGAAAAGACCTTCAACTAATTTAGTTTCAAGTGATGGCCACAGTTGGTCTGGCATTACTGCATCATATTCGATAGCGTAGCCAACACGCATCATTTCTACATTTTCAAGTCCAGGAATAGTTCTTAACATTTCACGTTGCACTTCTTCTGGTAAACTGGTGGAAAGACCTTGGACATATACTTCTTCGGTATTTTTGCCTTCTGGTTCCAGGAAGATTTGGTGTCTTGGTTTGTCGCTGAAACGAACAATTTTATCTTCAATGGATGGACAATATCTTGCACCAGTGCCTTTTTTCGTCGCTGTAAACATTGGTGAACGGTGTAAGTTCGCTTGGATTATTTCATGGGTTGTTTCGTTTGTATAAGTTAACCAACACGGTAATTGTTCTAGCATCATTTCTACTGTATCAAAACTAAATGCTCGCGGAAGATCGTCACCTGGTTGTTCTTCTGTTTTTGAGTAGTCAATCGTACTTGATTTTACGCGCGGTGGTGTTCCTGTTTTAAAGCGGCGCAGTTCGAAACCTAGTTCTTCCAGATGCTCTGAAAGTTTCACAGAAGGTTGTTGGTTGTTTGGACCGCTGGAATAGCGCAGTTCACCGACAATAATTTCGCCACGTGAGAAAGTTCCGGTAGTAATAACGACTGTTTTCGCATAATAAATTGCGCCACTGTTTGTAATAACGCCTTTACACACGCCATCTTCAATCACTAAACGGTCAACAAGTCCTTGGCGCAAAGTGATATTTTCTTCTTTTTCAATTGTGTGTTTCATTTCGTGTTGGTAATCCCATTTGTCTGCTTGAGCACGTAATGCGCGAACAGCCGGGCCTTTACCTGTATTTAGCATCCGCATTTGGATGTACGTTTTATCCGTGTTGCGACCCATTTCGCCACCAAGAGCATCGATTTCGCGCACAACTACGCCTTTTGCTGGCCCTCCAACAGAAGGATTACATGGCATAAAAGCGACCATATCTAAATTTATCGTTAACATCAGCGTTTTGGCGCCCATCCGGCCACTGGCAAGACCTGCTTCTACTCCCGCATGGCCTGCACCAACAACGATGACGTCAAAAGTTCCTGCATCATAGGTTTGCATTTTATAAAAACATCTCCTAAAAAATCATTTTCCAAGGCAAAATTGATTGAATAACTGATCGAGTAATTCATCCTGGACAGAATCACCAGTAATTTCACCTAGTAAATCCCATGCACGAGTCATATCAATCTGGACAATATCCACTGGCATACCGAGCTGAATTCCTGTTGTAACGGCATTTAAAGCTTCAAGTGCTTGGTGAAGTAAGGCAATATGCCGAACGTTTGAAACATAAGTGGCGTCACCTGCATCAATGTCCCCAGCAAAAAACAGTGCTTTAATTGCTTCTTCCAAAGCCTCTAAACCTTCATCGTTAACTAGCGAAGTAGCGACGATTGGATTTTCTCCCGCAAGTTCACGCACTCTATCTATATCAAGCTTTGTTTCCAAATCTGTTTTATTTAAAACGACCACATAATTATGACCCGCAGCTGCTTCAAATAACGCTTCATCTTCCACTGTCAGCTCTTCGTTTTGATTTAATACTAGCAGGATAAAATCGGCATCCGCCAAGGCTTTTCTTGAACGTTCTACACCAATTTTTTCAACAATGTCTTCTGTTTCGCGAATTCCGGCCGTATCAATTAAACGCAGCGGAACACCGCGAACATTCACGTATTCTTCTATAATATCTCGCGTCGTCCCAGCAATATCAGTGACAATCGCTTTTTCTTCTTGAATTAATTGGTTAAGCAAGGACGATTTCCCAACATTTGGTCGACCGATAATAGCCGTTGCCAATCCTTCGCGGAGAATTTTCCCTTGGTTTGCTGTTTGTAAAAGTTGCTCGACGGAAGCGCGAACTAGCTCTGTTTTCTCCAGTAGCATTCGCTGGGTCATTTCCTCCACATCATCGTACTCCGGATAGTCGATATTTACTTCGACTTGCGCTAAAGCATCCAAAATTTCTTGACGCAAATTGCGAATCAACCGCGAAAGATTCCCGTCCATTTGCCGAATTGCAACGCCCATCGCCCGGTCTGTTTTAGCGCGAATTAAATCCATCACAGCCTCCGCTTGCGACAAATCAATTCTTCCATTTAAAAATGCTCGCTTTGTGAATTCACCTGGTTCAGCTAAATTGGCCCCATTTCGTAGTAATAGTTGCAAGACGCGATTGACCGAAACGATTCCGCCATGTGCATTTATTTCCACCACATCTTCCCGTGTAAAAGTACGCGGGGCACGCATAACCGTGACCATTACTTCCTCAATTACTTCGCCGTCTTCTTTTATATGACCGTAGTGAATTGTGTGACTGTCTGCTTCACTTAAGCTATTTTTGGCATAAAAAATACGATCCGCTATCTGAATCGCCTCTGGACCGCTTAATCTAATAATAGCAATGGCCCCTTCTCCCGGCGGTGTTGAGATTGCAGCAATAGTATCAAATTCCATTCTTTACTCATCCTTTCTCATTAGAAGTTAAGCTCAAATAAGCCTTATCCTATTTTGAATAAATTTTGGCACGTGATTTTGTGCATTTTCAACAACTTACGCTCCGCTTTGACCAAAGCAATTAAATTGTTAGTATTTGGAAGGTTATCCATAGATTTATTAACATATCCACAGAAAAACCATTAATAAAAATTCATCCCTACTATTTTAACTTATCCACATGTGAATAACAATAGTTTTATCTCTACTAGTTAAGAAAACTTAAATTTTCTCGTTAAAGCTTTAACATATCCTTCCACTTCCTTGGATTTAACTCAACTCTTTTACTCTATACTAAAGTCAAAAGGAGGAAAAATAATGAAATTACATAAGCTAACATGGATACTACTAACGGGGCTATTACTACTCTCAGCGTGTTCCGCGAAGCAACCAACTGTATCTTTATCATCAAATGCTTCCGCGGTTTATTCAGTCGAAAATGGCATAGCGGTTTACGAAAAAAATGCCGATAAAGTCATGCCAATCGCGAGTTTAACAAAATTAATGACTGCTTTTCTAGTTTTAGAGGCTGTGGATAACAATGAATTATCGTGGGATGAAGAGCTCGACCTTGTTCGGCTAGATGATCCTTCCGCGGTTTCGCTTTACGCAATTACACAAAAAAGAACATGGTCAGTCCGGGACTTATATAACGCTATGCTCGTTATGTCAGCAAATGATGCCGCCGAGACACTAGGTAACCGTTTAGACGATGCTAATTTCCCCCAAAAAATGAATAATGAGGCTAAAAAATTAGGATTATCGAATAAAACCAAATTTGTCAGTGCCAGCGGACTCGATGTTGACGGTAAAATGGCTGTTTCTACCACAAAGGACTTATTTTTGCTATCATCTAAATTAATTTCCACTCATCCTGAAGTGTTAGAGACAACTTCCAAATCTAGCATCATAACCGACAAAGGGGCAAAACTTGAATCTACCAATGACTCACTCGGTTCAATACAAGGGTTAGATGGACTGAAAACTGGTTTTACGGATGAAGCTGGTTATTGCTTCATCGGAACAGCTGAACGCGGAGGAAAACGTGTGATTTCAATTGTTTTGGATGCGGGTACTGCGGAGAAACGATTGAAAGATACAGAGAAATTGATGGAGATTGGATTTAAGGAAAATTAGCGGAAAGAAAAAGAACTTCTTTATCAAAGAGAAGTTCTTTTTATATAGTTCACCTTCACCTCTTTAAAGCCGAAAGATACTTTTTCATGTAAATATCTTTATTTTTAGAATTATACTGCATAATAAAACGTGGATGTTCTAAAGGTATAATTGTCTCAAAAAAATGATGTTCTTCATTTATTCGAGATAAAAAATTAAAATTCTCTCCGCTACCAATGCAGTAACAAACCGAAATATCCATTCCAAAGTCTATTTGATTACGAATCGATTCTAAAATAAACGGCATTAGCGCCTCTCGTAATTGCTTATTCTCGTAATAGTTACAATTGACTTCATTACCTTTTGCGTTTATACGAACAATCCCCAGCGGACAGACAAAATTCATATAAAAGTCACTATAAAATTGCTCACAACCCCCGTATTCATTCATAACATCATATAAAAAATCTGATGAAGACTGGTTTATATAAAATGTATCCATAAAAATGCCTGTTTCACTTTGGAGATGTTTGGCATCTTCAAAAGGAACGCCTGTCACAGCAGATCCTCGGCGAGCAGGTGAACTTCCGAATATTATTCGGCGTGGTTTCATATCATTGTAGTATTTCTGATAAAACCTAGTCGTTATATTTCGCACTAGTTCTTTTTGATCGCCCTCATATGGATTAATTACGCGATACCCGGCCAGCAAAGCCATTGAGTTACTCGAAAGTGTTTCGTTAAAATGTAATATTTGTTTAGCCAAAGTTGTTTTTTCTGTCATGTAGCACTGTCCTCTCTTCCTATCTCACAACCTGCCAAACACGCTCAAATAGTTCCGCGTATCCAGCTTGCTCCCAGCGGCTCGCAAAATAAGGGTTGTGAAAATAAATAAATGCCGTTATAATCGCGTCGCCTTGGTTCACCCGGCCGCTAACTTCCTCTGCTTTTTGCACTAAATGTGCTACGTGATTCTTCACTAACTCTTCCTTTTGTTCAATATAATCTGTGTAAAGTAAAAACATTTTCCGATCAGTTTTATATAGTTTTTTCTTGGTATCCGCTAAAAGCCAAAGCCAGTCGTGAAGCGCATCATCTAGTGTTTGCTCCGCATTCGGAGCCCAGGCAAAAATCTCGCGCGAAGTTTCCTCTAGCCACCGTAACGCTAGTTTTTGAAATAAATCTTCCTTGTTTCGATAATGCTTATAAAGTGCCGCATGCGTGACGTTCAAATTTCCCGCAATATCATAAAGTGTCGTTTTTTCCATCCCTTTTTCATAAATAATTTGTTCTGCCATATCTAAAATAATTTCTTGGGATAATCTCGCCATTGTAATACCTCGATTCCACTCATTCTTTGTTTCTAATTATACAGGAAAATAAAAAAGTTACAAATCCTTGACAAAGTAACCAAAAGGAGTATACTTCCAACTATAAAGTTACTTTTAACAAAAAAAGTAACTAATGAAGGAGCGAATAGATTATGACTAATAAACGTGTCGCATTTATTTTAGGGGGATCTGGCGGTATTGGGAAAGCCATTGCCGAAAAGTTAGTCGAACAAAACTTTACGGTTGCTGTTCATTATTCAGGTAATAAAGTAAAAGCAGAAACACTTGTCGAAAAAATAGTAAAAGCTGGTGGGGAAGCGATTAGCGTTGGTGGTGATGTGGCTGACGAAGCGCAAATGATTGACGCATTCGAATTAATTACAGCCCGTTTCGGTGGGGTAGATGTTGTAATAAATACGGCAGGCATTATGAAATTAAGTCCTATTGCCACTTTAGATATGGAAGATTTTGATCTGGTTCAACGTACCAATGTGCGAGGAACTTTCGTTGTTTCCAAACAAGCAGCCCTAAGAGTTCGAAAAGGGGGCGCGATTATTAATTTCTCCACTTCGGTAACGCGCACCAGTTTTCCGGCATACGGGGCTTATGTTGCTAGCAAAGCCGCTGTCGAGTCGCTCACTTTAATTTTAGCGCGCGAACTTCGCGGAAAAGATATTACTGTTAACACCGTCGCTCCCGGACCAACCGCTACCCCGCTATTTTTAACGGGGAAAGATGAAAAAACAATTGAAAACTTAGCAAAAGCAACTCCGCTAGAACGTTTAGGACAACCTGATGATATTGCAGAAACAGTAGCTTTTTTAGCTGGACCGGCACGCTGGGTAAATGGTCAAACAGTTTTCACCAATGGCGGATTAGCTTAATTAAAAAAGGAGGAAAACCTAGTCTACCTGGTTTTCCTCCCATTTTTTATTCGCTGATTACCGAACGTTTTTTAATTGCTAGAACAATAATTCCTGATATTAAGAAAGTGAGCGCTAAGAAGAGAAAAGCGGATTGATAAGAGTTTGTCGCATTTACTAAATCCCCAATAATCATCGGTGCGAAAAAGCCACCTAAAACCCCACCCGAGTTAATAGCTGCATATTTTGTCGCAATGTGGCTCTGTTTAAATAATTTGTGCGGCAACCCCATTAAGGTGGTAAAGGCCATAATTAGAAAAATATTACATAAACACAAACAAACAATTGAAAGCATTAACTGATCAAACAAGTATACCCCGTACACCGTAAACGCTCCGAGTACACTAAATGTAAAAATGACAATTGGCTCTTTCCCTTTGAAGAATCGACTAATAAAATAGCCCCCAACAACACCCGCAATTAAAATACAAAGCCCTGCTAAAGAACTAATGTAACTCACTTCGCTAATAGAGATTCCTCTCGCCTCATTCAAATAAGAAGCCAGCCAACTTGTTAAACCGTAGTTCGCTGCATTTATAAAGAGTGCCGATAATAAAAGAATCCACAGCTGTTTATCCTTTAAAAGTTCAGAGAGCGGAACTTTGATTTTTTCTTTTTGCATGCTTTTATCGATTTTTGGCGCTTTTGGAACTACTAATAAAATTAACAACCCGATGAAAATCACCACAATACCAATCCAATAATAAGTATTACGCCAACCGACTGATAGCAATAGTTGCGCAATTAAAAGTGGACCAATAAATGCCGCAAAACCAGAGGAAGCGAGCATTGCTGACTGCGCAAAACCTCGCTTGTTTAATGGAATATGAAGAGAAATATAATTGCTGACAGATGGTGGATAACCCGCATGTCCGAGCGCTCCAGACAAGAAACGAATCACAACCAAAAACAGCAAGGAATAGCCAAAACCAAAAATAATAAGAAACAACCCAACGATAATGATTGATATAGCAAGAACAGGTCGAGCACCAATCCGGTTATTTAAATACCCCATGGGAATTTGAAAAAGCGTGTAACCTAGAAAGAAGGCACTTAAAATCAATCCCTTTTGACTTGGATCAAATCCTAAATCCTGAGAAACAGTCACAAGTGAAATTCCAATAGTGTATTTATCCACGTATACACTGGTATAGCCTATAAATAAAACAAGTAATACCATTAACGATTGCTTTTCTCCTTTTACCTGACTCATTTGACTTCACTCCACTCTTCTATAGTCCCACCACTTAAGAAAAGAGCATACCCAGAGTTTTTTTCTGACTATGCTCTTTTCAAAGCTATTACCCATTCAATTTAAAATAATCTAAAACGACGTCGGCAACTGATTTAGCAGCAACTAATAACGCATCTTCGTCAATATCGAATTTCGGATGATGGTTAAAATAAGCATGCGCGGTATTTTTTGGTTTTGCACCAATATAGAAAAATACACCCGGAATTTTTTGTAAATAATAAGCAAAATCCTCTGATCCGGAAAGCATATCATACGGAGAAATGTCCGTTAAGTACTCTCCTAGACCTTTTTGTAGACTAGCTACCACTTGTTCCGTCACTGCTGGATCATTGTATAGCGGCGGGTAATCGTTCGTATAAGTGAGTTCCACGCTCACGCCAAACATCGCTTCAATACCAGCCACAATCCGGTGAATTTCTGCGTCTATTTTATCACGATTTTCCGTGTTCATATAGCGCACATCACCTTCTAATTCCACCGCATCCTTAATAACATTAAAACTACCTTTACCATCAAATGAACCAATCGTTATAACGCCAGTATCAAATGGATTTAAGCGGCGGCTCACCACTGTTTGAATGGCTGTCACAAAATAAGCACCTGCGACAATCGCATCATTCGCCATGTGCGGAGACGAACCATGCCCGCCAACACCTTGAATTTTAAGTTTAAAATAAGTGCGACCAGCCATCGCGTAGCCACTATGATAATAAACTTGCCCGCTTTCACCAAATGGAAATACATGAATACCAAAAATTTGATCAACATCATCTAAAATACCAGATTCGACAACGCTTTTCGCTCCGCCGGGTGGTGTTTCTTCGGCATGCTGATGCACAATTTTAATCGTCCCTGGAATGTTGTCTTTTAATTGGATTAAACAATCTGCCAAAACGAGTAAATAAGCTGTATGTCCATCATGGCCACAAGCATGCATCACGCCTGGATTTTTGGATTTAAATGGCAATTCAGTTTGCTCTTCAATTGGAAGAGCATCAAAATCAGCACGTAATGCAATGGTTTTTCCTGGTTTACCACCTTTAATCGTTACTACAACTGCATGGCCATTTCCCACTTCTGTTGCCACTTCCACGTCTTTTCCTTTGTAAAAATCTTGGATGAATTTTGCTGTTTTTGCTTCATGAAACGATAATTCAGGATGTTCATGTAAATGCCGTCTAATCTGAGTGATTTCATCTTTTCGTTCTTGGAGCATGTTCATTAACTGAGTACGCATAATTAATACAACCCCCTATTCTTTTGCAGCTTTTAATTCAAGTGCTTTTTTTGCTGATGGTGTTGTTACAACCACAGAAATAAGTGAAACAACACAAAAACCAACATTTGTTAAAAGCCCTACCATTGCTGCTAAATCAATATTTCCTGAAAGTGCAATCACCCCATAAATTGTAGCAGAAATCGCGACACCAAATGAACCACCTAGCGAACTTGCCATTTTGTAAATACCAGAAGCTACTCCGACTTTATCTTCAGGAGCATTAGAAATAGCTGTGTCAGTTGAAGGAGTTGCATACATACCAAGTCCGATGCCAAATAAAGCAAATCCAATAAATACAAGCACAGTGTACAATGTTCCTGGAATAAAAGTGAGCGCCATTAATGCGATACCAACAGCCGTAATCCCAGAACCCAAAATCATCGGTTTACGCGCCCCAACACGTTGAAGTATTTTTTCACCAATACGAATCATGCCAAGGACACAGACAAGATAGCCAATAGATAGTAGACCTGATTGAAATGCGGTAAAACCACGACCGATTTGTACATAAGTATTTGCTACAACCAGCGTTCCAGCAGCAGCATTTAACAAGAAGTTTGAAAGTGTCGCACCTGTATAAGCTTTATTTTTAAATAACGAAAAATCAATAAATCCATTTGCTTGTCGAAGCTCCACCCGGAAAAATAATCCCGCCGAAATAAGAAATACAACGAGCATAGTAATAGTAATCGGGCTTGTCCACCCAAATGTAGAGCCACGAGTAATAATAAGGTTTAAGCAAACCATCGCAATAACAAAAAGGACCAGTCCAAATGAGTCAAATTTTGCTTTTGTATTTTGAACAACTTTACTTTCTGGAGTACCTTTAATAAGTAGCATTCCAAGCAGTGCGAATACGATGGAAATAATGAAAATCCAGCGCCAACCCATGTATGTTGCAATAGCGCCACCTGCGAACGAACAAATACCTGATCCGCCCCATGAGCCAATCGACCAGTAACTAAGTGCTCTTTGTCTATCTGCCCCGTCAAAATAAGTTTTCATTAAGGCAAGGGTTGCTGGCATAATACAAGCAGCTGAAAGACCTTGAATAATCCGACCGATAATAAGTAGCGTCGACCCTTGAGTGATAACAAGTAGCAGTGAACCGATAATACTAAGAACAAGTCCGATATAAGTTAATTTCACGCGACCAAATTTGTCAGCCATACCACCCGCTACAACAATAAAAATACCTGAAAATAGCGCGGTTAAGCTGATGGCAATACTAAGTAAATCAGAGGAAATACCAAGGTCGGCTTGTACTGCTGGAACAATATTCACCATTGATTGAGCAAATAGCCAAAACGTGATAACACCAAAAACAATTCCAACGATTAGTTTATTTGTGCCTTTATACGCTGTTGAAGTCATTAGTTTTTCTCTCCTTTTAAGTAATCTACCACACAAGCTCCCATTGCTTTTGAGGCAATTAATAATGAATCTTCATTGATGTCGAATTTTGGATGATGGTGCGGATAAAAATGCCCATCTGCTGGCATTGCGCCCACATAGAAAAATGTACTTGGTCGCTCTTGTGCATAATAAGCAAAGTCTTCTGATGGTGGTTGCGGTTCGCAGCGCACAACATCCGTAATTTCTGGAATTTTCGCCCCTTTAATAGATTTAACAACAAAGTTAGTCAAAGCTTCGTCATTATTTAAAACAGGATAATCATTTTTGTAATCAAGTTCACAAGTAACGCCAAACATTGCTTCTATGCCGCCAACAATACGCGTAATTTCTTTTTGAATAATGTGACGTGTTTCTTCAGACATCGAACGCACATCACCTTCAAGCTCAACAGCATCTTTAATGACATTGAAACTACCTTTCCCATCAAAAGAACCAATCGTAATCGAACCAACATCAAATGGGTTTAAACGGCGACTAATTACTGTTTGCACAGCTACTACAAATTCACTCGCAGCAACAATTGCATCATTTGCTAAATGCGGAGATGAGCCGTGTCCACCTTGACCTTGTACTTTGAGTTTAAAATACGAGCGTCCCGTTTGAATCGCACCCTCACGATAGAAAACTTCGCCCGTTTTCATTGTAGACATCACATGAATTCCAAGCACATTATCCACACCATCCAGCGCCCCGTCTTGAATCATTTGAATCGCGCCACCAGGAGGAGTTTCTTCCGCATGTTGATGTAAAATAACAAGTTTCCCTGTTAATTCTTGTTTCATTTCAATAAGAGTTTCGCCCAAAATAAGCATATAAGCAGTATGACCGTCGTGACCACAAGCATGCATTACACCAGGGTTTTTAGAAGCAAAAGCTAGACCTGTTTCTTCCGTGATTGGAAGAGCATCAAAGTCAGCGCGAATAGCAAGCGTCTTACCCGGCTTGCCTGTATCAATTGTTACAACAACGCCATTTCCACCCACGTGTGTCCGCACATCGCAGTCCATTTCTTTATAAAAATCCGCAATATACTTTGCCGTATTCTCCTCATGAAAAGAAAGTTCAGGGTGTTCGTGTAAATAACGGCGAATTTCTATCATTCGATCTCGTTTTTCGTTTAGTTTTTGAAATAATTTCTCTTTCATTGTCCAAACCTCCATTTTTAATACTTCTGCTGGCCAGAACATCCGTATCTTTAACTACACCTTTATTATAAAAAAAAACAAACAAAAAGAAGTTTGCTTTTTTGCTTAGTTTTAGCTTGAAATTTTCTTCTTTTCTAAACCGAGTTAGCCAATGTCAAAAATTCGGTGTTAAGGGCATGAAAAAAGTTCAACCAAAAGGGTTGAACTTGTTAAATCGTACTTCTAAACTCATAAAAGTGAATCGCATTAATATCTAAATAAGCATAAAACGACCAATCTTCCGTAATCGTTTCATCACTCACAGTAAGCGTCGGCTGAGAGGCATCAACAATATAATCCAAAATCTCTTTATCCAGACCATATTTACTATTAAGCTGCCAATACTTCGAATAAAGCGCCCCATTATCGCGGTCGAATTGCCATTTGCACACTTGGTACTCACCAGCTTGAAGTCCCATTATTCGAATATGAAGTTCTTTCTGTTCTTCTTTAGTAAATCTTTCCTCTACAGAATATCTCGGGTTAATATTCACACAGTTCATCAAAATAAGTTGATATCCGTCTGCATGCTTCGTCATAATAAAATCCGCACCTTCAGCGACCACAACACCTTTGAGCCTTCTCAAAAACTTCACCGCATAAAACGCCGGTCTTTTTCCGTTAAAAAAGTGGAACATTTCAATCCCATCTAAGCTAATATTCAGCTGGCTATCGTCACCTTCATGTAGTTCCGTATTAATCCAGAACCCTAACGCATCTACTTCAGGTGCTAAATCTAGCATTGTTTTTAAAACTAAAGCACCGCGGAAAAATGTACCATTCGTATACCGCGTATTTCCTGTGAGCGTATTCCAATTCACTAGCATAAGTGGTTTATTAATATGATGATGTTTCAAAAAAGCCTTCAATTTCAGTGTTTTTGACAAACAATAATCTTCTGAAATCATAAACGACTTCATATCTTCCTTCGAAAAATCCACTGCTTCATTTTGATTCGCATTGTAGGCAATAAAGTCCATTTCATCAGCCACATCTAAAAACCAAGTGTGTCGCTTTGAAACTTCATTTTTCGACAATGAAAATGGGACAAAATTTCCGACTTGGATAGAGAGAAAGCGTGATTTTATTAAATGATGCACTCTCAAAAAAATCCTTTTTAATTCCTCTTTGTCTGCATAAGTATTTTTTGGTTCAAAAAACATAAAATGCCATTTAGAAACAAATTCTCGACCAAAAACTTGCATCGAATGCCTTAAAAAATGATCCAATCGTTCTAAAACGACATCTTCATCTCCCAAAATATCTTGGTATTCCAAGCGAATAAACAATTGCAAGTTCTGCTCTTTTAAAAAGGTAAGCGCCAAATCTGCATTCGCATAAGGGGAAGATGTTGGCACTAGCTCATCTGTCTCTGTTTCAGGCAAAAATGTTGTTCCTCTAAACAAATGACGTATACCAATATAATTAATCCCAATTTCATCCCGTGTCGTAATAATCTGCTTTTGCACGTTATCTTGGAGTACTTCTTTCAATTCGCCAATCGTTAAAATATTCATATTTTTACTAAGGGAACGAGTGGTTTTCTCCATAATATCAATTTTCTTTTTTTCAAAAGGAGCCTTATTTAGTTCCTTACCTGACTCTACGTCATGATACAGGCGTGCTAGTTTCACTAAAATTTCTGGTGATGGCGTAATTTGTTCTATACTATTAGCAAGTTGCGACGCCTTCTTCTCTACTAGCAAATTAGTTTCCGAATGATGCTCCACTCGATATTCAGTAGGTGTTAACTCAAAATGAAATTTAAACACTTCCGAAAAATGCTTTTGACTCGAAAAACCGTTTTTTAGCGCTATTTCCGTGATACTTTCTGCAGAATGGAGCAAATCTTGAGTCGCATGCTTCAAGCGGACCTCTGTTAAATACTGCAAAAAACCGAGCCCAGTGGTCTTTTTAAAATAACGCGATAAATACGCCTCACTTAAAAACTCTTTTTGCGCAAACTCACGAAGCGACAAAGCTTCATCAAATCGTTCTTCCACTTCTCGAATAATTCGTGAAATACGTTTGTCATTAACCTCTTTTCTACCAGAAGATGGAATTCCTCTTTTTAAAAAGCGTGTAAGTAACAACAAAACCTGGAATAAAGCTGACTGCGCCTCTAATTTATTCACTCGTTTTTTTGTAGCCGAAGCAATCAATAGTTCACTAACAGACTTCCTCAAAGATGCAACAACCCGCTCTCTCCCAGGGTCACTTTCCTTTGAGAAAAATTTAAAAGAATGCTGAAAATAATCCTCATAATAATGCGCAAAAAAAGTATCCGAAATGGTTAAATCAATTATTAAATTATCTTCATTTCCTTCGATTGTATAAAAAGTATTACGATCAAGAACTAAAATATCACCTTCTTGCAAGTAAAATTTTTGTTCTGAGATTTTGATAGTTAATTGACCAGAAATGGCGAATACTAACTTTGTACCAAGTGAAATTTCCGACGTTAGCTGTTTTATATGTTGAATACCAATCGTATAGTCTTTCAAATGAGGCATTTTATTCACTCCTTCGTTTAACTTAATCGGACACTTTTATATTATCATAAATAGCAAAAATTAATTGCTTTGTTTTGAAATTGATTCTTTCTTCTATGTTAAAAATTTTTCATTTGTTTTTTAAGAATAATGAAATTAAAAAAGCCAGTCGGAATTACTCCCGACCGACTTTTTGATCTCAATCTTCTTCCACTTGAATAGAAAGACCCACATCCAGTAATTCCTCAACCGTATCAATCACAGAAAACTCCCCATAATTGTATACTGCCTCATTTACAACTAAAATTGGCAAAACTTCCATCCCATTCTTATCAATTAGCGCTTGAACCGGCTCTGGCAAGTCCACTTTCCCGACTTCTCCTAGCTGAATATCAAACACGATACCTGTATAATCAAAATGGATTTTTCGCTCAGCTTCACTTTGATTCATAAACACTTTCCATATCTCTAGGTTAATCTCAGACTCAATTTCCGCAGAATAAAAATAACTAATTCGCTTCATCTTAAAACTACTTACTTTCTAAATCATGGACAAACAGCCCGCTTAATAATTTCGGTTCAAACCAAGTCGATTTTGGCGGCATGATTTCTGCGGCATCTGCTACATTAAGTAAATCATCCATTGTCGGCGGGTACATCGCAAATGCCACCGAATGACTGCCATTATCCACTAAACGAGTTAACTCTTCTAAGCCACGTATTCCCCCAACAAAATCAATGCGGTTGTCGCGACGAATATCTTCAATTCCAAAAATCGGCGTTAAAATTTGCGATTGTAATATCGAAACATCCAGCTGACCGATAACATCACTTGGAATCACATCGCTTTTCGCCGTAAGTTTGTACCAATTTCCGTCTAAATACATCCCTACTTGTTTTGGCTTCTCTGGTTTAAAGGCTTCTTTTCCAACCTTCTCCACATCAAAACTAGCCTCTACTTTGCTAAGGAAATCTGCTTCCATTGGCACATTCACAACCCGATTATAATCAAGAATTTCTAATTGATCTTCTGGAAAAACAACTGATAAGAAGAAATTAAATTCTGCTTCTGGTCCGGCGTCTAGAAATTCCTCACGCCGTTTCAAGCCGACTTTTACAGCAGATTCCGTTCTATGGTGACCGTCTGCGATATATAGCGCTGAGACTTCCGAGAACGCCGCTGACAGATCTTCTAAAATATGAGCATCCGTAATTGCCCAAGCCTTATGCGTAACCCCGTGGAAGCTCTCAAAGTCGTATTCAGGCTCATTTTCATTCACCCAAGACTCAATAAGTGTATTAATCGCTTCTTTCCCACGATAAGTAAGGAAAATGGGACTTGTATTTGCATCACAAACATCTACATGACGAATCCGGTCTAACTCTTTTTCCTCACGAGTCAGCTCATGTTTCTTAATCTTTCCGTTCAAATAATCATCAATCGACGTACAAACAACCAGTCCCGTTTGCGGACGGCCATCCATCGTCAGTTGATAAATATAAAATGCCGGGTTCGCTTCTCTTCCAAGCCATCCGTCCAACTCAAATTGCTCCAAATTATCAGCCGCCTTTTGATAAACAGCTGGGTCATACGGGGAAATTGCCGGATCTAAATCAATTTCCGCTTTATCAATATGTAAAAAAGAATACTTATTAGCATCACCAAGTTCACGCGCCTCTTCCGAATTAAGTACATCATATGGCAACGAAGCTACCTTTTCCGCTAGATTTTTAATTGGACGTAATGCTTTAAATGGACGTATATTTACCATTGTTATCCTCCTTTTTAGTAAAAGAGCATGAACCCGTCTGGCAATAACCATAAAGTTTCATGCTCTCATTATTTCCCGGGTAATAATTTTAAACTGTCACACCTAATGGTTCAATAACTCGAACACGCAAAACCCCTTGGACAGCCAATAAATCACTTTTCAGTTGTTCCAAATTAGCTTGCGTTTCCTTATCAATATCAATTAAGGTATAGGCATATTCGTTTTTACTACGGTTGATCATGTCTAAAATATTTAGGGAATACTTCCCAAGCTCCGTCGTGATTTGCCCGACCATGTTCGGAATGTTTTTGTGGCAAATACCAATTCGCGGATGCCCGTTATAAGGCATTTCCACATTTGGATAGTTAACAGCGTTTTTAATGCTACCAGTTTCAAGATAATATTGTAATTCTTTTGCAGCCATTTTAGCACAGTTAGTTTCGGCTTCTTCTGTTGAAGCGCCTAAATGAGGAAATACATGCACTTTTTTATGATTTAATAATTCTTTTGTCGCGAAATCTGTAATATATAAACGTAAAAGTCCATCGTCTAAAGCTTCCTTCACAGAGGCAGAATCCACTAACTCACCACGTGAAAAGTTTAGTAAGACCGCATTATCCTTCACTAATTGTAACGTTTCTGCATTGAACATGCCACGAGTTTTATCCGTTAATGGCACATGAACCGTCAAATAATCACACGTTGCTAAAACTTCTTCAATCGTCATCGCACGTTCCACTTCTTTAGAAATTCTCCAAGCAGTGTCCACCGAAACGAATGGATCATAACCGACCACATCCATCCCAAGCGATAAAGCGTCATTTGCTACCAATGCACCAATTGCACCTAAGCCAATAATCCCAAGTTTTTTGCCCGCAAGTTCTGTTCCCGCAAAAGCTTTCTTTCCAGCTTCGACTTTCTGTTCGACATCATCTTCGGCCGGCAGTTCTTTCACCCATTCCGTACCTTCCAAAATTGGACGCGCCGAAACGAATAAACTTGCAAGAACTAGTTCCTTTACAGCATTGGCATTAGCACCAGGTGTATTGAATACAACAATCCCTTTTTCAGAACAATTTTCTACTGGGATATTATTAACTCCTGCACCAGCTCTAGCCACTGCCTTCACTGTTTCTGGAAAGTCAAAATCGTGTAAGTTATAACTCCGTAGTAAAATCCCGTCTGCTGGCTGGTTCGCATCGATTACATATTTCTCAAGATCAAATGTCTTTAAGCCTTCTTTAGCGATAGCATTAAACGTTTGGATATTAAACACGTACTTCTCCCCCTTTTCTTGCATTTGCAAATTTTTCCATAAAGGCGATTAGTGCTTCTACACCTTCAATTGGAAATGCGTTATAAAGACTTGCTCGCATCCCACCCACAGAGCGATGTCCTTTCAAGTTTTCAAAACCATTTGCTTCAGCTTCTTTAACAAAAGCTTTATCAAACTCCGCAGATTTCGTCACAAAAGGAATATTCGTGAGTGATCTTGCAGAAGGTTCGACCGGTGAAGAAAAGAAATCCGATTGATCAATATAATCATATAATAATGCCGCTTTTTTGCGATTTAGCGCTTCAATTCCAGCAACACCACCTTGTTCTTTAATCCATTCGAATACTAATTTTGCTACGTAAACAGCAAAAGTTGGTGGTGTGTTGTACATAGAACCATTTTCGGCTTGTACTTTAAAATCTAACATAGAAGGAAGCCCCTCTACTTTCCCGATTAAATCTTCACGGATGATAACAAGCGTTAAGCCAGCAGGACCAATGTTCTTTTGCGCTCCTGCATAAATCAAACCGAATTTTTTCACATCATAAACGCTTGATAAAATATTAGAGGACATATCTGCAACGACCGGGACAGCTGAGTCTGGCACATCAAACATTGCCGTTCCTTCGATGGTATTATTTGTGGTTACATGTAAGTAAGCCGTGTCACTAGAAACTGTAGGAATTTCAGGAATATAGCTGAAATTGCGGTCTTCCGATGAGGCAATTACTTCCACCTCAACACCTTGAATTTTTTTAGCTTCAGAAATTGCCTTCTTCGCCCAAGATCCAGTGTTTACATAGACTGCTTTTTTACCATTTGCAAGATTCATCGGCACCATATCAAATTGCAAACTTGCGCCACCTTGCAAAAATAGTACTTTGTAATTTTCTGGAATCCCCATCAATTCTCGAATTAAACTCTCCGCATCGTCTATGATGTTTTGAAATAATTCTGACCTGTGACTCAGCTCCATTACTGACATTCCTGAACCATTATAAGAGAGTAGCTCCCTTTGAACCTTTTCAAGTACCGGTACTGGTAAAACTGCCGGACCTGCCGAAAAATTATAAACACGTTCCACTCAACATCTCTCCTGTCATCAAATTTCCCCGATTACTTACAAAAATTTTCACCAATAATAGAATAACTTATTGGTCAGATATGAGCCTTCCTCGTTACACTTATGCTTTTCGAAGTTCTGTTCTTAAGAAATAAAAAAGCCGAACCTGTGATATTCTACACAATATTCGGATTTTTCAGCGCTTAAAAGTAAACACTGCCTTTTGTACTTTTGTATATTATAGCAGAAACAAAGCTGTTTTTCAGAAAATTTATACTAAATCTCCAAATAAATGTGATGTTTAAACATTCTGACATTAAAAAAGCACGAGAATCCGCTATTTGAAGCAATTCTCGCGCATATAAAATTTGAAAACAGCTTCACAAAAGATGTTAGCTATTTTTCACTTTTCGCCCTAAAGTTAACCAATACACCACAAAGAATACAACAAGCGCAATAATTGCTGTGCGGTACATAATGGCATAATTGTAGTAAGTCGCAACAATACTTAAACCAAAACTACCAACAGCCATTCCAATGTCCATCCCCGAAAGAAAAGTACCATTCGCTGTCCCTTTATTATGAGGTGCAGCCCTGTCAACGGCAAGTGCTTGGAGTGCAGGTTGCGACATACCGTAACCTAGCCCAAAAAACAGTGATGCGATAAATAAGCTGATTGCTCCAGTTGCAAAAGAAAGGATAAGTATCCCAATGATCATGGCAAATGCTCCCGGAATAATAACAAATCGATGTCCTTTTGTATCATAAAGCTGTCCAGCAAACAAACGGCTAACAAGCACCATAATAGCTTGCCCTATAAAGTAAATCCAAGTTGTTGAAATCCCAATTTCTGTCCCGTAGACCATCATAAACGTCTGGATTCCACCAAGCGGAATAGCCATTAATAAACATAGTCCAGCTGGAAGTAGCGCCGTTTTCTCAAATAATTTCATTTTTTGATGTACGATTTTTTCTGACTTTGGAATTTTCACTTGTGTCATTAAAAGTAAAATAAACACCATCAAAACAAGCGAAAAAGTCACTAAAACATCGAAAGAAAAATAATTCATAATTAAAATAGCAATAATCGGCGCTAGTGACATTCCAAGCGCAGTCGTAAGCCCATAAAAGCCAATTCCTTCTCCCGTTCTGTTCGGCGGTACTAATTTAGATACCCCTGTCGCAATTGACGTTGTGCCGATACCCCAGCCAGCTCCGTGAAAAAGCCGTAAAATAAGAAGGGCAGCAACCGCTGTCGACCAATAAAAATTCACTGTTGTTAAAATTAAAATCAAAAAACCTGCAATAATTAATACTTTAGGTCCTAATTTATCATTCCAACTTCCCGCAATCGCCCGCATAAGTAAGGCGACAATTGAAAATAGCCCAACCGCTAAACTAGCTTCCATTTGAGTCCCGCCAAGTTCAATAATACGGGCTGGTAAAGTTGGCATAAACACCATAAACCCAATATATAAAAGCACGCTACCTAACAATAAAAATACGTAGTCCTTCGTCCAAAGTCTTGTCTTCTTTTCCAAAATTTATCCCTCTTTACTCTATATTAGTAGAAATGTTCTTTAAAATAGCCGTGAATTGCTCCAAATCCGCGTGAGTAATCCCAGCAAACATTTTTTCACAACTTGCCTCCACAATATCTCGAAGTTCATTCGTTTCTTTTTTTCCTTTATCTGTTAATGACAAAAGCGAAATCCGTCTATCTTCTGTGCTAACTTCCCTTAAAATAAGCCCTTTTCTCAGTAAAACATCGACAATCCGATTCACTGTTGGCGTGTCCTTTTTCGTCCAAAGTGCAATCTCTTTTTGTGAAATCGGCTCGTTCGCTTCAATACCCTCTAAAACAGACCATTGTTCAGGTGTCACATCATAGCTTGCAATCGAACGCAGCAAAAATAAATGCATTTTCTTCGCTGTCGTATTTACATCAAATGAGATTTCATCATAATATCCGCGCATATTTATCTCCTTTTCATTGTCTTAACAATAATTGTCATAACAACCATTATACATATTGATTGTCTATTTGACAAGAAAAACAGCCGAATAAACGACTGTCTCTACAATAATTCCACATCTATAATATCTCTAAATTCAATTACATATTCATACCCAACAATGTCTTTAAAAACAACTTCTTCTGTTAACATATCTATTTCAAGCGGCACCAAATCTTGCGTTTCAACCTCTCCAAATCCAAGGAAGGCAGCAGGATATTCAAATCGAGTTAGACGTAAAGAAGAAGTATCTACTTCTTGAAAATATTTTAAACGAACGAGCCATTCTCGCTTCGTGGCATCTTTTAATGTAATGAAAAAGCTCTCGCGTTCTAAAAAATCCACTTCTGGCCGACTCGTCAAAAAAGCAGCATTCTTCTCTGGTTGCACTTGCTCTTTCCGGATTGCCGTAACCATAACTATCACCTCTTAAATTCATTATACGAACAAACGTTCTCAAAATCAAGTATTTAGCTAAAAAAGTTTTTTTATAAGAGCCCGAAACGGTTTAGCGCTTACATAATCTTTTTCCGACAAAAACGCTTGCAAATTAATAAATAGTTGCTATACTTATGTAAGTAAATAATATTAACAAAGGAGTTTTATTATTATGACTAATACATTTTTAGATTCTATTAAAGTTCGTCGTTCCATTTATGCACTAGACAAAAACGTTTCCGTAGAGGATTCCAAAATTGAAGAAATTATTAAAGACGCAGTTAAATACAGCCCATCTTCTTTCAACTCTCAAAGTTCTCGCGCTGTTATTCTTTTAGGAGAAAACCATGAGAAACTTTGGAATATTGTAGAAGATACATTACGTGCTATCGTACCTGCTGAAAACTTTGCAGCTACTGAAGAAAAAGTTGGTTCTTTCCGTGCTGGATACGGAACAGTTCTTTTCTTTGAAGATACAGCTGTTATTGAAGGTCTACAAGAAAACTTTGCGTTATATGCAGATAATTTCCCTGTATGGTCTGAACAATCTTCAGGTATTGCACAACATTCAGTATGGGTTGCTCTTGCAAACGCTGGAATTGGCGCATCTCTACAACATTACAACCCACTAATTGACGATGCCGTTAAAGCTGAATGGAATATTCCTGCAAGCTGGAACTTACGCGCGCAAATGCCGTTTGGTAACATCGTTCAAGAAGCTGGCGAAAAAGAATTCATCGATGACGCTGATCGTTTCCGCGTTTTCAAATAATAAATGTTTCACGTGAAACAAAAAATTCCGCGACCATTAACTGGTATCGCGGAATTTTTATTTTGCCAAACTTTTAAATCTGCTTCTAAGTTCATCACAACTGACAATACCAGCAATCCCGCCTTTAATTTCTCCATCAACAAGAACAAGCGAATTTGGTATTCCTTTTACATCAAATTTCTGAGCTAATGCGCGTTGTTTATCTACATTAATTTTCACAACTTGGACATTACCTTCTTCCATCTCAGCGAATTGCTCAAGTGTTGGCCAAAAGCAGCGACACGGTGCGCACCACTCTGCCCAAAAGTTAAGTAATATTTTAGGATGGCTACTAATAATCTCTTCCAAGTCATCTTCTTTTGCAAAAATAATCGCCATACATATCCACCTCACATTCAGAATATTCCAAAGTTGTATCTTGGTCAAGTAAAGGGTTTTAGAATAGCAATATATCTTGCTTTTTGTTCATTTTTTGACACTTTTGTTTCACGTGAAACATTTTATTTGCTATGTAAGATTTCTAAAATGCGTAAATCTAGCAAACCTGTACTCTTCACTGTCATATCCGCATCACGAAGTCCAGAACCAACACCCACGCTTACAATTCCAGCTGCGTTAATTGCTTCAATTCCAGCTTGGGCATCTTCAATCCCAACTACTTCTGATGTTTCCAAGGCTAAACCGCGACATGCTTCTACAAAAATTTCTGGATCAGGTTTTGATTTAGTGATTTTAGCAGCATCAACAATATAATCAAATTCTTGTTCCATTTCAAGCGCACTCAATACTGTACGAGCATTTTTTGAAACAGAAGCAATCGCGCATTTAAGATTTTGCTTTTTAAGAGCTACTATAAGTTCTTTAATTCCTGGCAAAACATCCGCTGGCGTAATTTCTTTTAGCAAGCTCACATAGAAGTCGTTTTTATCTGCCGCAAGAGCCTCAATCTGCTCTTCTGTAAAATCATTTTCTCGCCCATCTTTCTTTAAAATAAGAAGTAGGGAGTCAATTCTGCTTACTCCTTTTAAATTCTCATTAAATGCTTCATCAAATTCGATTCCAATACTCTCAGCTGTTTTTTTCCAAGCTAAGTAATGATAATGCGCTGTATCTGTGATGACTCCATCCAAATCAAATACTACTCCTTTTAATGCTATTGTCATTCTACTCGTCCTTTCCAAACTGCCGCAACATTTCGTGCGGTTCTTCTTAAATTATTTGGTGTTTCTTTAAGGATACTTTCTAAAGATGCTGGTTTGGCAATGGATGGAAATACTGCGCTGATTCCGACTTCATATACTGCTTCAAGACCCTCACCAACACTTCCACAAATTGCAAAAACTGGTGTTTCTTTCGGCACTACTTTCGCAACGCCAACAGGAGCTTTCCCTTGTGCGGTTTGCCCGTCCATTTTCCCTTCGCCAACAATGACCAAATCAGCATCTTCGCAAACGGTTTTGATTTGAAGAGCTTCAATGACAAAATCAATTCCCGATAAAAGGTTAGCTTTTGCAAACGTCATAAGTCCAGCACCAATACCGCCCCCAGCACCAGCGCGCGGCATTGTAATCATCGCTTGGTTTGCTAATTGATAAAAATGGCGCATTGCTTTATCTGCTGTGGCTAAATCTGCTGCTGCCAGCCCTTTTTGCGGACCAAACACATACGATGCCCCCGACTCTCCACAAAGCGGATTTTCGACATCCGTCACAATATTTACTGTGATGTTTTCTAGTTCAGCTGGAACCTTTTCAGAACGAATGGTTGCTATATCAGCTAAATTTGCGCCAATCGGGTTGACGATATTATTTTCCGCATCTAAAAATTCATAACCAAGTGCACTGGCCATACCAATCCCGCCATCGTTTGAAGCGCTTCCACCAATTCCAATGATAATTTCGGTCGCACCTTGTTTTATCGCATGCAAAATTAGCTCTCCCACTCCTTTAGTACTTACTTGAAGTGGGTCGCGCTTATTCGTTGGAACCAAGTGTAAACCACAAACCTCTGCCATTTCTATTAAAGCTTTTTTGTTTCCATCCGTAAAAGCAACTTGCGCTGAAACCGGGTCACCAAAAGGGCCAGATACATCGATTTTCATTTTTTTCGCGCCTAAAGCATTACTCAAAATCTCTAGTGTGCCTTCCCCGCCATCACTGACAGGGAGTAAATGGTAATCAGCGTCTGGGTAAATTTCTTGAAAGCCCTCTTTAATATACTCTGCCACCTCATGTGCCGTCAAACTTTCTTTAAATGAATCTGGTGCAATAACAATTTTCATAAAGACACATCCTTCTGATCCAGCTCAATGATTAATGTATCCGTTAAATGCTGTTTTTTTCCGTAGATAACTAATTCTAGCACGCTTTTTGTATTTTTTGAAAGTTGTAAAGTGTTTGGTGCGATTTTCACTGAGATTTTTTCGCCTTTCCAGAAGAATTTAAATGCAACAGATTGCCACGCGTCTGGTAAGTTTGGTGCCATTTCAAGTAATTCCTCACTAGTATCCATACCAGCAAAGCCGAAAACTACCGCCAGCCAAATTGCGCCGAGTGATGCAGCATGAAGCCCATCATCTGATGAATGTGGCTCACTTCCAAGGTCAATTAAGCAAGCTTCTTGGAAAAATTGATAAGCTTGCGCACGATTTCCAGTTCGATTTTCTACAATTGCATGGATTGCTTTACTTAAAGAAGAATCATGAATTGTTCGTTTTTCATAGTAATCTAGGTTTTTCTTCACAGCATCTGGCGCAAACATCTTCGGAAACAGGTAAAATAACATCACTAAATCCGCTTGTTTTAAGATCTGTAATTCGTTCACTTCTTGACGAGAATAATCTAGTAAAATTCCTTGTGTTCCTTGTGCAGCCTTATATTTATCTAAGTTTATCCAGTCTTTCTCTAAGAAAGTATCATCTTGCGGGATTAAGCCGGACTTACTAGCGACAGGTAAATAGATTTTTTCAAGAAAATCTTCTGCACGAGCCACAAAATCTGTTTTGTCTTTATTCCATTCCAGCGCTTTTTTCACATTATAGTGGGCCATATAATTCGTATAAGTATTATTATCGATATGCTCCGTGTACTCATCTGGTCCAATCACATCAAGGATTTCCAAGCGTCCATTACGATTAGTTACGCGACTGAGCCAAAATTCTGCTGTTTCAAGGAGTAATTCCGCACCACATTCTGCCATAAACTGCGCATCGCCCGTTGCAGCCTCATATTCACAAACTGCATAAGCAATGTCTGCCACTAAATGATGCTCCGAAATCGCCGAAGCTACCTTTTGGCGTGTTCCAGTCCGAATATTAATTGCTGCAAATTCCGGTGTCTCTTCTTCGCCAGAGAATGCACTTTCCCATGGGTAAAGTGCACCGTTATAGCCGTTTTTCAACGCTTTTTCTTTTGCCTCTTTCAAATGAAGATAACGATATTGCAGTAGTTGTTTGGCAATTCCCGGCTGGTTATAAAGAAAAAATGGCATAATGAAAATTTCTGTATCCCAAAAAACATGCCCTTTGTAACCTTCCCCAGTTAATCCTTTAGCACCAACACTACAGCGAAAATCATCTTTTGGCGTCATAATTTCTAAATGATAGCACGCAAAATCTAGCGCAAACTGGTCAAAATCATTCCTGCTCTCAACTCGAACTCCTGCATCTTTCCAAAAATCCGCCCATAGTTCCTCCGAAGCAGATTTCAGTTCTGCGTAGGTCGCCTTTGGAAGTTCCGCATCCGCTTGATCAAGCGACGTTTGAACCAAACTTATTTTCTCCAAAGTAAATAGTTGATTTTCCGCAATTTCTTGCTCTACTTCCGTCATCAATTGCCGATTTTTCGCAGTGAAAATCCCTTTTTCGTTTACTTTTGTGGCTATTGTAATTCGTTGTTTACTCTCAATAGTCTCATATTCACCAACCATTAGTGCTTCATCAAAAATCCGCAAACTCGACTCCGCTAGCTGCTGTGTTCCAAAATTGGTTTGCTGCGCATCAATCCCCGTCTTTACTTTGACTAGCGCGGCCCCGCTCAAAGGCATTATCTCCACTTTAGCCGCAATAACGTGCTTTACTGCTTTGGAAACAAATCTGTAAAAATTTAGTTGGTATTTTTGGCCCGCGCTACTTTCCCAAGTGATTTTTCGCACTAATTCTCCTGTACTCATATCTAAATAACGTTCGTACACATGCACTTTCCCTGCTTGCATCGAAAAAGTTTCTCCATCGAGCATCACTTGGAAACGCGTCACATCTGGCAAATTCACAAGTTCCGAACTCATCGAACCGCTCGGACGATTGTAAATCCCCGCCACGTACATACCTCGCACTTGCTCAGGATACTCTTCTTCAAGAGCACCGCGAACGCCCAAAAAGCCATTGCCAACAGTCATCTGGCTACCATATTTATTTAGATAATTTAATGCAAATTCCTTCTCGATTATTTTCCTCATAAAGAAACACTCTCACCTTTTTCTGCCGATTCGTATAAACTTTCAACAATTTTTTGTATTATATAACCTTGTTCCGCTCCAGCAAGCTCTATTTTTCCAACACCAAGAACACTATCCACAAAAGCTTTCATACTGTTTTCATGTTTATTCTCGTCCAATTGTTCTAACTTCTCTAACAACTGAAATTCACCTGCATTATCTGTATAAATTTCAGCCGGATATAAACTGCCTCCTGCTAAATCTCCAAAAAAAGCAACATTTAGCATATTTTCCGGTTTAATATGGAGTGCAAAAGAAGTATCAATCTCAATCAATCCGCCATTTTCCAGTTCAATAAAGCCGAATAAAGAATCCTCCACTGTATATTTTTCCGGATCCCACGAACCAAATGTCCCCGCACTTTTCTTGGTTCCGATTTTTTGAAAACTTTTTGCCGTTACTTTCTTCACTTTTGGGAAACCAAGGACAAACATCGCTGCGTCAAGCATGTGAATTCCCATATCAATCAGCGGACCCCCGCCTTGCATTTCTTTATTCGTAAAAGTTCCCCAACCTGGCACGCCAGAACGACGAAGCGCAGTTGCTTTCACACAATAAATTTCCCCTAAAAGCGCTGAATTTCTCTTCAAAAACTGCGCTTCACTGGAAAAACGATGATGAAAATCATATGCCAAAATCGCATCCTTCTCTTTCGCCAGATCCCACATTGCTTTCGCTTCCGCTGCACTCATTGCAGGTGGCTTTTCACACATAACAGCTGCACCATGCGACAGTGACAACATCACATTGTCAAAATGGAAGCGATTGGGTGTACAAATACTAACAATATCGATTTTCTCAACCGCAAACATCTCTTCTGCGGTAGCATAATGTTTCTCGAAGCCATTGTTCACACGGAATGCTTCGCCCCGTTCCATACTTGGATCACAAACAGCTACAAGCTCCAGCTCATTTCTTGTCTTATAATACGCAGCGTGGACTTTCTCGGCGACTTGTCCAGCTCCTATGATTGCAACTCTTTTCTTCATATCCGAAACTCCTTTTAGAAAAATCCGTCCGCTTTAATTGGGACGGATTTTCTATTTTAAATTAAACAGCTTTTTAAGTGTTCTAAAGCATCTTTATAAGCTTGTTCTGGATTTTCACTGCGAACACGACATTCAAAAGTTAAAAATCCGTTGTAACCATTCTTTTTCAGTTGATCAAAACTTGTTTTAAAATCAAGGCTACCGCTTCCTGGTTGATAGCGATGATTATCAGCAACATGAATATGACCAATCGAATCTTTATACCTCTCAAGTGCAGCAGGAATGCTATCTTCTTCAATATTCATATGATAGAAGTCAGCGATAATTTCTACATTTTCAAGATTATTTTCATCAATATATTTCTGCGCATCACTTAGCAAATTAATCATATGGTCTTGGTATCTGTTAAGTGGCTCAAGATAAACTTTCGTGTCAGTTTCTCCAGCAATTTTATCCAAATAAATTAATGATTCACTTACTGCTTTGAAATCACCAGCTTGACTTCGCGGTGAAACCATTGGCGGAAGACGATAAGTGAACATCCCCCACGCCGCTGGAACGACAATCCCTTGCCCACCAACTTCTGCTAAAGCTTCTAAAATCGCCTTAATTTCTTCTAAACCGTTCAATCTGCGCTCTTCAATGAAGTCACCAATCCAGCCGTCATAGCCACCACATGCAGTACTAACAGGTAGCCCCGTTTTTTCGATAGCTTTCTTCACTTCGTCCAAATTTTCAACAAGTAATTTACCATCAATTTCAAAACCTTCAAAGCCCATTTCTTTTACATAAGCAAATTTTTCTTCTATATTTTCCGGGAAAAATGCTTGGTTTTGTGTGCCTAATTTCATTATTATCGCTCCTTAAAGGGTAATTCCCATTTTAATACTCAAATCAGGTTGTTGGTCGACATATTTCATGTAACTCTCCGCCGAATCAGCGAATGGAACAACTGGATCAATAATATCCGAGCAATCTAAGTAGCCATTCATCAGTAGTTCCCAACAAGTTTCCTCGATACGTTTGCGGTCCCAGCGCGGATAATCCGGGTTTGGCTCACTAGCCGCACGTGAAAAGACGATTTTTGCATTGTTAAAATGTGCTTCTCGTCCAAGATTAAATCCTTCTGGGAAAGGTTTCGCGAATGCTACATAAGAAATCGTTCCACCATAAGCAATACCGCGAAGTGCTGCTTGAAGTGCCGCTGCGTTTCCGCTTGTTTCAATGATAGAATCAGCGCCAAGCTTACCAGTAAGGCGTTTCACTTCTAAGCCAACATCTGTCGTAATCGGATCAAACGTAGCATCTGCTCCATGTTTTTCAGCGATTTCACGACGATGACTAAGAGGATCGACCCCGATAACAACACTTGCGCCCGCTTTTTTCGCTAGTTGAATTGCAATTTGACCAATCGCGCCAAGTCCAACAACGACAACGTAATCCCCAGCACGAACATGTGCATCTCTCACGCCACTCATCGCAAATTGAGCCGGATCATAGCACACTGCATTTTTCCAATTAGCTCCTTTTGGCAATTTACGTAATTTATAATTATCGACAGCTTTCACAATAACGGTTTCCATAATCGGTCCATACGAACAAACCGTGTCCCCAAGCGCATATTCCGTCACTTTGCTCCCACATTCAACTACTTCACCAACGACCATGTTGCCTAGCTGAAACTCGCCAAACACAATGCCTCGCGCACTATTTGTTTCACGTGAAACAAATAAGTTCCATTCAGGCGAAAATTCTTCATCAATAAAAGGACTAATTCCTCTAAAATCAACCACTTCTGTACCATGTTTTGGCGAAGCGAACTCCACTTTAATTTTTACTTCATCTTCTAAAACTTCACGATCATGATATTCTACTAATTCCGCCACACGAGGGGCAGTCGCTACTAATTTTTTCATGTTAAATTACTTCCTTTCTTATCCTTTAACTCCACCATCAGTTAAGTTTCCTTTGATAAATCGTTCTGAAATTGCGTACATAATAACAACTGGTAGCGCCGTTACAAGCGATGCCGCCATCATTCTACCCCAAATATAATCTGGTGTACTAAATAGTGTGTTTAAGCCAATTGGTAACGTGAATTTCTCTGAGCTAGATAGGAAAATCGAAGCAAACAGATAATCATTCCAAGCTACCATGAAGCAATATACAAATACAGAAACAATACCTGAAATCGCAAGCGGAACGATAATCCGTAAAATAATCTGGAAGCGATTCAACCCATCCATCATTGCTGCTTCTTCAATATCAGAAGGGATTGTGTCAAAATAACTTTTTAGCATGAATACCGCGGTAGGTAGTGTTTGTACAACCATCGTGATAATTAAAGCTGTTTCTGTATCATACAATCCCAAACTCGAAATTATTTTGAACAATGGAACGATTAACAAGATTCCAGAGAACATGTAAACCGTATAAAAACTTGCATTAATCGTCATCCGCCCTTTAAAGCGTAATTTCGACAACGCATAAGCGCCTAAAATTCCCAAAACGACCGCAATTCCCGCCGCAAAAACCGAAACCACCAAGCTATTTTTAAAATACGTTAAAAACGGAAAAATATCTGGATTAAAAATATCAATATAATGCTGGAATGTAAAATCTTTCGGGAAAAATGTTGGATGCGTAGAAATGGCTTCTTTGCTGCTCTTAAATGAAGTCATTAACATAATCGCAAAAGGGAACAACGTGATACATAAAAATGCAACCATCGTCACATAAAACGCGATTTTCTTCGTTCTTTTTGACTTTTTACTACTTACCGCCATTCAAATCCACCCGCTTTCTTGCAAAAATAATCACAACAAAAATAATGACAAATAATATGACAGAAATCGCTGCTGCTTTTCCTAAATCATTGAATGCAAATGCTGTTTTATATAAATAAACTCCAAGGATATTTACTTTATTCGTGAGTAAGTATACATCGGTGAACATATAGAACATCCAAATCGCACGAAGCGTAATAACTGTTGCAAGTACCGGCATAATCGCTGGCAAAGTAACGATTTTGAATTTATCCCAAATGTTCGCTCCGTCCATATCAGCCGCCTCATAAAGCGACTTATCAACCGTTTGCAAAATCGCCAAAAACGAAATAAATGCATACGGGAAATAACGCCATATCGCAAAAAAGGTTACTAAAAAGAAACTAGAAACTGGATTATCAAACCATAACGGCGCTTCTTTGAACATATGAAGCACATCTACAGTCATAAAGTTTATCACACCATAACCATTATTAAACATATACTTCCATGCAAAAATAAGAGAAATAGATGGTGTTACATAAGACAAGATAATAAGCGACCTAGCCGTTCTTCTAAAGCGGAATTCGCGGTTAAAAAATATCGCCACAAGTAGTCCCATCCCGGTGCTTCCAACTACTACAAGTGCCGTATAAGCCACTGTAAGACCTAGTGATTTATAAAACTCTGGATCTTTTAAAATATCTATATAGTTTTGTAAACCAACAAAGACCGATTTAATGTTGGGGTTAAGCGGCATATCTAAAAAACTAATCTGGATATTTGAAATCATCGGATATAAAACAAGTGCTGCCAGTAAAACAAAACTTGGCGCAAGTAAAATCATAGCTAACTTAAAGTCGGATCTTTTATATACTTTTGTTTTCATAATGCCTCCTTAAATCAAAAAGCGACGTGCTAAACTGTTAAAAAAGACGGGGAGACTCAACTCTCCCCGCTATTTGATTATTTACCTTCTTCAGCTTTCTTCTGCGCTGCTTTTAAGTCCGCCGAAACATCACCGCCACCAACAGTTACGTTATTAACCATTTGTGCGATAATTCCTGAGCTAGTAATATCTCCCATTTTTGTAAGATTTTTACCGTCAACAAGCCCGAAAACTTGGATGTCATTGAATGATGCTGCAATTTCATTTGGAAGTTCACCAAATGATTTGATTACTTCATTTTCTTTATATGCTTTTTGTTCTACTACTTCTTTATTTACTGGTTGCGCACCACCTGGGGACATTAATACCCACGTTGCCATATTTTCTGGCTGCGATAAATATTCAACAAATTTCTTCGTTGCTTTCTTTTGCTCATCATCAAGCCCTGCTGAAATAGTTAAACCAGAAACTGTACCATAAACCGCTTTTTCTTTTTCTTCCGGAATTGCGAATCCAATGTTAGACGGATCGCCTTCTTCATAAACAGAAGGAAGAATATACGTAGAATACATTGCCATTGGAACAGTTCCATTCATAAATGCATCTTTAATTTCAGTTACATCATTTGAACCAGGCATTGTATATGCTGAAAGATCTTTATAATATTGAAGCGCTTGTTTCATTTCTGGTGTATCAATCGTTACATTACCTTTTGCATCTAAAACATTCGCTTTGTTAGAAAGTGCGAATTGAGAAAATGCTTGCTCACTCATTGTGCTTTCTGCTGTTGGAATAGCAATCCCATATTTTTTATCTGCTTTATTTGTGAATTTTTTCGCTACTTTTTCAATATCCGCCCAGTTTTTTGGTTCTTCAAAACCAGCATCGGCTAAAGCTTTTTTGTTATACCAAATACCTTGAACCCAACCGCTTAGTGGTGCAGCGATATAGCTTTTACCATCTTCAGAACGTACTAAGTTTGTTGCTCCTTCGTAGTAGTTATCCGCTCCAATAGAGTCAATAACTTCTTTCACTGCATCTTGATCAATTAACTCATCTTTATCCATTACTTTGGCAAAATCTTGGCTGACTTCCATGATTGCTGGCAATTTACCAGAACGAGCAAGTGTAACTACTTTTGTATTAAAAGCATCTTCTTCAACTGGAATTTGTTTAATCTTGATTGTTGGATTTTTTTTCTCAAAATCAGCAATTAATTTTTTAATAACATCTAAACGCTCTTTTTCAACGGATGAATGCATAAATTCCACTGTTACTTCCTTACTACTAGACCCTTTTCCCCCACATGCAGCTAGAACCGCACTTAGAACCAACACAACAACAAGTAATACAAGACTCTTTTTCTTCATTTTTGTTCCTCCCTGTAATTTTTGGTTTTTAGCCAGCAGAATTCATAGCCACTAAGCTTTATGGAATCGCTCCCAGTTACCGTGGAGCCCGTATAAAGATTTGTATAAACACCGCTGTCTAGTGAATACTTCACTTCTTTTTCTGATAAATTATGAATCAATATAATCGATTCCGCGCCAGATGATCGCTTAATAACAAACAATTCCGCCGTGGATTCTAAAACTTCCATCGGTATTTCTGGATGGAAAAGTGATTCCGCTTTTCGGGTGCTAATTAATTTTGTTAACGCATCATAAGTTTCTTTTCGTAAGGAGCCAGCTTTTTCTAACTCAACTGCAATTTCCTCCAAATCATATTTCTTTCTATTAATGGAGCGATTGTGGCCAGTTATTTCTACGCCTGAATAATCATTGCGGCTTCCTAAAATACTTTGAATGTAAACTGCTGGGACGCCTGGGATAGACATTAATACCGCATGAGCCACAAGGAATCTCGCCAGTCTTAAATCATCTGTGTCCGCCTGTTTACTTAATGCATCCATGTAAGTCACATTAATCTCATAAGGACTCTTAGAACCATCTGGATTTTGCTTATATGAAACGAGCGCGCCTTCTTCCTCCAAATCATTCACTAACGCCAAAATTTCTGCTTCTGGGATAATGCCACGTACTGGATTTAATCCAATTCCATCATGTGAGGCAAGGAAATTAAAGAATGTCCGCTTGCCTTCTGGTAACTCTAAATTCTTCGCCCAATTACTTAAAAACTCCGCATTGCCATGGTGTATCGCATGGAGCACAAGTGGCGGAAGTGGGAATTGATAAACCATATGCGCTTCTTTTTCACCATTTCCAAAATAACTGATATTATCAGCATGTGGCACATTAGTTTCCGTTATAATAATTGTCCCCGGTGCTGCAATGTCTACTAGGTCTCTAAATAATTTCACGATTTCATGCGTCTCTTCCAAGTGAATCGAGCTTGTTCCCGGCACCTTCCACATAAATCCAACCGCATCAAGTCGCACATATTCTGCTCCTTCTTCTAGATAGAACATTAAAACATCAATCATCTTATAAAGCACTTCCGGACAAGCAAAGTTCAAATCAATCTGATCCTCACTAAACGTCGTCCAAATATAACCCTCTTTACCAGAAGTAAATTGAAATGGCGTAAGCACTGGTGTCGCGCGTGGTCTTGTAACCGAACTAAGGTCAGCATCCGGATCCATCTCCACAAAGAAGTTCTGAAACTCTTCGTCACCCGCCAAATACCGCTTAAACCAATCACTTTTTGCAGACATATGATTACAAACAAAATCAAACATCAAGCGCGCCGATTGTTCCATTTCCTTAATATCTGTCCAATCACCAAGCTCCGGATTTACTGCCTTATAATCAATAACCGAAAACCCATCGTCCGATGAATAAGGATAGAAAGGTAGGAAATGCACTACTTCAAAAGTCGATTTTAAATAACGATCATACATTTTCTTAAATGTTGGTAACGTTTTTTTGGATTCCTCTTTAAACTGATCTCCATATGTAATTAAAACAATATCCTTCTCGTCCCATTTATCTTTTCGTACTAACTTTCTTTGTTTCGTTTGGTTTACCCGTTCTTCAATTCTCGTTGCTAAATTCTCAACCACATCTTCAGAATATAACCGCGAAAGTCGTTTTCTTAAATTCGTCATCATTTACCTCCTAACCGGGAGCGCTCCCACAAAAAGAATTATAGTATGGAAAGCGCTTTCTGTCAAACAGAATTTTAAATGAGTTTTCTAATGTGTTGATAGTATTGGGTTTTTATCTCTCCATTACATCTAGTTGGACATTTCGCGTAAAATTGAGTAATATAAACATGGATGATATTGACCGGAACCGATACCGGAAACAATAGAGAAAGGAAGATTACCTTGGCAGCTACCATTTATGACATAGCAAAACGCGCGGGAGTTTCAAAATCAACGGTATCTAGAGTACTTAACAATCAAGCTAATATTTCCAAAGAATCTAGGCAAAAAGTATTAGAAGCGATTGATGAACTCAACTACCAACCAAGCAAACTAGCTCGCGCACTTACTTCTTCTGGCTTTGATGCTATCATGGTTATCTCAAATCGCTCAACAACAACTACAGCAGGGAACCCATTTTTTTCCGAAATAATTCAATCCATATCCACTCAAGCTGAGTTGGAAAATTTTGACCTCATTCTTCAGACTGCCAAAAACAGTGAAGACGAACTCAAAAAATGTCTCTCGAAAATCCAAGAAAAAATGATTAAAGGCATAATTATGTTAAGTTCCCCAGCTGATGAAGATTTTTTTCATCAATTAGATCCTTATAATATACCTATTGTTGTTACTGGAAAAGTAGAAGGCCATTACAAAAATATTTATTCTGTTGATACAGATAATTTTGGTGATAGTTATGCTCTAACTAAACATTTAATCACACAAGGTCATAAAAAAATTGCTTGTATTCACGCACCACTTGATTATCATGTTTCGATTGATCGGCTCGCTGGATTTCGAAGTTGTCTATTTGATCACAAATTAGATCTTCGTAACGACTGGATTATTGATAGCGGCTATAACATTGAAGACAGCTACAAAGCCGCACTACGCCTAATGGAAGGTTCGGATAAACCAACCGCCGTTTTCGCAACTGATGATTTAAAAGTCCTTAGTATCTATAAAATGGCCGCGGACAAAAATTTGCAAATTCCTGCAGATTTTTCCGTTATCGGCTATAATGATAAAGTAGCATCGTCTTTCCTATCACCACCGCTTACTTCTATTGACATTCCTATTAACAAATTAGGAAAAAAAGCGACTAACTTATTATTCCGCTTAATCCACCAAGATAAAAATGTCCCAAAAACAACCATTATCCAAACCGAAATGATTGAACGTGAATCCATTCAGAAAATAAACTCCTAAGCTTATTTTCTGAATTTACTTGGTCCTGTAGCTCAGTTGGGAGAGTATCACCTTGACATGGTGGGGGTCGCTGGTTCGAGACCAGTCGGGACCATTTAACAAAAAAAGCATTCCTTTGACGAAAAGGAATGCTTTTTTGATTTTATTTAAATAACTTACCTAACTTCTTAAACAACCCATCCTCAATGATATCAATACCGATACCCCAGTTACTTTTGAGGATTTCTTTATTAGCTTTAATATATTCTTCCAAGTCTTTACCTTTAATAGCAAGGTTATGATATGGACGATACTCTAAATAACAAGATGCACCATTTTTGTGGATTTTCTTCGTCATACGATGTTTCAAATACTTAGATTTAATGTCACATTCTTGACATGTGTAGCTCTCTTGTTGGTCAATTGACTTATCTGTCGTCAAATGTATCTCTGTTTTAATTTTATTCCGATCAATCCAATACGGGAAATCTTTATGGAAATGTTTTTCAGCAGTATCATCGATAAAGTTGCCATAGTTCCAGTAGTGTAAATAACGTTTTTTCTTTTCAACTTCATATGGATCCGTAATAGTCGCTTTATACACTATAGAAAGTTCATTTAAATCCTTATTATCTTCAACTATTTGAACAGAAGTATTACTAAAATGCTGTTCAATTTCATTTTCTTCAAAGTTTTTATACAGCGTCATACACTTATATGTTGTAAAATTGTAACGGCTGATAATCTCTTTATTAGACTCATTTTTAAACATATCACGCGATCCGTTCGCCATTCCTCCACGTAACTTTCTTTCAAAGACAACCTCAGCCACATTCCCTTTCACATCACAACGGAAAATTTCTTCCACAGCTGGCTCTTCATCTTCAAATGGTTCTTGTTTTTGTAATTCCGTACCAGCTTTAATTTCCAAATAATACATAAAACTATTTTTTTGACGATTAGCTAAAAATCCTTGGTCATTACTCATCGTCGCATCAACAAAGTAAACTTGACCTTCATGTGTTATTTTTAAAATCGCATGGTTAAAGTTGAATGGTGATGGCGTATAAACTGACAAGAATACATCACTATCATAGTTAACTAGAATAAGCTCCGAGTTCACGCCTAAATAGTCTAAAATCACTTTCAAAAGAACTGTTTTCGCTTTGCAGTCCCCTTGTTTTGTATTATAAGTTACTTCAGCAGCTTGCGGCTCGTGCCCATCCATCTCTGCTTCATTGTACAAATAGTACACTTCTTTTTGAACAAAATCGATGGCATGCTTGATTTTATGGTCTAAAGACGGAAGCGCATCTAACTCAGTCACTAAATCAGCCGCAAAATCAGCAAGATTTACTTGATAGAATTTTTGATAAATGTCACTGATTGTTTTGGTGATTTCCGGATACGTCTGCTCTGTAACAAAATCAATGAAAGGTACAATCTCAAGCTCTTTCGGGTCTTCTCCAATATAATTTTCTTTTTCAATTGTATAAGATTCATTATGCGGAACCATCACTTTATCTTTTTCTAAAATAGTGCCCGCTTCATCTCGGAAATAATGGAAATTCGCTTCTAATTTTTTCTCCGTTTCATTTTTCAATTCAAAACGGTATTTCCCGTATGCCCAGTAGGAATTTGGTGCCGAATAAATCCAGCGGAAAAAGTCATTTCGAATGCTGCTTTCTTCATATTTACGCTCGATTGTTGTCTCCATAATAAAAATATCGTTTAAATGTAAGTCGCGAATAAGCACCGTTACTTTTTTCTCATCATTAAAACTTGCTTGATTTTCATCACGCACATAGTCCAGTACTTTTACATTAATGTCATCCAACTTATCAATTACTTTACCCTCACGAACCACAGATAAAGTGTGAATATTTAATACTTCTTCTTCTGATAAAACAAAGCTTGTTTTAGCGGTCGAATTGAGCATATTTGGTTCATTTAATGTATATGCCATCGAAGTATAACTCGTACGCGAATTTGGTTTAGCCGTTTCTACAATATTACACCAGAAACAGTAATCACGTTCTTGCGCAATTTGTGCATCATAAAAAGTTTTATCTTGTGTCTTTAACCAAGAATCAATGTTTTCTTGTTTTGTTTCTGGAGAACTTAACTCTGGTTTGATAAAGTAATATTCTTTTGTCATTGTGTAATCTCCTTAACTATTTTAGATAACTTCATTCTAGCAATAACTAAATAGAACAAACAAGAGCAAATCTTTTGGATATAACAATTTTTGGTTTATCTACACTATTTAGTAAAAAATTCGACACATTTACTGCTAATTTCCATTTATCCATGAAAACAATTGCACATCTTGGTATACCTCACCAATTTTTTCATAATCTCGCAGTAAACCTTCCTTCGAAAAACCAAGCTTTTCTAACAATACTATAGAAGCTGTATTTCTTGGGTCTACTTTTGCTTCAATACGATGTAATTCAAAAGATTCTTTTCCCCATTCCATCAACGCTTTCACTGCTTCCGTCGCATAACCTCTTTTCCAAAAACGTGTCCCTAAATCATAGGCAATTTCTGCCCGATGGTTTTCATGATCAATGTAATTAAAGCCACATGTACCAATAATTTCCCCTGTTGCTTGCAAAATAATCACACAGCGAAGTGCTTTTCCTTCAATTTCTAATTGTCTCAGCATTCGAATCATTTCTTCTACAGGCTGCAAACTTTGAAAAGGTTCAATGTTCATATATCTAGTAACCGAATCATCCGACCAATAACCGAACAAAATTTCTGTATCAGCCAATGTCATTTCGCTTAAAAAAAGTCGTTCTGTTTTTATCATTTGCTTCCGATTTTCCATATGTTAACCCCCGCCTTTTTAATAAAAAAAGCTTATCAAATCTCCCTCTCAAAGTAAAATGTTTCACGTGAAACATATGCTCTTTCTTTATCATCAGAGTTATTAGGTTTATAATGAAAAATATCTCAAAAAGCTTCAAAAAGGAGAATGATTCATGGAACAGACGGATAAACGTAAAACTTTAGCACTTATTTCAATTATGCTTGGAGCTTTTATTTCATTATTAGATACAACCATTGTCAACGTTGCCCTACCCGATATTACGACTGCTCTACATGCTACAAGTGAAACAATTGAATGGGTTATTTCAGGTTATGCACTCGCTTTTGGCCTCGTTCTTATTTTAGCTGGTCGGCTTGGCGATAAATTTGGGCGAAAAAATATCTACATTATCGGGATTACGCTCTTTCTAATTATGAGTGTGACTGCAGGTTTCGCTAGTTCGGAAAATAGTCTCATTATTTCCCGGGTAATACAAGGACTTGCTGCCGGGTTATTTTTCCCACAAATCAATGCCACAATTATGGATATGTATTCTGGAAAAAGTCTTGGGAAAATTTTCGGAATTCTTGGCTCTGTTATTGGTGTAGGAACTGCTATCGGACCTCTTACAGGAGGACTTTTAATTGAACTTTTTGGAGCTACAAACGGTTGGCGCGCAGTTTTCTTCGTTAACGTACCTTTTGTGTTAGTAACACTTGTCTTAGCAATGCTTTATCTCCCTAAAAGAACTGTCTCCACGAAAAAAATCAGCTTCGATTTGCCTGGAGTTGGGCTACTGACAATCGCACTTTTACTATTACTTTTCCCACTTATTTCCAATGGTGCAAATGATTTTAAACCAATCGACTATCTTTTAATGGCGCTTTCTATCCCACTCTTCATCATTCTTTACAAATGGAGTGTTTATCAAGAAAAGAAAGGCAACCAACCATTAATTGCGCCAAACTTACTTAAAAACAATCAATTTGTCTCAGGAATGCTCTTATCTCTCGTATACTTTGCTGCATTTACTAGTATTTTCTTCGTTCTATCACTAACTTGGCAAACTGGTTTCAATCGTTCAGCTATTTTATCTGGACTTGCAATTAGTCCCTTTGCATTAGGTAGCGTACTGGCAGCGTCCAATAGTTACCGATTTATCCCGCTACTAGGAAGAAAACTGTTAATGCTAGGGGTCTCGCTTGTTATTGTCGGTCTTGGCACCGTCTCTATAGTTTTTCATCTCAATGACGGCGCTTTTTCTGCTTGGCTCTTATTCCTACCACTTTTCATTTCTGGGCTTGGTAGTGGTTTGACTATTGCACCATTGAATAGTTTTACCCTTTCCACAGTGACCGGTGTAGATCGCGGCGGAGCTAGTGGTATGTTTAATACAGCACAGCGAATTGGTTCATCCTTTGGGATTGCTGTGGTCGGTTCGGTCTTTTTCCGCACATTAGGAAATACAACAGCCACCTCAAAAGCAAGCGCCTTTTCAGACAGTTTGCAAATGAGTATGTACGTTAATATTTTTCTACTCATAGTTTGTTTCCTACTCATATTCCGCTTACCAAAAAATATCTAAAAAGAGACATGACTTTGCATTAAAGTCATGTCTCTTTTCTTATGCTAAATAGAAAACTTCTTTTAAATCTACCGCGACCGGGCTATGATTAGGATTTGATTTCATGATTGGAGCCATATATTCCCACCACTTTTGACAAATTTCCGTTTCTGCTATTTTGTCATAAACAGCTTTATTCTCAACTTCCACATAAGCAAATAACGTGTCCGTTTTTTCTTCTAAAAATATCGAATAGTTAGATGCTCCATGTGCTTTTAAGGCCTCTTTCATTTCTGGCCAAAGTTCATCATGTCTTTTTTTATATTCTTCTTGATTACCAGGATATAAATACATAATAGATGCCACTCGTTCCATTATTCTTACCTCCTAATTATTTAAATAACCGGCTTTTGCTTCAACGCCAAATCTTTCACCTAGTGCTTTCAATTGTTCATCTGTAATCGCTTGTTTAATACCGCCTTGTGACATCACAATAGTATAAACTTCTGCTGCTTTCTCGGCGGTTTCAATTAATCCAAATGTTTCATCCATTGATTGCCCCGCACCATAAATCCCGTGATGTGGCCAAACAATTAAACGATTTTCCTTCATTTTTTCAGATGTAGCTTCTCCAATTTCATTCGTACCAGGAACCAGCCAAGGAATAATCCCAACACCTTCTGGAAAAACGACTAAACATTCCGTACACATTTGCCACAAAGTTCTTGTAAATGCTCGTTCCGTTAGCTCGTGTGTAAATGTCATCGCGAGCAAATGCGTAGCGTGACAATGCATAATAACACGGTTTTCCGGATCAACAGAAAGTCTTGCAATATGACTCATAAAATGCGCTGGAAGTTCACTCGTTGGTAGTCCACCGTCTGTGTAGCCCCACAGCAAATGAACTGCTTTTCCATCTTCACTTACTTGAATTACACCTAAATTCACAGCTGGAGCTTCTTCAACATTTTTAAAATATTTGCCCGAACCAGTTACTAAGAAAAATTTACCAGCGAGCTTTTCACCATCAAAGTCCATTGGAATTGTGCGGATAATTTGCTTTACATCTAAGTATTCTGCAACTTCTTTTTCATCAAGCAAATAAGTGATATTGCCACCGTTTCTTTCGTCCCAGCCTAACCGATATAAATTTGAAGTAGTTTTTGCCATTTCCTTAATAAAAACAGCATCAAGTATATCCTTTGTCATCGTCACTATCTCCTATCTTTTTAGTAATACATCTTCTTCATAAGCTTTTACTTCTTTTAACCAGTCAAGGCCAACTGGGACACCATTAATTTCACAGAAGTAGTTCCATACATCGCCAAATGGAAAGTCTTTTAATTCTTCGGTAATTGCCATACGAGATGTAAAATCATTTTCCAGTTCCATTTCTTTCAAATCGGCTGTAGGTTCTAAAAGAGCTTTAAGCAATGATTTTTGGGTATTTCTAGTCCCAACAACCCATGCAGCAATCCGGTTGATTGTTGCGTCAAAGAAATCAAGACCAATATTTGTAATTCCAAGTAAATCATTGCGCACCAATTCCCGACCAATTTCAATTAATTCATCATCCATAATCACCACATGGTCACTATCCCAGCGGACCGGACGGCTCACATGCAACATTACACCTTTACTGAAAAGCGCCAAAGAAGACAATTTATTAGAAATAACTTCTGTTGGATGGAAATGTCCCGCATCTAAGCAAATCAGTTTATCTCGCGTAATTCCATAACCCATATAAAATTCATGCGAACCAACTGTATAAGCCTCTGCACCCAAACCAAACAATTTACTTTCTACAGCTTCTTGTGTATATTTTTCATCTAGTTTTTCTGCAAAAACTTCATCTAAAGCCTCCATCAAACGTTTTCTCGGGGTGTAGCGATCAATCGGACAATCTTTTATACCATCAGGCACCCAGAAATTATTAATACTTGTTTGGCCAAGTTCTTTTCCAAAATACTCGGAAATTTTCCGTGAACGTTTCCCGTGCTCTATCCAAAAATCACGCACTTCTTTATCGGGTGAAGCTAATGTGTAATTATCTTTAAACATTGGATGTGAAAAGAAAGTTGGATTGAAATCCAGACCCAAACCTTGCTCTTTCGCCCATTCTACCCATGGAGTAAAATGCTTAGGTTCAATTTCATTTAAATCTACTTTTTCATCTGTATCTACATAAATCGCGTGCAAATTAAGTTTATGTTTTCCAGGAATAAGTGAATAAGCTTTTTCCAAATCTTGGCGTAATTGTTTAGGAGTATGAGCAGCACCCGGATAATTCCCGGTCGCCATGATTCCACCAGTAAGTTCACCGTCCGGATTTAAGAAACCTTTAACATCATCACCTTGCCAACAATGCATCGAAATTTTAATGTCTTTAAGTGTTTCCAAGGCTTTTTCCGTATCAACGCCAATTGCTTGATAACGTTCTTTCGCCACTTGATATCGTTTACTAACTTCTGTTTCTTGTCCCATTCTAAAAGCCTCCTAATTAAATTCAAGTACCTTAGTAAATCTTTCTTTTATTTCCTCAAACCTCACATCGCCACAAGAAAATTCGCCAATTTCAAATGAATTTCGAATAATTTTTCTTCCCGCACGCATAGATTTGATTTCACCCTGATTAATCATTTGTACAACTAAATTTCCAATTGCTGTTGCTTCTGAAGGCCCCGCAAACACTTCTATCCCTGCAAGTTTAGCTGTTAATTGATTTAGCATAGCCACATTACTTCCACCACCGACAATATAAAGTTTTTCAATTTTCTTACCAGTAATTTCAGCCATTTTTTCTAATTCTAGCGCATAATAAAGCGCTAGGCTTCCATACACACAATTTGTCAGCTCACCAATCGTCTCTGGTACAGTTTGTCCAGTTTCTTGACAATACAATTTAATCTCATCCACCATGTTTTCCGGATTATTAAATCTCGCATCATTGACATTAATAATTTGCTTGAAATAAGGATAATTACTCGCTTCCTCAGCCATCTCAGCAAAACTATGCTGATAGTCGTCCATGCGCGCAATTTCTTGCACAATCCAAAGTCCCATAATGTTTTTTAAAAAGCGATAAGTTCCATATGCGCCCCATTCGTTCGTGTAATTTTCTTTAAAAGCTGCTTCGTTATTAATTGGCGCATTTAGTTCCATCCCTATTAGCGACCATGTTCCACTACTCAAGAATGCCCAATTTTCTCCTTCTGCCGGAGTTCCCACCACTGCCGAAGCTGTATCATGTGTTGCCACTGTTACTACATCACAATTAGGGATATCGTACATCTTGAGCCAATCTTCTTTTACTTCACCTAAATATGTCCCTGCATCCGTCAGTGGCGCAAATTTTTCCACATCAATGTTCAAATGCGAAAGTAAATCCTTATCAAATAATTGTTCTCGCAAGTTAAGCATTTGGGTAGTCGATGAATTTGTTGTTTCTGCCACCTTAACCCCCGTGAGCACATAACCAATATAATCAGGAATCAACAAAATTTTCTCCGCTCGTTCTAGCAAATCTCGCTCTTCCACATACAGCTGATATAGAGTATTTAATTCCATAAACTGAATACCTGTTTTTTTATAAATATATTCTCGTGGATACTCACTCGTTAAGTTCTGCACCGCATTTAACGTTCGTTTATCGCGGTAACTAATTGGGTCTGCCAACTTTTCTCCAGAATCCCCTATCAAAACATAGTCAACGCCCCACGTGTCAATACCAAGCACACATTCCGAAATTCCCAGTTGCTTAACTTTTTCCAAGCCAATAAAAATTTCCTGTATCAATTGATCAATTTCCCAGCGTTCATGCCCATCTCGGTACGTAAAGCCATTTTTAAAACGGTGAATTTCTTCTAATTGTAATTTTTCATTCACCAGTTTCCCTAGAATTAATCGACCACTTGATGCACCAATATCTACTGCAACATAATGTTTCACTGGTCTAGCTCCTTTTCTTTAATCAATTGTATTTCCGTAACGTTCCTTCGTAATATCATCAAGTGATCTGCCACGTGTTTTCGGCGCCCAGATTACACCGATTAAAAGCGACACTGTAAGTAAACCAATCATAATTGTCCCCGCCACAGTAAAGCCAAGATTTGCCAAGATTACTGGGAACACAATCGACCAGACACCTGTACTACCACGAACTAAGAAAAACATCACGCCTTGAACCCCACCACGATATTTTGTTGGAAAAAGTTCTGTTGACCAAAGTGCGTAAAAAGCTTGTGCACCAATCCCTGCTGAAATACCCCATAAAATAACAAATGTCCATAAACCAACCCAAGACATTCCAACAAAAGTAAGTACAACCCAAGAAGCAACTGCCATTAAAGCCCCTACAAAAAACAACCCACGATGACTTACTCGATCACCAAATTTAGCAAAGCCAAAGTATGTAGAAGCTGCTGTGAGTATCCATAATACAGCTTGCAATAAATTCGCTTGTGTATTAGAAAGACCACCGACCGTTTCATATACAAACGGCATAAAGAATCCCATTGCACCCGCTACTAAATTCCAAAACAAGTACACACCCACTAAGAAAAGTACTGATTTTACATTTACTATACTAGAAAATGCTGTTTTAAAAGGATGTTCCAAACGATTACCACTTTCTTTCAATTTCACTTGCTCCGCTTCCCAGTCCTTCGACTCCTCTAGTTTGCGCTGCAACTGCCAAGCAACAAACGCTACAATCAATAAAGATAAGAAAAGTAAGCGGTTACCTAAAAGTCCAAGTGGAGATACAATAATTCCTAAAGTAAAGATAATTGCTGGTCCACATGACCAAGCAAATTGAGATATACCAATATTTCTAGCTCTTATACTAGGATCCGCCATTTCAGAAATATATGTCCACGAAGCCGGCACCCCAGCCCCAACTGAAAGGCCTGTAACTAAAAATCCAATTAATAACATTGGGAAGTTCATTGCAAACATAATGATTGTAACCCCAAGCATATACACTAACATGTTATACGTATAAATAAATTTCCGTCCATATTTATCTGCTAAATGACCACCAATAAGCGCGCCAATTGCAGAACCAAACGCATTTGCACTCACCGCCCCAAGTAATCCCACTGCAAAACTGTTAAGTCCGAATTGTGTTGCCCATAAAGTTAGTCCACTTGCTCCCGCTACAATACATCCAGAATCTAAATAGTTCGTCAAAGATACTGCTATCGTTCCTTTTTTATTTGTACTCGATCCAGCCATTCTTTTAACCCTCCTACTCATTTTAGTTAAGCGCTTACTTTATATTAAACAATTAATGATTGCGCTTTACAATATCCTGTGTTTATAATTAAAGTATCAAATTTACAGAAGGAGATTGTGAAATGGAAGCGCTTAATAAAAAATTGTTCCGTCTAAATTCAAAAGAAAAAATTCAAAAAAGCACTGGTACTTTTGTCCCCGATTTACCCAATGGCTCCTTTTTAAAAGAGAACGGCAGCATGGAGTTATTAAACGATTATTTCTTCAAAAATAAAGACATTTATATAAGCAAACACAACCGATTTGCAGACTATCCGTACCATACACATCAATTTCTTGAACTAAATTATATGTATTCAGGAAGCTCTGAACAGATCATTGAAGGAAATAAAGAAACTTTACATGAAGGAGAACTTTTACTTTTAGATAGCGGCTGCCATCATTCCATCAAAGCAACAGGCGAAAATGACATTCTCATCAACATCCTTTTTCGTGACCAACAAATCAGCCTAGAATGGCTAACTAGTATTAAGAAAAAAAATAGCCTTCTATTCGACTTTCTTCTTCATTCCAGCGTAAGCGAGCAATCTTTAAAGAAATATATTATTTTTCAAAGTGCGCAAATTCCGCATATCCAACAAATTTTAAACCAAATTATCACAGAATATTTTCTAGAAGAAGAATTTTCATCACGAATTATCACTCTTTATTTACCAATTCTATTCACTGAACTGGTACGTAAATGCGATACATATTTAGCTGATGATCTTACTAACACACAATCAAGCACTACTTCCACCATGCTCGAAGTTATCAAGCTGATAGAATCCAACTATCGGACAATCACATTAACAAGTGCCGCCGATACATTAGGTTACAATAAAAATTATCTCAGTAACTTTATTAAAAAAAATACCAATTTTACTTTTACAGAACTAGTCAATAAACAAAAAATGCTCGCAGCAAATCTTTTAATCGAAACCACTTCCACTCCAATCGAGTTGATTATTGAAAAAGTTGGCTTTAGTAATAAGACTTACTTTTACTCCTTATACAAAAAAACATTTAATCTCTTACCCAATGAAGTGCGCAATAAAAAATAAGAGTACTGCATGAGTCGCAGTACTCTTTCTATTGTTTCACGTGAAACATTCTACTTATAAACAACCTCAAACTCTTCACAAACAACCAGAGCATCTTCTTCAAAAGGAATTCCAAGCTCCAGACATTCATTAGTAAAAAAGGAAGTATGTACTTTACGCCAATATTCCAGCGTCCGGTCTCCCTCTCCTTCTAAGTAAGCAAACGTTTCCGGCACTTCATTAAAAGGCATAATCGTTACACCTATTAACTTGATAATTCCCATCGCTTCTTCATTACCATCTAAAAGCACTACATGTGAACCAACAGATGGCATTGTTTCCCCGCCTTGATCATACCAATAGAACAAGCTACTCGTGCCGGTTTTTATTCCGTCAATAACAAGCCCACCAAGCTCATTCGCCATCTGAGCTGAGTTACCAAAAGCCCATGCCTCAAACTTATTGGAAATCATCGGATGCTCAGTTCGATATTTTTGCCACATTTCATGAACCGAATCTTTATAAACTACCACTTGATTCTCCTCCTAAAAAAAGACTGAGGTTCGTTAAAACCTCAGTCTAATAATTTATTTTCGAACTGGCTTAATCACAATATAGCGATAAGGGTCGCGTCCTTCAGAATGCGTTTCAATTTGTTCATTCTCGCTTAAAATAGCATGAATAATTTTTCTTTCAAATGAAGGCATTGGTTCTAAATGAACTGCACGTTTCGTTTTAAGCGCTTTATCTGCCATTTTATTTGCTAAAATTACTAACGTTTCATGACGTCTTTCACGATAATCCCCTACATTAACAATAATGTTTTTGTATTGGCTCGTTGTTTTATTCGCAATTAATTGTGTTAAGTATTGAAGAGCATTAAGGGTTTGACCATGTTTGCCGATTAACATACCTAGGCTATCACCTTTAATTTGCAACTTCACATCTTTACCAACTTCTTCAACATCAATCGTGATTACTGCACCCATCTTGGTAGCAACATCTAAAAGATAATCAATCGCTACTTGGATACCATCTTCTTTTTCAATTACTTTTACCATAGCTAGTCTTGAACCAATTCCGAAAATACCTTTTTTACCTTCATCTAAAACTTCAACTTCGACCTTGTCGCGTGTTGTTTCTAAAGTGGCTAATGCATTTTCGATTGCTTCTTCCACATTTGAGCCTTGCGCAGTTATATCTCTCACTTTCTTTTCTTACCTCCTTTTTTGGAAGCTTTCATGTTAGCTGCTTTTTTCTTCAAGCGTTCTTCTTCAAGTTGAGCAGCCGCCAGCGCCTCCTGTTCACGTTTGTTTTTAAAAGGATTATTTATTAAAAGTGTTTGGAATACGGTGAAAATGTTACCGATAATCCAGTATAGAGCAAGTGCAGAAGGTAAAGTAATACCCATAAATAGAATCATTACTGGCATGATATAAACAATCATCGCCATTGATTTATTTTGCTGTGTTTGCCCCATCATAGAAATTTTTGATGATAAGAATGTTGTTAATGCCGCAACAACCGGTAAGATGTAATATGGATCTGGATTTCCCAGTTGCATCCATAAGAATGAATCTGTTTTGATTTCTGCTGTTCTACTAATCGCTTGGTAAAATCCTAGTAGAATAGGCATTTGGATTAATAATGGTAAACAACCCATCATTGGATTTACGCTATTTTCTTGATATAGACGCATTGTTTCTTGTTGTAGTTTTTGTTTTGTTTCATTATCTTTAGACGAGTATTTTTCTTGTAGTTCTTTGATTTTCGGTTGTAAGTTTGTCATGGCCTTTTGGCTTTTCAGCTGTTTGATCATTAAAGGCATGATAAGTAGACGGATTAAAATTGTAACAACGATAATTCCGACTGCATAACTTCCACCGAATAAATCGGAAAACCAAGTAATAGTCCAGGACAATGGAAATACAATGTAGTGACTCCAAAATCCAGTTGATTCTGATGTAATTGGATCAGTTGAATAGCCACAACCCGAAAGCACAGCCATTAATCCGATTACAAGACTTGCGATGAGCAACTTCTGTTTGAATCGCTTTTTCTTCTTCAAATTGATGTAACCTCCAATTTCGCCTTTTTCAAATTTCCACTCATTTTGAATTGTTTGGTTTTTGCTTTAAAACACGCCCTACTTTTAAAACATGAATCAAACTTTTCTTCACTTCATGAAAATCCATATTGGCCGCCGGTTTTCTGGCGATGATAATATATTCATTTTCAGGATTGATTTGGCTTTCTAGTTCATGGAATGATTGTCTTATGTATCGTTTAATTCTATTCCGACAGACAGCGTTTCCAATTTTTTTACTAACCGATAAACCAATTCGAAAATGATTTGATCCTTCTTGCCTTAAAGTATATACAACAAATTGACGGTTAGCAAAAGATTTTCCTCTTCGGAATACTTTTTGGAAATCGTCATTTTTTTTAATTCTATATTTTTTTTTCATACATTCTCCATCTTCTTACATATCTTAGTATAAGGCCGTTTGACTCAGTGATTTTTCAAAAAAAAAACCACTGAGTCGTTTTCAGTGGTCTACGCAGATAAAACTTTTCTTCCTTTACGACGACGACTTGCTAAAACTCTACGTCCGTTTTTAGTACTCATACGCGTACGGAAACCATGTACTTTTTTTCTTTTACGTTTACTTGGTTGATATGTTCTTTTCATTAATTACACCTCCCATGAAAGGGTCCAATCGAATTTATCTATTAGACAGTCTTAGATATTGTACGTGAACTGGTCATTTTTGTCAATACTATTTAGACGAATTTCTATTTAGACTCCGTTCACTATCATATCATATTTTTATAGAGAGAAAAACCATTTTTCAAAATTTATTGAGTCAAATAGATATATTTTTCTCTAGTAGTATCTGGAATAATTATTTTACGTCCAGAAACCTCTACTAAATATCGTGCGAATTCACCAATTTTCTCAAATTCAGCCGGATATTCAAAAACTAGTTTCTCCTTTATTAAATAGTTATCAACGTAATGACTCGTTTCAGGCTGAAAAGATAGAAGTCCTTCAATAAAACGAATTACTTTGGTAAACTTTGGAATTTCCTGCTCTTCTTCTAAATCGGTAAAATGAAAAAACATCGTGTACACATGATTTTTTTTTATATTTACTGAAAAAGCTTCTTTATTTATATTACTTTTAGCAAATACTGTAAAATCATCAATTTCTGCTGGTTCCCGTTTGTCGTGAATAAGTAAATAACCAAACACATCATCAATATTCCCGTTTTGTATAACTCGATAAAACTCTGTATCTCTTGTTTTCAAAAGCCGTTGAAATATCATTTTTCACAACCTCATCTTTTGTCTTTTTTCGTATTCTGCTAAATAGTTTAACACATTGGCACAATGAATTCCTTTCCCAGAAAATGTGGATAAGTAGTTAATATAAGCTTTTTATTGTGGATAACCTTTTAATTAAGTTCAAACTTATACACAATTAGTGGTTACTTACACACATTGACTTGTGGATAATTAATTCTAACAATTTCGTTACAGATTTCTTTACACACAAGTTATACACAAGTTAACTAGCTGTGGACAACCGTTTTTCACATCTGGACAGTTTTGTGGATAGATTTTGTAAGTCCTTGCTATCAGAGTGATTTTCTGATATTATAATTCCTGTCGAATAGAAATATAGCTGGGGAAAAATAAAGTTATCCACAAAACAATTTCACTTTGTGGATAATTTTTTAACAGTGTTTGGATAACCTTATCCATGGCTTTTTCTATCTGTGGATAACTTTAGATCATCCATTTACTTTACATAAAAAAGGGGGGTTACTAGTGCAATCAATTGAAGACATCTGGCAGGAAACACTGCAAATCGTTAAAAAAAATATGAGTAAACCTAGTTATGACACATGGATGAAATCAACAACCGCTCATTCACTTGAAGGTAACACGTTTATTATTTCAGCGCCTAATAATTTTGTTCGCGATTGGTTAGAGAAGAGCTACACTCAATTTATCGCTAACATTTTACAAGAAATAACTGGTCGCTTATTTGATGTCCGCTTTATTGATGGCGAGCAGGAAGAAAACTTTGAATACACTGTTATCAAGCCAAATCCAGCATTAGATGAAGATGGCATTGAAATTGGAAAGCATATGCTTAATCCAAGATATGTTTTTGATACATTTGTCATTGGTTCAGGGAACAGATTTGCTCATGCAGCATCACTTGCAGTAGCCGAAGCACCAGCAAAAGCATATAACCCGCTTTTCATTTACGGCGGAGTTGGCCTCGGTAAAACACATTTAATGCATGCAGTTGGTCATTACGTTCAACAACATAAAGATAATGCCAAAGTAATGTATCTTTCCAGCGAAAAATTCACTAATGAGTTTATTAGCTCCATCCGAGATAATAAAACCGAAGAATTCCGTACAAAATACCGGAATGTCGACGTCTTACTTATTGATGATATTCAATTTTTAGCTGGTAAAGAAGGAACGCAAGAGGAATTTTTCCATACATTTAATACGCTTTATGACGAACAAAAACAAATTATTATTTCTAGTGACAGACCACCAAAAGAAATTCCTACACTGGAAGATCGGCTTAGATCCCGCTTTGAATGGGGCTTAATTACTGATATTACGCCACCAGACTTAGAGACACGGATCGCCATTTTACGTAAAAAAGCAAAAGCAGACGGACTTGATATTCCAAATGAAGTCATGCTTTACATTGCAAACCAAATTGATTCGAATATTCGCGAGTTAGAAGGCGCACTCATTCGAGTAGTTGCTTATTCTTCCCTCGTTAATAAAGATATAACAGCTGGACTTGCGGCTGAAGCTCTAAAAGATATTATCCCCTCTTCAAAATCACAAGTCATTACGATTAGTGGGATTCAAGAAACAGTCGGCGAATATTTCCATGTTCGCTTGGAAGATTTTAAAGCAAAAAAACGGACGAAAAGTATTGCTTTTCCCCGCCAAATCGCTATGTATCTTTCAAGAGAGCTTACAGATGCCTCATTACCAAAAATCGGTGATGAATTTGGTGGACGCGATCACACAACCGTCATCCATGCACACGAAAAAATATCGCAGCTACTAAAAACCGATCAAGTGTTGAAAAACGACCTTGCTGAAATTGAAAAAAATTTAAGAAAGTCACAAAATATGTTTTAATAGATCTGTGTATAATGTGGATAACTGGAACATACTTACCCACAAGTTATCAACATGTGGAAAACTCTATGTCGCATGGCTTACAACCTACTTATCCACAAATCCACAGCGCCTATTACTATTACTACGATTTTTTATTAATTAATTAAAGGTTTTTGAGATTTTACAAAATATAAAAAAATGGGGGATACTCATGAAATTTGTTATTGAGCGTAATCGTCTTGTCCAAGCAGTCAATGAAGTTACTCGTGCCATCTCTGCAAGAACAACGATTCCAATTCTAACGGGGATAAAAATAGTCGTAAATGATGAAGGTGTAACCCTTACTGGTAGTGATTCTGATATTTCTATCGAAGCATTTATTCCATTAATTGAAAATGATGAAGTAATTGTAGAAGTCGAAAGTTTTGGTGGTATTGTTCTTCAATCCAAGTACTTCGGAGATATCGTGCGTCGTTTACCTGAAGAAAATGTAGAAATTGAAGTTACAACAAATTATCAAACGAATATTAGTTCTGGCCAAGCATCCTTTACGTTAAACGGCTTAGATCCAATGGAATACCCAAAATTACCAGAAGTTACAGATGGTAAAAATATTAAAATTCCTATTAATGTCCTTAAAAACATTATTAGACAAACTGTTTTTGCTGTTTCTGCTATCGAAGTTCGCCCAGTACTTACTGGGGTAAACTGGATTATTAAAGATAACAAACTTAGCGCAGTTGCAACCGATAGTCATCGTTTAGCATTACGTGAAATTCCACTTGAAACAAACATTGATGAAGAATACAACATTGTTATTCCAGGAAAAAGCTTAGCTGAACTAAATAAAATTTTAGACGATGCAAGTGAATCCATTGAAATGACCCTTGCAAACAACCAAATTCTTTTTAAATTAAAAGATTTATTATTCTACTCTCGTTTACTTGAAGGTAGTTACCCAGATACATCACGCTTAATTCCAACTGATACTAAATCAGAACTTGTCATTAATTCCAAAGCATTTTTACAAGCGATTGATCGTGCTTCCCTACTTGCTCGCGAAAATCGTAATAACGTTATTAAATTAATGACACTCGAAAATGGTCAAGTAGAAGTATCCTCCAATTCTCCGGAAGTTGGGAATGTTTCTGAAAATGTCTTCAGCCAAAGCTTTACTGGCGAAGAAATTAAAATATCTTTTAACGGTAAATACATGATGGATGCCCTTCGTGCTTTCGAAGGTGATGATATTCAAATTTCCTTCTCTGGTACAATGAGACCTTTTGTACTTCGACCAAAAGATGCAGCCAATCCAAATGAAATTTTACAATTAATCACGCCGGTTAGGACTTACTAATCTCGCAAAAAAGCACATCCGTCTTGGTTTCAAGGCGGATTCTTTTTTGTTATAGTACAGTTTTTGGATAGAAATGTATATTTATGCAAATGGAGGTAATTCTTAGCATGATGAAAGATATGACAACAGGTAATCCGACAAAATTAATTTTTTTATTCGCAATGCCAATGTTGATTGGAAACTTATTTCAACAATTTTATACGATGATTGATGCAGTTATTGTTGGAAAATTTGTTAGTGTGGATGCGCTGGCTGCTGTTGGTGCGACAAATTCGGTCAATTTTTTTATGATTTCTTTGATTATTGGACTTATGAGCGGGATTTCCGTTGTAGTTGCGCAGTATTTTGGATTTAAAGATTATGATCGTTTGAAAGATGTTATTGCTACGGCGACTTATGCAGTGGTTTTTTCAGCGATTATTTTAACCGTTGCAGGAGTTTTACTTGCAAAGCCACTACTAATTTTACTTAGAACACCAGCTAATATTTTAGATGATTCTACTATTTTTTTAACCACCCTATTTATTGGGATTTTACCGATGAGTTTGTATAATGGGATGGCGGCGATACTTCGAGCACTAGGAAATTCGATTACACCACTGATTTTTTTAATTTTATCGTCTTTAATGAATATTGCATTAGATTTTTTATTTGTTGTTTATATGGATATGGGTGTGCGTGGTGCTGCTATTGCGACGGTGCTTTCTCAAACCGCAGCAGCAATCGCAGTTATTTACTATGCTTATCGTCATGTTCCATTCATGCGAATAGAGCGTGCAAAATTCAAGTTGTCCACCCCACTACTTAAAGAAATGGTGCGAATTGGTCTTCCTTCTGGGTTACAAGGATCCTTTATTTCTATCGGAAATATGGCCCTTCAAAGTTTAATTAATGGTTTTGGTTCATCGGTTGTGGCGGCTTACACGGCGGCGAGTCGAATTGATTCACTTACATATCAACCAGGAATCGCTTTCGGAGCGGCTTCCTCCATGTTTGCTGGTCAGAATATTGGAGCTGGAAAAATTGATCGTGTGCGCGAAGGCTTTTGGTCAGGAATTAAAGTAGTTACAGCTATCAGTATTGGAATTACAATTTTAGTTCAACTTTTTGCGCGTCAGTTTTTATTATTATTTGTAGATTCAAGTGAAACAGAAGTTATTAATATTGGTGTGAGTTACTTACTTATAGTGTCGCTATTTTACGTCGTTGTAGGGATTTTATTTGTTGTAAGAGAAACGCTGCGTGGCACTGGAGATGCTATGGTACCTTTAGCAATGGGGATTTTTGAGTTAGTTTCTAGGCTTGCTATCGGATTTATTTTATCCCTTTATATTGGTTATGTTGGGCTTTGGTGGGCGACCCCAGTGGCTTGGATTACTGCGACGATGCTCGGAGTATGGCGATATAAATCAGGAGCCTGGCAAAAAAAAGCAGTTATCCGACGAAAATAGCAATTTAAAATAAAAAACGCCACAGAAGCTCATATTTTCTTTTTTTGAATAAATAATATCCCCCCATTAGTTTTACTAAAAAAAGCTGAAAAACGAATATATGAAAATATTCTTTGTATTATTGGCAAAACTTTAGTAAAATAGAAGGTAGTGATAAAAAAAGATTGGGCGTGAAATTTTTGGCTGAAACAGTAAAGATAAATAGTGAGTTCGTAACGCTTGGTCAACTTTTACAAATGATTGATGTAGTTTCAACTGGAGGAATGGCAAAAGCGTACCTTAGTGAAAATACGATTTACATCAACGGAGAAGAAGATAATCGCCGGGGGAAAAAGCTTCGTAATGGTGATATAATCTTAGTTCCTGGTGTTGGAAAAGTAAAAATTGAGCAAGGATAATAGCAGATGCATTTAGAAAGCATTGTTTTAAGAAATTTCCGTAATTATGAAAACTTAGAACTAGAATTTTCCCCGTCTGTGAATGTTTTCCTTGGAGAGAATGCACAAGGTAAAACCAACCTTTTGGAAGCTGTATTAATGCTTGCTCTTGCAAAATCACATCGGACAACCAATGATAAAGATTTTATTATGTGGGAAAAAGAAGAAGCCAAAATGGAAGGGCGAATAGTAAAGCGCGGGCAAACAGTGCCTTTAGAGCTTGCTATCACTCAAAAAGGCAAGCGAGCTAAGGTCAACCATCTGGAACAAAAGAAACTAAGTCAATATGTTGGTAATTTAAACGTGGTTATTTTTGCCCCAGAAGATTTATCGCTTGTGAAAGGTGCTCCAGGAGTTAGGCGCCGATTTTTAAATATGGAAATTGGCCAGATGCAGCCGATTTATTTGCATAATTTGAGTGAGTATCAGCGGATCTTACAGCAACGAAATCAATATTTGAAGATGTTACAAATGAAACGCAAAGTTGATCCAATGTTGCTGGATATTTTAACAGAGCAATTTGCAGATGTCGCTATTAACTTGACGAAAAGACGAGCTGATTTTATTCAAAAATTAGAGGCATATGCAGCGCCGATTCATCACCAAATTTCACGAGGATTAGAAACGCTTAAAATCGAATATAAAGCTTCTGTTGTGTTAAATGGAGAGAACCCTGACACATGGAAAGCGGATTTACTTCAAAAAATGGAATCAATCAAACAAAGAGAAATCGACCGTGGTGTCACACTTATCGGGCCACATCGGGATGATTCTCTGTTTTATATTAATGGGCAAAATGTACAAGATTTTGGTTCGCAAGGCCAGCAACGGACAACAGCGCTTTCTGTAAAATTAGCAGAAATTGACCTAATTCATGAAGAAACTGGGGAATATCCGGTTCTGCTTCTTGACGATGTACTTAGTGAACTGGATGATTACCGTCAATCGCATTTGCTCGGGGCTATTGAAGGGAAAGTACAAACCTTTGTAACAACCACAAGTACGAGCGGAATCGATCATAATACGCTCAAACAAGCAACGACATTTTATGTAGAAAAAGGTACAGTAAAAAAATCCTAATTTAGGTTAATATAATTTGATGAATAAGAAAGTGCGGTGGAATAATTAATGTCAGAAGAAAATATCACAAATGTACATGAAAATGCTTCAGATTATAACGAAGATCAAATACAAGTACTAGAAGGTCTAGAAGCTGTAAGAAAAAGACCTGGTATGTATATTGGTTCAACTAGCCAACGTGGGCTCCATCACCTTGTATGGGAAATTGTTGATAATGCAATTGACGAGGCTCTTGCTGGTTTCTGTACAGAAATTGAAATTACAATTGAAGCTGATAATAGCATTACTGTTCGCGATAATGGACGCGGAATTCCAACTGGGATTAACGAAAAAATTGGTCGCCCAACAGTAGAAGTAATCTTTACGGTTCTTCATGCTGGTGGTAAATTTGGCGGCGGCGGATATAAAGTATCTGGTGGACTTCACGGAGTTGGTGCATCGGTAGTTAACGCTCTGTCAACTTCTCTTGAGGTATACGTTCACCGTGAAGGTCAAAAATATTACCAACGTTTTGAACGCGGTGATGTAGTGATGGATATGGAAGTACAAGGTGAAACAGATTACCGTGGAACTATTGTTCACTTTACGCCAGATCCGCAAATTTTCACTGAAACAACAGAATTTGATTTTGATACGCTTCGTACTCGTACACGCGAACTTGCTTTCTTGAATCGTGGTTTAACAATTTCGATTGAAGATAAACGTGAAGAGCACAAAGTTCGTAAAGATTTCCACTATGAAGGCGGAATTCGTTCTTATGTGGAGCATTTAAATAAAGCAAAAGATGTTATTCATGAGCCACCAATATATTTGGAAGGTGAACGTGATGACATTATGGTTGAGATTTCCATGCAATATAATACTGGATTCTCAAGCAATATTATTTCATTTGCGAACAATATCCACACGTATGAAGGCGGAACTCATGAATCTGGATTTAAAACAGCATTAACACGTGTTATTAATGACTATGCGCGCCGTAATAAAGTATTTAAAGATAGTGATGACAACCTTTCTGGTGAAGATGTACGTGAAGGCTTAACAGCGATTATTTCCATCAAACATCCGGATCCACAGTTTGAAGGACAAACAAAAACAAAACTTGGAAATTCAGAAGCTCGTTCTATCACGGATAAGCTGTTTTCTGAGGCTTTAAATAAATTTATGATGGAAAACCCAGACGTAGCTAAAAAAATCGTTGAGAAGGGCGTTGTGGCTTCTCGTGCACGTCTGGCTGCTAAGCGCGCCCGTGAAGTTGCTCGTAAAAGCAGTGGTTTAGAAATTTCTAGTTTACCTGGTAAATTAGCTGACTGTTCTTCACGGAACCCTGAAATTAGTGAACTTTACATTGTTGAGGGTGACTCAGCTGGTGGTTCAGCTAAACAAGGTCGTGACCGTTTATTCCAAGCGATTTTGCCAATTCGTGGTAAAATTTTGAACGTGGAAAAAGCTCGTTTAGACCGTATTTTAGCTAACGAAGAAATTCGAACTATTTTTACAGCGATGGGTACCGGTTTTGGAGGAGATTTTGATGTTTCTAAATCTCGATACCACAAATTAATTATTATGACTGATGCCGACGTTGATGGTGCACATATTCGTACATTACTTCTTACGCTATTTTATCGTTATATGCGTCCTCTGCTTGATGCAGGTTATATTTATATTGCACAACCACCGCTTTATCAAATTAAGCATGGTAAACAAATCGAGTACGTATATAGTGACGGACAATTAGAAGATTATCTAGCAAGCCTTGATGGAGACACTAAATACAGCATTCAACGATATAAAGGTCTTGGAGAAATGAACCCAGAACAACTTTGGGATACAACCATGAATCCAGAACACCGTACACTACTTCAAGTGAATATCAAAGACGCTATTGATGCCGATGAAACTTTTGAAATGTTGATGGGTGACCGCGTGGAACCTCGTCGTAAATTCATTGAAGACAACGCGCAATACGTTAAAAACTTGGATGTTTAATAAATATTTCCCGGGTAATATTTGGGCTATTAATTGTTTTTAAAAGGTATGAACTAGATTCAGCCTTACTTTTGAAAGGGAGGTTTCTCTAACAATGGCAGAAACACCAAATCAACGAATAACAGAGATAAACTTAAATAAAGAAATGCGGACATCATTCTTAGACTATGCGATGAGTGTAATTGTTGCCCGCGCCCTACCAGATGTTCGTGACGGATTAAAACCAGTTCACCGTCGTATTCTATATGCGATGAATGACTTAGGTATGACTTCTGATAAAGCGTACAAGAAATCAGCGCGTATTGTTGGGGAAGTTATTGGTAAGTATCACCCCCACGGCGATACAGCGGTTTATTTTACAATGGTTCGGATGGCGCAAGATTTTAGTTACCGTAATATGCTAGTTGATGGACATGGTAACTTTGGTTCGGTCGATGGTGATATGGCAGCAGCAATGCGTTATACAGAAGCTCGTATGTCAAAAATTTCGATGGAACTACTTCGTGATATTAACAAAGACACCATTGATTACGCTGATAACTATGATGGTTCTGAACGTGAGCCAGTTATTTTACCGGCGCGTTTTCCTAACTTACTTGTCAATGGTTCGTCAGGTATTGCGGTTGGTATGGCTACGAATATTCCTACTCATCATCTGGGTGAAGTAATTGACGGCGTTTTAGCGCTTAGTCATGATCCAGAAATTACTATTCGTGATTTAATGGAATATATCCCAGGCCCTGACTTCCCAACTGCTGGGATGATCATGGGACGCAGTGGAATCCGTCGCGCTTATGAAAGTGGCCGTGGTTCGATTACTGTTCGTGGTCGTGTCGATATTGAAGAAAAGAAAAATGGTAAAGAAACCATCGTAATTACCGAAATTCCTTACCAAGTGAATAAAGCGCGCCTAGTTGAGCGTATTGCTGAATTAGCTCGTGAGAAAAAAATCGATGGTATCACTTCCCTAAATGATGAGTCTGACCGTTCAGGAATGCGGATTGTTATTGAAGTTCGTCGTGATATTAGTGCAAGTGTTATCGTGAATAATTTATTCAAAATGACAGCACTTCAAACTACTTTTGGTATTAATATGCTCGCACTGGTCGATAACCATCCAAAAGTACTTAATTTAAAAGAAATACTTTATCATTATTTAGAACATCAAAAAGTAGTTATTCGACGCCGTACGGAATTTGAGCTTCGTAAAGCAGAAGCACGCGCTCATATTTTAGAAGGTTTACGAATTGCACTTGATAACATTGACGCGATTATTAAATTAATTCGTGGATCAAAAACTTCCGATGTTGCTAAAGAGGGCTTGATGACACAGTTCAACCTTTCTGATAAACAAGCGCAAGCCATTTTAGACATGCGTTTGCAACGTTTAACAGGTTTAGAACGTGAAAAAATTGAAGAAGAATATCAAAACTTAGTGGCATTAATTAACGATTTAAAAGCTATTTTAGCTGATGATGAACGTATTCTTGAAATTATTCGTGAAGAATTAGAAGAAATCAAAGTTAAATATGCGGATAAACGTCGTACAGAAATCTTGGCTGGTGATTTAGTGAGCCTTGAAGATGAAGACTTAATCCCTGAAGAAGAAGTGGCGATTACGCTAACTAAACGTGGCTATATTAAACGTTTGCCACTGTCGACGTATCGTAGTCAACGTCGTGGTGGTCGTGGTATTCAAGGAATGTCTACACATGAAGATGACTTCGTAGAACACCTTGTCGCAACGAGCACGCATGATACATTACTATTTTTCACTAATACGGGTAAAGTTTATCGTTCAAAAGGTTATGAAGTGCCTGAATACGGTCGTACCGCGAAAGGTATCCCAATCATCAACTTACTTGGAATCGAAAGCCAAGAACAAGTGAATGCGGTGATAAATCTATCCGAATTCACTGATGACAGCTACCTATTCTTCACTACTAAACATGGTGTTGTGAAGCGTACAACCCTTTCTCAATTTGCGAAAATCCGTCAAAGTGGTCTTCGTGCTGTAGAACTTCGCGAAAACGATGAACTAATTTCCGTTCAAATGACAGATGGTACTAAAAACATGATTATCGCAACGAAACATGGACAATCTATCTACTTCCCAGAAGAAAATATTCGCGTAATGGGCCGTACAGCTGCCGGTGTCCGTGGTATTAGACTTCGTGAAGATGATGAAGTTATTGGTATGGAAGTACTTGAAGATAATGAAAAAGTACTCGTTGTAACAGAAAAAGGATATGGTAAACAAACCCCAGCTTCCCAATATCCACTTCGTAATCGTGGTGGTATGGGTGTTAAAACTGTTACAATTACAGAGAAAAATGGTAATTTAGTAGCAATGAAAACTGTTACTGGTGAAGAGGACTTAATGCTAATGACCGTGAGTGGTGTATTAATTCGTTTTGAAATCGATACTGTTTCTCAAACTGGTCGTAGTGCAATGGGTGTTAAACTCATTCGTCTTGATGAGGATGAAAAAGTAGCCACTGTTGCAAAAGTGCCAAAAGAAGAAGATGAAGTAGAGCTTGAGGAAGAAATTGACGAAACATTAATCACACAAGTTCCTGATGAAAGTTTTGAAGATACCCCTGGAAGCGATATAGAAGAATAAAACGAAGCTGGAAATGACTCTAATTTACGAATTAGAACGATTTTCCAGCTTTTTTTAATGCAAAAAGCGCTTTTTGATTATATTTTATGTATAATATCCTTAATACGTCTAAAAAAGGGAAGAGTTGAAAAAAATGCGCAAACTGTTTCAATTTCTGTTTATAGCAGTAGTTTTATTTTTAGTGGAATATGTTTTAATCAATCAAGCAGCTATATTATTTATAGCAACAAGCGGGATTATCCAATTATGCGGGGTTATTATTGCAATTCGACTACTACTGTTTGATCAACGGAATACTAGCTCAAAAGTCGCCTGGATTGCGGTTATTTTCTTTTTACCTGTACTCGGAACTATTAGTTACCTTGTGTTTGGTAGAAATCCAGCAACGAGAAAATTCAGCACAGCTCAAGTAATGGAAAAAGCTAAACTAATTAATGCGATTCATGCAATTCCAAATAACACCAATGAAAAGTTACCACAGCTATCTAAAAGAATTGCGCATTTAACATCCATAGAGCCAATTAAAGGAAATAAAATTGAAATACTAACAAATGGTGAAGAAACTTTTCCAGTGCTCTTAGACGCGCTGAGAAAAGCAGAAAACCACATCCATATTCAATATTACATTTTTAAAACAGATGCGATTTCTACCGAGATTCGTGATATTTTGGTGGAAAAGGCGAAATCTGGTGTGGAAGTTAGATTTATGTTTGATGGACTAGGTTCAAGTAAACTTCATAAAGCATTTCTAGCTCCTCTAAAAGAAGCTGGAGTTAGTATTCACGCGTTTGATCCAATTGCTTCACCGTGGATTGTAAGAACTGTCAACTTAAGAAATCACCGTAAAATTGTAGTGATTGATGGCCAAATTGGTTTTACAGGCGGGCTAAATATTGGGGAAGAATATCGTTCTAATACGCCCGATTTTCGTGTGTGGCGTGATACACATATTAAAATAACAGGACAAGCTGTTATCGAACTACAAGAATCTTTTCTAAATGATTGGATTTACATGGAAAATAAGGCTGGTGCTGCTGATGAGTTTATTAGCGAAACTGGTTTAAAACAGTACTTTTCCCCTGATGATAGGGGTGATGAATGGGCTCAAGTTATCTATGGTGGACCATATGATAAAGAAAAATGGGTTCGTGATTCGATGCTTGATTTGATTGATTCCGCTAAAGAATCAGTTTGGATTGTATCACCCTATTTTGTTCCAGATGAGGAGTCGCTTGCGGTTATTCGCCGGGTTGCGATGAGTGGCGTTGATGTGCGAGTAATTATTCCTGGTAAAGGAGATCGCGGGATTTCATTTCACGGAAGTAATGCTTATGTAAAAACAATGATTGAAGCAGGCGCGAAAATGTATGCTTATGCTGATGATTCTTTTGTTCATGCGAAGGCTATGTTAGTGGATGGGACACGTGCAGCTATTGGGACTGCCAATTTTGACGTGCGTAGTTTTAGGTTGAATCATGAATTAATGGTATTCTTATATGATGAAAGTGAGGCTATGCATCATTTAAAACGTGACTTCAAAAAAGATTTTGAAGATAGCCGACTGTTTACGATGAAAGATATGGAAAACAAACCTTTATTGACTCGTATAAAAGAAGTTCTATCCAGTTTACTATCACCAATTTTATAATTTAGGAGTGGAAAAATGAGTGGAGATTTAAAACTTAGACCGCTTGAACGAGAAGATTTAAAATTTGTTCACCGGTTAAATAATGACGCGAAAATAATGTCTTATTGGTTTGAAGAGCCATATGAGGCGTTCGTGGAGCTTCAGGAGCTATATGATAAGCACATTCACGACCAATCAGAGCGCCGTTTTATTTTAGAATTAGATGGTCAAATGGTTGGATTAGTTGAGATAATGGAAATTGATTATATTCACCGAAGAGCGGAATTTCAAATTATTATTGATCCTAAGTTTCAGGGACATGGTTACGCTGTTTCTGCCACAAAACTCGCGATGAAATACGCTTTTCACGTACTAAATCTGCATAAACTATATTTAGTCGTCGATAAAGTAAACGAAAAAGCAATTCATGTCTATGAAAAAGTTGGTTTTATTCGTGAAGGCGAGCTAATTGATGAATTTTTTGTTGATGGAACATACCACGATGCAATTCGGATGTGTATTTTCCAACATCAATATCAAGAAATGGATATTTAAAAGGTGATTGGCGTGGGAAAAGTTGCGCCAGTCATTGTTTTGGGTCAAAAAAAGTTCTATAATAAGGTTTTAGTGAAAAAATTATGGTATCATGAAGTATTAAAGTTTGTATTATTTTGATGGAGAAAGGATTGGCGTGCATTGGCTACAGGCATTGGGACAGCTAAAATGATATTATGCGGAGAACATGCAGTTGTATACGGAGAACCGGCGATTTCAGTCCCATTTACACAAGCAATAGTAACGACAAATGTAGAAACTTCTACAAAAACCAAATTTTCTTCGGCATTTTTTACAGGTGATTTAGACAATATGCCTGATTTCTTAGCAGGAATCAAAGCATTAGTAGTAGATGTTTTAAACGAAATTGGTACAGGTGAATGTGTATCTATTCATGTAACTTCAGGCGTTCCAATTGGCCGAGGTTTAGGTTCAAGTGCCGCTGTAGCAACGAGTATTGCTCGCGGGTTATATAAATATTTTAAGCAAGAATTAGACCCGAAAAAATTATTAGCTATTGTAAATGCAGCAGAAAAAATTGCCCATGGAAATGCTAGTGGAGTTGATGCGATTACAGTCGTGAGTGAAAAGCCCGTCTGGTATGAGCGAGATCGAAAACTAGAAATTATGCACTTTCCCCAAAAAATAACATTCGTAGTAGCAGATACTGGAGTTCCAAGTGAAACTAGAGATGCGGTAAAGGATGTTCAAATTTTATATAAAGAAAATCAAGCGCAGATTGGGAAAATAATTCACCAACTTGGCGATATTTCCCGGGAAATAAAGACTCATTTAGAAGGCGATGCAGATACTATGAAAATAGGTGCTGCAATGAATAAAGCTCAATCTTATTTGGAAACTTTGACAGTGAGTGATAGCAGTTTAGAGAAATTAATTAAAGTAGCTAGAAGTAGTGGTGCAGACGGGGCGAAACTTACAGGTGGCGGTAGAGGCGGATGTATTATCGCTGTAGCAAAAAATCAAGAAATCGCTGAACAAATAACGAAGGCGCTTCATAATGCTGGAGCTGCACAAGAATGGATTTTTACGATTGGAGAAGGTAGCTATGAGAGCGACAGCCATCGCACACACGAATGTGGCGCTAATTAAATACTGGGGAAAACGCGATGAACACTTGATTCTACCTGCAAACAGTAGTTTATCCTTCACGGTAGATAAATTTTATACAAAAACAACGGTAGAATGGGATGAAAACTTAGCCCAAGATACATTTATTTTAAATAATGAACAAAAAACGGATACAAAAGTAGCTCGTTTTATAGATAAAATGCGTGAAGAATTCGGTATTTCAGCAAAAGCAAAAATCACTTCCGAAAATCACGTCCCCACCGCGGCAGGACTTGCTTCATCAGCTTCTGCGTTTGCAGCTCTTGCGCTTGCAGGATCTAGTGCAGCTGGTAGGAAAGACTCAAAAGAATATATTTCCAGGCTGGCTCGTTTCGGTTCTGGTTCTGCTTCTCGTTCCCTATTCGGCGATTTTGTTATTTGGGAAAAAGGAGAGCTTGCTGACGGTAGTGATTCTTTTGCCGTTCCATTTACGAATAAACTATGTGACAAAATGTCGCTTGTAGTCGCAGTTGTTTCTGACAAAGAAAAGAAAGTTTCCAGTCGGGATGGAATGCGCCTAACTGTTGAAACATCCCCGTTTTTCGAAAAATGGGTTTCTGCTGCTGAAACAGACTTGGAAGAAATGAAACAAGCTATTTTGGATGAAGATTTCATCAAAGTTGGTGAAATTACAGAACGAAATGGAATGAAAATGCATGCGACAACGCTTGGTGCAGAGCCTCCTTTCACTTATTTTCAACCTCTGTCGCTAGAAATAATGGATGCTGTTAGAGAATTACGCGAAAATGGCATACCGGCCTATTTTACAATGGATGCTGGACCAAATGTTAAAGTTATTTGTGAGCGTGCAAATGAAAATATTGTAGCAGAGAAGTTGTCAGGTTTGGCTAAAAACGTTCTAATTTGCCACGCTGGTAAGGAAGCGAGTGTTGTATCAGATGAAAAATAAACTACAGGTTAAAATACCCGGAAAATTATATGTTGCTGGTGAATATGCGGTTGTAGAATCTGGTCATACAGCCATTCTAACCGCAGTTAACCGTTATATAACGCTGACACTTGAAGATAGTGAACGCAATGAATTATGGATTCCACACTATGAAAATCCAGTTTCATGGCCAGTTGGTGGCGAACTTAAACCTGATGGGGAACATTGGACTTTTACAGCTGAAGCAATTAATATCGCGACAACTTTTCTAAAATCAGAAGGAATCGAGCTAACTCCTGTGAAAATGGTTATTGAAACAGAGTTAATCGACCATTCTGGCGCAAAATATGGACTAGGTTCAAGCGCAGCGGCAACAGTTGCTGTAATCAACGCACTAATGACGAAATTTTATCCAGAAATATCAATGCTTAAAAAATTCAAACTAGCTGCCCTTTCGCATCTAGTCGTGCAAGGTAATGGTTCTTGTGGTGATATTGCTTCTTGTATGTATGGTGGCTGGATTGCTTATACCACGTTTGATCAGGAGTGGGTGAAGCATCGTTTAGCTTATAAATCGCTCGAATGGTTTATGAAAGAACCGTGGCCAATGCTTCAAATCGAAACATTAGAAGAACCAGTACCGACTTTTTCTGTAGGTTGGACGGGCACACCTGTAAGTACCGGAAAACTAGTTTCGCAAATTCATGCATTTAAGCAAGAAGATAGCAAGAATTATCAACATTTTTTAACTAGAAATAATGAGATTATGAAGCAAATAATTCAAGCTTTCCATACGAAAGATGAGGAATTGCTTTATTCATCTATTAAAGAAAATCGTCGCATTCTCCAAGAACTCGGAACAAAAGCTGGCGTAAATATTGAAACCAGCTTATTAAAAGAACTAGCGGACTCAGCCGAAAACATGGGTGGTGCAGGAAAATCATCTGGCTCTGGTGGCGGCGACTGCGGAATAGCTTTCTCGAAAACGAAAGAACTAGCCGAAAAACTCGTAAATGAGTGGGAAAAACTTGGTATTAAGCATTTACCTTTCCATACGGGGAGAGTACAAATTACTGAATAAAATTTAAGCAACAAACTAAGATAAATTGTTTGTTGCTTTTTTTGTTTTAAATTTCACAATCAAGGGAATAGTGAACAGAATAAAAGTTTGTGAAATATTTAATATATCAGGTTTTTGAACTAAGGTATTAAATCAGATATAATGAGTTAGAGTATGAACATAGTGATTCTGAAAATGCTAATCAATTCAGAAAAAGTTTGTGAGCTTTTTAAAAGAATCACATAGAAAAAGCATTTTTTCAATTACATAGGAGTTCTAACAAGCTTCTTTCAGCACTCCGGTAATGGTATTTTTGCGCAAAAATACACATTAGAAAACATCAAAAGGAAAAGAGGGGATTCGGGTGTCAAAGGTACTTAAATCTTTGCTGCTTACGGCACTACTTGGGGTTACCGGCCTTATAAGTGGTTGTGGTGACTTGACGGTACTTAATCCAAAAGGGCCAGTTGCTAAAGGTCAGTCGGACTTAATAATTTATTCGATTATATTTATGCTGGTTATTGTTTTGACGATTTTTGTATTATTTACGATTATGTTGGTTAAATACCGCGAACGGAAAGACATTTCAAACTATGAGCCAGATATGCATGGTAGTAAAAAACTAGAAATTTTTTGGACATTGATTCCAGTTGCTATCGTTATTGCTCTAGCTATTCCAACTGTAAAAACAATTTATGCAGGAGAAGAAGCGCCTAAAGTGACTTCGCATAAAGATCCAATTGTTATTTATGCGACAAGTGCAGACTGGAAATGGATTTTTAGTTATCCAGATGAGTCAATTGAAACAGTGAACTATGTAAACATTCCAACAGACCGTCCTGTATTATTCAAATTAACTTCTGCAGATACGATGACAAGTTTTTGGGTACCACAATTAGGTGGACAAAAATATGCGATGTCAGGAATGACAATGAGTTTGTATTTACAAGCAGATGAAGTTGGTACGTATAAAGGTCGTAACGCAAACTTCAACGGTGAAGGTTTTGCGGATCAACGCTTTGATGTAATAGCTCAATCTGAAAAAGATTTTAAAAAATGGGCAAAAGAAACGAAAGCAAGCTCACCAGTTATTACACAAGACATATATGATCGTCTTTTAATTCCTGGAAGCTCTAAGAAAAAAACTTATTCTGGTACGCATTTAGCATTTGTTGATGTAGCAGCTGATCCAGAGTATGTTTTCTATGCCTACAAACGTTTTGGTTATGAGATGACAAATCCACATAATCCAAACACAAAATCAACCATTTCTGATGAACCTATGCTTCCAGTTCGTCCTGTTACAGTAACTAATCCACAATTTGAGCGACATGATATGAAGCCACAAATTATTAAAAACGGCGAAGGTTACCATGAGGACAAACACCGCGAAGACGAAATGAAGAAAATGGAAGAAGATATTCAAACAAATGAATTTAATAAAAAAGAATCGGATGACGCAGGGAACTAAAGGGGGGACATAAGACATGAAATGGAATGAGTTTATCGTAACTGGCGACCCAATGATTTTAGGTGCACAGATATCTATCGTACTGGTAAGTATTGGTGTTGTTGCGTTACTAACTTATACAAAAAAATGGAAGTGGCTCATGAAAGAGTGGATTTCTTCCGTTGATCATAAAAAAATTGGTATTATGTACTTGCTTGCTGCTGTCTTAATGTTTTTCCGTGGTGGTGTGGATGCGCTAATGATGCGTACCCAGCTCGCTTTACCGGACATGAAATTTTTAGACGCACAGCATTACAATGAAGTATTTTCTACACATGGAACGATTATGATTTTATTTATGGCGATGCCGTTTATTATCGGATTGATGAACATTGCAGTACCACTTCAAATTGGTGCGCGCGATGTAGCATTTCCATTTTTAAATAACTTGAGTTTTTGGACGTTCTTTATGGGAGCGATGCTATTTAACTTATCATTCGTAATTGGTGGTTCGCCAGATGCTGGTTGGACAAACTATGCGCCACTTGCGACAGATTTTAGCGCTGGATATGGAATTAACTTCTATCTTCTAGGTGTTCAAATCGCTGGTATTGGTACGCTGATGACGGGGATTAACTTTTTCGTCACGATTTTACGAATGCGTACAAAAGGTATGACGTTGATGAAAATGCCAATGTTTACTTGGTCTTCATTAATTACAAGTTTGATTATTATTTTTGCTTTCCCAGTTTTAACAATAGCGCTTGCATTAATGTCATTTGACCGATTGTTTGGGACAGCATTCTTCACGCTCACGAATGGCGGGCTCCCAATGATGTGGGCCAACTTGTTCTGGGTTTGGGGACATCCGGAAGTTTATATTGTTATTTTGCCAGCTTTCGGTATTTTCTCAGAAATTATCTCTACGTTCTCCAGGAAAAAATTATTCGGTTATCCGGCAATGGTTGCTGCGATGGTAGTTATTTCTTTACTAAGTTTCCTAGTTTGGGTCCATCATTTCTTTACAATGGGTTCAGGAGCGCTTGTTAACTCCTTCTTCTCTATTACAACGATGATGATTGCGATTCCGACGGGGATTAAAATATTCAACTGGCTCTTTACGATGTACAAAGGGCGAATAACCTTCACAACGCCAATGCTTTGGTCGCTTGCCTTTATCCCTAACTTTGTTGTTGGTGGGGTAACTGGTGTTATGCTTGCGATGGCTGCGGCCGATTATCAATATCACAATACGTATTTCTTAGTATCCCATTTCCATTACGTATTAATTGCTGGAACCGTGTTCTCCTGCTTTGCCGGGCTTACATACTGGTATCCAAAAATGGTCGGTTACAGACTGAATGAAAAAATTGGTAAATGGTTCTTCTGGATTTTTGTTGTTGGGTTTAACGTTTGTTTCTTCCCACAATATTTCTTAGGACTAGATGGTATGCCTCGTCGTATTTACACATACGTACAAGGCGATGGTTGGACAACGCTTAACTTTATTTCCACAGTGGGCGGATTCTTGATGGGTGTAGCATTCTTAGTTCTTTGCTACAACATTTACTACAGCCACAAAAATTCTAAACGTGAAGTTACTGGTGATCCGTGGGATGCTCGTACGCTTGAGTGGGCTACAAGTTCTGCAGTTCCTCCAAAATATAACTTTGCTGTTTTACCAGAATGGAATGACTTGGATGATTTCTGGAATAGAAAACAAAATGGTAATCCATATGTAAATGATAAAAATTATAAACCAATCCATATGCCAAGCAATACAATGGTAGGGTTTGTAATGTCTGTCTTCTTCTTCATTGCAGGTTTCGGTTTAGTCTTTTACTGGTATTGGTTAGGAATTATTGGGCTTATTGGTATTTTAGGATGTATGGTTTATCGTTCGTTCCAAAATAATGATGGCTACCATGTTGAAGTGGATGAAATTAAAGAAACAGAAGAACATAATGCGCGCGAACTTGCGACTGGTGTGAAGGAGGGGAACCCATGGAATCTGTAGAAACAAATAAAAATCTACCAATTGAATATAGGTCTGAACAAGGTCGATTAAATATTCTTGGTTTCTGGATTTTCCTTGGCGCCGAAATCGCGCTGTTTGCGACGTTGTTTGCGACATACTTTGTTATGAGGAAGGCTGGCTCAAATGCGGGTCATCCACCAGCAGAAATGTTTGAGCTTTGGCTTGTCTTAATAATGACGTTTTTACTTTTAACAAGTAGTTTTACGTGTGGTCTAGCAATTGGTGAGATGCGTAAAGGTAATGTGAAAATGTTGACGATTTACTCGATTATCACATTGATTCTTGGTGCTGGATTTGTTGGTTTTGAGCTGTATGAATTTGCGCACTATGTGACAGAGGGTGTTACGATGCAAGTTGGTTCTTATTGGTCGGCATTCTTCGTTCTGCTTGGGACACATGGACTTCACGTAACAATCGGGATTTTCTGGATTAGTTTTATTTTAATTCAAATTAAAATGCATGGTTTGACGCCAAAAACAGCATCAAAAGTATTTATTTCCAGTTTATACTGGCATTTCCTTGATGTTGTGTGGATTTTCATTTTCACCGGTGTCTATTTGCTAGGGATGGTGAACTAATATGACACAAAATAATAAACCAAATGCAGCACATGCTGAAGGTGGCATTCCTTGGAAACATATTATTGGCTTTGCGCTATCTGTTATTTTAACGCTTCTAGCAGTCTGGGTGGCTCTTTATTCAACGCTAACAACAAATGTTAAGGTAGTTATTATTTTCATCTTTGCGTTCATTCAGGCAGCCCTACAGCTTCTGATGTTCATGCACATGACAGAAGGCCGCGATGGCAAAATTCAAATTGGTAATATTTTATTCGCAGCTCTTATTGCGATTATCGTAGTTATTGGTTCTTATTGGGTAATGGAAATTGGCCATATGAATCACTTGTTATAGTTTTTTAAACTGGTATGGAATTCATTTTCTGTGCCAGTTTTTTTCATTTTTAAAGGGTTTAGGGGGCTCTTTAAAAAAATTTTCAAATTATTGCTTGCTCTGTAATGCATTACATGTTCTATAGTAAAGAAGTAAATTATATTTGTGAGAGGAGATACACAAAATGACAGAATCAAAATTTCCTAAAGACTTTTTATGGGGCGGAGCAGTTGCTGCCAACCAATGTGAAGGAGCTTATCTTGAAGACGGTAAAGGACTTTCACTTGTTGATATCCTTCCAACAGTAGAGGATGGACGTTGGGAAGCTTTATTCAATCCTTCGAAAGCGCTTGCTACTGATTATGGTTTTTATCCAAGTCACGAATCAATCGATTTTTATCATCGTTATAAAGAAGACATTAAATTAATGGCAGAAATGGGATTCAAATGTTTCCGTATGTCTATCAGCTGGCCACGTATTTTCCCAAATGGTGATGAAACGACACCAAATGAAAAAGGATTAGCATTTTATGACAAAGTTTTCGATGAATGTCACAAATATGGCATCGAACCAGTTGTTACAATCAACCATTTTGATACACCCTTAGAAGTTTTCAAAAAATATGGTGGTTGGAAAAATCGTAAATGTATTGATTTTTATTTAAATTTCTGTGAAGCTATTTTCACACGTTATAAAGATAAAGTAAAATATTGGATGACATTTAATGAAATTAACATGATTCTTCATCTTCCATACATTGGCGGGGGGTTAGATGTTACTAACGAAGAGAATCCAGAAGAAGTTAAATATCAAGCGGCTCATCACCAATTAGTTGCATCTGCTCTTGCAACAAAACTTGGCCATGAAATCAACCCAGAAAACCAAATCGGTTGTATGCTTGCAGCGGGTAACACATACCCAATGACTTGTAATCCAAAAGATGTCTGGAAATCTATCGAGGCGGATCGTGAGGGTTATTTCTTCATTGATGTTCAAGCACGTGGTTACTATCCAAGCTACACTAAACGTTTCTTCAAAGAACACAATATTAACATCAAAATGGAAGATGGCGACTTAGACGCATTACGCGAGCACACAGTTGATTATGTTGCATTCAGCTACTATTCTTCTCGTCTAACAAGCGCAGATCCAGAGAAAAACAAAGAAACAGAAGGCAATGTTTTCGCAACACTAAAAAACCCATACCTAAAAGCAAGCGAGTGGGGTTGGCAAATTGATCCGTTAGGTCTACGTATTACGATGAATACTATTTATGACCGCTACCAAAAACCACTTTTCATCGTTGAAAATGGCTTAGGTGCAGTGGATACTGTGGAAGAAGACGGCTCAATCACTGATGATTACAGAATTGACTATATGCGTGAACATGTTCGCGAAATGGGCGAAGCAATCGAGGACGGCGTGGAACTTCTTGGTTACACACCGTGGGGCTGCATCGACCTTATCAGCGCTGGCTCTGGCGAAATGAAAAAACGTTATGGCTTCATCTACGTTGACCGCGACAACAAAGGCAACGGAACATTAAACCGCTCGAAGAAAAAATCATTCGACTGGTACAAAAAAGTAATTGAAACAAATGGTAAAGATATCGACTAATATATCAGAAACCCCCACTTTCATCATCGAAAGTGGGGGTTTTATTTTAATATGAAATCGCACGTTTAGCTTGTTTGCTCCAACAAGTATTAAAATAACTTTGCGAAATTCGCGCATTTTTTTGACCAGACCAGCTGTCATTATAGTAAAAATTGTTTTTATCATAACCGGTAATAGTGATTGCGTGAACGGAAAAACCATGGAAATTACTAACCCAAGCTACAACCGGACGTTTTTTATTCAGCTGATTTTTAATACCAGACAAATTCGTTCCGGTCATATTTTTTGCTGAACCAGTATATTTTTTTACTTGATTCACTAAAGCAGGAGGATAAATCGTCCAGCCACTCTTAGAAAAAGGATTCCCAACAAAACCATAGTTTGGGTTGGATTTATGACGTTTCATTTCTTTAGCAAGTTTGACTTTATCGACATTTTTCCCAGCATAGCGTAGCATCATCGCAATATTTGTGATTTCGCAGCCAGTTGGTAATTGTGGTCGCTGAACGATTAAAGGTACGTTCATTTGCACAATTTTTGATGTGGTTGGCGTTTTAGCTGGTGCTCCAGTGGCAGCTTTTACGTATTTCCCAGATACATAGCCGTTTTTCCCTTTAAAACTAAATCGATACCAGTTGTTAGATGTTTTTGCGATTGCTTTGAATTTTGTATTATTCTTTAGCCAGCCAATAACTTTCCCAGAAGTCGCATTAGTCGAACGAACATTAAGGCTTGCAGTTGTTACCATTTGCTTATTAATCACAGTCTCCTTTGCCGCCGCCTGACCAGCTGTAGAAACACTAAATACACTGAATACCAACCCAAGAACAAGTATCCATTTCCCCCATTTACTAAAAAAAGTCCCCATTATATCCCCCTTTGATACAGATTACTTATGTATACCCTGTTTTAGAAAAAATAAAAAAAGAAAACGCTTGCATATATGTAATGACCGTGGTACTATAAAAATGAACTTAACGTGTTAACCGGTTATTAATAAAAAGTTCAGTGATAGCAAGTAAATTCTTGTTTGCAATCAAAAAATTATCATGGTACCATTAACCTAAAACTTAACGTGTTAACGCGCGGGATGCTTTAGGGGGAATTTGTTATGGCAGAACCAAAATACGCAATTATAATCAATGATATTAAGCGATTAATTAATGACGGAACTTTTAAGCCAGGAGAAAAAATTTATTCAGAAGATGAACTAAAAAAGAAATACAATGTGAGTAATACGACGGTGGTTCGCGCTTTACATGAATTAGTAAGAGCCGGGATTTTAGCTCGTTACCAAGGAAAAGGCACATACGTGAGTAAGTCTATTATTAACGAAGAAGTTATTTTTAATGAATATACGACAGTGCCAAACGGAAGATTCAATCGTAAAACAAAAATTACTAACGAACATACAAAAGTAGTTGCAATAAATGAAATTCAGGATGCCCGAATTGCTAAAAAATTGCAAATCTCCCCTGAAAATATGATTGTTCATTTTCAACGAATCCGTCTTATTGATGATGTACCTTGGACAGTACAAAACAACTATATGGCAAAATCCAATTTAATCAACGTAGACTTAACGAATCTTGAGAGGTTTAATTCTTTATCTGAAGTTATTAAAGAGCTTTATGGTATTAATATACTGCATGAAGCGATGAAAGAGAGAATTCAAGTCGAATTTCCCGTAAAAGATAAAAATAATTTCAAATTACTCGAAATTGACTCCGAATTACCACTTTATCACATTGAAAGAATAACTTATGTGCCAGAGGGACAACCTTATGAATATATTGAAAGCTACTTACGGCATAATTTTTACTCTATTGAAATTGAAAAGAAAAAACAATAGAAGGGAGTTAATTACTTGGAATATATTATCGCAGCTCATGGCCGGTACGCGCAGGAAGTGAAAAATAGCTGTCAAATGATTACCGGTCAAACAACCAATATTTCACCTATTACTTTTACTGAAGAAATGGGGGTGACGGATGTATTAGATGCCTACACGGCTGTTTATTCACCTGGAAATGAAACCGTTATCATAGTTGATATTGTTGGTGGGACACCGTGTAATGCGGCTCAAATATTTAGTGCGCAACATCCAGAAGTCAAAGTTATATCAGGTTTGTCGCTAGGATTAATCATTCCACTTAGCCTTGGAGAAAGTTTGGAGGGAGCGATGCTTGGTGCAAAAGAAAATACTCAATTTGTGGAATTAAAAGCGAGTCATACGATAGTAAGTGACGATGGGGAGGAAGAGGACTGATGGGAAGCAACGGAATTAAACACGTACGCGTAGATGAGAGACTAATTCACGGACAAGTAGCAACAATGTGGACCAATACTATAAAAGCAACGCGAATCATGATTGTTGATGATGCGGTTGTGAAAAATGAAATGGAAAAAATTGCCTTAAAAACCGCAGTGCCAGCTGGTGTTAAATTAAGCATTTTGACAGTAAAAGGTGCAGCAACTAATATCAATAACGGCAAATATGTAGGTCAACAAGTTTTCTTAATTGTAAAATCACCTCGTGCTCTTCGCGGATTAGTGGATGCGGGCGTAGATCTTTCCCAAATCAATGTTGGAAATATGTCGACTAAAGCAGGGAGCCATCAAATCAAAAAATCAGTAAGCGTGACAGATGAAAATTTGGAAGATTTTGATTATTTATCTCAAAAAGGCATAAAAATCACTGCTCAAATGGTTCCGAGTGAAGATGCGGTCGAATTTGCAAGTTTATTAAAAAATAAGTAATAAGAAGGGAGAACTACAATGGATTTAGCAGTTTGGCAGATTATATTGTTAGTTATACTCGCAGCTTGTACCATTCTTGATGCTTTAACTTTAGTAATAGGGCTTAATTTCCCTGTAATAACAGGAACGCTCGCTGGAATCATTATGGGTGACATGGTGCTCGGACTTGCGATTGGGGCAACTTTACAGCTGATGGTTCTAGGTGTCGGTACATACGGCGGCGCGTCGATTCCTGACTTTACAACAGGAGCAATTGTAGGAACAGTATTTGCTGTTTTATCTGGTCAAGATGCGGAATTTGCAATTGGACTTGCAATTCCAGTGGGGCTTTTAATGGTTCAATTAGATATTTTAGCAAGATTTACTAATACGTTTTTCTTGCACCGGATTGATTCGAACATTGCTTCGGGAAATATCTCAGCAGTTAAAAGGAACATTTGGTATGGGGCGCTACCATGGGCTTTATCACGGGCTGTTCCAGTATTTATCATGTTGACTTTCGGACAAAGCGTAGTTGATTTCATTCTTAATGAGATTCCAGAATGGCTGATGGGTGGACTTCGGGTAGCTGGTGGCATTCTTCCGGTAGTTGGTATCGCGATTCTCCTTCGTTACTTACCGACAAACAAATTCGTTGCCTATTTAATCATTGGTTTTGTAGCAGCTGCCTATCTAAAAGTACCAATGCTAGGTGTCGCACTAATTGGTGTAGCTTTGGCAATCATCTACTTCAAACAAAATTTCAAAAATCCAGTGGCTGTAGGGGCAAATGGCGCAGCACTAGTTGGGGAGGAGAATGAAGATGGCGAATACGAAGACTGAGCAGGATTTTGAGAAAGTCCTCAAAAGACGCGATTTAATAGCAGCAAACTTTCGTTGGTTGTTTGCCAGCCAAATCTGTTGGAACTATGAACGTATGATGTCGACTGGATATCTTTATAGTATTTTGCCAACGCTTCGGAAGCTCTATAAAACGGATGATGACTTAAAAGATATGATGAATATGCATAACCAATTTTTCAATACGAATCCTATGGTCGGCGGTTTGATTCTAGGGATGGATATGGCGATTGAAGAACGAGAAAAGAAAGCAGCAAAAGAAGTTGTAACTGGATTGAAAACTGGTTTAATGGGACCTTTTGCTGGTGTTGGTGATACGATTTTTGGTGTTATTTTGCCAACCATTTTTGGATCAATTGCAGCGTATATGGGGCTTCAAGGTAATGTGACGGGTGTGGTTATTTGGGTATTGGTTAATATTTTAGTTGTAGGAGCTAGATTCACCTTACTTCCATTAGGTTATAAGCAGGGTGCGAAACTAGTAACCGAATTCGCGGACAGACTTAACGCGTTAACCGATGCGGCAATTTTACTGGGAGTTACAGTCGTCGGAGCGTTAATACCAACTGTAATTAAAGCAACTGTTCCTTTCGTTTATAAGTCAGGGAAAGTAGAACTTAAAATGCAAGATATGCTCGATCAAATCATGCCTTCCCTCGTTCCAGTTTTACTCGTGGCGCTAATCTATGCACTTTTAGGCCATAAAAAAATGACATCTACGAAGGCAATATTATTAGTAATGGTTATCGCGATTATTTTATTTAACCTAAAAATTCTAGGTTAAAATATAAAAATTGGAGGAATAGACAAAATGGGCTTAACATTTTTTGACAAAGCACGTGAATTAACAGAGGAACTAGAACAAACGCAGGCAAAAAGTATTCATCAAGCGGCAAAACTAGTGGCAGACAGTATTATGAATGATGGGATTATTCAAGCATTTGGTAGCGGGCACTCTTATGCAGCAGCAATTGAAGTATGTGGAAGAGCTGGAGGACTTATTCCGTCAAAAGTTATTATGGATCCCGCGGGTGGCTACTATGAATCTATTGAGGGCGTTGGTTCCTTGCTTACTCATAGATTACAAGCAAAACCAAATGATATCTTCTTTCTTATCTCTAATTCGGGGCGTAATCCGATGGGAATCGAGCTTGCAGAATGGATTAAATCACAGGGTTGTAAATTAATTGTTGTAACAGCGCTTGATGCCTCGCAAACAGCAACTTCAAGACACTCTTCTGGGAAACTGTTGTACGAGTTTGCGGATGTTATTTTAGATAATCGTTCGGTCCAAGGGGATGCGGCACTTGAACTAGACGGTTTAGAAGGAAAAGTTTGTGGCACATCATCGTTCTCAGCTGTTCTGCTTCTTCAACAGACAATCTATGAAGCAGTGGAACTTATGCTTGAAAAAGGCTATACGCCCCCTGTTTATCGTAGTGCAAATATTGATGGTGGCTACGAATACAATTTTGCGATTGAAGATAAATTCGCTGATCGGATTTTCCATTTATAATAAAAATGGGCGCGAAAATAAATATTATTTTCGCGCTTTTTGGAGGGTAGATGATGGTTTTAAAAGAAGCATGCATTGAAAACACTACTAACTTAGAGAAGGTTATTGCGGCTGGAGCGAATCGAGTTGAGCTTTGTGATAATCTAGCGGAGGGCGGAACTTCGGTTAGTTACGGGGTTGCGAACTATGTGGCACAAGTTTGCCATGAAAAAAATATAAGTGTTATGGCAATGGTCCGTCCCCGAAAAGGAAATTTTATCTATACAAAAGAAGAAATTACGATTATGATTGAGGATATTTTGATGTACAAGAAATTGTCAGCTGATGGTGTGGTTTTCGGCTGTATTACGGATGCGGGATTATTAGATAAACCAGCCATAAATGAATTGTTGAAAGCCGCAAAAGGTTTAGAAGTGACTTTTCATATGGCATTTGATGAGTTAGTAGAAAAAGAAAAATTACCGGCAATAGACTGGTTAGCTGAGCAAGGCGTTACGCGAATTCTCACGCACGGTGGTGACGGTGCTAAACTTCCCGAAGAAACTTTTGTTCACTGGCGAAAATATATTGATTACGCAGCAGGACGAATCATTATTTTACCAGGTGGAGGAATTAAATCGCACAATATGGAATGGATTACAAAAGAAACAGGAGCGGCTGAAATACATGGCACTGACTTGTTTGGGGAGCGCTAAAACTCCCCAAATAAAAAAAATTTAAAAAAAGGCTTGCAACCGTTTTCTTTATATGATATATTTATCTCATCACAAAGGATTGTTACCAATTCATTGGGCAAAACCTAAGCTGATTTGTAGGACACGTGTATGCGTGGAGTCCTCGAATGAGCTTAGGTTTTTCTTTTTGCCCAAAAAACCAAAAAGAGGAAGGAAGTCGTCAAAATGAAATATGAACAGTTAGCAAAAGACATCTTGAAAAATGTCGGCGGAAAAGAAAATATTAATAGTGTTTTCCATTGTATTACCAGACTTCGGTTTAAACTGAAAGATGAGAATATTGCGAACACAAAAGAAATTGAAAAGCTTGATGGAGTAATCTCCGTAATTAAAAGCGGTGGTCAATATCAAGTAGTTATTGGTAACCACGTACCAGACGTATTCAAAGCAGTATTAGAAGTTGGTGGTATTTCAGCTGAAGGAGACGATAGTAATGTTCCGGCAAGTGGTAATATCTTCAACCGTTTTATCGATATGATTTCCGGCGTATTTACACCAGTTCTAGGTGTATTAGCCGCAACAGGTATGATTAAAGGTTTCACAGCAATGTTTGCAGCATTTGGTTGGATTACAGTTACTTCAGGTACTTACCAACTACTTTATGCAATTGGGGATTGTTTATTCTACTTCTTCCCAATCTTCCTAGGTTTCACAGCGATGAAAAAATTCGGCGGAAACATATTTATAGGGATGGCAATTGGTGGTGCCCTAGTTTATCCGACGCTTGCAGGTATTTCAGCAGGTGACCCAATTTACACACTTTTTGCAGGAACAATTTTTGAATCTCCAATTCACGTAACTTTCTTAGGAATTCCAGTTATCTTGATGTCTTATGCATCTTCTGTTATTCCAATTATTTTAGCAACATATTTTGGTTCAAAAGTAGAAAAAGGCTTCAAAAAAATCATTCCCGATGTAATTAAAACATTCGTAGTTCCATTCTGTACACTATTAGTAGTAGTTCCAATTACTTTCCTTGTAATCGGACCAATCGCAACTTGGGCTGGTCAATTACTTGGAGCAGGAACAATTTGGATTTATAACTTAAGCCCAGTTGTTGCTGGTTTAATCTTAGGTGGTTTCTGGCAAGTGTTCGTTATCTTTGGACTTCACTGGGGTCTTATTCCAGTGGCAATCAACAACTTAACAACGCTTGGATCAGATCCAGTACTTGCAATGATGTTCGGTGCTTCTTTTGCCCAAATCGGTGCAGTATTAGCAGTATTCTTTAAAACTAGAAACAAAAAAATCAAATCTCTTAGTATCCCAGCATTTATTTCCGGTATCTTTGGTGTAACTGAGCCAGCGATTTACGGGGTTACTTTACCACTGAAAAAACCATTTATCATGAGCTGTATCGCAGGTGCTGTTGGTGGCGGAATCATTGGTTTTGTAAGTGCAAAAGTTTATATCATGGGTGGACTTGGAATCTTCGGTCTTCCTAACTTCTTCCAACCAGGCGCTGGTATTACAAGTGCATTCTGGTGGGTAGTTATCGCAATTGTTATCAGCTTCATCCTTGGTTTCATCTTAACTTATGTAGCAGGATTCAAAGATCCAGTTGAAGCAGTTGTAGAAGAAACTAACGTAACAGAAGGCGAAACTTTAATCGAACGTGAAACAATTCCAGCTCCAGTAGTTGGCGAAATCGTAACTTTAGCAGATGTAAAAGACGAAGCATTTTCATCCGGTGCACTTGGAAAAGGTGTAGCAATTATCCCATCTGTTGGACGTGTTGTAGCTCCAGCAGCGGGAACAGTAACAACTATTTTCCCAACTGGACATGCGATTGGTATTACAACTAAAGACGGTGCAGAAGTATTAATCCACATCGGTATGGATACAGTTCAATTAGAAGGTAAATTCTTTACAGCACATGTTAAACAAGGTGATGTAATTGAAAAAGGTCAACTATTAGTCGAATTTGACATTGAAAGTATTAAAGAAGCTGGATATGATGTAACAACTCCAGTAGTTATCACAAACTCAGGTTCATATTTAGACGTAATGATCACTGATTCTAAAGAAGCTAAATTAGAAGATCGTTTAATCACATTAGTAATCTAAAATCCATTAAAAACAGCTTGGGCAAACATCTGCTCAAGCTGTTTTATGTTATACTGAGGTAAAAATAGGCGGTGAGCGGATGTTAGTAAAAGGTGACTTGATAGGGATAATTTGTTGTTCTGATGGCCGAAAAAAGGAAGACAAGAAGGATCTGAAGCGTCTTAAACAAGTCTTAGAAAAGGAATTTGGACTTCAGGTGATTTTTGCGAAAACTATTTTTCAAACAGATGATTCGCCTTTTAGTGGTACTCCTGAGGAACGAGCAGCCGAATTAATGAAACTATATCATAATCCGGATGTGAAAATGATTTTTGATATTTCGGGCGGGGATGCGGCTAATCAAGTATTACCATACCTTAACTTTGACATTATACAAAAAGCAGACAAGCCTTTTATCGGTTATAGTGACTTAACCGTGATATTAAATGCAATTCTTGCGAAGACGAAACGGCCTGGCTTTAATTACTTACTGCGAAATTTAGTAAGTGAAGCTAGCGAGATACAACGAGCTCAATTCAAAAATGCGTTTTTCGAGAATCAAATTGCGATAAATGGGAATTCCCTTACTGATTTTGAATGGAGCACGGGTGAGATCGTGGGTGGTAATATCCGCTGCTTTTTGAAACTAGCAGGAACGGAATTTATGCCTGATGTCTCGAACAAAATAATTTTGTTAGAAAGTTTAGGTGGAAAAGAGGCGAAAATTGCTTCTTACGTAGCGCAATTAGAACAGTTAGATGTGTTTTCGAAATGCTCAGGAATAGTTGTGGGAGAACACACTGAGGCTGAGAAAAATGGGGAATACGACAGAATAGGCACTTTATATCAACAGATTGGATTAAAATATAAGTTGCCTGTTTTTCGAACTAAGGAAATCGGTCATAGTATCGAAGCAAAACCATGCATAATTGGAACAAAAATTAATGTTTCACGTGAAACATTAACAAATTTTTAATATTTTTATTGCGAAAAATTCATAATTGACCTTTAATATAGAACTTGTAAGCAAGGAATACAATTAGTTTTACTCCCTTTTTGCTAATTGTATAATTCCTTAAAATCCTAAACTCCCTTTTTGGACCGACTTGATTGTCGGTCTTTTTTTTATTTTTCTAAGCTGAAAACTATTCAATTTTTTGTTAAAATGATAACATAAAAGAAAATGCGTATGAAAAAGGAGTTTTTATCATGAAAGTTGAAGGATTACTTGGCTTTTTAGGGGCGGCAATGGGTATTGGATTTAGTTTGATGGTTCTTGTTATTCCTGATATTTCACAGGCTTTAGAAGAGGAATCGTTTTTCTTCTATATGTTAACGATTGGTTCGCTTGTGCTTTCAGGGGTGGGGCTTGCAGGCTCGTTTGTTGTTTCGCATAAACCTCGTCTTGGTGGAGCAATGATGGTTGCAGCTGCAATTGGTTGTACCATGTCGATTTCCATCATGTTCTTACTACCAATCGTGTTACTAGCTGTTGGTGGATTAATTGCACTAATTAACTATGAAGAAGCTGCTTCAATAGAAGAATAAAACAAAAACGCTGTCCATGTGGGCAGCGTTTTTGTATTAACATGAAAGATATTTTTTTAAAAAGTAGTAAATTCCGTCGGCGTCATTGGCTGTTGTTACATAATCGGCGCTTTTTTTCACGAGTTCGCTCGCGTTTTCCATTGCGACCCCAGCACCAGCTACTTCAAGCATTCCAATATCGTTTTCACCATCACCAAAAGTAATGACATTTTCTGGTTTGATGTCTAAATGAGCAGCGAGATTTTTCACGGCATATTTTTTATCCATATCTTTGGGCAAAATTTCGATATTATTTGCATGAGAAGAAAGAATAGAAACATCAGATAGTTTTTCTAATTCGTTTCGAAGGATTGCAAGTTTATCGAAATCCTCTTCTTCAATGACAATGCCGTTAATGAACTGGTCAGCATGTTCCAAGAAGGTTTCTTTTGTTTTAATTGCTACGAGTTTTGTTGCATTTACGCGACCTTTATCCTCTTCATCAGTAAAATAATAAGGTGGATTTTTAGTGTAGTAAACGGTGTCAGTCGAGAAGAAAAACACGGGTAAATCATGGTCTTGGCATAATAAAAATGTTTCTAGTAATGCAGATTGTTTCATTTTTTCTTGTTGAATGATTTCGCCGGAAACTGCCACTACGCCACCATTTGAGGCGATAACGTCTGCTTTTGGATGAACGAGTTTGGCAAAGTCTGTTGCGGAATTATACATTCGACCAGTGGAAACGGCAAAATGGTGACCTTCTTCTATTAGTTGTTGCAATAAGTTTAGTGTTTTTGGTGAAATTGTTTGATTTTTTTGTAGTAATGTTCCGTCTAAATCAGAACAAATTAAGTATTTTTCCAAATGGACCTTCCTTTCGTTATAGCTTAGAGCCGCATGATTCACGGATAATTAATTCTGGATTGTGATTAATTATCATTGGCTCGACTTGACCGTTAATCGCGCTAATTAGTTGTAAAATAGCCATTTTACCAAGATATTCATTGTGTTGATCCATGGAAGTTAAACGCGGAGTTTGGTAATCGCCATTCATAAATTGATCACAGCTAACAATTGCGATGTCTTCAGGGCAAGAAAGTTTCGCGTCATTAATCGCCCTAATCGCCCCAATTGCAACATTATCATTGATTGCTACAAGAGCAGTAGGTAAAGTAGGACTATTCTCCAGAAGTGTAGTCATCGCCGCGTAACCATCAGCTGTATAGTAATCAGAAAGAACAATCCACTTTTCATTAACCGGATGTTTGTAATTAGCCATAGCAGCCTTAAAAGATTCCAATCGGTAGGAGGTGATTTTTACACCAGCTTCTCCGCCAATAAAACCAATATTTTTATGACCAAGTGCAGTTAGATGGCTAACTAAAGTTGTTACGCCTTTTTTTAAATTACGCTCAATAAATAAACAGTTGAGTTCAGGAATTTTTGACCCGATAACAACAACGGGAATTTCTTTGTTTAGTTGATTTAAAGCATTGATGTAGTTTTTTGGAACAACTTCTTTATCAATTTCGCCACCTAAAATAAGTAAACCATCCACTTGTTTTTCTAAAATAATTTTCAAGTAATCTTCTTCAGTTAGGGAATGTTGATTATTTTTATTATTTGGCTCCGCAAGCATTGTATTGAACAGAATCGTTGAAAACATATAATCTAGTGCGAATTTTTGAATTTGCGTTATAAGTGAAATGAAATAGGGATTAGAAATATCTGGTAAAATAACGCCTATATTCTTTGTCTGCTTATTAACCATTCCACGAGCAAATACGCTAGGTGTGTAATTATGTTCATCAATGATAGCTTGGATTTTTTTGCGTTTCACAGCTGAAACCGAGGGGCTATTATTGATGACTCGTGAGACAGTAGAAACAGAAACACCACTAAGTTTCGCAATTTCTTGTATAGTTATTTTTTTCATTAGGAATATTCACCTCGTAAGCGTTTTTAGCTATTTTAAGTGTAGCCTATTTATGTCTAAATAACAAGCGAAATTTGGTAACGTTATCAAAAATAAGTAAAACAGGGTTGACATATCAAAATTATCCGGTTATTCTATGTTAGAAAGCGCTATCAACAAATGTTTTAATTTGGTAACGTTACCAAAAATGAGGTGGAATAGTTGAACATACAAGAATCTGTCATCGGCATTGACTTAGGTGGCACTAAAATTTTAATCGGTGAAGTAACAAAAGATGGGGAGGTGCTGCACTCCAAAAGCTACCCGAGCAATACAGAAAATCAAGCCAAAGCGGTAGAAGTTCTGCTAAATGCGCTAGATGATTATTCGGAAAATATTGGTTTTATAGCAACAAAACAAGTTGGGATTGGTGTGGGCCTAGTAGGACGCGTAAATTACAAGGCGGGCATTTGGCTAGAAATCGAACCAGGAAAAACAAATCCGACACCACTAGCGGAAATTTTAGAAACGAAAACGGGATTGCCAGTGAGGCTTGGTAATGATGTAGTTTGCGCAACAATGGCTGAAAAACAATTTGGTTGGGGGCGAGAAACAAACGATTTTATTTATTTAAATGTTGGCACTGGTCTTGCTGCTGGATTTGTGGTAGACGGACGGATTACACAAGGTGGGCACTTTAACGCTGGTGAAATTGGTCACGCCGTCGTAGATATTCATAGCGATGTACTATGTGGATGTGGCAGACGCGGCTGTGTGGAGCGTCTTGCTTCTGGCCTTGGAATAAAAGAAGAAGCGCTTAGACATTTAAATGAGTATCCTACATCCCTTCTTGCTGATAATAAAGCCGAATTAACTGGAAAAATGGTTCTTCATGCAGCAGAACAAAAAGATAAACTTGCTGAAAAAATCATTGATAACGCAACGCTTCAGCTAGCTAATTTAATTATGAATATGGTTCGGACGACAGATCCAGAATGTGTCATTCTAGGCGGAGGCGTGACAAGAAACGAGCTTTTTTTCCAAAAGATACTAGCTAATCTTCAAAGTAATACAATCCGTTTTGTTACAAAAGGCGTTGTTCGCTCACAGCTTGAAAAGGATAAAGTTGGTTTAATTGGGGCGGCAGTTATTGGAATGAGACTAGGAAATGAAGGAGGACAAGAATGAAGCCGAAAATGAAGCAACAAATTGTGCAAACAGGTATTATTCATCGACCACTTCCAATTGAAACAGAACATGCGCTAGAAACGATAGCGAAAAAGAAACAAGTTTTATCAAGTAGAACATTGTTTAGCTCTGAAAAACAGGTTTCCTTGGATTTTTCACATCAAGGTGCTGGAGAATTTATTATATCTGATCAAGGCGAGATTAAGTTGACTTCTCCAGTCGTTATGCCACATTGGCCAGCAGGTGCGCCAGATGACGGTGATTACACCAATTTTGGTAACGTTCTCATATATGCGCCACTCCAAAATGAAGATTGGAACAGCTTTAATCGGATGAGAATTCAAGTTTTTCCAGATTTTCCTGGTGTAACGAATCCATATTTAATGATTAGTTTTAAAAATGATGGAACCGTGAAAGTACCTGATATATATGGGCGCGAAGGTGTTCATGGCGTGAATTTAATTAACCAGGAATGGAACGATGTGATTTTTGAAATTGAAGGATTGCCACGGGATAAAATGACAGAAATTAGTTTTAGTTATTATTTGAATGGCCCGGAGCGACTGACTGCTGGAACAATGGAATTATTCATTAGTGAAATTAAACTAGAGCAAATTAGTGAGCCAGAAATCTCCAAGGGCTGGATTCCGCAAGATAATTCGCTAATTTATTCCCACAACGGTTATTCCAAAGATATGCCAAAAGTGGCGTTTTGTGCGAATAAACTAGAAACAACTAGCTTTACAATTCACGAAAAAGAAACGGATAAAGTAGTTTTCACTGGAAAAAGTTACCAAAATACCACAGAAACAGGAAATTTTCGTATTCTCGACTTTTCTGATTTACAAACTTTGGGTGAGTATTATTTAAAATTTGCTGATATGCAAACAGAAATTTTCCAAATTGGGACTTCCGAAGTGATTTGGGAATCTTCTATCTGGAAATCACTTAATTTTATTTTCTGTGAACGTTGTGGTTGTCCGATTTTTGGGAAACATACGACTTGTCACGCGGATATTATCGCTGAACATGATGGAAAACAGTTGTCTTTCAATGGTGGCTGGCATGACGCAGGTGATGTCTCACAACAACTTATTCAAACAGCGGAAGTAACGATGGCTTTATATGAAATGGCTGCGAGTTTATCTGAAAAAGATGAAATGTTGCGGATGCGCCTTTTAGAAGAAGGCGAGTGGGGATTAGATTTTATTTTGAAAACACGTTTTGGAGATGGTTTTAGAGCGACAAGTGCAGGTATGACGAGATGGACGGATGGCCTTGTTGGTGGCATGGATGACGCAATCGCGCGGGTTCATAATCAAGCTTATGAGAATTTTTATTGTGCTGGGATTGAAGCGTATATCGGCAATCAAATCAAGGATAACGCCACTATGCAGAATCATTTAATAAGAATTGCGGAAGAAGATTTGCTTTTTGCGATTGCGGAACTGGAAAAACATGGAACTGGGCAAAAACCGATTTTCTGGGAGCATACGTATCAAACCTCAGAAAGTCTATATTATGCGACTGCTTCGTGGGCGGCTTCGATGGTTTATCAATTAACAAACAAAGAAATATACGCAGAAAAAGCGGCCGAGTGGTTAGTTTTGATGTTAGAAGCGCAAGAAAAAGCTGGAATTAGGGACAGCGAGACGAATGAACTTTATAAAGGATTTTTCTACCGAGATAAATCACACAAAGTTATTCAGCATTTTAATCATCAAGCACGTGAACATCTTTATTTACTGGCACTTGAGGCGGCTCTTGAAACGCAACCAGATCACGCCGAAAAACAAACTTGGCTACAGGCGGTCGAAATGTATGGTGACTATTTGAAAAAAGTAACACGTTTCACTAAACCATATCCGCTCATTCCGGCAGGACTTTACAAAAAAGAGGAGTATTTAGACGAAGCAAGTTTTCACTTACAGCATTTACTCATTGATGAACGAGCGATAGAAGAATACCAATTGCAATACGAACAAGGTATCAAAATAAATGATGAGATAGCGTTGCGAAAATTCCCGATTTGGTTCTCGTTTAGAGGAAATAACGCCATTTTACTTTCGGCAGGAAAAGCGGCATCAATTGCTGGGAAGATTTTGCAAGACAAGGCGCTCTTAAATATTGCAGAAGGCCAATTGCAGTGGGTAATAGGAATGAACCCATTTGGCCAATCAATGATGCACGGCGAAGGTTATAGGTACGCACAGCAATATAGTGTGCTTAACGGCGAAATCACAGGAGAAATACCAGTTGGAATGGAAACTTTTAGAAATGAAGATGAACCATACTGGCCGGAGTTTAATAATGCAACTTATAAGGAAGTTTGGGTCGGTAATGCCGGCAAATGGATGTCAATTGTAGCAGATTTAAACAAAATAACAGGAAAGTTATAGGAGGACAAAAAAATGAGTTCAGAGAGAAGTTTATCTAGTCGATTTATTGAAGGATTATCAATTTTTGCCCAAAAAATTTCATCCCAAAAGCATATCATGGCAATTCGTGATGGCTTTGCAGCGATGATTCCGATTACGATTATTGCAGCATTTTTCTTACTTGTAAATAATGTGTTGCTTCAACCAGAAAACGGTCTGCTTAAATTCATTCCCAATGTAGAAAATTATTTGGGTGTAGGTATTCAAGTCTATAATGCAACACTTGGTATCATGGCGATTTTAGCAGCGTTCTTAATTGGTAACTTTTTAGCTAAATCATACGGAATGGAAGGTCGTACGGAAGGGGTTATAGCCGTAGCTGCCTATGTTGTCTTAATCCCAGCTTCTTCTCATTTAATGTCTGTTGACGGAAAATCCTTTGAAGCTGGCGGCGTTTTAACACAAGAAATGACAAGTTCAACGGGTATGTTCCTTGCAATCATCGCTGCTTTAGTCAGTGTTACCATGCTTGCGAAATTCTCGAAAAGTAAAAAATTAAAAATTTCTATGCCAGAAAGTGTTCCACCAGCAATTGCAAAATCATTTAACATTTTAATTCCATCATTCTTAGTGTTAAGTATTTTAGCAATTATTGAAGTACTTGTAGTTAGTTTTGTATCAATGAGTATCCCAGAAATTATCGTAAAAGTTCTACAAATTCCATTAGTTGGTGGGTTCCAAACGTTACCAGGAATTCTACTTTATGTATTCTTAGCGGGATTCTTATGGGTCTTCGGTATTCACGGCGCGTTCGTATTAGGCGCGATTTCTGGACCAGTTCTTTTAACTTCTTTACAACAAAACATTGATGCGGTGAATGCAGGAACAGCTTTACCGAACATCGTTACCCAACCATTTTTAGATGCTTTTGTATACATGGGTGGTGGCGGAACAATTATTTGTTTAGTTATCGCGATTTTCATTGCCTCAAAACGACCAGATCATCGCATGGTAACAAAATTTGGCTTAATCCCTAGTATTTTCAATGTCAGTGAACCACTTATGTTCGGTTTGCCAGTTGTATTCAACCCGATTTACGGTATTCCACTAGTTATCGCGCCACTAGCTTCAACGGCAATGGCGTACTTCGCAACTTCATGGGGCTGGATTAGCCAGACTTATATTTTGATTCCTTGGGTAACGCCACCAGTACTTTCAGGGTATCTTGCAACAGGTGGGGACATTCGCGCTTCCATTTTACAAATCGCAATTATCGTCGTTGGAACGCTTATTTACTTACCATTTGTACTTGTAGCTAACCGTGCATATGTTTTAGAACAAAAAGCTGCTGAAAACATAGAAGCAGAAACAGTAACGAATGGAGAAGTTTAAAATGAAACCAACAATGATGACTTATATTAACGAAGAAGAAGGAATGTGTAAATCGATTTTAGCGGATTTCCAAACGAATGCAGAAAAACTAGAATCTCTTGTAAAAAAAGGCGCAAAAGAATGGTTGATTTTAGCAACTGGATCAAGTTTGAATGCAGCTCAAAGCGCCAAATATTACATTGAAAATCTAGCAGATGTCCGTATTACAATTGAAGAACCATTCAATCACCTATATTACGAAAAATTATCAAGTCACCTAGATTTAGTTATCGGTATTTCGCAAAGTGGGCAAAGCACGTCGACCATTTCCGCGCTAGAACGTGTGAAAAAAGAAGCTTCTGTACCAGTAGTGGCTCTAACTAGTGATGTATCGAGTGAAATTGCTGAATTTGCGGATATTACACTTGATATTGGCTGTGGAAAAGAACGAGTTGGCTACGTAACAAAAGGTTTTACAGCAACTGTGCTAACATTAATGCTAACAGGACTTCATTTCGCATATAAAACAGCGCAAATTGATGTAACTCGGTTTAACAATGAAATCAAAGCATTTAGCCTAGCAACTGATGCGATTCCAGCAACAATTGCAGGTACAGAAGCATTTTATGAAAAATGGCAAGAAGAGTTTGCTACTGCACCGAAGTTCACAGCAATTGGATATGGTCCTACTGTTGGAACATGCAAAGAAGTTGAAACAAAATTCTCAGAAACTGTCCGTGTACCATCACAAGGACTTGATTTAGAGGCTTTTATGCACGGGCCATATTTAGAAGTTAACCCGCAACATAGAATCTTCTTCTTAGAGACAGAGAGCGCAGTTACCGAGCGTTTAGTATTGTTACGTGATTATGAATCTAAGTATACCCCGTTTACGTATACTATTAAATTTGGCATTGCTGAAAATGACCGAACGCTGGGGATACCAGCAGATTTAGACGAATACCAAGCGCCGTTCCTAATGATACTCCCTTTTCAAATCTTAGCTCATCACATTGCAGAGTTGAAAGGGAACAAATTAACAGAACGGATCTACACAGACTTTGGTGTAGCAATGAAAAGTAAAACAAAACCTGGAGACTACGCTTAAAAATACTAATAGACTGGAAAAACCAAAGGAGAAACGGTTTTTTCAGTCTTTTTTGACTATAACTCATAAAATTACGGCAATAACTGAGCTAACCAAATATCCATTTAGAAAAGAAATTAATTGTTAAAAATTGATAAATAAGTCACAAGTCTGATACAAGGAGAGTTAACTTGTGGTAAAATGAACTTTGACTTTAAAAAAAAGAAAAGGAAGTGAGTGCCTGGTGGATTTTATTACGTACATCATTGATTTTATTTTGCATATTGACCAACATTTAGTGGAGATTATAAATAATTTTGGAATTTGGACTTACATCATTTTGTTTTTGATTGTTTTCATAGAAACTGGTCTAGTAGTATTTCCGTTTTTACCAGGAGATTCATTACTATTCGCCGCGGGAGCTTTATCCGTATTGGATGGTTCAATTTTACATATTGTGCCTCTAATTATCACACTTTGGTTAGCTGCAGTCATTGGGGATTCAGTGAACTATCAAATCGGTAAAAAAATTGGAACTTCCATACCAGAAGACAGTTGGTTTGGGAGATTAATAAACCAAGAAAAAATGGCAAAAGCAGAGGCGTTTTTCAATAAACATGGTGGGAAAACAATTTTCATTGCTAGATTTATGCCGTTCATTCGTACATTTGCACCGTTTGTTGCAGGAGCAAGTCGGATGAATTATCGCTATTTCATCAATTATAATATTTTAGGAGCCACTGTTTGGGTTCTGCTTTGTACACTTGCAGGCTACTTTTTTGGGAATTTCCCAATCGTTAAAGACAACTTCTCATTAGTTGTGATCGGAATCATTGTAGTTTCGGTAATTCCAATGGTTGTTTCCTTTATTAGAAGTAAAATGGCTCAAAAAAACGCGGATTAATTTCCGTGTTTTTTTATTTCCCGGGAAATGTATAAATGATAAGTTTTGGGGTAATTGTTTAGGAAGAGGTGATAGAAATGGAAAATGTTTTAAATATTACATCCGAAATTGGTAAACTGCAGACGGTCCTTGTAAAAAGACCAGGTTCTGAGTTGGAAAATATCACGCCAGAATATCTAGAGTCGTTGTTATTCGATGACATACCTTACTTAAAAATGATGCAAAAAGAACATGACTTCTTTGTCAAAACGATGCAAGACTCGAATATTGAAGTGCTCTACTTAGAAAAATTAGCAGCAGAAGCTTTAAAAGAAGCTAGTAATAAAGAACATTTTTTAACGAAAATGATTAAGGAATCTAATCAAATGGATGAGAGTGCTCTCTATGTACATGATTATTTGATGTCTTTTGATGAAGAAGAAATGATTCGAAAACTTATGTCCGGATTGAAAAAATCAGAAATTCCAGAACGTAAAAAGAAACATTTAAATGAAATGATGGACGAACAATATCCGTTTTTCTTGAATCCGTTACCTAATTTATATTTTACACGTGATCCGGCTGCAGTCATTGGCAGTGGTGTAACAATTAACAAAATGTTCCAACCTGCAAGAAGACGAGAGTCGCTATTTATTGAGCTTATTTTAAAACATCATCCTCGTTTTAGTAGTCAAGAAATCCCGATATGGTCTGGTCGAGAAGAGCCTTTTCCATTAGAGGGCGGAGATGAGCTTGTATTGAATGAGGAAACGGTTCTCGTTGGTGTTTCTGAGCGAACTGATGCGCGTGCGGTTGAACGGCTAGCAGAAAGTTTATTTAGTCGCGCTCCAAAAATCAAGCGAGTACTGGCAGCTGAAATACCAGAAACAAGATCATTTATGCATTTAGATACCGTTTTTACAATGGTCAATTTTGCACAGTTTACAATTCACCCTGCTATTCAAAACCAGCAAGGCGAACTAAATGTCTATATTTTAGAAAAAAGTGAAAACGGGCTAGAAATCACTCCGCGTAGAGATTTTAAGCGTGTAATTGCCGAAGTTCTAGGCGTGCCAGAAGTTGATTTTATTCCTTGTGGCGGAGAAGATGTGATTGTTTCAGCGAGAGAGCAATGGAATGATGGCGCTAATACGCTTGCAATTGCCCCGGGAGAAGTAATTACATATGATCGAAATCATGTATCAAATGACCTTTTAAGAAAGGCTGGTATTAAGGTTCATGAAGTAATTAGCTCAGAGCTTTCTAGGGGGCGCGGAGGTCCTAGATGTATGACAATGCCAATAACTAGGGAAAATTTAAAATAAGCCTTGAAAAACTGGTAATTCTCGCTAAAACACGACTTTCACAAAAAGTATTGTCGCTGTTTTTAAGATATGCTATAGTGTTTTCAAACCAGAAATTTTCGAGAAATATCTTGCTGGTTAGTTTGCGCTATGATATAATATTTTATTGTGAGTAATTATAAATTATTCCTTGCTCGCTCTTGATTTTAAGGCTTGCTAAAGGCAGTCTTAATTTCAGGGATATGGTGTGATTACATACCTTATCAGAGCCGCTTAAGACCACAAGGAGGTGTAGAGTAGATGGCTAGAAAGTACGAAATTATGTACATTATTCGCCCTAATATTGAAGAAGATGAGAAAAAAGCTGTTGTTGAACGCTTTGACGGAATCTTAACTGAAAATGGCGCGGAGATCATCGAATCAAAAGAATGGGGTAAACGTCGCTTAGCATACGAAATCAATGACTATCGTGATGGTTTTTACCACATCGTGAAATTGAATGCTGATAAAGCAGATTCTATCAACGAATTTGACCGTTTAGCAAAAATTTCTGATGATATCGTTCGTCACATGGTAATTAAAGAAGAAGCATAAGAATTTATTCAGGGCTAGGACCTTGATTTACTAAACGAGAGGAGGTTGGTTTTGCATGATGAATCGTGTAGTACTTGTAGGACGCTTAACAAAAGATCCTGAATTACGTTACACTCCAGCTGGTGTGGCCGTTGCGACTTTTACTTTAGCTGTAAATCGTACGTTCACTAACCAACAGGGAGAACGAGAAGCTGACTTTATTAATTGTGTTGTTTGGCGTAAACCAGCAGAAAACGTTGCTAATTTCCTGAAGAAGGGAAGTATGGCAGGGGTTGATGGCCGGGTTCAAACTCGTAATTACGAGGGAAACGATGGTAAACGTGTTTATGTGACAGAAATTGTAGCTGAGAGTGTTCAATTCCTTGAGCCGCGCAATGCTAATGGCGGTGGCGGAAATAATAACTATCAAGGCGGAAATAACAACAATAATTATAATAACGGTGGAAATAACTTCGGACAAGCACCTACTAATAACGGTGGATTCGGACAGGACCAGCAACAATCTCAAAATCAAAATTATCAATCCACTAACAATGATCCTTTTGCAAGTGATGGTAAGCCAATCGACATTTCTGATGACGATTTACCATTCTAAATTCATTTTAGCGGTTTGAACTTTAAGATAGGAGGAACTTTCAATGGCTGGAGGACGCAGAGGCGGACGCCGTCGGAAAAAAGTATGTTACTTTACTTCCAATGGTATTACGCATATCGACTATAAAGATGTAGAACTTCTAAAAAAATTCGTTTCCGAACGTGGTAAAATTTTACCTCGTCGTGTAACTGGAACGAGCGCTAAATATCAACGTAAACTTACTGTTGCTATCAAACGCTCTCGCCAAATGGCTTTACTACCATTTGTTGCTGAAGAAAAATAAGTTAATTTTAACAGTCTAGAATTCATTTCTAGACTGTTTTTTGTTAAAAGGAAGACTTTATGTGGAGAAAACTTAGGGCTTAAGGTGGACGTTAAGCAGCTTGCTTTTATGTTATTCTTAAATAGAAGAAAAAAATGCACAGGGGGAAACAAAATGTATAAAAAATTAGCGACAGTAGGGATGACAGTTTTACTAGTAGGTGCTTTGTCGGCATGTAGTTTTGGAGATGATGATAAGGATACTTCTTCATCTAATGGCAGTAACGAAACAACAAGTAGTAAAAGCAGTAGTAATGATAGTAATTCAACAGATAGCCTGCAAAACAAAAGCTTTGATATGAGTTATGAAGACGCAGTAAAGGCATTCCAAGACAAACATACGGATGCAGAAATATCTAGCGTTGAATTAGAGAAAAGCCTGGGAAAATATGTTTATACTGTTGATGGAATTTCAAATGACAATGAATATGAAATGAAATTCAATGCTGAAACAAAAGAACAGTTGAGTGATGAAACAGATAAGCTTGATAAAGAAGATGCTGGTGGTGCTGAAAAAGAAAACGAAAAACTTACTTTAGATGGGATTAAGTCACCGAAAGAAGCAATGGATAAAGCAATTGATCAACAAGCTGGCGACGTTACAAGTTGGAACATAGAGCGGGAATTAGATACCACATATTATGAAGTAACAGTAAAACAAGACAACCAAAAATACGATATCAAACTAAATGCTAAGACATTAGAAGTCCTTCAAACAGAGCAAGACGATTAATTAAGCAAAAAGCAACCTGTGATTATTCTTTCATAGGTTGCTTTTTTTATGAATATTATTACTAAAATTAAGAATTAATAAGGGTCTTTAATCCTGTTGATAGGTTCTTTTTACACATTTGAAAATTCTGAAATGTATCCAAAAAATTGCTGATTTGACCATTTTTAAGTCGTTCATGACAAGAATCGGACATTTCATTACATTTTTGGTTATAATGACTAAATTCGTTGTAAAATGTTAGTGGAGGTGAATTAGTTGAGTAATTTTACCGCAAAAGTACCTTTGTCAGAAAAAATGGCGGATGTTTTGATTTCAAAAGATCGCTGGAAAGATGACGAAGAAGGTTATTTAAAAGTAAAATATGGGCTAGAGATAATTTTAATTAATGTCATGAAGTTTGCAATCGTATACGGTATTGCCTTAGTAACAGGGTTATTACTGCAAACGGTGACAGTGCATCTGTCATATTTATGGCTCAGACGGTATTCTTTTGGATTACACGCAACCAAAACATTGAATTGTACACTAATTAGCTTAACAATGTTTGTGCTTGCGCCTTTTATTTTCCAAAATTTGCCCTCTAATAATTGGATTGTTTTAGGCACATTTGCATTTATACTACTCAACATGTTTTTATTCGCTCCGGCAGACACAGAAAGTTTGCCTTTAATCGGTGAAGAACACCGAAAAAAACTAAAAAGAAAAGCGATGATAGGGACGCTAATTTTAACGGGAATTGCGTTACTAATACCATTCGCAGAGATGAAAACATTAATCATGGTAGGATCTTTGTTTCAGGTGATAAGTATTAATCCACTTACTTACAAACTATTGAAAAGGAGGTATCGGAACTATGAAAAATATGAATAAATCAGTTGGTAAATTCCTTTCTAGAAAGCTAGAAGAACAATCCATGAAAGTTGCGGATTCTTCTATGAGTAAAGCTTGTTTCATGTTTGTATACGAACCAAAAAGTCCATTTGTAAAAATGCAAGAAAAAAACGAAAATAAATAAATTTAAAACTGTATAACATCAAAATTCATGCTAAAATAAAAAGAAGGCAAACTTACATATTTAAACATAGATATTTTAGACAGTGGAGGATTAATATGTTTAGTATTTTGATGGCAATTATACAGATAACGGGTATTTTTATAGCAATCCAGATTTTGACAAACAAAGTTTTTTCAATTAAAGAGGGATTGGTTACTATAGCAATTGCTATGCTAGCCTTCCCTTTATTTACATTAGTTCAATACTGGTCGATGATTTTTGTGTTGATAATTTTTGTAAGTGCCCTATATTGGAAAAATAAAAATGTGGTAGTTTCAGGTTCTATTACGCTTGTGGTTATTATTTTGCTTACTATCAGTGATTCTATAGTAGGTTTTATTTTAGTACCAGGCTTGAACTTTAAATATGATGAGATTTTTAATGAATTATTACCAACGCTAATTTATTGCGCGGGAATGTTGGCAAATTTGTTAGTATTTTCGTTTCTTCTTAGAAAACTGGTTGAAAAAGTTAACATTTCTAGATTTGTTGAACATAGAAAATATGCGTATATTATTTTTTCTATCGTGGCGCTTACTGTATTAGCGTTCTATATGAATATATACGCGGGGTCAATTGCAGGTTTCGATGGTTCAGTTTTGAAAATTAATACACTAATTTTTACAGGATACACCATTTTGCTAATAGTTATTGTGACGGTTGTTATTAATACAGCAACCAACGAACTTAAAGTACAAAATCAGAAGGAACAGCTAGAACAGTTACAGGATTATGTTACTACATTAGAGTCCCTGCATAGAGAAATGCGCGTTTTTCGTCATGATTATGTGAATATCCTATCAACGCTTATTGGATATATCGATAATAATGATATGCCGGGTTTGAAGTATTACTTTGAAAATAATATTGTACCTATAAATAAAACAATTGAATCGAATAACTATAAGATTTCACTGCTTCAAAATATTCATGTAATTGAACTAAAGGGCTTATTGGCAGTTAAGTTAATACGAGCTCAAGAGTTGAAAATTGATGCGATTTTGGAAGTTGTTGAACCGATTGATAAAATTTCGATGGATATTATAGATTTGTGTAAAGTTGTTGGAATATTGCTAGACAATGCTGTTGAAGCAGCGCTAACTTGCGAAAATCCAGTTATTCGTATCGCTTTCGTGAAAAAAGGTGATAGCATAATTATTGTGTTTGCGAATAGTTTACCTGTAAATATGCCACCAATTTATAAAATATTTGAAGAAGGTTTTTCCACAAAAGGAGAAGGTCGGGGTTTAGGCCTTGCTAGTTTGCGGGAGATTATGAAAAAATATTCGCATGTTGCCTTAGACACAAAAGTGACTAATAGAGAAGTTATTCAAGAATTAGAAATTATGTAGAAGAATGGGGATGAGTTTATGCTACCGGTTTTTATTTGTGAAGATAACAGAATGCAGCGAGAAAGGTTAACAAAATATATTGAAGACTATATAATGGTTGAACATTTTGATATGAAGTTAGAGCTTTCAACAGGAGATCCATTTGAGTTAGTGTCACGAATGCCTAGACATCAAGGTATGGGATTGTATTTTCTAGATATTGATTTAGGACAACCGGACATGAATGGCTTTGAATTAGCTCAAGAAATTCGGAAATTCGATCCGCGTGGTTTCATTATTTTCATTACAACACATGCGGAACTAAGCTATATGACTTTTACGTATAAGGTGGAAGCGCTTGATTATATTATTAAAGATGATATTGATATGTTGCAAGATCGTGTCTTAGCTTGTATGAAGCAAGCTGAAGAACGTATTTCTAATGACCAAGATATGCAGAAGTACTTTACCTTTAAAGTTTCAGATAAAAAGATTATTCATGAACTTTTAGACGATATTTTGTTTTTCGAAACAGCTCCTACAATTCATAAAGTAATTTTACATGGCAAAAATCGCCAAGTGGAGTTTTATGGTAAGCTGAAAAGCATTGAGAAAATGTTGGATGAATCCTTTTATAGATGCCATCGCTCGTATATTGTGAACAAGAAAAATATTCATGAATTAGATACAACAAAAGGCGTGGTGAAGATGTCTAACGGAGAAAATTGTTATGCATCATCGAAACTAATTAAAAGCTTGAGTTTATAAAAGTGGCCTTCTAGGTCGCTTTTTTTGTATGAAGGTTAGCTTGAATTTGATGAAACACGGAATTATAGGTAAAATAATAGTGATGAATTGTTAGTTAATTTTATGTTATGATATAGATACTCAATTTCAGACAAAAGTATGTAAAAAAATGGGGAGCTGGATGAAATGTCAGGCTATTTTCAAAAACGAATGCTTAAATATCCATTATACGGTCTGATTGCAGCGACAATTATTTTGAGCGTAATCACGTTCTTTTTTTCGTGGTGGTTATCGGCGTTAATTGTTGTTGGTGGAATTATTCTTACAGTTGCGATGTTTTATTTTGAATATCGCCTGAATGAGGACGTTCAACTATATGTTTCTAATTTAACGTACCGGATTAAGCGTAGTGAAGAAGAAGCGCTTGTAGAAATGCCGATGGGAATATTGCTGTATGATGAACATTATAAAATCGAATGGGTTAATCCGTTCATGTCTAAATACTTTGATAAAACAGAGCTAATCGGGGAGTCTTTAGAAGAAGTGGGACCTGAATTTTTGGATGTAATTACTGGAAATGATGAAAAGGGAATTATGTCGATTGCTTGGCGTGATCATCGTTTTGATACGATTGTTAAGCGTAAAGAGCGGATTTTGTATCTATACGACCGAACAGAGTACTATGATTTGAATAAGAAATTCCAAGCGAATAAATCTGTTTTCGCGGTTATTTTCTTAGATAATTATGATGAATGGGCGCAAGGAATGGATGACAGACGACGTAGTGCATTAAATAACTTAGTGACTTCCATGTTGACTAACTGGGCCAGGGAGCACCGTATTTATTTGAAGCGAATTTCGACAGATCGCTTTATGGCTTTTTTGACTGAAGAAATGTTGAAGCAATTAGAGGAAGAGAAGTTTCAAATTTTGGACCGAATTCGTGAGCGGACGTCAAAACAAAATATTCCGCTGACTTTAAGTATTGGGATTGGCTATAAGGAAGATGATTTGATTAAGTTAGCAGATTTGGCTCAGTCAAGCTTGGACCTTGCTCTAGGGCGAGGCGGAGATCAGGTCGTAATTAAACAGCCTGAAGGAAAAGTTAGATTTTATGGTGGAAAAACGAACCCGATGGAAAAACGGACTCGAGTTCGGGCACGCGTGATCTCGCAAGCCTTACAAGAACTGATTACGCAAAGTGATCAAGTTTTTGTTATGGGACACCGCTATCCAGATATGGACGTAATTGGGTCAAGCTTAGGTGTAATGCGAATTGCTGAAATGAACAACCGGAATGCTTATGTGGTTGTTGAACCTGGCAAAATGAGCCCTGATGTGAAGCGGCTAATGAATGAAATTGAAGAATATCCAAATGTGATTAAAAATATTGTGACGCCGCAAGTCGCACTGGAAAATATCACAGAAAAGAGTTTGCTTGTCGTAGTTGATACGCACAAACCTTCGATGGTTATTAATAAGGAACTGCTTGATTCTGCTACGAATGTGGTTGTTGTCGATCATCACCGTCGTTCAGAGGAATTTGTTGGTAATCCGGTTCTGGTTTATATCGAGCCATATGCGTCATCTACGGCCGAGCTGATTACGGAGCTATTTGAGTACCAACCTGACTTAGAGCAAGTTGGGAAAATTGAAGCGACGGCACTCCTTTCCGGAATTGTCGTTGATACGAAAAACTTTACACTTCGGACTGGGTCGCGCACGTTTGATGCGGCTAGTTATCTACGGTCGCTTGGTGCGGATACGATTTTAGTGCAGCAATTTTTGAAAGAAGATATTACTACTTTTACTCAGCGGAGTCGTTTAGTGGAGTCGCTTGAAATTTATCATGATGGAATGGCGATTGCAGCTGGGCGTGAAGACGAGGAATTTGGTACGGTCATTGCAGCACAGGCTGCAGATACAATGCTTTCGATGGAAGGCGTGCAAGCATCCTTCGTTATTACGCTACGTCCGGATAAATTAATCGGGATTAGTGCGCGGTCGCTTGGACAAATCAATGTGCAAGTCATTATGGAAAAACTAGGCGGTGGCGGACATTTATCGAATGCGGCCACACAGCTTAAAGATGTTACAATTGCAGAAGCAGAAAAACAATTAATTAGCGCCATTGATGCGTATTGGAAGGGAGAAACATAATTATGAAAGTTATTTTCTTAAAAGACGTTAAAGGTAAAGGTAAAAAAGGTGAAACAAAAAATGTTGCAGATGGTTATGCAAACAATTTTTTAATTAAAAATGGTTACGCGGTCGAAGCTAGCAATGCGGCTTTAAGCACACTTTCAGCTCAAAAGAAAAAAGAAGATAAATTAGCTGCCGAAGAATTAGCTGAGGCAAAAGCTTTGAAAGAAAAAATGGAAAAATTAACAGTGGAATTAAAAGCGAAATCTGGTGAAGGCGGTAGATTGTTTGGTTCCATTACATCTAAACAAATTGCTCAAACACTTGAAAAAACGCATGGTATTAAGGTAGATAAACGCAAAATGGATCTACCAGAAGCAATTCGAGCTTTAGGACATACGAAGGTGCCTGTGAAGCTGCACCATGAAGTAACGGCAACACTTGATGTACATGTCAGTGAAGAATAATTTTTCTTAAGGGAGCGTAAGACAGTGGATAATAATTTCCAGGACAGAACACCACCACAAAATATTGAAGCCGAACAAGCTGTACTGGGCGCGATATTTCTTGAGCCAAATGCGCTGATTACTGCTTCTGAAATTTTAATGCCGGATGATTTTTATCGAACTGGTCACCAAATCATTTTCGAAACGATGCTTGATTTGAACGACCACGGGAAGGCTGTCGATGTTTTAACAGTATATGAGGCGCTTGCTGCCAAGGGTAATTTAGAAGATGCGGGCGGTTTGCCTTATTTGACGGAATTATCCGGTGCTGTACCGACTGCGGCTAACTTGGAATACTATGCCCATATTATCGAGGACAAGGCGCTTCTCAGACGTTTAATTAGAACTGCTACCCAAATTGCAACAGATGGATATTCGCGCGAAGACGAGCTCGATATGCTTATGGACGAAGCGGAAAAGAGTATCTTGGAAGTTTCGCAACGTAAAAATGTCGGAGCTTTCAAGAATATTAAAGACGTTCTTGTTAAAACATATGATGATATTGAGATTTTGCACAATCGTAAAGGTGATATTACTGGAATTCCGACTGGATTTAATGAGTTGGATAAAATGACAGCTGGTTTTCAGCGGAATGATTTAATTATTGTTGCGGCGCGTCCTTCTGTTGGTAAAACGGCATTCGCCTTAAATATCGCGCAAAATGTTGCGACAAAAACAGACGAGAATGTTGCTATCTTTAGTTTGGAAATGGGTGCGGAACAACTTGTCATGCGGATGCTTTGTGCGGAAGGTAATATTAATGCGCAGAATTTACGGACAGGTGCTTTAACGAGCGATGATTGGCAAAAGCTGACAATTGCGATGGGTACACTTTCTAATTCTGGGATTTATATTGATGATACGCCAGGTGTTCGGGTGAATGAGATTCGTTCCAAGTGCCGCCGTTTAAAACAAGAAACTGGTCTTGGTATGATTGTGATCGATTATCTGCAACTTATTGCTGGGAGCGGTCGTGGCGGCGAAAATAGGCAACAAGAGGTTTCTGAGATTTCTCGGTCGTTAAAAGCTTTGGCGCGGGAACTTGAAGTACCAGTAATCGCCCTTTCACAGTTGTCTCGTAGTGTGGAGCAACGCCAAGATAAACGACCAATGATGTCAGATATTCGTGAATCGGGTTCGATTGAGCAAGATGCGGATATTGTAGCCTTTTTATACCGGGAAGATTACTATGACCGGGAAGGTGAAAATGACGGTACGATTGAGATTATTATTGCAAAACAACGTAACGGTCCGGTCGGTGATGTGAAATTAGCCTTTGTAAAAGAATACAATAAGTTTGTGAATTTAGAAGTGCGTTACGACGACGCAATGGCTTAATAAGGAAACCTTGTGAAATTCTAATTAGATTTGGAGTTCGCAAGGTTTTTATTTTACGCAAAAAGGTATCGTATTACTAAAAATGCACTTTGGTTTTCTATTAAAATGTTTAAAAAAGCGAACGATAAAATTACCTTACAAATCAATGTTCGTAAATCCATTGACTATTTTAGTGGCAAACGGTACAATGTATAGTGGAAAATGAAGAGGCTATGAAAAAATCATAGCTATCAAAGACCAATTAAATGAGGTGTTTAAATGTCTTCAGTTGTTGTTGTAGGAACACAGTGGGGCGATGAAGGAAAAGGGAAGATTACGGATTTTCTTTCCGAGAATGCAGAAGCGATTGCTAGATATCAAGGTGGAAACAATGCGGGTCATACAATTAAGTTTGATGGCGTAACTTACAAATTGCACTTAATTCCATCAGGTATCTTTTACAAAGAAAAAATTAGTGTTATTGGTAATGGTATGGTTGTTGATCCAAAAGCTTTAGTGGAGGAATTAAAATATCTTCATGACAAAGGCGTGGATACTTCTAATTTGCGTATTTCTAACCGCGCGCACATTATTTTACCGTATCACATTCGCATTGATGAAGCTGACGAAGAACGTAAAGGCGCAAACAAAATCGGTACAACGAAAAAAGGTATCGGGCCAGCGTACATGGATAAAGCAGCTCGTGTTGGTATTCGTATTATCGATTTACTCGATAAAGAAACTTTTAAAGAAAAATTAGAGCATAATCTTGGTGAGAAAAACCGTTTACTAGAACGTTTTTATGAGCTAGAAGGCTTTAAATTAGAAGATATTTTAGACGAGTATTACGAATATGGTCAACAATTTAAAGACTATGTTTGTGATACGTCAGTTGTTTTAAATGATGCATTAGATGACGGTAAACGTGTATTATTTGAAGGTGCACAAGGGGTTATGCTTGATATTGATCAAGGAACATATCCGTTTGTAACTTCAAGTAACCCAATTGCTGGTGGTGTAACTATCGGTAGCGGTGTTGGTCCTTCAAAAATCAACCATGTTGTTGGTGTGGCTAAAGCTTATACAACACGTGTTGGAGATGGTCCTTTCCCAACAGAATTATTTGATTCTATCGGGGACACTATCCGTGAAGTTGGCCATGAGTACGGTACAACGACTGGTCGTCCGCGTCGTGTAGGTTGGTTTGATAGTGTGGTTGTTCGTCATGCTCGTCGTGTAAGTGGACTAACGGATTTATCGTTAACTCTACTAGACGTTTTGACTGGAATTAAAACACTTAAAATCTGTGTAGCTTATAAATTAGATGGAAAAACAATTACAGAGTTCCCAGCAAGTTTGAAAGACTTAGCTCGTTGCGAACCTATTTATGAAGAACTTCCAGGTTGGACAGAAGATATTACTGGGGTTACATCATTAGATGATCTGCCAGTAAATTGTCGTCATTATATGGAACGTATTGCACAGCTTACTGGTGTACAAGTTTCCATGTTTTCTGTTGGTCCTGATCGCGCTCAAACGCATGTCGTAAAAAGTGTTTGGCGTCTAGCTTAATAATAATTCTAAAAGCTTTTTGAGGAGTTTTCCTCAAGAAGCTTTTTTGTATTCAAATTCTAGGAGTATAAAAATAACAGCATTTCCCCCAAGAAAAGAGAACTTATAAATCTGTAAAAAACAACATTTCATATGATTGAAGTTTAAAAATATATCATCGAAGAGTTTGTTTGTGAAAAAATACTCTTTTCGATAGAGTGAGCAATCCAAAAAACGTTTATTATCAGTATTTTAGTAGGTGTATTTTCACTTTTTTGTCACATTTTATTTTGTGAATTCATGATATAATTTTAATGTGATATCTTATTCACAATAGAAAATAAGAGGAGATGAAGTGAATGTCAGGTCAAATTCGTATGAGTCCAAACGAACTACGCGATCGTGCAAAAACTTATGGTCAAAGTGGTCGAGATATTGAGGATATTTTAAGTCGTTTAAGCCAACTACAAGATCAACTACGTAGCGAATGGGAAGGTCAAGCTTTTATGCGTTTTGATGAGCAATTTGAACAATTAAAACCAAAAGTAACTGAATTCGCAAACTTAATGGATCAAATTAATGATCAACTTGAGAAGACAGCAAATGCAGTAGAAGAGCACGATCAACAACTTTCTCAAAACTTTGGATTCTAAAAATTATTCAACAGTGAAGCATACATACAAATATCGTTGGATGCTTTACGAAAAGCCATGCAGTTTTTTGCATGGCTTTTTCTAAAATAGAAAGCTTATGTCTAAAAAGGCATTTATATAAAAAAAGACACAGCGGGAGTGGGACATGAATGAAGAAAGTAAAATGGAGTATTTTACTCTTTTTAGTCTTGGCGATTTTTCTTTCGGCAGGAATTACTTATTTGGCCTTAAATCAAGGAGCGAGTAAGGATGATAAAAATAATACGAAAAAAGCGCATAAAATGACTATCGCGCTTGTTAATGAGGACCAAGGTGACACATTCCAAGGAAAACGGGCAGAGTTTGGAAATCAATTTGTTAAAAGTATTGAAAAAGATGAAGAACATGAATGGTACGTTGTAAGTCGTGGTGTTGCAGAAAGCGGCTTGAAACGAGATGTATACAATATGATGATTGTTATTCCTAGTGATTTTTCTAAAAAAGCATTATCTATGACATCTGAGGCACCAGAAAAAGTAACCATTAGTTACAAAGTAAATGACGTTGGAAATAGCGACCTAAAAGCAGAAGCTGAAAAAACAGCTGCGTCTGTATTGGAAGATTTCAACACGCGTATTATTGATGTTTATTTTGCGAGCATTTTAACCACACTACAAGAAGCGCAAGACAATATAGGCGCATTAGTAAAAGAAGAGAAAAAATACGACGCAATTTACAATAAAGATATAAACAATCCATTATCGAGCTATACAGAACAGTTTAAAACAGTACAAGACTACACAGGAAATTCTAAAGAGAGTTTCAAGGGATTTCAAGATATCATGAAAGACTTTGAAAAAAGCTTAAATATTTCTAAAAAAGAAAATGCAGAATACATGAAAAATATGGATGGTTTTACAAAAACGCAAGAAATGAATGCACCATTTGGCGCAAAATTCACTGAGAATTTGCAGTCATTTGACGGTGCTCTTTCGGCGGAGGATATTAGGACACAAACGGTAGCATTAGAAAAAGCCAATGATCAAATGAGGTCGGAATTTCAGGTTCTAGAAGGAAATAATTCCCTGTTATCTCAAACTCAAGGGTTGCAGAATTATATCACGGACACAAATGCACGAATTGAAGCACTTGATGCGGAAATTATTGGGACGCTTAATAACGACTTTCGAACAGCAGTCTACAATGATTTGTTACGAATTTTACAGGAAAATGAATACTCGGATAAATTAAATGAAATTGGCTTAAAAGATTTAACGGGAGAAGATATTAACGCCGGTTTTAACAAAATGCTTGTGAAAGAAATCAAAGCTTTGCCAACTTATAATTCGCAACAGCTCGCTTCGATTGGGCTAGATGAAGACACATATAAAAATATTATTATACTTTCAAAAGAATATTACAACAGTCATCGAAGTGCATTTGGGGAGGATTTTAGCTTTACAAATGACGAAAAGACACTACCAACTGATACGCTAAAAAGCGATACAATTAATAAATTAAAAACAGAAGGTATACCAATTGAGAGTAGTAAGTATCTCGTACCGGAAAATGAATATAATTCGGAAATTTTTCTTACATTAGACAAGAATTTCCGTTTTGAAAATATAATTTGTACAGTTAGTGTGGATGGTCAAACAGAATTAGTTCAACAAGAACCATTTGATGAAAATGGATTGAAGCTTACTTTGCCAGCTTCAGCGACTCCAGTAGAAATAAAAATCACGGGGACTGCAAAATTAAACGAAGGAGCTACCATTTCATTAATTGGTGCTGTGAATTGGAATGCTTATTTGCAACAGTATGAAAAACAAGAGATAGAATCCACGGATTTACCTATTATTCCAACTAATCCAGACAACCCGAATCCAGAAGAACCAGCGGGGGATCCGGTGTTAGTTAGGAAAGAAATGTTGCCAATTAACGTTATAGAGCCAACTTATTTAAGCGAAACTAAATCTTCTGTAAAAGTAATTACAAAAACAGTGAAAGATTACTATAAATTACAGACTTTATTTGATTTGTACTACGGGATTGACGCGGGTGATTCGAGTCAAATGCCTGATTTCAGCAATTATGAAATGACATTGGAGGGCGCGGCAAAAAATTCTTCGTACTATTACATGTTTAATAAAGAAGATGTAATAGGAAGTTTTGTAAATCTTACAACAGATAGATTTGTAGCGGATTACACGAAACAAATTAAAGCTTTTGAACAACGAATTACTGATTATAAATCCATGATGGCAGAAGCAAATTCAAGATCAGAAGATGTGACAAATCGGTTGAATGAAACAACTCAGGAAGCGATTAATCTAAATAATAATTTGGTGTTAACACTTCAAAACCTTGAATCATGGCGTAATGCCAGCAAAGATTTAATGGAAGAAAACGATGTTGTGATAGACAAATCGGGCGAAGAAGCAATGGTAGCTCTTCAGCTAAGTTCCGAATTTGCAGGATTGCTAGCAGAAAGTGAATCACTTGCTGGAACATCAGAAGGGAATTTGAAATCAGCTGAAGTGGTTTATGACACTTTTGAAGCGATTGATAAAGAAGCAAAAAACATCCAAAAAAGCGGAAAAACATTAGTGAAAGAAGCCGCTACTTTGTCAGATGACCTCGGTGAAAAATTGAAAGATGACGAAACATTCCAGAAAAATTTTGCAAAAGTGATGAACAATAGTCGAGTTGGGGATAGACAAAATGAAAATCTTTATAGTTTCTTGAGTAATCCTGTAGATAAGATGAACGCTGGAACGATTGTGGCCGGGGATAAATCAATGCCATACTTTATGATTTTAATTTGTACGATTCTCGCGATTTTCACAAGCTATGTAATTTCACATCAAGAGAAAAAACGTGAACAATTAAATGACTTTGAGAAAGAAATGTCGATTGTCTTTAAAAATATTCCAATAACCTTCTTAATGGTTTGTGTAGCGATAATTGAAGGTCTAGTGATTGGAGCTGTTTCAGGGTTTATTTTTGAAGTAGGACAAATCGGGATGTTCTTGTGGATTGGGATTTGTGTGCTAGTTATGATAGGGCTTGTAACTGCTTTTTCATACTTACTCCGACAATTTAATATGATTGGTATGTCGATTATTCTACTCATTTTAAGTTTATATCTATTTTTGACAGATGCAGTTGGGCTGAATATTGATAATGAGTCGATTTTTGCGACATTTAGGAAGTTCTCGCCGCTGCAATATATGGAGCAACTATTAAATGGCATTTTAAGTATGCAACAAGACTATATTGTAATTGTGTACAGCTTAATCGGCGCGACAGTATTATTTGCTGCACTTAATCTATTTGTATGGCATCGTTCTAAAAATAACGAAAAAGAGGAGGAATATCTGGATGAAAATTAAAGTGGGAACATTATTAATACTCATTTGTTTTATTTTTTCTCCGAATATACTCGCTGCTGAATCGGATAGCTATCTTGAAAATAACGGAAAAATGGATATTAAAACTGATCGGCTTCAAAAAACCGATGAAGAAAAAAAGAAAGAGTTAGAAGAAATGGAAGAAACAGAGCTTGATAAAAATGGTCTTCCTCTTTTTACAGATGAGTGGGATAAAAAAGTGGCTAAACAAAAAGAAGCTGAAAAAGCGGAGTACGAACGTATTAAGGATTCTCTTTTTGAAGAAGAGCCAACCTCTGGAGAAACCGTGAAGCTAACAAAAGAAAAGCTGTTTTCTGGAAACTATGAAGCTACATCAACGAACGAAACAACTATGACAACAACTAATACGGAAGATGAAACTAAAAAGACAAAGCAAAAAACAGTTGGAGGTGCAATCGCTGGAACACTTCTGGCTTTAGCAGGTGGAATTTATGTGGCTGCCCGTAATGTTTTTGAATAGAGAGTGGGGAAAACAAAATGGTTAAAAATACACATATGAATGTAACAGTTGATTTCACTAATTGGGGTGCAGATAAGTATGATTTGCGCATCCCTGTGCATCAGCCGATTAAAGCATTAATTATCAATTTAGCAGATACACTCAAAATAGAGTACAAAGATCTATCCAAATGCACGATAAAAACAACGAACAAAGCAATTTTACTAAGTGATGACGATAAATTAACTGATTTTCAAATTGCTGATGGTGATATTTTAGAAATTTTATAGAAAAAAAGGAGAATGAAAACGATGAATAAGACAACAGAAATGGACGGAACATCTTACGATTTTACTTATGAAGATTTAGCGTGGAGCGTTAATTTTCCTAAATCAAAAACACGTGCAAAAGAGTTGGCACAACTGGAATTATTAGAGAAACAAGCCGCTCATTTCGTTCCAGCAAAAATTACGAGTGATAGTGATTCCTACACAATTTCTTATGAGATTGCTGAACATACTTATGGTTTTGAACAAGTTCGCAAAATGGAACGTGAAGACAAGTTACGAGCGTTGCGGAATATTGCGGATTTAAGTGGATTACTGAATACACGTTATACTTTTTTCTTGCATCCCGATAATTTGATTTTTGATATAAATTTAGTCCCGAGCATCGTTCACCGCGGGATTAAGAATATTTTACCACCATATGAATTGACCGAAGAAATGTTCTTTAAGCAATATCAGTGTTTTGCGATTGCGATGTTTTCCAAGAAGTTTTCTTTTGAAAATTTATATAATGGCTCGCTTTCGGGTGCTAGAGGGACTCAGTTTGAAAAAAGTATTTTAGATGCAAAAACGATTCAAGATATTGCTGCTATTTTAGAAGAGGCATATATAAAGGAACATAAGGTTGTGAAAAAAAATATGGCAATCGTTCCAAAGAAAAAATACGGGACTTTTCGCGGACTTGCGGTTGGTTTTATTATTGTAGCGATTTTACTGGCTATTCCAGTGAGCTATTTTGCGTTCATCAAAGTGCCACTTCAAAACGATTTACTTACAGCGAATGAGAATTTTCTTAAAACAGACTACGATAAAGTGATTACAGGGCTTGAGAATGTGGATCCTGAAAAAATGCCGCAATCAGTGCAATACGAACTTGCTTATTCCTACGTTAACGGCGAAAAAATGAGTGATAAAAAGAAAGAAAACATTATGAATACTATTAGTTTAAAATCAGATCCGAAAAATTTGCTTTACTGGATTTATAATGGTCGCGGTGAATTTGGTAAGTCACTAGATATTGCGAAACTTTTAGATGACCCAACGCTTGCAATGTACAGCTTAACGAAACAAATGGAACAAGTACAAAGTGATGCAAAACTAAGCGGTGATGAAAAAGTAGAGAAACTAAAAACATTAGAAGAAAATTTAAAAGAATATGATGAAAAAGTTAATACACAAACAGAAGAAACAGAGGCATCAACAAATACAGAAGCAAAATAAGGGAGAATGAACCATGAATAGAGAGGCTTTATTAATTGTTACTAACGGGCAGCAATGTCATAAACACCATTTGTCTCCTCAAAAAGTCGTGACAATTGGTAATACAATCGAACACGAAATTACTTATCCAGAACTAGTTGAATCAATGGAAGTTAAATATGACGAAAACTCGTGGAATGTCGGTACAACAGCACTTCAAGTGAATCAAGTGGTAAAAGTGGATAATCTAGCATTTTATCTTTGCCAAGAGCTAGATACGCAAGTGTATGATGTCGTCATGAACACTTCTGTAGCCTTTGGCGCGGGAACGGAGAATGATGTTACGATTGATGGCACAAAATCAGACTTTTTACTTTTGCGTGATGCGAAGGAAAAACTGTTTAAATTACAAGTTTTAAATGGTGAAATTTATCATAATTTTTCTTTAGTGACAGAAGACTGCGTTCTAGAACCGGGCGATCAGCTCTATACGGACGGTGTGACGATTACAATCGGAAAAGAAGATATTAGTGTGCTTGCTGTAGAAAATCGCGTGACGAGCAAATTAGCGCCTTTATTTGCTGCGGACAATTCGTTCGGGGAAGACTATCCAGATTACCACCGTTCCCCGCGGATTATTTACCGGGCACCAGAAGAGAAAATCAGCATGGCGAAACCTTCTAGCAAGCCATCCAAACCAACAGATGGCTTAATTAAAATTATTTTACCCCCGCTTATCATGGTTGCGATTACTGTGATGATTTCTATTTTCCAACCTCGTGGGCTGTATATTATTATGACCATCGCGATGTCAGCAGTAACGATAACGATGGCGATTATTAATTACATAAAATCACGCAAAAAATACAAAATTGATTCGAAACAAAGAATTGAGAGCTATGATTTATATTTAAAACGAAAAACAAGAGAATTACACGAAACAAGCGAGAAACAGCGTCACGCTTTAACTTATCACTATCCAGATGTAACTGAACTGGAAAAAATGGCGTTACGCGTGGATTCACGCATTTATGAAAAAACAATGTTTCACCATGATTTCTTGACTTTCCGGGTTGGACGCGGCGCAGAAGCAAGCAGTTTTTCCGTCGAATTCCAACAAGAAGAATTTAGCCAGGACAAAGATGAACTTATTGATGAAGCTGTGAAAATCAAAGGACAATATTTATCAATTAATGAAGTGCCAGTTGCGACAGATTTAATGCACGGACCGGTGGGGTATATCGGGCCGCGTCATTTAGTATTAGAGCAACTTCAAATGTTGGTAATGCAAACGTCCCTTTTCCATAGTTATTATGATTTGCAATTTATTAACATTTTCCCAGAAGAAGAGAAGGCGGATTGGGACTGGATGCGCTGGTTACCGCATGCGAATATGCGTGATGTGAATGTGCGTGGTTTTGTTTACCATGAACGTTCGCGCGACCAAGTATTGAATTCTCTTTATCAAATTTTAAAAGAACGTAAACAAGCGCTCACTGAACAAGCGAGCAAGCAGGAAAAATTATACTTCACGCCACATTTTGTAGTTTTAATTACCGATGAAAAATTAGTACTCGACCACACAGTGATGGAATTCTTTAATGAAGATCCAAGCGAACTAGGTGTTTCTTTAGTATTCGTACAAGATGTAATGGAGAGCTTGCCAGAACACGTGAAGACGGTCGTTGATATTCGTGATGCGAAGAGCGGGAACATTATTTTGGAACAAGGCGATCTAGTAAACCGAGCATTCGTGCCGGACCATTTGCCAGCAGATTTTGATAAAGAAGTAATCAGCCGGGCTCTTGCACCACTGAACCATCTTCAAAATTTGAAAAACTCAATCCCAGAATCCGTTACTTTCCTTGAAATGTACGGTGTGGAGCGTGTCGAGGAGCTAAATATTGCCGGACGCTGGGCGAAAAATGAAACGTATAAGAGCCTTGCTGTGCCACTTGGCTTGCGCGGTAAAGACGATATTGTTCAACTGAATCTACATGAAAAAGCGCACGGGCCACATGGTTTGGTAGCGGGGACGACTGGTTCTGGTAAATCAGAAATCATTCAGTCTTATATCATTTCACTTGGCGTCAATTTCCACCCATATGAGGTCGCGTTCTTGCTGATTGACTATAAGGGCGGCGGTATGGCGAACTTATTTAAAAATATGCCACATTTACTAGGAACAATTACAAACTTGGACGGCGCGCAATCGATGCGTGCACTAGCTTCCATCAAAGCCGAATTGCAGAAAAGGCAACGGTTATTTGGCGAGCATGATGTTAACCACATCAACCAATACCAAAAACTATACAAACAAGGAAAAGCGACCGAACCAATGCCGCATTTATTCCTTATTTCAGATGAGTTCGCAGAGTTAAAATCAGAACAACCAGAATTCATGAAAGAACTCGTTTCGACAGCACGTATCGGGCGTTCACTCGGAATCCATTTGATCCTAGCAACCCAAAAACCAAGCGGCGTCGTGGATGACCAAATCTGGTCCAACTCCAAATTCAAACTGGCCCTAAAAGTACAAAATGCCAGCGATTCAAACGAAATTTTGAAAACACCAGACGCAGCAGAAATCACACTACCAGGTCGTTCGTACTTGCAAGTTGGTAATAACGAAATTTACGAACTGTTCCAGAGTGCTTGGAGTGGTGCGGATTACGTGCCAGATAAGGAGAGCCCGGATTATATTGATACGACGATTTATGCGATTAATGACTTGGGTCAGTATGATATTTTGACAGAGGATTTGAGCGGATTAGATAAGAAGGATGATTTAACTAAGTTGCCGAGTGAACTTGATGCGGTGATTGATCATATTCATGCGTATACGGAGGCTTCTGGGATTGAGGCGTTGCCAAGACCTTGGTTGCCGCCACTGGAGGAACGTATTTCGTTAGAAAGCATCAGTACTGTTGATTTTGAAGCAAACTGGCAAAAAGATGAAAAGGATTTAGAACTAACATTAGGAGTACTGGACCAACCGCAGTTACAAGCACAAAACGTTTTGCATTGGAATTTAGAAAAAAATGGACATATGGCAGTGTTTTCTAGTCCTGGTTTCGGAAAATCAACGTTCATGCAAACAGCTATATTTGATTTAGCAAGAAAAAACACACCAGAATTTTTCCATGCATACCTATTAGATTTTGGCACAAATGGTTTACTTTCACTTAAAGGTTTACCACATGTTGCAGATACATTTTCCATTGATGAATCAGAGAAAACGTTAAAATTAGTAAGGCTTCTTAGTCGAGAAATTAAAGAGAGAAAACAATTACTAAGTAAATTTAGCGTAGCCAGTTTGAAAATGTATGAAGAAATAAGTGGCGATAAAAGGCCAATTATTCTACTAGCAATTGATAACTATGATGCAATTAGAGAAGTGGATGAATTTGTAGCAAACCTTGAACCAACTATAGTTCAGATAGCAAGGGAAGGAGCTAGCTTAGGCATTCATTTAATGATTACAGCTAATAACCAAAATGCAATGCGTCTACAGCTACTGTCTAACATTAAAACGCAAATAGCTTTACACTTGAATGAGAAAAATGAGGTAAGCAGTATTGTAGGCAGAAGTGACTACACCATTGAAGAATTACCAGGTCGAGGTTTAATTAAGATTGAAGAACCAACATTGTTCCAAATGGCGCTCCCAAATAATGGAGCCGAAGCAATCGAAATAATCAAGAACAATCAAGATGAAGCAGAGAAAATGACTGAAATTTGGACAGGCAAAAAACCACAATGTATACCAATGGTTCCAGAAACATTAAGTTTTACTCACTTTACCGATCATATGCAAACAAAGAAAATGCTTGAAATGAAATCAATACTACCAATTGGTTTAGAGTATGAGTATGCTAGCCCTGTAGGAATATCATTAGAACAGCACAATCTAGCTATCATCATGCCAACTATAGAATTAGTTCAGCAAATTATCACAAACAGTAGTCATCTACTTGTCAAAAAAGAATTAAGAGAGCTAGTTATCTTTGATACACCTTCTATGGAGTTAATGAAATTAAAAGAGCTCCCCCTAACTTACATTACAAATAGTGAACGAATAGAGGGTAAAATTGACCTTCTATACGGAGCGTTTAAAACGGCAGAACAAGCATATTTAGAAGAACTACAATTAAACAATACAATAACAAAAGAAGAATACTTCAAAAATATGCCACTTGTAGTCGTTGTTATTTATTCAACTGTTCAGCTATACAACCAGTTATCATCAAACACGCAAAAACAATTACTAGAGATGTTAAAATCAGATGGTAAAATGGGAGTACAATTCATTATAGGAAATGACTTGGGAAGCATGGCGAAAGAGTACAGCCCAATTGGAGATACTATTCGCAATTCCAAACAAGTTTTACTAGGTGCTCGATTTGCAGACCAAGCAATTTATAGCCCAACAATCAGAATTGTACAAGAAAAACCACTAGCTCCTCAAGAACTGTATCTACTAATAGAAGGAAATGCAGAAAAGCTTAAGATTCCAAAGGGATAAAATACAGAAGCAGATAGGAGAACAAATGAAGAAAAAAATCATCGGTTTGTTAGCAAGTTTATTATTATTAGGAGGTTGTTTCAATATGAATGAGAAAACAGAGCAAGGAAAAGCACAAGAAGGCACTACTCCTGTACAGGAGTATGTAGGTCAAGGGTTTTCATTTGTGGACGGGGAGAAGTCAGCAGAGCGAGTGAAAAAGGATGAAGAAAAAATCAAGCAAGAAGCGATAAACTACATGAAAAACACATACAAAACAGATGTAAAAGTAAATAATGTAGTCCCCGCGCGTAATGCGGCAGTTGTCATGGTAGAGAGTGAGGAGCCTATTAAATTTCACACCTCCATTATAGTAGGAAAAGTGATTAATAAAGAAGGTGAATGGTTAGCGAGAAGTAATGAAGGGGAGGTAGAAAAAGCGATTGTCGGGGGTTTATATGCAAAGGCATATGAAGCAGAGTTTCGCCATTTAGATACTTTTGCTAATAAAATAGCTAAAGAAAATGATTTATTAGGACTAAGGGATGAAGCGATTGATAAGACAGCTGCAGAAGGCTATATAAGCAACCATTATTTTATTGTAGCAATGGATGTTTACTATCCAAGTGTTTATAATGCTTATCTAAAAAATCAAGAAATTTCAGAAGGTGAATTAAGGAATCTATTTGAGAAAGATGATCCGATGTATGAACATATATCCATCCCAATGGAATTTTATTCTAAAGAAAATAAGCTACCTAAACAAGAGGAAGCGGATGATTTAGCAGAAAAGCTCAAACAGGAAGAAGGGTTACCAAAAGGAAGTTATGATATAAGAGTATATAAAAATGCCATTGTAAACCGAGTGGGCTTGCCCGATGGGGATAACGCAAAAGTAGAAGAAATCGCAAAGTAGTGGGAGTGAAGGTACATGACAACAAAGTTAAAAACATCAGATACAGATTTAATTGAATTAAGTGGGAAATGGGTCTATCAACATCCAAAAGAAGGTACAGAATTAAAAGTTAATGGAAAGATTTATATTGTTAAAGAAGCTGAATACAACAAATCTTCCGGGCTAGACTATATGGTTGTCGAAAATGCAACCACAGGCGAAATCAGCATGGTCTTCGAAGGCACGAAAGGCACCCAAGATTTCCTAACAGACGGCACACTCCCTGGCTCCATCCCTAACACGCAATTAAGAGAAGCTGACGCAGCATACAAAAAAGAAAGCCAAAAATATAACATTAAAAATGTCGCAGGAAACTCTCTAGGTGGTGGTTTATCTAATTATGTAGCTTCTAAAAATGATGGCATAAGGAGCGTCACATACAATCCAGCTATCCTACCCAAAGGAACGTACGACAAAAATAATCCGAGAATTACTAACTATTTAAGTGAATATGATCCACTAACCTTAGGGGAACGTGGGGCAGGATATGGAGATCGGCTACCAGGAGAATCACACATTCTTCAAAATAATGTCCCTTGGCTGCAAACCATTCTTTCTAATCATACGGGTTATGATGATGCAGGTCTCACTGTTAACGGTAAAAAAATCCCCATTGATGCGGATGCTTATCTTCCAGTCGGTATTTGGAGTGGAAAGGTTTTGACAAGTGGAGGAAAAGGGCAGAAAATCGATATGAACCCGGACAATATCCGTATTTTAGCCAATAGTTTACGGACACGAATGACGGAACAAGTAAATGCAGGGCAGTTTTATTTAGATACAGCTGTTGACTTAGTGAATAATGAGGGAAGTCATTTGGATGATAGAACGGTTTCTTTACAGAAATCATTTGAAAGATTGTTGGCGGAAGGAGAATTTGGAGGAATTATTACTTCATTTGCTAATTATGCTGAGTTTCGAGATGGAATGGAAGAAGCTAATCCAGTATGTTTTGCGGCATTAGATGTGATGCAGAGAGTGAGGACTTTACCAATATTAGGAGAGTTGCTAGATGTGGTTTCAGGTACTTTCTTAAGTGTTGGAGGTTTTTTGAGCGATATCCCGGTTCTTGTTGGAGATCTTGCTTTAAAGATAGAAGATACAATGGATCAAGTATCGAAAGTCAAAATGCAGGCTGTACCGGAACTGTTTAAAGGAATTGATAATCAGTACTTGAGCGATGCAATGGTGGCAGAACTAAAAGAGCATTATAAAATATTGGATGATAATAAAGATTTGGTCGTTAAGCAAGTATTAACTTTTAGCTCCCAAGTCACGTATGTATCGAATGAACTTGAAAAAGCAGATAAACTTTTAAGCGCAACGCAAAAAGTCCAAAGTGTTGGAGCACCGCCAGCGACACAAGCGTATGTCTTAAAAGAATCAAAAGCTTTGAAAGACGGGATGGGGAAGAAACAGCGCTTATTAGATAGAAACTATAAAGCATTCACTAATAAAACAACTAGCTTATTAATACCAGCATTAAGTGGGGTTTATAGTATTGTCAATCAATTAAAACAAGCCATTAGATCAGCTATACAGCACTTGAGAAATCTTCAAACAGGCTTTTCAATGGTGAAAATTCCCTTTACAGATGTAGACAATCGAGCAAAAGAGGAATTAGGAGAGTGTATAAAAAAATTGCAAGAAATACTATTAACAGTAAAAGGCGTAGGAAGTGCGGTAAAAGATTTGCAATCAAATTTGCCAAACGTGTTAGCTGCTTACCGTCCTTATATTGACACGGCATTATTTGATGGTACAAAATTCCGTGATGTTATTTTGTTAAATAAAGCAGCAGCAAATATCTTCCATAGTGCGGAAATGATTTTTGGAGATATTAAGCATCAATTAAGTGGGAACGATTCAGCTGCTATTTCTGCGTTAGATAAGTTAGCTGTAAAAACTAGTAAAAATATGAAAATCTTATTAGAGCAAATAAAGCGTGGAAGTATCAATGTTTAGTATTTGAGAAATTAAATCGGTAAAAATTTTATTGGGGAAATATTTTAATGCTAAATTCACAAGGGACATGGACGGTATAGTCGCGGGAATTGTGTGTTTAAGCATTTTATATTAGACGTTAAAGGGATAATGGGGCTGGCAAATATAAAGAGCATAATAGCAAAACTACGGTTGATGATTGGTGGAATATTATTTTTTCATTAGTAGAAAAAGAGAAGAAATCGAAAGTTGACCGAAAAAATGCAATAGAATTTTTTCGACGAATTTCAAAGAGAGAATAAAAACTAACTATGTACGGGAACAAGTAGTCTAAGATGAGTGAGAAAATCTTAGGCTACTTAGTGTACATTAGGAGTTTTGGGTTATTAAATACTACAATATGGAACAAAGACAGGAGAACAAATGAAAAAAATCATCCTAAGTTTATTCGCAGCAGTATTTTTACTATCCGGATGTTTCAATATGAATGAGAAAACAGAGCAAGAGAAAGCGCAAGAAGGTACTACTCCTGTACAGGAGTATGTAGGTCAAGGATTTTCGTTTGTGGACGGGGAGAAGTCGGCAGAACGAGTGAAGGAGTATGAAGAAGAGATTAAACAAAAAGCCATAGAATATGTGCAGGCTAAATATAAAACAAAGGTAAAAGTAAATAATGTAGTACCAGCCCGAAATGCAGCAGTTGTTATGGTAGAGAGTGAGGAGCCTATTCAGTTTCATACATATGTAATTGTAGGTTTGATTTTAAATAAAGATGAAGTTGGGAATGCAAGAAGTGATGAGGGGGAAGTAGAAAAAGCAATCGTTGGTGGTTTATACGCAAAGGCATATGAAGAAGAATTTAAAAATCTAGATGTCTTTGCTGAAAAAATTGCGAAAGAAAATAACTTATTAGGAATGCGAGCGGAGGCAATTGATAAAACTGCATCTGATGGATATACCAGTAATTACTATTTCCTTTCAATTTTCGCCTTAGATTACCCAAGTGTCTATAATGCTTACTTAGAAAACCCAAAAATTTCGGCAGAGGAATTAAAGAAACTTTTTGAAAAAGATGATTCTACAAGTAAAAATATATCAATTCCAATGAAATTTTTTGTTAGAGGAAACAAGCTCCCTGAGCAAGGAGTCGCGGATAATTTAGCAAGTGAAATTAAACAAGAAGAAGGAATTCCTAAAGGGAGATATGCAGTTTTGATTTATAAGAATTTTATTGTTGATCGAGTGGGATTACCAGATGGAGAAAGTGTAGATGTAGAAGGAATCATTAAATAAAAGGGAGATTAGACTATGCCAGAAAAACTAAAAACATCAGATGCAGATTTAATAGAGTTAAGTGGTAAATGGGTTTATAAGCACCCTGGAGAACTTAGTAATATCAATGTTAATGGCACCAAATACGAAGTCAGAGCAGGTGAATATAACAAAGCATCTGGTCTTGACTATATAATTGTAGAGAATTTATCCACAGGCGAAATTAGCATGATTTTCGAAGGCACCCAAGATTTCCTAACAGACGGCACACTCCCTGGCTCCATCCCTAACACGCAATTAAGAGAAGCTGACGCAGCATACAAAAAGTAAAGTCAAAAATACACTATTAAATAATTATGTTGCCTCCAATAAAGATAATATAGCTATTATCTTATTCTGATATAATGTAATTTGAATAGTCAAAGATAAAGAAGTAAAACTTAGACCACTTAATATACATAAGGATTTTTAGGTTTGAGAAGAGTTTTTTAGTTCAAATGCGATAAGCATAGTAGTGAGATTTTCTGAGGCACTGAAAGAAAAGTATAGAAGAAAAACACGAACTAAAAGTACAAAACACAAAAGATTAAATAACCACTACCTAAAAAAACATCCATGTTAATTTTCCTGGCACCCCCAATCCCCACACCTGCTATACTAACCCCATCCTAACAAATGGAGTTGAAACCAATGACAAAAAACTTTAAAAAACTAAAATCCTTACACGAACTCCCCGCCCCACTAATCTTCTACAACTGCTGGGACGTCGCTTCTGCCAGAGCCATCCAACAAGGCGGAGCACCCAGTAATAGCGACAAGCAGTTATGCAATTGCAGAGTCACTCGGCGCTGTGGACGGGGAGCATTTAACTTTTGACGAAACGTCTTTAATTGTTTCACGCATTGCCGCGAATGTGAGTTTGCCGCTGACCGTCGACATAGAGACTGGGTATTCCAGTGATTTGGAGGGACTGGCTCAGAATATGGAGCGGTTGCTGGCGATTGGTGTTTGTGGCGCAAACTTGGAAAACCAGCTTATTGGTACTGCAAATCCGGGGTTATGCAGGACTGAGACGCAATGTGATAAAATCAAGACAATTAAAGAAACAGCGGCGAAAATGAGTACGGAAATTTTTATCAATGCGCGTACAGATGTTTTTTCCAAGGGCGGGATGAGACGGTAGACTTGGTGGAAGAAGCGATTAAAAGGGCAAAGGCATACAAGGAGGCTGGGGCGGATGCTATTTTTATTCCGGGTCTGTTATCACCAAAATTAATTCGCGCATTTGTTGAAAAATCGCCACTTCCGGTCAATGTTATGAAGATGGATGGGATGCTCTCAAACGAGGACTTACAAAAAATCGGTGTGAAAAGAATCAGTTATGGACCGTTTAGTTTTTTTCAGGCTAATTTAGCGATTCAGCAGGAAGTTGAGCAAATTTTCGAAGGAGGGGGAGCCTTATGATAACAAATCAGAGGGATATTGATAAATATTATGATATGTTAGTGGAGAAAAATTCTAATTATGAAGGAGTATTCTTTGTTGGAGTAAAAACTACTGGGATACTTTGTCGCCCAACGTGTCCGGCGAAGAAACCTTTAAAAGAAAATTGTGAGTTTTTCAGTACAGCAAAGGAGGCGCTACTTGCATCTTACCGGCCTTGCAAGCGTTGTGAACCGCTCTCCAATCCGACGAAATTGTCTCCAGCTGTGAAGTTACTTGTTGATGCAATTGAGAAAAATCCGGAGAAAAAGTGGACGGATAAAGATTTTGATGAATTATCCATTAGTGCAAATACAGCGCGGCGCCAGTTTAAGAAGCAGTTTGGGATGACTTTTATTGAGTACGCGCGGTCGCGGCGGCTTGGACTTGCTTTTAAGCATATTCGGAGTGGGGATTCAATTATTAATGCGCAACTTGATAGTGGTTATGAGTCTGGAAATGGGTTCCGAGATGCTTTTTCAAAAACGATGGGGGATGTTCCTCATAAATCAAAAGATATAACGATTTTGTATTCTGCTTGGATTGAAACTAAGCTAGGTTCCATGTTGGTAATTTCCGATGATGATAAATTACTTCTGCTAGAATTTGTTGATCGGAAAGGATTAGAAACTGAAATAAAAAAGCTGCGAATGCGATTGAAAGCAGCAATTTTCCCTGAAAAAACAGCCGTAATTAAACAAGTAGAAGAAGAATTAGGAAGATATTTTGATGGTGAACTAGTTAATTTTGAGACACCAATTCGTTATATCGGTTCTGAATTTCAACAAAGTGTTTGGAATGAACTGCGACGAATTCCGGTAGGCGAAACGATTTCGTACAAAAGTTTGGCAGAAAAACTAGGGCGGCCAACAGCGAGTCGAGCTGTGGCAAGAGCAAATGGGGCTAACCAATTATCCCTCATCGTCCCGTGCCATCGTGTAATCAATACTAACGGAGCATTAGGAGGTTACGGCGGTGGTCTTGCCCGAAAAGAATGGCTAATTAAACATGAAAAGATGGTTCCAAAGTAACGCGGAACCATCTTTTTTCAATTATTTAACCCGTATTCCAAATAACGGCATCAAGGCAGGAGCATGTGAATAATCAATGCTCACGCCCTTCAAATCTTGCGGCATCGCAGTGATAGACTCAAAAATGCAAGAACTAAGATCAATACCATTTAGCGCACAATTCAAAAACTGAGCTTTATTCAAGTCAAGTCGTTCCAAATAGGTATCGACCAGTTGAGCCCCACTAAAATCACTATTCGTATACGCACCCGCCTCAAATGCCACCCATTTCAAGTTAGCATAACGAAAGGCAACATAATCCGCATAACAATCAACAAAAACGCAATTTCTAAGCGTAGCATCACTGAAATTCACACCAATTAATTTACAATTTTCAAAACGTACCCGGTGAATAACGGCGCCCATTAAATCTAAATTCGACAAATCGCAATTTTTAAATACAACATCAGTCAAATTCGCGCTTACAAGAGAAACCGAATCAAAAACACAACCATCAAAAACAATCGTTTCTAAATGAAAATGCTCGAAAATTTCCCCGGTTAGCGTCGTTTTTCTAAAGATTTGCTCACTAACTTCTCCAATATCTTCAATAAAATATGTATCATTCGGATAAACCGTCAAATCCCCATCAGGAATCCGCGGCGCAGTAATTTTTTTCATGATTTTAAACCTCGCTTCCGCTTCTATTATATCGTATTTTGCTAGGAAAAGGTGCGTAAAATCGTTTACCTTTCATAAGAAACGGATTACAATGAAATAAGGGTAAAAATGGCACTTGAGGAGTGAATGAGATGACAGCAAGCGTATTTATAGCAGGAAAATTACTACCAGAAACGATGGAAGCTCTAGATAAATGGGATGTGAAGGCTTTTTCAGGTGAGGAAAATATTACAGAAGCAGAGTTAATAAAAAATGTAACGGAAGTGGATGCGATTATTTGCCCGCTTTCTTCCCCAATTACGGCAAAAGTATTGGAATCGGCAAAAAATCTTAAAATCGTGGCGAATATTGGCGCTGGTTTTGACAATATTAATGTAAAAAAAGCGCAGGAGCTGGGCATCGCGGTAACTAACACACCGGATGTATCCACAGAAGCGACGGCGGAATTAACTCTCGGATTGATTTTAGATGTGGCGCGAAGAATTTCAGCAGGTGACCGTTTATGTCGTGAAACACCTGAGCAATTTAAAGGATGGGCACCGACATTCTTTTTAGGCACGGAATTAAGCGGTAAGACGCTGGGAATTATAGGTTTAGGAAGAATCGGTCAGGCTGTTGCAAAACGCGCGGCTGCTTTTGGAATGAAAATCATTTATTCTGGGCACCACCCGAAAGAAGCAGCGAAACAATGGGATGCGGAGTTTGTAAGTCAGGATGAACTATTAAAGCGCAGTGATGTTGTGACAATTCACGCAGCATATAGTCCGAGCTTGAAACATTTGTTGAATGAAACTACACTTAATACAATGAAGTCGAGTGCTTTTTTAATTAACGCGGCTCGCGGTCCTGTTGTAGAAGAATCTGCATTAATTAATGCGCTCGAAACAGGCGTTATTGCTGGTGCTGCGCTTGATGTATTTGAATTTGAACCTAAAATTGGAGCTGAACTAGGCAAACTAGAAAATGTCGTTTTAACGCCGCACATCGGTAATGCAACCATAGAAACCCGCACAGAAATGGGACGAATGGCGATCTCGAACGTCGAAGCAGTTTTAGCAGGAAAACAACCACTACATTCCGTTTACTAAGTTAAGAAACACAGTCATGGTAAGGTGCTGTGGCTGTGTTTTTACACCAAATTATGGTATAATATTTTTTGTCGGAATACGACGAGGGTTGTTAGCTCAGTTGGTAGAGCAGCTGACTCTTAATCAGCGGGTCGGGGGTTCGAAACCCTCACAACCCATAAAAAACAAACGCCAGTGACTGTTAAAGTCGTTGGTGTTTTGTCATTTTTACGAGGAAAATGTTAATAATTTCAATATTAAGGTACTTTCTTTTTAATCATTTATCAATTACATAGAAAACGAGTAAAATTCCAAAGAATCTAATAATAACTATATGATATATTAAAAGGAGCTGTTCCAGTGAGTAGAATTGACATCGGAGAAATACAAGCTTTTTTATACCAATTACGTGCAGCCAATGAATTAGGGAGAAAAACTATCCAATCTATCAAAACGGCTGTGACAAAGTATGTAGGAGATAATAGTTTAAAGGGAAAAGCAGTTGATGCATCGAAAACATATTATCAAACGACTTATTTCCCCCTCTGTGATGCAATAATCGAAGCCATGGACGAAAGTGAAGAAAGATTGCAGCAGTATATTCAAGATTTCCATGCACAAGTTGATAGTTCACCAGACGCTAGAATCGATGCGGATGGTTTATATGAACTTGGTAAAATGATTGATCGAATAGAAAGCAAAAAAGAAGCCTTAGCTCAGCGAATGAACAGTGGAACAGAAGGGCAAATGCAAAGTTATCGTTCACAATTAGCCGTTGCGTATAAACAGGAAAACATTCTCGAAAAATATTTGTCATTTGAACAAAGCCACGCTAGCTTCTTTGACCATTTGATTGACTTAGTTCAAGCAGTTCAGCAAACCATCCGCGAACTCCAGTCTAATATCCAGTTCAACAGCCAGACAGGCACTTACGATCTAAGTAAGCTGAATCAAGCTACAGTGAGCCGAATGCAACAAGCATTGAATAAATCACGAGGTATCAAAGAGGACATTATAAAAGAACTACGGGACTACACAGTGCTTGCAGTGGTATATTTAGATAGTAATGGAAAAGAACAAGTCATGTGGTTATTAGAGCGAGATGGCTTGGGAGTGGAGAATGCCGAACTCAAAGCATATTTAACAGAAAATGGAAAATACCTAAACCCAGAAAACTATACGATTATTACGAATGAAGATTTAAACAAAAAAATCAACCAAGCTTGGCGAGATGGTGTTTATTATCTAAATGGTAATAAGTATGATGGCTTAACTGGCGGTGTTTTATCTGCCTCGGCATATGTTGAAACCGGGAAAGGGTATATAGATAAGAGTGGGTTGGCGGACGTTGCGCTGGGGCTTGGGTTGAGTACGGCTGCGATTAGAGGTAGTACTACGTTTGGTAATCAACAAAATGTATCAAACGTTCCAAATAGTTCGAAAAATAGTGCACAGTATCAAAAATATAAGAATGAGTTAATGAAGGGTGACATACTCGAAAACTCCAAACCCATTATATTTGGATCTGATTTAAAAGATTCCAAGGTGGTTTCCGCGCTAACTAATAATGGAGGTACCATGTCAGATTGGGCAAAAATGGAATCAACATATAGTTATGAAACCTTAATGGGAAGAGGAAAGGTTCACTACTATAAAAACTTAAAAACAGGTGAGATTAATTTTTATGATGTAAAAATGAAAGTACCTATCCCTAAAGATCTTAAAATTAGAAACCAACTTACCGATGATTTTTGGATTGTAGACTTAGATAATAATTTCATACCAAAAGGAGTTAGATGATATGATTGTAAAAGTAATTTCTAACAAAGCAAATAGAGATATTACCATTAATAAACTTTATCCAGTTATTATAAAAAAAGATGATGAAATTAGGATAGTTGATGATTTTGGTGGATTATCAATATATGAGCTTAAGGACTTTCAAGTTTATAAAGAAAATATTAGTTCTTACAAAATGAATAATAATTGTATTGTTTATAAGTCAGTGGATTATCCAACTTTTTTAGAAAACTATTATAATGATGACAAAAAAGCTTTGAACGAGGTAACTTATAGTTTGATAAACATATTTGAAGAGGATTTAAATTCAGAGGAACTAGTTGAATTAATTACATCAGAAGAATATTCAAATGATGAAAAAATGGTATTTGTTGAAGCGATAGAAAATAAAATAACTGATAGCTCTGTCAAAATATTAGCCAAGTATTTTCAAAAAAAGCAGGATATAGAACCAGAATATTTGTTGTCTATATGTAAACTTCTATCTAAATATCAAAATCAAGAAGTTTATGATTTATTTTTAAAATATATTAGCGATGATACAATTAATAATGAGGCTGTGCAGAACATAATTGTTGAGTATTTCAATAAGTGTAATTAAAACTTTTGCTTTCGCGAAAGAATTTAGGGGATTGTAAACAAATAATAGTGATAAAATTGAGAGACTAAATAAAGTGGATTCCCTCATTGAATCGATTCACAATCGTGGGATAAGAAAATAAATTGTGAGAAGCAAAGTATTATTTGCTTTTCGATTAGCAAGAAATTCCCTGATTTACAAAGTTACTTTAGTAATCTCTGACTATCTAGGCTTTAAATGACGAGAGACACTGAATTCCTTTGAAAGAATAATCTTAGTGTTTTAAATATTAGTTGCTATGAAATAATATTTAATTCAGTTTTAAGAAACATGATAAAACCATATAGTTAGTGAAGCTTTTTTATTATTAATATTATGAAACATCTTTATAGGAGGCATTAGTTATTTTAAAAACAATAATAGGAACCTTAATTGCTCAAAGAAAGTCCAGAAAAATTAATGAATTAGAATGGAGGCAAGAAAATTACCGAGCGAAAAAAGAAAATTTAACTGAAGTATATAAATCTTTAATCTTAATAGTTAATCTATTTCCAAATGAAGGACCAAGTGATATTATTAAAGATATTAAATACGGGCCATATTATAGCATGGAGAATTACAAAGGAATTTTTCGCACCCTAGATTATAAAATTGAAGATTATGAGAAGCAGAAAAGTTTTTCGAATTTTGATTATGAAAAAAAGAATGATATTGATGTTGAAATATCAAACATAAAATATGCTAAAGATAAATTTGCTAGGAATTATAAATCATATCAAAGGCTGTAAAAGATTTTGATCATTTTAATAGTTCAGATAAAGCGATTTTCAATCTTTATGCAGGAGCACATGTTCTGAATTGTCTTGTTAATTTTGAAATTGTCATAGATAATGTTTTTATTTCTGGGATGTGTGTAAGTATTCCAGATAGTCCTTTTGAGGATAGTATCAAAATAGCTAGAGAAAAACTAATTAATGCTATGAAAAATGATATTGGAATGACTTGAAATACATTGATTTTTTCATACTACAATAAAAAACTTAGTTATAAGTAGTAATAGATTTATTGAATATAAAAGATAGAGGCTCTCTAATATGTATAAAGGTATTTTCCTCTTAATCAGCGGGTCGGGGGTTCGAAACCCTCACAACCCATATTGGAAAACCCCAACAGTTCAATAATTGTTGGGGTTTTTATTATGTCAAGATTATTCATCAGACAATAAGTCTTCGGGAGATATGTGGTATTTATTTTGCTTTGTGACATCAGCTCCATTTTCCAGTAAAATAGCTATTGATTTAGCTTCTTTAGGTAACTCCATTGCTGCACGCCATAATGCTGTATTTCCATTATTATCTTTAGCATCAATAATTGCTCCCTTTGAAATCAAGTACTCAACTATTTCCGCATTGTCATTTATTGAAGCTAAATGTAAAGCAGTCAATCCATTTTTATCATGTAAATTCAAATCGCTACCTTTTTCAATCAAATATGCAATAATACTCATTTTTCCTTCTACGACTGCTGACATTAATAACGACCGGCTGTCTCGATCCACACCATTTAGGCCATATTTATTTAGAAAATCGTCAATCTTAGAAAAGTTATTACTTAGTAGCAATGGATATAGTTCATTTTCATTAAACATGTTTTGCACCTCTTCAAATTATTTTTTCTCCGCTTTTGGTTTCCTTATATGAGGTTTTATAGCCAATTTGTATGCGGTGAAAGCGCTTAAATTCCACTGATTATTGTGTAGGTATACTATACCAATTATTTTATAATTTTAGTAGGTTTTCTATTTTTTCAATCAAACGTCATTTTAGTTGTACACTTCGCCCGCATGTTATATCCTTTATTTATAAAGACATAAAAAATACAACATAGAAAAGAGAGCTTTAAATGAAGATAAAAAAATGGTTGATAGTAATATTGTCAGTAATAGTTATTTGTGCAGTAGTTTTCGGAATAAAGTGGTTGTTATATAGAGATAATCTTGTAGAAATGATGCAAGTGGACGGGATTCTATATATAGTGACGTATGAACCTGCAAAGCAAGAAGATGCTTTAGAGAAAATTGGCGAGATAGAGCATAGAATTCGCCATTACCAAATACCAGATGAAGATTTCACCTCTAATTATTTAAGTGAAGGAACAGAAATTTATAAAGCAAAAAATGGAGATGAATTCCCAATGACTATTTTGTTTAAAGAGCATGGCGAATATTTTATTGCATCGAAAACTACGGAGCAACCTAATCAGCAACAATAATTTTTTATCTATATGTATTGTAAAAAATCTAGCACCAATGACTGGTAAAGTCATTGGTGTTTTTTATGAGCAAATAAGTGATTTATTTTTGACATAATTTAAACAAATTAATAGATAATAAAAAGCTAGACATTTATATAAATGTACATAAACTGGCTATTTTTGTTTTGTATTAATAAAAATAACCTTAAAAATGCTCTTTAATGAAGCAGTGAATTTTCGTTAATTTGAAGTAGAAATTAAAAAAGTATTTTTTTGAAAACCTTATCAAATGTTCATAAATAGCTATTCATGTTTTTTTTTAGTACTAATCAAGCAGAAAATGTTACGAAAAAATGGCGAGAAATAGTATAAATCACGTAAATCAGTTGTAAATGAGTGTACGAATTAAATTACTTTTGCTAGATAATAAGAAATGTGATGGAAATTCAGAAAGGATGGTAGCAACTATGAAGTATATCGATTACCACGATTATATGCAGAGAGATGCAATCATATATGCATATCTGTTAAATAATTTTTCTTATGTTCGTAAAAAGTTAAAGGCATGGGAAAGTACCACTGTTGATAGGGAACATATTTTGTTGGTGAAAAGTGGAGTGGTATTTGAGGAAATCAATGGAAATAAAAAAGGAATAGCACGATGTTTTTTCCCAAAAAGTTTAATTTTCCCTACTAGAAATCCAGTGGTATTAAAGGCTTTCGAAGCTTCTGAAATTTGTTTTATTGATGCTGAAACTGCTTTCGGGAAATTGGAAAAAGATCAAATTTTATCAAATTTTTTCTTGCAAATTGCAGAAAAAAACGAGGAAGACATGCGAAGACAAGCATTACTTGGCACAGAAAAATCAAAAAATAAAATTATATCGACACTTAATTTTTTACTTGAAAACCATAAATCCAATAGTAAGGTTCCGGTTTTTCCCGAATGGCTACAAATAAATATTTTAGCAAAATTAGCGAATTGTTCCATCTCTACTATTTCTTCAACTGTAAATGAATTGCATATGGAAGGGATACTAGATATTAAATCCTCCCCTTGGAAACTGAAAAGCAAGGAAGGTAAGATAGAAATTTTTGATAATGAGCCACAGAAAATTAATACTAATAAAAGAAAACAAATAAGCAATGCTTTTTAATGGTACAAGGCTTGAAGAAATGACTCAAGTACTTTTCCAGGCACAAAAAATCAACTAAAAGAGGTGGAAGTAAGACTTGAAGAAGAATATTTTAGTCGTAGTTATTGTTTCGGTACTTGCAGTTAGTGCTATTGTGTCAGCCTTTTTTCTAATGAGAGACGATGCTTATGCTATTGAAACAGAAGGCTTTACTTATAGTCCTAAAGGAAAAATAGTTAATTTTTCGTCAGAGGCAAAGTATAATGACACATGGATAAATAACGAAAAAACAATTACTGACAAGAAAGAAATGAAGCCAATAAATTTGGCAAGAACATTATTTTTAAAAGATGGGCGAATTCAGTTTCTAGGTAAAAGTGTAGCTGTTAAAAGCGCTTCAGACCTGATTGAACTACCATCCAAAACTTCTGTCACAGAAAATAAAGGAACTTATAAAGCAAAAAGTGACGATGGTAAAACATTGGCACAACTTCCAAAAGGTACCGTGGTAAAACTTGCGGAAGGAAGATATATCATTTTGGACAATGCTTACCTAAAAAATAAGCAAGGCCTTAACAAAAAGTTACCTAAAAACGTACTTGTTTCTATAGATGAAAATAAAAAAGTTATGTTAATGGGAGATAAAACCATTGAAGAATTAGGTAGCGATGATGCTTATATTGAAATGGAAAATAACCATTACCGTTTTGATTTAAAAAATGAAATGTTAGTTAGCCAATCAGATAAAGAAGCAGATATTGATATTCAATCTATCAAGGTTGAAATAGATGATAATGCAGAAAAAAGAAAGTTGAAAACAACTAAAGAAACTGCAGAAGAAGCAACGAAAGACACAACAAAAGATACAACAAAAGACAATACAGAGAAAGAAACAGAAAAACAAACTACTAAAGATTCTGGGCAACAAGCAAACCAAAATGCTGGTCAAGCCGAGAACGGAAACAATGAAACGCAAGGAACTTCAGGAAACAGCGGTAATGGAGAAACAAACAATACAGCTGGTAGTAGTGGTGCTAACGGAAATAATTCTAGTAAAAATGGAACTAAATCCGGCGGCACAGATAGTAGTAAGCCAAGCGAAGGCGATGTTAGTAAAACTAATGAAATCATCAAAAGATTAAACGAAGCGGAGAGTATCAATACTTTCCAAGTACCGATTGTGGATGTTGATTTAACAGTCAAAGGTCAAGAAGCTTCTGCAAAACTAAAACTAACAGATTCTTCGAAACGACTACAATCTTTGGAGGCAGTTCTTTACGACAGTAAAAATAATGTGGTGAAAAAAGAGAAACTTGATTCCATTCAAGCAAATCAAAATTTCATTTTCAATAACTTGAAATATGGAGAAACATATCAAGTAGTCGTTCAAGGAGCTTATAAATCAGCAAGTAATACTAATCAAGAAACAATTTTCTTCCGCCAAACTGTCGAGGCAAAACCAGTTGTGATTACACCTAAAGTGACTGAACGTGGCGAAGACTATATGAAAGCAGAATTAACTGCAACTGAACTATACGGTCATATAGATAAGTTAGTATTAAAAATCAAAGAAAATAACAGTAATGTCACTACTTCACAAAAAGTTACAGTAGATGCAAACAAACTAACTAAAAATGGTCAAGTAGAAGTAACTTTCAATTCATTAAGCAGTGATAAAGAATACATTGTCGAAATGGAAGAATTGATTGTTGATGGTAAAAATGTAACGGATGAAAGCTGGTACTTTATTTCTTCCACATTAAAAGCTAAACCAACGATGGAAGGATTAAACCTTGAATACAGTACTGAAAAAGGCGAATTTGTCGCATCACCAGTTAATCTGGTAGATAAAGACGATTCTATAACAAGTATTCGTTATGTAGCTTATTTAGAAGATGATTACAAAGCAAATGGTGAAAATGCGAAAGAATATGCATATTCAGTAGTAGATGCTAGTCAGAAGAAAACAGCTGTGAAAGTTGGACGAACTGTAGATATGAGTGATGGGAATTATATTTTCGTTGCCTATATTTCAGGTAATAACGGTCAATCAGACTTTACTTTCGCTTCTCCGGCATCAAATAGTGTAGTTGTTGGTAAAAAAACTAAACCGACAGTAGAGTTCTCCCTTAAAAAAGCTGAACAAGATAAGCTGACAATCAATTATGAAGTTTTTGATGCAGATAGTACACTTCTTTTTGATAACCTAACGCATCCAACGTTAAAAATTTATAAGTCAGATGCACAAGGAATGTATAGTGGTAATCCTATCTCGACCGTAGATTTAATGAAGAAAAGTGACATCACGAACTTACTAGAATTCGACGGTTTAGAAAGTGAATCATACTATGTGGTAGTAATGACAGGTTCATATAATTTGGACGATGGTGCGGGCATTATGGTTGACCAACTCATTGGGCAGTCTTCTGTGTTCCGAACAACTGAAATTACTAATGTTAATGCAACATTCTCACTGGAATCTGTTGATACAAATAAAGCAAAAATTAATGTTAAACTCTCAGATGCTGCTGTGAATTTAAATGAAGCTAATTTAAAAATTTATGAAAACAAAACCAATACACTTGTTAAAACAATTGCGTTACAAGGTGATTTTGAGAAATTAATGAGTGAAGAAGGAAATAGCTATCTCTTTGAAGATTTAAGTATCAATAAAGAGTATATCGTGAAGGTAGAAGATGGCTATGATAGTGGAATGAATAATGTTCCGATTATCGGTCAGTTTATTTTCAAAACGAAGAAAGAAACTCCAGAAGCTGACAAAGTATTACTAGATTATCAAGCGGATCAAATGAAAGTAGGCGGATTAGCTGGGATTGAAGCAACAGAAGGACCACTAGTTGATAAGTACAATGCCGTTAGTTCTATCACCTACAGTATTTATAAAGCAGATGATTTAGATACAGCTCTTGTAGAACAAGAAGTTTCAACTGCTGCAGATTTTGAAAAATATGCATACTTTGATTTAACGAATAAGCTTTTAGGTCGCGGGTATTCTTATGTAATAAAAGCAGATGTTGTTTGGAACGATAACTACGAAGATCATCATATTCAAATTAGTTCCGATACCATCCAAATCAAAAAAGAAAAACCAAATGTTGAGTACGAGATTTTAAGTCGTACAGCAAGCGACGTGAAATTAAATGTCTATGTAGAAGATGCGGAAGAATCCATTGTGTTAGGGACACTTAAAATTACTAGTTCGACTGGTGGAGAAGCGCAACTTCAAAGAGGTAAAAATACCGTGACATTACCACTTTCTAGCACTGGTGCCACAACCCTTAAAACATCAGGTGATTATATTATCACAAGTGGAAGCTCAGCAATTTCAGATGACTTTATGACGAAGAAATTGACAGCATTAAATACTAGTGCACCACAAGTTGGAGCTCAAATTGCTATGGATGCAACTGGAAGAACAATGATTCTTACACCTGAACCAGATTCCGTTGCAACAAATACAGTAATGAGAACCAGCTATGATTTAAAAGATGCTTCAAGCTCTAAACCAGATTATTCCGTAACAAAATCTGGTACTAATCAGTTTGAGCCTCAAACTTTAGAACTGCCATTAGGTAATATCTGGTTTGACAATTCCTATCAATTAACTCTTGATATGAAGATGAATTATGCTGAAAATCAAATGGATAACGAAAGTTTAAGTAATAACTATTATGTATCCATTGGAAATGGTTCTTCATTTGTTAGTTCATCAAGTGGAACAGTCTCAACAACAAAAACTGTTAACGGGGCAGATGTTTTCGAAATAACAAAAGAAGGTACTGATTCATCTGGTAACATTACTGGAGTTAAATTTAAAAACATTTGGACAGACCAGTATATAGCATATCGAAATGGTATTTTGATTAGTAATAGCGAAAGCCCGGATTCATTTAAACTAATCCGTCAAGCTGATGGTAGCTATGTGCCAGAATTAAACGGCCGCTATGTTGATTTTGCAGTAGGACTTGTACCTGATGAAGAAGCAGGTTCAAAAATTGATTTATATTCTACACAAGCAAAAACAGCACAGATTGCGAAGTCTGTTTCTATAAAAACACTGGAAGTACCAAATATTTCAGCAGAAAATATCGGCGTCTATGATAAACGCGTCAAATTAGATGTTATTGGTGAAGATAAAGACAATACAACTGTTAAAACAGATAACAGAAATGAACTGTATGTAAATGTGTACGAAGCTGATGGAGAAACACTAGTCAAATCAGTGCGAGTAGACGGTTTGCCAACACGTGACGTTTCCGTTACAGACCTTTCGCCAGACACAGATTACGTCGTTAAAGTAGAAGGTAAATATGATCTGCTAGATGGAACTGGTGAAAAAGATAAAGTCTACTATTCAGAAAATATTAAGACAGAAAAGAGCTTACCAAGCATGAAGTCAACAAGTTATCTTTGGGATCCTTCATTTGGTCAGCGAAGCATTAAGGGTAATGTTGATTTTGTCGATGAGAGTAGCGTTTTAACAAATATTGAATATCGTTTATATGATGCTTCAACTATTTCTTCTAGTTTGTCTAATTTAGTAGCTTTAGAACAAGAATTGGGAAATAAAACGCCTGTCGTAACCTTCGATAATACGACGAAAAACCCAGAATTCTCTATATATAATGGTTCTGGTGGTCAAAACTTTGTTTCTGGTAAAACGTATGTTATTGCGGCATACATGCAAACAAGTTTAGCGAAGGCACCTAGTTTCTTAAGTAATGCAAAATCTCTTTATATTGCACCACCAAGTAGTTTTGCTACTCCAATTACACTAGAAAATGTTTCGACAAGAGAAGCAACTCTTAAATTCTCTTATAATGATCCACAAAGTTATTTAGTTGGTGGACCGAATAAAAACTTCCAATATGCTTTAACAAAAACAACTGATAAATCAGAAGTTAAGAAAGGTACTTTTAATGGTGGTAATACAGCCAGCTGGATGAATACTTTTACAGATTTAGAGCCAGCGACAGGATATACGCTGACAATTTCTACACAGTATGACAATTTAGATGGTGGATTAGTACGAGGATGGAGCAGAAGTTTCAGCTTCACAACAGATGATGAATATGTCACATCGAACTCTCTAACGATTCAACTTGATGCTGGAGCAAAAGCAGTTAAATTACAAGCTAAAGAAGTAAGACCAGGATCAACTACTATCGAAAATATCAAGATGGAGTTCTATGAGTTGCTTGACTATGGTGGTAATAATGAGCGTACGCAGTTATTAGAAACTAAAAATATTGTGTTACCAAGTTCTTACCCAGCAACAATTAGTGCAGATTTCAGTGTGGCAGGGAAGAAACAAAATCAAAGCTTCTTAGGTAAAATGATTATCACTTATCGTACACCAACTAATGAAGTTAAAACGTATGAGAAAACATCTAACTTTATTACGCTACAAGAAGATATTGCCGCTGGATTAAAATCATTTAAGAGCGTACGTGCAACAAATAAATCCGTAGCAGTCCAATTAGACACAGAAAAAGCGGATACAACAATAAAAGGAAACTACACGTATGAGTTGAAGGATGATAACGGCAAAGTGGTAGATACCGAAGAAGTTCCAGCAAAAGATTTAACAGAAACGGTATCATTAGCCATGGACCCAACTACTAATTATACAGTAACAGTGTTAAACCCAGAGAAAGAGCCAATCGCGCTATACCAAGGGGATAACGAAGAAAATAATGTCAAAGCCGTTGTGGAAGATAATAACTTTACATTAATGAGCAATAACACTGCTGATGCAAAGACAGACTTAACTGTTACTGTAGAACCAAAAGAATTAACTGCATGGGAAACAATTCAAACATGGTTAGGTAAGGACTTCACAGAGACGTATACCGTGAAAAAAGAAGAGTTAGACAATGGTAAGCAAATAGATGCAAATTATGAAGACTCTAAAGTAACTGTGGAAGAAACAAAATCAGGGAAGACTTTTGGAATTATTGAATTGGAGGAAAGCAAATGAAACCTACATGGAAAATAGGGATAATCGTTGCAGCTGTTCCGCTAATTATTATTGCTGTAGTCTTATGGGGATCTTTTAAGGAGGCAAGATCTAATCTTGTCTCCCTCCCTGATGATGGAGTGGTTCTAAATAACGAACAAGAGACTTTGCAATTTCAAAAAGGCAATACACTTTATCGCAGTTGGAATAGTGATGAATTAATCGCAAAAAACGATAAAGAAGATACTCGAAGTGAAATTATGGAGAGTACGATTCTTTATCTAAATAAAGACTCTTTAATGTTTACAAAAAGTGTTCCGGTCATTGATACAAATGGCGTTAGCAATAAGCTGAAAGGAAGACAAGTATATCAACCGGCAAACGATTCTTATCAATATAAGAACTCGAAAATTGCTGAAAATAGTGTAGTTAAATTAGCAAATCGCCAATATTTTTTAAACGCGGATGCGACCCTTTATCTTGGAGGGGAAGAAATTAAAAAAGTTTCGAAACCCTTACTTTTAATTGATAAAACAGGTAGTGTGACAATTTACGAAAATAAAAAGAAAAGTCGCTATCTAGGTCATATGACTTTGAAAATCGATGATAAAACTGTCTTAGATGCTAGTAATGAAACGTACACCATTGATGAACGGAAAATAGATTTAGCTAGTTTCGGTGGTACAGATAATGAAAAAATCGTCGTAAAAGAAGACCAGAAAAAAGAAGACCAGAAAAAAGAAGACCAGAAAAAAGAAGACCAGGAAAAAGAAGAACAGAAAAAAATTGCTGCGGCTGAAAAAGAAGAAGCCAATAAAACGGCAAGTAATACTACGAAAGCAGAAAATGGAAATAACGAGTCATCCAAAAATGCTGGGAATCAGTTGAATGCAACTAGAAAATACGGCAATGACTTAAATGTTGGAAAAGGTAGCTCAGAATCACAATCAAGCGCTGGGAATGAAACAAAAGATAATGGTTCAAGTAATTCAGGAAATAATACGAACACCGGAACCAATCAACCAGGCTTGGATGAGATAGACGACTATGAAGCAGTTTTACGCAAAATAGAAGACTTGAATAAGAAATTAGAACGAAACATTCCGGTGCTAAGAATTGGTTATATTGCACCTGGAGTGACAAGTGCGAAGGTCAGCTATAGCTACGCCGATCCGAATAACACCTTGATTGGTGTGACTAAAATCAGTGCAGTAGATGAAAAAACCGGAAAAACTGTAAGTACAGAATATGTATCGGCAGTAGATACGGAAGCAACACTTAAAGGTCTCTCACCAAATGGGAAGTATCACCTTGAATTTACGTATCAGTATGATTTAGGGACGGATAAAGGAATTCAAGAAGTCAAAATGCAAAGTGACTCCTTTACAACACAAACAGTTGCAGCGATTTATCAAATGCAAAGTGTTACAAGTACTACGATGAAAGTAAATATTGCACTTGATGCCCAAATTGATGATGTGAAGCGAGCACGTGTGAAAGTAACAAAAGCAGATGGAGATTCTTTCTACATGAATGTTAGTGCAAATTTCTTAAATGGCAACGGTGAAACGCTTAATGTCACCGGGCTAACTCCTAAAACGGCTTACCAGTTCCAAACGATTATTGAAATGAAAAATGGTGAAACAATTGAACTAAACAGCTCCGAGAAATATTACACCATGCAAGCTACAGTCTTAAAAAATCTACGAGCTAGCCAATCTGTTAATAAAACGTTACAAGTACAGTATGACTGGAGTTCTGCGGATTACACTTTAAATCAAGCGAAAATTGAACTAGTAAACGAAGAAGATAAAACAGAGGTAGATTACCAAATTGTTAATCAAGAAAAAGGCAACATTCATCTTGTCCCAGTGACAGAGAATGACTCTGTCCACTTAAAAGCGAAACTAGTGCTTGAAACAACTAACAAAGAAACCAAAGAAAACAAAACGTTTGAATATCCAATTAAACAAGAAATTGAATACACCAAACAAGCTAAATTAACAATCGCTCTTACACCATTTCAAACAGAAGAAATGAACGCAGTGGATACAGAAGAGCAATCAAAAGAGGTCGTGGCAGAGAAAGACACTAATAAAAATGATTTAACCGCGAAAGTGGAAGATGTTTTAGCACCACAAAATGCCACATATGATATGACCTTTTCTATGCAACGCGAAGCTGGAGAAAATTACCAGTTAGCCTTAGAAAGAAAAGCTGTTGGAGTAGATAGTGATGACTGGACTACTTGGAACACGAAGCAAATTACAGCGGATGAAACTGGGCTAGTGGAATATACTGAAACTATTTCGAAGTTAGCGAAAGAAAGCTTTGATTACCGCGTGGCAGTATATGATGCAGAAGGTGCGTTACAACTTTATGTTTATCCAGAATAAAACAAATGAACCACAAAAAATACAACAAACTTATACAGAAGGTAGGAAATAAATATGGATTTAGTAGTTGCATGTAGCGTAATTGGTGCAGCACTGGCAATTGGGCTTGCGACTTTAGGAGCAGCAATTGGACAAGGAATTGCAGTTAGTAGAGCAACAGAAATTATCGGAAAAAACCCGAATGCAAAGAAAGAAGTCATGGGAGGTCTCTTCTTGGGACTTCTTATGATTGTTGCATTAATGCTATTTGCACTGGCAATCGCAGTCATCTTGCTTTGGGTTAATCCGTTTATATGATGGGTGAGAGCATGGAAAAAATGATTCAAACAATAATTCTATATAGTGTTTTCGCAGTAGGCTTCTTATATTTACTGCATTTCACCTTACGAAAATTAGAAAATATCTTGACGAGTTTCTTTTATGAAGTGAGCCAAGATCAGTCCCTTGAAAAGGAAAGCCTTTTGCGTCGTTTAAAGCGACAAAAAGTGGCTACTACCCTAGAAGAACAAAAAAATCGACAATTAGCTTTAGAATCAGAGCAAAAAGAAGTAATGTTTTTAGAAGAAATTGATCAGCTAATTGCTCAAAATAAGCAATATGAACAAAAATTGCATGAATGGGAAAATACACAACCTAAACAAATAGTGGAAGTTCCACTTGTTGAGACAACGCCACATGCGCCGTATAAATCGCTAAGTAGCTACATGAATGAAATTTTTCAACAAGTTTTTATTCAGTCAGAAGAAGATGAAGCGAAATTATTTACGGAAGCTATTCGCGAATTTGATGCGTTAGTTCGAACAGAAAAGATTCGTTGTGCGCTACCGTATAAAATAATCTTACAATTATTTGAAATGTATACCCCTGAGCAATTACATTTATTTACTCAATCATTTCAGAAATACAATGATCGTGCGAGTAAACTGCATGTAAAACAAATTTATCAAAGTAGTTACCTCTCTCCAGAACAAAAGCTAAAAGTAATGAAAGAAGAGGGTACCTTAGATGAGTTAGATGCGGAATTTATTCAATTTCTTTTTTACATGATGACGCATTACTCTTATCGCCAAACGCGTAGCCTGTATCGAAACTTTTTGGAAGTGTACAATATTCAATTTTACACAGGTCTTATTAGTATTAGAGTTGCTAGTCAAGAGTCAGCCAATCATTTTGAGAAGCTATGGCAACCAGCACACAAAACTTATAAGACAAAGTATCAGGTAGAAAAAGAATTAATTGGCGGAGTTATTGTTCAGTACGGTTCGAAAGCGATTGATATGAGCTATCAGGAACTAATTAAGCGATCAACAGAAAAAATGGAAGCGGAAGTGAAACTTTGAAAACAATTCATTTTGATATGAACAAATACGAAACCCATGTAGACTTGGAATATTTGAAAGAGAATGGCCGAGTGGAAAAAATTTCTGATGGAGTTATTTTCAGCTCAGGGTTAGAAAACGCATCACTGCATCAAGCAGTTATGATTGATAACAAACATCGAGGTGTCATTCTTGAACTAAACGAAGAATTTGTTGGTATAGGTTTAATTGATAAAACGAACGATATTTTGGAAGGGATGAGCGTTTCAGTCTCTGGTAATTTTATCGAAGTGGCTCTTTTTGAGGATATGACTGGTCGTATTATTGATACAACTGGGAAAATGCTTTATGAAGAAAGTGAAGAAAAACCAACCGCTAGCTCGCCACTTTTTTGTGTAACACCAGCGATTATGACGATTGATAGTGTGACTCGTCCGCTTAATACAGGATTAGCAGTTATTGATTCCATCACACCCATCGGTCGAGGACAACGACAATTAATCCTCGGTAACCGCCAATCAGGAAAAACCCAAATTGCAGTAGATACCATTATTAATCAACATGATCAAAACGTTCATTGTATCTACGTAGCTATTGGTTTAAAAGCAGCATATATTGCAGAAGTCATTGAAACGCTACGAAATCACGGAGCGATGGAATATACTACTGTAGTAGCCACAGCAGCTAGTGACTCACTTACAGCGCAATATCTAACCCCGTATGCAGGAATGGCAGTTGCAGAAGCATTACGTGACCAAGGAAAAGATGTTTTAATTATTCTAGATGATTTAACAAAACATGCGGATGCTTATCGAGCAATTACATTACTTTTTAACCGTCCCCCAGGAAGAGAAGCTTATCCAGGAGATAGTTTTTATATCCACTCCAGTCTTTTAGAAAGAGCTGTTCAAATGAATGAGGAACATGGTGGCGGCTCTATTACCGCTCTACCAATGATTGAAACATTATCCGATGATGTGACAGCATATATCCCTACAAACGTTATCTCGATTACTGATGGGCAGCTGTTTTTGAAATCTGACTTATTTAATCGTGGTCAAAAGCCGGCAGTAGATGTTGGTGTATCGGTTTCAAGAATCGGTGGAGACGCGCAACATCCCGTCATCCGTAAGCTTAGTAAAAATTTAACTCTTATTCTTTCTCAATATGAGGAATTAAAAGAATTACTTGATTTTGGTAATGCACTGGATGATGGTAGTATGAAAATGGTCTCGGATGGTCGTATACTAACAGAATTATTTAAGCAACAAATTCTTAGTCCATTATCCGTTACTGAGCTAATTGTTCTTTTATATGCTTTCCAAAATGATTACCTTAGCAAAGTGGCACCTAATAAAATTGCTTCTTTCAAAGGTTTACTATTAGAAAAAGCTCATGCGCATCAAGATTTTACCGCGTTTTCTAGTGATATTAATTCCATTAGCGAGTTAAATGAAGCGCACACTAAAATGTTAGAAGAGATTATTCAGGAAGTGGGGAGGCTTTTTAGTTGAGTAGTATAGACCAAGCCCGAAAAACCATTAAAGCACTAAACTCAACATACAAAATAGTCCACGTCACAGAATTGGCAACGCTCGGTAAACTATCCACTTTACGAGAAAAAGCCGAAGCAGCAGTTAGTTATTACGAAACAATTTTAAAAAGTTTGCGATGGGTGCGAAAAACGATGCATCCTGGCAATAATAACGTAAAAGAAGAGAAAAAGATTACTGCAATTGCCATAACTTCAGAGCGTGGCCTTTGTGGTGCTTATAATAGTGAGGTTTTTGCTGAGATTGATCAGCTAATAGCTACACTTGGAGATCAAGTAACGATAAATTGGGTAGTTGTGGGGGAACAAGGCCATCGCTACTTAACGAGACTTGGTCAAAACATCACAGCATATTTACAGTTTTCCCTTGAAAATATTGATTTAGAAACAACCACTGCTGTTACCGCTGATTTTGTTGATCAGATTAACTCGGAAGAAATAGATGCATTGTATGTAATTTTTACCAAATACTTTAATGCCGTCCATTCAGAAGCAATGTGTGAAAAAATTTATCCTGAAATTCCGGAAGAGTCGGATAATCTACCAATTGAAGTAGATTATGTTCTAGATTTTGAAACGGAAGAGGAGCAGGTTGAGCAGTTATTATTAGAAAACTATTTATGTGGTCTGCTATATAGTATGTTCCGTTATTCGGTCGCTAGTGAGTATTGTATGCGCCGAATCGCCATGAAGCAAGCAAAAGACAATATTCAAAAACAGTTAGAAGAAGCCATTTTTAATGCCAGAAAGCGGACGCTACAACAGAAAACGGGCGAGCTACTAGACATCATCAGCGGTGCGCAGACAATCAGGAAGGAAGAAGAGTAAATGAAAAAACACACAGGGACCATTATTAGTATTAGTGGTTTTGTTTTAAAAATCGAATTTAATGAGAGTGAACTGCCTGAAATTGGCTTTGCACTTGAGTACCATACCCACCAAGGAACCTATCTGGCTGAAGTTGTTCAACACACAGGAATTAATACAATTTCTGCTATCGCTATCGGAGAAGTGAGCGGGCTGGCTAGAGGAACAGAAGTGGTTAATCTAGGTCATCCAATCGAAGTCCCCGTAGGCGAAACCGTGCAAGGTAGAATGCTAAATGTATACGGAAAAGCAATCGATGGGAAACCAGAACCAGAAGCTGAAGTGAAGTGGCCCATTTTCCGGGAACAGCCATTACTTCGTGATTTAGATACGAGTAAAGAAATTCTCTATACTGGAGTCAAAGTAATAGACCTTATTTGCCCAATTTTAAAAGGAGGCAAAACAGGACTATTTGGTGGAGCCGGGGTTGGGAAATCGGTGTTAATGCAAGAACTGATTAATAATATCAGTATGCAAGGCGGAAACTCTGTGTTTACTGGTGTTGGGGAACGTGTGCGAGAAGGTATCGGGTTATATAAAGAATTAGAAGCAAGCGGCGTTTTACCACAAACTACTGTAGTACTTGGTCAAATGAACGAATCTCCAGGTGTACGGATGCGCGTAGCATTAACGGGCCTAACGATTGCAGAATATTTACGTGACGAAGAGAAAAAAGATGTACTTTTGTTTATTGATAACGTCTTTCGTTTTATTCAAGCAGGTTCTGAAGTATCTTCCTTGCAAGGGAAAATTCCTATTACTGGTGGGTATCAATCCACGCTTTCGAAAGAGGTTGGCGATTTTCAAGACCGCATCGCGTCTACAAAAAATGGCTCTATCACTTCGATTCAATGTGTATTCTTGCCAGCAGATGATATCGATGATCCTTCAGCTGTAGCTACATTCAGTCATTTGGATTCAACGATTGTATTAGAACGTTCGATTGCCGCTTTGGGTATTTTCCCAGCAGTAAATCCACTGCAATCTTTTTCTAGAGCACTGAATCCAACTTTTGTTGGGGAACGACACTATGAATTAGCGGTACAAGTGAAATTTATTTTGCAACGCTATATGGAATTACAAGAAATTATTAATGTATTAGGAATGGCGGAGTTAAGTGAGGACGATAGGAAGCTTGTACATCGTGCTAGGAAAATCCGTAATTTCTTATCACAACCATTCTATGTTTCGGAAAAATTCACTGGAACAGAAGGCATCTTTGTAGAAATAGAAGATCTGTTAGAAAGTGTAGAACGTATTTTAAATGGTGATTATGATGAACGTTCAGAACGAGACTTCTTGTTTATCGGATCTTACAAAGACTTGAAATAGGAGGAGAAGAATATGAAACTTAAAATCGTCTCGCCTATGGGGCAGTTTTTTGAAGGAGAAGTAGAGGGTTTTGTTATCAATACAAAAGAAGGGCAGCAAACTGTATTGGAAGAACATATTGATTGCTTAAGTTTTTTCGACTATAGCGAAATCAGCATTTTGGATACTTCGGCATCCGAACCAATCTTTGTGGCACTTGGTTATTTGCACTTAGTACAAAATGAAGCAAATATAATGGCACAATTTGCCTCAGCCGATGCTACGCAAGCTGAGCGGATTTTTGAAAGGCTTCAGAAACGAAAACAAACAGAGAGCAGGCGGACTGATGACAAGCGAGTTCTTTAATACCCTTCTGTTAATTATTAGTTTTTTGATTGGATTTTTCCTGTTGGTTCTAGTGCTGTTAGGCGGAATTCGTCATTTCCTCTCACAAGAAAAAGTTCCACTAAAACGAATTAGACGGTATCAATTATGGCATACTCGTTATCAGTTGAATGCTGAGGTGACGTCATTGCTCGTGGTTATTGTGGCAAGTCTTTTAATCAGCCTTATAATCGTTCAAATACCTGCGATTCCTTTCCAATTTACTGTATTTATTTTCTGGAGTAGTTGGTTATTCCAACTAGTTGCTTATTGGAAAAAAATACGCATACCCAAAAAGCAGAAACAGGAATTGCGACAACTTCTAGGATTCTTATGTATCACGGCAATTTATTTTCTAGGCTATTTTGGACTGAAGTATATGCATCTATCTATTTTCCATATAGCCGATTTTCCTTTTGGGCTAGCGTTTGTTGCAAGAATGTATTTGGCTATTATTAGTCTATTTGTAGCAAGTGGTTTAGTAGTTATTTGGCAACGAGTGTATGTAAAATTATTAAAGTAACAAAAAAACTTTGCTAAATGAGCATTTTGATAGAATTCCTTTAACAGTTTCTCATAAAGTTGTACTATACTTTAAGTTGTTAAGTAACTAACAAGTATATTGGCCGAAAGGAAGTAAATTAAAAATGACTTTTTTAGAATTCCATCAATTAGTCAAAGAAGATTCGTTGATTTATTCATGGATTGTAAAAAACTTTAGCCTTAAACGTCAAAAATTAGATGTAGGCGGGGAAATAATAATGAACCATGAACAAGTAATCATTATGGAAGAAGGTTTATTAGTTCAAGAAAGCGAAGAAGGACGATCTGACTTTAATCGTGTTTTTATTGATAAACGAATAATTTTTACTACAAAAGGTGGTTTTTCCCTCACTGCATTAGAAAATACTTCTTATAGTACCATTCCAAGAGAAGAACTTTTTGAAAAATTAGAGGACCAAAATTTGCTTCCTACTTTCTTCTTACAAATAGCTGAAGATCTCGAAAAAGGTTTAGATTGGCAAAGGAAACTAATTTCAGTCACTGCCGAAGAACGTGTAGAAATGATTTTGGCAAAAATTATTGAGCACTATCAACTAGATTCAGAAAAAAATCCTGAATTTCCAAAATGGTTAAAAATATATATATTAGCACGATTCGCAAAATGTTCTATCTCCACCGTATCAATGATTGTGAATGATTTAGTCTCTAGAGGAAACCTCGATACTAAAGGGACTCCTTGGCGATTAACACAAACATATCAATCAAATTGTGCTTAAATAATATTCCAGAAAACCCGCGAAAACTTAAATTTTCGTGGGTTTTTTACATTACTTTTAAAAAAGAATAAAATTATTATGCATTTTTTTGATATACATAATATAAATTTGAATACACTTCATTTTTAAAATAAATTTTCTGTATCAATCAGTGATACACTATAAAAAGTATTTTTTAAAAACGTTGCGGCTGAGAGCTTTTTTTGCGATACAACAAATTGGCACAAAACTTGCAAATAATAGAGCGGGTAGCAAAATAAATGAAATTATATTAGGAGGGAAAAAGATGGTAGGAATTATCCTCGCAACTCACGGTGAATTTGCTGAAGGTATTTTGCAGTCCGGAACAATGATTTTCGGCGAGCAAGAAAACGTTAAAGCAATCACTTTGATGCCAAGCGAAGGTCCTGAAGATATCAAAGCTAAAATGGAAGCTGCAATAGCAACTTTCGATAGCCAAGATGAAGTTTTATTCTTAGTGGATCTTTGGGGAGGCACACCATTCAATCAAGCAAACGGTCTTTATGAATTACATAAAGATAAGTGGGCTATCGTAGCAGGACTTAATCTGCCAATGTTGATTGAAGCTTTCTCATCACGTTTTACAATGGAAAGCGCACACGAAATCGCAGCAAATATTCTTGCGCCAGCTCAAGAAGGTGTTCGTGTTAAACCGGAAGAACTACAGCCGCAAGTAACAGCTACTGAACAGCCACAAGCAGAAATCGCTGCAGTTGGTAACGGCAAAATCGAATTCGTTTTAACTCGTGTTGATTCTCGTCTATTGCATGGTCAAGTAGCCACTGCATGGACTAAAGCAACACACCCAACAAGAATTATTGTTGTTTCGGATGCAGTTGCAAAAGACGAACTTCGTAAAAAATTAATCGAACAAGCAGCACCACCAGGAGTAAAAGCTAACGTTATCCCAGTCCAAAAAATGATTGAGATTTCAAAAGATCCACGTTTCGGCAACACAAAAGCACTTTTATTATTCGAAAATCCTCAAGATGTTTTACGCGCAATTGAAGGTGGCGTAGAAATCGAACAAGTAAACGTTGGTTCCATGGCTCACTCTGTAGGTAAAGTTGTTGTTAGCAAAGTACTTTCCATGGGGAAAGATGATGTTGCCACTTTTGAGAAATTAAAAGAAAAAGGCGTTAAATTCGATGTGCGTAAAGTCCCTAATGACTCAAGCGCTAACATGGAAGAAATCATCAAAAAAGCAAAAAATGAATTAAAGACACAATAAAAAATTAAAATAGGAGGTTTATTATGTCTGTCATATCAATAATTTTAGTAGTACTTATTGCATTTTTAGCAGGTATCGAAGGAATTCTAGATGAATTTCAGTTCCATCAGCCATTAATCGCATGTACATTAATTGGTCTCGTAACAGGTAACTTAACAGCATGTATCATCCTTGGCGGAACTCTACAAATGATCGCACTTGGATGGGCAAACATCGGAGCAGCCGTAGCACCAGATGCCGCGCTTGCCTCAGTAGCTTCAGCAATTATATTAGTATTAGGTGGACAAGGAGTAGCAGGTATTCCGTCCGCAATCGCGATTGCAATTCCACTTGCAGTAGCAGGTCTTTTCTTAACAATGATCGTTCGTACATTGGCAGTTCCAATCGTTCACTTGATGGACAGAGCCGCTGAAAAAGGGAATATACGCACCGTAGAGTGGTTACATATTTCAGCAATTTGTATGCAAGGTATTCGTATCGCAATCCCTGCAGCAGCACTTTTATTCATTCCAGCAGACAGCGTTCAATCTTTCTTAGAAGCAATGCCAGCTTGGTTAACAGATGGTATGGCTATCGGCGGAGGAATGGTAGTTGCCGTTGGTTATGCGCTTGTTATTAACATGATGGCTACTAAAGAAGTATGGCCGTTCTTCGTAATCGGTTTCGTAGTTGCCGCAATTTCTCAATTAACACTTATCGCAATTGGTGCTCTAGGTGTTGCACTTGCTCTTATTTACCTTAACCTATCTAAAATGGGTGGCGGTAATTCAAATGGCGGTGGAGGCGGAAACTCACGCGATCCACTCGGCGATATATTAAACGACTATTAATAAAAAAAGGAGGAGAATAGAATGGCAGAAAAAATCGAATTATCAAAGAGAGACCGTCTACGCGTAGCATGGCGCTCTACGTTCATTCAAGGTTCATGGAACTACGAACGTATGCAAAATGGTGGCTGGGCATTCTCTATGATTCCCGCTATTAAAAAATTATATAAAACAAAAGAAGACCGTTCATCTGCGTTAAAACGTCATTTAGAATTCTTTAATACACATCCATATATTGCATCTCCAATTCTTGGGGTAACACTTGCACTTGAAGAAGAACGTGCAAATGGTGCAGAAGTTGATGATGTAGCAATTCAAGGGGTTAAAGTTGGTATGATGGGACCTCTAGCTGGTGTTGGTGACCCAGTATTCTGGTTTACAATTCGTCCAATGTTAGGAGCATTAGGTGCTTCTCTTGCCTTGAGTGGAAACATTCTTGGACCTATCTTATTCTTTGTTGCTTGGAACGTAATTCGTTGGGGCTTCATGTGGTATACACAAGAATTCGGCTATAAAGCTGGTTCTAAAATTACTGATGACCTTTCTGGTGGCTTGCTGCAAGACATTACAAAAGGTGCTTCGATACTCGGGATGTTCGTCCTCGCCGCCTTGGTGCAGAGATGGGTAAATATCCAGTTTGCGCCAATTATCTCGAAAGTTAAACTTGATGAAGGTGCGTATATTGATTGGAGTCATCTTCCACAAGGCGCTCAAGGTATTAAAACGGCTTTAGAACAGCAACAAGCAGGTTTAGCTCTTTCCGAAATTAAAGTAACAACTTTGCAAAACAACTTGGATAATTTAATCCCAGGACTTGCAGCAGTAGCTCTTACATTCTTATGTATGTGGTTACTTAAGAAAAAAATCAGCCCAATTATCATCATTCTAGGTCTATTCGTAGTCGGTATAGTTGGTCATTTAATCGGGCTTCTGTAAAAATAAGCTGATCAAAAAGAGGCTGGCGAAGCAATCACTGGCCTCTTTTGATTTTAAGTGTATGACATGAGTAAACGAATGCGTTATAATAAACAAAACAAGCGAAAAGAAATGGAGCGAAAACAGTTGGTTCAATCGATTAATACAAAGGTAGACTTAACAATAGATGCCACCGCGTATACTGGACTTACAGATTACGGTAAAATTATGATTGGCGACAAAGGTTTTGAATTTTTTAACTCACGCGATGTGCGTAAATTCGTCCAAATTCCTTGGGAAGAAGTAGATCAAGTTATTGTATCTGTTATGTTAAAAGGCAAGTGGATTCCTCGCTACGCCATTAAAACAAAGCGTAACGGCACATACACATTTGCTTCTAAAAAGCCTAAAGAAGTTTTACGTAAAATAAGAGTTTATGTCGACCCAGCCAATATGGTGAGCTCGCTAAGTTTCTTTGATGTTATGAAGCGCTCGTTTCGGTCGATATTTAGCAAGAAGAAAAACAAGCAAGCTAAATAATTAATACTATAAGCTTTAGTGGACAAATTTTTGTCTATTAAGGCTTTTTTTTTGAACAAAAATTGTATTTTGTTACAATAGGTAATGAAAGTAAAAGTGAATTGGAGGAGGATACAAAATGAAAAAACCAAGAATCTACACAATGTCATTCGCTAGTGTATACCCTCTTTATATACAAAAAGTGGAGAAAAAAGGACGTACAAAAGAAGAAGTGGACGAAATTATTTTTTGGCTAACAGGATACGATCAAGTTTCTTTAAAACAAGCCATTGACCAAGAAATTGACTTTGAGACATTTTTTGAACAAGCGCCAAAAATGAATCCTAATGCCTCTTTAATTACTGGTGTTATATGTGGCTACCGAGTGGAAGAAATTGAAGATAAACTTATGCAACAAATTCGTTATTTAGACAAATTGGTCGATGAACTTGCTAAAGGAAAGAAAATGGAGAAAATACTTAGAAAATAATATCTTCTAAAAGCCTGCTCTTAACATGAGCAGACTTTTTTGTTTGCTTTTTTTTTGTTAAATTCAACTAAATAAAATACTTAAAAGCAAATAAATAGCAGTTATATCCTTTTTTTAAAATGTGAAAAATGAAGTGTTAAAATTATATATGTTAGCGAAGTATGAATCATTTTTACTATAAAATATTACAGAAGGAGTAAAGTAAATGTTTAAAAAATTATTTGGAAAAAAAGAAGTAAGAGATGTACAAGAAGATACAGTTAAGGTTTTCATCAGTCCAAAGAAAACAGGAGAAGCATTAGAAATAGAGGAACTTGGACAATTAGTGAGGAATAATACAGGAGACGAAAAGACAGAAATTCCGTATTTTAACCGTGAACAAGTAAAAGTATTTGAAAATATTTTAGAAAGACGCGTACAGGCGTACTTGAATGACCCAGAAAACGAAGGTGACATAGAAACAGAGGAAGATTTAATTTCACTAAAACAAGATTTTGGTCAACGTTTGCTGAACGAGATTTTACCAGAATTAACTAATGCAGAACGAGAATATTTTACAACAGAGTATTCGGCGAAGTTACAAGGAGTGAAAACGTATCGTACAGTAACTGAAGACAATAACTATGAAAGTATTCACGGGATTGATATGAAAGCTTTTGCAGAAGGATCCTTCCGTATGGCGTCTGGAGAAGATGGCGATGAAGTTATTAAGTCTTATGGTGTTAGTAACGAGCAGTGGGGAGAAATAACACTCGCTTGGACAGAGCGAATGAAACATGATAACAATTTGGTAATATTATACAGTCAGTATATGAAACCAACTGAAGTAGAGATAAATAATTTTTCAGAAGCAGGTCAACGATTAGTACAAGATCGTCGCTATTTCCAAGATGTATTTGCTTATTATCAAGCTGCTTATTCTTTAGGTCTTGATGGTGAAGCATTAACAAAAGAAAAATTTGGTCATGCTAGTTTTGATTTACAACAAGCAAACCAGTTTTGGGCAAAAGAAGATGCTGCGAGTTATGATCATACTGTATTTTTTGATCCTTACTTTAAGGAACGTCAAAAAGCTTATGAGCGAGAATTGACCAAAATGGAAAGTTTAGCCGACAATCCTTTAAGCGGGGTGAAGTTTGATTTACAAGATTTCGGGCAGCAGGCTAAGTTACTAGATTTGGAAGCTTGTATCACTAAACTCGGCACGAATCATCCAGCGCTTAAATTCTTAAATTCAAAAGATGAAGAGGAAATTGAAGAACTTGGAAAAGTGTTGTTTCATCAAGGAGATGTTAATATTGTAGGCGACTTTTCTTCATATCCAGATGATATTTTTGCAGGTGATGAAGAGCTTTCCGAAGAAGAAATTGGACTGATTATTATTTTAGGGAATCTTACTGTATCAAAAGATGCTCATATTAATACACATTTTTATGTAGAAGGTAACGTTATAGCAAAAAGTGTAGATATATTAAATGATGATGAAGAACAAAATATAATAATTACCGGAGATTGTACAGTAACAACAGGGTTCTTTATTAGTAATTCTGTTATTAATTTGGGGATTACCGGGGAGTTAAAAACGCCTTGTGTTTTAACAGCAGTTCGCGAGGGCCAATTAAAAATAAATAAAGTTAATGCAAATGCTATTGGTATAAATGGTTATGTGGATGACGAAGAGTTAGGAACGGATAAACTAATAAAAAGTTTAGGGTTAGCACAGACGATTTCCGCAGATAATTTAGCTAAAGTATCCAATTTTGATGAAGATGCAATGATGACAGAGGATATAATAAAAGACATTATTGATGGGGATATTAAGTTCAATTAGGCGGAGGTAATTAGGATGTTTAATTCTAAAGGAAGAAAGAAATTTGAAGAAGGCTTATATTATTTAAGTAACAATAGGCCGAGAAAAGCTTTAGAAGCATTTAATGAAGTTCCCAAAAAATCTAAATATTATAATGAAACACTAGCTAATATCATGTGTGCACTTAACGATGTGAATGATTATGAGGCTTCAAAAGAAATCTTCCCAAAGATTAAAGAAGTCTATCCAACGTACTATATTGCAGCAACAAATCAAATGCAAGCACTTCTCGAAACAGGATATGCGAGTCAATCAGTACGGCTTTTTCGCAGTTTGAAACAACCAGAAGTTATTGATGATAATGTATTGTTATTTTGGAATGCAGCTGTAGCCGCGAATCGCTCTGATGAAAATGAACTAGTCATTGAACTGTGTAAAATACTAGAACAATTAATGCCTGACCATGAGTTTTTGGATGTATGGCGTGGTATAGCGTATTATAATTTGGAAGACTATGATAAAGCGGAAAAATTACTACTACGATTTGCCAATTTTACTGGAACAAAGTATCGTGTCCAACTAAGCAAGGATAAATGGATGCAAAAAGCTTTATACACACTGATGCTTCTTTATAATCGGAATGGTAACAATTTACTTGCGAAAAAATTTGAAGCGGAATACGAAGCGCAAAAAGAATATGAAATCGCAGTAAGCTATTTTCAACAAGGTGATTTTTCTAAAGCAATGATTAGTTTAGAAAAAGTACCGCCGAGTGTAGCAATCTCAGAAAACGTTCTTAATGATAGTATAATGTGTTATGTTCATTTAAAAAAATATGAGAAGGCCTTAGAGTTGTTCAAACAGATAAATAAAGATTCTAATATTTATTATTTAGCTGTAATTAATTACGTAGCTGCATTAAATGGATTAGAGAGATACGAAGAAGTGTTAGCGATGGAAAGTGTCATTCCCCAAACTTTTAAACAATATAATATTTTTCTACACAATTTGGTAAATGCGGCGGAAGGTGCTAAAGATTATAATACGGCTATTAATTATTGTGAAAGAATCCTAGAAATTGAAGAAGAAGAAAAATATCGTTATAAAAAAGGACTCTTTCAGTTTTATTTAGAACAATACGATACAGCTATTGAAACATTAAACGAGATTAATAGCTGGCACTATCAAGATGATTACGTTGATGTAGTATATCTTTTCGGCTGTTGTTATGAACGACTAGAAGAACAGGAGAAGGCAGAAGAATTTTTTAATGAGGCTTATTCGTTAGAACATTCTAGTGCGACTGCTATGTTTGTTAATGATAATGGAGAAAGACAACAAATACATGTTAGCGGTCGAAAGCCATTTAAACCAGAAATTAAGTAGAGAAGACAAACTATTAATTAAGTCATGTATAAAAAACAAACAACAATCGATATTACTCATCGGTTGTTGTTTGTTTTTTTATAAAGAAATCGCCTATTTGATTGACAATTTCTTCCCTCACCGAATAAATATGTGTTGTCCCTTCTTTCCTTAAGTTAATCAGTCCCGCTTCTTTAAGTAGTTTGATGTGATGTGACATGGTGGATTTGGAAATATTGTAAGTAGTTCCAGAGAAGCGTTTCTCTTTGTTTTTAAGTAAACATAAGAAAATATCAAGTCGAATTGGGTCACTTAAGGCTTGAAAAATTAATAATAAATCTGATTTTGATAGCTCATTTAACTTTTTCATATGATTATCATATCATAACTTACATTTTAATTGCGCGTAACTTGCTGATATGTTATATTATGATAGTTCGAAAAAAATCGAACTATAAAATCCGAAAGAAGTTGTTGGCAAATGTTGCATATTGAAGCAAAAATGACGATAAAAAAAGAACAAATAGAAGCTTTTTTGCAGGCAGCCAAGGAAGTTATTGTCGCATCACAAGCAGAAACAGGAAATCATGGCTATGAATTAGTGCAATCTACGGAGAATGAGACAGTTTTTTATATGCTGGAAAAATGGGCAGATATGGATGCTATTCAACAACACAATGAAAGCGAGCATTTCAAAAAATTTCAGAGTGCCGCTGCTAATTTTGTTGCAAGACCACTTAAAGTTTCGGTGTTAACGCCACTTGCGCGCTAAGGAGGAGAAAGAGATGACTTATTTAAATAATGATTTTGAAGATTTAATGAAAAATCGTCGTTCGATTCGAGAATATGATGAAACGGTGAAAATTAGCCAAGAAGAAATGAAAGCTATTTTAGAGGATGCGGTAACGGCTCCATCATCTGTAAATATGCAGCCGTGGCGCTTTGTAGTTGTAGAAAGTGATACTGGTAAAGAAAAATTAAGTTCGTTAGTGCGCTTTAACACACGCCAAAACGAAACTTCTTCCGCGATGATCTTAATTTTCGGTGACTTACAAAACTTTGAAAATGGCGAAAAAATTTATGGAGAAGCTGTGAATCGTGGTTTAATGCCAGCCGAAGTAAAAGAACAGCAAATGGCAAAATTAAGCCAGTATTTTGAAACGATTCCTCGTTCAGAAGCAGAAAGGGTTGTATTAATTGATGGTGGTCTAGTGGCGATGCAATTAATGTTGGTTGCACGTGCGCATGGTTATGATACAAACCCAATTGGTGGTTTTGAGCGTAAAGAAGTGGCAGAAGCGTTTAACATGGATCCAGAACGCTACGTCCCAGTTATGCTCGTTTCTATCGGAAAAGCTAAAAATTCCGGCTACGAGTCTTATCGTTTACCAATTACGGATGTAACGACTTTCGCATAAAGAGGGGAACAAGGAATAGCCGATATTTCCTTGTTCCTTTTTGTTCTTCTTGGTATAATAAAAGCAACATAAAGCCAAGGAGGAGAAGCAACTATGACGATCAAAATAACTCGTAAAACAGGTATTGGCGGCGGTATTACTCCAGTAAATATTAGAATTGAAAATGAAGAAATTGTAAAACTCGATAACCACCAGTCCCATTTTTTTATGCCTAAGATGGAAAAAACAAAGGTTAGAGCGACTGATTGGTTATATGGGAGTAAGGAAGAGATCTTGGAAAATAGTAATGACGTAATTGTGCGAATTAATCGTAAAGCACTAATATTAAATTATTCCATGTTCCCGTTTCTTTTTTACGGTTTAGTTATGACTAGTTTTGCTTCTACATTAATAGGACTCGGTCTTTTCTTGGTATCCATTTTTTATTCACGAAAGCATTGGTTTGAATTTGTGAAAATCAAAAAATAATTATTCGATAGTATAAGCTATGTGCTTGTACTATTTTTTATCTGTGTAAGTTTTTATTCTATCTGTGTATTTAATAAACAACCCTAAAGCGTTGAATGATAACGCTTTCTTTTGGCATGATTATTGCATGTTATATAACTGCTCAGGATGAATCTTTAATTAAAGGAGGGAAATTAGAGAAAAGTAACATTCTGACAACCACACAAAAAGGGGTACAGAGAGACAAACTTAGAACTGCCGAAATGAGGTTTATAAATCAAAAGTCGGGGTGAAGAGATGAATAAGAAGATGAAAAAGCTTTTTAGTATTACTTCTGTTGTGTTGTTAGTTTTATCATTAGTGGTTGTATCAATTGGTGCACAGCCAAAACGGGCGAAAGCGGCTGAAAATGTACCACAGTATCGAAATGTTATGTATTACGGTGATTGGTCGATTTGGGGAGGAGAAGGGAATTTTTATCCGAAAGATATTCCAGCTGATCAATTAACACATTTAAATTTTGCTTTTCTGGATTTTAATAGTAATGGGGATTTAGTTTTCACAGATAAAGATGCTGCTGTTGGAGCACCTGTTGGACAAGAGGGAGTTCAGTGGGGCGGAGCGAATGCTGGTGTTTTGAATGCGATTCAAGATCTACGCGCTCAAAATCCAAATTTGAAAATAGGAGTTTCGGTTGGAGGCTGGTCTAAGTCGGGAGATTTTTCGACAGTGGCGGCGGATCCGACAAAACGAGCTAACTTTGTGAAAAATGTGATGAAGTTTGTGAAATATACTAATATGGATTTTGTTGATTTGGACTGGGAATATCCTGCTTCGGTACGGGATGCTGACCTTGTTGATAATAAAAACGATGAAGGTACACCAAATGCAAAACCTGCGGATAAGCAAAACTTTATTACACTTTTACAAGATTTAAGAACTGCTTTGGATAAACAAGGCGTTGATATCAATAAGAAATACGAATTATCAGTTGCTTTACCAGCTGCAAAATCTTCGTTAGAAAATGGAGTAGATGTAGCGAATTTATTTAAAGTAGTTGATTTTGCCAATGTGATGACTTATGACTTAAACGGTGCTTGGACACCGAATAGTGCGCATCATACAGCACTTTACGGTAATCCGAAAGATCCAAATTACGATAGTGGTTTTTCTGTCGACCAAACCGTTAAATACTTAAAAGAAAAGGGAGCAGTTTCAAATAAAATTGTTGTTGGGGCAGCATTTTATACTAGGGGCTGGAATAAAGTAGCTGAAGGAACGGATACAGCATTACCTGGACTTTTCCAAGCTGCTGAAAAAACGAATAAAGATGCGGATGGCTCGCTTACTTATGGGGCAAACAACGAAAACCCAATTAAAACTGGCGACGGGGGCCGGGCTGGCGGGGTTTGGGCATACAGAAGTATTGATGCACTAAAAGCCAAGACACCAACTTTGAAAGAATATTGGGATGATACTGCCAAAGCGCCGTATCTTTATAGTAAGGAAACTGGGGAGTTTTACACATACGACAATCCACGTTCGATTAGCTATAAGGCACAGTATGTAAAAGATAATAATCTTGGTGGGATGATTTCTTGGATGCAGTCACAAGATAAAACAACGACTTCAACCAAGCGCGATGAACTTACGAAGGCTATTAAAACCGGATTGTTCGGTACAAGTGCCATCCCGCAAAACGCGATCACATATGCAAATATAAATGTGGTAGCAACCGTAAAACCTTATAGTGAAAATGGCGTCGGGTACGAAATTACAATTACGAATAATGAAAAAGCGGATGAAATAAATGAGGTCCTGAAATCAACTGAGCTATCTTTTGAAACAGTAAAATTACCCAAGTTTTATATTCCAGTAAAAGCGGGCGAAACGCTAACGGCTGGAGATTATAAAGCAGGGACAGTTACTACTTCAGGTGGCAATACAGTAGTTGATTTAGCTTCTGTATATGATGCACAGCAAATTCCACAAGGCGCATCTTATACTTTCCGCTTAAAATCGAGTGCATCTAGTGTGGATGTAAATAATATTTCTAAAATTGATTTAACACAACGAATGGTAAAATCGAGTGTCGAATTTGGGAAACAAACTATTTTTGGCGGGGGAACTGTTGTACCTGATCCAAGTGATACAGAAGCGCCAACAGTGCCAAAATCACTCACATCTTCTAATGTAACAGACACAACTGCTACTCTAACGTGGACAGCTTCAACAGATAATAAAGCGGTGGCTGGATATAAAGTGTACCGGAATGGAACCGAAGTTGGCTCTGTTTCAGGAACTACTTTTACAGATAGTGGCTTAACTGCAAAAACAGCGTACAATTATACAGTAAAAGCATATGATGCGGCGGGGAACTTCTCGGCAGCAAGCTCTGCCTTAACAGTGACAACGCTTGACGCGGCAACACCACCAGCAACTCCAGCATGGGACGCTGCCAAAACGTACAATAAGGGAGACAGGGTTTCTTATAAAGGGAAAACATATGAAGCACAGTGGTGGACTCAAGGAAATGAGCCAGGAGCTGAACAGTGGGGCCCTTGGTTGTTAATAAATTAATAGATAAAAACAGAGATTCTTTTTGGAGAATCTCTGTTTTTATTTGAAAAAGATTTTCGGTTTTGGCGTAGGGCCAAACAAAGAATAGAGAAAAATACAACTCAGCTGAGTTGTATTTTTCTCTATAAAAAGTCATAATTCTTTTTTTATATTATAGGGTGTCTGTCAAGTAACAATTTTTTAAAATAAATATCAGATAAAAAAATTAGGACAAGATAGTAATGGAAGATATAAATCATTTAGTAGTCATCCAAAATGAGGGTTTTAGTTTAAAGAATATGCCTATTCTAAATTTATTGGGAAAAGACTAGGCAAGCAAATTTCTATTTAAGGCTGTTTCCCTCTGGGGTATTGTAAAAGCCCCAAACATTTTTATATAGTTACTCTTTCGTAAATACCTGCCCTAAACTGGAATTGACCGGGTTGATAGCTACTGTTTTCTAACAATCCATTCATCATCTTGAGTTTTTCTTTCGGCATAGTAACCGTAGGGCATATCCTTTAAAAGACCAACAGAATTATCTAAGTCAAAGACTGATTTTAAGGATACTAACTTTGCTTCGTCTTCTTCATGCGTTTTTCCACATAGGAATTGCCACATTCCATCATCATCATCATGTGATACATACAAAATAGGATCTCCATTCTCAATTATGTGGCAACAGGTAATGGTAGCTGTATTTGGCTCGTCATAAAAAGGAAATTCCATATCTAATACAACTCTCCTTTCAAATTCTAATTTTTTTAAGGCTGATAGTTTAATAGATTATAAAAATAATCACTAAACCATCTAAAGTTTATGAATGGTTATTTTTTTGTTATTTTGACTGTTCAATAGCAGCACCAGGATTGCAAAAGCAACTACAAAAGACAGTGTTTCATAAACGGTCATGGGTTATCCTTTTAAGGAAATCCTAACAAAAATATTCATCACCATAAACTTGCTTACTCTTTTAGTATAGCATTAATACACACGCAAAAAAAGGAATAATTTTGTTATTTACTGTGTGGCGTATGATGATATTATAGGGAGGTTATTAAAGCGAGTGATGACTCCAGTTGTGAAATAATAATCTTATTTTTTAATTTAATCGGATATTCAAATTTACCGAAACCAGTTACGGACAAGCTATGAGCCAATTCATTAAGTATAGAAATCTTATTGATAAAAACAAAAATAAATGATATGAATAAGTGATCAATATAGAAGAAGATATCATTTGTTTTACATACAAAACTCAAAAAAAGATATTTTACGAATCTAAAACTTAATGCTATTGAGTTAGATTTGCGGAAATGGTGTAAATCATGGTAAAAAAAGAGAAGACATATTAGTACCTTCTCTTTTTCATCATCTATTTTAAATCTTGCTTTTCTAAGCGATGAGAGTAATTTTGGATTCTTATTAAATGCAGTGTCTAAATCATAATTTTCTATAAAGCTTGCAACATATCAAACTGAGATTGATACAAATTATAGTAATAACCATGTTGCGCCATCAGTTCTTCGTGACTGCCAGCTTCTTGAATGCGTCCATTATCAATGTAGAAGATGCGCGAACTGTTTTTGATTGTCGAAAGCCTGTGCGCGATAATGAAGGAAGTTCGGCCTTCCAGTAGTCGCTCAAGTCCTTCTTGGAGTAAGATTTCTGTTTGTGTATCAATACTTGAAGTGGCTTCATCGAGAATGAGGATTTTTGGATCAGCTAGAAGTGCTCTGGCAAAGGAAATCAGTTGCCGCTGCCCCGCAGAAAGAGTGCTTCCCCGTTCTTTTACCTCCGTATAATAGCCATCTTTTAATCCAGAAATGAAATCATGAGCGCGAACGACTTTGGCAGCCGCGATAATTTCTTCTTCGGTGGCATCTAGCTTCCCGTAACGAATATTTTCGATAATCGTTCCTGAGAATATAAAGGTATCTTGGAGCATGACGCCCATTTGTGACCTAAGCGATCTAAGCGTGACTTCTTCAACATTTTGTCCATCCACTAAAATCTCTCCAGAATTAATATTGTAAAAACGGCTGAGCAAATTAATTATAGTCGTTTTTCCAGCGCCAGTCGGACCAACGAGTGCAATTGATTCTCCTGCATCCACATGAAAATTAATTCCTTTTAAAATGTCCACGCCTTCCTCGTAACGGAAATAAACATCTTTAAAGTCAACATTTCCAACGATTGGTGGCATTTTTTTCGCATTTGGCACATCCTTGATATCGGGCTCGACATCCATTGTTTCGAAAATCCGCTCTAAATAAGTAGTAGCAGTAATAAGCGAATTGTAGAAGTTACCGATATTAATAACAGGATTCCAAAAATTCCCAACGTAACCAATGAAAGCAATCAGTGTCCCGGTAGAAACGTCCACACCGTAGCCTTTGATCCCAACGAAGTAAATCAGGCAAGTTGTCATTACAGCAATGTTTTGTACACCCGGCCAAAGCAAGAACTGAATTTTCACGGCTTTCATCCAAGAACGACGATATTCATTACTAACTTCGGTGAAAATCTCAAAGTTCTCTTCTTCCCGCGAAAAACTTTGCGTCACTTTAATCCCAGCAATGCTCTCGTGGATATAAGCGTTCATGTTAGATTGTTTATTGCTAAGAACCTGATACGCTTTACGCTGAGCCGTTTTAATAACCATGACAATCACGAAAAGAACTGGAATTAGCGCTAAACTATACAGCGTTAAAACGGGATCAATCATCAGCATAAAACCAAGTGTCACAATTACACTTAAAATATCGGAAATCAGATTAATGAGCCCATTGGACAACAAATCACTGAGCATATTGATGTAATTAACAACCCGAATCAAGATTTTTCCATGCGGACGGCTATCAAAATAAGAAAAAGGTAACTTTTGTAAATGACCGAAAATCGCCGTTCTCATATCCTTTAAAATATCTTGTCCAATCAGCGTAATTGACCTAATGCGGTATCGCATACAAAGTCCGGTTACAACGACAGAAACTATGAAAATAATCGCAATCCAGAATAGTTGTGTCATGTTTTTATTTGGAATCGTATCATCTATGACTATTTTGGTTAAATACGGGCCAATCATTGTCGCTACATTTGCTAATAAGATGACAAAGAGCGTGATATAGATAGATTTTTGATATGGTTTTACGTAAACGAGAATACGTTTTAAATGTGTGGCGCTGAAGGCTGTTTCTAGTTCTTCATCAACATCAAATTTATTTCTAGCCATTCACATTCGCCTCCGTCCCAAGTTGTTTATTGTAAATATCAAAATAGTAACCTTTGTCTGCTAGCAAACTGGTGTGTGTACCGCGTTCGATGATTTCACCATGGTTTAAAATTAAAATTTCATCCGCTTCTTTTACAGAAGAAATTCGGTGCGCGATAATAAAGGTTGTCGTATTTTCTGTGATTTTTTTAAGTTCACCTTGGATTTTCACTTCGGTTTCCATATCGACAGCAGAAGTAGTATCATCCAAAATCAAAATGGATGGATTTTTTAAAAGAGCACGAGCTAATGATATCCGCTGTTTTTGCCCGCCAGAAAGACCAACCCCGCGTTCGCCGACAATCGTGTCATAACTTTCGGGCATTGTTTCAATGAAGTGGTCGGCATCAGCAATTCGCGCCATTTTCCGGACATCTTCCATCGTTGCATCCGGAGCGCCAAATGCAATATTTCCTTCAATCGTATCGGAAAACAGGAAAATATCTTGCATCACTGTAGCAATGTGATTTCGAAGTTCACGCACATGCCATTTTCGCGCGTCAACACCATCAATTAAAATTTCACCGGCAGTCGGATCGTAAAATCGGCAAATCAAGTTGACAAGCGTTGATTTCCCGGCACCAGTTTCGCCCAGAATAGCAATTGTTTGGCCAGGGGAAGCTTTTAGCGAAATATTTTTGAGCACGTCGGTGTTTGGGTCATCTTCAAAATGAAAACCTACATTTTTAAATTCAACATGACCTTGGAGTGTTGGAGCAGGCTTTTCGGCATGGATAGGAATTTTAGCATCCGTCGCCATCATATCTTGAATTTTAAACGAAGAAGCGATAAAGCGTTGAACGTCATTAATTAGCCAGCCACTCATCCGCATTGGTCCGTTTAGCATCCAAAGGAATCCATTGAAAGCAACTAAATCTCCTAGCGTCATTTGGCCTTTAATTACTAAATAGCCACCGAAAATAAGCGTGATGACAACGAGCATGCCCGCGAGCGAATCAAGCACTGGCAAATAGGTTCTGGAAACATCGGCAGAATCTAGATTACGTTTTTTGAAATCCTCATTGTGTTCATGGAATTTCTTCATTTCAAAATCTTCTCGCGCAAAGGCTTTTACGACGCGATTCCCGCTAATATTTTCTTCCACCATCGAATTAAGCCTGGAAAAACTTTCTCGAATTTCATAAAAAACGGGTTGCGCTTTACTTGACATTTTCATTGTTAAAATGGCAATAAGTGGCGTTAAAATAACGAGTGCAAGCGTTAGTTTCCAGTCAATCGTAGCCATAATAATAATCGCAAAACTAAATAAAAACACATTTTCCAAAATGTTGTAAGATACCCATGAAACAAAATGACGAATCGCATCCGTATCACCAGTCATCCGCGCCATAATATCCCCAACGCGCGTATTATTGAAAAAATCAAAATCGAGTGATTGCAACTTTTTATATAAATCTTCCCGAATCTGAAAAAGGGAATTTTGGCCAATTCGCTCGCACATAATCTGATAAGAATAACGACAAATAGTTCGAATAATGGTCGAGACTATCATGATTAAAAGTAGTGGTATAAGCAAATTAGTTTTATTTTGATAGACAACATCATCAATCACTTTTCCGCCTAGTAAAGGATAAATAATACTAATACCAGAAGCGATAAAAATTAGAATAAATACACCAATCATAAGTAACCGATATTTTCGGACATACAACCAAATCCATTTCATACTCTCCATTTTTTCACATCCTTTAATATTCATATATCCATTTAGTTTACACTCCTAATTTCGAAAAAGAATGGTTTATATTCGCTGTAAGCATGGACAATGTTATATAATTAAAAGATGAATGTAAGCGTTATAGTTAGGAGGTGAAGTGATGCTGAAAATAAATACGACCACATTTAATCCGCAAATTTTGTATATTGCTAATTGTTATACCAATGAAGTTCGAGTGGGTGAAAATCATCATCATGATTTTTTAGAAATCTCGATTATTTATGAAGGAGAAGTTATTTATGATATTGAAGGGGAGCGAGTCACGTTAGAAAAAGGTGATATGCTGATTTTTAACCCAGGTGTAAACCACTACGATATAACCGAACCAGGTATGACAAATGCCCAGCTTCACATTGGTTTTCGAAACTTTGCACTAGAAGGATATTCTCGAAACACTTTCCCGTTTAAAAAAGCCTTTTTACGAAAAAAAGAAAATGAATCTGCCATTTTATCTATTTCTAAGCAAATTATAGAAGAAAAAGACGCTGAAAAACCCGGATATGACTTGATTTTGAAGGCTTTTGTTATGCAATTAATTATTCATGTATTGCGCGAAGCTACGCCAGAGCAACTTGAAAATAATGGCGTTAAATTATCCACAGATGAGCAGCAAAAACAAATTCTTGTTAATGAAATTATTCATTACATGGAAAAACATCACACAGAAGATGTCTCGCTTTCGACGCTCTCGCAAACGATGTACATTAGCCCAGCCTATATTTCCAAAGTTTTTAAAGAAGAAACCGGCGAGTCGCCAATTAATTACCTAATCAAAATTCGTCTTACGCGTGCTGAAGAGCTGCTGAAAAATAAAGACATTACAGTGAAGCAAGCCGCTAATATGGTCGGCTATAATGATGCCTATTATTTTAGTAAACTTTTCAAAAAATATTATGGGTTCCCGCCGTCGGAAAATTGGCGCAAATCGAGTTGATTTTAAAAATACTGAATGATAGAAGAAAAATTAGCAGGTATTTTCGAAATGCCTGTTTTTTTGGATTAAATTTTGCGATTAGTACTAAAAATGTATTAGAATAGAAAAGAGAAAAGGGAAGGTGATAGGACGCAATGAAATTTCAACTTTTTATTCAACCAAAGCTAGATATTCTTCAAGGTAATATTGTAGAATACGAAATACTTTTACGCGACGATAGTGAGGTTCCTAGATTTCCTTTGTCAGAGTTAGAAGGTGTACTTGCGGACGAAGAATTATACCTTACCTTTTGTGAATGGTTTTGTGCCGCTTTTTTGGAAGTCCTAAAAAAATATCCAAGTGATCGGTTTGCAATAAATATAGCACCACAACAACTTTTTTATATGGAAACACTACATTTATTAGATAAACTAAAAAGTGAGAGTCATCGCATTACTATAGAAATGACAGAAGATATTTTTGATGTGCCTGCTCATAAGAGACATTTAAATGCTAATGATAAGGATGCTTTTATTTTAAATAAAATTAAAATAATTCATGGATTAGGGTTTCATGTTGCAATAGATGATGTTAGCTGTGGACTCAACAGTTTAGAGCGCGTACTTAGTTATCTTCCTTACATAATAGAAATTAAGTTCTCTTTAATTCATTTTAAAAAAATTGATTTAGAGGATTTACTGTTATTCATTAAAGCTTGGGCAAATTTTGCGTATAAAAATAATCTCGATTTTGTGGTCGAGGGTATTGAAACAAAAGAAACCATGGCAATCTTAGAAAGCCATGGTGTCTCCATTTTTCAAGGTTACTTAGTTAATAAACCATTCCCTGTTTGAAAAATATCTATTTGATCAAGAAGTTTTTCATGTGAGTGAATAGTAACCGGTTTTTTAGATATTAATAGTCCGTTTTTACGTAACGCTTCTAATGCTTCAGTAATTCTAGCTCGACTAGAACGGCAATAATCAGCTAAAAATGTTTGCGTGATATATGAAGGTAAAGTAATCGTTCCTTCTGTTTGATGAAGATTCAGTAGTTCAATAATTTCCACAAAAATACGAGTCACTTTGATTATTGGTGGTTGGTTAATATTTTTATAATTTTTTGCAGTGAATAAATATCTAACAATTACATCATCAAGAACAAGATGGAAGAATTGTGGGTTTGCATATAAGTAATTAAGAAAAAATTCTCGATCAATGAATAGTGTGTTTCCATCTTCTACTGCACGTACACGATATTCAATAGGTTCTGGAGCCTTTTTCGTTTCGAGTAAACTTTCCATTCCAAAGATTCCTTTTTCAGAAATAAGTGCATTTACCATCCAGCGTCCTTCTTTGGTGGGGCCCTCTAAAACAGCAGTGCCTTCCAAAATAAGACCGATTTGAGGCGGCTTTTTTTGGCTATCTTTAAATAAATGAATAATATCTCCTTTTTTGAAAGAAACCTTACTAGAAAAATCGCTTGAAAAAATATCAGAAAAATCAGTAGTGTGGAACATCATTAAAACTCCTATACAAATGAAATTTTTATCTCCTACGTAACAACTGTACTTCTATTTTTGTAAAAAAGATACTGAATCAAAAATATCGTCACAATTTAGACAAAAAAACGACACTCAATCGTTATATTTTTGTGGAATTGTATTTAAAAAAGACTCTAGCAGAAGAGTCTTTTTTTAAAATTTTTTATAAACATCAATAGAGTTGCCAAAATTGATTAGATATTCTCCGCAATCATACATCGGCCCGTATTTTTCCGCATAATGAGAAACAGTGTGTCGTAAAAATTCCTCGGTTACTTCTAAAAATTCAGCAACCTCAAAATACTCTCTTAAACCAAGATAAAAACAAGTGATAATATCTTCAAGAGGAATTAATTCTTCATAACCTTTCCGACGAGCAAACAGTTCTTGTTTTTTATCTGAAAGGCTTTCTTGTTTTGTAATATTTCCTACTGTGTACTTATAATGCATTAATTCTTCCACTAAAATGCAACCTTTTTCAATGGAGGATTTGTCTTTGCTTATAAAAATCATCCCATTCAAATATAAGCCTGGTAATTTGTAAGGCATTTTTTCTTCTCTTATGGTTACCTCATCTTGGTATTTGTATACCAATTTTTCGTACAATAAAATCACATCCCGCGATGGAGTTTTTTCTTCATCTCTATATAAGCTAAAATATCTCGCATTTCTTCCTCTGTAACATCGTCATCAATATGGGCCGCAATCGTCATCGAGCGCTCGTCAACAGGTGGTAAATTTCTTTCAGGAAAAAAGTCATCTAATCGTTTATTGAAGATTTTTGCAAGTTCAAATAAAACATCTTGATTGGCTTTACGATCGCCATTTTCATAACGACTAATAGTTTGGCGCGTCGTATGAAGCTTTTCTGCTAATGCTTCTTGATTTAGGCCTCGCTCCTCACGATATTGTTTTATTTTATTTCCTACAAATTTATTTAACTCCATAATAATTGTCCTCCACAGGTTTATGGCTTCAGTATAGCATTTTTAGCACCAAAATGGAACTTTTTCGAACATATTTGTCGGATAAAGTTTACCTGTAACCAAATTGGTGCTATAATATGTGTAGAGCTAGAAAATAAATGCGGCTGATTTTGTACCGATGGCACCGAATTGGTGACAAAGCTACTATATTAATTTATGAGATGGAAGTGGAAATGGATGGATAGAAAACTTTTAAAAGAAAAGCAAATCCAACTGATTTTTCAACTGGAACAAGAAGAAAATCGATTTATTCGAAAGCGTTTGATAGAAGAGTTGGAGTTTTTTGAAGCACTAGGGGATAGAGAAAAAGGGCTTTTAACGGCGGAACAAAAACTACTTATTTTAACACCTAGTGAGTATCGAGAATACAAAAGGACCAAAACAGATTTACAAATTAGTAAGTTAATCGGGATATCGAGATCGTCACTTGCAGAATGGAAGCGAAAAAAAGGTTTAAATAGAAAAAAGTCGCAATCGGTTCAGCAAGAAATGATTGATGTATTAGCTTTTCATCTAGGCAAATCAAAAGATGAAATAGGCGCTTTGCCTGATGCTGTTATTGAATGTCAGTACGAAGCTTTTGTAATTAATGAAGCCCATAATTAAGGAGTGATAAAATGCAAGTTTTAGTTTTACCAGAAAATAAGGATATTAATTATATAAAAACTGTCCATGAAGTAAAACGATTTTTTGTAGATTTTGAGCGGTTTCGGATGATTACCGGGTTATCAAAAAAGCCACACGTGCTTAGAGATGGTTTTTTGGAAGAGCCGCAGTTTGAGCGAGTAGGTTTTTCTGCTAGATATAATAAAGAAATCATCTTCGAAGCACGATGGTTGGTGGAGAAATATACAGAAATGTTAAACCAGATGGATGAGCTATATCGCACTATTTTGATGGAGTGTTATGTGGAACGAAAACAGGATGTGGCGATAATGATGGATTTACCATATGAAATTGCCCAGTTTAAACGGATAAAAAAACGAGCAGTAATAGAACTTGCGACGATAATGGGAATTTTAGTAAGGAAATGATGATACTTTCGTGATATTTTGAAACGTCTTTTTCCCGTTAATATAAAAGTAAGCAAATTGTCCAGTAAGCGGATGACAATAAAAGCTGCATCAGAATGAAGGTGCACCGATTTTCTGATAATAAATGATGTTTTACAAGAAATTTGTTTTTATGATTGGATTTTTCATCCGTTGAGATAAACAAATATTCTATTTTGGAAAGTAAAGTTCGGAGGAATAAATTATCAAATGTGGTCTCGACCGAACTTTACTTTTCTTTTTAAAGGAGTGAACGCTTGGTGAAGAGTTTGAGCTTCATGAGAGTTTTGGAAGCAGTGAGAACAATGCTCCAGGAAAAAGGTGGACTAGATGTTTCTATCGTAATGCGTGACCAAGTGGAATTGCCTACAACTATGATGGAGATGATTGATCAAGAGGAAGAAGAAAGCCAAACTGCCTGGAAAGAAAAATACCGTTTTGCAATCCATCATTATACAAACGAGCAGGACTTAGCAGGAGTCGAAAAAATTGATACGCTTATCCAAACAGGCTTCACTTTGCCTGAAGGATACAAATTAATTGCAGTTCGTCATTTCGGAAAACAAAATTTAGTCAAAGAAAATACGTTAATTCACGCAAAAACCAGTTTTGAAGTAAGTATTTGTCGTGAATTAAAAGTAAAAATTTAGGGGGAAATATTAATGGCATTTGAAGAAAATTTATATTGTGATTATACACCGGGAGCTGCTAAAGCGGTCGCGGGGAAAGATGTTATTTTAGCAGTTTTTAACGCAGCGGGGGATAAACTATTGGCGGTTGCGGGCCAACAAGGTCTAACTGTAAACCGTTCTAAAGATAGCATTGAAATTACATCTAAAGATACAGTTGGCGGATGGAAATCCAAAATTGGCGGTATGAAAGAATGGTCAATTGAAAATGACGGGTTATATGTTGCTGATGCAGAGTCTCACAAAGAATTGGCGAAATATTTCGAAAGTGATAGCCCGGTTTGTGTGAAAATCATTAATCAAGCATCTAAAAAAGGTCTTTTCGGTGGTTTGGCAATCGTAGCTGACTATAGTTTTGAAGCGCCTTTTGATGAAGCGATGACTTACTCTGTAAAACTAGACGGAATGGGAGCGCTTGTTGATTTGACTATTACTGAGGGCGGAGATCAAATGCCCGGCGAAACACCTGTAGCACCAGCAGAATAAAATAGAAAGCCACTGAAATAAGTGGCTTTCCCTTAGGAGGAAAATAAATGTTTGAAGTGAATGATACAACTTATATTTTACGATTTAATAAACAAAAAGTTAAAACGGTGGAATTAACATCAGGGATTAGTTTAGTTGCAGCTTTGACTGCGAATAAAGGGATTTTGAGCTATCAAGTGATTGAAACGCTATTTGTTTCAGGACTTGTGGAAGAAAAAGGCTTAGTACCTGTAAAACAAAAAGAAGCTTTGGAGATTTTCGACAAATTAGTAGAAGAACAAGGCTTAATTTCGCTTAATGTAGCTGTTATTGAGAAATTGCAAGAGGATATGGGTTTTTTGTTCCGTTAAAACAGATTGAATTTGAGTATTTTGGTGCTGAGGACGAAGAAGTGGATAGTGAAATGACCCATGATTTTGATTTGGAAAAACAATTCGCTTTTTTTGTAGTTAATTTTCAGATGTCCAAGCATGATTTTGAAGAACTTACTGAAGTGGAGAAAAATTTCATCATGAAAGAATGGGAAAACAAGGTGATTTTTGAATCTACTATGCTTCGAAATGCAGTTTTAAATGCGGAACAAAATCTCAATCGAAAACGAAATTCACGTTTTATCGACTTGCATAAAAAACGTCAGAAGAAAGCCGATGTTAATTATACAGTAAATGCACTTCAAGCAATTTCCGAGAATGAAGCGAAGGAAGGTAAAGCGTGGATTGACCGGATTTATGGTGCAAACGGGTTGCGAAGACCTAAAAATAAAGAAGAAAGGGGGAAAGTGAATGGCGGAGTCTAAAAGTATTACATTTGAACTGAATGAGAGCGTCCTAACAGCGCAAGTTGGTAGATTAGATGAAATGGCAACTATGGTTGAACAACGATTTTCAGAGCTTAAAATGACCATTGAAGATGTTGGAAATGCCGATCCTGGATCAAAAATTTCTGAGTCTTTAAGCGGTTTACAGTCGGGCCTCGGGACTATTAGTTCAGCGTTTGGACAACTTGGTTCTAGTAGTGAAGCGATTACATCAGGATTTGGTACAGCAATTGGCTCAGTTAGTGGAATCACGGATGCGTTTAAAAATTTAGGATCAAGTGTCCAAAATGGTACATTATTTTCAAGTTTAGCGACAGGAATTGGTGGCATGAGTACTATGCTTAGTGGAGTATCTGGTGGGGTTCAAGGAATTACAAATCTAGCTAGTGGCTTTATGGAATTGAAGACTCATTTAGGTGGGTTAATGTCTTCTATTGGTGGCGTTGGAGGGATTATGAGTAAACTGACTTCTCCAATGGGGTTAGTAATTATCGGGATTGTAGCGCTAGTTGCTGCTTTTACGTACTTGATGACGACAAATGAATCGTTCCGAAATACCGTGATGTCAGTCGTAACTCAGGTTGCGCAGTTGTTCGGTCAACTTGTAGCTAGTCTAATGCCGATTATTATGCAAATTGTCACAGCAGTCATGCAAATTGGTGCAGCATTAATGCCTATGGTTATGCAGTTTATTAGCTTTTTTGCCCAGTTGTTAGCTCAATTAATGCCTTTTATTAATATGCTGATTTCAATGCTTATGCCAGTTATTATGCAGATTGTTCAAGTTGTTATGTCGCTTGTTTCAGCGCTGTTACCAAGCATTATGACAGTAATTCAAGGTATTATGAGCGTTATTCAATTTCTAATTCCGATAATTATGCAAATCGCGACAGTGGTTGTACAAATTGTTGTAACGATTATTTCTTATATAAGTAAAATTATGCCGATTGTAATGACGATTATTGGCGTTATTGTTTCGATTATCACGACGATTATTAGCTATGTAGTTATTATTGCAACGACAATTGCAAGCGTTATTGGGAAAATTATTAGCTTTATTGCGAGTGTTATTACGGCGGTTATCGGGATTGTGCAACCAATTATTGGCTTTATTACAAATATCTTTACGATTATCGTAACAATTATTGGAGCTGCTTTCCAAATGGTATTTACTGTTGCATCCAAAATTTGGAATGCCATTATGTCGACGATTTCTGGAATTATTAATGGAATTAAATCAGTCATTACAGGTATTTCTACTACAGTTTCATCAGTGTTTAACGGAGTGAAGCGCATTATCACAGGTGTCTTTGAGGGAATTAAAAGTGCTTGGGGTGGTTTAACTGATTTTGTAGGAAATATTTTCGATGGTGTTTCAAGCGCAATTCAAACTGTAGTAGATAATGTCAAAGGTTTTGTAAATGTGGTAATTCGAGGGATTAATTCAGCGATTGGTTTAATTAATAAGATTCCAGGCGTTGAAATTGGTAAAATACCACAATTAATCTCCGGAACGACAAACTTCCAGGGTGGCTTTGCTCGAATGAATGAAGGCGGGCGTGGTGAAATGGTTGTTTTACCATCTGGTTCTCAAGTAATTCCGCACGATGCAACGATGAAATACGCAAGAGAAAGTGCGCGTGGTAATAAATCAATGCTCTTTACAAACCAAGGCACTGATTTAGCTAGAGTAGAAAACCTTCTAGAACGCTTACTACAAAAAAATCCAGTTATTAAAATGGACGATAAAGTTGTATCTGAAGTAGTTAGTCGTAACCAGGCAAACTTGTTTGATCAATACAATTATACAATGGGAGGTGCGGCTTATTCATGAGTGACTTATTTTTAGAACTAAATGGAAAAATTCATTCGCTTAGTGAAACATTTCCTGGACTTTCCGTTCAAGAAGTAGCGAGGCAAAGTCCGCAATTAAGTATGGAAACTGCTGAGATTTCTGGAACGGACGGAGTTATTCCAGGTACTATCCAATTTAAACCCTTTATTTTTTCAGCAAAATGCAATTTACAGGCACTTGATATACCGGATTACCATTTAGCAGTTAGAGAAATTTATGAGTTCTTATTTCAGCGAGATAGTTATTATATTTGGAGTGATCAAATGCCGGGAATTCGGTATGAAGTGCATCCAAAACCATTTGATTTTAGTCGTGAATCAGATCGGGTCGGGCTTCTCAATTTAGAGTTTGATGTTTTTAAGGGCTATGCAGAATCTCGTGGTACAAGCCTAGACCCAATGACTTTTGAAGTGGATTTATGGCAAATGGGCATGAATTTATCTAACCGAGATGATTTGTTTTATGTTTTTAAAGAGAATACATTTCGTGTTTATAATGCAGGAAGTGATCGGGTTAATCCGTTGATGCGACATGAGCTAGACATAGCTATGACGGCAAATGGAATCCCGACTATTAATAATTTAACAACCGGTGATTCATTTCAATATCGTAATGAACTCAAAAAGACGGATGTTTTGCTGTTAAATAATATCTATCCGCTTGTAAATAATCGTCGCGTTGGAAAAGACACAAATCACGGCATTATTACCCTTGAAAAAGGATGGAATGAATTTGAAATTAAAGGTGTAACGGATATAACTATTGCTTTTAATTTTCCGTTCATTTATCGGTAGGTGATAAGTATGGATTATTTGATTATTCAAAGTATGGATAAAGAAGTAGAAGAGATTTTAACAGATATTGATTATGGCTCTTTTTCTTATGATTATGAAAAAAACACGAGTCGTTCCATTTCATTTACAGTTAATAAAACAAAACAGAATGCTGATGTATTCAATCTGGTTGGAAATGAGGCAATTCTAACTTATCAAGGTCAACAATTTGTCATAAAAAAATGTACTCCTAAAGCCGTTGGAAAAACGATTTCTAAACAAATAACTGCCCAGCATATAAGTTATACAGTGCAAGATCATGTTCAGTATAACGTGAAAACGGGACGAAAAAAATATTCGATTCAGACGGTAATGGAATTTGTGCTAAAAGACAATGAGCTAGGATTTTCTCATGAAATACAAGGTAGTTTTCCATTAGTCGAGTTAGAGGATTTAGGAAATAAAAATGGATTAGAATTAGTGAATTTATGTTTGGAAGAATTTGGGGCAATACTATTTGCTGATAATAAAAAACTTTATTTTTATGATGAAACGAGTTGGTACTTGAAAACAGAGAAGCAATTACGCTATTTATACAATACAGAAGATGTTTCAGTGGATACAAATACTGATAATTTAAAAACAGAGATTAAATGCTATGGCAAACAAAAAGAAAATGCCGACAAGCTAACGGGAGATAATAAATATATGGCGGTTGTTACCTATACTTCGCCTAACGTTTCTATTTATGGAAAAAGAATGGCCAATTCAAAAACCGACGATAAAATTACGAATAATAACGATTTATTGGATTTTGCCAAAAAACAGATTCTGGATGTTCCGGAAACCTCTTTAACAATTACTTATAGAGGAGAAGAAGCAGTTACAGAACGAGATATTTGGTACTTTATTCATGAATCAATGGGATTTGAAACGGAAGTGAAGGTTACGAGAATTAAATCAGCTCATCCGTGGAGTAAGAAATTTCAAGAAATTGGTTTTAGCAATTCGCGACGTGATATGGTCCGAATTCAGACTCAAATTGCAAATCAAGTGAAAAAGGCTAGCGTAGATACAAATAAGATTAATTCGTTTTCAAGCATCGCAATGAATGCATATGATTCGCGGATTTTAACGGAAGTAGTAGGTGTTGTAGATGGCGACTGAAATTAGAGTTTTGAAAAATGTGGATGAAACAGTTTTCTATCCGAAAACACATGTAACTGCTGTCGAAGGTCTTAATGAAGTTTCAACAAACGCTTCTGGATTAATGACTCCAAATGATAAAGTCAAATTAAATGGAATTGAAGCGAATGCAGAAAAAAATAATGTGACTGCAAGCGATATTTCAAATTGGAATAAAAAACAAGATTCAATTTTAGTTTCGGAAAATGGTTCTAATTTCAAAATAATAGTGACAAATACAGGTGAGCTAAAGACGACGAAATTGGAATAGAGAGGAGGTTGCGTATGAAGTTGGATTTGTGGAAATGGGAAATGCTTCTTCAAGGTCGAGAATTTAGAAATAAAACCAATGACAATTGGCAAAAATTAATGGATTGGTCTAACTTTATTTCTTCGGGAATAGATAAGATTTATACCTACGTGAACAAAGCAGATGCTACCTTAAATGCCAAAATTGAAACAGTTGATAAAGCAGTGAATGCAAGAGTTAACGAGCTGATTAGCGGAACAGAACAGCTAAGTGAAGTTGTTGATGCCAGATCTGATGCATTTGGCACTAGGTATCCGGTTTTAAGAGAACGTCTAAATCTAGAACAGCAAATTTTTAGCAAGAAAAGCACGGCACATTTTGATGTGGATAATGTTATAAGCATGGATAAACAAGATATTGGTTTATTGACCAGCAAATCAATTACTGAAGCCCAAACAGTTTGTTTTTTAAATATATCAAGCTTCAATGAGAATGCAGATATTGTTCTTGAAAAGACTAGTGAAACGAGCTTTTCAGAAAGTTTAACAAGTTTAGTTTTTGCAAAGTTAGGGACGAATGAACGTTACCAAATGGAGTCAGCTGGTGCGTAAAGGAGGAGTGAAGAATGACTGAAATTAAACGAATGCTACAAACAAAAGACGATAATTCTAAAGAACAATTTTATCCAGAGACACATGTAGCGGGAATTGTTGGACTGACAGAATATGTTTCTGGTCAGATTCCAACCGGTGTCGTTAGCGTCAATGGAAAGGCTGGCAGAGTATTACTAGAAGCAGAAGACCTACATGCTGCTAAGAAAATCCATGAACATGAAGTCGCAACATACACAACAGATGGATTTATGAGTTCTTTTGATAAACAAAAAATAGATCAATTAGTATCTCCGGAAGCAGGCGTAACAAGTGTAAACGGTAAAACAGGAATTGTCGACTTATTTGCAGTTGATGTAGAGGCGGCGGAAATAAACCATACTCATCCAGAAGCATCAACTAGTGAAAGTGGCTTTTTATCAAAAGAAGATAAAGAAAAAATAGATGCGATGCCAATAATCGCACTGGAAACTATTAAGGAGGTTATAGAATGACTAAAATTGTAAAAATGTCAGAGAAAAACGAACATGGAACGTTAGAGCAATTCTATCCAGAAACACACGCCGAGGCTGTTAAAGGGCTTGTGAGTGTTACAGATGAAGAAAAGGCGACATGGAATGATAAAGAAACTATTTCAGGTGCGGAACAAAAGGCGAATACAGCTTTGAATAGTGCCAAAAATTATGTGGATACTATTGGTGAAGGAACTGTTATTTTCAAAGGGGCTAATCTAATGGGGGCTGGACAATCATTTAAATGGGACGCCTCTAAATTGAAATTTGGAATTACATTACTATTTAGTCGATATGATCCTGTAAATAATACACCACAAGACTATTATTATCATTCTGTATTCCTATCAAAAGCTCAGTTAGCAGAGATTGCAGGGAGAGGTATTTTGATTCAGATGCCTTCAACAACATATGGTGATAGAAAGTACTTGTATGTATCAACAACAGGTGTTTCGGGACATTTTGATAACTCGAATTATGGGGCTTGGGCATTACGCCTATTAACAGTTATGTAATTAAAAAGGAGGTTTTCCATGGAAGTCATACTAAAAATTGGGATTTTAGGTTTTGGCGCGGTGTTTGGATACTTGTTTGGGGAAGTGGATTTATTGGTAAAAGTGCTGGTGTGCTTTATTGTAGCTGACTATATTTCCGGGCTACTCGCTTCAGGGTATCTTGGTGAACTTAGCAGCAAAATGGGTTTCAAAGGAATCGCGAAAAAAATCGCTATCTTGATTTTAGTGGCTATTGCGCATCAAATAGATTTGATTCTGGGAACGCATAATACGACGCGGGATGCGGTTATCTTTTTCTATTTGGCGAATGAGCTGATTTCTATATTGGAAAATTTCGTTCGAATGGGAATGAAGGTCCCGGAAGTATTGAAAAATTTAATTTTGATTTTTGATGCGAAATCGGGAAACAAGGAGGATGATCATGACAAAAATATGGATTGATGTAGATTTCTGTGATAGCACATAAAAATTTTGAAATCAAAGGAATATCAAAAGGATTATTGTGTGGGAATTGTTGCAGGAGTGAAGTGGATTTTCAAATAAAGAAATAAAATTGTAGGAGGAATATTAAATGAATGAATTAGTAAAAGAATTTGATATTAAAAAAGCGCAGGACAATTTGGCAACACTTGTAAATTGCTGGGAGCCGTTTCAGTTTATTATGATTAGTGATTCTTATGTGTACGGAGTTTCTCAAACAGCACGGGTAGAGCCAAATGATGCTACTATTTATCAAATTGATAATAATGGTGAAGTTATGGGGAAAATGTTACTAGTCGGAGGTACTCATAATTCTGCATATGGTGTAAAAACTATCAATGGAAAAGACTATATTTATGCACCGATTCATACTTCTAGTGGAGATAAAGTTGTATATAAATTTGAATTTGAGAAGGACACAACCATCACTGAAAACTCTTCTAAAGCTAAGAAATTAGGAGATTTTAAACAAAAAAAATCATTAAATATTAGTATTTCAAATGATGATGTATTTGTTTTTACCTTATTAGCAGATAATACAGCTACAGTGATGAAATTTTCACTTGCGGAATTTGAGCAAGGTGCTACAGATAGCTCGATTAAGTTTGACGTAGGAAATAAAACCTATGGCTATTTACAAGGATTTGCTGGTTTTGGTGATAAAGTTTATATTGCGATTGGTCCAGGAGGTACAGCGCTTGATCCTGTAAGTAAATGTTACTTGTACACGCATTCCCTCATTGACGGTAGTTTGTATGACAAGCAATGGATTTCGTGGGGTAGTGATGATGAGCTGGGTGAGCCCTTTAACAAATACCGCGAGCCAGAAGGTATGGACTTTTTTGTAAGCAAAACGGGGGAACCGGTTTTAGTACAAACAGTCTTTACTGGTGGAAATAGTGGTGATGGGAAGACGGTTCGAAGACGTAATAAATTATATACAATAACAAATTTAAATAATAGTGATGATTTTACAAATAAGTTTAGTCGAAAAAGACCTGCATCAGCAACTCTATTTGAAGGCCAGTTAAAAGGAAATGATACTAGTACAGTATATTTACCAAGAGATATAGCTAATTTTGAGTATATTGTAGTGTCATGGATGCACGGTGACGGTGTTCGACGTCAAGAGAGTTTTCATGTGAAAAAATTAGAAGATTATCCGCGAGTTGATCTTTCTAATATTGTCTTACAAGGAGATGGGTTTGCTACTATCTATTACTTTATTGTTGAATTTACAACTTCTAAAATGCGTGTCGCTAATGCAAGAGCACGGAGAATGAAACCTACAGGCTGGGATGCTCTAGTTGATCCTTATGCTAATTCGATTATTCTATCTGTAGAAGGTTACAATTTACGTTAATATAAAGGAAACCCACTAATAAAGGAGCTATTAGTGGGTTTTTTCTTTATTAACTTCTTTTACGCAAAGTATAAAGCGCGGTAGCTGTTAAAATAGCTCCAAACACAGTTGCAAGTCCTGCTGTATCACCAGTGGTTGGTAGGGAAGTGTTGGAAGGTGTCCCTGTGTTAGATGTATTTGGTGTAGAGGTTGTTGGGTCTTCGGTAGTTGTAGTTCCGCCAGTATTTCCGGAGCCATTACCGTTATCTGTGCCACTATTTCCATCTGTTTCGCCGTTATTTCCGTTGCCATTGTCCGTTCCACCATTACCGTTTCCATTATCTGGAGGGGTAGTTGAAGCTGCTTCTTGAACAGTTGCTTGGAAAGTGGTGCTGTAGCCGTTTGTGTCAGTGATTGTTGTTGTTACTTGGTCACCCTTTTTGAGGTTTAAAGAAGTAACATCTACGGAAAACTTACCGTTTGCGTCAGCTGTTGCGTTAGGTCCGGCAGCGAGTGCCATTTTTGCATTAGCAGTTGCTTTTTGAACGGAGACAGTTGCGCCAGGCAAAGTAGTTCCAGTTAGATTTTTATCTTTTTCAGCTAATTTATTGATTTTTGTTGCATCTTTGATTGCTTTGATAGCTGCGTCTTCGGTTTCTTTGTCGATTTCAGCTTGGGATTTGTAGACTTTACGACCTTCTTTTTGAGCTGTAATGACTTTTCCAGCAGCTTTTTGGTCTTTGATGTAGTTGATGAATGTTTCAGTGTCTGGGTCGATTGCAGTTACTAGGTTTGCTTTTTTAAAGGCTGAGAATCCATCGCCACCGCCAAATAGGAAGTCATTGATTACGACTTTGTATTTTTGGTCAGCTTTTAAAGGAGTTCCATCTTCTGTTGTAACACTTGCCACTTTATACGCGTGATCTAAATCATCTGTATCAGTGAAAGTATATTTTAATCCAGAAATTTGTAGGAAATAAGTTTGGTTGCTTAAATATTGTTGGTTTAGAGCTTCCAAAATATCAGCGCCAGTCATTTCCACTACTTGCAAAATGTTACCAAATGGTTGAACAGCTTGAGCCGCACCCCATGTGATTTCGTTTTGGCCATTTGCAAGACGAGTAGTAAGATCAGAACGGATTCCGCCATTGTTAGTCATAGCAAAATCGACATCGGCGCCGGCTTTATTTGCCATGTAACGTTGTGCATCCGTAATCATGTTACCGAGCTCGGATTCTTTATCATCAATTGCTTTGTTATCTGGATTTGTATCACGAGAAATAACGTCTTTATTTGCTAGTCCGATAGTTTCGTTGATAACACCTTCAATGCGGCTTTTCGCATCTTCGGTTACAGTGGTAATATCGGCATTTGGTGTGACGCTTCTCGTGTTGTATGTAATTTTAGCGTCAGGTGGTGTAACGAAATCGCCGGTTGTTTTATCAAGTTCGCCAGTTACATCTGAAAAAGCTTTACCATTGTTGTAACTTTGAACAATACGAGTTTTTCCAACTAATCCGTTTGTGTATTGGTGATTGTGCCCTGCAAGGACTAAATCGACCGAGTTATTTGGGTCTAATTCATTTGCTTTGGTAATCATATTAGCAGCTTCCCCGGCTACATCTTGTTTTGTTCCAGTGTTTGGGTTTCCGGTGGAAAGTGCTGGAACGTGGGATAAAACAACGATTGCGTTAACGCCTTGATTTCTTAGTTCAGCAGAGTATTTAACGATTGTTTCTGCTTCATCAAGGAAATCGTAGTCTTTAATATGATTTGCAAGAACTAAATTAGGAATTTCTGTTGTAACGATACCGATGAAGCCAACTTTGACACCATCAATTTCTTTTACATAATATGGTAAAAAGCCTTCTGCGACTGTGTTTGTTCCTTTGTTGACCACGTTAGCTGCGACGATTTTCATGTCACTTTTAACGCGTGGATAAGCTTCTACGATTGGTCCGAATTTGTTTGTAGAAACTCCGTCCAAAATTCGTTTGTATTCAGGTAATCCTTCATCAAACTCATGGTTACCTAATGTGCCGACTTCGAAATTCATTTTTTGGAGAACTTTCATCGTTGGCTCGTCTTGAAGTAAACCTGATACTGCTGGACTTGCGCCGACCATGTCGCCTGCTTGAACACGGATAGCATTGTCAGTTGTTGCTCCAGGATTTGCCTGTAAAAATGAGTTAGTGGCATTATCCAAATTGGTAGCTAAGTAATCTGCTCCGCCAATTGGTGAGCCCGATGCATCTTTAGAGGCTGTTTCAAGCGCTCCGTGGAAATCGTTTATTCCCAAAATCTGGATAGGAACTGTATCTGCTGCTGCTTGTGCTGTTGTCCCGGTGAATGGTGCTGTAAGTCCGATTGTGAGCCCTGCTACGAGTAAAACATGTGTAGTTTTCTTGAAAAATTTGTTCACTTTCACACTCTCCCTTTTTTCGCCAGTGGCAATTTGTAAGCGCTAACTCATGGGTGTCTAGCTATAATTGTAGCAAAGAGGAATCACCCTAGCAATAGGAAATATGGATTTTGTGTAAATGTAGTGATAATATTTGGCTATATTTTCATTTCGACGGAAAAAAGGGTAAACTAGAGAAAAAGGAGGGTTAAGATGGATATCTCGAGTACGGAAATATGGGATGCGATTAGGAGAAATAGTTACTTGCTGTATTATCAACCAAAAGTAGACGCGAAAACAAATAAAATTATCGGTTTTGAAGGTTTGATTCGACTAAAAACTGCGACGACTATTCTAGCTCCAATTGATTTCTTTGATGATATTGTCCTTTTAAATGCAACGCGGGAAATGCAAGATTTTGTCGCTGAAACAGCGATAAAACAAATTAACCAGTTAGGTGGACGCTTTTCAATTTCGATTAATATTCCGGCGCATTATGTAGCGAGCAGTACGTATATGACTTTTTTACATGATTATGTGAAAGAAAATTTAAAGTATCCGGAATGCCTAGAAATAGAGATTATCGAACGGGGTGAAATAACGGAACTTGCTATCGCGGATAAAAACTTACGAAAAATAAAAAACCTTGGTGTCAAAGTGAGTATGGATGATTTTGGAAAAGGTTATAGTTCGCTTGCGTATTTGCGCAGCTTGCCGATTGATATTGTGAAAACAGATATGTCATTTATCGCGCTTTTAAAAACAGATCGAAAACAGCAAATTATTATTCGCGCGATCGTCAATTTGTGCCATGATTTAGGCGGAAAAGTGGTTACAGAAGGTGTGGAAGATATGGAACAAGTGGAAAAATTAAAGGAAATGAAAGTAGACTATTTTCAAGGTTATTATTTTAGTCGACCATTACCGATGGAAGATATTAAAGAAAAATATTCTTTTGTGTAGAAGAGTATATAAATAAAAAATTGGTTGGTGTGAGAATGGTAATTTACCAAATTCACACCAACCAATTTTATTTGATTAAATTGTTTGAAGCATCTTTTACAACAACGTCATGTGCGCCGCCTTCTACGATAGAAGTAGAAGATACAAGGGTGATTTTTGCTTTTTGCTGTAATTCTGGGATATTAAGCGCACCGCAATTACACATGGTAGAACGGACTTTACTAAGGCTGATTGCGACATTGTCTTTCAATGATCCAGCGTAAGGAACATAAGAATCTACGCCTTCTTCAAAAGATAATTTCTTGTCGCCGCCAAGGTCATAACGTTGCCAGTTACGCGCGCGGTTAGCCCCTTCGCCCCAATATTCTTTCATATATGTGCCGTTTAAATTCACTTTATTAGTAGGGCTTTCGTCAAAACGGGAGAAGTAACGACCAAGCATGATGAAGTCAGCTCCCATTGCGAGTGCTAGCGTCATATGGTAGTCATAAACAATTCCGCCATCAGAACAAATCGGGATGTAAACACCTGTTTCTTCAAAATATTCATCGCGGGCTTTAGCAACATCAATTAGCGCAGTTGCCTGTCCGCGACCAATGCCTTTTTGTTCGCGCGTAATACAGATTGAACCACCACCCACACCAACTTTGACAAAATCTGCGCCAGCATCAGCAAGATAACGGAAACCATCACGATCAACGACATTTCCTGCACCAATTTTAACCGTATCCCCGTATTTACCGCGAACGTAGTCAAGTGTGCGTTTTTGCCACTCGGAGTAACCTTCAGAGGAATCAATACACAGAATATCTGCTCCTGCTTCTACTAATGCGGGAACGCGTTCTTCGTAGTCGCGCGTATTAATACCAGCCCCAACAACGTAACGTTTCGAGGAATCAAGCAGTTCTAATTTATTTTCTTTATTAGAGTCATAGTCTTTACGAAACACCATGTGAACCAAGTGTTCGTTATCGTCTACAAGTGGCAGGGCATTTAATTTGTTGTCCCAAATAATGTTGTTAGCTTCTTTTAAAGTGGTCGATTTTTTAGCAGTAACTAGTTTTTCAAAAGGCGTCATGAAATCTGCTACTTTTTCATCAGGACTCATGCGCGTTACGCGGTAGTCGCGACTTGTCACGATACCTAGTAATTTACCGTGCGCTGTGCCATCTTCTGTAACTGCAACTGTGGAATGACCAGTTTTTTCTTTTAAATCAAGAATATCTTGGAGGGTTTTATCTGGGCTAATATTAGAATCACTAATAACGAATCCAGCCTTATGATTTTTCACGCGGGAAACCATGGCTGCTTCACTTTCGATGGACTGGGAGCCGAAGATGAATGATACGCCACCTTCTGTAGCAAGAGCAATACCCATATTATCGTCAGAAACAGCTTGCATAATTGCGGAAACAAGCGGAATGTTCATTGTGATTGCAGATTCTTCACCCTTTTTAAACTTTACGATTGGTGTTTTTAAGCTAACATTAGTTGGAACACATTCAGCGGATGAGTAGCCTGGAACAAGTAAAAATTCACTAAATGTGCGGGACGGTTCTTCAAAATAAAATGCCATTATTTCCACTCCTTCTTCTATTTTTAAATGAATTTATAAAATATCTTTATTATTTCAATATCTGGTTAGAAAGTCAATGATTGGAAGTGCTTTTTCATAACGTTTTCTTTTAATAGATGAGTGGAATATAATAATGATAGGTAAACTTTCGCGAAGGAGGTAATCAGATGGATGAAGAAACATTATTAGAACAAGGCTATCGTAAGTATCGCGGGGCGGACATAGATATTTATTTTAATACAAATGTTTGCGCGCATTCAGGTAATTGTGTAAAGGGTAATGCAGAACTTTTTAATTTAGATAGAAAGCCTTGGATTGTGCCAGATAATGTATCAAAAGAAGAGGCAAAGCGTGTGATTCATACTTGCCCTAGTGGAGCGCTTCAATATATAGAGAAATAGGAGGATATCAAATGCAATATAAAAATGGTGAAAATAGAATTTATGCGGTAAATGATGAAGGAGTAGAAGTTGGCGAAGTGACTTTTGTTCCAACTGGGGAAGATATGTTTATTATTGACCACACAGGTGTAGATGATGCTGCACGTGGCCAAGGGATAGCGCAAGAACTTGTGAAACATGCTGTCGAAAAAGCGAAAATAGAAGGAAAGAAAATTATTCCGCTTTGCCCGTTTGCTAAAGCTGAGTTTTCCAAGAAGCCAGAATATCAAGTAGTACAAGCTTCAAAATAAGAAGAGTAGACTAGGTTTTATTCCTAGTCTATTTTTATGAATTAATTTTTAAAAATCCAGTTTTCTCTTCTTGACATCTGGTTCTTTTCAGTGTATCTTTAATTCACAGTAAACTTATAGGAATAATAGTATTACGTTTTCTTATCAAGAGTGGTGGAGGGAATCGGCCCAGTGAAACCCGGCAGCGGAGCGCAAGTTCTATGCTAATTCCGATCAGAAGTAATATTCTGGCAGATAAGTAGTAGCTTTTAATGAGGCGCTTCGATTCTGACCAAAAAACAGAAGAAGCGTTATTTTTTAGCGCTTAAAGAGGGGAGTTTTTGTTAGATGAAGAAATTTTTATTAGTAGCGGTTATCTCGGTTTTTGCCTTGGTGTTAACGGCTTGCGGTGGTTCTGGCGCTAGTTCAGACAAAGCAAACGGTTCAGGCAAAGCGAAAGACGGCGGCTCTCTAATTATCGGCGTTACAGGAGATCCAGAAGTTATCAATCCTAACTATGCTTCTGACCGAGTAACATTAACGATTCAACAAGCTGTATACGCACCGCTATTTTGGGAAGTTGACGGGAAACCGGCACTTGCAAAAAGCTTAGATATTTCAGATGACAACTTAACTTACACTGTGAAACTAAAAGATGGTTTAACTTGGCATGACGGTAAGCCTTTAACTGCAGACGATGTAGTATTTACTGTAAATTCTATTTTAGACACAAAACAAAACAGCCCGAACCGCGGCAACTTTGTTTTTGATGATAAACCTGTAAAAGTAGAAGCAGTAGACGACACAACGGTGAAATTCACTTTACCAACTGTTGCTCCAGCCTTTGAAAATACAATTAAAACGTTCTTCCCAATTCCAAAACACATTTTTGAAGGGGTAGAAAACATCGAGAAAAGTGATAAAAACAAAAATCCAATCGGCTCAGGTCCGTACAAATTTGTTGAATACAAAACGGGCGAATATGTTTCCCTAGAACGATTCAACGACTACTTTGACGGTAAACCAAAATTGGATAAAGTTACTTTCCGTATCACAAAAGATCAAAACGCAGCTAATTTAGCCTTGCAAAATGGCGAAATTAACTTAAAATCCATTCAACCTTCCGATAGAAAAAAAGTAGAAAAAGCGAGCGCGGTAAACATTATCACTTACCCGGAAAATCGCTTAAGCTATGCGACATTCAACGAAAACCAACCAGCGCTTAAATCAAAAGAACTTCGCCAAGCCCTTTCTTATGCGCTTGACCGTGAAGAAATCATTGATGCAGCATACGGTTCAGATGAATACGCAAAACCAGCTTCCTCGTTCCTAACAGAAAATACGAAATACTTCACGGATAAAGTAGAAACATACGACCAAGACATTGCCAAAGCGAAAAAATTAGTAAAAGAAAGTGGTTTTGATACAAGTCAAAAACTAACTGTTTACTATTTAAACAACAGTAAATCACAAGAAAGTATCGCGCTTTACCTGCAACAACAATACAAAGAAATCGGCGTGACACTTGACTTGAAACCAACAGATCCAAATGCACTAAGCAACATCACACTTGACCGCAAAAACGCAGACTACTCTATCGCACTAAATGGCTATATCATGGGGAACGATCCTGATGCATATAAATCTCTATTTAAAAGCGATGAGCCATACAACTACGCTAACTATCACAACAAAGATCTGGATGCACTTTGGGAAAAAGGTGCTGTAACTGCGGACGATAAAGAACGTCAAGAAATCTATGAAAAAATCCAAAACACCATTGCTGATGATGCTGTAATTTATCCAATTTCTTATGATAATGCAGTGCTAGCTCTTGATAGCCGTTACGGTGGCCAAAAAGCTGCAACACCACAACCAGTAACAATGTTCCGTGATCTTTCTAAACTATATTTAACGGAATAATAATTAAAAATCATTCGTAAAAAATCTGGCCTGCCATGCTTGTTTTTGGCAGGTTCAGGTTTTTACTTGTCATTTTTAGTGTTTTAGATAGGAGATAAATTATGCTAAAAACAATCATAAAACGCGTATTGCAAATTATTCCGATGCTATTTATTATCTCGATTATTTCGTTTGCACTTATAAAATTAGCGCCCGGGGATCCCGTGAACTCTTTTGTTACGCCTGATATGAATCCTGACGATGTAGAGCGGATTAGACAGAGCTTAGGGCTGGATCAACCGATTTATGTACAATATTTTATTTGGCTTGGAAACTTGTTGCAAGGGAATCTTGGTTATTCGATTGTGAACAGCCAACCAGTTTTGCAACAAATTTTAGAGAGAATTCCGGCGACACTTGGTTTGGTGGGAACTTCGCTTGTTCTGACGCTATTATTATCGATTCCACTTGGTTTAGTTGCGGCGAATTATGAAAATACGTGGATTGATAAACTGTTAAACGGGATTTCATATATTGGGATTTCGATTCCGATTTTTTGGTTTGGGATGATTTTAATAGATGTATTTTCGATTCAATTAGGGTGGCTGCCAAGTCTAGGGATGCGAACGATTGGGGTTGACTCTTTTTGGGATATGGCGGAACATGCGATTTTGCCAGTTATAACGCTGACTTTCCAAGGGTGCGCGGCATATTATCGCTACGTCCGTTCGAATACGATTAACCAATTAAAAGAAGAATATGTTTTATTTGGTTATGCGAAAGGTCTATCCAAAGTGCAAATTATGGGGCATCATGTCTTGAAAAATTCCTTGCTACCAGTTATAACACTACTTGGGATGTCACTTCCGCAAGTCATTACAGGCGCTTTTATTACCGAAAGTATTTTTTCATGGCCGGGAATGGGCTCGCTTGGAATTAATGCGATTTTCCAACTAGATTATCCGGTTATTATGGCGATTACGCTATTTTCAGCGCTGTTATTAATTATCGGAAACTTGTTGGCCGATTTAGCTTATATGATTGTCGATCCGCGGATTAGGGAAATGGGGTGAGGAATTCATGATGCGATTAGATTTTTCGAAAAAAACAATGCAGGATTTCGAGCGGGATGCAGAAGTTGTTCACGCAACACGAGAGCGGAGTTTTTGGCGTTTTATGCTGGCTGACCGCCGCGCTGTTTTTGCGACGAGTGTGCTGATACTTATTACGGTGGCTTGTATTTTCGCGTTCCTTTCGCCTTATGACCCTAATGCTCTTTCCGTTCAGGACAAACTGATGCCGCCAAATTCGTCGCATTGGTTTGGGACGGATGACCATGGTCGGGATTACTTGACGCGCGTCTTGTACGGCGGCCGGGTCTCGCTACTTGTTGGCGTGTTTGCGATGATGATTGCCGTTGTCGTTGGAACACTCGCGGGGACCGTTAGTGGCTACTTTGGTGGCTTCATTGACAATATGGTGATGCGTTTTCTAGATATTTTCATGTCAATTCCGTCATTTTTCCTACTAATGATTTTAAATGCGTACTTAAAACCAGGAATTTCAAACATTATCATCATTATCGGATTGCTTTCTTGGATGGAAGTGGCGCGGATAGTCCGAGCAGAAACCCTGACACTAAAAGAACGTGAATTTATTTTGTACTCCAAGTCTTCGGGTGGCGGATTTTTCCACATTATGTTCAAGCATATTATTCCAAACGCGATGCCATCCATCGTCGTTGCAGCTTCATTAAACGTCGCTACAGCGATTTTAACCGAGTCGGCACTAAGTTTCCTTGGCCTCGGCGTTCAACAACCTAACGCTTCGTGGGGCAGCATGCTGAACAATGCGCAAGGCTACGTCGGCGAAGCAACTTACTTGGCGCTTTTCCCTGGATTATTAATTTTGATGACCATTCTTTCCTTCAACGTCCTTGGCGATGTGCTGAGAAAAGGGTTGTCACGTAGATATTAAATGTAAAAACACTTTGATTTTTTCAGTCAAAGTGTTTTTTTGTTTTTTAAAGAAAAGGTACTTAAAATAGAAACGTAAAAAACGTGTTTTAGCCAATTTCCAAGGCATAAATTCACAAAACGAGAATGCGTGCGGTGCTATAATTAAAGGATAAGGTTTCATTATTATAGACAGAGATGAGGCGCAGAAATGAGTGAAATAAAAGTTAAAGAAGCAACATTAAAAAAACACGCGACAAAGCTAGATTCTAAAGGGAAATCAGCCGAATATTTACCGATGAAAGGTGGCAATATGGCCTATAGCCAAGCCAATTCCATCAACCATTTTCGAACAGCATTGTTTGACTTGGTAGACGTGGTGGACAATTTTCAAGGTGTGGTAGGAACGGATGCCAAAAGATTGAAAGAATTAGGCGCATCATTTACTCGCAAAGACCAAGAGCTTGAACGGAGCATGGGATTGGGGGGTAAATAAATGGATGCAAAGAGCCAGCAAATGGAGACACAACTGCAACTGCTGAAAAAAGAACAATCCGCGGCCGAAGATTTTTTGCAAGATTTACAACGACAACAAAATGAACAAGAGTGGTTAGCGGAAGATTTTGCACGTGTCCATCAAGAAGAACGGGAGTCGCTGGAGCTTCTGCGCGAAGTTTGGCAAGGCGCAGAATCAAGAAGTTTCGGCTACTATTTGGCGGATTTACAGGAAGAAGAAAAACAGAAGTGGCATAAAAAAATCCAAGCAAATGAAGAGGAATGCCAACAAAAAATCACCGCTTGCCAAAAAAACATCTACCAATTAGAAAATCAACAACAAGATTTACAAAAGGAGTTGTTACAGTGAGCCGAATTGACATCGGAGAAATACAAACCTTTGCGCACCAACTACATACAGCCAATGAAACAGCGAGAAAAAGCATTAAAGACATCAAAAACGCCGTAGAAAACTATACCGAAGACGGCAGTTTAAAAGGAAAAGCGATTGATGCATCGAAAAATTACTACCAAATGACCTATTTTCCATTATGTGATGCGATAATCGAAGCAATGAACGAAAGCGAAGAACGATTAGCGCAATATATAGCCGATTTTCACGCCCAAGTGGATGGTTCTGCTGATGCGAGAATTGATGCGGACGGCTTATACGAACTCGGGAAAATGATTGATCGTATCGAAGCGAAAAAAGAAGCACTAGCCCAGCGAATGAATACGGGAACAGAAGGGCAGATGCAGAGCTATCGTTCCCAGCTGAGTATCGCCTACAAACAAGAAAATATCTTAGAAAAATACTTGGCATTTGAACAGAGTCATGGCAGTTTTTTTGATAATTTAACCGATTTAGTCCAAGGAATTCAGCAGACTATTCGCGAACTCCAGTCGAATATCCAATTTAACAGTAAAACCGGCACCTATGATATGAGCAAACTGAATTTCACCACCGTAACCCGGATGCAAAACGCCTTAGAAAAAGCGCTAAAAAACAACGAAGCAACATTCAATTTTGACGAATATCAAAAAACATACCGTGGTCAAATGTGGGTATTAATGAAAAATGGTATAGTAGACATAGAAGCAACGAACGCGTACAATGCCGCCGTGCTTAATGGGGAACTACCGCATGAAAGCAATGAAGCGCAAGAAGAAGCCGAGTTGTTGCAGGCGGTTGTTCAATCGGTGAAAGAAGGAATTGATCCGGTTACTGGACAAAAGATAAGTAAAGCGCAAGGGTTTGGTATTATAAGTGGTCTTGTTTTCCATTATACTGTTGGAGGTTATAAAGGGAAGAAGTTCAAGATTCCAAAAGATTGGTTAAATAGAAGAAAGAAAGCCAGAGAAGGTTATATAAAATCTGATAATATAAAATTTGGAAGTTCTGTTAAATCTACAAAAAAAGTAAATAATCAGATGAAAAAACGTGGTTGGAGTGAAGAATCAGTAAAAAGTGTAGTTGACCATCCGCATACAACAAGAAAGAGTGTCAATAAAGCTACTGGAAATGATGCCACCGTATTTTATGACAAAGATGGTTCATATGTAATTATTGATGACAAAACAAAGGAAATTGTTCAAATCAGTGATAAGTTTGATAAAAACTGGGTGCCTGATGCTGGAATAGCCGATCCTTATAAACCTAAAGGAGGAGAATAATAAATTGGAAGAACAAGAGATCATTGAAAAAGTAGAAATCTTACCAAATAATTTTAGTGAAAATGACAGTATTTATATATCACAAGAAAACATTAAAAATTTGGTTTTATTTTCAAAAGAAAATCAAACAGTTTTAGAATTGTTGATTACTCCTTTTCTAATTTGTGTAAATAGTGGGTTGAAATATGAGTTACATTATTATGAAATTTCAACAGAAATTAGTAAAAATGATACAGAAATCATAGGTTTTCCTTTTGGAAATAAGCTACCAAAAGAAATTACAGATAATATTTCTCCTAAACTTTTTGTAAGAAGAGAAGATTATTCAGCTTTTGAGAATTTTTTAAGTCAGTATTTTAATGCAATGAAGAGCATGGAATTTGCAGATGATAAACAGGCTATAGGTATGATTGAACATGGTGCAACCTTATTCTACGAAGTATTATAATTTTAGATTCTAAAGAGCTAGTATTGTCATTAAATGGTCAGAGATAATGAATTCATTATCTCTGACCATTTTTGAAATATATATTTAAAACTTTTTAGCAACAGAAAGGATAATAAATTTCGTACATAAAAACAATAAACTTTCCCTCCCAAGAAAGCCAGTGGGGCTGATATAGCTAAAAGTAAAGGTGGCGTTACTTTAGAATCAACAATAGGAAATAAAAATATTGAAATGCCAGACTGGGATTTTAATAATCCTGAGTCAATGAAAGCATGGGATTTGGCTTCTGGTTCTTATGCAGAACAAGTTTCTGGTGAAGTTCGTGCAGTAGTTGGTTCGGATTTGAGAAAAGGAAATATTTGGGAAAATGTTGAGTTACCTAGATTAAAAAATAATCCTAACGTAACGAAAATAACAACGATTGATCCTAAAACAGGACTTGAAAAAATAATTTTTGAAAGGAAGTAAGTGAAATGAAAATTACAGGTAATAGTTCACATGTGAAATTTGATTTAGAGAATGGATATGTAGTGAAAGCAGATGGAGAAATGTTAGTTGGAGGTAAATTTGTTGTATTTAAAGATTCTATGAAGAATTGGGAACCTCCATATGAAAATAAAAAGCTTTCTGAATCTGAAGTGCAAGAAATTATTCAACAGGTAAAACAGAGTACAAATGAAAATACAGTACAAATTTCATTTGAATAAAAGAAATGCGAGAAGTAGAGTAGTTGTTTAATCCTAAATGTTAACAGGTGGACATTGGGAATAATAAGGAATGGCGGAAGATAAAATATGGATAATTTTTATTAAGGTTTCGAAGGATATCCAGAAATTGACTTTTATACTTATATAAATGGTGAAAAAACAGGTATAGAAATGTGGGAAGGCTACTTTGACAAAATTATGAATGAACTTAATCCAGTTGATGATAGATGGGTTTCATTGGTATATTATTACCATCTGGATGAGGGATGGTATGATGAAAGCCCATGGGTGATTCCAGATAATAAAAAAATCTTAGAACAATTTGAAACAATCGATATAAAAGTATTGGATAATGTTACACAAGAGATTATGATGAAACTAATTAAGCTATTAAAAGATAACTTAGATAGCGAAATTTTTATAGAGTATTCTTAATAAAACAGAGGGCATCTTTAGAATATATAAAGGTGTCCTTTGTTTTATTCAATATTTTTGACATTTAAAGTTAACTCATTCCAATCATTCTCTATATAGCAGTATATATATTCTTTATTTACTTCACTTTCAAAACTTTCCTCATAGCCTCGGATGCAAAACGCCTTAGGAAAAGCGCTAAAAAACAACGAAACAACATTCAATTTTGACGAATATCAAAAAACGTACCGTGGTCAAATGTGGGTGTTAATGAAAAATGGTATAGTAGACATAGAAGCAACGAACGCGTACAATGCCGCCGTGCTTAATGGGGAATTACCACATGATGGGAATGCCCCAGAACAAGATGCGGAACAATTAAAGGCAGTGCTAGAATCACTGAAAAATAAAAAAGACCCTATTACTGGAGTAGATATAAGTAGCGCACACGTTATATCTATTTTGAGTGGACTAGTATTTACCTATACTGCTGGTATCTATAAAGGAAAGAAAATCAGTATATCTAATCACGATTTATGGAAAATTAGAAACAAAAACGGCACTCAAAAAGTAATATATAGTGCCAATGGTAAACCTTATCTAAAAGCATTAAGAAGAACTCAATTTGATGAAATTTTAAAAAACGGTTTCCCTAATGGAACAAAGTTCAATCAACATGCTTATAATTCACTTTTCAAATCTGGTAGAAAAGATATTATGCCTGATGATATCATTGAAGCACTAAGTAATAAACCAGTGCCATCAGAACCTGGAAGCGTAAAATATGTAAATGAAAAAACTGGAACGTCTGTATTTGTTAACCCTGAAACAAATACAGTTGTTGGAATATGGCCTCAAAAATTTAAACAGTAAGGAGTATAATTTTGAAAATAAAAAAAATATTACCACAAACAATAAAAAGTGAAGTTTCTTTTATAGATGAAATTAAAAATTTTGATATTGTAACTGAAAAAATGAATGACGATTTCTACTCCTACAGATTAGGAAGTAACGTTATGATGTGGTTGAATGATGAAGGGGTAATCGGGGAGATAGAGTGCATTTTCCCTGCGCAAACAGATAATTTAATCACCTTATGGGAAGAAGAAAATACTGTAGTACAAAATGGATTTCCGATGATTGATACTGATATTGTTGAGAACAAACCTTTTATTCCAAAAGTAAGAGTTTTTAACCATGGTGATTATTTTATACTATATTTCAGTAATATGTATAAATACGATAAAGAAATTATTTCTGAAAAACTTACTTTTTATATTAATGATACAGAATTAATTGCAATTAAAGCGGAATTAACTTGATGTTGAAAAAATATTATACAGGTTTCGAAGGATATCCAGAAATTGACTTTTATACTTATATAAATGGTGAAAAAACAGGTATAGAAATGTGGGAAGGCTACTTTAACAATATTATGAATGAACTTAGTCCGGTTGATGGTAGATGGGTTTCTTTAGCATATTATTATCATTTATATGAAGGTTGGTATGATGAAAGCTCATGGGTGATTCCAGACAACAAAAAAGTTTTGGAACAATTCGAAACAATCGATATAAAAGTATTAGATAATGTTATACAAGAGATTATGATGAAACTAATTAAGTTATTAAAAGATAACTTAGATAGCGAAATTTTTATAGAGTATTCTTAATAAAACAAAGGGCATCTTTAGAATATATAAAGGTGTCCTTTGTTTTATTCAATATTTTTGACATTTAAAGTTAACTCATTCCAATCATTCTCCATACCGTGGCCGTGGGTGTTAATGAAAAATGGTATAGTAGACATAGAAGCAACGAACGCGTACAATGCCGCCGTGCTTAATGGGGAATTACCATATGAAAGCAATGAAGCACAGAAAGAAGCCGAGTTGTTACAAGGAATCATCCAATCAGTGAAAAACGGAAGAGACCCGGTTACTGGACAAGAGATAAGTAAAGCGCAAGGGTTTGGTATTATAATCGGTCTTGTTTTCCGTTATACTGTTGGAGGTTATAAAGGGAAGAAGATTAAGATTCCTAAAGCTTGGTTAAATAGAAGGAAGAAAAATAATAGCGTTGAAGTTGGAACGGACTTTGGGAAAATAGGTAAATTAGTTACTGCTTGGGGTAAAAAAGATTTTGATGAAGGAATGGAAAAAATAATAGAAAAATTGTATGGAAAGTAGGGTGTCATTATGTATGAAAAAGTAGAAAAAATAATAAATGATTGGGATCCAATAGAGCTGTTTCCCTTAGCTCCAAAAGATGAATATAGCCAGGAAATCAACAAAATAATTAGTATTGTGATAGAAAACCCTAAAATTGATGTGAATGTACTAGCTAAAGGGATAAGAAAAATTTTCATGGATTCATTTGGAGAAAATTTATTATTTAAAAATAATGAAGATGAAATAGCTGAAAAAATTTTAGCGTTATAATTTTAATAAGAGCTAGGATTTAGCTAGTAACTGACTAAAATTTGTTAGATGAACTGACAACTAGTGGAGTTAAGCATAATCCTGAAGATGTTGTTATGATGTCCAAAAATCTTGATAGAAGGAAATCAATATTTGATTTCTAGTTCTGCCCATAAAGTCTTAATAATTGACGCAATTAGCGAAGAAAATGGAGTGGATAAAGGGCTTACTCGAATAGAATGTTTGCTTGAAGACTTTACTTTTTTACTGAGGAATATAAAAGATGTTCTGAGATATGAAGAGAAGTAGATGGTGAACAGCCTTGTTATTCGTCACTATTTTGGGATGGATGCTGAGGAAATTGATATAACTTTATACAACAAAAACCCAGCAATTTTTAAAATTGCTGGGTTTCTTCCAAACTGGCGAATTACTTCTCCACCCGAATAAACTTATAACTATAAGGCGAACCAAAAGCATGTTTCTGCACGCCCGTAATATCCGTACGTTGCAACACTGCTGTTTGATGTTGATAAAGTGGCAAAATCGCCGCGTCATCATCAAGCAGAACTTTCTCAGAAGCTACGAACGCATTCCAACGTTCTTCTGGTTTCGTCGCAAGTGTTGTATCAGTCGATTTTACAAGTTTATCATAAGCGGGGCTGTTGTAACTCATATGGTTATTAAAGTAATCGGATAAGAATAAACTACTATATGTCCACGGATCCTTAAAATCAGGCATCCAAGCAGCCAGTGATAAGTCGTAATTACCGTCAGAAGTTAGCTGTGTAGCGCTCTTTGCAGGCATGTTTTTCACTTTAATCGTCACACCTGGCAAATTATCTTCAAACTGCGCTTTCAAATATGCGAAAATGGTTTTCGTTGTTTCTTGGTCATCGCCGAGCAGTTCAATTGTTACTTTGTCGGTTCCAAGTTCTTTTTGTGCTTGTTTCCAATATTTTAAAGCTTCTTCTTTGTTATAAACTAAATGGTCGCCACTATCTGTGCGGAAATCAGCGCCCGTTGTTGGATTTTGAACGAAATCTTTTGGAAGCAGTCCGTTCGCTGGGAAGGAACCGTCACCGAGAATCCGGTCTGTTAATTGTTTTTTATCAACAGCTAAATTAAGCGCGTGACGTAAGGAATTGTTTGCAAGCGGAGTCGCTTTACCGTCACGTTTTTGGTTCATGCGCAAGTAACTTATCAGCGCATCTTTTTCCGTTTGAAAATCTTTCTTGTCTTTGTATTGTTTCGCGAAATCGCCTGAAAGTGGTACGCGGTCAGCCTCGTTTGTATTATAAAGGTTCACGCCGGCGTTAATATCTTTCGCAACTTGCACATCAATTTCATTTACTTTGACATTATCTTTGTCCCAATATTGGTCGTTTTTCGCGTAAGTCCATTTATTCGTAATGTTGCCGCCCCAATCCTTCATGACAAAAGGACCATTGTATAAAGTATGCGCACTATCTGTCCCGTATTTGTCGCCTTGTTTTTTCACATAGCTTTCTTTTTGTGGGAAAAATGTTTCAAAAGAAAGAAGTGAAATGAAGTAGGGAACTGGTTTTTTAAGTGTGATTTCAAGAGTTGTTGGATCAGTTGCAACGACACCAAGATCAGTTACAGGTAGTTTGCCTTCATTGATTTCAGTGGCGTTTTTTATCGAATCTTTGAAGAGCGCGGAATATCCTGGTGCGGTTTTTGGATCAACGGCACGGCGCCACGCATAGACGAAATCATCGGCGGTTACTTGTGAACCATCGGACCATTTCGCGTTTTTCTTTAATTTAATGGTATATTTCGTTTGGTCAGCGCTGATTTCTGGCATTCCATCAGCAACCCCAGGAACAAAGTTATCTTTTTGATCAAGTGTGTATAATCCCTCGAAGACTTGGTTTTGTGCGGTGAAGCTAGCAAAGTCTTCTTCAGCTGTCGTATTTAAAGTCAGTAATTCACTGGTTTCAAGAAATTTAATTTTGTCCGGGGAAGTTTTTGTCGCAGATTTATCATTGTCATTTCCGCAAGCTGTAAGTAAAAGTACTGTCAAAATGGCAAAAATAGGCAATGTTTTTTTAAAAAAATGCATGGTTTTCTCCCCTTCTATCTGTGTATTTATCGTTATTATAAGTATTCCGATAAGATAAGTCAAGTTAATGGTTTCTTGAAAAAACTGCTTGACGCAAAAAAAATCCCATGATAAGATATTTTGTGCAAATAAGAATGATTACGTTTTACGATATGCAATCATAATTTACATAGTGTAACTTTAAGTTTTAAATCGTAATCATTACGAAAAAGGAGAGATAATATGAAGAAATGGTCGTTTTTAGTTGTAACAGTCTTAGCGTTCGTTTTAGTTTTGGCAGGATGTGGCGCGAGTACTGATAAAGCAAGTGGGGATAAGCTCAAGGTAGTGACAACATTTTATCCAATGTATGATTTTACTAAAAATGTAGCAGGGGATAACGCTTCGATTGACATGTTAATTGACGCCGGAACAGAACCGCATGATTACGAGCCGAGTGCCAAAGATATTGCCAAAATTGAGGCAGCCGATGTTTTTATTTATAACAGTGAAGACATGGAAACCTGGGTACCAAGCGTACTTAAAAGCCTAGATTCGAAAAAATTAACGATAATTGATGCTAGTAAAGGAATTAAACTATTAGAAGGTAGCGAAGAAGAAGAGCATGACCATGACCACGGCGAAGAAGGTCACCATCATGAACACGATCCGCACGTATGGTTAAGTCCTGTCCTTGCTGAAAAAGAAGTGAAAAACATCCAGAGCGGTTTAAGCAAAGCAGATAAAACAAATGCAGATACATATAAAAAGAATGCAGAAAAATATACAGAAAAATTAAAAACACTCGACAACAAATTCAAAACAGCTTTTGAAGGAGCGAAACAACGCGATTTCGTAACGCAACATGCCGCATTCCAATATTTAGCAAACGAATATGATTTGCATCAAGTAGCAATCGCCGGCCTTTCACCTGACCAAGAACCAAGCCCAGCGCGCTTAGCAGAATTACAAAAATATGTAAAAGAAAACAATATCAGCACTATTTACTTTGAAGAAGTAGCATCACCAAAAGTAGCAGAAACGCTTGCAAACGAAACAGGTGCAAAATTAGAAGTACTAAGCCCAATCGAAGGTATTACCGATAAAGAACAGAAAAAGGGCATGGATTACATCGCTTATATGGAACAAAACTTACAAGCCTTGCAAAAAACAATTAAATAAGGAAGCGATAAAAATGAAATATATTGATATAGCCAATATTGGTTTTAAATACGAATCTGAGCCAGTACTTGAAAATATTTCATTTCAAGTCAGTGCAGGAGAATTTATCATACTAACAGGAGAAAACGGAGCAGCTAAATCAACACTGCTCCGTATTATTTTGGGGATTTTACAACCTGATAAAGGTTCAGTTACTTTTGCTAAAAAGAATGCAGATGGTGGGAGGCTTTTGACAGGTTATGTACCACAACAAATAGCTTCATTTAATGCTGGATTTCCTAGTACGGTCCTCGAATTAGTAAGGTCAGGTCGCTTTCCAAATGGTAAGTGGTTCAAACGGCTGACGGAAAAAGACCATGCGCATGTTGAAAAAGCATTAAAATCTGTCGAAATGTGGGATTATCGTCATAAACGTATCGGTGAGTTATCTGGAGGTCAAAAACAGCGGATTTGCCTAGCGCGAATGTTTGCAACCGATCCAGATATATTGATTTTGGATGAACCGCAAACCGCAATGGATAAACAAAGCAAAATTCGGTTTTATGATTTACTAAAGCATGAGGCGCAAGTACATGGTAAAGCGATTTTGATGGTAACACATGATAGTGAAGAAATGGAAGATTATGTGGATAAACATATTCGCCTCGTTAGAAAGGAGGATGTGTCATGGAAATGTTTCTCTATGGATTTATGCAAAGAGCCTTCCAAGCTTCAATGATTATTGCTATTATTGCTCCTCTTTTAGGAGTTTTCCTAATTATACGAAGACAGTCACTTATGGCGGATACACTTTCGCATGTGTCGCTTGCGGGAGTTGCTTTTGGGTTAGTTTTAAATGTGAATCCTAGTGTGACGACGCTTATTGTGGTGGTAATTGCAGCACTTGGGATAGAATATTTGCGCGGAGTTTATGCAACCTACTCGGAGTTATCAATTGCAATCCTTATGGCTGGAGGGCTTGCTGTGGCGTTAGTATTGATGAGTTTGGATCAAGGTGGAATTACAACGAGTGTACAGCAATATTTATTTGGTTCCATCGTGACTATCAGCAAAGCACAAGTACAATTATTAGTAATTTTAGGGATTCTTATTGTTATACTGTTTCTAGTATTTAAGCGGTTTATGTTTGTACTTACTTTTAGCGAAGATGTCGCCGTTGCAGAAGGTGTTCCTGTACGTTTGATTTCTCTTTTGTTTAGCGTTGTTACTGGTATTGCAATTGCGGTTATTATGCCTATAGCTGGAGCGTTACTCGTATCTGCACTTATTATTCTTCCAGCTGCTATTGGTATGCGAATTGCAAAAGGCTTTCTTATGTGTGTCGTTAGCGCAATCTTAATTGGGATAATAGGAATGTTTTCAGGCCTAGCATCATCTTATCAATTAGGTACCCCACCAGGAGCTACCATTACTCTCATGTTTATCATTCTCTTCATGATAGCAACTGTTGTATTAAAAATAGCGCGAAAGTGATTTATATATATGTTTGCCCATTTTGCAACATTAGATTTAGCTCTTTATTATAGATTACCCAAGATTTATCTTGTTTTTCGATTTGATTAGTTGCTTTCAAATATTGTAAATCTTTATAAAAACAGCTTTTTGATAGGTTGCTATACGAAAGTAGATGACTTGTTTTAATTTCGGGAGGTAAGGTAACTTTACCATCCTCAGTCGGAGTACCATGAAGTAGAGCAAGATTGGAAAAAGTGAGCATAAGTTTTTCAGAAGCCGGGCTACTCGCCATTAAACTTTTAAAGTAAATATGAGTAGCCTGGTTTTTCATGATGAAAAATTGAAAACCAAAATTTTCTGGGAACATAGATAGAAAGTATTCTATATCAAGTTTTGAGTATCTATATAAGAAACATTTGGAGAGCGTTTTATATTGAAAGCGATTAATGCTTTGATCTTGATCTAGTAACGTAAAATAATTTAAAAAAGCACCTTCACCTTGAATAGAATAAATTTTAGATTGTTCTTTTCCATCATTTAAAAATAAAGCCACATAACCTTCAACAACAAGATAAATATAGTTTTCTAAATCTGTTTTTTTATTTAATAAAATGGTATTTTTTTGAACTTCTATTTTTTCAAAGGATATTTTTCCTTTATGAGACAGATGAATGAATTCGTGGTAATTATACAATGACTTAGGCACGATGATTACTCCAATCTTTTTTATGTCTTTACTTGTGTATAAATAATTGTATCAGAAACAAAATATCTTATTGTATGGAGTAAAGTAGTATTTCAAGGGGAAATGTTTCTAAAATGTGAATTATTTAAGTCGTATAAAGCTAATAACTACAAAAAAGTCTTATTTAATTGATAGTATTGACTATTTTTGGACTTTTGGGAGAATAAATTTAAAATTGATGCGAACGTAGGTTCTGTGTTATAATTCTACTGGAAAATAGAGGAGGATTATTGATGAAAAAGGTACAAATCTCAGTGAGGCGCTTAGTAGAATTTGTCTTAAAAAGCGGTAGTATTGACAGCCGAATGACTGGTATGGACCGTGCCTTGGAAGGGACAAAAATTCATCAATTACTCCAAAAAGAAGCAGGGGAAGAATACGAAGCTGAGGTGCGATTAAAGCTGGAACGAGTAATAGATGACATCGCATTTACACTTGAAGGCAGAGCGGATGGCATTATTAATGGAGAAATGATAGATGAGATTAAAACTACCGAGGTAGGAATGGATGAAATTACCGAAGATTTTCGACCATTACACTGGGCTCAGCTTATTTGCTATGGATTCATGTTAGCGGAGAAGTCAGATTTAGCGGAAGTCACGCTCCAATTAACATATTATCAAGTATCCGATAAAGAAGTGAAACAATTCTCGCGAGTCATGAGTCGTAAGGAAATGAGTACTTTTGTGGACGATTTGCTTTCAAAATATGCTATTTGGGCAAAAATGTCTGCAGCTTGGGAAATGAAGCGAAATAAATCTATTCAAGAATTAACTTTTCCATATGATAGTTATAGACGTGGTCAAAGAGAGCTAGCGATTGCCGTTTATCGTACAGTGATAGATGATGAAAAGCTATTTTGTGAAGCGCCTACGGGTATTGGAAAAACGATGTCAACACTATTTCCCGGCGTAAAAGCAATGGGTGAGGGAATGGCAGACAAGCTTTTTTATTTTACTGCAAAAACAATTACGAGACAGGTTGCCGAAGATGCATTAGATGAAATGCGTTGTAAAGGACTAGCGGCAAGGAGTGTTACAATTACCGCGAAAGATAAGATTTGCTTTTTAGATGAAAGAAAATGTGATCCAGAACACTGTCAATTTGCGCGTGGCTATTATGACCGCTTGAATGAAGCGTTGTTCGATATGCTACAAACACAAGAAACTATAACTCGGTCGGTCGTCGAAGAATTTGCCCGGAAATATACTTTATGCCCGTTTGAGTTGTCGCTTGATGTGGCGCTTTTTTGTGATGTGATTATTTGTGATTATAACTATTTATTTGACCCGGTCGTTTATTTGAAACGTTTTTTTGCGGATGGACCTGGTAGATATACTTTTTTAGTGGATGAAGTTCATAATTTGGTGGACCGAGCTCGTTCGATGTTCTCGGCGACATTAAATAAATCAAACATCATGCAAGTAAAACGTGAATTAGACAAAAAAACTGATAAAAAATTACTAAATTCAGTAACAGCAATGAATAAAATAATGATTTCCCTAAATAAACAACTAGCCGAAGAAAATAAAACGATCTACGTTAAAAAAGAAGCCTTGACCGATTGGAACGAAGCGGTTTTGAAGTTTAGTTATGTAGCAAAAGACTGGTTGCCAAAAAATACAGAGGCAAAAGCTCAAGCAGATGTACTGGAGCTTTATTTTGAAAGTTTAAGGTATTTAAAGATTGCTGAGCTATACGATAAGCGCTATGTCACTCAAATTACGCGAAACCGGTCCGATGTACTGATAAAACAGTTATGTTTAGACCCAGCGTTTTTACTATCTGAGAAATTGAAATTAGGTGCTAGTTCAGTACTTTTTTCGGCGACGCTTAGACCGATTGATTACTATACGAATTTACTTGGTGGAAATAATGATACAAGTCGTCTTACGTTTGCGTCTCCGTTTAAACAGAACAATATGCATTTAATGGTAGCGGATTATATTAGTACAAAGTATCAAAGGCGTGAAAACAGTTTGGAATCAGTTATTGATGCACTTTATGCGATGCTTTCCGGGAAAAAAGGCAATTATTTGTTTTTCTTTCCATCATTCCAATATTTAGAAACAGCATTTGAATTGTTTAGCGAAAAATATCCTAAAGTGCGAGTGCGAAAACAACAATCTTTTATGAACGAAGCAGAGCGCGAGGAATTTCTAGCAGCTTTTGAAACGGGGCGTGAAGAAATGTTCGTTGGTTTTTGTGTATTAGGAGGAGTTTTTTCTGAAGGCGTTGATCTTCGAGGGGAACGTTTAATCGGAACGGCAATCGTAGGCGTGGGGCTTGCGCAGATGAATGTGGAATCGGATTTAATTAAAGATTATTATAATGAAACAATCGGGCGCGGATTTGATTATGCTTATCAGATTCCCGGTATGAACAAAGTCCTTCAAGCGGTAGGACGTGTTATTCGCGGCGAAAAAGATCAAGGCGTTGTCTTATTGATAGAAGAACGTTTTGCAACAGAACGGTATAAAGCCTTGTTTCCAGCTCATTGGAACCATGCCAGGGCAGTGAAAAATACGCTGCAAATCGAGCGAGAAGTAAACGAATTTTGGCGGAACAACTGATTTTCTAGTAGAATGGATGTAATGAGTCGATTTAGGAGGAAATTATGTATAAAATTATTGCGATAGACATTGACGGAACGCTATTAAACGATGCGCACGAAATTACCCCAGCTGTACGCGAGTCGATTAAAGCTGCAAAACAAAAAGGGGTCAAAGTAGTGCTTTGTACAGGACGTCCTCTTGCTGGAATCAAGAAAAGCCTAATTGAACTAGATCTTTTAGATATTGGTGATTATGCGATTACCTTTAATGGGGCAGTTATCCTAGAAACAGCGACGGAAGAATCATTAGCAGATATTACTTTAAATAAGACAGAACTAGAGGAAATTTATACATTTTGTCATGCACAAGATGTTAATGTAACGTATTTTGACGGAAAAAACATGTATGTACCAAGTCGGAAAATCACAGAAATAACTTGCCAGGATGCTTTATTGCTTCAAACGCCACTCTATCATTTGCCTGTAGAAGAAGCGCCTGAGTCGATTCATGTCTCCAAAGTGATGTTATTAGATACGCCAGAAAAAATCACGGATGTTATTAAAAACTTACCAGAGACAATTAAAGAGAACTTTTATGTAGTTCGAAGTGTTCCTTACAACCTAGAATTCTTGCAAAAAGGGGTTAATAAAGGTTCTGCACTAGAACTTCTCGTGAACAAACTTGGCATTTCTCAAGGGGAAGTAATGAGTATCGGTGATCAAGAAAACGATATTACGATGATAGAATATGCTGGGATGGGTGTAGCAATGGGAAATGCAACTGAGCATATTAAAGAAATTGCTAATTATACCACAACAACAAATAACGAAGATGGGGTCGCTAACGCAATTCAAATGCTCGTTCTCGACCGTTAAAAGAAAAACATTCCATGTGAGTTTTTCTTTAGAGGTATAAATATTGACAGCGCTTTATTTAATGAGCGAAAATAGAAGATACAAAACTAACATACTGTGAAAGCTTTTTTGGTAAGGTTGGCGGAAAACCATTAATTGATGGAAGTTTTCCTATCGAGGCTATCTTGCCAAAAAAACGTTCCTTTGTTATTGTTTTAGGAATAGTTTGACATTTAAATAAAAAGGAGTGAATGTGCTTGAAAATCACAAAAATTAAAACACACATTTTACCGATTCAGTTAAGTGCTACTTTTAAGACGGCGCTTAGGGAAGTTAGTCATGTGAACGTGGTACGAGTTTATATTCATTTTGATAACGGGATTATAGGTATTGGAGAAGCTGCTCCAACGCATGTAATAACAGGGGATACGGAAGTCAGCATTTTGAGTGCAATAAATGATATTTTCGGTCCTTTTTTAATTCATCGCGAACTAGACGAAGAACTTACGATTTTAGATGAAATGAAATCTTTATTAGTACATAACTCCAGTCCGAAAGCCGCCATTGATATTGCTTTACATGATGCACTAGCAAAAGCCCATTCAAAGCCGCTGTATGAATTCCTCGGTGGTGGATCCCCGGCGCTTGAAACAGATTATACCATTAGTATTGGGACACCAGAAAAAATGGTCCAAGATGCAGAAACCAAAGTAGCAGAAGGATTTCAGTCCCTTAAAGTTAAATTAGGTCTTGATCCAGTTGAAATAGAAGTAGCAAAAATCAGGCAAATGAATGACGCGTTAGGTGGGAAAATTCCTTTTAGAATTGATGCAAATCAAGGATGGACTTCGGATGAAGCCATTCAAATTCTAAATGAGTGGCAAGATATTCCGATTGACTTCATCGAACAACCAGTAAAAAGTTGGGATTTTACCGGTATGGCAAAAGTGACTGCGAACACTAGTATTCCAATCATGGCTGATGAAAGTTTATTTGGCTTTCACGATGCTAAACGACTTTTAGATGAAAAATGTTGTAATTTGCTTAATATTAAATTGATGAAAAGTGCAGGAATCAAAGAAGCGCAAGCGATACATGATTTAGCGAGCAGTTATAATGTGGATTGTATGATTGGAACGATGATTGAAGGATATGCAAGTTTATCAGCTGCCGCCCATTTTGCCACTGCGTCTAAACAGGTGAAATTTTATGATTTGGACGTGCCATTTATGTGGGATTTACGTGGTAAAAACTTAGCTGATATAGGCCTTGAAATTGGACGCGGACAAGTGCTGTTAACAGAAGAAGATGGGATTGGCATTCCAGCTTATTAAAGAAAGTAGGGATAATATGAACAAATTAGTTAGTCAAAGTAATGCATTTCTTTGGAGGAAAAATGAAATGAACCCGGTTTTGGCCAATATTTTAGAGGCAAGAAAAGAAACTGACTTGGTTCAAATTAAGAAAGAAGATGCGATGAAATTATATGAGGATAGCCTTGTTGACTCAGATTTACTTTATAACGACTTAGTAATTGTCGACAAAATCGAGGGCAACTGGGCAAAAGTAGTAGTTCCTTCCCAACAAAGTTTTCAAGATGAGCGTGGTTATCCGGGTTGGATGCTTCTTTCTGACTTAGAAGATACAGATAAAGCGAATGATAATGGTGAGAAAATCGCAGTTGTCGTACCAAAGGCAGAAATTACATACGAAAATGGTGATAAGCGCACTGTTTCATTTGGCACACTTTTCACCAAAATCGCTGAAACTGATGATAGTTATACGATTGAAACTCCTCATGGGCTAGCAAGCATTTTACAAACTGAAGTAGGCATACAACATAAACAAGGCGACCACATCGGCGTCAATGTCGTGCAAATGGCGATGCAATTCCTTGATTTACCATACGTTTGGGCGGGAATTAGTAGTGCCGGTTTCGACTGTTCAGGGTTTGCGTTTACTCTTTACCGGACATGTGGGAAATATATCGGCCGCGATGCCACAGAGCAATCTTTCACAGGGGAAAAAATTGATTACGCAAACGCAGAGCCAGGTGATTTACTGTTTTTCGCCTATGAGGAAGGAAAAGGAGAAGTCCATCACGTGGGAGTTTACATCGGAAATGACGAAATGATCCATTCGCAAACACCAGGATCGAAAGTAATTTTAACTAAAATCGCAGGCAGTAAGTACGAACCAGAACTTTGTGTTACTTCAAGACATCGATAAAGGAGGTGGATGAAACTGACTAATTATCAAGAAATTAATCAAGATTTCAACATAATTGATTCAAAAGCGCTTTTTATATCAGATGGGGAAAAGGTGCTTTTTGCAGAAAATGAAAACCAGCTTTTTACAGCTGCAAGTGTCATCAAATTACCGATTTATTTATATTTTTTCGAAAAAATTGCCAAAAAAGAGTTAGACTTACAAACTGATTTCCAAATTCCAAGCGAAAAAGTAGTAGCTGGAGCGGGAATCATCCAAATTCTTCCGCAAAAAAGAATTTGGACACTGGAAGAATTATTGCATTTAATGATAGCTGTTTCGGACAATACAGCTACCAACCAATTAATCGAGCTAGTAACTATCGCCAAACTACAATCATGGTTACGCGAAAACAACTGGGAAGATGGAATTCAGCTAGAACGGCAAATGATGGATTTCACGACCGTAAAGCAAAATAAAATCAGCGCTAAGGCAGCCGTGACCATTTTACAAAAAATAATGATGCTTAGTGAAGCTTATCCAGACTTAAAAGAAACTATCCGGCGTCCGCTACTAAATCAACAATTTCGTTCCAACCTAGCGGGCACGTTAGAAGAAGCTGGAATTTCAGGGCTTCAAATGTTAAATAAAACGGGGGAACTAAAAAATATCCAGCATGATGTTGCCGTTTTTGAGTATAAAGGAAAGACCAGATTTGCAGCCGCACTAACGAATAACACAGGGTTAGAAGCGAATGCGACAGCTTGGATGCAGACAGTCGGTCAACAATTGTTTTCTGAGATGACATAAACCAAAATAGGGGGAACTAAAATGAAAAAAAGATTAGCATTAGTTTGTATTATGATTCTATCTATCTCAACCTTTTTAATGGCATGCGGAGGAAATAAAGACGAAGTAAGCAAATCAGAAGGTAAAAAGATACTAAAAATCATGGAAAACGCTGAAGTTTCTTCTATGGACTCGACTTTATCGCAGGACGTTCCAAGTTTCACTGAACAAGGTCAAGTCTTTGAAGGTCTTTATACATTAAATGGCAAAGATCAAGCAGTTCCGGCAATTGCAAAAGATATGCCGAAGTTAAGTGAGGACCAAAAAACATATACAATCAAACTGCGTGACGATGCCAAATGGTCAAATGGCACGAAAGTAACCGCGAATGACTTCATTTTTGCTTGGAAAAAACTAGCAAACCCGGACACAGCAGCTCAGTATTCTTTCTTACTTGATGGCACCGTTAAAAATGGAACAGATGTTATAAATGGTAAGAAAAGCGTAGATGAACTAGGTTTTAAAGCCCTTGATGACTACACCATTGAAATTCAATTAGAACAACCAGTGCCATATTTCACCTCACTCTTAGCATTCAATTCCTTTTATCCTCAAAATGAAGATTACGTAAAAGAGCAAGGCGATAAATACGCACAAAGCAGTGAAAACATGATTTACAACGGTCCTTTTACAATGAAAGGCTGGACGAATACAGAAAAAGCTTGGACTCTAGAAAAAAATCCTGAGTACTGGGATAAAAAGAATGTAAAATCCGACAAAATCGAAGTAAGCGTAGTAAAAGCTCCGAACACCGCAGTAAATCTATATGATACAGGGAAGCTTGATGTAGCAACGCTTTCTGGTGACTATGCTTCCCAAAAAAGCAATGACAAAGACTATCACTCTGAGCTAGACGCATACGTAACACACCTAAAACTAAATCAAGAACTGGATGGTAAGAAAACGCCACTAGCTAACGAAAACTTAAGAAAAGCACTTTCCCTTGCAGTAGATAAAGAATCACTTACGAAGAAAATCTTGGCTGATGGCTCAAAAGCAATTTATGGCTATGTTCCAGAAAAATTTGTCACTAATCCAGAAACTGGCGAAGATTTCCGGAAAGAAAGTGGAGACTACATGAAGCAAGATAAAGCTGAGGCGAAAAGCTATTTTGATAAAGCAAAACAAGAACTCGGTGGCGGTGAAGTTACCGTGGAACTCTTAAACTCTGATTTAGAATCAAGCAAAAAAGTCGGCGAATACTTACAAAGTCAACTAGAATCCACATTGCCAGGCTTAAAAGTAAACTTAAAAACAGTCCCTAAAAAGAACTTATTGCAATTAACACGTGAGCAAAAATACGAAATCGTTTTATCAAACTGGGGTCCCGATTTCCAAGACCCACTTACATTCCTAGGAAACTACACAACGGGAAACACATATAATGCGAGCGGATATTCAAGCGTCGACTACGATAAAATGATTAACGCAACTTCAACAACACTCACAACTAAACCAGAAGAACGCTGGGAAACCTTTATTGATGCTGAAAAATTACTAATAGAAACCGATGCAGCAATGATTCCGCTCTATCAAACCGCCGTATGTAACTTGAAAAAAGATACTGTAAAAGGAATCGTTCACCATAATTTTGGAACAAGCTTTTCCTATAAAGGTGCTTACGTAGAATAAAAGGAGAGAGCAAAATGAAACTTTGGATTTCCGTAGATATGGAAGGGATAAATGGCCTTCCTGATGATACTTTTGTTGATTCTAGTATGCGAAATTATACTAGAGGACAAAAAATAATGACAGAAGAAACAAATTGGGTAGTAGAAGAAGCATTAAAAGCTGGATATGATGATATTATTGTGAATGATAGTCATTCAAAAATGAATAATATATTGATAGAAAATTTACACGAAGAAGCAAGACTCATTACTGGTGACGTAAAACCTTTTTCGATGGTGCAAGGGTTAGATTCAAGCGCGGATGCGGCTATTTTTATCGGTTATCATTCGCGCGCTGGCCAACCAGGCGTAATGAGCCACTCGATGACCTCAGGCGTTCGTAATTTTTATATTAATGACATGGTAATTGGCGAATTTGGCTTAAATGCATATGTTGCGGGAGCTTACGGAGTCCCGGTTATTCTCGTTTCTGGCGATGATTATATTGCCCGAGAGGCGAAAGAGCTCATACCTGGAATTGAGACAGCTGTTGTAAAAGAAGCGGTATCCCGTTCGTCCGCAGTAGCTCTCTCTAAGTCAAAAGCAGAGAAAATCATCCGCGAAAAAGTGGCGCTTTCGTTAAAACATAAAGAAGCCGCTGTACTGGTACCACCAGAAAAAACAGTATTAAAAATAGAGTTCTGTAATTACGGTCAAGCGGAGTGGGCAGCGCTTGTGCCAAAAACTAAAATCATTGAAGAAACTACTGTTATATTCGAAGCAGAAAATATTTTAGAAGCGTACCAAGCAATGGTTGCAATGACGGAACTTGCTATGAAATGTGCTTTTTCATAAACTAAAGCCGAAACTTTCTCTCAGGGAGTTTCGGCTTTTTTGTTCAATTAAAGACAGCATTACAAATTGTATTCTTACATTGTCACTAAATCTCCATATAGTTGTTAATTATAGTGCGATACTTCCGGGAAGTGAGGTAGATTGGAGTTACTCTATTGTCATATGATATGTGATAATAACAAAACTTCAATTGTAAAGGATGAATTTGTAATGAGTAAAAACGGAAATCTTTTAAAAAGTATTGGGCTAGCATTCCTAAGTGTTTTAATTATAGCTAGCACGATTTTCCAGACGACCATTGTAAAAGCAGCAACGAGTTACGGCTCTGAATTTTTAAATACAGTAGAGCTTTTAGATAAAGACGGTATGCCTCAAACGGATTTTGGCTATTACGATAATATGAATGTACGCTATACTTGGTCAATTCCTAACTCAACGAATGTAAAAGCAGGCGACTCAATGGATTTCGCATTACCAAGCCAACTGTCATTAGCGACAGATCTTGCTTTTGATGTAAAAGACAGCAAAGGCCAAACGGTCGGAACCGCAACTGTAAAACGAGCAACAAATCAAGTGACTGTTGTATTTAGTGATTATGTCGAAAAACATTCAGATATTAAAGGTGAACTTGATTTTTGGACTACATTTAATCAAAAAGTAATTACTGGGAACGAAAAAATTAATTTAGAATTTCCTCTTGAGAACGGTACGATTAATGTAGATGTTAATGTTGGCGAAAAAACACCAGTTAGTCCAACTGAAACTATTTTCAAATATGGGTGGGTTGATGCTAATAATCCAAGTTTAATTCATTGGGTTGTCCGCGTAAACTATGCTCAAAGTAATATTCCAAATGCCGTTTTTACTGATATTATTGGTGCAAAGCAGACATTGAATTTTGACTCTATCAAAGCATTTCACGGAACATATTCATCAGACCGCATATTCACAGCAGGCGAGCAAATTTCAAATGCCAATTTTTCTAAGACAAGTGATGGTTTTAGCGTAACACTAGGAAATTTAACGGATTCGGTACAAATTTCATATACAACAACTGCTACAGATGGCGGGAACTCTACTCAATATGATAATACTGCCAAGTTAGCAGGAACGGACTTTGTAACTAAACAAACGTCTACTTGGACTCCTGCATCCGGTGGTGGAGGTGGAGCAGACGGCACAACAGGTTCGGTTACGTTAACAAAACAAGATGCCAAAACGAAAGTAACTCTTGAAGGGGCAGAATTTAAATTAGTCGATGCAAATGGTACTATTTTACAAGAAAATATCACAACAGATGCAAGCGGCCAATTAAACGTTTCTAATCTCAAATTCGCTACCTACCAATTAATCGAAACAAAAGCCCCGACAGGCTATAAACTGGATAGTACACCAGTAGAATTCACAATCGGAGAAAATAATAAAGATATTACAGTAACAAAAGAAAATACATTGGAAGTAGGAGCGGTAGAGCTCACTAAAGTAGATGCCGCGACAAAAGCAACACTGGCAGGAGCAACATTCGAGTTACAAGATAAAGACGGGAAGACTTTGCAAACAGGCTTAACAACTGATGAGAATGGTGTGTTAAAAGTGACTGATTTAATACCAGGAACATACCAGTTAGTGGAAACAAAGGCGCCAATTGGTTACGAGCTAGATGCTAAGCCCGTTGTATTTGAAATTATCTCTGGAGAAACTGATGAGATCGTTAAAGTAATCAAAGAAAACAAGGCAGAAACTACACCCCCTCCAACACCACTAGTGCCAAATGAACCAGACGTTCCAGTTGTTCCTGAAAAACCAGAAAAACCAACATTATCAGAAAAACCAACACTACCAGAAAAAAGCCAAAATTCATCTGAAATATCTACAGCTGAAAAATTACCACAAACAGGTGATACACAAAATTCAGTGGGATTAGGAATTATTCTAATTGCCTTGTCAGCAAGTTATTATCTTATAAAACGAAGATAAAAAAAGGAGCCTAGATATTTTTATCTAGGCTCCTTTTTGAATTAATAATGATTATAAACATTCACAAAATGTTCGCAATTTAAAAAGGATTTTTCGGGAAAAATGTCAATTACGCTAAATTATACGGTATACTCACAATAAATTAGTAAGAACATTATATTAGGATTAATTTGAAAAGGATGGTTTTTATGAAAGAGCGTGTCATTTTAAAACGTAATCTAAGGAAAATAGCTTTAACATTTCTGAGCGTTATCTTATTTGCTAATGTTTTATTTCAAACTAACTTTGTTAAAGCAGCAACTGATTATGGTTCTAATTTTTTGCAATCAGTTGAATTATTAGATGCAGATGGTAATCCGCAAACTGATTTTGGTTATTATGATAGTGTTCAAGTTCATTATACTTGGGCAATCCCTAATTCAAATAATGTGAAGGAGGGCGATACAATGCAATTTGTATTACCTCCAGAGCTAAAAATCGTAACAGATTTAGAATTTTCGTTGAAAGATCATAACGACAATGTAGTAGGCAATGTAGTCGCAACTAAAAGCACGGGCAAGGTAGTAATTACTTTTACAGACTTTGTGGAAAAAAATTCTGATGTCAGCGGTTACCTTGATTTTTGGAGTAACTGGGATAAATCATTAGTAGAAGGAAACGAAACAGTCCCATTAGAATTTCCTCTAAATGGTACTATAGAAACTATTAACGTGGAAGTCGGTGGGCAAAATCAAATTGACCCAACAGAAACCTTATACAAATATGGCTGGGCAAATGCCAAAAACCCAGAGCTTATTCAGTGGGTAGTTCGCGTTAACTATGCCAAAGAAAACATTCAAAATGCTGTTTATGAAGATTTTGTGGGACCTAAACAAGTAATTGATTTTAATTCTATCAAAGCAGTACACGGCGAGTTTGATTCTGATGATAATTTCACTCCAGGAGCTACAGTCCCGTCCTCTGACATTATTCAAACAACAGATGGTTTTAAAGTAAACCTAGGGAACTTAACAGATTCTGTAAAAATTTCTTACTATACTACCTCCACTGACAATGGAGCATCTCCTAGTTATACAAATAAAGGCCAACTAACTGGCGATAACTATGTTACCCAAGAAATCGAAGTGGCGACCCCGACATCTGGCGGTAGCGGCGGCGGAGAAGGAACAACTGGCTCTGTTGAATTAACTAAAACGGATGATACTGCGGAGAGAACCCCTCTAGCAGGCGCCGAATTTAAATTAGTCAACTCAGCAGGAACAGTACTGCAAGAAAATATTGCAACTGGTACCGATGGGAAACTAGCTATCACAAGCTTGAAGTATGACACATATCAATTAATCGAAACAAAAGCGCCAGCGGGATACGTATTAGACGCGTCACCAGTAGAATTTACAATTGATGCTACCCACCAAGCTATATTTGTTTCAAAAGAAAATAAGGCAGTTAAAGGCTCTGTTTCACTCGTAAAAGAAGATAGTGAAACAAAAGCAACTTTAGCAGGGGCGGAATTTGAATTACAAGATAAAGCTGGTAATACTTTACGCTCGAATTTAATCACGGACGGGACTGGTAAGTTAAACATCACAGACCTTGCGCTTGGAGATTATCAACTTGTGGAGACAAAAGCACCGGTTGGCTATATTCTTGATGCAACACCGGTTAGCTTTACTATTAGTGAAGTACAACTTAATTTAACTGTTACAAAAGAAAATACGAAAGAACCTGAAATACCTGTAGTTCCAGAGAAACCTATAATTCCGAATAAACCCACTGTGCCAATACCCCCTCAGGCATCAGAAAAATCGGTAGTGCCAGATAAAATAGTAAGTTCAGATGAGCAATCAACAACATTACCAAAAACAGGAGACACCTCATTTGTTAGCGGCTGGGGCTTACTCCTAGTAGCGATTTCTACAGCTGGATTAATTGCGTTTAGAAGGAAATAACAAAAAAGAAACCAAAAGCGACTACCTTAATGCTTTTGGTTTCTTTTTTATATTGTCCGAGTTTGATCTTGTAAAACAGCTTTTAATGAGTGATAAGCTGGAATAGATAAGTTTAATTCGACACGATTAATTTGTTGTGCCATTTTTGGTTGGATACCAGAGATGAACGCCTCGACACCTAAAAGCTTGAGAACAGTTACTAAATTATTTAGCATATCTCCAAGGGCATCATCAAAGTAAGTTATTCCTGACAAATCAATACAAAGTTGCTCGACGCCCAATTGAACGCATTTCTTAGAAGTGATTTCAGTTAATTTATTCGCCCTATCACGGTCAATCCCTCCCATTAAAGGAAGTATCGCTAGTTTGTCAGTTATGGAAATAACTGGGGTACTAATTTCCTCAATCAAACGATGTTGTTGTTCTAGATGTTTCACAATATCGTTATAATACATAGCAGAAAAAGCTTCATTAATTCGGTCAAACCCGTGATTAACCATCGCCAAGCTGGAAGAAAAATCACATTTAGAAACCTCATCATTATGAATGCAAAAATCGTTAACTGCCGAAACGAATTCACGACGTAGTTTATCTAAGGTAGTAATTACTTCAGGCAAAGGAACTTCATTTTCCATACGACGTGCGTACATGTTATCAAGCCATTTATCAAGTTTCAGAAAGAAAGCTTTTTTTCCAGTAAAATAAGAAATGATTAGATCTGCTGTCTGTTCGCTATCTGCGCGTAGTTCATCTTTGTAACGTGGTGAGTAAACAAAACTAGTATACGTATTTTCATTTTCATAAATTTTCGAAAGCCAGTTGTTAATTATTTCTTCTGTATGGGCTCTTAAATAAAGTTCCATACTTCCATTCGCTTCATTCATACCAGACAACCCCTTTAAGTCTAAGTATAATACTTTTCTTTTATTCTATGCCCAAAAAGGTGTACTGTCCATTTATATTTTAGAAAAAATACTAATTTATTGAAAATGTAATATTATTTAATAAATCAGTCGTTATTTTTTGTTAAAATTCCGAAGCTATTTAAGCTTTGTCATGGTATAATATTACAATATGGATAGAAAGGAAGTTTTTTGTGGGATTACAGGATGAACTTACAATGATGCAACCAGTGGTCATGAAGATTTTTTCAAAAAGTGTCCGCGAAAATCGATTATCTCACGGCTATTTATTAGAAGGGTCAAGAGGTACAGGTAAGAAACGCACAGCACTTTGGTTAGCTCAGAGTCTTTTTTGTTTGGAGCGGACTGAAACCAACCTTGCTTGTGGCGAGTGTGCCAATTGCATAAGAATAGCGAGTCATAATCATCCGGATGTTCATTTGCTAGAGCCAGATGGAGCTAGTATTAAAATAGATCAGGTTCGCACGCTAAAGCAAGAATTAAGCAAACGCGGAATGGAATCAGATCAAAAAGTAGTTATCATTTACGATGCAGAAAAAATGACTGTTCAATCAGCCAATAGTCTGCTGAAATTTATAGAAGAACCAGAAGGCGGTTTGTTATTACTATTTTTAACGACAAATCCCGGGCAAATTTTGCCAACAATTCAATCAAGACTGCAACCAGTCACATTTAAATCACTGACTTTTGATAGTCTACTCGCATCACTAACAGCGGCAGGCATTTCCGAACAAAAAGCGCGGATTTACGCTAGTATTACTGGTAGTGTGGAAGAAGCAAAGGCTTTTGAAGAGAGTGAGTGGTTTAGTGAGGCAAGAAACGTTGTCATCAAGTTATACGAAGGAATTCATCATCAAGGAACTAGCCCATTAATTATCATTCAAGAATCATGGATGCCACTTTTTAAAGAAAAAGATAAAATGGCGCTTGGACTTGAATTATTGTTACTGCTTTATCGCGATAGGCTACATCTTACGCTTGATGAGAACTATGAACCTATTTGCACTGCGCAAAAAGAAATGCTCGGACAAGATGCGCTACGCAAGTCACTGTCCGAAACCACAGGGGAAATCGAGAAGATTCTCGCTGCGAAATCAAAACTGGATTCCAATATGAACACGCAACTTCTAATGGAGCAGTTAGTTCTGGAAATCCAAGGGAGGTAATCGCTATGCTTAAAATTGTAGGCGTCCGTTTTAAAGACGTGGGTAAAATATATTATTTCTCACCTGGAGATCTGGAAATCACAGAAAACCAAGGTGTCATCGTTGAAAATGCACAAGGTATCGAATTTGGGAAAACGGTCATTGAACCGCGCTATGTGGATGAAGAAGATGTCGTTTTACCGCTAAAAAAAGTACTTCGTGTCGCAACAGAAGCAGATTATAAATGTGTCGCTGAAAATGGCGACTCTTGTCAGAAAGCCTTTTTACTGTGTGATGAAAAAATCCGCGAGCGTGAATTAGATATGAGTTTGGTGGACGTGGATTACACATTTGATCGAAACAAAATTATTTTTTACTTTACTGCAGAAGGTCGTGTTGATTTCCGGGAACTCGTGAAAGATTTAGCGTCTGTTTTCCGGACCCGTATCGAACTTCGCCAAATCGGCGTTCGTGATGAAGCGAAATTGCTTGGTGGGATTGGCCCATGTGGCCGTATGCTTTGCTGTTCCACTTTCCTAGGTGACTTCGAACCTGTTTCTATCAAAATGGCCAAAGACCAAAACTTGTCCCTTAATCCAACGAAAATCTCTGGTTTATGTGGACGTTTAATGTGCTGTCTGAAATACGAGAATGATGAATATGAGCAAGCAAAACGTGAAATGCCAGATGTTGGTGTAAAAGTAAAAACTCCAGAAGGCATAGAAGCACGTGTTTCGGGAATCAACTTGCTGTCTAGAATCCTACAAGTGAGTTTGCCCGAAGAAGAGACGGTTATAGAATACGAATTGGACGAGTTACGCCCATACAACGAATTTCTAAAACAACCGGCAAAGTCTTGAGGTGAAAAAATTGGATAAAAAAGCTATTTTTGACTCAGTCAGTAATATGGAGGAGCAAATTGGCGAATTGTATCAGCAACTTGGAGATCTAAAGACAAACTTAGGCGAAATGTTGGAAGAAAATAACCGATTAAACCTTGAAAATGAACATTTGCGACGCAGACTTTCTTTGACCGATGAAGCAACACCAGAACTTAAAGTCGAAACAGAGGCTGAACATGGTGTAATGGCGCCAAATCGGAAAGAAGCAATGCAGCAAATGATTGAACTTGGGGAAGGTTATGACAATCTTGTCCAACTTTACAAGGAAGGATTTCATGTTTGCAATGTACATTTCGGCAGCCCGCGTGGCAATGATGAAGATTGTTTATTTTGTCTGTCCTTGCTCAATAAAAAATAACATGACGAGCCTTTCTCGATTCAGGAGAAGGGCTTTTTGTTAGAAAAGGTGAATCATTTGGAAAAACTCAAATTAATAGGCGATGAAAGACTCGATTATTTATTAGCAGAAAATTTGCGGATTATTCAAAGTCCATCGGTATTTTCTTTCTCAATAGATGCGGTTCTCCTTGCAAAATTCAGTTATTTACCAATTCGTAGAGGGAAAATAATTGATTTATGTAGCGGAAATGGTATTATTCCCTTGTTACTAAGTACACGAACAAAAGCACAGATAGTTGGTGTGGAAATTCAAGAGCGCCTTGCAGACATGGCCAAAAGAAGTGTATTCTATAATCAACTGGAAGACCAAATTGAAATTATTGAATACGATTTAAATAATATTACTGATTTAATTCCAAAAGAACGTGCAGATATCGTTACGTGTAATCCACCGTATTTTGCCACTCCGTCTACAAGCTTGAAAAATGAAAACGAACATTACCGTATCGCTCGTCACGAAATTATGTGTACGCTAGAAGATACAATTCGAGTTGCCGCAAGCCTTTTAAAACAAGGTGGTAAAGCGAATTTTGTTCACAGGCCGGAGCGCTTACTAGATATTATTGATTTAATGAGAAAATACCGCTTAGAACCGAAACGTATCCAGCTTGTCCATCCGCGAATCGACCGAGAAGCAAATACAGTTCTCGTAGAAGGCATCAAGGACGGAAAGCCAGGCGTGAAGTATGTTCCACCTGTTATCGTATATGATGAGTTAGGTGAGTATACCCCGGTTATTAAGGAGATTTTATATGGCGAAAGCGAATGAACATTTCTTTTATGTACTAAAATGTAGCGATAATTCTTATTATGGCGGCTATACGACGGATGTAACGCGCCGAGAAGCCGAGCACAATGCGGGAATTAGATGCAAATACACTAAAACACGCCGCCCAGTAAAAGTCATCCATTTTGAAAAATTTGAAACGAGAAGTGAAGCCACTAAAGCTGAAGCTGCTTTCAAAAAACTATCGCGCAAAAATAAAGACAGCTACTTAAGCGAACGGGAGGAAGAGTCGAAATGATAAAAAGTCAAAAAAGTTTCAGCGGTGCTAGTCAAGGAGCATTGTATTTAGTGCCTACACCGATTGGTAATTTAGAAGATATGACATTCCGTGCAATCCGTATGCTTAAAGAAGCAGACATTATTGCAGCGGAAGACACGCGAAATACTGTGAAACTGTTAAATCATTTTGAAATTACGACCCGAATGACGAGTTATCATCAATTTACAAAAGAAAATAAAGAAGATAATATTATTCAGCGGATGATAGATGGCGAAGTGGTGGCGCTAGTTAGTGATGCTGGCATGCCGTCTATTTCTGACCCGGGATACGAACTTGTTCAGAGTGCGCTAAATGCTAATATTCCAGTCATTCCACTGCCAGGAGCTAATGCTGCTCTAACTGCACTGATTGCGTCGGGTCTAGCACCCCAGCCATTTTATTTTTACGGATTTCTTCCACGCCAAAACAAAGATCGTACCCAAGCGATTGAAAAACTAGCGGCGCGCGAAGAAACGTGGATTTTATATGAATCACCACATCGTTTAAAAGAAACTTTAAAAGCGATTATTAAAATCACTGGAAATGACCGGAAAATAGTTCTGTGTCGAGAACTTACAAAACGATTTGAAGAGTTTTTACGAGGAACAATTGAAGATGCGCTAAGCTGGGCAGTGGACGAAGAAATCCGCGGTGAATTTTGCTTAATTATTGAAGGAAATGCCAATCCACCACTTGCAGAAGAGCAACTATGGTGGCAAGAACTTGATATTAAATCACACGTAAGCACGGTAATGGAACAGGAAAATATTAGTTCTAAAGATGCTATTAAAACTGTTATGAAAGTGAGAAATCTACCCAAAAGAGAAGTTTACTCTGCTTATCATGAAATAAAATAAAATCATGCGCGAGCCCTTAAAAAAGACTTCGCGCATGATTTTTTTATAATGTATCCCCAAAGCGGCGTTTAATTTCTTCCATTAATTCCGCAGCACCTTCTTTACTGAGTGTCAATTTGCCATCTGCGAATTTTTTATTATCAACAGAAAATTCACCAGTAATGTCACAAACCAAACCAGCAGAATACTTTTTCAATATAATTGCATCTTCATCAGTAAAAATTTCTAAAGAATCTTTTACGTTTAAATTCATTGTCCGTCTGATTTCAATTGGGATAACGACACGACCTAACTCATCGATTTTTCTTACCATTCCAGTTGATTTCATTTTTTCACCTTCTTGATAATTTTAATTCATTTTAACAGATTATGAATATAATAGGAATGAATTCGAGAAGAAAAGGGTATAGACCATAAGCAGAAGAATTAGGGGGAATAAAAAATGAATATAGTTATAGCATTAATCCCGGCAGTAATGTGGGGGATTATGCCATTAGTTGTTTCGAAAATTGGTGGTAAGCCGAGGCAACAAATTATTGGTACAACATTCGGGGCACTAGCTTTCGCAATAGGTGTTTTTATTTTTACAAATCCAGAATATACAGCCACAATTATTATTGCTAGTTTTATTTCTGGGGCATTTTGGAGCTTAGGGCAAATGAATCAGTTTCGGGCCTTTACGCAAGTGGGCGTTTCTAAAACAATGCCACTTTCAACAGGAATGCAATTAGTCGGTACTTCACTGTTTGGTGTTTTTGCGTTCCACGAATGGGGAACGACATCTAAATTAATTCTAGGTTTTTCCGCATTAGCACTTATTATTATCGGGATATTTTTAACGAGTTATCAACAACATAAAGACGAAAATTCTGGACAAAATATGAAAAAAGGAATTGTTACTTTACTTATTTCATCAGTAGGTTATGTAGGATATGTTGTTATCACTCGCTGGTTTGATATTAGTGGATGGGATGCGATTTTACCTCAAGCAATCGGTATGGTAGTCGCAGGATTATTATTCTCTATTAAGTCTGAAGAAAAACGTTTTACAAAACAAACATGGTTAAATATGATTCCAGGGGTCATGTGGGCCACTGGTAACTTGGCTTTACTCTTCTCAAACAAATTGGTTGGGATTGCCACAGGTTTTTCACTTTCACAAATGGGTGTTGTAATCTCGACCATTGGAGGAATCCTTTTCCTAGGGGAGAAAAAAACCAAGAAAGAACTTATTCTGGTCATTATCGGAGTCATCTTAGTTATTATCGGTGGAACGATGATAGGAATCGCTAAAAGCTAAGACTGAGCTTCCGGTTTGATATAATGCTATACTTAAATTAATCTAAACTAAAGGTGGTTATGTTGAAAATGAATGCGAAATTAGAAGTGAATGGTGAACTTGTAAAAGAATCTTATGTTTATTTATTATCGCGGTATCTCGTTTTACGTCAAGAAAATTTTGATACAAAAGAAGATAAAATTCCATATAACACCCTTAAGCATAATTCGATCTCACCAGCAGACGCGAATTTTGTAAATCCTAACTTTGACGTGGTTTATTCAGAGGCTTGGATTGCTGTAGACGACGATAATGCTGTTGTTTTAGAAGTACCAGAAATTAAAAACCGTTACTACACAGTTCAAATTCTAGATGGTTGGGGTGAAGTGGTAACAAATATCAATGAACGTAATTATCCGGATCACCCATATGGAAAATTTGCTTTCGTTAAAAAAGGAACAAATCCTTCCATTCCAAGTGATGCTGTAAAAATCGAATTACCATCAGAAAAAGTGAAAGTGCTTCTTCGTGTAGAACAAAAAGACGATCCAGATGGTGCAGTAAAACTTCAAAAAGCATTCAAATTTGACGCGCCAGATAATATAAAAATCAAAGAACCACTTGAAATCCCACATTTCACTAATGCAGATTTCTTGTTAGAAGAAATCTATTCCAATTTAGAAGAATTACTAGCAACTTATCCTGATAAAATGCCTAAAGCACCTGAATTTCAAGATAAAGCAAGACAAGTTGCAGCTTATATTGAGCTTGGAGACGAGCAAAAAGCAGAAGTAAGAAACCTCATAATAAAAGAAGCTATTCCTTATTTTACTGATGGGGCAAAAGGTTTCGGAACGCAAAAAGGCGGATGGTCAGTTACTTATGTGGCAGGAGCATTTGAAAACGATATTTTAGCACGAGCAATTATTAATTATGGAGGCATCTGGGCAAATTCTATCCAAGAAGCTTTATATTTCATTGGTCAAAAAGGTACAGATGGTGAGCTTCTAAATGGAGATAAAGTCTACAAAATTCATTTTCCGAAAGAACAACTTCCAAATAGTTTAGCAGAAGCTTTCTGGTCCGTTACACTTTACGGGGTCCCAGACTATCATGTTATTCCGAATGATTTAAATAAATTTAGCATCAATGATTATACTGGACCTAAAACAAATGATGATGGAAGTCTAACCCTTTATATCGCAGCTGAAAAACCAGCAGATATTAACCCAGGTAACTGGTTACCAAGTAAAGCTGGCAAAAATTTCTCGTTAAACTTCCGCTTATATGTTCCAAAAAAAGAAGTATTAGAAGGAAAAGTATTTTTACCACCACTTGAAGTACAATAAATTAATCAGTTAATAAATTCTAAGCATGTAGATGCCTTTAATAAAGGTATCTACATGCTTAGTTTTTTTTGAGAAAGTGATTCTTATACATTTTATATTCTCAATATACTTTTTTAATATATATGATTTCATTTTGCGCCATTTGTTCATTAAAAAGACATAGATACAGCGGTTACTCTCTTTTATTGATACTAAAAATAGAAAAAAATCTTTGTGAAGTCTGTTATTATAAGTAGTGTTAAATAATATTAATGACAATCTGGAGGAAACGAAAATGAGGAAGTTAACTACTGCTGTCTCTCTTGCTTTGTGTTTTAGTCTAGTTAGTCCAAGTATTTATGCCAGTGCGGAGGAAACTATAACTAAGGAAGCTATTACTGAACAAGAGGTAAACAGTAACTTAGAGAATAACGATAATAAATCTAATAGCTCAACTGATAATCAAATAGAAGAGGAACAAGAGCCGATCAATGAGGAACCTATCCCAACTCCCCCTACTGAATCTAAAGTAGTTAAAAGTGATAAATTAACATCAAACTCCACAAATTCCACAAATGAAAATACGTATGCTACTTTTTTCCCTGATGCTAATTTAGCCAAAATAATTGCTAAAACAATTACTGGTAGTGAAGATATAAATGTAGGAGTAACTGAAAGCCAGTTGCAAAGTATTACAAACTTAGATGCTTCTAACAAGAATATCTCTAACCTTGCAGGAATAGAACACTTAACAAACTTACAATCAATAAACCTAAGTTCTAATAACTTAACGAATATAAACCAATTAGTAAGTATGCCTAAGCTCGAATCTATAAATGCAGCAAATAATGAAATAACCTCAACTTTGCACCTAACAAACCCTGCATCAGCAATAATTACCTTGGATTTAAGAGGTAACCACATCACAGAATTAGATATTGAAAATCAACCTAAGCTAACAAATTTATATATTAATGAGTTGGAAGTACAGAGTTTAACTTTAAAAAATCTAGAGAGCTTAGACAGTATAGGTAGAGTTGCTGCTGCTGTTACAATTGACTGGGGCGAGCTCGAAAGTATAACATTAAGCAACTTACCAAAAATTACAAGAGTTGATATTAGTGGTAATTATTTAGATAGTGACACCATAAACATAGAAAATCTTTCAGCCGTTACGAGCATGGATTTTAGCAGTAATGAGCTTACTAAATTACCACAACTTAATAATCTTCCTGTACTGACTTCACTTAATGTAAGAAATAATAAAATAGACAAACTTGAAACAGCTAAACTAGCTAATTTATCCAGCCTTAAAACGATAAATGCTGAAAAACAATCAATTACACTTCCAAAAACGATAGCAGCAAAAAACTTAACTATCTCGAATAAGGTTGAAAACTTAGCGGGAAAAATAGTTACGCCAAAAACGATTTCTAACAATGGAACCTATTCAAATCAAAACATCATTTGGTCAAGAGAAAATTTAACAGATCTATCTAAAGTTTCCTATACGTTTGATGAAGTGATTAATAGCTCGACAATTACCGGAAAATACACTGGTACAGTGAACCAACCGGTGGAAGTAAAAGCTTTACCAGTTATTTCCGCTGATAAGAACATTTCTTATAATCCAGTAAACGCAGTAGACGAAGCAACATTTTTACGGGACATTCATGCATCTGCTTCTGAAAATGCGCAAATTACTAGTGACTATAAGGAAGTAGTCGACTTTACAACACCAGGTGATTATACAGTTACGCTACAAGCAACAAATAGTTATGGTTTAGAAGCGGAGGCTGTTTCTGTTGTAGTGCATATTAATGACATTCAAAAACCACAAGTAACAGTTGCTAATAGTGAACTTTCATTGGAAGTTGGCACAGAATTAACTAGTGAATTGCTTCTTGCTAAATCTGGAGCAAATGTTACTGATGCTTACGATAATGATATTAAGATGGATGTGGATATAAATGAAGTAGATACTAATAAATTAGGAACTTATGAAGCTTTCATAACTGCTAAAAGTAAAAGTGGTGCTTCGGCAGACCCTATTAAAATTACCATCAAAATTGTTGATACTGAAAAACCTGTTATTCAAGTCGATAATTCGGAAATAACCGTTGCGAAAGATAGTAAAATTACAGATGAACTAGTCATTACCGAAGCAGGAATTACAGCGACAGATAACTACGATGAAGAATTAAGTATACATGTAGATTTTTCCGAAGTTGATACTTCTAAACCGGGTAGCTATAAAGCAATGATTTTTACAGAAGATTTATCTGGAAATCGTTCAGAAACAATTGTTACTGTAAAAGTATCAGAAACTAAAGTAGCAGAACCCACTACTGAACACAGTGATAGCAGCAATAGTGAAAGTAACAATAGTGAAAAAAGCTTAAGTAATACGATTACAGATGAATTAAACGAAACAATAGCTAAATATGTACCAAGCTATAAGCCAAAAGAAAAGTCAGCTTTAACACTTGAAAAAACTTCAACTAAAGAAATTGGAAAGAATTTAAAAGCACATTTACCAACCAATCAAAATCCTATAAAACTTCCAAAAACTGGTGATACTACCGATTTGATCTTCGTATTTATGGGAGTGCTCATGTTAGCTGGATTAACAACTTCTAAAATTAAAAAAAATAATTAATCAAAATAAAAAATCACCCAGTAAAAAATTTTACTGGGTGATTTTTTTTATTTCTTTTTAAAGAATAGAAGTGGAGTACTTATTAGAATAAGCAAACCGCCCAAAATTTTAGCGAAGATGCTTTGATTAGTATCGCCAGTTGTTGGTAGAGATGTATGGGTTGTTTTCTTTTCTGAAGAAGTAGTAGAAGTATGCGGAACACTTTCTTTTATAGGTACAGTTACCTTTTCAGTAGGCTTTGTTACAGCTGATTTTTTTACTACCGGAGTAACTGAATTTTCAACCACCGGCGTAGAGTTTACAATATCCTTTTTATAAATATAATTAACCGTCTGAGCAGTGTCAGTAAAAGTACCCATTGCATTTTCGGGTGTGCTTTCTAAAGAATAACCAGAGATTTTTTTGCTAGTTGACTGATAATCGCTATCTATAATTCCGGTTAATGTATCTGATTCTGCTAGTTTATTTCCAGCACTATCAAGGTAATTAACAGTTACTTCTGCTCCAGCTACAGGTGTAGGATTAGCGATGTGCACTTTGACATTGATTGTGTTTGATACGTTACCAGCTCTGTCTGTTGCTTGCACATTCACAGAATAATTACCAGCAACTAATAGGTCAACTGCAGAAGAAAAATTGCTTGTTAGACTGACAGTAGAATCATAATTATCAGTAACACTTGCATTAATATCGGTTAAAAATTGTTCTTCTGTAATGTTACTTCCTGGACTGTAAGAGATATCCGTTTTATCTGCTGAAACAATAGGAGCATTAATGTCTTTTGGCTTTAAAGTTCCACGAGTTGTCGTTTCGTTGTTAGCCCTGTCTTTGCTTGTAGCAGTCAATGTCGCGAGCAAGGAATCAATATTTGCTTCTCCGCCTTCACCTGAATAAGAAGTTTTCCATTCCATTTTTATTTTCGATTTTGATAAACTGTCCCAACTAGTGACTTTATCAAACTTATAGGTAATAGAATTAGTTTCCTTATCATAGTTAGTTGTACCAGTTTGATCAGTAATATCTTCCTCGCCTACAAAAATATGCAAATTCGTATAATCCATACCAGTAGGAAGTACTAATTTTATTTCAAATTGATAGTTTTCTGGAGTTTGCCCAGTTAAATCAGGCATAGTAAGAGTAGTTGTATATTTATATGGAACATTCACGTTTTCGCTTATATTTTGTAGTAAGGAAATATTATTTGTACGGTTAGTATCAGCCTGGGCAGAAATGGGTGTAATCGCTATTTGGCCAGCAAGAGAGCCTAAAATAATGAGGCTGGTGATGGTTTTTTTCTTAGTAAACATTTTTAAAATAACCTCTTTCCTAATAATGGACTTTATATATTATTATTGTAGCACTTAAATTTAGAGGGATAGTTTAATAATAGTAGTATTACCAGCTCATTATTTGTCTAAAATATGACTAATGAGAATCATAAAAAGAGGGAGAAATACTTGGTTACTTCGTTCTAGATAAGTGTTTTTTACTCTGAAACCCTCTATCATCTTCCTGTTATTTCAGATATAATAAAGTAATTGAAAACTAAATTTAACGGCAAACAAGGAGGAAAACGATTTGAACATTATGATTGCGCTGATTCCTGCGCTACTATGGGGAACAGTACCACTTATTATTACAAAATTTGGTGGTTCAACGAGACAACAAACAATAGGGATGACATTAGGAGCGCTAAGTTTTGCAATAATCGTTTTCTTCTTTACAGATCCGGTATATACACTTAAAACGGTGGGGATTAGTTTTATAACAGGGTGTCTATGGACTGTGGGTCAGATGTTCCAACTAAGAGCTTTCAAAATTATTGGTGTTTCAAAAGCTATGCCGATTTCAACAGGAATGCAATTAGTCGGAACAACTCTTTGTGGTGTAATCTTATTTCATGAGTGGGATACGGCGCTGCGAATTATTTTAGGATTTATCGCACTAGCACTGATTGTTGGTGGTATTTTCTTAACATCTTATGCTGAAAAAGAAGAAGATGGCGTTAGTACGTTAAAACAAGGTTTAATCACATTATTCATTTCTGCTTGTGGTTATGTTGGCTTAGTTGTTCTTATACAAGGTTTCAAAATTGATGGAATTAATGCGATTTTGCCGCAAGCAATTGGGATGGTTTTAAGTGCGCTAATTATGACACATAGTGGTGGTACGGAAAAACGTTTCAATAAACGAACGCTCTTACTTACTATTCCAGGAGTAATCTGGGCAGCTGGGAATGTTGCGATGGTTCACGCAAATCAACTTGTGGGGGTTGCGACGGGGTTTTCACTTTCACAATTAGGAGTGGTTATCTCTACAATTGGCGGGATTGTACTATTAAAAGAAAAGAAAACAAGAAAAGAAATGTTTTATGTGATTGTTGGGGTAATTTTAGTCGTTTTCGGAGGTATTTTAATTGGCGTCGCAAAAGGGGCTTAATTAATTATTTCGTTTAACACGAAAAATGATATAATGATACTAATTGTTTTATTTTTAAGGAGGGAATTGTGTTGCCTGAAGAGAAAAATACGTTTTATATTACCACACCAATCTATTATCCAAGCGGAAAAGCGCATATCGGTCATGCTTATACGACTGTTGCGGGGGACGCGATGGCTCGTTATAAACGCTTAAAAGGATATGATGTGTTTTACTTAACTGGAACAGATGAGCACGGTCAAAAAATCCAAGCGAAAGCGAAAGAACGCGGAATTTCTGAACAAGAATACGTGGATGAAATCGCAGAAGGTTTCCAAGAACTTTGGAAAAAACTGGAAATTTCTAATACTGATTTTATTCGTACAACACAAGACCGTCATAAAACATCCGTAGAGAAAATCTTTGAACAACTATTAGAGCAAGGCGACATTTACTTAGGTGAATACGAAGGCTGGTACTCTGTTTCTGATGAAGAATACTTTACAGAAACACAATTAGAAGAAGTATATAAAGATGAAAATGGTAAAGTAATCGGTGGAAAAGCCCCAAGTGGTAATGAAGTCGAGCTTGTTAAAGAAGAATCTTACTTTTTCCGCATGAGCAAATACGCGGACCGTCTAGTAGAATATTATAATTCTCATCCAGAATTTATCCTTCCTGAATCCAGAAAAAATGAAATGATTAATAATTTCATCAAGCCTGGTTTAGAAGATTTAGCAGTATCTAGAACTACTTTTGACTGGGGTATTAAAGTTCCTGGTAATCCAAAACATGTTGTTTATGTTTGGATTGATGCGCTTTCTAACTATATTACAGCACTTGGTTATAATACGGACAATGATACAAAATTCCAAAAATACTGGCCTGCTGATGTACAAATCGTTGGAAAAGAAATTGTTCGTTTCCACACGATTTATTGGCCAATTATGTTGATGGCGCTTGATTTACCGCTTCCAAAAATGGTGTTTGGCCATGGCTGGATTCTAATGAAAGATGGTAAAATGTCGAAATCCAAAGGGAATGTAGTAGATCCTTATATGTTGATTGACCGCTACGGATTAGATGCGCTTCGTTACTATTTATTACGTGAAGTTCCATTTGGTTCAGATGGTTTATTTACACCGGAAGACTTTGTTGACCGCGTAAACTATGATCTTGCTAATGACTTAGGAAACTTACTTAATCGTACAGTTGCAATGATTAATAAATACTTTGATGGTGAAATTCCAGTTTATCAAGGTAATGTAACAGAATTCGATCAAACATTAGTAGACTTCAAAAATAATGTTGTGAAAGAATACGAAGGCAGTATGGATCATATGCAGTTTTCTGTAGCATTAAACCAACTGTGGTCATTAATTTCTCGTACAAATAAATATATCGATGAAACTGCTCCATGGGCACTAGCTAAAGATGAAGATAAGCGCACAGAATTAGCAAGCGTAATGACACATTTAGCTGAAAACTTACGTATCATCGCAGTTCTATTACAACCATTCCTAACCAGAACTCCTGGTGAAATCTTCTTACAACTAGGCTTGCAAGAAGAAAACTTGAAGAAATGGGATAGCATCTATGGCTACGGCGAAATTCCTGAAGGCACAACTGTAGTAAAAAAAGGTACGCCAATTTTCCCAAGACTCGATGCAGAAGTCGAAGTTACTTATATTCAAGATGAAATGAAAGGCTCTGCACCAGCTCCTGCTGAAGAAGTTGCAGAAGTGGAAGCACTTGAAACCCCGCAAATTGGTATTGAAGATTTCGACAAAATCGATCTTCGGGTTGCAGAAGTAAAACAAGTAGACAAAGTGAAAAAAGCAGATAAACTTCTTTGTTTCCAATTAGACTTAGGTGAAGGTAAACTACGCCAAGTTCTTTCAGGTATTGCAGAATTCTACCAACCAGAAGAGTTAATTGGCAAAAAAGTTATCGTTGTTTCTAACTTAAAACCTGTAAAACTTCGCGGACTAATGAGTGAAGGCATGATTCTCTCAGGAGAAAAAGATGGAAAACTAAGCGTAATTGAAGCAAATAGCGCACTTCCAAATGGCGCGAAAGTAAAATAATAAAAACGAACCCTAATTCGCTGGAGTTAGGGTTCATTTTTATATCGAAAAAAACTTTTAAAAAAAGATTGCATAATGCAAACGATTACAATATAATGTAACTATACTTACTTAATTCATAGAAGGAACTTTACGACCTTATGAAGCAATCGTTTATCAAATTAATTAAATAATTGTAAAAGCCACCTTTTATTTAGGTGGCTTTTTTTGTATGCACAAAAAATTATAGTATAATAGAAGGAAATGATTTTATTAGGAGGAATTCTCTTGCTATTTGATACGCATGTACACCTGAATGACGAGGCATTTGACGATGATATAGAAGAAGTAATAAAGCGCGCACAGGAAAACGATGTGATCCGTATGGCTGTTGTGGGCTTTAATAAAGAAACAATTGACCGAGCGCTTGAATTAGCCGAGAAATATGATTTTATCTCCTTAATCATCGGCTGGCACCCCACAGACGCTATTACCTTCACAGACGAAAATTTAGAATGGCTCCGTGATTTAGCACTTACCCACCCGAAAGTAGTTGCTTTAGGAGAAATGGGGTTAGATTATCACTGGGATACTTCACCAAAAGAAACGCAATTCGAGGTATTTAGAAAACAAATCCGTTTAGCCAAAGAAGTGAATTTACCGATAGTCATCCATAACCGTGAAGCAACAGAAGATGTTGTTCGTATTTTGCAAGAAGAACACGCCGAAGAAGTAGGTGGAATTATGCATTGCTTTGGTGAAACTGTTGAAGTAATGGAAGCATGTCTGGCGATGAATTTTTACATTTCATTCGGTGGAACCGTCACTTTTAAAAATGCAAAACTGCCAAAAATTGCAGCCCAAGCTATACCAATTGACCGTTTATTAATTGAAACTGACGCGCCGTATCTCGCTCCAACCCCAAATCGCGGAAAAAGAAATGAACCAGGATACGTCAAGTTGGTTGCCGAAAAAATTGCCGAACTGAAAGAAATGAAATATAGCGAAATCGCTACGCACTCAACCAATAACGCAAAAAGGCTTTTTAAAATTAAAGACTGATTGTAATATAAATGTAATATAAGGCCAAGTCTGTAACCCAATCTTAAGCTTTTAGAAGATAAAAATTACTACTTGGACAAAAACCCTTATTTCATGCCTACGACCAGAGACGTAGAAAAATGACACATTTCTGTTACATTTGACACTTTAACAAGTTTTTATATTTACAAATGGCTTCATATCAACGTTTTTTCTTTTGGTTTGAGAAGTTGTGAACAAACCGTAGAAAAAATTGACAGTTCTTTAGTCCCCTGTATATAATCACTAGCGAAGTAGAAAGGGGAGAAATACATGACCATGGAAAACAGCAGTAACGTAGCCCAATCATCAAAATGGAAATTACCAATCATGATTGCAGGATTTGTTATTGTAGTAGCATTGGTTTTTTATTTCGTTTTCGAAGGAACTAAAAACGATATCACTATAGTAAACGCTGGTGAAAAAATTGAATCAAGAACACACGCTAAAACAGTTTCTGAAGCATTAGACGAAGCAGGAATTAAAGTTAGCGAACATGATGAAATTGCGCCAGGAAAAAATGCGGAAATTAAAGACGGTATGGAAATCAAATATCTTCCAGCTCGTCAAGTTACAATAAATGATAATGGTACAAAGAAAAACGTTTGGAGCACAAAAACAAACGTAGCAGACTTACTTAAAGACGAAAATATTACTACTCGTCCGCAAGATGTATTAAATGTTGCATTAGATACTAAATTAAAAAATGGTCTAGAGGTTAACATTAACCGTGCCATTGAACTTTCCTTACAAAACGGAACAAAAAAAGATACAGTATGGACAACTAAAACAAAAGTTAATGATTTACTTGCTGAGAAAAACATCAAACTAGATAAAGATGACCGTGTATCTCCTGCTAAAGACAGTAACTTAAAGGAAAAAATGACTGTACAAGTTACATACGTCAATTCAAAAGCAGAAAAGAAAAATGAACAAATCAAATTTGAAACAGTTTATAAAGAAGACGATAGCCTAAATAAAGGCGTTGAAAAAGTCGTTCAAGAAGGTAAAAATGGTGAAAAAGTTGTCGAGTATAATGTAACTTTTGAAAATGACAAAGAAACAAAACGTGATGTCATTAAAGAAAATGTTACTTCTAAAAAGACAGATAAAATAGTTGTACGTGGCACAAAAGAAAAAGCAAAAGTGTCACCAATTGCAAATGCTTCATCTTCAAAAGCAAGCACTACTAAAGCTTCATCCGTGTCATCCACTCCTTCAGGGGGTAAAACATATCGTATGGAATCAACAGCCTATTCAGGTGGTGGTACGACAGCTTATGGTATTAACTTAAGTGCGAACCCTGGAATGAAAGTAATTGCAGTTGATCCAAACGTTATCCCATTAGGTTCTAAAGTATGGGTTGAAGGTTACGGTGAAGCAATTGCTGGAGATACTGGCGGTGTTATCAAAGGAAATATCGTTGACGTTTATTTCCCAAATGAAAGCCAATGTTACTCATGGGGCAGAAGAATGGTAACAGTAAAAGTGTTAAACTAATTTCGTATAAAAACGAGGCTGACTCATAGGGCCTCGTTTTTTCTTTGCCCAAAATGTGGTATGATGTATTTACTTATTTTATAAAAAAGGATGTTATCAATATGAGCGTGAAGCCTGTAATACATGAGTTTATAGTTGTAGAAGGACGTGACGATACAACTGCAATCAATCGTTCAGTTATTGCAGATACTATCGAAACCAATGGCTCAGCACTTTCACAAGAAACAATTGAAAAAATTAGACACGCTCAAGAACTACGAGGAGTTATTATTTTTACAGATCCAGATTTTCCAGGTGAGAAAATTAGAAAACAAATTGATTCTGCGGTGCCCGGATGTAAGCATGCGTTTATTAATCGACAAGACGCTTTGCCAAAAGCCGGACGTGGTCTCGGGGTAGAACATGCGAGTAGTGCCCATATTAGAGAAGCTTTAGAGCACTTTCATACAAGTGGCAATCCAACAGAAAAACAATATATCTCCAAAGAAATCCTTATTAACTTAGGGCTTTTAGGTGGAGTTGGAGCAAAAGAACGTAGAGAAAAAATCGGCAATATATTAAAAATCGGTTATACGAATGGAAAACAATTGCAAACAAGGTTGGAATCATTTGCCATTAGTGAAGAACGATTAGTAGCCGCATGCCAAATGATTATGCAGGAGGAAGAAAATGAGTAAAGATATTGCAACTCCCGGAAGAACAACGGAAATTTTAAAAAAATATGGTTTTTTATTTAAAAAAAGTCTTGGTCAAAATTTTCTTATCGACAGCAATATTTTGACGCGGATTACTGATACAGCTGAAATCACGAAAGAAACGAACGTCATCGAAATCGGACCAGGAATCGGTGCGCTAACCGAGCAACTTGCCAAAACAGCGAATGAAGTCGTTGCGTTCGAAATTGACCAACGTTTGTTACCCATTCTGGATGATACACTTAGTAACTACGATAATGTTCGCGTTGTCCATAATGATGTGCTTAAAGCCGATGTTGCTGAAGTAATCACTGAACAATTTGCGAAACCTGAACTGCCTCTTAAAATTGTGGCAAATCTGCCTTATTATGTAACTACCCCTATTATTTTAAAATTACTTCATGATAATATCCCAGCAGACTCGATGACTTTTATGTTGCAAAAAGAAGTTGCTGACCGAATTAGTGCTGTTCCAAGCACGAAGAGTTACGGCAGCTTAACAATTGCTATCCAATTTTACATGGAGGCAGAATTAGCCTTTATTGTTCCGAAAACTGTCTTTATGCCGCAACCTAATGTCGATTCTGCCGTCATTCATTTAAAACGCCGCAAAGAACCATTAGCAAAAGTAAACGACGAAGAGTTTTTCTTTGAAGTCACAAGGGCTTCTTTTGCCCAAAGAAGAAAAACATTATGGAATAATTTAGCATCCAAGTTTCCGCCTTTAAAACCTCGTAAAGAAGAGTTGGTAGAAGGTTTAAATGCAATTGGTATAGACTTAATAAGACGCGGAGAAACGCTTGATATACCAGAATTTGCTAAATTAAGTAACTTTCTTGCTGATTTCCTCGCAGAAAAATAATTTTTTTCAAAAAGAGCGCTTTCATAGTTGACAGCTAACCCTTCTAACTGTTAAAATATTTGGTTATTGATTTCGAGCCTCATCTGTGCTATAATAGATATTAGTGAGGTGGAAAATAAATGCCAAAAACCATTGCAAGCATTAAGACGAATTTAGATTCTAGATTAGGTAAAGCATTGACATTGAAAGCAAACGGTGGTCGTAAGAAAACGATTGAACGTTGCGGTATCCTAGCTGAAACATATCCATCCGTTTTCATTGTGGAGCTTGATCAAGATGAAAACAACTTTGAAAGAGTATCCTATAGTTATACGGATATCTTAACAGACGCAGTAGAACTTGTATTTACAGATGATAATAAAGAGTTAGCTTTATAATAAGCTGAAGTAACCGAACCGTATAGTGTGGTTCGGTTTTTGCTTTACATAGAAACCCTTTTGGACCGCTAGCTACATATTTTTTCTTTCATATGATAGAATAGAAAAAGAGATTTTGAACGCGGAGGCCAAGAAAAATGAAAATAAGCATAACAGCACCAGCTAAAATTAATCTTTCGCTTGATGCGCTATACAAACGTGAAGATGGCTATCATGAGGTGGAAATGGTGATGACAACGATAGATCTTGCTGATAGATTATTCTTAGAACGCTTAGACGAGGATAAGATTGTGTTGGATGTAAAAGCGCATTTTATTCCAGAAGACCGTCGTAATTTGATTTATCAAGCGGCCCTCCTTTTAAAAAATCGGTTTAACATAAATATGGGAGTGCGCATCACAATTGATAAGCACATTCCAGTTTCAGCGGGATTAGCTGGTGGGAGTTCGGATGCTGCGGCAGCGCTCAAAGGTTTAAATATCATTTGGGAGCTCGGTCTTTCGATAGAAGAAATAGCAGAAATAAGTTCCGAAATCGGCTCTGACATAGCTTTTTGCGTATATGGTGGAACTGCTCTTGCGACTGGGCGTGGAGAAAAAATCTCTGCGTTGCCTAATATGCCTGGTTGTTGGATAGTACTGGCTAAACCTAGCATTAGCGTCTCGACACCAACGATTTATAAAGAATTACAAGTAGATAATGTAGAACACCCTAACACAGAAAAAATGGTTGAATCTATCAAAAATGGTGATTTAGACGGAATTTTTGCTTCAACAGGAAATGTATTAGAGTCTGTGACACTAGAAAAAAATCCGCAAGTAAAGCGAATTAAGGACCGGATGTTAGCATTTGGTGCTGAGGCGGCTCTAATGAGTGGTAGCGGCCCGACAGTTTTTGCGCTTATCAAACAGTATTCGAGAGCAAAACGAGTCTATAATGGCTTGCGAGGCTTTTGTGAGGAAGTTTATATGGTTAGACCGTGGAGTGAAAGTGAAAACGACACGATTAATTAATGGATGAGAGGGGTCAGACAAATGAAAATTATTTTTAATGCAGATGACTTTGGAATTAGCCCAGGAGCAGTTTATGGTATTTTGGAATCGTACAAACGAGGTGTCGTAAAATCAACTACACTTCTTGCTAATAGCCCGGCTTTTGATTTGGCTATAGAAGTAGCGAAAGAAAATCCTGGATTGGATGTTGGTGCTCATTTGACCCTTACATTCGGTTATCCGGTGCTTCAAGGTCTAGAAACGCTAACGGATGATAATGGACGTTTTCGCAAAAACTATACAGCGCTTGAGTCTGGCTTAGCTGATGTAGATATGGAAGAAGTAGAGCGTGAATTAACAGCACAAATCGAGAAAATTCTGGCAGCAGGAATCACTATTTCTCACTTTGATACACACCATTCCATTGAACCATTAATTTATCCAGTTCAACATAAATTAGCTGAAAAATATGGTGTAAGTATTAGACGTCATTCGGATGTGTCTGATTTTGGCGCTATTAAAACGCCAGATTTGTTCGATACATCTTTTTATGCAGATGGAGTATCTTTTGAGACAATTAAAAAAATAGTACAAGAGCATATCGGAACAAACGATGTCGTGGAAGTGATGACTCATCCAGCGTATATCGATGAAACGCTACGAGAAATATCCAGTTATGTAGAGCCGCGCATCAAAGAAGTTTCCATTCTAACTTCCAGAGAATTACAAGCATATTTAGGCCAACAAGAAGTAGAAATTATTAGTTTCCGTGACTTATAAAAGCATTGGCCTGTCAAAAGATGTTTATTTGGCAGGCTTTTTAATACTTTAAAAGAATAAAAGTTGTCAATTTTATAGAAAACGTTTTATAATAGAGAAAATACGGACAAAATACGTGAAATAGCTTTTTAATATACGGAATTTTATCAAAGGGAGAGAGATTATGAAGATTCGTCGCAGTGAACGATTAATTGATATGACACAGTTTCTATTATCGCATCCGCGAAAGTTAGTGCCACTTACGATGTTTGCTGAACGTTATGGCTCAGCTAAGTCTTCTATTAGTGAAGATTTAGTTATCATAAAGAAAACGTTTGAAGATAGAGGGATTGGAACGCTTGAAACAGTGCCAGGTGCTGCTGGTGGAGTGCAGTATATTTCAATAGCGGGGAATGACGATGTGCTTGATTTTGTGCATACACTCTGTAACCGAATCGCAGAACCTAACCGACTACTTCCAGGAGGGTATTTGTATCTGTCAGACTTACTCGGGGAGCCAGTGACGCTTAAAGCGATTGGTAAAATTTTAGCTACCAAATTTAACAACCAAAAAATAGATGCCATTATGACTGTGGCAACAAAAGGTATCCCTATTGCACAAGCTGTAGCTGAGCACCTAAGTGTACCTTTCGTTATTGTGCGCCGAGACAGTAAGGTTACTGAAGGCTCTACAGTGAGCATTAACTATGTTTCAGGCTCATCTAAACGAATCGAAAAAATGGAATTATCCAAACGTAGCTTAGCAGAAGGATCTAATGTAGTAATTGTGGATGATTTCATGAAAGCTGGCGGGACGATTAATGGAATGAAGAATTTGTTAGAAGAATTCAATGCGCATTTAGTTGGTATTGGTGTTCTAGTTGAATCTGAATACGCAGAAGAGCGCTTAGTAGATGATTACGTTTCACTTGTAAAAATTAAAAACGTCAATATGAAAGAAAAACAAATTGAAGTAGTCGACGGAAATTATTTTAATAACTGATAGATAAGCCCTAGAAGAATTTTCTGGGGTTTTTGTTTTCGATGAGTGATACTAAAAAACAAATCAGACTTGCGATGTACTTCACTCACTTAACTTTTATGGTAGAATGAAACCTATCATTGCTACATAAAATATAGGGCTTCTATCATTAGAAGCAGAAGGAGAACATTCATGAAAAAATGGGTTAAATGGTTAATTGTTATCGTTATTATCGCAGTAGTTGCCGTTGGTGCGGTTTTCTTACTGTCGAAAAATAGTAGCTCTGTAACACAAGAAAAATTAGTTACAGCCAAAGTGAAACAAGGGGATATGAAAATTAATGCTACGGGAACAGGTGCGATTTCTCCGCAAAACACACAGGTTCCAGATTATGATAAGCTTCAATTAGTTGCGCAAATGGACGAACTTGATATCCCTAACATCAAGAAAGATCAAGAAGTTAAAATTACAGTAACAGCCCTTCCTGATAAAACATACATAGGAAAAGTAAAAGAAATTGCAGAACAAGGTCAAGTTCAAAATGGCGTGTCTAGCTTCTCTGTCATTATTTCTCTTGATGAAACAGACGATTTGAAGGCTGGTATGACCGCAGATGCATCCATTTTAGTAAAAGAGAAAAAAGATGCACTATACGTGCCGATTGAAGCTGTTCAAAAAGACAGTGAGGATAAATACTATGTACTAGTGCCAGAAGAAAAAGAAAATGGTAAAACAAAAAAAGTGAAAAAATTTGTAGAAACTGGGCTTCACAACGAAGATAATATCGAAATCACTAAAGGGGTTAAAAAAGACCAAAAAGTAATCCTTCCTACACAAGAAACTTCCACAGTTCCAGGTGCTCCAAGCTAAGTTTTTTGTATATACGTATTAGATAAATAGTATGAAGGAGGGATAAACATGCCAAAACCGCTAATTGACATGAAAAATTTAACGAAAACATATACACTAGGCGGAGAAACATTTAAAGCGTTAGATAACGTTACTTTTACTGTTGAAAAAGGTGAATTTTTATCCATCGTTGGCCCGTCTGGATCCGGTAAATCAACTTTAATGAATATGATTGGTTGTTTGGATGTTCCTGATGAAGGCAGTTATCACCTTGATAATGTAGATGTGTTTAAATTAAGTGACAACAAATTATCCGAAATTAGAAATAAGAAAATCGGTTTCATTTTCCAACAGTTTAACTTACTTCCTAAATTATCTGCTTTTGAGAATGTAGAATTACCTTTAATTTATGCGGGATTAAGTGTTTCGGCGCGTGAAAAAGCTGCAATCGAATGCTTAGAAAAAGTAGGTTTACTAGAGAAACGTAGAAACCTGCCAACCCAACTATCTGGTGGGCAACAACAACGTGTAGCTATTGCACGTGCGCTTGCTGGCAATCCGCAAATCCTTTTAGCAGATGAGCCAACAGGAGCTCTTGATTCTAAAACAGGAAAAGAAGTAATGAGTATTTTACAGGAATTGAACCGAGCAGGAAATACCATCGTTATGATTACTCATGATGCGACTATCGCTTCTTATGGAACAAGAAGTATTCGTATTCAAGATGGTAAGCTATTTCACGAGGAGGCGACAAAAGCATGAACGTTCTCCAAAGTATGAAAATGGCGTGGAAACAATTAAAAGCAAGTAAACTTAGGTCGTTTTTAACGATGTTGGGTATCATTATTGGGGTCGCGTCAGTTATTCTTTTAGTATCACTAGGCAATGGTGTAACGAAAGAAGTAGATGACCAAATGGGTGATTTAGGCTCCAACCTAATTACAGTAGTTAATAGTTCAGTGAATCCAAATGATAAATATACCTATGATGAAGTAATGAAATATCAAAATATTGATGGTGTAAAAAGCGTCTCTCCAGAATTATCTGGACAAGTCAATGCGACATTTGATTATAAAAGTTCAAGCAATAAAGTCATTGGAACAAATGACCAGTATAAAGCGGCTCGTAGCTTAGAAATGAAGGATGGGCGCTTTCTATTACCTATTGATACAGAATATGGTCAGAAAGTGGCTGTAATAGGCTCTACGGTAGCCAGTGATCTTTTTGGTTTTGGTAATCCTATCGGTGAAACAATTAGGTTGAACGGTATGCCTTATAAAATAGTAGGTGTTCTTAAAGAAAAAGGCGCTTCTATGATGGGATCAAGTGACGATCAAATCTTTATCCCGATTTCTTCAGCTCAGCGATTGCTAAAAGATACAAATGTACGTACTATCTATGTAGAAACAAAATCTGCTAGTGATGTTGATTTCGTAGTCAATACACTAGAATCTCGTCTTGCAATTAAGTTTGGTGATGAAAAAGAACAAGAAGAAAATGCTTCTTCTGCTCAAATGGGGCCATCATATCAAGTCATTAATCAGCAAGAAATTCTCAATGCATTTAATACCATTAGTACTACCCTAACTACTGCGCTTGGAGCAATTGCTGCTATTTCGCTTGTAGTAGGTGGGATTGGGATTATGAATATTATGCTTGTTTCTGTTAGCGAAAGAACCAGAGAAATAGGCATAAGAAAAGCATTAGGAGCTAAAAAGCGAGCAATACTGCTACAATTTCTAATAGAATCCATTGTAATTAGTGTTTGCGGCGGGATTATTGGAATTATTATCGGTGTTTCAGGCGCGTTGCTATTTGGCTCAGTTGCGGGCATATCATCAGGAATTACGGCCGGAACCATTATATTCTCGTTTGTATTCTCTTTATGCATCGGCGTAATATTTGGTATTGCCCCTGCGAACAAAGCATCTAAATTAAGACCAATTGATGCTTTAAGATCAGAGTAAAGAAAAAAGGAATCCGGAATAAAGTATTTCGGATTCCTTTTTTTAATTTAAAATTATTGCTTTAAGTTGTCTTGTCATCTATATTTAATCTTTTTGTCACAATTAAGCGCTTTCAAAATGAGAATTCGATGTATTTTTTACTTGAAAAAAGAAATAAATACTCAAAACATGCATTAGAATAGGGTTTTCGGGGTATACACTATTTATTGACTTATTCAGATAAAATGAGTAGATATATATATAAATGTAAATATATGAGCTCAGAAAAATCATAAATTCTCTGTAAATTGTATACAATTATTTTTGACAAAACATAATTTTAACACCATTTTACTAGCATTCTTGCTTATGAAATAGTATGATGATTACATCGTGTTACTGTTCTAGCAATGGTTTTGGGGTTTTTATTATGCATGTGATAAAAATTGTATACAAAACAAAAACTAGAAGAAACAATCTGAAAATGTCAATGGTTTTTAAAGAAAAACTATTTTTTTTAGTTTACAATTCACAAAGTTGTCAAATTTAGTTTTTTTTATTATTATGTTCATAGGGAAGAATTTTACGTTAATATTGCTTGCTCATAAAAGTGATTTTTTCTATGGGGGAATTTTTCTCGAGTGTGTACTTATGTTGCATGTGAGCATTGTTTACTAGCAGCGCAACTAGATTAAGGTGGTGAAGATAATGGAGATTACAGATGTGAGATTACGACGTGTTGAGACAGATGGGAGAATGAAAGCTATTTCTTCAATTACGATTGATGGTGAGTTTGTTATTCACGACATTCGTGTCATCGATGGCAACGAGGGTTTATTCGTAGCTATGCCTAGTAAACGTACGCCGGATGGTGAGTTTAGAGATATTGCTCATCCAATTAACTCAGGCACCCGTGCAAAAATTCAAGAAGCCGTTTTAGCTGCTTATGAAGTAGCTGACGAGCCAGCAGTAAACGAAGAAAGCTCTACAGACGAAAGTGTTGTAGAAGAAAACTAAAAAATCCTCGGATAGGGAGAACGTTGTTGGGAACAGCTGGGGGATAAATACCTAAGATTTAGCTGGGATAAGCAGATTCTTTTTGAAAGAGGCAAATGGGATAAGGAGTGACTAATAATGCAAGTAACAGATGTGAGATTACGTCGTGTAGAAACTGATGGAAGAATGAGAGCGATTGCTTCAATCACTTTAGATGAGGAATTTGTAGTTCATGATATTCGCGTTATTGATGGGAATAACGGATTATTCGTAGCTATGCCAAGTAAACGTGGTGTTGATGGTGAATTCCGTGACATCGCTCACCCAATTAATTCTGACACTCGTGCAAAAATTCAAGAAGTAGTTTTAGCTGAATATGAGCGCGTTGGTGAAGAAGAAGCTACTGCAGTTACAGAAGAAGAATCTGAATCCGTTTCTGCTGAATAATTAAAAATTTTCAGGGGCTAGCCTTAGTGCTAGCCCTTTTTGTGTAGAATAACTATGAAAAAAATCATAAATAGCCTTGGTCTTCTATTTTGGCTATGGTATAATTAAAAGCAGATTGTAAAACGAGGAGGAGATTTTAAGTGATGTTGCAAAAACAAATGTATTCAAGCAAATATTTTTGTAGCACAAATGTAAAATCCTCTTTTAATAAGCAAATAAATAACCACACTGTATCTTTCGGAATTTTCAAACAAATAAAACTTTAACTTTCCTCTTTACCTAAAAATGTAGGTAGGGGTTTTTATTTGGGCGGATTCTTGAAAAAAAGCAAATTTTACGTTATCATTCATAGTGGATGAATAGTGAATATTGGAGGTTCTATATAATGTCAAAACGATATGCTGTAGTGCTTGCTGCTGGCCAAGGCACACGGATGAAATCAAAATTATACAAAGTATTACATCCTGTTTGTGGAAAACCAATGGTCGAACATGTAGTAGATCAAATTTCGACACTTGATGTTGATAAAGTCGTTACAATAGTAGGTCATGGTGCTGAAAAAGTACAAGAGCATTTAGCTGGTAAGAGTGAGTTCGTAAAACAAGATGAACAGCTGGGAACTGCACATGCGGTACTTCAAGCGAAATCAGAACTTGCGGGAAAAGAAGGCGTGACATTAGTTGTTTGTGGTGATACACCTTTAATCGAGGCTAGCACAATGGAAGCTTTATTAAAATACCACCATGAAAAAAGAGCAAAAGCAACTATTCTTACAACGGTTATTGAAGACCCTACAGGCTACGGACGTATTATCCGCGACGACCTTGGTATTGTAGAGAAAATCGTTGAACATAAAGATGCAACAGAAAAAGAACAACGCATTTCAGAAATTAACACTGGTACATATTGTTTTGATAATAAAGCTCTTTTTGAAGCTTTAGAAAATGTCTCTAATGACAATGTGCAAGGGGAGTATTACTTACCAGATGTTATTAAAATTTTAAAAGATGCTGATGAAGTTGTTGCGGCATATAAAATGGAATCCTTCGAAGAGTCACTTGGAGTAAATGATCGAATTGCTTTAGCAGAAGCTTCCAAATTAATGCAACGTCGAATCAATGAGAATCATATGCGTAATGGGGTGACGCTTGTTAATCCTGAAAGTACGTATATTGATATAGATGTAAAAATAGGTCAAGATACAGTTATTGAACCCGGGGTAATGCTTCGTGGAAATACTGTGATCGGTGATGATTGCGTGGTAACGAGTGGTTCTGAAATCGTAAGTAGCGTTATTGGTGAACGGGTGCACGTCAGAAATTCCTCGATTTTTGAGAGTAAAGTAGGTGATGACGTCCAAATCGGACCATACGCTCACTTAAGACCAGAATCTGATATTCATAACCAAGTGAAAATTGGGAATTACGTCGAAACTAAAAAAGCGGTTGTTGGCGAAGGAACTAAATTACCTCATTTCATTTATATGGGAGATGCGGAAATTGGTAAAAACGTCAATGTCGGTTGCGGAAGTATTGCTGTTAATTATGATGGCAAAAATAAAGCGAAAACTATCATTGGGGATAATGTCTTTGTCGGCTGTAATTCAAACTTGATTGCGCCTGTCAAAGTGGGAGACCGCGCTTTTATAGCGGCTGGCTCAACAATTACCAAAGATGTTCCTGAAGATGCGCTAGGTATCGCTCGCGCAAAACAAGATAATAAACTTGGTTACGCGAAACATTTGAATCACGGTAAATAATTTCCAATTGGAAAATTTAAAATTTTAATAAAAAATAGTGGAGGCTGATTATGTCAAACGAGTATTTTGATCCAAAGTTGAAGATTTTCTCGCTAAATTCTAATCGTGAACTAGCTGAAGAGATTGCGAAAGAAGTAGGTATTGAATTAGGAAAATCAAGCGTTACTCATTTTAGTGATGGAGAAATCCAAATTAACATTGAAGAAAGTATCCGTGGTTGTCATGTATATGTTATTCAATCAACGAGTAATCCTGTAAACCAGAATTTAATGGAACTTTTGATCATGATTGATGCGTTGAAACGCGCTTCCGCAGCAACAATTAATATTGTTATGCCTTATTATGGTTACGCTCGTCAAGACCGTAAAGCAAGAAGTCGTGAGCCAATTACGGCTAAATTAGTAGCAAACTTAATCGAAACCGCTGGTGCAACTAGAATGATTACACTTGATATGCACGCGCCGCAAATCCAAGGTTTCTTTGATATTCCGATTGACCACTTAAATGCTGTTCGTCTTCTAAGTGACTATTTTAGTGAACGTCATTTAGGTGATGATTTAGTAGTAGTTTCACCTGACCACGGGGGGGTTACCCGTGCTCGTAAGATGGCTGACCGGTTGAAAGCGCCGATTGCTATCATTGATAAACGTCGACCGCGTCCAAACGTAGCTGAAGTAATGAACATTGTTGGTAACGTTGAAGGGAAAGTCTGCATTATCATTGATGACATTATTGATACCGCTGGAACAATCACACTTGCTGCAAAAGCATTACGTGAAGCTGGTGCAACGAAAGTATATGCATGTTGTTCTCATCCGGTTCTTTCTGGGCCAGCGATGAAACGCATTGAAGAATCGCCAATCGAAAAATTAGTTGTTACAAACTCCATCGCTCTACCAGAAGAAAAATGGATTGATAAAATGGAACAACTTTCTGTAGCGGCTCTTCTTGGTGAAGCAATTGTTCGTGTTCACGAAAATGCTTCTGTAAGTTCTTTATTCGAATAAAGTTTAAATCTAAAAAGGATTTTTCTATGATAGTTATAGAGAAATCCTTTTTTATAATTGTAGATGGGATGAAATGTTGGAATATATACTTTTTATATAAATCTCCCCCGCTAATAATATAAAAGCATGATAAAGTTGAGTTGAGATAAAAACCTTAAGAGAGCGGGATTAGAGTGTTTTTTAGCTTAGAAATGATGGATTGCATACAGGGATTTTGACTGTTAAAGTTCACGAAATGTCTATTGTAATGGTTCGGTTTGTTAGGTACTCTTGTATAGAAAAAACCAAATAGGAGGAACATCTGTGAAAATGCTAAAAAAGGGTACAGCAGTATTGTTTGTAATGATTATGGCAGTTATGTTAGTCGCATGTGGGGACAAAGAAGAAACGAAAACTTACACAATTTCTCAAAATGGTGTAGATTCGAAATTAACTTACACTTATAAGGGAGACAAAGTTACTAAACAAACAGCTGAAAATACAATGTTATATACTTCGCTAGGCGTTACTTCAAAAGAAGACGCTGAAAAAGTGCTTAAGGCAACAAGTGAGAAGTTTCAAGGTATTGAAGGTTTGAAAGAAAGCATTGAATATAAAGATGATAAAGCAATTGAAACCTTAGAAGTTGATTACACGAAAATATCTTCTGAAGATATAAAGAAAATACCAGGTATGGCATCAAGTGGGGATGCATCTAAAGGAATTAGTATGAAAGAGTCTGAAAAAATGCTGAAATCTCAAGGTTTTAAAGAAGTTGAAAAATAAGCTAGGGGTAAAAAAGAAGTATCCGACTAATCGGATACTTCTTTTTGCTTAATAATCTTGCGCTTCAATAACAACAGCTGTTCCGGAAGCAGTAACCATTAACATACCATTATCGGCACCGAGCACTTCGTAATCAATGTCCACGCCTATTACCGCGTTCGCTCCAATGTCTTTAGCTCGGGCTTCCATTTCTTTAATAGCTTCTTCGCGTGCGTTGATAAGTTCATCTTCATAACCTTGTGAACGACCGCCGAAGAAATTTCTAAGCCCGGCTCCAATATCTTTCATAAAATTAACACCAGTAATGACTTCGCCGAACACGATTTTTTTATACTCGATAATTTGTTTGCCTTCAATGTTTTGTGAGGTGGTTACAATCATGATTTATCCCTCCAGTTTTCTTTTATAATACCTTATAGTACTTTTTCTAGTCAAAAAAATGCTAGTTTAATTTGTGCGATTTCTCGCTTTTTCTATATAAGGAATCGCATCTGGGACTTTGCATGATGTTTTCCCTAGATTTACGTGGACTTTTCCAACTGATTTGGCAGCTTCTATAGCTTTTTCATACAAATCATCTTTGTAAATTCCACAAGTGATGATAAAGCCGTTCATTGAATAGCGAGTTCTATTTGATTCAGTCTGTAGTGTTTCTTTTGCGCGTTGAAGTAATTCCTCTGCTTCAGGTAAATTGTTAATATGATTGCTATATATCTGCCACCCCATGGATTTTGTTAAATCATAATCACTTTCAATCCACTTCTTAGCGAAAAGGAGCGCGTCGTTTCGTTTGGTCACAAGCGATGAAAGTCCGGAAGTTAACATAGTCCAAGTTTCTCGAAAAGCAATATTCCACTTTTCGATTTGTTCGGTAGTTACTTTGTTTGGGTCAATCGCAAGTAAGCCGAGATAAATTAAGTCACTATTATTTGATTCAATTAGTTCCACTGCGAGATCGTGATTTTTATTTAATTTTTCGCGACGGATTATTTTCTTTAAGTCACCAATTTTTAAACCGTAAAGTTCTAATGTTTCCGGGCAGCCGTGGTTTCGGAAAATTTTAATGGTGTTTTGGTTTTCTAAGGCTTGCAGTTCAGTGTTTAATTGGTTAAAAGTAATCATGTGCGCCCTCCTCTCGAATAAATTAAGTATAACAAAAAAAGCATGCAAAGTCGCATGCTTTTAAGGTTTAAGAATATTAGTCGATTTGTTTCATTGCGTCGTCTAGAACTTTTTTAAGTGTATCTGCTGAATTTTTCATTTGTTCTTTTTCTTTATCGTTTAAGTTCATTTCAACAATGTGGCGGACGCCTTGACGGTTAACGACTGCTGGTGCGCCGATATAAATGTCATTCATACCATAGTGGCCATCTAAATAAACAGAAAGTGGTAAAATCGCATTTTCATTATTTAGAATTGCTTTGGTAATACGAGCAAGGGCGGCAGCGACACCGTAAAATGTAGCGCCTTTTTTATTAATGATTTCATAAGCTGCATCACGAACGCTTACGAAAATAGTATCCATAGCACCTTGTTCGTCTTCGCTAATCCATTCGGCAATTGGAAGCCCCCCAACTGTTGTATGACTCCATGCAGGGAATTCTGTGTCACCGTGTTCGCCAAGGATATAGCCATGGACGTTACGAGCATCCACTTTTAAGTAATCTGCAATGGACATACGGAAACGTGCTGTATCAAGGCTTGTTCCTGAACCGATAACACGTTCTTTCGGAAGGCCTGAGAATTTCCATGTAGCATAAGTCAGGATGTCTACTGGGTTAGAGGCGATTAAGAAGATACCATCAAATCCGCTAGCCATAACTTCATCCACTATACCTTTCATGATTTTAATATTGCGGTTTACTAGGTCTAAACGAGTTTCACCAGGTTTTTGTGCGGTTCCGGCAGTGACGACAACTAAGTCCGCATCATGGCAGTCGCTATAATTTGCTGAGTATATTTTCTTCGGTGTGGAAAATGGAACAGCGTGACTTAAATCCATTGCATCCCCAATTGTTCTGTCTTTATCTATGTCAATAATGCCGAATTCTTGTCCGATACTTAAGTTTACACAAGCAAATGCATAACTAGAGCCAACTGCTCCGTCGCCAACTAAAATAATTTTTTGATGATCTTTCATTTCGAATTCCTCCTATAAAAAATCTATTTACTAGTACAGTATAACATGAATTTTTCATTTGTGAAGCATTGAACGTCCTAAATTTAAAAAAGTTGTTATAATGAATTCGTGAAAACGCTATAGTACAGTTTGAAAGCGTCTGCATTACGTGAGGTTCGCTATTTTCTGTTTACCTTTTATTGAGAATTATAAACCTTACAAACCAAAACAAGGCTATTCCTTTGTTTTGCTATTTTTCTAAAGGGTAGATATAATATAGATGTACCAAAATTGAATGAGTGGAGTGATTTTTTATGGCAACAACATTAGAGGTCCAGAAAAGAGAAACAACGCAACATTCAGAAGTAACGAGATTGCGTAGTGAAGGAAAAGTACCTGGAATTATTTATGGTTACAAATCGGAAAATGTTCCAGTTTCCGTTGATTCTTTGGAATTAATCAAAGCAGTTCGTGATAATGGTCGTAACGCCGTATTTTCAGTTACTGTGGACGGCAAGAAATTAAATGTTTTATTACATGAATATCAAGTAGATCCGTTAAAAGATGTATTAGTGCATGTTGATTTACTAGCGGTTGATATGAATGAAGAAGTTGAGACAGATGTTCGTGTGGTATTAGTTGGTGATGCTCCAGGTGTTAAAGCTGGCGGCGTACTTCAACAAATTATCCATGACGTAAAAGTTTCGGCAACACCAGAAAAATTACCAGAAACAATTGAGTTAGACATTTCTTCATTAGAAATCGGTGATGTTTTAACAACGAACGACCTTCCGGAAAACAAAGATTATGTTGTGCAAGCTGAAGAAGAAGAAACAGTAGTAACTGTATCTGCTCCTCGTGCTGAAGAAGAACCAACGACTACGGAAGCGCCTGAACCAGAAGCTGTACATGGTAAAGATGAAGAACCTGTTGAATAATTTCTAATAAATAAGGATGGAAGATTCGCATTTGTTTGCGATATCTTCCATTTTTTTTGTTATAATAGTTTCGAGAAGGAGGCGTTTATATGCTTGATAAGTCAGTACCACATATTTCTGTTGTTATGGTTAATCATGATGCTACAAATTATCCGGAATTTTGTTTGCCGGCAGGATATTCTTTTTGCTTTTATAAAGAGGGGTTAGAAGAAGATTGGTGTAAACTACAAGTTGAAACTGGTCAAGTCCCATCAATGGATAGTATTCGCGCTCGTTTTGAAACGGAATTTGGAAATGAAAAAGAAAAATTAGCCAAGCGTTGTGTCTTTGTAGAGGCGCCAAATGGTGAAATTATTGGAACGGCGATGCTTTGGGACGGAAATACATTCGGCAAAATGGAAAGCCGGATTCACTGGGTTGCAGTGCTTGACTCCCACGGCGGAAAAGGTATCGCAAAAGCCTTATTATCCAAAATTCTCGGCCTGAATAAAAGCAAATTTGTCTATTTAACAACGCAAACAGGTAGCTATCAAGCCATCTATTTATATAAAAAATTTGGTTTTGAAAAATACATTGGAAAAATACCGGAAAATTGGAAAACAGTCAATTTTCAAGAGGAAAACGAAACAGCGTGGCAAATTATCGAAAATAAAATTGCTGAATACCAAGCATAGTTGGAAAACTTTCAACCAAGTGAAATCCATGTTATAATCAAAAAAACATCGAAACAAAAACCAGTTCATTCGTGAAGTGGTTTCGTTCATGTAAGGAGAAGCTTTTATGAAATTAATCGCAGGACTCGGAAACCCGGGTAAAAAATACGAACGTACCCGGCATAATGTCGGTTTTATGGTAGTGGATGAGCTGAGTTTTCGCCATCAAACTCCTTGGAAAAAATCAAAGTTTAACGGTATGGTAAGTGAAATTAATGTTGGCGGCGAGAAAATGATTTTAGTTAAACCGCTGACTTTTATGAATGCTTCTGGCGAGTGTATTCGTCCGTTAATGGATTACTACAATATCCATGTAGAAGACGTTCTAATTGTATATGATGATTTAGATTTACCAGTAGGAAAAATCAGATTGCGTCAAAAAGGCAGTGCAGGCGGTCATAATGGGATGAAGTCGATTATTCAGCACCTCAAAACACAAGAGTTTAATCGTATTCGTGTGGGTGTCAGTCGTCCTTTAAAAGGGGAAGTCATCCATTATGTACTAGGCGATTTTCCAAAAGTAGAACAACCTGATATTATCACGGCAATTCAAAAAAGCGCTGATGCTATTGAAGATTTTGCGCAAACACCATTCATTGAAGTAATGAATAAGTATAATTAATGAATAGATTACTCGAGAGGCGTGGCAATCTTTTGCCACGTATTTCGGTCTTTCTTCTAGCGTTTGATTTAATCTCGCATTGCATAGAATGAATTTTCTGACAAAAAGGAGCTGTTTTCCCTTGAAAGGGTTACAACAATTAATATATGAACAAAAAGATATTCGCGCAGTCTTAAAAGCGCTTGATGAAAAAGAAAAATCACAACTTGTCACAGGTCTTACTGGTTCCTCGCGTGCACTATTTGCAAGCGTAGTAGAAGGTGCCTCTAAGCGGCCAGTTGTGTTTGTGACGCATAATTTGTATCATGCGCAAAAATTATACGATGATTTACTTTCATTAATAGATGTTGACAGATTATTTTTATATCCAGCAGATGAATTAATTTCTTCGGAGCTAAGTATTTCTAGCCCAGAACTTCGCGGACAACGCGTTGAAGCGCTTGATTTTTTGTTATCTGGCAAACCAGGAATTGTTATTGTTCCAGTTGCAGGGCTTAGGAAAATGCTTCCGCCTGTCTCGCTTTGGAGACATTTTAATATTTCTATCGTGGAAGGCGAAGAAATTGATCCAGATGTCTTGCGTCAAAAATTGGTCACAATGGGTTATACAATGAGTGGAATGGTGAATACTCCTGGAGAATTCAGCGTTCGTGGAGGTATCATTGATATCTATCCAATTACAGAAGAATTTCCTATCAGAATAGAGCTTTTTGATACCGAAGTGGATTCTCTTCGTTTCTTTGATGTGGAAACGCAGCGTTCGACAACACGGGTGGAAGAATTTCGTCTGCTTCCTGCGACAGAAATCATTTTAGATCAAAGCTACTATCCTGACATTGTTAGGCGCTTAGAAAAGAAAATGATGCTAACGTTAAATGAACTAACGGAAAACGAAGATAAACAAGTACTTGTTGAAAATTTAGAAGAAGATCTTGAAATGCTTCGTTCTGGTGTAAAACCAGATATGTTCTTTAAATATATTGGCCTTGCTTATCCGGATCCAGCTTCACTTTTTGATTACTTACCAAAAAACACCACTATTTTACTTGATGAATTTGGGCGGATTTTGGAAACTGAAGAAAGTTTGGAACGGGAAGAAGCGGAGTGGCAAACGGAAACATTAAGCCGAATGGAAGCGGTTCGCGACGTTCAAGTGAGTCATTCTTTTAAAAAATTACTAGATGAAAACCATTCACCGAAAATATACTTAACTCTTTTCCAAAAACAAATGGCAAGTATGCGTGTGTCAAAAACGACCAATATTGTTTATAAACAAATGCAGCAATTTCACGGCCAAATGAATGTTTTAAAAACAGAAATAGAAAGCTGGCACAAAAATAATTATGCAGTAGTAATTTTAGCGCCAAATTTAGAACGTGCCGAAAAAATGCAACAAACTTTAGCTGACTACAATATGGAAAGTGCGATTTTGAATAAAGAATCTGACGTACCGAAATACGGTATGGTTCAATTCGTCATCGGAACCTTCCAAAATGGTTTTGAACTTCCGCTTGCAAAAGTAGCAATTATTAGTGAGACTGAACTTTTTAATAAAAAAATCAAAAAGGTAAAAAAACGACAAAAGCTTTCTAATGCAGAGCGAATTCAAAGTTATTCAGAGCTAAAAGTTGGCGACTATGTGGTTCATGTTAATCATGGTATCGCTCGCTATGTCGGGATGGAAACGCTAGATATTAATGGTGTGCATAAAGATTATTTGTTACTTGTTTATCAAGGAGAGGACAAACTTTTTATCCCAGTTGACCAACTTGATTTAGTTCAAAAATATGTTGGTGCAGAAGGAAAGTCTCCAAGGCTAAATAAACTTGGGGGCGCTGAATGGAAGCGTGTTAAGAAAAAAGTACAGGCTTCCGTTCAAGATATTGCCGATGATCTAATCAAATTATATGCCGAACGAGAGGCTGAAAAAGGCTATGCGTTTAGTGCAGATGACGAAATGCAGCGCGAATTTGAAGAAGCCTTCCCGTATCAAGAAACCGATGATCAATTGCGCTCAATTTCAGAAATCAAAAAAGACATGGAACGTCCGCGACCAATGGATCGACTTCTGGTTGGAGATGTTGGCTACGGAAAAACCGAAGTGGCTTTAAGAGCTGCCTTCAAAGCAATCATGGACGGCAAACAAGTTGCTTTCTTAGTCCCAACAACTATTTTGGCGCAACAACATTATGAAACAATGAAAGAGCGATTCCAAGGTTTCCCAATTGAAATTGGACTTTTAAGCCGTTTTCGTACGAAAAAACAACAAACAGAGACATTAAAAGGCATGAAAAATGGCACGGTTGATATTGTTGTCGGAACACACCGCTTATTATCAAAAGATGTTGTATATCAAGATTTAGGCTTACTTGTAGTCGACGAGGAACAACGATTCGGTGTAACGCATAAAGAAAAAATCAAACAAATGCGATCTAAAATAGACGTACTAACGCTTACAGCAACCCCAATTCCACGAACACTTCACATGTCTATGCTTGGTGTTCGTGACTTGTCTGTTATTGAAACACCTCCAGCGAACCGTTTCCCAGTTCAAACATATGTAGCAGAGCAAAATAATGTTTTAGTTCGTGAGGCAATTGAACGTGAGTTGGCGAGGGATGGACAAGTTTATTATCTGTATAACCGTGTCGAATCAATTACGCAAAAAGCTGACGAAATTTCTGCGATGGTCCCAGATGCGCGTGTTGCAATTGCTCATGGTCAAATGGGTGAATCGGAATTAGAGTCGGTTATTTTAAGTTTCCTTGAAGGGGAATTCGATGTACTCGTCACAACAACTATTATTGAAACTGGAGTAGATATCCCGAACGTTAACACCTTGTTTGTGCAGGATGCTGACCGTATGGGGCTATCACAACTGTATCAATTGCGCGGACGGGTAGGGCGTTGGAACAGAATTGCGTATGCTTACTTTATGTATCAAAAAGATAAAATTTTGCGTGAGGAAGCTGAAAAACGCTTATCAGCTATTAAGGAATTTACCGAGTTAGGGTCTGGATTTAAGATAGCGATGCGCGATTTATCTATTCGTGGTGCCGGAAATATCCTTGGAGCGCAACAACACGGCTTTATTGACTCGGTCGGCTTCGACCTTTATTCACAAATGCTAAAAGAAGCCATTGAAGCGAAAAAACCGAAAGAAGAGCAAAAACAAATCGTTCCAGTTGAAATCGACATTCAAGCAGATGCCTACATTCCAGAATATTATATTACTGACGGTCGCCAAAAAATCGAGATGTACAAACGTTTTCGTAATATTGAATCGCTAGCAGACCTAGAAGACTTGCAAAGTGATATGATTGACCGCTTTGGCGAGTATCCAGAAGAAGTGGAGTATTTATTTACAATGACCGAACTCAAAGTACATGCACTTGAAGTTGGAATTGAGTCAGTTAAACAAGAACAAAATAAAATTACGATGCTATTTTCAGAAAGCGGTACAGCTGCGATTCGCGGTGATATAGTCATGCAAATCATCGGTGAATTTGGTCGTATGGTTGGAGTGGGTATGGAAGGCACGCAGTTGAAAATTACTGTAAATGTCCAAAATAAACCTTTAAAAGAATGGCTATACCAAGTGAAAAGTCTAGCTGAAAAACTTCGCGGAGCAATGAAAGAGCAAGTATCCACTGAAAATTAAAACGTTATTAAGAAGGAAGGAGGTGGCGGGATGTCAGAACGTTCCATGAAAAGACTAATGAAAGGAGCGGCTTGGCTAACCGCTGCCTCGTTTATCTCTAAAATACTTAGTGCGGTTTACCGAGTACCTTTTCAAAATATGGTGGGGGATGTTGGGTTTTATATTTTTCAACAAGTATATCCAATATATGGAATTGCAATGACACTCGCGCTTGGTGGCTTCCCAGTTGTTATTTCTAAAATGCTGGCAGAAGCAAAAGGAGATTTAAGAAGACAGCAAATAATTATGCGTGCTGTCTCCAGAATGCTTCGAATTGTAAGCATAGCGGTTTTTGCTTTCTTGTTCCTATTTGCAGGTTTGATTGCAACTATGATGGGAGATCCAGCCCTTTCTGAGTTAATTCGTGTGATTAGTTTTGTATTTTTACTGATGCCACAACTCGCGTTCATGCGTGGATTTTTTCAAGGTGAGGGAGACATGATACCAACAGCAATTTCCCAAACAGTTGAACAAATAATTCGAGTAGCCATTATTTTAATCGGAGCAGGACTTGCGCTTAATTTGGGTCTGGATTTATATGATGCTGGTTCACTGGCGATGAGCGGTGCATTTTTTGGCGGGATAGCTGGAATCTTTGTTTTGCGCCACTTTTATAATAAAAAAGTCGCTCTTGGAGGAGGATTACAACCTGCTGTATTTGCTAATAAAGAAGAAAAAGTGGGAATTGGACGGGCTTTTTTACGTCAAAGTGTAGCGATTTGTATTGTCAGTTCCATGTTGATTCTTTTTCAATTGGTGGATTCTTTTCAAGTTTATCGGTTGATGAATGATTCTGGAATTCCGGAATTTATTGCTAAATCTCTCAAAGGTATATACGACCGCGGACAGCCGATTTTACAATTAGGACTTGTATTATCGACGGGGCTCGCTCTTGCGCTTGTACCTATGATTACTGCGGCAAGAGTTCAAGACCAGCAAAAAGAACTTAAACGATCTATTTTGTTAGCGGTTAAAATTACATTGATTTTATCAGGAGCAGAAACAATTGGATTAATCGTTATTATGCGACCATTAAATCAGATGCTATTTCAAACTCCGGATGGGACCTTAGTTTTACAATTATTTATGCCCGCAGTTTTTCTTAGTTCCTTAATTGTAATGTTGAGCAGTATTTTACAAGGCTTCGGAAAAATCATCGTGCCCGCAGTTGGTGTTGGAATCGGTCTTATTGTAAAATGGATAACAGGTAGTATACTAATTCCGCGACTTGCAACAATTGGTGCTTCAATTTCAACGTGTATTGGCTTACTAGTAATCCTTATCATTTGTTATATTTCACTTAAACAGTCCATTCGTGTGCCATTCGTAGAGAAAGCAATGATTTTAAGATTAATTGCTGCATTAGCTTTAATGGCAATAGTTCCATGTTTATTCGAATGGTTCGCGCCATCAAGTACTAGACTCGGAAGTGCATTTCAAGCTATAACAAGTGCTGCTATTGGCGGAAGCGTTTTTCTTGTTTTTGCTCTGAGGTACAAATTGCTCGGCCCGAAAGATTTCGTTTTCCTTCCGTTTGGCTCCAAATTACTCGCACTTAGTAAGTTTGTAGCACGTAAATAATAATATAAAGTAGGTGAATAAAATGGCAACAACTATGCGCTTAGATAAATATTTAAAAGTTTCAAGGTTAATTAAAAGACGAACAGTAGCAAAAGAAGTAGCTGAAAAAGGACGAATTGCTGTCAATGGAGTAACAGCTAAACCAGGAACAAATGTAAAATCTGGGGATGAACTTGTGATTCGCTTTGGTCCGAAAATTGTTACAGCAAAAATTGAACGCTTAGAAGAAAATGCAAAGAAAGACCAAGCAACAGAAATGTATACAATTTTAAAAGAAGAACGCACAGACGAAAGTAGATGAAAATCGTCTGAAATCGCGCACGTTAGCCGATTTCAGCCGATTTTTTATTTCGTATATTAAAATGCAAACAATTTTTAACAAAAAAGTCAAGAAAAATATCATAAAAAAAGCGGATTCCAATAGACAAATGCCTGATTTATTGATATTATTTTAAGCAAGAAACGTTTTTTTCTCTACCGAATTTCACAGATAAGAGCAAATAAGAACATGGGAGGGACGATGTATGAAAAAAGCCGAATCAAAAGTAGCGAGAATAGAAAATCGCTATATTAAAGATACCGCAACAATGAAAAAAACTCGTAATCGTCGCCGTATAGCCCTGTTTCGTAGACTTGCTTTTATGGCCATTATCTTTGCTGTCGTTGGTGGACTACTAACTATTACGTATACCAAACAAGTTTTAGCCCTCAAAGAAAAAAAAGAAAAGCAAGTGCAAGTAGATAAGAAAATGGTTGCAATGAAGGATGAGGAAGAAGCGCTAAATGATCAAATCAAAAAACTTCATGACGATGAATACATAGCCAAACTAGCAAGAAGCGAGTATTATTTATCCAAAGACGGAGAAATTATTTTTAATATTCCCGAAGAAAATTCGAAACAAAAAGAGTAAGTCAAAGCCGAGCCGTCATTCTCCATGGTAGAATCAAAGGGAAAATAGAGTTGAGTATTTTTGGGGTTTGTAAGTTTGACTGTTTGACACTCTTTTTATTATAGCTATAATTAAGCAATAGAGTGATATTTTAAGGAGGACGCATTTTTTTATGTCGATCGAAGTAGGCAACAAGTTACAAGGGAAAGTTACTGGGATTACTAATTTTGGAGCATTTGTGGAGCTAGAAGGTGGCAAAACAGGGTTAGTCCATATTAGTGAAGTAGCAGATAACTATGTTAAAGACATTAATGACATCTTAACTGTTGGGGATGAAGTTACTGTTAAAGTAATGAATATTGGTGATGATGGTAAGATTGGCCTGTCCATTCGTAAAGCGGTGGATCGTCCTGAACGCCCAGAGAAAAGTTACGATCGTAAGCCAAAATACAGCAAAAAACCTGCTGGAAACTATGTAAAACCAGCCGAGAGCTTTGAAGATATAATGTCTAAATTCTTGAAAGATAGTGATGAAAGACTTACTACTATCAAACGCCAAACAGAATCTAAACGTGGCGGCCGAGGCGCAAAACGCGGCTAATACACTAAAATTAATTGTAATGTATAGAGATGCACCGTATTGGATCATTAATACGGTGCACTTTTTGATAAAAAATGTGAGAGCCGAATTTTGAAGGAAGGTTTTCTTGAATGGATGACATGGAAAAACGAGTACATAGATATATCGAGAAACACGAATTAATCCGATCCGATGATAAATTGCTTGTGGCAGTTTCTGGCGGTCCGGATTCTTTGGCGTTATTACATTTTTTATGGAAATCAAATTTAGTTTCAAAAGAAGCGATTTCCGTCGCGCATTTAAACCATCGCTTAAGAGAAAACGCAGCAAAAGAACAACGCGTCGTCGAAACTTTTTGCGAGAGGCATAACATTCCTTTTTACATAGAAGAAGTAGACATAAAAACTCAAGCCCAAATTTTGCACAAAGGCATTGAAGAAACAGCTCGTATTGTCAGATATGCTTTCTTTGAAAAGGTAATGGCTAAGAATAACATAAACAAACTAGCGCTCGCGCACCATGCAGATGACCAAATCGAAACAATCCTAATGCGGCTAGTCCGTGGCAGTGCTGGTATCGGGTGGTCAGGCATACAACCAAAACGCGAGGTGAGAGGTGGACAAGCAATCCGGCCTTTCTTACCAATTACAAAAGCAGAAATTATAGATTACGCAAAAAAACATGGATTAGCATACGAAACGGATGAATCAAATGCTAGTCTAGAATACACGAGAAATCGATATCGGGCACAACTTTTACCATTTTTAAAGCAAGAAAATCCAGCCGTCTATTCGCACTTCGAAAGATTTTCAGAAGAAACAAGCGAAGATTTCCAATTTTTGGAGGCACTTGCGAGAGATGTATTGAAGAAAAACCTCATTAAAAACGGCAAAAAGACAACACTTTTACTTAGTAGCTTTAAAAATGAAGCGAATCCTTTACAACGTCGTGCAATTCATTTACTATTGAGATATCTGTACAATGAAGATGCCAGTTTTATTACGGTAAATCATATATATCAGATTATCCAAATAATTCAAAGCGACAATCCATCTAGTTCGATTGATTTACCGAATAAACTTATTGCAAGCAGAGCATACGATGAACTTCATTTTCAATTTGGAGAAAGACAAGCTTCTTCTGAGTTTTATCATCAATTAGAACTGAACGATCGCATTGAATTAGAAAATAAAACAAGCATCCGATTAAAGTTAAAAAGTTCTGTTGTTCAAACAAATGGGCTAAATGGAATGCTACTGGATGCAGGAGATATTGTTCTTCCATTAATCGTCCGAAACCGTGTGAACGGGGATAAAATGACGATGAAAGGGCAAGTAGGTAGTAAAAAACTAAAAGACATTTTCATCGACGCCAAGATACCAAGGCAAGAACGCGACAATCTGCCCGTGATAACAGACTATACTGGAAAAATCCTTTGGGTTCCTGGTGTGAAAAAGTCTGCCTATGACCGAGAGTTTAGTCGTAGCAAAAAGCAATACATTATTAGGTACACTCGAAATATAGGAGGAAACGAGAGCATGCATAATGATATTCAGAAAGTACTGATATCGGAGGACGAATTACAAGAGAAAATTCGTGAACTGGGTCGTGAGTTGACAACAGAATATGAAGGACGTAACCCATTAGTAGTAGGTGTGTTAAAAGGCGCAACCCCATTTATGACTGATTTACTTAAAAGAGTAGACACATACTTAGAGATGGACTTCATGGATGTTTCCAGTTACGGAAATGGGACAGTATCGTCAGGTGAAGTGAAAATTATTAAAGACCTAAATGCTTCGGTAGAAGGTCGTGATGTACTTATAATTGAAGATATCATTGATAGCGGTCGTACACTTAGTTATCTAGTGGATCTTATTAAATATCGCAAAGCAAAATCAGTTAAACTGGTTACTTTGCTTGATAAGCCAGCTGGAAGGAATGTAGCGATTGAAGCAGATTATGTAGGCTTTGTCGTGCCAAATGAATTTGTCGTTGGTTACGGGTTAGACTATGCTGAACGATACCGCAATTTACCATATATTGGTATTTTAAAACCAGAAATTTATAGCGAGTGAAAATAATTAACAAACAGAACTAATTTTTGTTAAAATGTAATAGTTACCTTTTTCGAAAACAAAAAGAAAAAAATTGCTGCCAAACGTGCAAAATAGTGGGCAATCTAGATTCGGTATGCTATCATTAGTCTTAGTTTTCGAAGGTGAAAATTGTATCAATAAATATTAAAAAATCTAAATTAATAATAGAATAACTTCGTAAGAGAAAAAGCGAAACGGATATGTTTTTAATAATCAGGGGAAGATAACTTTGTTTCTAAATCTGCTATTAGTCAAAAACAACTTTTAAAGGGGTAAAAATCCAGAAAAAGTAAGAATCCAAGCTCTTGCGTGGGAGGAGGTAAGGAATGAACAGGTTTTTTAGAAATGCGATATTTTATGTCATAATATTCCTTGTTATTATCGGGATTGTTGCTTCATTTAACTCAAACAAAGAGGCAGCCAAAGATATTAGCTATTCAGAATTTGTGAGTAAATTAGAAGATGGTAAAGTTAAATCTGTAGAAATACAGCCAGACCGTAGTGTTTATACAATCAATGGGGAATTTAAATCTAGTGATAAAAGTTCCGACGACAAAAAAACCGGTCTTGGACAAAGCAAAACAAGTAGCACTGCTTTCACAACATACGCTTTAAACAGCGATACTTCCCTTGATGATTTACAAAAAACACTCAAAAGTGAAGACGTGAAAACAACAGTAGTACCTGCCAAACAAAACAGCGGTTGGGTTACATTCCTAACTTCTATTGTACCTTTTGTAATTATCTTTATCCTCTTCTTCTTCCTAATGAGCCAGTCTCAAGGTGGCGGCGGTGGTAAAGTAATGAGCTTTGGTAAAAGTAAAGCCAAACTTTACAACGACGACAAGAAGAAAGTTCGCTTCACAGATGTAGCTGGAGCAGACGAGGAAAAACAAGAACTTGTTGAAGTGGTAGAATTCCTAAAAGATCCGCGTAAATTTGCGGACCTTGGTGCTCGTATTCCTAAAGGTGTCCTTTTAGTAGGTCCTCCGGGTACTGGTAAAACCTTGCTAGCTCGTGCAGTTGCCGGTGAAGCGGGAGTGCCATTCTTCTCTATCTCAGGTTCAGACTTTGTAGAAATGTTTGTTGGTGTCGGTGCAAGCCGTGTCCGCGACTTATTCGAAAATGCGAAGAAAAATGCGCCATGTATCATTTTCATTGATGAAATTGATGCAGTAGGTCGCCAGCGTGGAGCTGGAATGGGCGGGGGTCACGATGAACGTGAACAAACCCTAAACCAATTACTAGTTGAAATGGATGGTTTTGGCGGCAATGAAGGTATCATCATTATTGCAGCAACTAACCGTGCAGACGTACTTGACCCAGCGCTTCTTCGTCCAGGCCGTTTTGACCGCCAAATCATGGTTGATCGTCCAGACGTAAAAGGCCGTGAAGCAGTACTTCGTGTCCATGCTCGTAACAAACCACTTGCTAAAAGTGTTGATTTAAAAGCAATCGCTCAACGTACACCGGGATTCTCTGGTGCTGATTTAGAAAACTTACTGAATGAAGCCGCACTAGTTGCAGCTCGTTCCGATAAGAAAGAAATAGATATGAGTGACCTCGATGAAGCTAGTGACCGCGTAATTGCTGGTCCAGCTAAGAAAAATCGAGTTATCTCTGAAAAAGAACGCCGCACAGTTGCGTATCATGAAGGTGGTCACGTTATCGTCGGAATGGTACTTGATGAAGCGGAAGTTGTGCATAAAGTTACCATCGTTCCTCGTGGACAAGCTGGTGGTTATGCCGTAATGTTGCCAAAAGAAGATCGCTTCCTAATGACGAAAGCTGAGTTAATGGACCGTATTACTGGTTTACTCGGTGGACGCGTAGCCGAAGAAGTTACTTTTGGTGAAGTAACAACTGGTGCAAGTAATGACTTTGAACGTGCTACTGAACTTGCTCGCCGCATGGTAACTGAATGGGGTATGAGTGACAAGATTGGACCACTTCAATTCACTTCTGGTAACGGTCAAGTATTCATGGGCCGAGATTTCGGTAGCGACAAAGGATATTCCGATAAAATCGCCTACGAAATTGATACAGAAGTTCAAAGCTTAATCCGCTACTGTTATGACCGCGCTAAAACAATCATTACAGAACATCAAGAACAACATAAACTTATCGCGGAAACATTACTAAAAGTTGAAACTTTAGATGCTCGCCAAATTCGTTCCCTATTTGATGACGGTGTAATGCCTCCAGATATCGATACAATTGACGTAGAAGCAGAATATCCTTCTGAAAAAGACGAAGAAGTAGTGGGTAAATCTTTTGAAGAAGAAAAAGAAGACTTAAAAGAAGAAGAAAAAGTCAAAGAAACTCAAGATGAACCAAAAGAAGTAACTTCGGAAGATGCTCCAAACATTGAGCAAACGCCAAACGATAAAAAAGACGAATAAAATCAAAGAGGCTGGGCTTTCCCAGTCTCTTTTTTGAAGCTATATTATTCGGATTTCTAACTAAAACATGTTATGATACGTTAGAAAAATCTTCTAAAGGACGGTATTTAAACTTATGATACTTGTAATTGACGTTGGAAATACTAACTGTACTGTCGGAGTTTATGAAAAACAAAAACTTCTAAAACATTGGCGGATGACAACAGATCGTCACCGCACATCTGATGAATTAGGGATGACAGTCCTGAACTTTTTTTCATATGCGAATTTAACTCCTTCTGATATTCAAGGAATTATTATTTCGTCCGTAGTTCCACCAATTATGCATGCAATGGAAACAATGTGTGTACGTTATTTTAATATCCGGCCATTAATCGTTGGTCCAGGAATAAAAACTGGTTTAAATCTCAAAGTAGATAATCCGCGCGAAATTGGATCTGACCGAATCGTAAACGCCGTAGCTGCATCTGAAGAATACGGAACTCCAGTAATTGTAGTTGATTTTGGCACAGCAACCACGTTTTGCTATATCGACGAATCAGGTGTATACCAAGGTGGTGCCATTGCTCCTGGAATTATGATTTCAACAGAAGCTTTATATAATCGCGCTGCCAAACTTCCGCGTGTAGATATTGCTGAATCTAACCAGATTATCGGGAAATCTACTGTGGCATCCATGCAAGCAGGCATTTTCTATGGTTTTGTCGGCCAATGCGAAGGAATCATTACGGAGATGAAAAAACAATCCAATGCAAGTCCAGTAGTAGTTGCGACTGGCGGGCTCGCTCGGATGATAACGGAAAAATCTTCTGTAGTAGATATTTTAGACCCGTTTTTAACATTAAAAGGTCTAGAACTTCTATATAGAAGAAACAAACCGACTACAGAAAAATAAAAGGAGTTTTATATAATGAGCGATTATTTAGTTAAAGCGTTAGCCTACGACGGTATGGCGCGTGTATATGCAGCAGTAACAACTGAAACAATCAAAGAAGCGCAAAGAAGACACGATACATGGTCTGTCTCCTCCGCTGCACTTGGCAGAACGATGACAGGGACACTTTTCCTTGGAGCAATGCAAAAAGAAGATCAAAAAATCACTGTTAAAATCGAAGGCGACGGCCCAATTGGTCCAATTGTTGCTGATAGTAATGCGCAAGGCCAAATCAGAGGATACGTAACAAATCCACACGTTCATTTCAGTGAACTAAATGAAGCTGGAAAACTAGATGTCCGCCGCGGGGTTGGAACATCTGGCATGCTTTCGGTTGTAAAAGATTTAGGTTTTGGCGAAAATTTTACCGGACAAACACCAATCGTTTCAGGCGAAATAGGCGAAGATTTTACGTATTACTTAGCAACATCCGAACAAATCAATTCTTCTGTCGGTGTAGGAGTGCTTGTTAATCCAGATGATACGATTGAAGCAGCAGGCGGTTTCATGTTGCAACTACTTCCCGGCGCGACAGATGAAATCATTGATGAAATTGAAAAAAACCTTACAGCTTTACCAACAGTTTCTAGAATGATTGAAGCAGGCGAAACTCCAGAATCTATCCTAGCTAAATTAGCGGGCGGAGAAGATAAATTACAAATTTTAGAAAAAATCCCGGTGTCCTTTGAATGTAACTGTTCCAAAGAACGCTTTGGCAGTGCAATAATTTCGCTTGGAAAAGAAGAAATCCGTTCCATGATAGAAGAGGATCATGGCGCAGAAGCAGAATGCCATTTTTGCCGAAACACTTATGATTTCTCAGAAGAAGAATTAGAAAAACTATACGAAGAAGCCAAGTAAAGAAAAAGGAGCACCTAACCCGGTGCTCCTTTTTAAGAGGTTAAACTTGACAAAATAGGTCGGAATTAATTAAACTAGATGAAAGACCTAAAAAAGATAGGAGTGCTTTAATAATGACAATTGCAAATTCAATCACTGATTTAATTGGAAAGACACCTATTGTGAAACTTAACCGTTTGCCAGAAGCAGGAAGCGCGGATGTATACGTGAAATTAGAATTCCAAAATCCAGGTGGTAGCGTAAAAGACCGTATTGCTAACGCGATGATCGAAAGCGCTGAAAAATCTGGTGCATTAAAACCGGGTGACACAATTATTGAGCCGACTAGTGGGAATACAGGTATCGGCTTAGCAATGGTAGCGGCAGCAAAAGGTTATCAAGCAATCTTCGTAATGCCGGAAACGATGAGTTTAGAACGCCGTAAATTACTTCAAGCTTACGGTGCAAAATTAGTATTAACACCGGGACCAGACGGAATGAAAGGTGCAATTGCTAAAGCGGAAGAACTTGCAAAAGAAAACAACTATTTTGTTCCGCAACAATTCCATAACCCAGCAAACCCAGCAGTTCATGAAGAAACGACTGGACCAGAAATCGTTGAAGCTTTCGGTAAAGACGGCCTAGATGTTTTCATCGCAGGAGTTGGAACAGGTGGAACAGTAACCGGTGTAGGGCATGTACTGAAAAAGAATTACCCAGATGTTAAAATCTATGCTCTTGAACCAGAAGAATCCCCCGTACTTAGTGGCGGTTCTCCATCTCCGCATAAAATTCAAGGTATCGGTGCCGGCTTCGTACCGGATACATTAGATACAAAAGTGTATGACGGCATTCTAAAAGTTTCAAGTGAAGATGCCCTAGAAACAGCGCGTGAAGTAGCGAAAAAAGAAGGTATCTTGGTAGGTATTTCTTCCGGAGCAACTATTAAAGCTGCTCTTGATCTTGCGAAAGAACTTGGTGCTGGCAAAAAAGTACTCGCAATTGTTGCGAGTAATGGTGAACGCTACTTAAGCACACCGCTTTATAATTTTGAAGATTAATAATCAGAGGGCCTAGATTTTCTAGGTTCTTTTTTATGAAAAGAAATAAATGCATTTCTTATTATTTTCTAATCAAATGCACAGCAGAAATTTTCTTTTCTTGGTTAATATATAGACATAAGCTAACAACAAGCAAAACATTTTCATTCTTTCCCCTTTTGGAATGGAAATCCCAAACTCCCTTTTTGACCAGTGTGGTTTACTCCCTTTTTCCACACTGGTTTTTTAATGCAAAAAATGAAAAGAAAAACCGAGAAATCTCATGAAATTTTAACAAAAATCACAGCATACCCACCAAAAACTTGGTTAATATATAGACATAAGCTAACAACAAGCAAAACATTTCATTCTTTCCCCTTTTTAGAATGAAAATCCCAAACTCCCTTTTTTGACCAGTGTGGTTTACTCCCTTTTTCCACACTGGTTTTTTGATGCAAAAAAATGAAAAGAAAAACCGAGAAATCTCATGAAACTTTAACAAAAATCACAGCATATCCACCGAAAACTTGGTTAATATATAGTCATAAGCTAACAACAAGCAAAACATTTTCATTCTTCTCCCCCTTTTTAGAATGAAAATCCCAAACTCCCTTTTTGACCGATGCGGTTTACTCCCTTTTCCGCATCGGTTTTTTTGTGCGCTAAAATTACTGAATTCTGCTATAATAAATCTCGGAAAGAGGTGTTGGTGCTTGAAGAAGTGGAAAAGGGATCACCTAGGTATGGTCATGGGAATATTGAATGTTACGCCAGACTCTTTTTCGGATGGCGGGAAATATATGCAAGTGGAAGAAGCTGTGGCTCGAGCGTTACAAATGGCGGAAGATGGGGCAGCGATAATTGACGTTGGGGGAATATCTACTCGTCCAGGTTTTTCGGAAGTAACTCCTGAACAAGAACTTTCCCGAATTATTCCTGTCATCAAAGCTGTCAGAGAAAAATTACCAAATATATGGATTTCCGTTGATTCTTGGCGTGCTGAAGTAGCGGAACAAGCTATATTAGCAGGAGCTGATATGATAAATGACCAATGGGGCGCGAAAAAAGAACCGGAAATTGCCGAAATCGCTGCGAAATACAACGTGCCGATTTGTTTAATGCATAACCGGGAAAACGTACAATACGATAATTTTTTAGAAGATGTGAAAAAAGACTTGTTAGAAAGTATTGCCATAGCTAAAGCGGCATCAGTGCCAGACGAGCATATTATTCTCGATCCGGGATTCGGTTTTGTTAAAACACCTGCTCAGAATTTAGAAGTGTTACGACGCATTGATGAAATAGTTGCACTTGGCTACGAAGTTTTACTCGGAACGAGCAGAAAGTCAACCATTGGCCTCGTACTAGGAACTACTTCGGATGATAGAATGGAAGGAACTGGAGCGACAACTGTATACGGATTTTCGAAAGGCTGTACAATAACTCGTGTCCATGATGTGCTTCCAATTGCACGCATGGTACGAATGACAGATGCAATCACTGGCAAATTAGATATTACAAAAATATAAAGAGGTGCTTTAGTTGGATAAAATTTATTTAAACGAATTAGTATTTTACGGATACCATGGAGTTTTAGCGGAAGAAACAAAACTAGGACAAACGTTTCGAGTCTCATTAATCCTTGGACTTTCCACTAAAAAAGCGGGGATGTCAGATAGTGTAGAAGATACAGTCAGCTATGCAGAAGTTTATGAAACAGTAAAAGAAATAGTAGAAGGAAAACCATTCAAGTTAATTGAAGCACTTGCAGAAAAAATTTCAATAGAAGTTTTAGCGGGTTATCCTCTTTTGGAAGAAGTAACTGTAAAACTTATAAAACCAAATCCGCCGATTCCGGGACACTATGACTCTGTCGCGGTAGAAATTGAACGTAAAAGAAGTGATTTGAATGGCTAAAGCATTTCTATCAATTGGTACAAACATTGGTGAACGTTTAGAAAATTTAAATGATGCGCTAAGAGGTTTAGTCGCTTCGGATCAAATTAAAATTATCCATGTATCTAGTGTATATGAAACAGATGCAGTAGGTTACGAAAATCAAGCAGCATTTTTTAATATCGCCGTAGAAATCGAAACCAATTTTTCGCCGGTTGATTTACTAGACTTTTGCCTCGCGCTCGAACTTGAATTGGGGCGAGTTCGCTTATTTAAGTGGGGTCCACGTCTCATTGATATTGATGTTTTATTATATGATGATGTTAAAATCGATACAGAAAAGCTGAAAATCCCACATCCTTATATGAAAGAACGCGCTTTTGTGATGATCCCGTTAATAGAAATTTCGCCAGAAAAAAGCAATCTTGTTAAGAATTCAGCCGCTTTGGAAGAACAAGGCGTTCGAAAAATAAAAAATCACGTCAACTGGTAAAATTGGCACTTGCAGAAAAAACAGATTATGATAACATAACACTAGCGCAATTTAAGAGGAAGGGGTTTACCATTAATGTTTAAAATAGGTAATGTAGAAATTAAGAACCAAGTAGTTGTGGCGCCAATGGCCGGTATATCTAATTCCGCATTCCGTCTAACTGTTAAAGAATTCGGAGCAGGCCTCGTTTGCTGTGAAATGATTAGCGACAAAGGAATTGCATACCGTAATGCTAAAACGCTTGATATGCTATATATTGATGAAAAAGAAAAACCACTGAGCTTACAAATTTTCGGTGGTGAGAAAGAAACGCTTGTAGAAGCAGCGAAATTTGTAGCTGAAAATACAACAGCAGATATTATTGATATTAATATGGGATGCCCAGTAAACAAAATTATCAAATGTGAAGCTGGAGCAAAATGGTTGCTTGATCCAAATAAAGTATACGATATGGTAGCTGCTGTAGTGGACGCTGTTGATAAACCAGTAACAGTGAAAATGCGTATTGGTTGGGACGAAGAACATGTCTTTGCTATCGAAAATGCGCTTGCTGCTGAACGTGCCGGAGCTGCAGCTGTTGCAATGCACGGTCGTACTCGTGTTCAAATGTATGAAGGTAGCGCAAACTGGGACGTGCTTAGAGATGTAAAACGCGAACTCAAAATTCCTTTTATGGCCAATGGTGATGTGAGAACACCTGAAGATGCAAAACGAATTCTAGAGCACACCGGAGCTGATGGCGTCATGATTGGTCGTGCTGCTCTTGGAAACCCCTGGATGATTTATCGTACAGTGAAATTCCTGGAAACAGGAGAACTTCTTCCAGAACCGGAACCACGCGAAAAAATGCAAACTGCTATGCTTCACCTAAATCGTTTAGTCGAGCTAAAAGGGGAAAATATTGCAGTTCGTGAATTTAGACAACATGCAGCTTACTATCTAAAAGGTGCTCGCGGAAGTACTCGCGCGAAAGTGGCTGCTAACCAAGCAACAAAACAATCAGAGATGGAAGCAATTTTAAATGAATTTGTTCTTCAATATGAAGAAAAAGCATTAGCGAAACAAGACTAATTAGGATTGCCTCGAGTTTTCGGGGCAATTTTTAAATTTATACTAGAAAAATCAGACTAAAAAAGCGTATAATGGAAACATCTGTAGAAATGAATAGAATAGGAGTGTACCTATATGAGTAACGAGAATCATGAAGAACTAAATGACCAACTCATCGTCCGTCGCGAAAAAGTGGACACATTGCGCGAAGAAGGCATAGATCCTTTTGGCGAAAAATTTATCCGTTCCATCAGCCCGGAAGAAATCGAAACAAAATTTGCTGATAAATCAAAAGAAGAACTTGAAGAAGCTGCTATTGAAGTTTCTGTAGCCGGCCGTATTATGACGAAGCGTGTCAAAGGTAAAGTAGGTTTCACGCATATTCAAGACCGTTTTCATCAATTACAAATCTACATCCGTAAAGATGCTATTGGCGAAGATGCCTATGCGATTTTCAAATTAGCTGATTTAGGAGATATCATTGGCATAAAAGGAACTATTTTCCGCACTAACACAGGGGAGTTATCCGTAAAAGCAACAGAATTCACTTTACTTTCTAAATCATTACGCCCACTTCCTGATAAGTATCACGGTTTAAAAGACGTAGAACAACGCTATCGTCAACGTTATTTAGACTTGATTACAAATGAAGAAAGTCAAAACCGTTTTGTAATGCGTAGTAAAATCTTGAAATACACTCGTGATTACATGGATAATCAAGGTTTCTTAGAAGTAGAAACACCAGTACTCCATACCATTGCTGGCGGGGCTGCTGCAAAACCATTTATTACACACCATAATGCACTTGATATGGAATTATACTTACGAATCGCGTTAGAACTTCATCTGAAACGCCTAATCGTCGGCGGAATGGATAAGGTTTATGAAATCGGCCGTGTTTTCCGAAATGAAGGAACATCCACACGCCATAACCCTGAATTCACTATGCTAGAATCATACGCTGCTTATGAAGATTATGAAGATGTTATGGACTTAGTGGAAGGTTTAGTATCAACAGTATGTAAACAAGTAAATGGAACAACAAAAATAACATACGGTGAATACAATGTAGATTTGACTCCGAAATGGCGTCGGATCCACATGGCAGACGTAGTCAAAGAATATGTAGGCGTAGATTTCTGGAATGTAACCTCTGATGAAGAGGCGCGTGAACTAGCTAAAAAGCATGATGTAGCAGTAACGGAACACATGACATATGGTCATATTCTAAATGAATTTTTCGAAACATATGTAGAAGAAAAACTTATTCAACCAACATTTGTTTACGGACACCCAGTAGAGATTTCTCCATTAGCGAAGAAAAACAAAGAGGATGAACGCTTCACCGATCGTTTTGAATTATTTATCGTTGGACGGGAGCATGCAAATGCGTTCTCAGAATTAAACGACCCAATTGATCAAAGAGAACGTTTTGAAGCGCAAATAAAAGAACGCGAACAAGGAAATGATGAGGCTCATGGGATGGATGCAGATTTCCTTGAAGCATTAGAATATGGACTACCTCCAACAGGGGGATTAGGGATAGGGGTAGATCGCCTAGTAATGCTATTAACAGACGCTCCATCTATTCGTGATATCCTGTTATTCCCAACAATGAAACACCGCGATTAACAATGAATCCAGAGCTGTTTTTCTCAGTTCTGGATTTTGCTGTTTTTTTAGAAAAAAACAAATTTGCCAAAGAGAAACTTTTTCTTAAAATATGCTTGCAATCCCTATGAAAACATGATATATTTATAAACGTTCCAGTTAAACGAAGACAAAATGTGCTTGAGAAAATTAAATTTTTTTGAAAAAACATCTTGACTTTAATACCTGAATAGAGTAAGATATAAGAGTTGCTGCTAAAAGCAACAAAGAAGAAAAAGTGACCTTTGAAAACTGAACAAAGAAGAAGACGAAAAGCAATGAGACGTAAAGTCTCACTGGTAATCGCAGGGCAGAAAACAGAAAGCTGTTTTCAACAAAAACAAACTAGTAATTTAATTGCTAGCG
>NZ_JAARZL010000004.1:0-227634 GCF_014229295.1 Listeria farberi
TAAACATGATTTCAAATATAGAGGTTTAGGAGAAGCAGGTATTAAGAAGTTATATATTTGCGATTCATGTGGTCAAGTTAATTTGAGATAGGAGGGACTAAAATATGAGAGAGATTGAGTTTAGAGGTAAGTGTATATACAACAACGAATGGATTTACGGTAATTTAATGCAGTTTGAAGATAGCGCCACTTTCATTTTTGCAGATGAACGAAAAGGTGCTAGTACATTAACTTATGCACATTTTATTATTAATAACATGCACGCAATAGACGAAAAAACAGGCGGTCAATACACAGGCTTAAAAGACAAAATCGGCAAGAAGATTTTTGAAGGGGATATAGGCTGGAACGAACACAATGAGTGCTACGGCGTTGTTGAATTTGAAGAAGGTAATTTCCTATATGTATGGAAAAACATCGCAGAGGACTTGTGGGAAGTTGCTGATTATATTGAGATTTGTGGCAACATACATGAAAATTTGGATTTGTTGGAGGAACAGTAAATGACGTTAAGAGAAGCATTAGAGAAGCACACAAGACATATCATTTTTTGCGGTACGTGCGAGTGTGGAGAAGCTAAATATGATTTGATTGTGGACGGCGACTTGATGTATCCGCCTGTACACGAATCAACTATTTTGGAAGTAAATCCGGAATTATTGGAGGGGAAATAATGAATCAAGTAAACGAACGACAAAAAGAAGAAATGAAAGAATTAGCAAATTTAATTATCGAAAACCCTGATTTACCAGTCGTTACGATGACAGATAACTTTGACGATATTGGAGATAGCGTTTTTACAGCAGGGTGTTGCTGCGAAGTAAGTATTGATTACATTTATAGCCCTAAATATGGTGATTTATTATCAAGTCCTAAAGATGGCAGACCATATTTTAAAGGTTTTGATTATTATGAAGCAATAGAAGAAATGAGGGAGAGAATCCACCCTCATGACAACACGACTAATCCAGAGGAAATTTGGAATAGTCTTGATTGGATAAAAGTCATTTTAGTGTATTCGGGTCAATTAGAAAAAGCAGACGATGTCTATAAAGAACGTTGGGTGGTGGAATGAAAAAATACGAATTAGCTCTCACTCAAAAAGAAGTTTATCATCTTCACGATGTCTTAATGCAAGATATACTGCTTAGCGCATTAGGAGTAAGCACTAAGGACCCGGAAGATGAAGAAGATTTTTTAGCTCAAATAGAGTTAAGCAAGGATATAGCCAGAAGAATTGGCCGATTGGAGGCAGTTAAATAATGCCAGGGTTAATCGCTAAACAACCAAATGGCTTATATTGTCGAATATCAACTGTAGTAGAAGCTCCAACGCATGACAATATGACGAAAGAAGAATTAGAAGATTTATTAATCACTCAAAGATCATTAGATATAAATCTTGTAATGTTAGATGATTGGTTAGCATTCTATGAAGTCGATTTCAATGTAGCTATTAAACAACTCGGTTCAGGTTCAGGGAATTTAACTTTTGAAGAAGCTACAGAATGGCTGAAAGAGGTTGGTTATCAACATGCAGACGAATTTATGAAAAAAATTGCATATAGCTGGGAAGAGTGGGAGGAAGAAGATGACTAAAACACACGAATTAAAAATAACACCAGAAGAGGAATGTTATACGGAAATGAACCTTGATAGAACAGCAATAGAGGAGTTAGGAAAACATTTTGCAAAAGGGTTCAAAGTTGGTTTTGGAAATATAGTTATAGGTAACACGCAAAAGTCAATCGATCAAATGGTGAATGCGTTGAAGAAGGAGGAAAACGAATGACTAGCACAATAAAAATATCTGAAAAAGATAAAGTGTTCCAAATTGCGACGGAAGCTGGGTGGGTTGAACAGACTGGAATGCAAGTGACGATTGACGGAATAGACTTTGCAATTTATCCGTTCCATGCAGAAAACAATATTTTTATACAAGTTAGTGAAGTAGATAGTGGTGGAGTATTAATAAATTTCCCAGCCGATTTTATAGACGTTTTTGTTTTAGACACTCGAGATAAAGCAATCGAATATTATAAAGATAATGTGATTCCTTTGATCCAGAAAAAAATCGAAGCAAATGGATTAGACAAATTTAGAAAAGAAGTTAAAAAAACGAAAAGTTACATGCTTGAAAAATACGGAGAGCGACCAGAAATTAAAGATTTTGAGGGGGAAAGCAAATGAACGGAATTAATAAAATGAACAGAATTATTACAGACATTAGGTTTCTGAAACAGGTTGAAATTGATGAAATACAACAGATGATTAACAATCAGAAAGCTTATATACACCCATTCAAACAAAAAGAAATGAAAAAAACGCATGATATTGCAGAACACAATCAAAGAATAGTTGACGGGTTAATCACACTGAAAAATATTATTGAAGATTTCGAAGAGGTAAGCGAATGATGTACTATTACAGCATCGAAAAAGGTACAAAAGCATATGAGTATTTAGACAAGACATACAATCGAGATACAGACGCTTTTTTGAATGAAGTTACTGAATTGCTAGGATTTGAAGCAAGAGGACATATAGCTATTAACAGAACGTCTTTAATTATTGCTAAAAAATCACTTAAAAAGTTTAAGCCAGAGTGGGTGCCGAAGTTCAAAAAATATAAAGGTGAGTTGATGACTCCAAAAACGTCATTCAAAGAGCTAATCAGCGCGTATGAAGAACTTCGAAGAAAATACAACATGGATATGACATATATAAATTTTTGTATGAATAACGCTTTAGCAGGTAAAACAGAAGTTATTTATGACTTTGATAACACAGGGTTCGTTTATTTTGAATCTGATCGAAAAATATTAAAAGAGGATTTTAAAGAAATAACGGATATTGATTATATTAAAAGAAATTTAGAATGCGCAATTTGGAAGAAAGAGAGGGAAAACGAATGATGAACCGTGTAGTACTTGTAGGGCGATTAACGAAAGACCCAGATTTAAGATACACACCAGCTGGTGTGGCCGTTGCGACTTTTACATTAGCTGTAAATAGAACATTCACTAATCAGAATGGAGAACGAGAAGCCGACTTTATTCAATGTGTTGTTTGGCGTAAACCAGCGGAAAACGCAGCTAATTTCTTGAAGAAAGGAAGCATGGCGGGCGTTGATGGTCGCATACAGACTCGAAATTATGAGGATAACGACGGTAAACGCGTTTTTGTTACTGAAGTAGTTGCTGAAACCGTTCAATTCTTAGAGCCTAAAAATAACAACGCAGAAGGCGCTACATCGAATAATTATCAAAACCAAGCTAATTATTCAAATAACAATAAAACAAGCTCATATCGAGCGGATACGAGCCAGAAAGGCGATTCATTTGCAAATGAAGGTAAGCCAATCGATATTAACGAAGACGATTTGCCATTTTGAGCGAGAGGGTGAATAAAAATGACAGCAGAAACAGCAATAAAAAAGTTGAGAAATAGATCAATGAGCATCAGACAAATGGCTAATGCGATTGCAGAAGTTACAAACTACCAAATTAGCGAAATTGAAAAAATGGGGGACGAAGAGATTGAAGCGAAGTATACCGCGTACGTCATTAACGAGGCGAACGAATACACGAAGTAAATATAATGCTAAGAAAGTAGTTATTGACAATATAAAGTTCGATAGCAAAGCAGAAGCATCTTATTATCAGCAATTGAAACTATTAAAAATGACTGGGGAAGTAGTGAGCTTCGATTTACAGCCAGAGTTTGTGCTACAAGAAAGCTTTCGGAAAAACGGAAAACTGTATCGAGCGATTAAATATAAAGCTGATTTTCTCGTTCGATATAGCGATGGACATGAGGAGTTAATCGACATCAAAGGCATGTTAACAAAAGAGTTTCGAATCAAGCAAAAACTATTTGAAATGCGTTATATGCAATCAATTAAGTGTTTGAAATTAAAAGGCAGACAATTTGTGGAGGTGTGATAAATGGCAGTAATGGGGATGACGGAGAATAAAGCAAGACAGCGAGAGATAATTAGTCACTTAGTAAGTGAAAATTTATCGTTGAGTAAAAGAAAGGAATTACAAAAAGAGCTAAATAGGCTAATGAAAGAAAACACAGAAGAAAAGCAAAAAACTTATTGGTCTAAAACGTTTGATAGAGTTGCCGGAAATAAAAAATGGGAAGAGATTACACTAAATGAATTTATCGAGTTAAGGCATGCGGGGCTTAGCGGTTATGCAATTGCGGGACACTTTGGGATTTCGAGGGCAGTAGTCTTTAATTACACACGAAATAACAGAACAGAATACTATCAGCTTTTCGACATGAGAGAGTATCAGAAAAATAAAGAGATGTGGAGTGACAAGTAAAAAAAGGAGTGGTTAAATGCAAATTGAAAAGTTAAATGTATTTACAAGAGAAGCGGTTTGCAACGGAGAGGACATAGAAATTTCTAAATATAATATTGAATTAGAAGCAATAAGTGAAGAATCTTTTATTGATACAGCTGAAAATGTTGAAAAAATAAGGGAATTTATCGAAAATTTATAAAGTGATGGGGGCGACTTTATGGAAAAAGAAGACGGTGTTTATATAATTTCAAAAGGAGAAGAAACGTATATCAAACCACCAAAAAACGGCTTCGGACAAACTACCATTGGATGGAGCCACGGCAAACCTACCACTGCCGAGAACAAGGAAACAATTAAACTAAATAACAAATAGTCTGGTCGAAAAAATCGAAGGATGTCATGAACAGTTAAATCTGTTATGGCGTCCTTTTTTTTATTAATCATTGGGGAGAGTGACGAGAATGCAAGAATTAATTAATGAGTACAGAGGAGCTTTACAGGATGTGCAAAAAGTAAAAGCTAATCTGCAAAAAAAAATTGATGCTGAAAAACGCCCTCCATTACAAGCGGGACAAAAAAGAACTTTTCAAGAAGTATCAGAAAAAACTACAATGTCAAAATTAAAGAGTATTATTGACAGTTTAGAGTATTCAATCGAGTGGATGGAATTAGGTCATGAACCAGCGCCACGCAGAGCTATTCACAGACGCTCCGGTTTGCAAAGAGAGATATGTGTTACAGATATTGAAAAAATGCGTCAGTGGTTCGTATATGAGCATGGAAACGCGTATGAGTTTGAAGATAATGAGCCGAAGATTTCAGAATGGGATAAAATCCGGATGGAAGATGCTATGTCTACAATGTCAGCACAAGAGAAAAAAGTATTTTTATTAAAACACGAAAAAAATTTATCTTTATCTCAAATTAGCGATGAACTAGAGATAAGTATTCGTTCTGTGCGTTCATACCTATCCCGAGGAGAAGAAAAAATACAACAACAAATCGACGGGAGTTTGTTCTGCATGGCAATTTAGTAATTTTTGCCGCACACCTGCCACCTATATATGAATGAGAAGTGAAGATGATTACAAAAATAAATCATATATTGAGTCTGCGCTCCACTTCTCATTTTTTATTTATTAAGTTTAAAATCCGAGCTCTTTGGCAACATATTCATTTCCTGCTATGTTTAACATCTCTTGCCAAGTTGAAAAATTTGTTGATTTATCAACATAAATATCAAGTTTACTCTCATCAATCAGTTCGAAAGTTTCTTGAGACGAGGCATCAAATCCGCCATCTTCTAAGAATTTGTAGATGTCGTCTGTTTTAGTATGCGTTGTCATAAATTCTTTTGAAAACATGTCTTCAAACGCAATTGAATTTTCACCGTGTAACTCTTCAGCCTTTTTTTGCATTTGATTTAATTGCTTGCTTAGTTCATCAAACCCAGATGTTTTCATATTTTCACCTCCTTTTGATAAATGTATAAGAATTTTAACATTTAATTAAACTTTGTGCATCAAAACACAATATGTTGACAGTGTTTTTTTATTTGGTATAGTGAAAAATAAAAGGGTGGATTATGATGTTGCAAGAACTTGAAAATAAAATAAATGATGTTGTTAGATTGATTAGGTATGAAGAGAACAGAATAGAGAGAGACAAATATTCAAAAAACAGTTATGGATCAAAAGAGTTGCTCTATAGCTATTATAAAGAGTTGGACGAATTAAGAAAAAAGCTGAATAATTTATTAAAAGACCAATAACGGTCTTTTTTTATTTACATAAAATAAGGGAGTGTGGTGATATGTAGTGAAACTAACCGAAAAACAAAAAAGATTTGCAGACGAATATATAAAATGCGGTAATGCTACAGAAGCCGCTCGCTTGGCTGGTTATAGCTCGAAAACTGCTAATCGTATAGCGACAGAAAACTTGTCAAAACCAGTTATTAAAGGCTATATAGACAAGGTTTTAAGTGAACTCGAAGAAAAGCGAGTTATGGGCTATACAGAAGCTATGCAATTATTCACCGAAATAGCACGCGGAGAAATGGAAGAAGAAGTAATTGTTTCGAATGGAGATGGCTTTTCCGTCGTTACAAAGAGTGCTGACATCAATCAACGAGTATCGGCGTTAAAAGAGATTGTTAAGCGTCATGTAGCAGGTGGCAGAGACAAATTACAAGAAGAGCTTATTCAAGCGCAAATCGATAAGTTAAGAGCAGATACGAAGCAAGAAAGCAATCAAGGAACAACAACAATTATCATGTCGAACGTTGACGAAATGCAAGCCTACCTTGATAAAAAGGCAGGTGGCACCGATGAACGCGACGATACACAAACAACTAGTTGATTACCAGGTTATCAATGTAACCGATATGATTAATCCCGCTTTTTACGATTTATGGCTATCTAAACATAATCACATCATAGCTAAAGGCGGACGTTCTTCTATGAAGTCGTCTGTTATCAGTTTAAAGCTCGTGGAGAAGAAAATGGCTAATCCAATGTCTAACATGGTTTGCCTGCGCAAAGTAGCAAATACACTTTATAAATCAGTCTATCAGCAGATTAAGTGGGCGCTTTATGAAATGGGTGTTGCTGACCAATTCAATTTTGGTAAATCTCCAATGGAAATCGTTCATAAAACTTGGGGGACAGGCTTCTACTTTTCTGGTTGTGATGATCCCGCGAAACTAAAATCAATGAAAATCCCAGTCGGTTATGTTAGCGATTTGTGGTTTGAGGAATTAGCGGAGTTCTCTGGCGTGACTGATATTGATGTTGTAGAAGACACATTCATTCGTGAAGATTTGCCGGATGGTCAAGAAGTTACAACATACATGTCATTTAACCCGCCTCGCAATCCTTACGAATGGGTGAATGAATATGTAGATAGTAAACGTAGTGACGATGATTATTTAATTCATCACACTACTTACTTGAATGATGAAAAAGGCTTTTTATCTAAGCAAATCATTAAGAAGATTGAGAAATACAAAAAGAATGACCTTGACTACTACCGCTGGATGTATCTAGGCGAGGTAATAGGCCTTGGTGATAATGTTTATAACATGAACCTGTTTCAGCCGCTTAAAGCTATTCCTGCGGATGACAGGCTTATTTTAATTGACTTCGCTATCGATACCGGACATCAAGTATCAGCTACAACATATCTAAGTTTCGGTCTCACTGCAAAAAGAAATGTTATTTTGCTAAACACATACTATTATAGCCCTGCTAATCAAGTTGTTAAAAAAGCACCTAGCGAATATTCAAAGGAGTTGCGAGATTTTATGACTAAAGTAGTTGGAAACTACAATACAAATGTTGATATGCAAACAGTAGATAGCGCAGAGGGCGGACTTAGAAATCAGTATTACAAAGACTACGGCGTCAGCTTGCATCCCGTGGCTAAAGGCAAAAAAGTGGATATGATTGACTTTGTGTGTGATTTGTTGGCACAAGGTCGTTTTTATTATCTCGATATTCCAGAAAATCAAATATTCATCGAAGAACATCGTAAATATCAATGGGATGTTAAAACAGTTAACACAGATAAACCCGAAGTCATCAAAGAAGACGATCATACGTGTGACGCTTTTCAATATTATGTAAAAGATAATTTACGCAAATTAGGGCTCAAATACTAGGGGGTGAAACATTGATAAACCAAATAATCGCAAGCGTGAAAGGAGCGATGCGGAGAATGGGACTATTGAAAGCACTGAAAGATGTAAAAGACCATAAAAAAGTAAATGCTAATGATGAAGATTATAAGTATATTGACATGTGGAAACGGCTATATCAAGGCCATTATGCTGAATGGCATAATCTCAGTTACGAACACAATGGCAATCCAGTCAACAGACGCCAATTATCTATGAATTTGCCGAAGATTACAGCTAAATACATGTCTAAGCTTCTTTTTAACGAGAAAGTGAAAATCAATATTGATGATGAAGCCGCTGAGGAATTCGTGCTTAATGTACTCAAAACAAACGGTTTTACGAAGAACATGGAGCGTTACATCGAATACGGAGAAGCACTGGGTGGCTTCGTGATAAAGGTTTATCATGATGGCAATAAAAACGTCAAAGTTTCATTCGCGACAGCTGATTGCATGTATCCTTTGTCAAATGACAGCGAGAATGTAGACGAATGTGTTATTGCTAATAGTTTTCATAAAAACGATAAATATTATACGTTGCTCGAATGGAATGAATGGCAAGACGATGTGTATACAGTCACGACAGAACTATATCAGTCAGACACGCCGAACGAGCTTGGGACAAAAGTAAGTTTAAAACTGTTGTTTGACGATATTGAGCCAGTTGTACCACTACCAAAATTTACCCGCCCATCGTTCATTTATATCAAACCTAATATAGCTAATAACAAGAACTTAACTTCACCGTTAGGCATTTCTGTTTATGCTAACGCATTAGACACATTAAAAACGCTCGATTTGATGTTCGATTCATACTATCAAGAATTCAAACTAGGCAAAAAGAAAGTGTTGGTGCCTTCGAGCTTCGTTAAAACGGCTGTTAACCTAGACGGCTCAACCACGCAGTATTTCGATTCAACTGATGAAGCATTCTTTTTATATCAAGGCGACCAAGATGCAGATGGTAAATCAGTAAAAGATATATCTGTAGAGATTCGTTCAACGGAGTTCATCGAGTCTATAAACGCAATGCTACGCATTTATGCGATGCAGGTTGGATTAAGCGCTGGCACATTCACTTTCGATGAAAACGGCTTAAAAACAGCTACAGAAGTTGTAAGCGAGAAGTCAGAAACTTATCAAACTAAAAACAGTCATTCGCAACTAATCGAGCAAGGCATAAAAGAAATGATTGTGAGCATTCTCGAGGTCGGGAAATTTATTGAGGCATATTCTGGCGATATAGTTGAGTTAGACACGATTACAGTCGATTTTGACGACTCTATAGCACAAGACGAAGATACAACTATCAATCGTTATACTACTGCAAAAAATCAAGGTATGATACCGCTTAAAATTGCTTTACAGCGCGCTTGGAATATTACCGATGCAGAAGCTGAAGAGTGGAAAGAAGAGATAGAAAAAGATGCACGAGCAGAAATTCCGGGGAATGATTTATCTGGACTGTTAGGAGATATTGAGCTACCAGAGGAAAACGCGAACGGGACATTAGAAGCTAGTGCTGTTGCAGGCGAAACTATTCAAGAGGTGTCACTAAACGGCGCTCAAATAACTTCATTAGTCAATATAGTTCAATCAGTTGCTAAAGGAGAGCTTCCTTATAATTCAGCCCTTGAAATGATTGTTGCTGCATTTCCATTTGACGAAGAAAAAGCGAAAAAGATTTTAGCGGATGCTGGCAACGGCTTTACTATCAAAGAGAAGGAAAAGACCTCTAAAAAGGAAGTGGATTAGATGACACTAACTCCACGACAACTCGACTTATTTGTGCAACCAGTTGTTGATGTATACACAACGATAGAAAATGAATTGTTCACTCTTATTGTGCGACGATTGAAAACTAAGAAAAATATCAGCGCTGACAACGTACTTACTTGGCAGATAGAAAAACTTAATCAAGTTCACGCATTAGATCAGCAAATGATTGAACGAATTTCCAAAGCTTCCGGCGTATCAGCTAAGAAGCTTTTTTCTATTGTCAAAGATGCGGGATATAGCGATTTAAAACAAGTAGATAACTATTTCAGTAAACTAGCCGAAGCGGGTGCTGTGTTGCCACTAGTGAGCGATGGACAAACGATAGTCGATAAAGTAATGAGAAGTTATTTTAAGTTAGCACAAAGCAACTATAATCGCGTCAATCAAACGATGTTATCGCAAGCAAGACAAATCTATTCAGACATCATACACGAAACGACACAGAGCGTATTAGCTGGTTTAAAAACACATAGACAAGCATTAGCTGAAACGGTAACTAAATTCGCTGAAAATGGCGTTCCTGCACTTGTAGATAAAGCTAATAAGCGGTGGACCCCCGAGGCTTACGTCCGGACTGTTACAAGAACAACAGTTAACAGTGTTTATAACAGCGTTGAAGACGAGCGAATGAATGAATATGGCGTGGATTTAGTACGTATTTCACAGCACATAGGAGCACGACCAACGTGTTCACTTGTTCAAGGCAAAGTTATCTGTTTGTTATCTGTTGAAGAAACTCGCTCAAAATACGGCAATAAATACATTTCTATTTACTCACCAGAATTGCGATATGGCCATGGCGATGGAATTTTCGGTTGTAATTGCCGTCATCATCGTTTTGCGTTTATCGAAGGCATTAACATTGCGCCAGATGAAAGTGAATTTGTAGACGAAGAAGAGAACAAACGCGTTTATATGTTGAGTCAGCAACAACGCTTAATGGAACGTGATATAAGAGGGACTAAACGCAAGTTGTCAGCATCAGAAGAGTTAGGCGATGAATTAGCAGTTAAAAAAGCTAAACAAGCTGTAAGAACGAAGCAAAGCAAGCTAAGAGCATTTGTAAAAACACACAATTTAACAAGGCAATACAACAGAGAACAAGTATATGCCTAATACATTCGACCTGTTCGGAAGTCGTAAAAAGACGGCTCTCGCGGTCGTTGCCGCGTAAAAATATCGGAGGAGGAAAAAAGATGCAAAGAGAATATTTAAAAGGTTTAGGCTTGGAGGATGAAGTCATTAATAAAGTGATGGCTGAAAACGGTAAGGACATTACAGTTGTCAAACAGCAATTATCTGAGGTGGAAGCAGAGAGAGAAGGCTTAAAAAGCCAGCTAACACAACGGGACAAAGATATTGACGATTTGAAAAAAGATTCTGGTACTAGTGAAGAATTGAAAAAACAAATCGAGGACTTGCAGCAAAAAAATACAGATTTAGAGTCCAATTACCAATCTGAGATTGCCGAAACCAAGAAAAACTCAGCTATTGAACTGGCTCTTGCTAGTGCAAAAGCGAAAAATCCAAAGGCGGTAAGAGCGCTTTTAGATAACGACAAACTAGAACTAACAGATGAAGGTTTGAAAGGCCTTGACGAACAGCTAGGAGCATTGCAAGAAAGCGATGCTTATTTGTTTGCTCAAGAAAGCGAAAATGTAGCACTCAAATGGGGCGTAAGCGGAAACCAAACAGGTGGAACAGGGGAACAAGGCGCATTAAAGCTGCCTAACCAGGTATTAAATGAGCACAGAATCACAAAATAATTATTAAACGGAGGTAATAAATTATGGGTTTTAATCCAGATACAACGACAATGCAAAGTGCAAAAACAGGTTCTATTCCGATTAACATTTCGGAACAAATCATTACAGGCGTGAAAAATGGTTCAGCGGCTATGAAATTAGCTAAAGCAGTACCAATGACAAAACCAGAAGAAGAATTTACATTTATGTCGGGTGTTGGTGCTTTTTGGGTAGATGAAGCGGAACGCATTCAAACAAGCAAACCAACATTCACAAAAGCGAAAATGAGATCTAAAAAAATGGGTGTTATTATCCCAACGACTAAAGAAAATTTAAACTATAGTGTAACTAACTTCTTTAGCCTTATGCAAGCTGAAATTGTTGAAGCTTTTTACAAGAAATTTGACCAAGCGGTCTTTACAGGTGTAGAAAGCCCATACAATTGGAACATTCTAAAATCAGCTACTGATGCAAGTAATTTGGTAGAAGAAACTGTTAATAAGTATGATGATTTAAACGAGGCAATTGGCTTGATTGAAGCTGAGGACCTAGAACCGAATGGGATTGCAACGATTCGTAAGCAACGCGTTAAATATCGCAGCACTAAAGATGGTAATGGTATGCCAATTTTCAATACTGCTACTTCAAATGGTGTTGATGATGTCCTTGGTTTGCCAATCGCATACACGCCTAAATATACTTTTGGTGACAAAGATATCTCGGAGTTGGTTGGGGATTGGAACCAAGCGTATTACGGAATACTCAGAGGCGTTGAATACGAAATCTTGACCGAGGCAACACTTACAACAGTGGCAGATGAAACTGGGAAACCGCTAAACTTAGCTGAACGGGACATGGCAGCAATCAAAGCAACTTTTGAAGTTGGATTCATGGTTGTCAAAGATGAAGCATTCTCTGTTGTTCAACCAAAAGCGGGAAACTAATGGCGGCGCGGTCGGGTGAAACTGATAGCGCGCCGATTAAAGACTTTTCAGCTATGACAGTAGCAGAATTGAAAGAAGAGCTTGCGAATAGAAATATCGAATTTGCAAGTAATGCGAAAAAAGCGGAGTTGGTAGCTCTGTTGGAAGGTAGTGATTGATATGCCTTACACAACACTAGAATTTTACACCAATGAATACGCTGGGGAGCATTTGGAACAGGAAGAATTTGCCAAACTTTTAAAGCATGCTGAAAGAAAAATCGATTCAGTGACATTTTACCGAATACGCAAAAGTGGAATTGAATCGTTTAGCGAATTTATTCAGCATCAAATACAGTTAGCTACTTGTAATCAAATTGAGTATTTTAAAGAGGCAGGCGGAACAAGTGAGCTAGCTGTTTCCAAGCCGGATAATGTGAGCATCGGAAGAACGTCTATTAGTGATAGTAATTTTGCATCAACTGCTACATCACTTAATAGCGGATTGATTGGTAGCGATGTAAGGTCTTATCTAGCGCATACAGGTCTTCTTTACAATGGGGTAGGTGTTCGTTAATGAAAGTAGTAAAACCGATAACAAACGCCCCTCCGTTGCCTCTTGACTGGCTAATTCATAACATTAGCTACGAAGCGTATAAAGAAGAAGATAGACACAATCAAGTCGTCTATGAAAAAGGTATAGAAATTGAACATGTTCGTGTCGATTTCTCAAAATCAAATCAAATCGCGGGGTTATCTGATACCGATAGATACGACGCGGTTATTTTTATTGATGCGGTGAACAGCATGAACGTGCCAAACGATTTTATAAGTAGATCTAAAATATATTTCTCTGGAAAAGCTTATAAGATTGTTAAAGTTATACCTTGCTATGCGACTTCTAATAGCGTGCATCATTGGGAAATAGAGGTGATTTGATGCCGGTTAAAGTACGTGTGGACCTCTCAAAAGCAAAAGGGAGCGTAAAAAAGGCGAAAGAAAGAGGTCAGTTTGCTTTAATTAACCAAGCGGCTGCTGATATTGCGCTTTATGTGCCGTTTTTAAGCGGCGACTTGTCGAATCAATACGTTATTATGAACGACAAAGAAATAATTTGGATATCTATTTATGCGCGACGGTTGTATAAAGGTATAAACTTCAATTTCACACTAACACATCATCCGTTGGCTGGTCCTAAATGGGACCAACGGGCAAAAATAGATAAAATGGACGTCTGGGAAAAAGTAGCGCAAAAAGCGGTCGAGGAGGGACTATAATGTCATTAGATTTTTTAGACAGCGTCATGGATGCTATCGAAAACAACGTAGATTTAAAAGATATGAAATTAAGAACAGCGATATTAAAACCCGAGTCAATCACTTTGCTACTGACTCCAAATGGTGAAAAGATAGGTTATCAAGACGGCTCTTATGAGCGGTCTTTTTCTTTTAATCTAAACGGCTCTAGCAAGCAAGAAATGAAAGTTTTAGGTGTTTTGAATGCAATTACTGTTTATTTTGATAACACAGAAATAGAGAGTATTCAGAGTTTAAATAACAGCTTTGTGCTAGAAGACAAAGAAACAACTAGTGTTCCTAATATTGTTTCCGCCAGTGATGATGGGACGTTTATTTATAGCGCTAGTTTCAAAATCAAATTATATATTGAAAGTGAGGAAAAATAAAAATGGCTAGAATTAAAAATGCGAAAACGAAATACTTTGTTGCTGAAATTGTAGATGGTGCGGGTGAGCCAGTGTGGAAACGACTATCCAAATGGATTACCAACGTTTCTGATGATGGTTCAGATAACACAGAAGAGCAAGGCGATTACGATGGCGACGGAAACGAAAAAACGGTTGTGCTAGGTTACTCAGAAGCTTACACATTCGAAGGTACACACGATCGTGAAGACGAAGCGCAAAACTTAATTGTCGCTAAACGCAGAACGCCAGAAAATCGCGGTATTATGTTTAAAATCGAAATTCCGGATACTGAAACAGCGGTTGGTAAAGCGACTGTATCAGAAATCAAAGGTTCTGCTGGTGGCGGTGATGCTACAGAATTCCCGGCATTCGGTTGTCGAATCGCTTATGACGAAACACCAACGGTTACAAAACCCTGAGGAGAGCCCGTCCAGCGTTACAGTGGACCACGATACTATTACCGTTAAAGTAGGAGAAACATTTACAATCAATGCTTCTGTATTGCCAGTGGGAGCTAGTCAAGAAGTAACTTACACTTCATCTAATCCACCGAAGGCAAAAATCAATAGTGTGGGTACAGGTGAAGGCGTAGCGGAAGGAACAGCAAACATAACTGTCGCATCTAAAGAAAATCCTTCTATCAGTAAAGTAGTGCAAGTAACAGTAGAAGCAGCGGATTAATAAATGAGCCCTTACTTACAGTAGGGGCTTTTAAATTGGAGGAAATCATACATGACACAAAATAATGTAATCAATATTCAATTAGAAGAATCGTATCAAGAATTTAAACTCGGTACTGAACTATTTAGAGTTAGCTTAAGTGATGAAATGCGCCGTGAATGGATTGAAGCGGATGAGAAGTACAAGGAGAAACTGGACAAATTGGATAAATACAACCTAGACGAATTAGGCGAAATGACTATAAATGATTACGATGTCTTAATGGATAATGTCAGAGAGGCGCTCAAACACGCGTTTAATATTCTGTTGTGTGACGATACAGCTTTTGATAAGTGTTATGCAATTTGTAAAGACGTAATGAGAATGCTTACTTTATATAATCAAGTTGTTGATGCTGTCGTTGGCACAATGGAAGTACAACAAAATGAAATTCAAAAGAAATATAAAGCAAAAATGACGAAAAAAGCGAAGTGATTTAAATGCTTTCGCTTGCTTTTGGAGTTAACGATATTTACGAATACGAAGGAAAAGAGTATAAGCTCGATTTAGCCTTTGACAACGTTCTAAGAGTGATTGAGTTAACGGAAGATAATAGTTTATCTGATGTGTTCAGAGCTAACCTAGCAATCGACGTGCTATTTGCTGATGATATGCCTTGGCCACGTTCGAACGAGGAAGACGAATACGCGAACATTGAAGAAAAATCGTTAGTGCTTATTGATATTTTCACTAATTATATTGTTAAAGAAAATGATGATGGTTTGCTTTATGATATCGACGGAAACAAGATGCCAAGCGCTACAAACAACAATGACGATGCGGAGGAAATTGCTTCATATTCGTTAACGCAAGATGCGGATTATATCTACGCTTCTTTTTTACAAGACTACAATATTGATTTATTAGATAGTCGGGGGAAAATGCATTGGTATAAGTTTAGAGCATTGTTAGAAAGTTTGCGTGATGATACAACAATTAAAACGATAATCGGCATTAGACAAGCGGAATTACCTTCGGGGAAAGGAACAGAAAAAGAACGAAACGAATTAATTAAACTGAAAAACAGATATAAGTTAAAAGATTAGAGGTGAGAACATGAGCGATGGATCAGTAGTAATTGAGATTAGTTTAGACGATAAAAAAGCAGATAAACAACTTGATGCGTTTGAAAAAGATTTAGCGAAAGCAGGCACAAATGCAGGGGCGGCATTAGATAAAGCATACAGAGAAGCAGTATCTAATATTGCTAGTCAATCGAAACGATTAAAAGACACGTTTGTAAATGCGTTTAAAAGCATGGGAAGTGCTGGCTCAAATGCTTTAAAAGCTAGTTTAAACTTTATGCGTGAGTTGCCTTCAAATGTACAAGCCGCACTATCTAAACTTGCATCAACAGTAAAAACTGGGTTCGTAAACGCTGCTAAAGCATCTATTACAGCGATAAAGGAACTTGGAACAAGTATCAAAAACACAGCGGTTAATATTAAAAACGGCTTCTTTTCAATTGCTAAGACAGTACAAAGTAGTATTGTGTCAGCTGTTAAAGTATCAATTAATGTCATTAAATCCATCCCTGGTGCAATCAAAAGCGCTGGCATCAGTATTAAATCAGCATTAAAAGCAGGATTTAGTGCTGTGAAAACCGGAGCGAAAGCGGCTGGACAAGCTGGTATTTCAGCATTAAAAGGCCTAGGAAACATTGCGAAAAGCACTGGTTCTTTAATTAAAAGTGGATTAGCAAGCGGATTTAACACAGCTAAAGCGGCGGCAAAAGGTGCAGGCGCTGGAATGCGTGAAGCACTTAAAAATTCAGTCGAAAAACCAGCGGAACAAGCTCGCTTTAGTATTCTCAGATTAGCGGCAGCATTCGGATTAATTGCAGCAACTAAAAATGTTGTGGGTAGCGCTATTGGTCGTGTTGATACGATTGATACAGCGACTAAATCACTAACAGTCCTTACTGGCTCTGCAAAAGATGCGCAACTTGTTATAACGGACTTAACCGCTGCTATTGATGGCACGCCAATTGCGCTCGACGCTGTTGCATTAGGTGCTAAAAAAATGGTCGCGGCAGGCATGAAAGCAGCGAATGTAAAACCTGTTTTCACAGCTATTGCTGATGCGGCGTACGGGGTCGGTAACGGTTCAGAATCAATTGACCAGATGACAGATGCTATCTCAGCATTGCAAGCGTCTGGCGTTGCTTATGCAGACGATATTAACCGTTTAGTTGACGCTGGTGTTCCGGCTTGGCAAATTTTAGCAAACTCGACAGGTAAATCTGTTGGAGAAATGAAAAAATATGTTTCTGAAGGATCGCTGGAATCGACTAAAGCTATTGCAATGCTAACTAAAGGCATCGAAGAAGGAACAACTGGCATGGCTGGTAACACGGCTAAAATGGCAGGCCTAGCAAAAACAGCAGGTAACACTATCAGCGGTTCATTTGCGAACATGAAAACCGCAGCTGTTAAGAGTCTTGCGAATATCGCCGAAAACTTAAAAGGCCCGATTATCCAAGCACTAGATGTTGCTAAAAACGCATTTAAACAGTTTGCAGCAGTAACAGCAAGTCCGGAATTCCAGAAGAAACTTTCTGGTTTAATTCAAAAAATCAAAGAGTTTATACCAGTTTTAATCGAATGGGCGCCAGTTTTGGCAAAAGTAGCCGCTGGATTTATAGCATTCAATATTCTTAGTAGCGTGTATTCTAAAGTCGCTGGGTTGGTGATGGCGTTCAGAGGCTTAGCGAGCAGCGGGACATTACTTGGCGGAATTGTTAACACCATTAAAGGTTCGTTTTTAGGGCTTAAAACTGCGCTAGGTTCTGCTAGTGCGGCTTTTGGGATAATTATTGGGATTGTAGGAGCTGTAATAGCAGTTTTCTATGGAATGTATGCGGCTTTTAAAGAAAATACAGCAAACATAAAAGGTTTTTTATCCACAATGTTATCTGGTGTTAAAAACTCTTTCGGCAAGATAGTAGATGTATTTAAACAGCTTGCATCAGCTTTTAAACCTGTTAGCAGCGGCTTTAGCGAAATATTAAAATATGTAGGTGTAGCTGTTTGGGTATCGCTGGGAATAGTTTTAGCGACTGTAGTGGATGTTATTCAAGTGCTAGCAAGAGTAGTGCTGGTAGCAACAAAATACATGCAAGGTCTCTACTATACAATCAAAGCAACGTTCCAAGCTCTTAAAGGAGATATAAAAGGCGCGCTAAAAAGTGTAAAAGAATCTCAAAAAGCTTTTGATGAAGCCGGAAAAGCAGCAAAAGATGCATTTAATAAAGATAACTATGCATTAAGCGGAACTATTGACGCTTTCAAAGAAATGGGCGGAGAAGCTGAAACAACTGGCGTTAAAGCCGAAACTTCTAGCAAAAAGATAGCAAATAGCTTGAAAGTAGTTGAATCAACAGCTAAACAAACTGAAACAACTGTTTCGAAGTCGAATCAAGCGATAGATACGATGTTGAGCGGTGGAGTGGACCAATACGGCAATAAACTTAGCGAGAAAACTAAGTCATTCTTAAATTCTGCTAAAGAGTTATATAGTCAGTATCAAGAATCAGCTAAAAAATCTCAAGATGCTTATAGTGCTGCTATGGAAAAAGCTCAGGAACTTGAAGGAGATAAGCGTAAAAAAGCTATAGCAGATGCAAATAAGACTTTAGTAGACGAAACAACAAAGAATAATAGCACGTTACTAACTTTGCAAAGCGATTATTCAAATATGCTAAAAACAAATCGTTGGGCTGACGGGCAGGAGTTAACTGCTCAACAGAAGAAGTTTTTACAACAACAAACTACTGATATTCAAACAGAGTTAGCGAAACAAAATCAGTTGTATGTTGAAGCGAACTTATTGCGACTAGAACAAGGTAAAAGCTTAAATGAAAAGGAAAGAAATACGAGCTTAGAAGTTCAAAAGAGCTTATATGAAGATAAGAAAAAAGCTGTTGAAACTGGCGAGAAATCGCTTGCTGATTTGAAAAAGAAAAAAGCGGACGCTTCAACTGAAACCGAAAAAGCAAACTATCAAATTCAAATCGACGAGCAAACGAAGAAAAACAAGACACTGTCTACAAACTTAAAAAATTGGGCTATTGAAATGAACGCAATAATCGCAAATGGAGGCACTTTAAATGCTGAAACATTTGCGAGCGGATTATCTCAACTTGGAAATATTAGCGATGAACAGTTGTCTGCGTTATGGCAAAATTTTGTTTCTACAAGCACATCAATTGATAACACGTTAGCAGGATTAGCTGGCATAATGGGGCAGCGTGGCGGACAAGGAGTGCAAGCTTTTGTCACAGCGCTTCAAAGCGGCGATTATACTACAGCAGCTTTAAATATTAATAATGATGTTCTAAGTACTATTTCCTCACTCCCGAACGGCATGTTTTTGAACGGAGAAAGTGGGAAAAATCAATTTTTAACTGCTATCAAATCCGGTGACTATCAAGGTGCAGGAAAATATTTAGTTGATGGCGTAAAAATGGGCACTGACTCTATTGACTCGGAAATGAAAACAAAAGGTCAAACTGGCGGACAGAACTTTGCGGACGGTGTAAAAGGTAAAGAAGGCGCTGCTAAATCAGCTGGTTCAGCAGTTAAAAATAAAGCAAAAGAAGGCGCAACAGACCCGAACGCATTCAAAGCAGCTGGTTCGAAAGACAGTGCGGGCTTTAACAATGGAGTTATGGGAGGAAAAGGCGGCGCTTATTCAGCAGGGACTGGTATAGGTAACTCTGCTAAAAGTGGCGCGGCCTCTGTTGATTCTAGCGGAGTTGGTTCTGACTTCGCATCTGGATACGCCCAAGGTATAGCTAGCGGCGGTGTGATGGTTGCTGGTGCTGCATCTGCATTAGCAAATAAAGCACTAGCAGCAGTTCAGAAAAAACAAGACTCGCATTCACCTTCAAAAGAGTCGAAAAAATTAGGTGGAGATTTTGGTGCTGGTTATTCATTAGGTATCGCAAATAAAAACAAAGCAGTGACGAAAGCGGCGAATAATCTTGTAGCTAGTGCGCTAGGTACTGAATCGCAAATCAAGAAGCTGTCTAGTACGCTGAAAGACAAAATATCCTCAGCGATTGACGCGGGATTACATTCTAAGAATAAGAGTGCCGGGCAACTTAAACAAGCTAAGGCCCTGAATAGTATTGAAGGTTACATTGTTCAACAAACAAATAGATTAGCTGTAACAGCTAAGAAACGTGATAAAGTCGTCGCTCAATTAAAAGCCGCTAATACTAAAATGGCGGACTTGACGAAGCAGAGTAAAGAGTATGCAGCTTCAATTACTGAAAAAATGCAAAGCTATGGATCTATTAGCAATGTAGACCCAGAAAATCCGCAATCAATACAAGCAGAAATGCAGAAACGCTTAAAAGAAATTAAAGCATTTCAAGCAAATGTGGAAAAATTGCGTAAAAAAGGTGTTAGCAAAGACATTATAAACGACATTTTAGAAGCAGGAGTAGAAAATGGTTCATCGTATGCGCAAGCTCTTGCTAAGTCTGATGCTAAGACTATCAAAGCGATTAATAGCACGCAGAATCAAATCAATTCCGCGTCTAAAGCGATGGGAAACACAGCGGCTAATGCAATGTACAGCGCTGGTATAAACGCAGCGAAAGGTCTTATAAACGGACTAAACAGTCAGAAAAAACAACTAGAAAAAACAGCTAAGAGCATCGCTAATACAATCACTAATTCGGTGAAAAAGGCGCTTAGAATTCATTCGCCTTCACGCGTGGCCACCGAGCTTGGGAAATATTTTACTGGTGGTCTTGGAAATGGTGTTTTAGCTGGTGCTAAAGGTGCGGTGCAATCAACGAACAAAATGGTCGATAAAGTAGTAAACGCTGCTTCTAATATGACTGTTCCGACTATCACTTTGCCGAAGATTTCCGCAGAAAAAGCGTTGGGCCTAAAAAGCGTTGATTTAAACAGAACTATTACAGTTAAGACGATTATTGACAACAAGACAAAAGAGTCAAGCAACGCTGATTTAATCAAAGCCATTCAGCAATCTGGCGATAGACCTATTATTTTTAATGTCGATGGAAAAGATATTGCAGATAATACAAACAATCACTTAGGAAGTTCTACATCACTAGCATTTTACGGAAAGGGGCTATAATATGGCTACATCACTCGCATTGGTAATTGAAGATAAAACATATATGCTCAATGAATTATTTGATTTAGAGGTAGGGGAAGTGAGCAGAGAGCCGCCGCAAATAGTAAATAATTATATTGAATTTGCTGGTTCCGATGGTGCTAGAACAACTGACAGTAATTTCAGTATGTTTCCAATCTCTATATTGTGCCATTTCCGAACAGTCACTGCTGACTTATATCATGTTAAACTAGATGAATTAATGGAACTTATTTATCAGAGAAAAGAATACTTTTTAGTTCATTCTAAAACGCCTGGTAAAAAATATAGAGTACATCCGAGTGGCGTTGCCATCGACCGCAAAGCGCCGGGATACGCAGATTTGACACTTGAATTCGATGTGTTTCGAGGTTATTCAGAATCACTGAGTACTACGCTTAGTGATTCTGAAATTGATTGTGATAAATGGCAGTTTGGGCAAGGGCTAGCGATGAAGGATTATAGATATATTCACACAAAAAACAGATTTATTATATATAATGGCGGAAGTTTTGATATTGACCCACGCGAGCATCCTTTAACAATAACGATAAGAGGGCAAAATGAGGGAGAATTAACTATCTACAACAAAACAACGGGGGATAGATTTATATATCATCCAGCGCTAACATCAACGGACACATTAGTTATTGACGGAGCAACTCCGCGAATAAACGGAAGTCCTTGTGGACGACAAACGAATCACGGCTTAATAAGTTTAAAAAAAGGAGAAAATCTTATCGAGATTAGTAATACTAGTCATTTAGATACAAAATGGGATTTCTCCTTTTTGTATAAGTAGGTGATTACATGAATAGCGATATTATAGTTGCTGATTTTTGGAAGAATAACGAAGAAATATTAACAGATTTTGATAAAGAAAGTTTTTGTGAAACCTGGACAGAAAACGAAATGTGGAACATTGAATTTAAAGTTACACAGACAAATAAAAATGCCCATTGTTATTCATTTTTAGATTATGAAAGTTCTGTTTATTTTAGAGGTCAAGAATTTGTTGTAAAACAATTAAGTCATGAAGCAATTGGTCAGACGTTATCTAAAGATATTAAAGCTCCGCACATTTATTATACGTGTCAAGATGGACGGCAAGATGAGCAAATCACCGGTTCTTTTACTTTAACGCAGTGCCTAACTCATGTTTTTAAAACTGATAACAGAGGTTTTACATGGCAGATAATCGACCCTTCTAACCAGCTCGAAAAAGTTCAACAAGAAAACTTTGGGAATAATAACTACTTAACGCTTATAGATCAATTACTTGAAGACTATGGAGTGGTTGTTATTCCGGATAATAAGCATTTAGTTTTTAAACCGCGTGAAGATTATGGTACTAAGACAGAAAATTTCATTAGATATAAATACAACACAGACGAAGTAAGTTTTGATATTGACACGTTATCCCTTAAAACTAAAATAAAAGGTTACGGTAAAGTGGATAGTAATGGAAATAACTATTTTTCTCCTGTTACTTATACTAGTCCAGAAGTCGGTAAATGGGGTGTGCGATGGCAGGAACCTATTTCTGATGAACGATACACCGTTGCAGGTAACATGCAAAGGCGCCTTAAGCTCGAATTACAAGACTATCCAGCGACGACGGGAAGTGTGACATTAAAACAATACTACGATTGTGGAAAAGGAGATTACGTTCTATTTATTTATGAGCCTCTTGGCATTGATTATGATGTGCAGATAGTTGCATACAAAAAGTATCCATTCACAATAAAAGCGCCAGAAGTAACACTTTCAAATAATAAAAAGTCGATAGTATCAATAATGGCCCAATTAGCAAAAGCACTGAAAGGAGCGAAATAGATGTTAAATCTCGAAAGATGGGGAAATACCCTTTTTGATTCTAATAAGTACCAGCAGTTTAATGCTAATATGGAAAAATTAGAAAAAGATTCATTGGCAAAAGATGTAGATATAAATGCAACTAATAATAGAATCGATAATGTTGTTTTAGAAGCAGGCGGGAATAACATTACGGAAGTAGTTGATGCGAGAACTAGCAAAAATGGACAAATATACAGTACTTTAAACAGCAGATTAAATGGGGATTATTCAGCTATCGCAGGAGAATTAGCAGAATCAAACGCATTGTTACAGTCTGTGAGCGAACAAAATATAGAGTTAAGAAGCAAGCTGGATGAATTATACGGTAACTCAGCAGCTGATATTGAGTATTATGTTAGTTCTGTAAGCGGAAGTGATTTAACAGGTAACGGAGATATTGATAAGCCTTTTAAAACGATACAAAAAGCAGTAGATATGATCCCTAAAATAAAAATTGGCGGTGATATATATATCAACTGTGAGCCGGGGCAATACAACGAAGACGTATATGTTAGTTCGATTAGTGGAGCGGGACATTTTTATATCCGTCCAACAAATTTAGCTACAATCGATTCTAAAATTGCTCAAACAGGTTTTTTTGTAAAAAGTATCACTTTTTCAGGCATCATGTTTCAATGCGTTGTGCAAGGCGTTAATTCTATGAGCACATCTGTTAACAATAGTAAAGCTGTTATTAATTTTTTGCGTTGCTGGTATGGTTCAGTTTCTAACTGTAGATTTGATACGAATTTAAAAGCAACAAACGTAGTTGCTGTATTATATGATCAGTCGCGCGGCGGCTGCTATAATAATTACTTTGTAAATCAAAATATTATTATGTCTGCTGAATTTTTAAGTCAAGCTTATTTCTTTTCAACGAATGTTTGTGAAGCAACGTCAAACATTGGTCTTAAATCAACCTATGGAAGCATACTAAGCAAATCATCTTCAACGATAAATTTAAATTCCACTACAGCAGAACAAAAAATTTATGGGGGGCAGATTTTCTCATGAAAAATAAAATATTTAAATCTGCAATTCTTGATTTCTCTGTTAGTGCTCAAAATGCTAAAGCTAACGTTCCAGCGATAAAATTTAGTACACAAGATTCCGGAGGAACTGCCAGATTAATTTTTACAGCAAAAAAAGAAGTAAATAGTTTGCCTTTATCAAGTGCAGCAGAGGTAACGCTTGCGATGATAATGTCAGTTGGCAAAGAATATGAAAGTAAATATGTTGTTAATCCAGAAATAACTAACAGAACAAAAGGTGTTTTTGAGTATTCATTAACTGATGATCAGATAAGCCACGATGGACAAGTAAATGCAGAATTATACGTTAAATATCCAAATCAATCAATGCAAATTCATCGTTTTAGTTTCGTAATTGAAAAAGCAATGATTGATGATAACTTTTTTCCTGTTGCTACGTATTATGTGGAACGTTGGGATGATTACGAAAAGATATTTAATGACTCTGTAGCTAGATTATCAACTAAATTAGATGAATTAGATGAGAAAGCGGACAATTTACAAATACAATTTGATAGTATGAATTCTGAACAATTTGCACAAAAAACTGACTTAAATGCACATGTTAATAATGTTGATATACATGTTACAGCATCGGAGAAAACAAGCTGGTCTGCGAAAGAATCGGCGTCAGGAGCGCAGAGTAAAGCGGACAAAGCACTTGCTGATGCAAAAGTAGATGCGAGCACAAAGTTTAATGCCGCAACAATTGAGTCAAAAGCGTACACAGATGATATACACAAAGAAACTCTGGTATGGTCTGGTTCTTCTTATTTCTTAGAAACGCATTCGTTTTCGTGGGATATAGCAAAAGTAAAACATGGCGTATTACTAGAATTCTCACGTTACATTCCGGGCACAGGGGTGCAGGACTATGGTTATATCCAGTATTTTTTCTCAAAAGAATATCTAGTAAGAAATAATAATAAAGCAACTTGGATAAATATGCCTGGGGCAACAGATGCAGCTAAGAAAACAGTTAGACTAACACCAACAAGCGTCAGTGGAGATGCAACAAATGGTCAAGCACCAAGCACGAGTTACGCATTAAGAACAGTGGCAATCTTTTAGGCAGGAGGTAATTAACATGAAGTCATTTGTTACAGTTAACAAGGACGGCTATATTGATATGTGGAGTAATCAAAAAGTCGAAGGATTTATAGAAGTTGAAGCAGCAGAAAGTAACATGAATCTAATTAATGTGTGCAAAATTGAAAACGGTAAAGTTGTTTTAGATGAAAAACGACAGCAAGAAATTATTGCTAGTCAACGAGCAGAGAAAACAGAATTAGAAATGTTAAAACAAGAAAATGCAGATATGATGCTATATGTTGCAGAAATTGAACAGAAAACGCAGCAAGATAATGCAGATTTATTATTATCTCTAGCGGAAGCAGGTGTTTTGTAAATGATAAATTGGTATGAAAAAGTAAAAGACTATTTTTTAGGTGGCTACTATACTGAAGCAGATGTTAACAAGTTCGTTACTTTAAAAAAGATAACGAAATCGCAGGCGGATGAAATACTCGCTATGAAAGAAATAGAAGCCGAGTAAGGCTTATTTTTTATGTTGAAAACGGGGGGCTGATTGGGATGTATGAAGGTTTAACAAAAGTATTTGATTATGCTTTAGCAAAAGAAATGTTTTTCGCGGCGCTATTTATCGCACTGTTTATTATTTTGTTGATTATTACCAAAAGGATTTGGGATGACTCAAAAATAGTAAGAGTAGAAATGAAAGAAGAGCGCGACAAAATGGAAACAGAGCGCGAAAAGCGGGATAAAGAATCGAAAGAAGAACGAGATAAGTTTATTAGCACGATGAACGAACAACAGCGTTTAATGGACAAGCAAAATGACATGATGGGACAACAACAACAGTCAATTGACAGTCTGTCAAAATCGGTTGGTAAGTTAGCGCATAAAGTAGATTTACTAGAACACAAAATTACAAAATAAAGGATGGTAGAAATGGAATTCGGAAAAGAGCTACTTGTATATATGACCTTCTTAGTAGTTGTAACACCTGTTTTTGTACAGGCTATTAAGAAAACGGAGTTAATTCCTTCTAAATGGCTTCCAACTGTAAGTATTTTTATTGGAGCTATTTTGGGGGCGTTAGCAACATTTTTGGATGGTTCTGGATCGCTTGCAACGATGATTTGGGCAGGAGCATTGTCAGGAGCAGGGGGTACTGGTTTGTTCGAACAATTTACTAATAGAAGCAAAAAATATGGAGAGGATGAAGACAAATGAAATTTTGTAAAGGGCAAAAAGTAAAAGTAGTTGATACAGACAGCGTAAAGAATGATAAACAGCTAGATGAAACAGCTAAAAACATCATTGATAAAGGGGAGTATAGAGGAATAATTACCAAAACGATTCGTGAAGAAGGAGAGAAAGATTTATTCTTTGTCTCTTTTTATATTAATAATGATGAACGGGTAACGCAAGGATTTCGAGAAAATGAAATTGAAGGAGTTGAGTAACAAATGGCAACAGTCAATGGGATACCATTTAGACAAAATCTAGTATCAAGTTCAAAATATGGCATCAAAGCACCTAATTATATGAAGGCGGAAAAAATCACTGTACACAATACGTACAATGATGCTACATCACAAAATGAGACAGATTACTGTAAGAACAATAACAATGAAGTTAGTTTCCACGTTGCAGTTGATGATAAAGAAGCTATCCAAGTTGTGCCTTTTAATAGAAATGCATGGCATTGTGGTGACGGTGCAAACGGATATGGAAATCGAAATACCATCGGTGTAGAAATTTGTTACAGCAAATCTGGAGGTTCTAAATATACAAAATCAGAACAAAATACTATTAAATATGTCGCTGGGTTGTGTGTACAACAAAATATTATTGCTACAAAGGATACTATTAAAAAGCATCAAGATTGGAGCGGAAAATATTGTCCGCATCGCGTTTTAGCTGAAAAACGTTGGGCATCTCTACAACAAGCGATTATAGATGAGTACAATCGTATTACATCTAAAACAGCTACTAAAACTGGCAAACAATGGGTGTATGCTCATAACGCACTAAGCGCACGTGTATCGGCTGATTGGAATAGTAAAGTAGCTTTTACTGCTTATAAATTTCAGGCTCTACAAGTGAATTGGGACGTGGAGAAGAATGGCTTTTATGAAGTTATTTTAAATGGTAAAAAAGGATATATGAAAGAATCATACTTCACTACTGCAAAACCGTTCATAACAATGAAAACAAAAGATGTTACACACTTTCGTGTATCGCCCGACTGGAATAGCAAAGTTTCTTATACTTTGAAAAAAGGCGAGGAAATTAGCGTTTCAAAAGGTAAAGAGGCTAAAGGTTTTATTGACTGCTACTTCAGAGGTAAGAGAGGTTATATTAAAAAATCGTATTTGAAATAGAACGATTGCCCTCGCATTTTGCGGGGGTTTTTTATTCAATGATACTTTTTAGCAGAATATTTATTATATAATAAAGTACACACATGCTTAATTTTATATTGTTTTAATATTTATTTTAAGGTATATTTGTAATAATATAAACAAAGGGATGAGTGTTTTGGAAGAAAAAGAAGTTATATTACCTCCACATTTTAATAGAGATACAATGTACAGTGTACTAAAACAATGTATAAATGAGAGTTTAGTTCCAACATGTAAAAAAATAATTTTTAACTTGGAACACTTGAGGTTTATTGAACCATCAGGACTAACAATACTTAGTAACACAATTGAGTGGTTACAACTTAATAACTGTAATGTGTCTATTCAATTTAAGAGATATACGTCTAGTTCTCCAACTTCTGAAAATAAAAAGGTAATGCAATTTTTAAATGATATTGAATTTTTTTCTGAGTATATGGATGTTGAAATTTCAGAACCTTTGGGGAAAAGAAGGAATACGTGTCCGTTAGAATTAATTAACTATAAGGACTCTGTTAACTGGGTTAGAAATAGTTTTATCCCATGGATAGGCGGGATATTAAATGTCAATGTGGCAGACTTAGATTATCTACAAATTTCTCTTGAAGAAATTTTTAATAATATAGCTGATCATTCGACTGTTAGAACTGCTTGTATATCCGCACAATATTTCCCTAGAGCCGAAGAAATAAAAATATGTGTTTCAGATTTTGGTGTGGGCATACCTATGTCATTGCGAAAAAAATTTCCACAATTATCTGATTCAGAGTTATTGAAAAAGGCAACTGATTTCGGAGTTAGTTCAGAAAATCAGCCCCACAACAGAGGTGCGGGTATTGGAAACATTATTAAAGCAATCACCAATGACAATCTTGGTGTTGTACATTTGCATTCAAATAATGGTATAATTACAGCTAGCAACAATAATATGTCTTGTTCGCAAGAGGAATCGTTTTATCCAGGAACTTTCTATGAATTTAATATTGATGCAAAATTAGCTAGAAAAGTGAATAATCCGGAGGAGGAATTTGTATGGTAAAATTATATATAAACAATATAACTCAAAATGCATTTTCAAATGCCGATGGTGATGTGGTGAGAGCGGAAATTAAAAAAGCATTATCTGCTGGGACTAAAATTGAAGTGTCCTTTAATGGTTTTACAAGTGTCAATTCTTCATTTGTAAATTCGGCATTAATAAAATTACTAAACGATTATTCTTTTGATTTTATAAAGAGTAATTTAACTTTTATTGACACAACAAAACAAATCAACCATATGATTAATTCTAGGTTTAAGTTTGAAGTAGAAAAACTAAAGATGATGGTGTAAACTAACCCCCTAACCTCACCGTTAGGGCTTTTTTTATGCAAAAAACACCAGAATTGAATTCTGATGCTTTTCTTTTTTTGATTTACATTGCACGATGATGCGTAGTTAAAAGTTTGTTGATTAGGTACAAAAAACTTCTACTGAATAATATTTTAGATTAATCCATTTTCTTTTTTGTCAATATAATCATAGAAATTGAAAGGTAAATCGAAAATGTCTTCGTATTTTTCGCGTTCGCTTTGAGATACATATGCCTGTTTTCTAATAGCGTATTCCGCCTCTTTTTTATTCCATGCTTCTTGCTGTTCTTTTTCTTTTTTAAGATTCAATTCATGAATTGATTTAGATAATTGATTGTCTGTGTCAGAAACAATACAAGAAGCATATTTACTTGATTTTATCCCCTGCACCGTGTTTATTTGATTAGATGCGCTAGAACCGTAAAATTTAACTGTTAATGCAATATATTCGTTGCCATCTTCATCACATTCATATTCCGCGTAAATGTGATGATCTTGACACGCTTTTCCATCTTCTCTTTTAATTTCTAAAAATATAATAGCGTTTTCGATATTATCGAATGAATTATCAGCAACTATAATGAATTCACAATCCTTGCTGTATTTACTTTTTAAGTGCAAATTAAAGTCCCTTGCAATTTTTTCTACAACTGCATTGATATTTCGTTCTAGATATCTATCATTTTCAAATGCAAATTTATTCACTGTGATTCCTCCCGTTTCTTTACTATATACATATTATACTACGAATAACCGTAGCAGTCAATAGTTTTTATAACAATTCTTCTTTTTTTTCTTTCAGCACAGCAATCGCATTATTTAGTGCTTTTTTAACATCTTTTTCTATATCTGTATGTTCTTCGTTTTCAAATCTATTAAAAGTAAAAGATAGCACTTCTATATTCGCAGACTCAAACTCTTTGATTAAGCAATACAACTCAAATTCTTGTGCAGGAAATGAAAGTTTATATTTATCTAACAGTTGTTTAAATCCGGCGAGATCGTCATAGTTTTTTTCTATATTAGCTAATTCGAATAAAACATTCGAGTCAGACAAACCAGTAGCAAGCGCTAGCCCTCGCAATAGTGAAACAGTGTATTTATTTAAAGCTTTCTCGTTCTGGTCTTTTAAAGTGTTTTGCGAGATACCAGTTAATTTGCTTAACTGATACCTCGTCAAATTGTGTTTTTTTAAGAATTCATCTAATAGTTTTATTGACATATTTTTAGTTCAACTCACTTTTTAAGATGATTGTTTGCATGTCATTATAAAATTCTTCTTCATCTTCGTATTCTTGATTCCAACCATTTTTAAATGCAGAGATGAATTTTTCAACGATTGATTCATTTTCACTTTCAGAAATTACATACTCGTTACCATCATTATTCACATCGATAAATAGTTGTGTGATACTATTGCTGTCAGTTCCACTCAATTTTACTGTGTAATCTTTATTTTTGATTTCTCTAATTAATTCATTAATATTCATTTTTCATCATCCATCCTTTATAATTTTTTTGTTCTTTACTATATTTATAGTATACTACGATTATTCGTATTAGTCAATAGTTTTATTAAATTTATTTTAAAATAAAAAAACATCAAACCGAAGTCTGATGCCTTTCTCCTTACATTTCATAATAAGTAGTTAAAAGTTGTAGCTTTTTCATGTTAAATAAAATTAATCTTATGGAAATTTACATTTCACAATAAGTAATTAAAATGCGCCGAGACAGCGCTAGAACTTATTAAGTTCTTGAATACATAATAACATATCATTGTGAAAGCGTCAACAATTAATATAAAAAAATACCCCGAAAAATTATTCGAGGTTGCTGTTATATTCATTTGTTTTTTTAAAAGGGATGTCAAACAGCTAATGAGATGAATGAAATTCATGATTGAACGAATACTATCGTTCATGTGAATATTATTACATATAATTTAATGCAACACAACACTTTTTAACGCTTGATTTTAAGAACGTTTGTTCGTATAATGTATGCAAGAGGTGAAGAACATGTATAATTTAATTGATGATATTTTAGAACATTCAATAGTGTTAGCGGATGCTCTCAAACGCAATTGGTCAATAGAAGTACTGTTTTTAAAGAACAATCATCACGTACGCTATAAGTATCTGGTTCCTGTTCACATTGATAACGAAAAACATATTGTGCAGCTTGAAAGATTTGACGAACGAATAATTGACATTAATATAGAAGATATTGTTTTTTGTGAGGTTATGACATGAGAAAATATAGCTTTAATGATTTTAGGTATATTTGCTATGTCGAAGGAAAGAACGGCGCAGTAGAAATGATATTTTCAGATATATTTCAAACGAAGAAGTTAAAAGCATTTCAAAGGCGTATAAAAAAGAACGAAATGGATCTAAAATCCATCTATGATGAATATTTACAGCATGAATCTATTGTTAATAATTAACCATAAGAAGAATATTCCTTCTATTATTATAGTAAAAAATAAAGACATCTTTTTGACAGGATGTCTTTATTTTTTTGCATCTCATTTATCCTCCGTCCATCGTAGCTTGATCCGAAAAAGTTGCAGCTGGTTTTAATTAACTCAAATGGGGTAAATTTAGAAGTATAATGAGAATCAACTTCATAAATTTCTGAATAGACTATACTTCCAGATTTTTTTGGAAAAATAATCATTGTGTGGGGATTTACTTCATAAAACTGAGTACTTATTTGTTCTTTTTTCATTTCATTCAACTCCTCTATGTTTGTATTTATGTCTAAGAAGTAACCTGAAATTATTGCGTAATGCACAAAATTCCAAATAACGACTAAGCACCAAAGTAAGTTATGAGTTATTTTTTGTCATTATAGCACATGGTAATTTACAAGTCATTAGATTTTCGTAAAGTTGTATTTTCAAGCTGTTTTCTGTTTTTTCTTGTCATATTACATTTTTTCGAAATTGTAATAAATATGAGTGAAGGAGTGGTAGTCGTGGAAATGCGTGATTTTTCTAATTCGTTGATGAATCAGGTGGGCGTCCTTAAGGGTGAAAAAGAATTAACAAATGTTTTTATCGAATGCTTCCTGACGATGCTCCTAGAAGAGAGAAAATTAGAACAACTTAGAGCTGAAATTGATAAAGCTCTCGATAATAGGAACAAAGCTAAATTTATGCAACTAACAGAAAAAATGAATAAAATCCAACAGGAAATGCTGGCTTTTGAGTAGAATATATGAAAAACTAAGATAGTAAGAGCTATCTTAGTTTTTTTGAGCTGTTTTATAAATTTTCGTAAAAAAAATGTTCCGAAAAAAGTTCTGGACAGATTGCTCAAATGTGGTAAACTAAATAAAAACATATGTTCGGTGGTGAGGGTATGACACTTCAAATAATTGCTGGTAAAGCAGGAACAGGTAAAACCACTCATTTGATGGATGAAGTAGGCGGAAAAATCAAAAAAACTTCCAAGACGTATATTTTTATCGTCCCCGATCAAATGACGTTTCAAATGGAAACAAGCTTTTTAAATAAACAAAACTTGGCAGGGATGTTAGGGACACAAATCTTCAGTTTTAGTAGGCTTGCTTGGAAAATACTTCAAGAAACAGGTGGATTATCTAAAACTTTTCTGAGTCAAACAGGTATTGAGATGGTTATTCGAAAAGCTGCTTTAGATCAAAAAGATAAGTTGAAAATTTTCTCTAGAGCTACTTCAAAAAAAGGCTTTTATTCAGAATTGGCTAAGTTATTTAAAGAAATGAAACAAGAAGAAATTTCTATAGAAGAATTAGAGAATAGCGCGACAAATCTATCTACAAGTATATCTAGCAAAGTACATGACATTTCGCTTATTTATCAAAAATATGAGGAATTATTAGCAGGAAAATTTCTTGAAAACGAGGATTATCTGAGGCTATTAGCAGATAAAATTATTGAAAGTGATTATTTAAGTCAAACGGAAATAATTATTGACGGATTTACTTCTTTTTCAAAACAAGAGTTAACAGTAATAGAAAAGCTTATGCAAAAATGCGATAAAGTAACAGTATCGTTAACTTTAAACGTGCCTGAAATTCATAAAGGTTTGGAAGAATTCAGTATGTTTAAAGCGAGCACTGAAGCATACTTTGCTTTATTAGAGATGGCTAAATTAAATAAAATTCAAGTGGAACCGGAGAAAATCCTTATAGAAAATAAACGAGCTAACTCCGAATCATTAGCCTTTTTAGCCAACGCTTGGGGAGATAATAAATACTCGTCATATGAAGGTGGAGCAAATGATTTAACCATCCGTCAAGCTAATAATAGGCGTGCTGAGATGGAAGGTGTTGCCCGCGAAATTCGGCAATTAACATTAAAGGGTTATAGATACCGAGACATAGCGATTTTGACTAGAAACATCAGTGATTATGATATTTTATGTGAAACAGTAATGGAGTCATTTGACATTCCTATTTTTATAGACAAAAAACGAGCAATGGCAAAACATCCATTTATTGAATTTATTCGTTCCAGTATTGATGCGATTTTATTTAATTGGAAATATGAACCAATTTTCCAAGCAGTTAAAACAGAATTTTTCTTTGATACGGCTGAAAATGCGAGTGTTATGAGAAGAAAAGCAGATATATTAGAAAATTATGTGCTTGAAAATGGTATTCAAAATAAGTGGAAATGGGAAAAAGAAGGCGATTGGATTTATCGTAAAATTCGAGGACTTTCTACCAATGTATTGCCACAAACAGATGAAGAATTGGCGACTCAAAGCATTATTAATGAAATGAGAAACCTTATTGTTGAACCGCTTTCAACGTTAGAAGATAATTTAACAAAAGCAAAAACAGGAATAGAATTTGCTACGGCTTTATATCATTATTTGGAGCAAGTTAAAGCTGTAGAACATTTAGAATCATGGAGACAAGTGGCAGAAGAAAATGGTTATTTGGAACTTGCTAGAGAACATGAACAAGCTTGGAGCTCAATATCAGAACTGCTAGATGAATTTGTAGAAGTTTTAGGTGAGGAAGAATTAGATATTAATAGTTTTTCTGAAATAATTACGACTGGCTTGGATGCGCTAGAATTTTCTTTACTACCACCTTCTTTAGATCAAATAGTTTTAGCTGATATGGAAAATGCAAAGTTGCTTAATATGAAAGTTGTTTTTGCGATTGGAATGAATGATGGTGTAATGCCACTACGTCAAAAAGATAAAGGGATTTTGTCAGATCAAGATCGCGATTCTTTACGAGTAGAAAATAGCAATTTAAAGCCATCTGCTAAAAATAACATTGGTGAAGAAGATTTATTAGCCTATAAAATAATGAGTTTGCCAAGCGACAAATTATTTCTTAGTTATCCAGCTGCAGATGAGGAAGGAAAAGTTCTTAGCGAATCGAATTATCTAAGAAAAATAAAAGGCCAATTCAAAAATTTAAATGAATCGGTTTATTTAACTGACCCAAGTTTACTGAATGAGGAAGACCAAAGTAGTTATATTCGTTCTAAACAAGCTACACTGGGTTTATTAACAAGCCAATTACAAATGTATAAACGTGGTTATCCTTTATCAAATGTATGGTGGGATGCTTATAATAGTTATTTTGAAGATAACAAAGAATCTGAGGTAGCAAAACAAGTACTTTCTAGTCTTTATTATGAAAATAATACCAAACCACTCCAAGAAACAACTGCTAAAAATCTATTTGGTGAAAATATTCATGCGAGTGTTTCGCGAATGGAGAAATTTTTTAGTTGTGAGTTCCAACACTTTGCGCAATATGGCTTGAAATTAGAAGAAAGAGCTCATTATAAGTTACAAGCTGTAGACATGGGAGAAATTTTCCACGGGGCAATGGAATGGATTTCGGCTGAATTAAAGCGAACTAACCGAGATTGGGGTGATTTGACGGAGGAAGAATGTAGACAAATGGCTAAACTTGCGATGACATTTTTAGCTCCGAAGATTCAACATGAAATTTTATTAAGTTCAAAACGGATGGAATATATTCAGTATAAATTACTTCAAATTATTACAAGAGCTACTACGGTTTTAAATGAACAAGCGAAAAGCAGTGCGTTTCGCCCAATTGGTTTAGAGGTGGATTTTGGTTTGAAAGGAGATATTCCACCTTTAAAAATTCCATTACAATCAAATAGCGAACTTCTTTTACAAGGACGTATTGATAGAATTGATGCAGCTGAACTAGATGATCGTACTTTCCTTCGAATCATTGATTATAAATCTAGTTCACATGATTTGGCTCTTACTGAAGTTTATTATGGGTTGGCTCTTCAAATGCTTACTTATTTAGACATAGTTATAACAAATGCTCAAAAAATGATAGGCAAAACTGCTGAACCTGCTGGAGTTTTGTACTTTCATATGCATAATCAATATGTCCAAGCAGAAAAAGAATTGAGTGATGAAGCAATTGCTCGGGAACTGCAAAAAAGTTCCAAAATGAAAGGCTTAATTTTATCAGATCCTGTGGCTGTTTCGCTCATGGATACAAATCTGGAAAAAGGAAAGTCTTCCAATATTATTCCAGCTGAAATTAAGCAAAACGGTGAGTTAAGTGCCCGTTCCAGAACTGCAACAAAAGCAGAGTTTGATAAAATGCGCCGATTTGTAAGGCAAAAGTATCAAGAGGCAGGAAATAAAATACTAGATGGAGCTGTTTCCATTAATCCTTATAAATTAAAAGAAAAAACACCTTGTCAATTTTGTGGATTTCGCTCATTTTGTGGATTTGATCCATCCTTAACGAGTAATCAATATAGACATTTAACAAATGAAAAAACAGAAACGATTTTAACAAAAATGGATATAGAAGGAGGGACGCAGTAGCATGGGCATAAATATACCAACCAAACCAGAAAATTCTTTATGGACTGATGACCAGTGGAAAGCCATCCAAGCAAATGGGAACAATATTCTTGTAGCAGCTGCTGCGGGCTCTGGTAAGACAGCTGTTTTAGTTACAAGAATCATTGAAAAACTAATAAATGAAACAGAAAATCTAAATGTTGATGAATTATTGATTGTAACTTTTACCAATGCTTCAGCTGCTGAAATGAAGTATAGAATAGGTAAAAGTTTAGAAGAAGCATTAGTGCAAAATCCGGAATCTGCACATTTAAAAAAACAAGTCGCATTACTAAACTATGCCTCCATCTCGACTTTGCATTCATTTTGTTTGGAAATCATTCGAAAACATTATTTCGAAGCCGATATTGATCCTAATTTCCGTTTAATTGAACCTATTGAAAGTAGTATGATTCGTGATGAAGTTTTAGAAAACCTGTTAGAAAAACAATATGGTATAGAAAATAATGAAGCCTTTTTTCATCTAGTTGAATCATTTACTGGGGATAGAACTGATGCTGAGTTGCATACGTTAATCTCGAAACTTTATGATTTCTCTAGAGCAAATCCAAACCCTGATTTATGGTTAGAACAAATGGTAAGTTTTTACGATACAGAGGCGATTGCTTCCATCACAGAATTACCTTATTTTCCAATTATTAAAGAAGATATCCAACTTAGAATGAATCAAGCTAAAAGTTATTTGCTAAACGCGATAGATTATGCAAATGAAAATAATGGACCGGCGCCTTATTTAAGCACATTAGAAAATGATTTAGCGCAAATTAACACTTTATCAAGTAGTAGTTGGGATAATTGGCAAGACATGAAATTTAGTGTTGAGAGCATTGATTTTAAACGTATACCTGCGCTTAAAAATAAAGCTGATTTTGATGAAGAATATGTAGAAGAAGCAAAAAAACTCCGTGATGCTGCAAAAAAAGAAGTGAAAAATGTCTTAATAGATTGGTTTTCAAGAGAAGAAGAAAATTATCTAGCTGATTTAGACAAAATGAAACCAGATATTAAAACGTTAAGTAAATTAGTGAAAAATTTTGCTGAAAGCTTTTTTGAGGAAAAACAACAACGTGGAGTATTAGACTTTAATGATTTAGAGCATTTAGCTTTAAAAATACTTTTAAAAAATGGTGCTCCCTCTGATGTGGCAAATAGTTATAAAAACCAGTTCAAAGAAGTATTAATTGATGAATATCAAGATACTAATATGGTGCAAGAAACTATTCTTTTGCTTGTCACTAATTCGAATGATACAAAAGGAAACTTGTTTATGGTAGGGGATGTAAAGCAATCGATTTATCGTTTTCGATTAGCGGAACCAACTTTATTCATGACGAAGTATCAAGAATATCAGCAAGACGGAGAAGGCAGCGGAATACGAATAGATTTATCTCAAAACTTTAGAAGTAGAAAAGAAGTTCTTGATGCTACCAATTTTATTTTTCATCAGTTGATGGATAAGCATATTGCAGAAATCGATTATGATGAGGCGGCTGAGTTAACTTTAGGGGCTAGTTTTCCTGAAGCTAACAATATGGCAACAGAACTTTTGTTAATTGATATGAAATCAGAAGAAAAAGAATCTGAGGATGAATTATCGCCACAAGAATTGCAAAAAAATCAAGTTGAATCAAGAGCTATTGCGACAAAAATTAGAGACATGATAGATAACAAGTTTCCAATTTATGATAAAAAGTTACAACAAAATAGACCAATTCAATACAGAGATATTGTTGTTCTAGCAAGAGCCATGACGAGTGCACCAGATATGGAAGAAGCAATGAAAATAAAAGATATACCTTTCTATGCCAATAATAATTCTGGTTATTTCGAAACGACAGAAGTAGCAACAATGATTGCTCTAATGAAAGTAATCGATAATCCATATCAAGATATTCCACTAGCAGCAGTTCTGCGTTCTCCAATAATCGGTTTAAATGAAGAAGAATTAGGGCAAATTCGGATGGCGAAGAAAAAAGGCTATTTTTTTGATGCGATGCTAGCCTATAAGGATATTACAGTTTCGGATGCAGCAAATAAAATTAGTCGTTTTATAACACAATTAAACAATTGGCGTGAACTGTCTATTCGGGAGAATTTGACTGCCTTAATTTGGCAAATCTATCAAGAAACAAACTTCTATGAATTTGTAGGCGGGTTACCAGGTGGAAAACAACGTCAGGCTAATTTACGCGCTTTGTATGATCGTGCGAATCAGTATGAAAAAACTTCTTTCCGTGGATTATTCCGTTTTGTGCGTTTTGTTGAGCGATTAGAAATTCGTGGAGATGATTTAGGCACAGCCAAAACGCTCGGCGAAAAAGAAGATGTAGTGCGTATGATGACGATTCATGCAAGTAAAGGTTTGGAGTTTCCAGTAGTTATAGTTTCAGGATTAAGTAGAAAATTTAATATGCGTGATATTTATAGTAAAACACTATTAGACAAAGACTATGGTTTTGCTTCTAACTATCGAGATATAGAAAAGATGATTGTCTATCCAACTATCATGCAACAAGCGATAAAACAAAAAAAATCTCGGGAAATGATTGCAGAAGAAATGCGAGTTTTATATGTTGCACTTACTCGTGCGGAAGAAAAACTAATTTTAACGGCAACTGTTCCAGATTTTGAAAAAACAAGTAAAAATTGGTTGCAAGTAAGTAACCAACAAGAAACTATTTTACCAGCAGCAATTCGAGCGAAGGCGAAGTGTTATTTAGATTGGATTGGAAATGCTACAATCCGCCACAGCCATTTTAAAGAATTATTATGTGAAGAAAAGATTAAAACACTTCTAACAGATATGAAACTTCAAATTGAAATTAAAACGAAAGAAATGTTCCTAACGGATGACTTAGAAAAGGAAAAATCAGATAACTGGATGGAGAATGTAAAAGCACATAAGCAAGTGCCCGTTAAAAGTCCATATAAGGATGAAATTGAGCGTTTTATGCATTACCAATATAAAGATGAGGAATCTACTGGAATTCGCGCTAAACAGTCTGTGACAGAGCTTAAAAGACAATTCTCTTTGCAAGATAGTTGGAGTGATACATCTATCCTAAAAGAATTCCAAAAAGTATCTTTAGACCGACCTAAATTTTTGCAACAAAATAAATTGTCTGCTACAGAAATTGGTACGGCAATGCACACATTAATGCAAGCTGTGCCACTACATGATAAACCAACCGAAAAAGATTTAATCTCATTATTACAATCAATGAGAGAAAAAGATATCCTTACAGAAGCACAAATTAAAGCTATCAATGTTAACCAAATTATTGCGTTCTTTGAATCAGCTCTAGGAAAAACCGTTTTGCAGAAAAAAGATAAAGTGAAGCGTGAAGTTCCATTCAGTTACTTGCTTCCTGCAGCTAAATTATACGAACAAACAAACCTTGATGAACACGTGCTCATTCAAGGTGTTGTTGATAGCATGATTGAGGAAGAAGAATCCATTATTTTAATCGATTACAAGACAGATAAAATTGAAGGACGATATGATAACTGGGGGGTAGCAGAGAAAGTGATGAGGGAGCGTTATCAAATTCAAATTAAACTTTATGCAGAAGCTATTCAAGCAATTAGTGGGAAAAAAGTTTCTCAAGCATATTTATATTTTTTCGATGGACAACATATTTGCCAAATAAACATAGAGGAAGGTATTTAAATGAAATGGTTAAGCTATTCATATAATGGGCAACTTAATTATGGTGCTTTAGTAAATGAAAATAAAATTATCTCAGCACAAGCAATTTTTCAAGATCCACCAGCTACTTTATTAGATGTTATTAAAGAAAAACCTGTTGTTCCGGACATAAAGATGGCAGAGGAAAGTATTGACCTAGCAGATGTAGAAATCCAAATACCTTTTATGCCTCCTAATAACATTATCGCAGTAGGGAAAAATTATTATGATCATGTATTAGAAATGGGGAATAGAGGAGATATACCTGACCATATTCTTGTCTTTACTAAAAGTGCGAATAGTTTACTGCCCCATAATGGCGAAATTGAGTTGCATCAAGATATAACAAATAAGCTAGATTATGAAGGTGAGTTAGCAGTTATAATTGGAGAAAAAATTAGAGATGTATCTGAAAGGGAAGCTTTATCATCTATTTTCGGGTTTACTATTTTGAACGATATTACAGCTAGAGATTTGCAGAAAAAACATAAACAATTTTACATTGGGAAGAGCCTTGATGCTAGTTGTCCAATTGGACCATTTATACTTGAATATCAACCTAGTGAAGAAACTGTTTTCCATATTGAAACAAAAGTAAATGGTGAAGTAAGGCAATCTGATTCTACAGAAAAATTCATTTTCAATTTAGCGAAAATTATCTCTGATTTATCAAAAGGTCATACTTTACTTCCAGGAGATATAATTGCAACGGGGACTCCAAGTGGTGTAGGGAGCGGGATGAATCCTCCGACCTTTTTACAGGCAGGGGATACAGTTGAAATTACAATCGATAAAATTGGCACTTTAACGAATAAAGTTAGAAAATCTTAATAGGGAAGAAGGAAGTATTATGTGGGGATATGTACATTTAATTTCTTGGGTAGCAATTGTTGTTTTAACCATCACAGCGTTACTAATCTATTCAAAATCTGTTAAAGGATTTACCATGTTACAAATGATTAACCGAGTTTTTTATATTTTAGTCATATTAAGTGGAATTATGATGGTGCAATACAGTGTGAAAGAAAGCTGGATTTTAGCTATATTTAAAATCTTAATGGGAATTATTGTTATTGGTGTGGTGGAAATGTTGCTTAGTTATAGAAAACAAAAAAAGCCAACAGGAATGTTCTTAATGATTTTCATTATAGTGGTAGTTATAACCGTGTCACTAGGCTTCTATTTATCAGGTGGTTATCCATTATTTAATTAAAAATCAAAAAAATAATAAAAAAGACTTCTCTTTTCTCTAGAAAGTTGGTATGTTATGTTAGGGCCAAAAAAGGAGAGAAGAAGATGAGTTCAAAATTAGTGTATAAAGAATATGCTAAAAAAACCGCTATTGCTATCATAGCAGCACTTTTAAATGCAATTGGTATGAACTTCTTTTTAATACCAGCTCAAGTTTATGCTGCTGGATTAAATGGGGTTGCGCAACTAGGATCAGACATGTTACGTGATACAATGAATATTTCGATTTCGACAGGGCTACTTGTTCTGCTGTTAAATATTCCCGTTGCTATATTAGGTTGGTTAAAAGTAGGGAAATCCTTTACTGTTTTTAGCTTTTTAACTGTTGCTTTTATGTCTTTTTTCTTAATTGTTATTCCAGAAGTACAAGTTTCGAATGACATTTTACTTAATGCGATTTTTGGAGCATTAATTGCTTCGGTGGGTGTTGGGTTAGCATTGAAATTTGGGATTTCGACAGGTGGGCTAGATATTTTAGCTATGTATATTACAATTAAAACAGGGCGTTCATTTGGAAAGTATTTCTTACTATTAAACGGTATTATCATTATTGTGGCAGGATTTGCTTATGATTGGACTTTTGCTCTCTATACGTTAATTTCTTTATATGTACAAAGTAGAGTAATTGACATTATCCATACTAGACATCAAAAACTAACTGTAATGATTATGACTCAGCATTCTGAAACAGTTATTAAAGCTATCCATGAGAATATGGTTCGAGGAATAACCGTAGTAGATGCGATGGGTGGATATTCAAAACAGGATGTTGCTATGCTGATCATGGTTATTACGCGTTATGAGCTATATGACATTACACATATTGTTGGAGAATTTGACCCTAAAGCATTTATTAATGTCATGGAAACTTCGAGTGTGTTTGGAGATTTTCGTTCAGAAGCGGATCAAAAATTAGCGCTAGCTATGTATAAAAATAAAATGATGTAAAAAAAGCTGCAAAGTCATGGTTGAAACAAAAAATTAGAAATTCTAACTTTTGTATGGCCATACTTGCAGCTTTTTATTATAGGTTTAAGTTTTCTTCTAGATATAAAGCGATTCCGTCATCCTGATTAGATGCGGTTACAACATTTGCGACGTTTTTTACGGATTCAGCGGCATTACCCATTGCAACACCAACACCAGCATAATCAAGCATCTGTAAATCATTCGTTTCATCACCGAAAGCGATAATATCTTTACGGTCGAATCCAAGTGTTTTTGCAGCAGCTTGTACACCGATTGCTTTATGAATGCCAAACTTGATAATTTCTACAGCTGGCCAAGCAGATGCTCCCCAAGTATGATGAGAAATAACACCAGAAAGTGATTCGTCTAAATGTTTACTAATTAAATCCAGTTGATCAAGTTGACCGAAAAATAACAGCGATGTCGCATCTGATGTAATGGCATCGCGAATATTTCCAAAAACAATATTTTCTGTTCCTAAATGGAATGTCTCGGGTACACTATTATTGCGTTCTTTCAAAAAGACATTATCCTCTACTTCTGCCGCAATATTATCTAGCGCGAAATCATTGGAAAAATCAAGCAATTCTCGAACTACTTGTAAATCAATTGCATGGTGATAACCTTCAGCGAAAGAGGTAAGTCTTGGATGATGATAAACAGCGCCGTTAAAATTTACAATAGGAGTAGTTAATTCAAGCTCATGATAATACGAGCCACTAATTCGGTAAGGGCGTCCTGTTGCGATCATTACTTCGTGACCGGCCATTCGTGCTTTTTCTAATGTGTTTTTAGTATGCGAAGAGATAGTTAAATCATCTCTAAGTGTTGTGCCATCAAGGTCTAGTACGATTAATTTTTTAGACATAGTTTGCTCCTTTAATTCATATGGTTAGTTCATAACTGCCCTTCATGCTAAAATAAGGGCACAGGTTAATGATAGTCGTTTATTACCTATTTGTAAATGATTCCGTTCTTTACAATAACTCAATAAAACCTATAGAAATGAGGCTTCATAATGATTCAAGTGGAAAATGAACTAATTGCGGGAATTCCAGTTTTACATATTAGTAATCGTGAAAATGCAGATGAGACATTACCAACTATTGTTTTTTATCATGGGTTTACTTCCCAAAAAGAACTATACTTACATTATGGGTATTTGCTTGCACAACGCGGTTTTAGGGTGATTTTACCTGATGCTAAGCTGCACGGGGAACGCCTTAAAGGGGCGAATCCGGAAGATCAAGCTACTTACTTTTGGGATGTTATTGAAACAAATATTACTGAATTTCCGCTAATCATAGAGGAATTAATTAAAACAGGAAAAACTGATGCTAACCGTATTGGTGTTGGAGGAGTGTCGATGGGAGCAATTACATCCCTTGGTTTACTCGGACAATATGATTATATTAAAGTGGCAGTTAGTTTAATGGGAAGCGCTTATTATGTCGACTTTGCGAAAGAATTATCTAAATATGCTTTGGCGCAGGGATTAACTTTTCCTTATGATGTTGATGAACGAATTTTAGCCTTGCAAAAGTACGATTTAACCCAAAACATTATGAAAATTAATAACCGCCCATTGTTACTATGGCACGGGAAAAAAGATGATGTGGTCCCGTTTGCTTACAGCGAAAAGCTGTATCAGACATTGGTTGAAGAGAGTTTAGCAGATAAGGTTGAATTTATAATTGATGATAATGCAAAACACAAAGTTTCTGTTGAAGGAATGTTACAAGGAGTTAGCTTTTTCGAGAAATTCTTATAATGAAAATCATTCTCATATATGATACAATAAATGTACAAAATTGCAAAAAGGAGGCATATGCTTCATGGATGAGCAACTAAAAGAAAATCTAATGGGCGCGCTGGAACAAGTAATTGATCCGGAGCTTGGAATTGATATTGTAAACATTGGACTTGTATATGATGTTGAGTTAGATGAAGATGGGCTTTGTACCGTATCAATGACGCTTACGACGATGGGCTGTCCACTTGCAGGGATTTTAACAGAGCAAGTGCAAATGGCATTAAGTGATATCCCAGAAGTAAAAGATACGAATGTGAATCTTGTTTGGAATCCACCTTGGACGAAAGATCGTATGTCACGCTATGCAAAAATAGCACTTGGTATACGTTAAATTAAATAAAATTAACAGGTAGGGCGTATGTTGCGCCGTGCCTGTTATTTTTATACGAATGAATTGAGGGATTTTAAATGAATTATGAACTAATAAGTGATTATAAAGACAATAAAATGTACCGTAATTGTTTTAATAAACTTGCAGAAAGTACGTTTGATATTAATTTTGAAGAATGGTTTCAAAAAGGGTTTTGGAATGATAAATATATTTGTTATTCTTATTTAGATAAAAATGAAATCATTGCGAATGTTTCTATCAATAAAATGGATCTGATTTATCAAGGGAAGGATTGCAAGGCGCTTCAAATAGGCACAGTAATGACCCACCCAGAGTATCGCGGGCAAGGGCTTATGAAGCAGTTATTGAATCACGTAATCACTAAATATGAACATGACTATGATTTTCTTTATCTTTTTGCAAATGATTCTGTGCTTGATTTTTATCCGAAGTTTGGATTTGAGCGAGTGGAAGAGAGTAGTTTTACCGTGGATGCTAGTAGTCTGAAAAAGAAATTTTCCAAAATAAAAAAGCTGAATCCCGATAATAAAACCGATTTCCAGCTAATTCAGCGCATTGTATCCGAACGAGTACCACTTTCTAGTACACTAGATGTGAAAAATAGTGAAGACTTGCTTATGTTTTATTTATTAATAGCTTTAAAAAATGATATTTACTATATAGAAGAAATAGATGCAATTGTTTTATTTGAGCGAGAAGAGACGGACTTGTATGTATTAGATATTCTTAGTGTCAAAAAACTAGATGTGGTGGAAGTTTTAAGTTATTTGCTTAGTGACGGAATCATGACTGTACATCTCTTATTTACGCCTGAAAAAGATACGCGTATTGATGCGGCATACATTATTGAGACGGAAGATATATTATTTGTGCGTCCAAAAATCCTTACAAGTGAATCTTATTTCTTATTTCCAGCTACATCTCATGCTTAAGCTAGCTGATTTTCTAATTTTGTTAGGCGTTTTTCTAATTTTTGTTGATGTCTATATTGTTCAATGATTCTTTTGGCTAGTTGTAGTTCGGCTTGGGCGGTCATTAAATGGTCTTGTCCATGAATTAATAAAAATGATGGGTGTGCTACGGTTTCAGTGTCGCGAATCGAGACTAACTTTGTTTGCCAAATGTGGCCTTCTTGAAACTGTTCTTGGGCCATTTGTAAATGCTTGTCTGCCTGATCAAATTGGTATTTTTCAGCATAATCAATTGCTTTATATGCTTCTTTACGTGTGTTTCCCCCATGTAAAATGAGTTTTACAACAGCTTCTTCTACTTGAATCTCCATTTTTCCACCCCAACAGTTGATTGTTTTCTTTTATTGTAGCAAATGGCTAAACAATATGACAATAAATTAGCAATAAATCAGCCTATGGAAGGATGTATTTCATTTCGTTGCGCGTATAATGGGATGTAGAAAAAGGTGTGGAGGGATTAAAATGGAAGAACGTTTGTATGAACTAGAAGATAAAGTGCAGGATTTAGAGCTAGAAGTACACGATTTACGTGAAAGAATTCAACTACTCGAAGATAGACCAGCTGCTCGTCCTAGTCTGATTGGACATAATGTATGGGTGTTAATTCCATTAGTCGCTATTTTTTCATGGATGGTTGTTGAAATCTTTGGTTAAAAGGAGCTTTTAATAGTCTCCTTTTTATTTATAAAAATTTATTTTATACAAAAGTATATGATAATAGTAAAGTTTTCTTGTTTTTTTAAGTTCGTCACAAAAAATCTATATTTATTTACTTGCTTTTTTCGAGAACAATAGTAAAATAAGTTATAGGATAGAGTTTTACCTCGATGAAAGTTTCATTTTATTAATGTGATTTTCATGGGGATAAGACCCTATCATGGTTATAATGACTTTTGGTGTATCCATCTTCCAATAGAATGGCAACTAGTCAGACATCTGTTTAGACACCAAAATCATTATTTGTTTTCATTCATCTCATTGGCCGTGTAGTTTATGTCTATGCCTCATCCCGTTATGCATAGACGACCGAACATGATGGCAACGCTGGAAATGTTTATTTCGAGCGTCTTTTTTTGTCTTCTTTTATAGGCGGAATAATTTAATAACAACCTAGTTATTGTTATACTGTAGAGGAGGATAGGAGGAGATTTATATGACTTTAAAAGGTAAAAAAGTTATTGCACTTGTCAGTGAAGACTTTGAGGATTTAGAACTTTGGTTTCCAGTGCTTAGATTGCGCGAGGCAGGAGCTTCTGTGCATTTAGTGGCAGAGGAAGCGAAAAAAGTTTATCACGGTAAGTACGGAGTCCCTGTTACTTCTGACTATGATTTTGATTCTGTTCGCGCAGAAGATTATGATGGGATTTTAGTTCCAGGTGGCTGGTCCCCAGATAAGCTACGTCGTTTTGATAGTGTACTCAATTTGGTTCGTGCTTTTGATAAAGCGAAAAAACCAATTGGACAAATTTGCCACGCTGGTTGGGTACTTGTTTCTGCCGGAATTTTAGAAGGTGTGAATGTAACAAGTACGCCAGGAATTAAAGATGATATGACAAATGCGGGAGCTATTTGGCATAATGAGCCAGTTGTAACAGACGGACACATTATCTCGAGTCGCCGCCCGCCAGACCTTCCAGAATATTTACCAGCGTTCATTTCTGCTCTAGAAGATTAAAAAAAGAAGCATTTCCGTTTTGGGAATGCTTCTTTTTATTTTAAAAGTAAAAAGTAACAATAAAACCAATAAAACTAGGAATAGCTGCAACTAAAAGTAGGATACTCCAGCGTAATTGGCTTTTTCGACTAGGGTTTCCACTGCGACCACCAAAGGAAACGAAGGCGGATAGAATGATGGATGCAAAAACAATGATAGTTGTAACAATGGAATAGAGAGTGGATACAGTGTAGTCAGGTATCAAAAAGCTTGCTAGAAAAACAACCACAGCAAGTGCGACACCGGCGAGTAGAGATTTTAAAAACACGACAAGTTCAACTCATTTCTAATTAGTTTCTCTCTTCTTTATAGCAAAATAGCGGGTTTTTGTCCAATAAAAGAGCGCCTACCTGAGTTTGGTAGACGCTTTTATCCATTTATTAATGTGGTAAAAATGCTACAAGAATGAAGAATAATATGGCGATAACGATTAGGAACCAGTTAAGTTCGCGCCATTTACCAGTGAATACTTTTAATACAGGGTAAGAAATAAATCCGAATGCCAAGCCGATAGCGATGCTTGAAGTAAGTGGCATAGCTAGAATAACTAAGAAAGCAGGAAAAGCTTCATCTAGCGTATCCCAATCAATTTCTTTTACTGCGCCAATCATCATGCTACCAACAACGATAAGAGCTGGTGCCGTAATAGCAGAAATTCCAGAAACAGCGCCGACGAGTGGAGCGAAGAATGCCGAAACCATGAATAGGATAGCTACTGTAAGAGTAGTAAGACCAGTACGTCCACCAGTTGCAACCCCAGCTGAAGATTCGATATAAGCACTTGTTGGAGTTGTACCAAACATAGAACCAACACTTGTTGCAACCGCATCAGCCATTAATGCTTGTTTGGCGTTTGGTAATGATTCGCCTTTCATCAGGCCTGCTTTTTTAGCAACACCGATCATTGTACCGGTTGTATCAAAAATCGTTATAAGTAAGAAGGACAAGACGACAGCATAGAGCCCGTAACTCATCACATCACCAAAAGCGTGAATAGGATTAGTGAAGACGAATTCTGGCATTGGTGGAAGTTTGACAATACCTTGTGTAAATTTAAGTTCACCAGTGATAAAAGCAATGATACCAGTGGCAATCATCCCAATAAATAAAGCACCTTTTACGTTTAAAGCAAGCAAGATTAAAGTGATTAAAAGACCAACAATAGCTAAAATAGCTTCTTTGGAATGTAAGTCACCTAAACCTACTAAGTTAGAATCATTAGAAACGATAATGCCTGTCATACGGAAGCCAAGGAAAGCGATAAATAAACCAATACCGGCAGTAATCCCAGCTTTTAAATTATGTGGAATGGCTTCAATGATTTTTTCACGAAGCGGTGTTAAAGATAATAGTAAGAAAATAATACCTGCTACAAAGACCGCAGCGAATGCGACCGAATAATCTAGTTTTTGTGTTGTAACTACTGTTACGAAATAAGCATTCATACCAAGTCCTGGCGCAATCGCGATTGGATAGTTAGCGAAAATCGCCATCCATAATGTACCAATAACTGCTGAAATGATTGTTGCCATAAATACAGTATTGAATGGAACACCTGCTGCGGAAAGAATTGCTGGGTTAACGACTACAATATAAACCATCGTGAGGAATGTAGTAAAACCAGAGATAACTTCCGTTTTAACATCTGTACCGTTTGCCTTTAATTGAAACATGCGTGTGTTTCACTCCTTTTTTAAAAATCATGCTTAATGGTAAATAACGAACATTAAAAACCACAAATACAATATTATTCGTTTTTTACTAAAAAAGCAACCCTTTTTTGAAGATTTCTTAAATAGTTTATCTATGTTACAATGAAAGTATCACTTATACTAGGAGGATGCATGTGAAGGCGGTTGTTTTTGATTTTGATGGGACCATGCTTGATACGGAGAATTTATGGTATACAGAGACAATGAACTATTTGAAAGATACGTATGATATTGATTTGCCAGATGAAATTTATCAACAAATTATTGGCACAAGTGAAGAACCGATTATTCGTTATATGATGGAAGCAACGAACGGGGCTTTTGATAAAGAAGCTTTTTTAAGTACCGTGGCGGAAGCTTGTCATCTTGGCCAACAGTCACTTGACTTTCGTGATGGTTTTAAAGAATTTTTTGAACAAGTAAAAGCGAATGATTATAAAATAGGTCTTGCAACGAGTTCGGGATTTGACTGGATTGAGCCTACGTTGGATCGTCTGGGCATTTTAGCTGATTTTGAAACGATTCAAACGGCGGATCATGTGGATGAAATTAAACCACATCCGGCACTTTATTTGCAAGCAGTAGAAGCTCTTGGTGTGAAGCCAGAAGAAGCCATTGCTATAGAAGATTCAAAAAATGGTGCACTATCCGCAATGCAGGCGGGGTTAAAAGTATATATCGTACCAAATGAAGCTACGAAAAATATCACTTTTCCAAAAGGGGCGACGGTTGTTTCTTCTTTTGCAGAAATCAATTTAAAATAAAAAAAGAGCAAACTTGCGAATGAAGCGAGTTTGCTCTTTTGATTAAAATGTTAATTTAGCTAGACGGTCAAATGCTTCTTCTAGTACACTTATGTCTTGGGTTGCGGCTAAACGAACATAGTTATCACCAGATTCACCGAAAGCTAGCCCAGGAATTACGAGGACTTGTGTTTCTTTTAAGACATATTCTGTGAAGGAAACAGAATCCATTTGTGTTTTGGAAATATTAATAAAGGCATAAATCGAACCTTTAAGTGGATGTAAGGAAAGATAAGGGATTTCTTCTACCCGTTTTGAGATGTATTCTAGGCGTTTTTGGAAAGTTTTTGTGACTAAAGGAATTAGTTTCTCGGAATGGTTTAACGCGTAAATAGCTGCTCTTTGGGACGGCGTGGGAGCGGAATAAGTAATTCCTTCATTTATGATCTTCGCTGCTTCATTTAAATAAGTAGGAGCAATCATATAACCTAAGCGCCAACCTGTCATCGCGAAATTTTTAGACATGCTACCAAATGTAATCGTATGGTCCGGTGCAAATTTGGCCATTGGTACGAAGTCTTCATAAAAACTAAAACCATCATACACTTCATCAGATAAAATAAAGAAATCATATTTTTGGGCTAAATTAGCAATTTTTTCAAAAGTTTCTGGTGAAAAAACAGCACCAGTCGGATTGTTAGGTGAATTTAAAATTAAAGCTTTCGTTTTATCGGTAATGGCTGCTTCTAAAATATCGACATTAATCGCAAAGTCGTCTTTTTCATATGTTGGAATGATAATTGGCGTACCACCAGAATTCAATACTTGATCTTTATAAGGAGAGAAGTAAGGTTCATGAATAATGACTTCATCGCCGTCGTCTAAAATTGTTTGCAAAGTTAAATACATGCCATGAAGTGCGCCGACTGTTGCACGGATTTGGCTACGTTCAAAAGAAAGGGCATAGTTACGGCTGAAATAACCACGAATCGCATCGATTAGTTCCACATCCCCACCAGATTCTGTATATTTTGTATGACCTGCTCGAACATCTTCGAAAGCAGCATTAATAATCGATTCATCCGTGATTAAATCAGGATCACCGATGGATAAATCGAGAATATCAGGCATTGTTTTTGCAAGCGTTCCAATATCAGCTAGGATATTAACGGGCATTTGTTGATGTTTTTTAGCAATCTTTGAATTATTCATCATGTTTAATTAGCTCCTTTTTTCTATAAGTGCAGATAAACGCCTCACCTAAAATAGGCGAGACGTAATCTATGTTTATGCTAATACTTTTCCTAAAAAGTCTTTAGTACGATCGTTTTGAGGGTTTCCGAATATTTCTTCTGGTGTACCTTGTTCTTGAACCACTCCGGCATCCATAAAGACAACACGGTCGGCAACTTCTCTTGCAAAGCCCATTTCGTGTGTGACAACAACCATCGTCATACCTTCTTTCGCAAGCGACTTCATAACGCTTAAAACTTCACCGACCATTTCGGGGTCGAGTGCGGAAGTTGGTTCATCGAATAGCATTACGTCAGGATTCATTGCAAGGGCTCGCGCAATAGCGACCCGTTGTTGTTGTCCACCAGAAAGCTGGGAAGGATAACTAGTTGCTTTATCAGCCAGGCCGACTTTTTCAAGTAGAGAAAGGGCATGTTTTTTAGCAGCTGAACTATCTTCGTTTTTTACTTTCATTGGAGCTAACATTAGGTTTTCAAGGACATTTTTATGCGGGAATAAGTTGAAGTTTTGGAAAACCATGCCCATTTTTTGACGAAGCTCGTTCACGTTGGTTTGTTTTGCCATAAGGTCTTTGTTTTCGAAAAGAATTGTGCCGGTTGTTGGTTGTTCTAATAAGTTTAGGCAACGTAAGAAGGTACTTTTCCCGCTTCCGGAAGGGCCGATAACTACGACCACTTCTCCGGATGCGATTTCAAGGTCAATGCCTTTTAAGACTTCTAATTTACCGAAATGTTTGTGTAAGTTTTTAATATTAATCACTTGTTCTCATTCTCCTTTCAGCAACACCTAGTAGTCTTGACAAGCTAAATGTTAGTACAAAGTAAATTAATGATGTGATGATTAGCGGGATAAACGGTTTGAAGCTTGCTCCTTGGACTACGCCAGTCATAAACATTAGTTCTGTTACACCGATAACCGATACGATGGAAGATTCTTTAATAACAGTGACGAATTCATTCCCAAGTGCAGGCAGAATATTTTTCACAGCTTGTGGCAAGATGATATAACGCATGCTAGCTCCTTGTGTCATACCAAGGGAACGAGCTGCTTCCATTTGGCCTTTATTGACAGCAGAAATACCTGCGCGGATAATTTCAGCAACATAAGCAGCACTGTTTAGCGATAGGGCGATGCAACCAGAAACAAAGGCGGATACATCCATACCGATAATTTGTGTCCCGAAAAAGACGATGAAAATCTGAATTAGAAGTGGCGTACCACGAACAAATTCAATATAACATGCTGCTGGCCAGCGTAACCATCTTGTTTTCGCAAGTTTCATAAGGGCTAGTAATGATCCGAGAATCGCGCCACATAATACGCCAATTGCAGCAAGAGCAATCGTAATTAATGTACCAGTGATAAAGTAATTACCATATTTTTCGTAAAAGCTACCGTCTTGGAACATTAGTTTGTTGGCTTCGTTTTGGTATTTCTTCAGTAAGCCGGTATCTTGAATATTTTTAATAGAAGCGTTAACTTTTTCTTGTAAAGCGGTGGAACCTTTTGGCATTGCAATGGCTGTCTCCTTGCTACCATTGACAAATTTAATATCTGCTAATGCGAGTGTTTTATCTTGGCTAATATAAGCTTCTGCAACTGGACCTTCTAATACTACTGCATCAAGTTTATTGCTTTTAAGGTTCAGGATTAAATCGGGTACTTTTTGAAGGGAAACAACGTCTGAACCAACTAGTTCATTTTTAGCTAATTCTTCTTGCGTTGTTTGTTTTTGGGCACCAACTTTAATGCCATTAAAATCATTTACACTTGTAAATTTCTCTTTATCCGTTTTTCTAATTACAACGCGTTGTTGTACAAACATATACGGGTCAGAGAAATCGACTTCTTTTTGACGTTCTGGAGTTGGTGACATACCAGAAATAATCATATCAATTTTGCCAGTTTTTAGTGAACCGAGCAAGCTATCGAAGTTCATTTCTTTAATATCTAACTTAACGTCTAAATCTTTGGCAATTTTTTCAGCGATACTTACATCAAAACCGACAACCTTATCTTTACCGTCGATGGTTTGATGAAATTCATACGGCGGATAATCAGCAGAAAGTCCAACTGTTAAAACACCTTTTTCTTGAATTTTAGTTAAAGTTTCATCTTGCGTATCAGCGGCTAACACTGTTGTGAAGCCAGAAAATACAAATATAAAAATAAGTAAAATTGCTGTGAACTTTTGTAATACATGCTTCTGCATAAGTACAACTCCCTTTAATATTTGAGTAATTTATAATAAATGAATCGTTATTATCGATGTTTATTATAATACATCAAAATGAGTAAATATGCAATAAGTTTTTAAGATAAACTTGATTTGTTCTTGTTTTTATTAGTTTTATTCAAAAAAATGTATAAAAAGAGCCTTGCTATAACAAGGCTCTAAATAAATTATAAGATGAATCTTAATACGTAGAAGATAAGAGCTGCAATCGTTGCAGAAATAGGAAGTGTGATAACCCATGTAATAATCATGCGCTGGGCAGTATCCCATTTTACTCCTTTAACACGGTGAGCTGTTCCAACACCAAGGATAGAAGAGCTGATTACGTGTGTTGTACTAACTGGTAAATGAATGAAAGTCGCACCGAAAATAATAATAACAGAACTTAAGTCAGCTGCTACACCGTTAACGGGTTTGATTTTCATAATTTTACCACCAACTGTTTTGATGATTTTCCAACCACCAATACTCGTACCAATTGCCATAGCTACCGCACAGGATACTTGAACCCATAATTGCACATCATCTGTTGATTGGAAACCACTGGCAATTAAAGCCATTGTGATTATCCCCATTGATTTTTGTGCATCATTTGTTCCGTGTGTGTAGGATTGTAGCGCGGCTGTACCGACTTGAATCATTCGGAAGCGCCGATTGGTCGTGGCTAAGTTTAAGTTCTTCAAGAAAATCTTGAAGAGTGAATATATCGTGTAACCGACTACGAAAGCAAGTACAGGAGATACTAATAAACCAACAATGATTTTAGTAAATCCACTATATTCGATAGCTGCAAATCCGGCTGATGCAATAGCTGCACCTGCAATGGAACCAATCAAGGCATGAGAGGAACTACTAGGAATCCCGAAATACCAAGTAATTAAGTTCCATGCGATTGCCGAAAGTAATGCTGCTAAAATAACAAGTTCCCCGTGACCTAAATCAAATGGGTTAACAATGTCTTTTGTAATAGTTTTGGCAACTCCTGTGAATGAAATAGCACCCACAAAGTTCATTACTGCTGCAAGAATAATCGCATGTCGTGGTTTTAAGGCTTTTGTAGAGACACTAGTCGCAATTGCGTTAGCTGTATCATGAAACCCATTGATTAGGTCAAATGCAAGCGCAGCAAGTACGATGACAAGGGTGATTAGAAACATTCCTTCCATCTATCTAGGCCCCTTACGCATTTTTCATGACAATTGATTCAAGCGTATTAGCAACGCTTTGACAACTATCAGCAATGTCTTCTAATTTTTCATAAACTTCTCTTAGACGAATAAGCTTAATTGGATCTTTTTCGTTTTGGAAAAGTTGGATTAGTGATTCGCGGTAAACATCATCACATTGAGATTCATAATCTTTAATTTGAATTGCAAGTTTACGAACATCTTTTAATTTTTTATCAAAAACAAGGTCAACTGCTTTTTCAATTTCAACAGTGCTTGCTTGGATAGCTTGGATAAATTTAGTCATGTATTCATCGTAATGAGTGATTTGGCAGATTTCAAGTGAGAAAGCTGTTTCATCAAGTGCATCCATCACGTCATCAAGGCGGTTAGTAAGTTCTAACATATCCTCACGTTCGATTGGTGTGATAAAAGCGTCATTTAATTCCATAATCATTTTATGAACCATGGAGTCCCCAGCTGTTTCATATTCTTTGATTTTATTCGAGAAAGTATGTAAATCCTCCACCGAATTAATGTTGTAAGTTGCAAAGAAATTTGCACCTTCATGTAAATTTACTGCAATGTCATGCAACAACGAAGCAAAACGGTCTTTTTTATTTTTAAAAGCCATTTTCTTAATTCCCCCGATCATTTTTGGTCATTAATAATCAGCTCGCTTTTACTTTGAAAAGGGAGCTTTTTTCTTAACGATAAGTTAACAAAAACAAATAAAAAATTTGATAGATCTTTACCACAAATTAATACTAACATAGGATGGGAATAAATAGGAAACTTTTTTTTGCTGAAAGCGCAAATAAACGACCTGACAGCGTTTCCAATGGCTGTTTTTAGGTGTTTCATTAAATGAATAAAAAAAGTGGATTTTTTGTGGCTTTTTATTAGGAGAGTAAGGTGCATTTCGGTATACTGGTTTTAAAATATAAATTTGCGAAAATAGTGTATAATTCATTTAAGAGAAAAAGTTCACAAATAGTTTTCGTGAGGAGGGTTTTGTTTTGACAAAAACTTTACAAGACAGAATGGTATTACCAGGGAATGAGACAATTCCTTATATTGGGCTTGGCGTTTTTCAAGTAACTGAGCAAGAATTTATCGCTGGCGCTGTAGAGAAGGCCATTGAAGTTGGTTATCGGTTGTTTGATACAGCGGCAGTTTACAATAATGAAGCCATTGTTGGGCAGGCGATTGCAAGTAGTGCAGTCTCGCGAGAAGAATTATTTATTAGTTCGAAAGTGTGGAACGGGGATCTTGGCTATGATGAAACCTTATTTGCTTTTGAACGTACGCTTCGAAATTTGAAGTTGGATTATTTGGATTTGTATTTAATTCACTGGCCAGTAGCGGGTAAATACCGAGATTCATGGCGAGCTATGGAGCGACTTCATGATGAAAAACTTATTAAATCTATTGGGGTTGCGAATTTTAAACAACATCATTTAAGTGATTTATTGGTTGCCGCAAATGAAAAACCAGTTTTAAACCAGGTGGAAACGCATCCACTTTTACCGCAAAATGACCTTCGGAAATATTTGGCGGAACAGAATATCGCGCATGCTGCCTGGTCACCGCTCGCTAAAGGAATATTAATGCAAAATCCGGTTATTACAGAAATTGCGAAAAAACACCAAGCTTCTGTTGACCAAGTGATTTTACAGTGGCATTTGAACCGAAATACGATTATTTTCCCTAAATCGATTACGTCTAGCCGCATTGAAGAAAATTCGCGACTTTCATACTTCCAGCTGGATGCAAGTGATATGGAAAAGGTCGACCGACTAGAAACAGGTAAACGAGTTGGGCCAGACCCAGATGATTTAGAATACTTTTTAAGCAGTATTGAACGAGAACGTGCTTATTTAACAGGTAGGGAAACCGAATGACGACTATTCAAACGTTATTTCGTGCTAATCGTTCTGTAGTAGATGCCAAGCCAATGGAAGCATACATGAAAAACCAATTCTCATTTTTAGGAATTAGAGCCGCTGAACGAAAAAAATTAGTAGCTGATTTTTTAAGAGGAAATGGTATGCCGGATGATTTACTGGGACTTGTTGTGGAATTGTTTGCAGAAGAAGAGCGTGAATTTCAATACGCGGCAATTGATTTATTAAGTCGCTATGGGAAAAAGCAAGCCAGTGAAGCAATTGAAATCTATGAGCAATTAATTACGACGAAACCATGGTGGGATACGGTGGATGGCTTAGCTGGAACGGTTGTAAGTAATCATTTTAAACTATATCCCGATTTAATCCCTATCTATAATGAGGCGTGGATAAACGGAGATAATATTTGGCTAGCACGAACGGCCATTTTATTTCAATTAAAATATAAAGAAGAAACAGATGTAGATCTCTTATTCTCCAATTGTGAGAAATGGTTCGGTTCCAAAGAATTTTTTATTCAAAAAGCAATTGGATGGGCGCTTAGACAATATGCAAAAGTAGATAGTGAGGCAGTTCGCGACTTTGTAAACAGCCATACACTTGCACCACTTAGTCGCAGAGAAGCGCTTAAACATATTGGGGAGGCGTGAAATGTTACATCATGTGGAAATCTATGTAGCTAATATCGAAAAAAGCCGGCTATTTTGGTCTGAGCTGTTAGAAGAGCTTTCTTATGAATTAAATCAAACGTGGGATGAAGGATTTAGCTATAAATTTGGAGAGACGTATTTAGTCTTTGTGCAAGCCGAGGAACCATTTCTAGCAGAGGGTTATCATCGTAAGCGAATTGGGCTTAACCATTTAGCTTTTCACGGTGGTACAAAGGAACGCGTGGATGCCTTTCGAGCTAAATTAAAAGCAAAAGGAATCAAGCTTCTATACGAAGACAAGTTTCCTTTTGCTGGTAGTAAAAATCATTATGCTGTGTTTTTTGAAGATCCGGATGGTTTGAAAGTAGAGATTTGTACAGAAGTCACAATTTAATATTGTGGCTTTTTAAAATACCCAATCATCTCCAGCAGGTGCGGAAAAATTCATTTCTTTACCTTTGAAAGGATGATTAAGATGTAATTTCTCTGCGTGTAACATAATTCGATTTGCACGACTTGAACCACCGTAAAGTGTATCGCCAATGATTGGATGACCGATTCCGCTTAAGTGAACACGGATTTGGTGCGTCCGGCCAGTTTCAATTTGGCATTCTACAAGAGATGTGTTATTTTCATTGTTATTTTCTAGAACTTTGACGTGAGTCACGGCTGGTTGACCATAAGGACTGATTTGACGTCTTGATCCGTGATGTCGGTCTTCACCAATAGGTTTATTAATCGTCTGCATCACAAGTCCCCACGTGCCATCAACTGCAGCAAGATAAGTCCGGTGAATCGCTCTATTTTCCATTTGCCACGATAATCCAGCGATAGCTAACTTGTTTTTAGCAAAAAGGACTAAACCAGAAGTTGTTTGGTCAAGCCGGTGAACAGCTAAGGCATTTGCTTCTTGTCCTGTTTTTTCTAAATAATATTGCACTGCATTTGCGCACGTATTTGTTTCGTAGCTGTCATTTGCGTGAGTTTTCATCCCGGTAGGTTTATTAACTACTAGTAAGAAGGCATCTTCATAAATAATTTCTAAGTCATACTCGTAAACCGGGATTTTATCGTGCAAGATAATTGGTAAAGAAAGACTTGCGCCCACAAAAAGCGGGGTATTCCAGTCGTCTAGCGGTTTATTATTTAGTAAAACATCCTGAGACATTCTAATTTCATGTCGTGCTTTTTTTCCAAGGTGAAATTTTTCTTGCAAAATAGCTGTTAGAGTAAGACCTTCCCAGTCTTCTAAAATAGGTAAAGTTAAATGCGTCATATAAGTTTCATCCGTTCTAATTTATTTTTGTTCTTTTCGAAATTGGTTTGGCGATAAAGCTGTATGTCTTTTAAAAGTAGTAGAAAAATGGGAGGAATTAGGAAAGCCAGACATTTTTCCGATAAGTTCAATAGATAAGGTTGTGTTTTGGAGCTGATTTTTTGCATAGTCCATGCGAATATTGTCTAAATAAGTAATCGGTGTAATGTTAGTAATCCTTTTAAATGTCCGGTGCAGATGATAGGGACTACCATGACAATCTTCGGCAATAATTTGTAAAGTTAGTGGGTTTGCAAAATTTTCTTCAATATAAGCCTTGATGTTACCTACCCATTCTGCATCGGGCAAATTCTTCCCTCCAGATTTGCATCGTTTGCAAGGGCGATAACCATGAGTAATTGCTTCTTCTTTACTATGAAAGATAACAATATTTTCTTTTTTAGGTAAACGTGACTTACAAGAAGGAAAACAAAATATTTTCGTAGACTTTACACCATAGAAAAAACTACCATCAGCAGCGTGGTCATTCGTTGAAATTGCTTGCCATCTTTTTTTAGTTAAGTAATAATCTGTCAATGTAATCACCTCAACTTCTTCTTAATCATAAACGTTATAAAGTAAAATTGCGAGAAAAACTTTTCTAATCTTGCTATTATGGCAAGAATGCATAGGAAAAACAATCTGGTAAGCGTATAATTAATAATTGAAAGAGGTGAGGGAAATGGAGAAGTTCTATGATGATTCCATCCAGATTGCTGGAGAAAAAATTTATTTCGCCGCGACTGATAAAGGTTTGTTTTATGTTGGGAAAAATGAGGAAAACTTGCAATCAGCGACACATGACCCAGAGAAAATGAGGAAATATAAAGCAGAATTACTTGCTTATTTAAATGGAGAAAGTATTAATTTCACTTCCCCTATTGATTTATCCGGAACAGCATTACAATTAGAAGTTTTTGAAGCTTTAAAAAAGATTCCCTACGGAGAAACTAGGACATACACAGAAATAGCTGCACAAATTAACCGTCCAAAAGCAGTACGAGCAGTAGGAACAGCTATTGGAAAAAACCCTTTGCTTGTGGTTATCCCGTGCCACCGAGTCATCGGGAAAACCGGAAAACTAACAGGTTATAGTGGCGGTATTCCAATGAAACAAGCGTTATTAAATTTAGAAAAAACGAACGTAAATCAATTCCCTTTTTAAAAAGGGAATTGATTTATTTTTACATCTACTGTACTATTATAGCTAGTACAATTAGTTCTCTTTAGTTGAAAGACATGAAAGCGGGGGGAGAGATGTTTATTATTAATACAAAAAGTCAACTACCAATTTATGAACAAATCGTCCAAAAAATTAAAGAACAAGTTGTCAAGGGCGTACTTCAAGAAGGTGAAAAAATCCTCTCTATACGTGAGTTTGCCAGCAGAATAGGAGTGAATCCAAATACTGTGAGTAAAGCATATCAAGAATTAGAACGTCAAGAAGTAATCGTCACGGTTAAAGGAAAAGGAACATTTATTGCGGACCAAACGGAAAAAAATAGTTCGCCAAAAAAGTTAGCGGAAACTAAACTAAAGCTAAAAGAAATAATTTTAGATTTAGTTTACCTTGGAATTAATGTGGAAGAAATACATAAATTATCTGTTGAATACAGTCAAGACATCATTGGAGGTGACAAAAGGTGAGAGTTGATTCGCTAAGTAAAAAAATTGATGGAAAGCTTTTGCTTGATAAGATAACATTTGAAGTCAAGCCTGGTGAGATTGTTGGTATTGTCGGACGAAACGGCATAGGAAAAACAACCCTTTTTCGGACAATGATGGGCTTTTACATTCCAGATGAAGGAGACGTTTACTTAGATGAACCAATAAGTAAACACCCCGAATTAAAACAAAAAATATTTATGCTACAAGATAACTTAGGCTGCTGGGATGGCTATAAAATTCCCACGATAAAAAAATTCTATCAAAAAACGTATCCATTATTTGATGGAACTAAATTTGATTTACTAATGAAGCAAGTCAACCTTGCCACGGATGTTAAGTTTCAAACTTATTCTAAAGGAATGAAAGCACTTTTTGGTTTAGTTTTAGCGCTTTGTATTGGTGCAGATTTTATTTTGCTTGACGAACCTATGGAAGGCATAGATGTTATCGCTCAAAAGAAAATTACTGGGATTTTATTAGAAGAAGTAGAACAGCGGAAATTAGGTATTGTAATATCTTCACACCGCCTAAATGACTTAGAACCAATTGCCGATTATATCCATATTTTACAAGGAAATCGTATTAAAGAATCCTATCATCTAGAAACATTACGTGAACAAGCAGTCAAAATACAAATTGCGTTTGAAAATAAAAAATTACCGACTATTTTGCTTGAAAATGGTAAAGTAATTAATAAATATGGTCGAGTTTATACAATTTTATTCCAAGATATGAATACAGAATTATATACTGCTATAAAACGAGAAAAACCAATTTTCATGGATGAACTTGCGGTTACGTTAGAAGACTTGTTTGTTTATCATTTAGAGGAACAAGGGGGAGAAGAATAATGAGCACAGGGCTTCTCTATAAAGAATGGCGTCAAAACGCTTGGATCTTTTTATTTATAATTATTGCTTTTATTGGTTCTGAAGCAATGACAGCTACTAATTCAGTAGATATGTTTAATCAAAATTATAAGTATTATCAGTCGGAAGAGTTTCAAAAAGCGAATGTAGATGACCAACAACTAACGCCAAACGAAATTAAAAATGATTTAAGTTTAACTCCCTATGATTTTGAAGGGAATTTAGCATTATTTATTTATGTGTTTTTGTTTTTAGGATTAAAGCTGACAGTATTTGAAAAAAATAAACAAATGGATTATTTTACGTTTGGCTTACCTTATTCTAAAAAACAGATATTTTGGCATAAATTACTTATTCCGGCATTACTCATCTTTATTGCAGCTCCCATTATTATTTGCTTAAGATTTTTGTATGTATATCAGCAAATCCCGAATGTATATTTGCCGAGTATTTCGGATTCTGGTATGTATATTACCTCTTTTTTACTGTTATTTTTGTTCTCTTTCACAGTAGCAATAGCTGTTGGAAATCTTGTTGGAGAAATAATCGCTGCTGGTATCGTGGTTTTAGGTTCAGTGATGAGCTTTTTCTATATGTTTCCAGGTGCAACAACTAATTTGATAGTGGGTTTTAAAGCCTATTTAGAGGGCAAATCATTAGTTGATGTGGATGGTGGAGCAGTTATGCTTTTTTCAGCCCTACCAACTTCCTTTTTAAGTGGGAGTTTGATTATGGGCGAATTCATTGTACTGGTTGGCTTATCTATTTTAATGTTACTCATTGGCTGGTATGCGGTAAAAACGGCTTCTCTTGAAAACAATGGTAAATTCTTAATGAATAATAAATTACGTATGCCGATACTCATTATTGGTTCTATTTATACAACAATATGTTTGGGAGGACATTACGCTACCTTTAATTATGAAAACCTAATAACAACCACACAAGTTGTGACTTTGATTATTAAAATGATTTTGATTTTCATTATTACTGCAATAGCTTTCTGGTTTTTAATGTACAAATGGAAAACATTAAAAAAATCATAAAAAAAGTACCGAGGTAGAAACTTCCTACCTCGGTATTTTTTAAATATAATCACGTGCAAATTTTTTCTTTCTGGCAAATACGATTAATAAAAGAACTAATCCAAATAATGCGATACCAGCATTTAGTAAGAAAATAGCGGCAATATCGATTCTAGAAATAGCAGCAGCGACGAGCGGAATAACAAATACGGCAATACCTTCAGCGATAGTATAAAGACTAGTAACAAAACCTTTACCACGTGCAGAAACTTCAGCAAGCAAAGTTAACCCTAATTGGATAATGCCGCCAGCAGAGAAATAACCGAGTAAGAAAGCACCCACTAGACATACAATTTCAGTTGGGAATGCAAAAAGCGAAAAGGAAACTAACATTGTCATCGTTACATATGTTATTAAAATGTAAAGTGTTTTAACCCCACGATTTCCTAGAATAAATGTTACGCATACGCATAATATAGCGCCAACACTAGCATAGCTAACAAGTAATCTAGAAGCATTATCAGTCATATGAATAACTTCAGAACCATATTTTGCTATCCATTGACTCATAATATAAAGAAGCGTTTGAGCTACAAATCCAAAGAGAATCAAACAAATTTCATCAATACTAAAACGAAAGGTTTTTTTCTGTTCTTCCATTATTTCTTTCTCAAAATCGAGGGGCTTTCCAACTGTCATTGGTGGAAAAGTCCGAGTTAAAGTATACAGTAAATTAATAAGTAAAATCACAATTAACACGATAAAGCTCCAGCCGTACCATAAGTTATTTGCTAAAATAAAAGCAATCATAAATGGTAAGAGAAACTGCCCAGCTTGCACAAAAGCCTTTACAACAATGTTAGCTGATGCTGCTTTTTTAGGATAGGCTTCCATTAATGCAGGGTAAGTACCTGTATCAAGGAAAGAGTTTGCAATTCCTGCTGAAATACCGAATGCATAAGCTACGATAGTATTTGGACTTAACAGAATACCGCCTAAAAAGATAATATAGAAAAATACGCCGAGAATAACGGATAATTTACGCCCGAATTTATCTGATAGCTTTCCTGATATAAAAACAGCGAGTAATTTACCAATCCCAAAAGAAGATACCACACCAGCAGCACCAGCTAAATCTGTATGCCATTTTTGAGATAAAAAATCAATATTCTGTGCAATGATGATTAATGCCATACCATGAACGAAGTAGTTCATATAAAGCCCTAGTGAAGTAGATAAATACTTGTTTTTCATAGTCTACTCTCCTTTATGTAGTTACTTTGGAAGACCTTTTCATGAGAAATGCCCTTACTTTTAAAACTTTAGTATAGATAAAACTCATAAGTTTGTGCTTTAATTCACAAATTATATGTAGGTTCAACTGAACACATGAATGCTCAGTTGAAGGGTTTTTTATGGAGTTGTAATTTTAGATTCATTTTTATAACGCATATTGACGAAAATCGCTAGCAATATCCCTATAACTGTTATCGCTACATTGAATAATAACACATATTTCGGACCTTCGATACCTCCAGCTTTGGTAATATAGCTGGCAATATTTAAAACGATATAGTTTGCTAGACTGGATGAAATCATAACAATCGAAGTGATTTTTCCTTTGTTCGTAGGGAAAAATTCGTTGGCAGTTGATACAGCAAGTTGAAGAACTCCGCCGGCAGCCGCGTATCCAATAACAAATCCACCAATTAAGCATATAGTTGGCGTTTGTACGATGTAAATGATTAATAACATTAAAGTAGCAATTGCTGGATACAGGATGAGAATTCGTACTGGTAAAATAAATTTTTTCACGAGAACCGCGGTAATTAAAATAGCGCACATAGTTCCTAGTGAATAGAAAGATTGAATTTTACTCGGATCAGCCATGCCGTATAATTTTCCTAGTTCTTGGTTACAGTTTAACCAAAGTTGGAAAGTGGATGTACATGTGAAACCAATACCGATAATAGCCCAACTGGTTGCGTTGAATTTCATTTTTTCAGGCTTTACTTTTTCACCGCCTACATTATTATTCATTGGAGGGAAGGGCATAAATGCGATGATTAAACCGTCGATAACAATTAATGCCATCGTAATAATAAATAGTGTGCGGAATGACATATTCGCCGCCGCTACCATACCAATAGCAAAAGGTAATACGAATTGCCCGATAGAAATAGAGAACTTAGTAAACATATTGGCAATAGCGCCATTTTTAGTAAAAATTTCTAGCACTGATGGTGTTACAGCAGTGTCTAAGAATGAATTCGCCGCTCCTCCGATAAAAGCGAAAGCGTAAGCGATATACATATTTGGTGCAAATGCAAGACCGATGAAATAAACTGCGTATAAACCCACACCGATTAATGCGGAAGGTTTACGCCCGAATTTATCTGAAAAAGGTCCGGAAATTGGTAATGTAAGTAAACGTCCTAGGCCGAGAGCTGCGATAACAGCAATGACCATACTGACATCAAAGGTACCGTCAGAAAGCTTATCTGCTCCCCATACTCCGGCGAAATCTTGTTTGTATTGGCCAAGAATGGATACCCCAATACCGTGAATAAAATAAGTGAAATAAAGTGCTATTGCTGTTGGATAAAATCTTTTTGCGTTCATTTTTTTCTCCTCTCGAAATCCTGATGAATTTATTAATTAAAATATAAATCTTTTACTTCTGAAACGGGCATATCTTTACCAGTGAACAGTTTATATGCTTCTGCGCCTTGCCATAAAAGCATGCCTAGTCCGCCTATTGTCTTTGAACCAGCAGCTTCTGCATCTAACAACAGCTTGGTTTTCTTTGGATTGTAAACAACATCGGTGACGATTAAATCTTTTCTAAAAACAGATGTATTTTTGACTGGTGTTTCGTTTTCGTGTGGATGCATCCCAACGAGTGTGGCATTTACTAAAATATTACTAGTTGCTATTTCCTCATATAATTTTTTTGTATCATTTAAGTCAAAAATATGTACGATGCAGTCAGGAACTTCTTGTTTAATAGAAGCAATCGTTTGTTTAGCTTTTTCATAAAAATCATCTTTAATATTAAAAATGGAGATTTCCTTGACCCCATCAAGTGCGCACTGAACTTGGATTGCTGTTGCTGCCCCACCAGCACCGATAATGGTCATTTTTTTGCCAGCCACATCTACACCTGAATCTCGTAAATTACTAGCAAAACCAAGCCCGTCTGTGATATGTCCGGTTAGTTTTCCATCTTCATTTATAATGGTATTTACAGCACCAATCATTCGTGCTGCAGGGGAAAGGTCATCCATGTATTTTAAAACTTCACTTTTACAAGGCATGGTTACGTTAGAGCCACGCAGATTAAAAGTCTTGATAGCAGCAATTGCATCAGCGACTTTACTTACAGGAATATCAAATGCAAGGTACGCATAATCTAAACCAGCTTTTTGAAAACTATAATTATACATGATGGGGGATTTTGAATGGTCTACGGGTGTCCCAATTAAACTTAGAAGTCGAGTTGATCCTGAAATTCTTTTTTCCACGTTCATTTACCTCCAAGCAGGTTTGTACTCGCTGTCCTAACAGCGAGTACAACCATAAATTATAATTGCAATACAGCATCTAACGCTTCTTTTGTTGCGTCTAATGCTCGGCGTGCACGGACTGCATCACCAATAACATAAGTTTCTGGAACAATTTTCTTGATGGATTCCTCAAGTGGGTTGTAAGCTCTTGAGCCCATTGCCAGTACGACTGAGTCAAATCCGTCGATTCGGTATTCTTTTTCGTCAGTTAAGGAGTATGTTACCCCATCTTCAAAGAAACTCGTTACCTTAGCATTAGTAATACTTTTAATTTTATACTCGTCAAAATCGCGCATAAGGAATTTTCGGTGTTCAGAAATAACATCCGCTCCGACTTCATCACGGAGTTCGACAACTGTTACATCATGACCCGCTTCACCTAAAAATGCAGCAGTCTCACTACCGACCATACCTCCGCCAACAACTAGTACTTTTTTGCCACAAGATTCTTTGCCATCAAGTAAGTCGACTGCGTGGATTAAGCCGGAATCTTCAATACCTGGAATTGACAAGACGAGTGGAGTAGCGCCAGTCGCAATAATAACAGCATCTGGGGCTATTTCTTGAATAAGTTCTGGCGTTACAGGTGTACTGGTTTTAATTTCCACATCGAATTGTTCACATTTTTTAATGTAACTGCGAACCATATTAGTTAGGTCGCCTTTTCCTGGGGGATAGGCAGCTAAGCGCATTTGGCCACCAATAATGTCTGACGCTTCGTAGACAGTAACATCATGACCTCTTGAGCCAGCCATCCAACCAGCATAAAGCCCACCAACACCACCACCGACCACAACAACTTTTTTACTAGGTGTTTTTGGTAAATAGGCTTCCGATTCGCGGCCGAGTAGAGGATTTACTAAACAAGTAATAGGTTTTCCAGCATACATGTTAGCGACACAACCTTGAAGGCAAGCGATACAAGGAAGTAATTCGTCTAGTTTTCCAGCAGCAGCTTTATTTGGTGTTTCTGGATCGGCTAACGATTGCCGTCCGAAAGCAACTAAGTCAGCACGACCTTCGCGAACCATTAGTTCAGCATAATGCGGCTCGGTGAAACGCCCAACCGTAATTACTGGGATAGAAACTGCGCGTTTAATTTGTGTTACAAGATCAGAACTAAAACCAGCGTGTAATACGGTGGGAGCCCACATGTATTCATCGCGAATATGAACACTTCGAGAAACATGCAAACCATCTAAACCACAATCTTCTAAATAAGCAGCTACCGTCGCACTATCTTGGACACTTAGTCCGCCGTCCACACCATCCGTACTGTTAATTCGACATAGAATTGCGATGGAATGACCAACACGTTTTCGAATGCTTTCGATGATAAGTCTTGGTAATCTCATTCTATTTTCAAAACAGCCGCCGAATTCATCCACACGCTTATTTGTGCGTCCAGATAGGAAACTACTTACTAAATAACCATGAGCGCAGTGAACTTCCACAGCATCAGCCCCAGCTTTTTTTGCTCGTAAAGCCGCTTCTCCGTAAAGTTCGATTAATTCATAAAGTTCTTCCCGTGAAATAGCTTCCGGTGTATTTCGTCCTTCTGCTGAAGCGATGGCGGAAGCTGCTTTTAAAGGATAACCAGAAACTTTAGAATTTCCTTCAGGTCCAGCGTGTTGTAATTGAACAGAGATTTTGGCACCTGCGTCATGACAAGCATCTATCACTCGTTTAAAACTGGCAATTTGATGATCGCTATAAAGACACGCTTTATTTGCGCCGCCTTTTGCCCGAACATCTACAACTGTCGCTTCAAAAGTAATTAGGCCAAAACCACCAAGCGCACGTTCTTTATAATAAGCTAATGAAGTATCTGTTAAAGTGCCATCTGTATTCGCATAGTTATTACACATTGGAGATACAACAAAACGATTTGGTACTCTCATAGGTCCGATATCAATCGGTGAGAACATCGAATGAAATTTCAAAAAAAACACTTCCCTTTCAAAATTGAATCTTTTAATTAAGTTATTATTTTCACATATCTGTTTGTGTTTTTATTTTGGAGAGATTTCTGGCCATGCTTCGTCTAGTACTTTTTTCGTTGCATTATATACTTTGATAGCAGCATATTCTAAACCAGTTTCTACCATAGAGTCTGATATAACTTCAACGCCCATAACACGAGGATTTACGCCGTGTTCTTTTAAGATTCGAGCAAAACCGACTGTATCGCCGTATCCTTCGTCAGGAGCAAGTCGGTCATGGAGAGATTCTTTCCGAAGTTCTTTGTAAGGTGTTTCATGTACGTCACATAATTGAATGGAAACAATCCGGTCAGCTGGAACATTTTTGATTGATTCTGCTGTTTGGTTTGCTCTAGCCCAGTGCCAAGTGTCGCAGATTAATTGTGCATTATCTCTGCCACATGCTTCAGCTACGCGCCAAGCTGCTGCTAAGTCTGCTACACCACTATATGGCATAAATTCTAAACCGATAATTAATTCTTTAGCTCGGTCACACAGTTCACCAAGTGCTATAATGATTTGTTCTTCAGGGATTTTTTCAAGCAAACCGCAGTTAATATGTTTGACACCGAATAGGCGTGCCATGTGAAAAGTGGTTTGTTCTTTCTTTTGTTGTTCAGCAGTGCGGTCCTCGGCGGTTCCCCACTGAGTTATGTATTCTACTTCTGTTACTTTGATGCTATGCTCATCTAAAATCCGCAACATATCTTCATCAGTTAATCCAGTGGCTAATGCGTCTACATAGTTTTCCGCGCGTAAGCCAATTCCATCAAAACCATTTTGGGCTGCGATTTTCACTCTTTCTGGAAAAGATACCTCCGTTCCGAGTGTGTAAGAGCTAATCGTGATGGGGCATTTTTTTAGGTTGCCATTTGCATTTGTCATAAAAATTATCTCCTCTCTAGAATAAAAATTACAAGAAACTTTGATAATATTTTCACAAACACCAGTAAAAAAATAAAATTCCATTCATTAATAATCGCTGCTGTGATAACGCCTTCAATGTTTGAAATTTCAACTGGACAGTTAACGTATTCTACCGTATATTGGTTTTTAAGGAATAGTTTGTTCTGCTGGTGTAACTACAGTCTAATTGTATTATGACTATTCCATAAAAACAAATTGGTATTATTCTATTAATTGATAGATAAATTGCATAGATAATTTTTAGTAAGGAGAGAAGTCATGAATCTACACCATTTACGTTATTTCGTCACATTGGCGCACATGGAACATTACACAAAAGCAGCTGAAAAATTACTCATTACCCAACCAAGTTTAAGTCATGCAATTTCCTCACTAGAACAAGAGTTAGGTATACCTTTATTTGAAAAAGAGGGTAGAAACATTGGATTAAGTAAGGCTGGGAAGGTATTTCTGGATTATATAGAAGAAGCTTTGGACATGATTGATGCCGGAGTAGCCACTACCCAAAAAGCCGCAAATGGAGAAGGACAAATTGATTTAGCATTTTTGCAAACGCTTGGAACCTCACTCGTGCCTAAACTTGTTCAAGAATTCTTACAAACAGAACCAGAAAAGAAAATTGATTTCGTTTTTCATACGGGTGTTTCGATTGACATTATTCAAGGACTGAAAGAAAAGAAATTCGATATTGGCATATGCTCTAAGCTCGAGAATGAACGGAATATTCATTTTACGCCGATTGCTAAACAAGAATTAGTGCTCATCGTACCAAAAAGTCATCCATTAGCTGAAAAAGATTGGATTGATTTAATTGAAACCGTGTCGTATCCGCATATTGCCTTCTCGAAAAAAAGCGGTTTACGACCAATTATCGATGATTTATTCAGAAAAATTGGTAAGGATTACAAAATAGCCTATGAAATCGAAGTAGATCAAGTAATTGCAGGAATGGTTGCGCAAGGTTTTGGGATAGCCGTTGTTCCTAATATGCCCATATTAAATTATATAGACGTCAAAGTATTGCCAATCAGAAGCCCGAACTGGGAACGTTTCTTTTATTTAGCAGTTGTAAAAAATCAAACTTTAACTCCAGCAGCAGAAAGGTTCAAACAATTTATGTTAAATCATCGCATTTAAAAAAGTAGCTATCCAAGTGAGAGGAGGATAGCTACCTTTATTATTAATCATTTGTTTTTTTGATAATCTCGATATACTCAATATGGTGGGGTTCACCTTGTTTTACGCGGAAAATAAAGCCATCGTAATCAATTTCATCCCCGACTTCCACTTCATAATTTTGCGTTAAGAACCAACCACCAATTGTGTCAACTTCTTCTTCCTCAATTTCAGTACCTAAAATATTATTGACTTCATCAATCAAAAGTTTTGCATCAACAATATAGTGACCGTCTTTGATTTTTCGAATTTCTGGAATTTCGTCAGCATCAAATTCATCGCGAATATCACCCACGATTTCTTCCACAATATCTTCTACCGTAACGAGCCCGGAGGTACCACCATATTCATCAAGTAAAATGGCAATATGAGAACGTTCACGCTGCATACGGAAAAGTAATTCTTTAATAGGAATCGTCTCAATCACTCGGATAATTGGTTTTACGTAAGGATCAATACTAAAGCTTGGACTCGATCCATGTTCGACATATGCTGACAAAATTTCTTTTAAATTAAGTACACCAATGACATGGTCTTTATCGCCATCAATAACTGGGTAGCGTGTATAACGTTCATTTTGCATAATGTCGGACAACTCTCCGATAGTAGAGCCGGTATCAACTGTGACAATCTCAGTCCTTGGAATCATAACCTCTTTCGCCATACGTTCATCAAAATCAAAAATCTTATTCACATAACGGAATTCTGATTGATTAATTTCTCCACTCTTATAACTTTCACCAACGATTATTTTTAACTCATCTTCTGTATGAGCGATTTCATGCTCAGAGGCAGGCTCTAAGCCAAAAAGACGTGCGATGAAAACCGCAGAACCATTTAAAATCCAAATAAATGGGAACATTATTTTATAAAAAATATGCAGCGGACGAGCTACCGCAAGTGCAACTGTTTCTGTTTTATCGATTGCCAATGTTTTCGGTACAAGTTCGCCGACAACTACATGCAAGAAAGTGATAAATAAAAAGGCGATCGTGAAGGAAAGAATCGTAATAGCAGACTGAGGTAATTCCATTAAGCTAAACAATGGATGTAGAGCAGCTTCTACAGTAGATTCCCCTAACCAACCAAGCCCAAGGGAGCTAATTGTTATCCCAAGTTGGCAAGCTGATAAGTAAGCGTTCAAATGATTGTAAATATGTCTAGCGAGGACTGCACGTTTATCTTTCTCCGCAATTAATTGGTCTAAACGGCTCGGTCGCATTTTTACAATTGCAAATTCCGTTGCCACGAAAAACGCCGATATAGCAATAAGTAAAGCTATAATTAAAAATTTAATGGTTAATATCAATAAATCGCCTTGACAGAAATAGTTTCTGCTAAGGCAAACACCTCCTAATTTAATATAAATAAGCTTATGGTAAAACTATCTATATAGAAGAAAAGTCGCCATGGAAGAGAAAACCTCCAATGTGTTGTTGCATACTTTTCATTCTAGTTAGATAATTTATGTGAATTAGTTTCTCTGCCCCATTGAATATTCCCTCCCAGCAAATGATACTTTAATCTAAATTATAGTTGACTTTATGATTATTGACAATGAATATTATTCAAAAAATGGTTCAATATGAACTAACGTAAATGCCCCTTTATACTCATTTCGGATTTTTTGCTCAACAATTTCAGTGATTTCATGGCTTTTTACTACATTTAAATCAGGATCTACCGCGATAGTTGCATCAATCCAAATACGATTCCCATTCATCCGCGCTTTTATATCAATGACTTTTTTAACTTCAGGTACAGAAGCGATCAAATCATGAATTGTTTCGAGCTTGGATACATCGAACCCATCTGTTAATGTATGAGCTGCATCATAAAAAATTTTGACAGCTGTATAAACAATTAAAACGCCAACTAAAAAAGCTGTAACTGAATCGAGCCACGGAACTCCAAGAACTGCTCCAATTATACCAATAAATGCGCCAAAACTAACAAATGCATCTGAACGATTGTCATAAGCGGCTGCCCGTACTGCCTGACTGTCCAACTTTTTTGCAAGTCTGCGGTTATATAAATAAATAGCATACATGAATACACCAGAAAATAATGCTACAATAGCAGTTATCGTTGAAGGAGCAGTAAATTCTTTTTCAATAATATGAACAATAGAACTCCAAATGACTTGAACACCAACAAAAAACATAATAATAGATGCAATTAAGGAACTTATCGTTTCTGTTCGCCGATGTCCATAGGAATGATCTGCATCAGGTGGAATACGTGAAATTCTAAGGCCAATTAAAAGAGCAACTGATGCAATTATATCTGTTGTATTGTTTAATCCATCTGCAAGTAATGCGTCAGAATTTCCAAAATGACCAGCTGCAATTTTTAAAATGGAAAGAAATAGGTAAGCAAATATACTTAAAAAGGCGGCTTTTTCTGCTTTTTTTAAATCATTATATCCGTCCATAATATGTAAATACCCCTTTCTTTTAACATAAAAGTCCCGCCTACAAGTGGCGGGACAATGAAATCTAAGCCTCTATCAATACGTGCTCTAATTTTTTTACAGATAAGGCAATGTTATCGCACACTTCTTGATAACTCGCCCATTTTTTGGGTAACGCTATTTCTTGTTCTGGATCATCAATGTCCCAATAAATAATTTTTTCTTGTATTTCTAATGGGAAACTCGGTGCAGATTCATGTGCAGAATCATAAATTGTAACAATGAGATCAGCATCTGCCAGTAATTTTGAGCTAGGAGAATAAGACAAGCTTTCAGGTGGCTCAATCGCAAACTCATTCAACGCTTCTGCAATAAATGGAGTTGCTTTGGATTTATGCCAAGAACCGCTAATGAATTTGACATTGCTAAGTGAAAGTTTCTTTGCCCAAGCTTCAGCAATGGCACTTCGAATATGCGTTTGTGATAAAAAGTAGATTAGCTTTTGCGTCATATTCCAAATCCTTTCCGGCTTATTAATGAACCCATGTAAAACTTGCTGCCATTACTTGTTGTACACAGTATATAGGTGATTGTTATTACCAAAACACTAGTAATGGTAACAGTAATATCTACCCTTTTTAAAATACGGGAAACATCAAAATGAAGAAATTGTAAAAAAGAAGTAAATAAATATGTAGGAAATATGGATTATTACAAAATTATTACAAAAATCGGTCTAAAGTTGGTGGCATAAAATTGTGTTTTAACGTAAAATACGTGTATAACTGTGTTTACAGTTTTCTTTAATACCGTGTAGAAAGATAGGAGAGTTACATGGACAAATTAAAACAACAACTCATTAAATACATTAAATTATTCTTTGGATTCATTGGAAAATGGCTTGGTATTTTCTGGCGGAAATTTAGACGCTTTTGGAAAAACAAACATATCGGCAAGATTTTTTTACTTGCAGGACTCGTATTTTTATTAAGTTTTATTATTTATCTTGTTGTAGTAGCCAAGTCAGCAGATATAGATGCTTTGAAAAAAGGCTTAGAATCCGCCACAATTGTTTACGATAAAGACGGAGATAAAGCGGGAGAATTATCTTCAACAGATGCAACCTTCGTATCAATTGATAAAATCTCTAAAAATCTCCAGAATGCAGTGGTATCAATTGAAGACAGACGTTTTTATGAACATAAAGGCTTTGACTTAAAAGGAATTGCTCGTGCTGGAGTTAATCTTATTACAAACGGAGGGATTTCTGGCGGTGGTAGTACGATTACGCAACAGCTTGCCAAAAACGCCTTGCTAACCCAAGAACAGACCTTTACGCGAAAAGCGAAGGAAATATTTATGGCCCGAGAAATTGAAAAAACTTATTCCAAAGATGAAATTATGGAAATGTACTTAAATAGGTCTTATTTTGGAAACGGTGAGTGGGGTGTTGAGAACGCTTCTTTGAAATATTTTGGGAAGTCAGCAGCCGATTTAAATATTCCAGAAGCTGCGACTATTGCTGGCTTACTTCAAGCTCCGAGTGCCTATGATCCATATGAGCATATTGATAAGGCAACTAATCGTCGGAACATGGTATTAAATGCTATGGTTGAAACCGGTGATATAACCAAAGCAGAAGGTGACAAATATAAAGCGACCAAAATCGTTTTAAATGACCAATCAAAAGATCCGCTTGCGAACAAATATCCTTGGTATGTTGATGCTGTAATCAATGAAGCAGTAAATGAAGCTGATATTACTCAAGATGAAATTATGCAAAAAGGATACAAAATTTATACAGAATTAGATCAAAACTATCAAACATCTTTAGAAAAAGTATATAATAACGATTCTTTATTCCCGAACAATGCGAACGATGGTACGCTTGTTCAATCAGGTGCCGTTTTAATGGATCCAGCAACTGGAGGAATTAGAGCGCTTGTTGGCGGACGAGGTGAACATGTTTTCCGTGGCTTTAATAGAGCGACGCAAATGAAGGCTCAGCCAGGTTCCACGATGAAACCACTTGCTGTTTATACACCAGCACTTCAATCTGGTTATGATGTGGATTCGATGTTAAAAGATGAAAAAGTAACATACAAAGGTAACTATACACCAACTAATGTAGGTGGAATCTATAGTGGAGAAGTCCCAATGTATAAAGCAGTAGCCAACTCTATCAATGCCCCAGCGGTCTGGTTGTTAGATCAGATTGGTATTAATAAAGGCGTTAAATCTGTGGAGAAATTTGGCATTGAAGTACCAGAAAAAGACGAAACGCTTGGATTAGCACTTGGCGGTATGAGCAAAGGGGCATCGCCTGTCGAAATGGCCACTGCTTATGCTACATTTGCTAGTAACGGTGCAAAACCGGAATCACATATCATTACTAAAATTGTTGATCCATCAGGAAATACTGTTTATGAAAAAGTTCCAAAAACAAAACAAATTATCTCCAAAACTGTTTCAACTGAAATGACATCCATGTTACTAGATGTAATCAATACAGGGACTGGCCAGAGTGCAGCAGTTTCCGGTCACGAAATGGCAGGTAAAACTGGCTCGACTCAAGTTCCTTTCAATGATACTAGTGGGACAAAAGATCAGTGGTTTGTAGGTTACACGCCTAATTTAGTTGGTGCTGTTTGGATGGGGTTTGATAAAACAGATAAAGACCATTACCTCACTACAACGAGCTCTGCTGGGGTATCAAGCCTAGCTCATTATGTAATGAACAGTGGCTTACGTTACCAAAAATCTGCTGACTTTGATACTAAAAGTGCTGCACAAGAAACTGCTGCGAAAAAACAAGAAGAATCCGATAATAATAGTGGCAGTGACTTCTGGAGTGGCGTAAAAGACAAAGCAGATGAAGCAGGAGAAACGATTAAAAAAGGTGCTGAAAAAGTAAAAGAATTTGGTGGAAAAGTATCAGATGGTATTGGAAACTTAATTGATTCTATCGGCAACTAATAAAAAGCACATTTTACTTTATTCTCAGTAAAATGTGCTTTTTTGTATTGCTTTAATATTATAACTGTTATACAATGAATATAACAATTGAACGAGGTGAATACATTGGATAAAACGCAAATAGCATTATTAATTCCCGTATTAATTCTTTATTTAGCCTTACTTTTAACAGCGATTATAGATTTAGCTAAAAACTGGCAAACACGTAAAAACCCTATTATTTGGTTAGTTGTCATTATATTTATTAATATCTTTGGTCCAATTGTTTATTTTATTTTTGGGCGAAAAGAGGATGAAAGTTAATGAAAAAATTAGAAATCCAAGGACTAAAGAAAAAATATAACGGAAAATGGGTTATTAAAGGCATCAATCTAACTATAAATAATAAAGAATGTGTAGCTTTAATCGGACCAAATGGCGCGGGTAAGTCCACAATGATTAACATGATTGTCCAAATCTTAGCGCAAGACGAGGGTCAAATTAAACTAGATGGCCAAGAAGCAAAGTTAGTGCGTGATAAAATTGGCTTTTTGCCACAGTATCCAGAATTTTATGGGTGGATGAGCGCATTAGAATGTCTTCATTTTATGGGAAAGCTGTCTAACATGAAGAAACAAGATTTAGAAGAGCGAATCAAAGAGGTATTGCTACTAGTTGGCTTAGCAGATAGTACTAACAAAAAAATCAGCACTTATTCAGGTGGAATGCGGCAACGCCTTGGTATCGCTCAGGCTATATTACATCGACCAGAATTGCTTGTTTTAGATGAACCAGTTTCAGCGCTTGATCCAATTGGTCGTCGAGAAATTATCGTGCTTTTAGAGAAACTGAAAAGCGAAATGACAATTTTGTTCTCAACGCATATTTTGAAAGATGCGGAAGAGATTTGTGACCGTATTGCAATTATCAAAAATGGTGAATTAGTTGCGGATAAAACAGTTGAACAGCTTATGCAAGAAGAAAGCTCCCCGGTATTTGATGTTGAATTTATTGGAGATGAGGAAGCCTGGCTAGCACATCTTAATCAAAATCAGCATATTGAAAAAATCGAAAAGGTAGGCATGGTATACCAAGTGTACGCTATAGATAAAAAAGCTGGCTCAGAAGCTATTCTAGAAGCACTATTAAAAACGAAAGGTGAGCTGATTCGCGTAGAAAACAGACACCAAAGCCTAGAAGAAATTTTTATGGAGAAGGTGAGATAATGACGCATTTTAGTGCTTTACTTGGAAAAGAATGGTTAGAACAGCGGCGGAGTTTGAAAATCATTTGGATGCCAATTGTCTTTTCACTTCTTGGTCTTACACAACCATTAATGCTTTATTTTTTACCAGAAATACTTAAAGCGGTTGGAACTGGCGCAGAAACGGAGCAAGTAATCGCCTTGATGGGGAATCAATCAGCGCAAGAAGTAATGTCGCAAACACTTGGCTCTCAGTTTGATCAAATCGGAATTATCATTATGATTGTAGTAGCGATGGCATGCATTCAAAATGACCGGTCTAGAGGCATGCTTGCTTTTATTATGACTAGACCAGTATCAGCCGTAGAGTATGTCCTATCCAAGTGGGTTATGCAGTGTATTGTTGGATTAAGCTCATTATTCATTGGTTATATTTTAGCAGCATATTATACGTATTTTTTATTTGGTGATTTAGATATAAATTCTTTGATGGAAGGGTTTTTTGTCTACGCTCTTTGGTTTGTTTTTGTTATTAGTTTGGTCGTTTTTGCCAGTGCTGTATTTGATAGCAATGCTGTAGTTGCGATGATTAGCGTATTTACAGCTATTCTCTTAGGAGTCATTAGCGGTTTTGGCGGTTGGATACAAATGTTTAATCCTGCTTACTTAAGCAAGAATGCAACCATGCTAATAATGTCAGAAAAAACAATGGATTACTTTATACCAACACTGTTCATTTCAATAGCTTGGATTGCTTTATTAATAATTCTTACCATTTTAATGATTAAAATAAAACCACTTCAAAAAACGGAATAGCGAACATTATTTGTTGGTTTTGCGTAAACATCCGGAATATAATAAAATAGAATAAAAAGGGGTGGCAAAATGGAACGAATTGAACGTGATACACTTGGAGAAATTTCAGTTGATGCAGCTAAGTACTGGGGAGCCCAAACAGAACGAAGTAGAAGAAACTTTGCTATTGGTGATAATTATATGCCGAAAGAAATTATCTACGCTTTTGCTCAGTTAAAAAAAGCTGCTGCCATAGTGAATGCATCGGAAGGAAAGTTATCCGAATTGAAGTCGGTAGCAATCGGTAACGTTTGTGACCAAATCATTAAAGGCGAACTAGATGAACATTTTCCTTTAGTAGTTTGGCAAACAGGAAGCGGGACACAAAGCAATATGAACGTCAATGAAGTTATTGCGCACGTTGCCAATTTAACTTTAGGTGAGGAAAAAGTTCATCCAAATGATGATGTTAACATGTCGCAAAGCTCGAATGACACATTCCCAACAGCGATGCATATAGCTGCTTATCAAGCTTTAGTAACGAAACTTTTACCAGAAATAACTAAAATGGAAGAAGTTTTAACGATGAAGAAGAATAAATATATGCAGCTCGTTAAAATTGGTAGAACACATTTACAAGATGCGACTCCACTAACGCTTGGTCAAGAAATTAGTGGGTGGGAAGCATGTCTAACCAACAATAAAAACTATCTGGAATCTAGTATGAAAGCAATTTTACCACTTGCCATTGGCGGGACAGCAGTTGGAACGGGATTAAATGCCTCCAAAGATTTCGGTGATAAAGTTGCAGAAGAGTTAATGAAACAAACTGGATATCCTTTTACTTCCGATTCTAATAAATATTTTGCTTTAACGAGCCATAGTCCCATTAATTTCGTCCATGGAGCAATTCGCAGTCTTGCTTCTGATTTAATGAAAATTGCCAACGATATTCGGCTACTAGCAAGTGGTCCTCGTAGTGGCATTGGTGAACTAACAATCCCGGCTAACGAACCAGGCAGCTCCATCATGCCAGGAAAAGTGAACCCGACACAATGTGAGGCAATTACGATGGTTGCCGCTCAAGTAATGGGAAATGATACAACGATTAATATTGCTGCAAGCCAAGGTAATTTTGAATTAAATGTCTATAAGCCTGTAATTATTTTTAATTTCTTGGAATCTATCACATTGCTTTCTGATAGCATGCGTTCCTTCCGAATTCATTGTTTGGAAGGACTAACTGCAAATGAAAGTGTGATTGAAGCTAAAGTAAATGATTCGCTAATGCTAGTTACAGCTTTGAATCCACACATTGGTTACGAAAAAGCTGCCAGAATTGCTAAATTAGCATTCGATGAAAATACGACTTTAAAAGAAGCTGCTATTAAAACCGGCTTTGTAACAGAAGAAGAATTCGATTTATGGATAGACCCATTAAAAATGACTAATTTGTAATCTCATACTTTAGAATGAACTTCCCTAGAAATAATTGTTGTCTAGGGATTTTTCACGTATAATGAAAACACTTTTACTAGACAAAATATAGGAGATGCAAAACATGTCAGTATTATTTACAATACTTTTAATGGCGGTGATTGGCGGATTCATTGGGGCAATGACGAATTATATCGCCATCCGAATGCTCTTTCGTCCGTACAAGGCCGTTTATCTATTTAATAAACGTTTGCCATTTACACCCGGATTAATTCCTAAACGGCGTGATGAACTAGCGGAACATATTGGAAAAGTAGTGGTAAGTCACTTACTAACAGAGGATGCCATTCGCGCCAGACTCCTGGATGAGAATTTACAAAAAGAAGTAACAGAAACCATTGCAAAAATGTTTCGTGAAAAAATGAAATTAGAGACAACTCCAAACGAATTACTTCACCATTTAGGATACGATAATGCAGAAGTTCGTTCTATTTCATGGTTAGAAAGAACCCTAGAGACCCAAATTAGCCGCTTTTTAACAACAAAACAATCAACACAAATGAGCGAGTTAATTCCTTCCATGCTAGAAAACGAATTAACTAAAAAACTGCCCCATGTAACAGAAAGAATAACGAATAAAATGAGTGTTTTTATAGCGAGTGAAGCAGGCAAAATCCAGATTAAACAAATGCTTCAAAAATTCTTTGAAGAACATGGGAAAATGGGCAGCATGGCGAGAATGTTCATTAATATCGATAGTTTCTCAGAAAAAATTCAACAAGAAGGCTTAAAGCTTATTAGCCAAGAAGACACTAAAAATATCATCAACCAATTGCTATCAACAGAATGGCATAATTTTGAAGCAAAAGAACTCCAAGAACTTATTCCAACAGAAAAACAAGCACATTTGGCAGGACAACTTACTTCAGAAATTATTCAAGCTGTTCCACATGAGAAACTATTTAACCAACCTATTCAAGGCATACTACGCAATTATGAATCTGCCATTACAGAAAAAATGATTCCTTTTGCAGTAGAGCGAATGCTTGATTTTGTAGCGACTCATAGTGCAGAAATAGTGGAGCGAATGGACTTAGCAAAACTTGTTGAAACACAAATAGCAACTTTTTCATTACCTGAAATCGAAAAACTTGTTGTAGAGATTTCTGGTAGAGAGTTAAAAATGATAACCTATTTAGGTGGGATTTTAGGAGGCTTTATTGGAATCATTCAAGGAATACTCGCAATGTGGATTTAGTTCTTTTATACTGGAATAACCTATGACTTTTTGTTATAGTGAAACAGAAGTGACAAATACAGATATTTGGAGGATTTATCAATGGCAGTTAATATTTATGATGTAGCACATGATTTAGACAAAGGAATTCGTGAAACACCTGAATTCTTAAGCTTACAAGATGCATACCGCGAAGTAAACGAAAATGCTGATGCAAAAGCAAAATTCGAACGTTTTCGTGATGTTCAAGTTACAATCCAAGAAAAACAAATGACTGGTCAAGAAATTGACGATGAGACAGTAAATGTAGCACAACAAGTAGCACAAGAAGTTCAAGAAAATGAATTAATCGTTAAACTAATGGAAAAAGAACAAGCGATGAGTACAATTATTAATGATTTAAATCGCATTATTATGACACCATTACAAGACCTATATAACGTAGCAAACGACTAATTTTCATTAATCGAAGTGGTTCTATTATTTGTTATTTATTTAGCAAATAATAGAACCACTTTTTTATTTGAAATGCTTGTACGTAAAGTGATAGTAAGGTATAATAAGAACATATATTCGGTTTTTTAAGGAGGCGAAAGTCATGAAAGAAATCAAATTTTTACACATAGCAGATTTGCATCTGGATAGTCCTTTCATTGGGCTTTCGACATTACCACAACCACTTTTTTCTGCCGTGCAAGAAAGCACATTTCAATCGTTGGAACGTATTATAACGGTAGCAATAAATGAAGCAGTGGAATTTGTATTAATTGCAGGAGATATTTATGATAGTGAAGATCAAAGTGTACGTGCTCAAGCTCGTTTTTTAAAAGAAATGAAACGATTAGAAGCAGCTGGAATAAAAGCATTTGTTATTCATGGAAATCACGATTTTATAGATAAGCATAAGGAAAAATTGCAATTGCCTAAAAATGTCCATGTTTTTTCAGAACAAGTTGAAATGGTTACTATGGAAACAATGAATGGAGTTAATGTTCATATTTATGGCTTTAGTTACGGAGAGCGCCACGTTCGTGTTAGCCGCGTTAATGAATATAATAAACAAGGAGAGGCGAATTTCCATATTGGCCTTTTACATGGCTCTGAATTATCAAGCAGTGAGGATCATGATGTTTATGCTCCATTCCGAATCCAGGAATTAAGTAAAAAAGGATTTGATTACTGGGCACTTGGACATATCCATAAACGCCAGTTATTAGCCGAATCACCAACCATTTATTACCCAGGAAATATTCAGGGACGAAATCGCAAAGAATCAGGTGAAAAAGGAGCAAGCATTGTCACATTATCAGATTCAAATACAACAATTGATTTTATAGCAACTAATCCGATTATTTGGGAAGAAGTCATAATTAGTTTGCTTGAAAATAGTGAAATCAATACATTTTACAGGGAAATCACGAAACGCTTAGATGCCTATTATGGGCAGAGTAATTCGTTTTTTCTACATGTTATTGTTCAAATGCCTGATAAACAAAAAATAAATTCCGCGGACTGGCTACAAATGCTTCAAGAAGAAACCGACTTAACAAGCAATACTTTTGTTTGGGTCCATAAACTCACAATTGAACTGACGAATCAGAGCGACTTAAAGAACTGGCAGGAGCGTCATCTGGCGAGTAAAGAAATAACTCAAGCTTTCGAAAGGTTACAAGACGAATCAGTTTTCTATCAAACTGTGGAGGCACTTTATTTTGAAAGTGGTGTAAGTAGATATTTAGAAGACTTATCAGAAGAAGATCGTCAACAAATGTTAAAATCAGCTTTGACAGAATTAGGAACAACGCTTAAAGAAGTGGAAGGTGATGAAAAATGAGAATAACGTCCATTGATATAGTTGGTTACGGGAAATGGTCAGATGCTCATTTTAATCATGTTTCAGATTTTCAAGTTTTTTTTGGAGAAAATGAAGCAGGAAAATCGACCATTATGGCTTTTATACATAGTATTTTATTTGGTTTCCCAACGAGACAACAATCTATACCTCGTATGGAACCTAAAAATGGTGGACCATATGGTGGAAGATTAACACTGGAAGATACTCCAAAAGGTAAGGTCATTGTCGAACGTTTAAAAGGAAAAGCTACTGGAGATGTATGTATTTACTACGAAGACGGACAAGTAGCTGGAGAAGAAAAGTTAACAGAAATTATGGGAGAAATTGACCGAAATACTTTTGAAGCTATTTTTTCTTTTGATATTCATGGATTACAAAATATTCACCAATGGAAGAAAAAAGAATTTGAACGATATTTACTTGCTACGGGTACAACAGGGTCAGATGCGCTTTTAAAAACGGCTGAAATATTACAAAAAAAATTGGAAGTTCTTTTTAAACCGAGTGGAAGAAATCCAGCAATCAATCAACAACTAAAAAAAGTTAAAGATAGCCAATTGGCATTTCAAGAAGCAAAAAAACTAAATGCAAAATATGAGCTGCTTTTGGCTGAAAAAGAAGAAGAAAAAGTGAGACAAATTGAATTGCAAGAAGAAAAAACTGCTATCCGTGTTGAATTAGATTCACTAAATACATTGTTAGATTTATGGCCTATCTATCAAGAATGGAAAGCTCTTAATGAAAAAGCAACACATTCAACCGAAGCTACTTTTCCACCCGATGGTATTATCCGTTTGGAACATTTACAACTAAGAGAAAAAGAATGGCAAAACCAATTAATTCAATTAGAAGAACGTCAAAAGAACTTAATTAGTAAAAATAATTTTGAACATACTTCTTTTTTTACTGAAAACGAAGCAGAAATAACCTTTTTAATTGAAACTTATGGGGCTTATACTGAGCGTGAATTACAACAAAATAGTTTGGAGAAAGAAATCAAGTACTACCAAACAAATGCTAAGCAAACACCAAAGAAATGGACAAAAGAGTTAGAACAAAAACTACTTCGAATAAAAGGGCTAGAACAAGGAAACAAACAGCAACAGCATGATATTCAACTAGAATTAAAGCTCCTTCAAGAAACTGAAGAAAAATTACAGAAAAAGATAGATCAAATAGAAAGCAATATGTGGGAAAACAAAAGATTTCAGCAAGAAAAAGAAAAAGTAAATTTAAAAGAAAAATCATCTTTAACTAAACCTATTGTAGCAGTTGGTATTTTTCTTGTGGCTTTAGTGATTTTGATGATTTTTCAATCAATTTGGAGTATGGCTTTTGCTTTCACAGCTGCTCTTATTGCTATTTTTTTATTCGTTACAACTAAAACATCCACATCTTCTAGCAACCAAGAAATTCTAACGTTTTTAGAACAAAAACAAATAAGGCAAGAATGGCAACAATTACTAAGTGAAATGGATGTTGTTGCTTCACAATTAGCGCAATTAAAAGAAAGACAAAATAGCATAATCAATGCCAAATACAACTATCAATCAAATCTAAATCAACTATTCACTGATTTAGAGATTAATGAAATCCCGGAAGAAGACTGGGAATTAATCATTCAAGACTATAAAGAAAATAGTGAAAAAAATCAATTAGCTGCTGAACTTATACGAAAATTAGAACCACTAGTAGAAAAGCAACACTCGTACCAAGTTAGATTAGAAAATCTGCATTTGCCTATAGAATCTAATAACATGGAAGAAAAAATATCTTTTTTGCGTCAAGGCTTGCTCTACTACCGGAATAATTTGACAGAAAATGCTAAACTAGCTGAAAAAATGGAACAAATTACAATGCAGCTAGAGTTAGTGAAGCACGATCTATTGCTTGTGAACGGAGAAAAAAAAGACTTATTAAAACAAGCTAAAGTAAATAATGAAGACGAATTCCGTTTGGTAGCAATGCGAGTAAAAGAAGAGCAGCAATGGCGAGAACGTCTAATTCTACTAGAAGCGCAACTCGAACCAGAAAAACGACTAGCTTTAAGTCAATTTTCAGCGCAAGAAGTCATTAAAGAAAAAGAACTTCAACTAGAAGAAAAACTTCGCAAAATAGAACTGGAACAAGAAAATATTCATGCCATGTTAGCTTCAAAAAATCATGAAATAGCAACTTTAGAAGAAGGCGGTACGTTTTCTACACTAATGCAAGACTTCTATTCAGAAAAAAGTCAATTGCAGCAAATGACTCGGGAATGGACAGAAACTAAGTTAGCGCTTCAAATACTTCAAGAAACAATGCGGAGTTTACAAGAAGGGAAATTACCTAAAACTTTAACTTTAGCAACTGACTATTTCAACCACCTAACAAACGGAAACTACACAAAAGTATATTTACAAGAAAACCGGATTCAAGTCGAAAGTAAAGATGTCATTTCATTTTTCCCTGAAGAACTAAGTCAAGCAACAAAAGAACAATTGTATTTAGCAATCAGATTTGCGTTAATTGATGTTATTCACAAAGATTTTCCATTACCTATAATTATTGATGATGGCTTTGTCCATTTTGACTCTGCTAGGATGATCCAAATGATGCAGCTGCTCAAGAAAAGAAAAAGTACAAATCAGGTTATTTTTTTCACCTGTCATCAAGAAACTCGCAAATATTTTTCCAGTGAAGACATACGCATGCTATAATAGTTGGAGAAACTTCTTACTACAGAAAGAAAGAAGGCGATACAATGGAAAAAAGATTATTAGACTACGAAGTTGGAGAAACAGTAGAACTATTCTTGCTGATTAAATCAAGTGTAAAAGGAACAGCAAGTAACGGAAAACCATTTTTAAGTCTTGTTTTACAAGATAAATCAGGTGAATTAGAAGCAAAACTTTGGGATGTAAAAGAAAGTGATGAAGTCAATTACGGAATACAGCAAATTGTTCATCTTATGGGAGATATACAAAACTATCGTGGAAGAAAACAATTGAAAATTCGCCAAATTAGACAAGCTTCACCACTTGATGGTGTTAGTGCTAGTGAGTTTATGGAGACAGCTCCAATCAATAAAGAAGAAATGGCTGACGAAATAACCCAATATATTTTCGAAATGAAAAATGCAAACTTGCAGCGGATTACGCGAGCTTTGCTAAAAAAATATCAAGATGATTTTTATGATTATCCAGCTGCTATGCGCCATCACCATGAATTTGTTTCAGGACTAAGTTTTCACGTTGTTTCTATGTTGCGTTTAGCTAAATCAGTGGCAGACTTATATCCGACAGTTAATCGCGACTTACTTTATGCTGGAGTTATTTTACATGATTTAGGAAAAGTAATGGAACTTTCTGGACCAGTTTCGACCACTTATACACTTGAAGGTAACTTGATTGGTCATATTTCCATCGTTGTAGAGGAAGTAAGTAAAATTGCTGAAGAATTATCAATTGACGGGGAAGAGGTAGTGGTCTTAAAACATGTGCTTTTATCCCATCATGGTAAAGGCGAGTGGGGAAGTCCAAAGCCGCCTCTAGTCCGTGAAGCTGAAATTTTACATCAAATTGATTTAATGGATGCTTCCCTTAACATGATGGACAAAGTATTAAAACATACAAAACCAGGCGAATTTAGTGAAAGAGTATTTGGATTAGATAATCGCTCCTTTTATAACCCAACTTTTGAATAATAGAAAACTGTTCAGTGAAATCTACTGAACAGTTTTTTCTCAAAAAAACACGTTTGGAAGTAATCTCCAAACGTGTTTTTATCTTACTTATTTAGATGATTCTTTTGAAGAAGAGCCATCAAAATCTTTAAAAGCATCTTTCAAGTCTTTGTCTTCAACTTTTACATTAGCATCTTTGTATTCTTTCTTCAATGTTTTTTGCATGTTTTCTGTAGTAAGTTGAGATTCAAGGTAAGACTCTTTTACAGCTTTCTTATCTTTTTCAAAAGTTGTTTTTGTAGCTGGTTTTTCCATTTGAATAATGTGGTAGCCATATTGTGTTTTTACTGGAGCGCTAATGTCACCTTTGTTTTTAAGGGCATAAGCTGCTTTTTCAAATGCTGGGTCCATTTTGCCAGGACCGAATGGAGCTAATTGACCACCATTTTCTTTTGTTGCTGTGTCAGTGGAATATTCTTTAGCTAAATCTGAGAATTTTGCGCCATCTTTCAGTTTTTGTTCAACTTCTTTAGCTTTATTCTCGTCAGCTACTAAAATGTGGCTTACTGTGATATTTGGTTGCCAAGTTTTGTAATATTCTTTAAGTGCTTTATCGCTAGTATCAGTATTAGCTTCTGTAGCTTCTTGAACTAACAAGTTGTACTTAAGTTGGCTTTTGAATGTTTTCTCTGTTAACCCGCTTTGAGCTAAAACAGCAGAAAATTGATCGCCGTATTGAGATTTGTACTCTTTGAATTTTTTATCAACATCTTCATCAGTTACCTTGTATTTATCACCAAGGATCTTTTCAAAAGTAAGTTGTTGTACGAACTCAGAACCGTATTTATCTTTCATTGCGTCATAAAGTTCTTCTTGCGTCACGTCGCCAGAATCTGTCTTAACGACATTACCGCCGCCACCGCACGCTGCTAGACTGAACAATGCCATTACCATGACAAGTCCAAGAATTAATTTCTTCTTCATTAAATAAAACACACTCCTTAGTTGTTGATGTAATTCCCGCTTAACACAATAACTATCATAACACAAATTAAAGATAAAAAGAAAAGATGAAAGAAATTTAATGATATTCTTATGGTTTAGTCAGAAATTAAAATAGAAAATCCACGTTCTGCACTTTCGACAAAACAATTTTTGGGCATTTTCCATAATTTTTTAATATGAGTAAAATCAGAGAAACTCATTCCAAAATGGACGGATAGCAATACAAGAAACATACCTGAATGACCAATAGGAGTTAAAAGCATTAATAGGATTAAAAAGCTGGAAATAACAGCAAAAGGCAAAATTAATGAAAATATATAATGCCATTTTGGAATTATCCGCTTAATATTTAATTTTATACAGGGAAGAATAAAGAAATGAATACGCCACTGAATTATAGTTCCCTCTCGGTATTTAAAACATCCAATGAGATGAAGTAATTTATGAATAGGGTAAATTAAAACAATACCAATAAGGCTAATTAGTTGATAGTCATTAGTGAGTTCCCCTGGATAAATTAAATGTTGTGTCAAAAAACATATGCATACGACAGCTAACCAGACGAGAATACCTTTTAGAAAAAGTCGATTGAATTCATCTCGTCGCTCTGTGTTGATTGATTTTAGGCAGCGCATTGTAAACTTTCCTCCAGTTAAAGCTAGAATAGTGTCTCATCAGAAGGCACCATAGTATTGTATGCTCAATTGCAACAGAATTCAACCTTTTTTAATAAAAAAATGGTCTGTTTTTGACATTTTTATGAAGCTGCATTCAAGTAAATAAAAAAACTGAGCATACGCCCAGTTTTCCGTTTTATTTATTATCTTTTTTCAATGTCTTTTCTAGGTCAGAAATTGTTTTTTGCATATCTTTAATTTCGTCCTTTAAGCGTTTCTTTTCAGGTTCCATTTCCTCATTCCACTTAGAAACAGATTCCATGATGTCAGAAGAAACGTCCTTAAGTAGTGTTGAGCCTTCTGTGCCAAGAACTTGAACTGATTGGATAAGTTCATTTGCATTATAGGCTAACTCTTTTAAAATAACACTTGCTTCCCCTGATTTAGCAACAATATCTTTTCGAAGTTCATTGCCGGATTTTGGAGCAAATAATACCGAGGCCGCCGCTCCAATTGCCCCACCAGCTAAAATACCAAAAATAAGTGATTTTTTATTCATTTATACTCCACTCCATCCATAAAGTCATTTTAGTCTACTTTTGCTGCAATAAGTTCAGCAATTTCTTGGTAACGTTCATGTGTATACCAGTCTGCGTTATCTTTCCATTTTAACCCAAAGTCGTCTGATTTGCTATACCTTGGTATTAAATGGACATGACAATGAAAGACAGATTGATAAGCTAATTCTTCATTATTATTTAAAATATTTAATCCTTGTAGCGGTAAAGCTTCTTTTAGCGCTTTTGCAATTTTAGGCACGCGGCGGAATAATTCAGCAGCGGTATCATCCGGTAAATCAAAAATATTCCTAGCATGTTTTTTAGGAATTACAAGTGTATGGCCTTCTGTGACTTGTCCTAAATCAAGGAATGCGTATACTTCTTCATCTTCATACACTTTGGCAGAAGGGATTTCACCGCGAACTATCTTGCAGAAAATGCAATCGTCCATTCAGTATGACCACCTTTCACAACATATTAATTATGTACTACTTTAATTTAACATAAAAACGAGGCAAAAGCATGTATGAGATAGTAAACAATGGATTATTTTGACAGTTCAAGGGATGAATATGCTATTATTAACTAAAGATATGTAAGGAGGTATTATAATGGCTTTAGTAGAAGTAGAACACCTAACGGGCGGGTATACGAAGCGACCAGTCCTAAAAGATATTTCATTTGCAATTGAAGAAAAGCAAATTGTTGGATTAATTGGTTTAAATGGAGCAGGAAAAAGTACTACCATTAAACATATAACCGGCTTAATGCATCCGAAACAAGGAACAATTAAAATCAACGGTCACCAATTAGTGGAAGATACAGAAACATACAGAAAGCAATTTTCTTATATTCCAGAAACTCCAGTATTATATGAAGAATTAACATTAAAAGAACATTTAGAATTGACCGGAATGGCTTATGGTCTTTCACAAGAAGAATTGCAAGAAAGAATGCCCCCGCTTTTAAAAGAGTTTCGTTTAGAGAAAAAACTGAACTGGTTTCCAGCGCATTTTTCTAAAGGAATGAAGCAAAAAGTAATGATTATGTCGGCTTTTTTAATTGAGCCTAAATTATATATTATTGATGAACCTTTTGTTGGACTTGATCCGCTTGGAATTCAGTCGCTACTTAATTGGATGGATGAAATGCGAAGTGAAGGGGCAAGTATTTTAATGTCAACGCATATTTTGGCGACTGCTGAAAAATATTGCGATACGTTTATCATTATTCACCAAGGCGAGATTCGCGCAGAAGGAACCTTAAAAGACTTACAAACGAACTTTAAAATGCCAGGAGCTTCACTTGATGAAATTTATATTCAGTTGACAAAGGAAGAGGAAGCTGATGAAAATGATATTTGATAGCAAAGCGCTTTGGAAGGAACGTTTTAGCGCTTATACTACAGAAGTAATGCGCTATCTCCGTTATATGTTTAATGATCATTTGCTTTTTGTTCTTATTATTGGACTTGGTGCTGGTATTTTTTATTATGCCGGTTGGGTAAAATCGCTTGAGCCTAGTTTTCCGGTTATCCCACTTATGGTTATTTTACTTACAGCTTCTATAGCAATTAGCCCAGTCGCGACGCTCTTACAAAAACCGGATGTAGTTTACTTAATTGTCCAAGAAAAAGCGATGGATGCTTATTTTTCTCAAGCTAAAATTGCGAGTTTCTTTATGCAACTTTATGTATTCGTAATTGTTCTTGGTATTTGTATGCCTATGTATGTAGAAGTAACAGGAATACCTTATAGTCAGTTCTTTACATTATTTATAGTACTTGCTTTACTTAAAGCTTGGAATATTTATTTTGGTTTTGAAAGTATGAAATTGGAAGACGCTGATACAACGTGGATGTTTGTTCGCGTTATTGTAAATGCCATTTTAATTTATATTTCGTTAATTTCTGCACCGTATATTTCGATTCCGATTGTTCTATCTGTGATTTTAGCAAGTTACTACTGGATTAAGAAGAAAACTTCTAAAGTGACTCTTAGATGGGAATATTTAGTAGACAAAGAAGAAGCACGAATGAATCGGTTTTATCGTTTAGTTAATTTATTTACAGATGTGCCCCACCTACGCGGCACAGTTCGTAGACGGAACTATCTAGATTTCCTTTATCGACCAATTCCTTATGCGAAAAGAAAAACTTTTGCTTATTTGTTTAGCCGCACCTTTGTAAGAACGAATGAATATATAGGACTTTACGCTCGACTTACTGTAATCGCTGTTATTCTACTTGTTTTTGTACAAGGTTTTTATTTGAATATTATTTTTTCATTGTTATTTTTATATTTAACAGGTTTTCAATTTATCCCGATGTTAAAACATTATGATGCACAAATTATGCTGCGTCTTTACCCGATTGATGATGCTTATCGTCATCGTAGTTTTATTCACTTTTTACGAATTTTGCTACTTGCACAAGCATTACTCTTTAGTATAATTGGAATTTCTCAAAACGGCACAATTGGTGGGATGGTGATCTTAGGAATAAATTTAGCATTTGTAGTGATTTTTACTTTTCTTTATGCTCCAATCAGAATGAAAAAAATGTACGAATAAAAAAAGCGATTTGGATTTTTGGTCCAAATCGCTTTTTCCTATTTAGCATCATGCGAGAATTCTGGATAATGATAAATATCTTCATGTGAGAAACCAACTTGCGTATTATTTTTTTTCATAATACTTGTGATTTCTTTGTGCAAAGGAGTTTTTTTCCATTCTTGAAAGAAAACTTCGGAATCCCAAAAAGAAATAATTAAAAACTTATTTGTATTCATTGCTTTGGTAAGTTTTGTGCTCTGTAACCCAGGTGTTTCACTAAAATGTAAACTAGCATGTTGATACATTTGTAAGAAAATCGGAATCTCTTCATCGCGAAGTTGAATATATTCAAACACAACAATGCCAAAACCTTTTAAAGAACCACTACTTTGTAAAACTCGATACGCTTTACCTTCTTGGAAAAGTTTTTCTCCAGTTGACTCTTGATACAAAAGAGATTGCGAAAAGTTTTGCAGAAGTGTCACATTCTCGCCAATATAATTTTCCATTAGTTGACGAAGATAATGCTCTGTTCCAGTTGTGATAAATACTTTTTTCATGATAAGTCCTTCTTTCGGTTTTATTCAATTAAGATAAATGATTACACCTGTGTTTTCCACGTTTTTCATAATTGAAACAGTAGATAGGCAATTTGTTTGGTTTTATACAAGATTTCTAGTATCCTTTTATCTGGAGAAGTTATTTATTGTTCTGTTGCCTATTGTGTGTAAATGAACAAAGAAGGGAAGTGACTTGATGACAAAAATAACGAACGATTTATTTTTAAAAGCAGCGCGAAAAGAACAAGTAGACCGAATTCCGGTTTGGTATATGAGACAAGCTGGGAGATCTCAACCAGAATATCGTAAATTAAAAGAAAAATACTCGCTATTTGAAATTACCCATCAACCAGAAATATGTGCTTATGTCACTAAATTACCAGTAGATCAATACGATGTTGATGCAGCGATTTTATACAAAGATATTATGACACCACTTCCGGGGATGGGAGTAGACGTTGAAATCAAATCTGGTATTGGTCCAGTCATACATAATACAATTAGAACTTTCCAAGATGTTGAGAAACTGACGATTTTTAAACCGGAAATTGAAGTGCCTTATGTACTTGATACGATAAAACTACTAGCGGATGATATGTTAGATGTACCTTTAATTGGATTTGCTGGAGCACCTTTTACGCTTGCAAGTTATATGATAGAAGGTGGTCCATCAAAAAATTATCACCAAACAAAAAGTTTTATGTACCGTGAACCAGAAGTTTGGGCTATTTTAATGGAAAAACTTGGACGCATGACTGCGAATTATTTAATAGCGCAAATTAACGCCGGAGCTTCTGCTGTTCAATTATTTGATTCTTGGGTAGGGGCACTTAACCGAGCGGATTATGCCGAGTACATCCGACCTGTCATTGAAATGATTGTTAAAGAAGTGAAAGCTGTTCATCCAACAACACCAATTATTATGCAAGCGGTTGGAGCTAGCCATCTTTTAACAGAGTGGGAAACAATGCCACTAGATGTAGTCGGTGTTGATTGGCGTGAAACCATCACAAGTGCTCGGAAAAAAGTTCCAACAAAAGCAATTCAAGGAAATCTTGACCCGTCCACACTTCTTGCACCAGAGAAATGTATAGCAGAAACGGAACGAATTTTACAAGAAGGTGTACTAGAAACAGGATACATTTTTAACTTAGGGCACGGTGTTTTTCCAGAGGTACCACCAGAAATGCTAAAAAAATTAACTAAGTACATCCACGAAAGAAGCGAAATTCTATTAAAAAAAGGATGATGAAAAATGACTAAAAAAGTAGGTTTACTTGTAATGGCATACGGGACTCCGTATAAAGACGAAGATATTGAACGTTACTACACAGATATTCGTCACGGACATAAGCCAAGTGAAGAAATGATTGCAGATTTGCGCGGAAGATACCACGCTATCGGAGGTCTTTCACCGCTTGCGAAAATCACTGAAGCGCAAGCCTATGGACTAGAAAAAGCATTAAACGACGCGCAAAATGAAGTAGAATTTAAAACGTACATCGGTTTAAAACACATCGAACCATTCATTGAAGACGCGGTAGAAGCTATGCACAAAGATGGTATAGAAGAAGCCATTTCCATCGTTTTAGCACCGCATTATTCTAGTTTTAGCGTCGAAGCATATAACAAAAGAGCAAAAGATGCAGCTGATAAATTGGGTAATATTCACATTAAAGCGGTTAATGATTGGTATAAACAACCAAAATTCATTCAAATGTGGGCTGATAGAATTAATGAGACAGCGAAACAAATTCCAACAGACGAATTAATAGACACTGTGTTAATTGTTTCCGCACACAGTTTACCAGAGAAAATTAAAAAACATAATGATCCTTACCCAGACCAACTACAAGAAACAGCAGATTTAATTTTTGATAAAGTAGTGGTACCTCATTATGCGCTAGGTTGGCAAAGTGAAGGGAAAACCGGTGAACCTTGGCTTGGACCTGATGTACAAGATTTAACAAGAGAACTATACGGCCGGGAAAAATACAAACATTTTATTTATACACCAGTTGGTTTTGTCGCAGAACATTTAGAAGTACTTTATGATAATGATTATGAATGTAAAGTAGTAACAGATGAAGTAGGTGCAGCTTACCACCGACCTCCAATGCCAAATGCTGACCCTGAATTTTTAGAAGTTTTAAGAACGGTCATTTGGGATGCATACACAAAATAAAAATATGTGCTGGGATACTTGTTATTCCAGCACTTTTTTATAATAAAAGAAAACGGTTTCAATATTTTTAGCTAAATACTATGAAGTTTTAATCAGATTCTCATCTTTGCCGGGCATAATGATAACTATAGAAAGACAGGAGGTTCACCCAAATGAAAAACAAGGCAGAAAAACAAAGAATTGCCACTAATTTGTCACTTTATATGAAAATAAATGGATATACTCATAGAACATTCGCGCTTGCTGTTGGGGTTTCCCAAAGTACTTTAAAAGCATTAATGATTGGGAGAATGAGAAGCGAAAATAAATTCCAAAAATACATAACACAAATTACAGAAAGTTTGGCATTAGAAGAAAAATTCTTTGAACAACCGAAAGAAACTATTACAGCCGCACCTATCACTTTTCAAGATACAAACAAAATGCATCTTGGAGACGAAAAATTCAATGCTATCAGCTTAATGTTAAAAATTGGCGAAATTCATTACGAATCATAAAAGCTTGGGACTAATTGTCCCGAGTTTTTTTATGTGTTACAAAATAGAAAGATTCGGGGCTTGACGAACCTACTTAAGTCACGTAAAATGAAGACAATTTTCCAAATAGGAGTGTGGCACATGATTAGAAAACTAACAGTATCTGATAATGAAGAAGTAATGACACTTTTAAAACCCGAAGCAACCCTAAATTTATTTATTATTGGGGACATCGAAAATTTTGGTTATGAAAGTGATGTGCAAGACCTTTGGGGAGAATTCGATTCAGCGGGTAAATTACACGCATTGTTACTTCGATTCGATACGTTTTTCTTACCTTATTCAAAAAACGCTAATTTCGATGCAAAAGCTTTTTCGGAAATTATTGCTAAACATGATAATTATGAGGTTAGCGGCATTTCTCGTGTCACAAAGGAACTAGAACCATTTTTACCAGAACTTGCCAAAAAAAGACAAGATACTTATTTTTGTGAGTGCGAACATGTAAACCGTATTCCAGTAAATCAAGAGGTTATCGTCAGAACGGCAGTAGAAGAAGACGTGGCACCAATTATTAATATGCGCAAACATATTAAAGAATTTGGTTCGCGCGGTGAAAACGAAGAATTAATTATTCGCCAAATTGAAAAAGGCGTGAAACGAATTTATTATATTGAACAAGACCAAAAAATCGTTGCTGTAGCTGAAACTTCTGCAGAAAATTCCTTCTCAGCAATGATTACAGGTGTGGCGACAACTGATGGATATAGACAACGCGGTTATGCAAGTACGCTTCTCAAAAAATTATGTTGTGATGTATTAGCAGAAGGAAAGAAACCATGTTTATTTTACGATAATCCAGTCGCTGGCGAGATATACCACCGCCTTGGTTTTGAGCATACAGGAGATTTTGTTATGTACAAATAACCTTTACTTTGCATCCGTAAGATTGGTATGATGGATATATTATGTTAGTAAAGGATGAATAATGTGAAACCACGTGGAATTTGTTTTTTTGATATGGATGGAACACTTTTAAATAGTGAATCCAAAGTACTTGATAGTTCACTTCAAGCACTTGAAAAACTTCGACAAAATAATATTATTCCTGTTATTGCTACTGGACGAACATTTATAGAAATAAGTCATCAAATGAAAATTACCGGTATTGAGTCTGCAGTAATGATGAATGGACAAATGGCCATTTTTGAAGGGGAGAAAGTGTACGAAGATGTGATTAATGCTGATTTGCTTGAGCGTTTGACTGAAGAAGCGAAATTACAAAATGTCGAAGTCTGCTATTATAATGATAAAAGAATTGGCGCAACGGCGAATACACCAGTTGTAAAAGCGCATTATGATTTTTTAGGCGAACCAATGCCAGAAGTAAGACCTAATATGTATAAAGAAGAAACCATCAATATGGCACTTCTTTTACTTGAATCAGGGGATGATTATTTCCCAGAACGTTTTCCAGAATTGCAATTCGTTCGTAACACACCATTTAGTAACGACGTATTAAAAAAAGGCGGCTCTAAAGCTGTGGGTATTTCGAAACTGCTTGAAGTTATGGGGTATCAAGATGTTCCAACTTATGCTTTTGGTGATGGAATGAATGATTTAGAGATGTTTAGTGCGGTGGATAATGCTATTGCAATGGAAAACGCAGTACCCTTATTAAAAGAAAAAGCTACCTTTGTAACGAAAGATAACAACAGTGATGGCATAATGCTTGGCTTGAAACAATTTGATTTAATTTAAAGAAGTGCTTTAGGCACTTCTTTTTTTAAAATTTCCAACGTAAGACCGATAGAATTGTAATTATTAGTTTGTTATAATAAAACTAATCAACTGAAGAGGAGAAATGTTCATGAACGAAATCAACTCAACATCCGAACAAATAAATATAGAGAAAAGAACGAGTAAACAAATTATTATGCAAAAAATACTCAATTGGTTTGTATTTTCTTTGCTACTTGCAGCAGTCGGTGCTGCGATTGGGAGTAAATTAAGTCCAGAACTTTTTTTACCTCTTATCATATTAGAAGTAGCACTACTTGTTGTTGCTATTATTGTACGTCGTAGTAAAACAATTAATAAAGTTGTCGGGTATCCAGTTTTATTAGCGTTTGCCTTAGTTACTGGTTTGACGCTTGGCCCAACTTTGACATATTATTTTGGGGCTGGACTAGGTGCAGCAGTTCTGATGGCCTTTATAACAGCAGCGATTACTTTCACAACACTAGGTTTTGTTGGCGCAAAAATGAAGAAAGACCTTTCATTTTTAAGTAGTGCGCTATTTGCTTCCCTTATTATTTTAATACTATTCAGCTTTTTAGGTGTCTTTTTACCATTAGGTTCTATGCTGACAACAATTATTTCAGCTGGTGGAACAATTATTTTCTCATTATACATTTTGTATGATTTCAACCAAATTATGAAGCGCGATGTAGAACTTGCTGATGTACCAATGCTTGCGCTAAATTTATACCTTGATTTTCTTAACTTATTTTTATTATTACTCCGCCTATTCACAGGTCGTAATTAAGAATTTTGAAGATCTGCCAACCTAAAAATTGGTAGGTCTTTTTCTATAAAAAAGATGGTTTTTGATAGACAAAAGCAATTTAAAATTCTATAATAATATTAAGGTCAAAAAAGGTCAAACTTATTTTTTAAGGAGGACAAATAAATGGATTTACAAAAATTTACGCAACAAGTTCAGCAAACAATTGCGGACGCCCAAAATCTAGCTATTGCATCAGAGCACCAAGAAATAGATGTGGCACACGTTTTTAAAGTGTTATTAACAGAAAGTGACTTTGCAAAACGCGTGTATGATGTAGCAGAAGTTGACGTAGACTCACTTCAAAACGTAGTAGACAACATTTTAAGTAAAATCCCAGTGATTTCTGGAAGTGGAGTTAACTATGGTCAAGCAATGAGTCAAGCGCTTTTCCAATTAATGAGAGATGCAGAAAAAGAGCAAAAACAATTAGAGGATGACTTTGTATCAACTGAACATCTTATCTTAGCTGTAATGGACCAGTCTTCAAATCCTATTACAACCGAACTGAAAAAACAAGACAAATCTAAAAAACAAATTAAAGAAGCAATTTTAAAAATAAGAGGAGGGAAAAAAGTGACTTCTCAAAACGCAGAGGAAAACTATGAAGCATTAACAAAATATGGACGTGATTTAGTCGCGGAAGTAAGAAGTGGTAAACTCGATCCAGTTATTGGACGCGATGCAGAAATCCGCAACGTTATTCGAATTTTATCAAGAAAAACCAAAAATAATCCAGTATTAATCGGTGAGCCGGGTGTCGGTAAAACTGCTATTGTGGAAGGTTTAGCGCAACGTATTGTCAGAAAAGATGTTCCAGAAGGATTGAAAGATAAGACAATTATTTCACTCGATATCGGTTCCCTTATTGCCGGAGCTAAATACCGTGGGGAATTTGAAGAACGTTTAAAAGCAGTACTGCAAGAAGTTAAACAAAGTGAAGGTCAAATTTTACTATTTATCGATGAAATCCATACGATTGTGGGAGCGGGGAAAACAGATGGAGCTATGGATGCTGGAAACATGTTAAAACCTATGCTTGCAAGAGGGGAACTTCACTGTATCGGCGCCACAACTTTGGACGAATACCGCCAGTATATCGAAAAAGATGCGGCACTTGAAAGACGATTCCAAAAAGTACTTGTTCCAGAACCAACAGTGGAAGATACAGTATCCATCTTACGTGGTTTAAAAGAACGTTTTGAAATTCACCATGGAGTAAATATTCATGATAATGCTTTAGTTGCAGCAGCCAGTCTTTCCAATCGTTACATTACAGATCGTTTTTTACCAGATAAAGCAATTGATTTAGTAGATGAAGCATGCGCAACTATTCGTGTCGAAATTGATTCTATGCCGAGCGAACTTGATGAAGTGACAAGAAAAGTGATGCAATTAGAAATTGAAGAAGCAGCATTAAAAGAAGAAAAAGACCCAGCAAGTGAACGACGCTTAGAAATGTTACAACGAGAACTAGCTGACTATAAAGAAGAAGCAAACAAAATGAAATCTAAATGGGAAGCGGAAAAGAACGAAATTAGTAAAATTCGCGAGGTACGTGAACAAATAGATCATCTACGTCACGAGTTAGAAGAAGCTGAAAACAACTACGATTTAAACAAAGCTGCTGAACTTCGCCACGGTAAAATTCCAGCAGTAGAAAAAGAATTATTAGTGTTAGAAAATGAAAATCGTGAAAAAACAGCACAAGAAGATCGAATTTTACAAGAAGAAGTAACAGAAAATGAAATCGCAGAAATTGTCGGACGATGGACTGGAATACCTGTGACTAAGTTAGTAGAAGGGGAACGTGAAAAACTGCTTAAATTAGCAGATATGCTTCATCAAAAAGTAATTGGTCAAGACGACGCTGTTCAATTAGTTAGTGATGCAGTGTTACGTGCACGTGCGGGTATTAAAGATCCGAGACGTCCAATTGGTTCCTTTATTTTCTTAGGGCCAACCGGTGTTGGTAAAACGGAACTTGCCAAAGCATTAGCCTATAATATGTTTGATTCTGAAGATCATATGATTCGAATTGATATGTCTGAATATATGGAGAAACATTCAGTATCAAGACTTGTCGGGGCACCTCCAGGTTATGTTGGATATGAGGAAGGCGGACAACTTACTGAAGCTGTAAGACGCAACCCATATTCGATTATCTTACTTGATGAAATCGAAAAAGCTCATCCAGATGTATTTAATATCCTTTTACAAGTCCTTGATGATGGACGGATTACGGATTCTCAGGGGCGCTTAATTGATTTTAAAAATACTGTAATTATTATGACATCCAATATCGGCTCTAATCTATTACTAGAAAGAACCGAAGAAGGTGAAATCTCACCTGAGTTAGAATCAGATGTAATGCAAATTTTACAAAGTGAATTTAAACCAGAATTCTTAAATAGGGTAGATGATATTATTCTATTTAAACCACTTACACTCGCTGATATTAAAGGCATTGTGGAAAAATTAGTAGAAGAACTGCAAATTCGCCTTGCCGATCAAGAAATTACAATTACTATTTCAGATAACGCCAAAGCCTTTATTGCAGAAGAAGCTTATGACCCAGTATACGGTGCACGACCACTTAAACGTTATATCGTGCGTCATGTCGAAACGCCGCTTGCAAGAGAAATTGTATCTGGTAAAATCATGCCACATTCTTCCGTTAAAATTGATATACAAGATAAAGAATTTACTTTTAAAGTCACAGAATAATATGGAAAATGTTTGATTCACGACTCGAGAGGGAAAACTTTTGTTGGATTAGTCGTTTAGAAAATAAGCGAAAATGGAAGGATGAGGAAGATGAAATTAGTATTAATTCGTCATGGTCAAAGTGAATGGAACAAATTGAATTTATTTACTGGTTGGCATGATGTTGACTTATCAGAAGAAGGCGTTGTAGAAGCAATGACAGCTGGAAAACGAATTAAAGAAGCTGGCTTGGAATTCGATGTAGCTTTTACTTCTGTTTTAACCAGAGCTATTAAAACACTTAATTATGTTTTAGAAGAATCTGATCAAATGTGGGTTCCAGTCCATAAATCATGGCGTTTAAACGAACGGCATTACGGAGCGCTTCAAGGACTTAATAAACAAGAAACGGCTGAAAAATACGGCGCAGACCAAGTACAAAAATGGCGCAGAAGCTATGATACTCTTCCACCATTATTAGAAGAAAACGACGAAAGACAAGCGAAAAATGATCGCCGTTATCAACTTCTTGATACCCATGCAATTCCATCGGGCGAAAACTTGAAAGTAACCTTAGAACGAGTTATTCCTTACTGGATGGATACCATTGCACCTGAAATTAAAGCAGGACGTCGTGTTGTTATTGCAGCTCATGGTAATAGTTTACGCGCCTTGGTAAAATTCTTAGAAGGTATTAGTGATGATGAGATTATGGAGCTCGAAATCCCGACAGGTGTACCGCTTGTTTATGAACTAAATGATGAATTAAAACCAGTAAACAAATATTACTTGGATAAATAAAAAAAACCTCTTTCCACCATGTGGAAAGAGGTTTTTTTGAGCTGCACTCGAAAAGTGAGTTCTCGCTATCAGAAAGTTGGATGTTTACTTAAAGTCATAAACTTCGCTATCTTTAGGCATCAAGAAAGTGATTAAAATAATGAAGAAGGATAACCCTACTGTTAAAATAATAGCCCGCGTCATATCAAATGATACATATAACATGGAAGAAAGAACGAATTCCGCCATTAAAGAAAGTAAGAATACCCAAAACACAGTCACTACGTAACGCATCCTTACACCCCATTTCATCTATTTCATTATACATTTTAGCACATAAAAATAGATTATCCAATCATATATCTTTTGAAAATACGATTATCGTAAAATAGGGAGGAATAAAATCTAGAACAGAGAATACTAGTGTATAGAGGATTAAATGGAATGACATAATATTGTCAAATGTAAATAGGTATTCTCAAACCCTTTGAAATAGCCATTTACTAACTTTTATGATAAGTTTTTCATCAAAAAGTTAGTAAGATCTCAGAATGAAAATGCTAGAATGGAGAAGGTTAACAGAGACAGAGCCATTTAAATTGGGGAATTAACTAATTTGGATAGGAAGTGCCAACTGATAATGAAAAAGAAATTCACGCAGATTTTACTAGCAAGTGCTATCGTAAGTTCTACTTTATTACCTTTTGCTAATACAGGAGCGGTAGAGGCAAGCGCAACCGCAGTGAGTCAGGCAGGAATGACTTTATCACAACAGCAATTTATACAATCTATTGCTAGCGATGCACAAGATTTACAAAAAGAAGAAAAAATATTAACGAGTGTTACTTTAGCTCAAGCTATCTTAGAATCCAACTGGGGTCAAAGTGGCTTATCAGCTTCTGCTAATAACTTGTTTGGAATTAAAGGTAGCTATGAAGGAAATTCAGTTTCAATGGGTACACAAGAATTTAGCAATGGAAAAGCTTATCATACCCAAGCAGATTTCAGAAAATATCCTGATAAAAAATCATCTTTAGTCGATCATGCACAACTTTTTATTAATGGAGTATCTGGAAATTCAGATTTATATTCTGCGGTTATCGGAGAAACAGACTATAAAAAAGCAGCCCATGCAATTCAAGACGCTGGCTATGCAACTGACCCGAATTATGCAGAAAAACTAATCTCTACTATAGAAACATATAATTTAGATGACTATGATCAAGTATACGACTCAGTAACCTCAACGGAAAAACAATTGGCTTATGCTGAAATTACAAATCCTGCTAGCGAAATTATTTGGACAAAACCATATAACACAGAAGGCGCAGAGCAAGTAGGAAGTGCTAAAGATTTCCAAAATAAAACGCTACGAATAACACAAAAAGCGGTTACCGAAAAAGGAACTTGGTATCAACTTCAGGATCAAGGTAAAACAATTGGATGGATAGATAGTGATGCAGTAACTATTTTTTACACCCCTAAAAATGAAACAAATATGAAACTAGATAAATATGTAACAGACTCAGACCAAAAAATCTATGCGTATCCAGTAGAAGATAATTCTAAAGTAGTAGCAGATTTAAATAATTATTTAGGAAAAGAAGTGGACATTGACCGTCGAGCAGATGTGAAAAATGAGTACTGGTACCGTATAACATCAGATGACGGTAAAATAATTGGTTGGTCTAAAGCAGACGGTTTTGCTGAAAATAATCCGAATAAGGCACTTGAAGTAAAATAAAAAGTAGCAATCCAATTGCGTAATTGGAGTTTCTCTGTTAAAATTAGTACCAGGTCATAAAAATAACCAGGAGAAGAACTTTTATCCTGATATAGTTTGATATGGAGGAGAACACATGAACGCAGGAATTTTAGGAGTAGGTAAATACGTACCTGAAAAAATATTAACAAACTTTGATTTAGAAAAAATGATGGAAACGTCGGATGAGTGGATTCGTACTCGTACTGGAATTGAAGAAAGAAGAATTGCTCGTGATGATGAATATACACATGATTTAGCATATGAAGCAGCAAAAGTAGCTATTGAAAATGCTGGACTTACACCAGATGATATTGATTTGTTTATTGTTGCAACAGTGACACAAGAAGCAACCTTTCCATCCGTTGCTAATATTATCCAAGACCGCTTAGGAGCAAAAAATGCTGCAGGCATGGATGTTGAAGCAGCTTGTGCTGGATTTACATTTGGTGTTGTTACTGCAGCTCAATTCATCAAAACAGGCGCTTATAAAAATATTGTCGTAGTTGGTGCAGATAAATTATCTAAAATAACTAACTGGGATGACCGTTCTACAGCAGTATTATTCGGTGACGGAGCAGGAGCAGTTGTTATGGGCCCTGTATCAGATAATCACGGTCTACTTTCCTTTGACTTGGGTTCGGACGGTTCAGGAGGTAAATATTTAAACTTAGATGAAAATGAAAAAATCTATATGAACGGACGTGAAGTATTCCGTTTTGCTGTTCGTCAAATGGGTGAAGCTTCATTACGTGTATTAGAACGTGCTGGACTTGAAAAAGAAGAGTTAGATTTACTAATTCCACACCAAGCTAATATTCGTATTATGGAAGCTTCCCGTGAACGTTTAAATCTCCCAGAAGAAAAACTAATGAAGACAGTTCATAAATACGGAAATACATCATCATCCTCTATTGCACTTGCATTAGTAGACGCGGTTGAAGAAGGACGTATTAAAGACAATGATAACGTGTTACTTGTCGGCTTTGGGGGCGGCTTAACATGGGGCGCCCTAATCATTCGTTGGGGTAAATAAATAGCATACTTCAAATGAAAAGTTGCCCTAACGTTTATTTTAGTTAGGGCAACTCTTCTTTATTTATGTTATAATAGAGCAGGCTTTTGGTTTATTTTGTTTGTGCAATATTTTTATTTTAAATAAAGCCTTAATTTTATACTAGCTGCTGTCGTTTAGACAGAAGTTGTTTTTTATGAATTGCAAAATAAGGAGATGAGTAAATGGATAGAAGAAGAGTAGTTGTTACTGGAGTTGGAGCAGTTACACCAATTGGGAATGATGCAGAAACTTCGTGGGAAAACGCTAAAAAAGGTGTCAATGGTGTTGCAGAAATGACAAGACTTAATCCGGATGACTTTCCGGTTAAAATTGCAGCAGAATTAAAAGATTTTGATGTAGAAAAATATTTAGAGAAAAAAGAAGCTCGTAAAATGGACCGTTTTACCCATTATGCCATTGCAAGTGCAGAAATGGCTGTGCAAGATTCTGGTTTGATTATTGATGATTCCAATGCAACTCGTGTTGGGGTATGGATTGGATCCGGTATCGGTGGAATGGAAACATTTGAAACTCAATACGAAGTTTTCCTAAATCGTGGACACCGCCGTGTTAGCCCATTTTTTGTACCAATGATGATTCCAGATATGGGTTCAGGACAAGTTTCGATTCGTTTTGGAGCAAAAGGGATTAACTCTACTACAGTAACAGCATGTGCCACTGCAACCAACTCTATTGGTGACGCATTTAAAGTTATCGAACGAGGCGATGCAGATGCAATGATTACTGGTGGAGCCGAGGCGCCAATTACAAAAATGTCATTAGCAGGTTTTACAGCAAATAAAGCTTTATCATTAAATCCAGATCCAGAAACAGCATGTCGTCCATTTGATAAAGACCGTGATGGTTTTATTATTGGCGAGGGAGCAGGAATTGTAATTTTAGAAGAATATGAACATGCAAAAGCTCGTGGTGCTAAGATTTATGCGGAAGTTGTTGGTTACGGTGCAACAGGTGATGCTTATCATATTACTGCACCAGCGCCAAATGGAGAAGGGGCAGCACGTGCAATGAAAATGGCGATTGACGATGCGGGACTTACTCCTGACAAAGTTGACTACATTAACGCGCACGGAACAAGTACTCCATACAATGATGAATACGAAACACAAGCGATTAAAACTGTGTTCGGTGAGCATGCGAAGAAATTAGCTATTAGCTCTACTAAATCAATGACAGGACATACTTTAGGTGCGTCAGGCGGTATTGAAGCTATTTTTGCTTTATTAAGTATTCGTGATAATATTATCGCACCAACAATCCATTTGGAAAATCAAGATGAAGTTTGTGACTTGGATTATGTTCCAAACAAAGCACGTGAAGCAGAAGTAAATGTCGTAATGTCTAACTCTTTTGGCTTCGGCGGCCACAATGCGACACTAGTATTCAAAAGAATAGAAGACTAAAATAACTAAAGCCTTGTTTCCTAAAATGGAAACAAGGCTTTTTTTGAGCAAAAAACTAGCTTTAATCAATAAAGTTGTATAAAATTAAATTGCACACAACTTAAAAGGAGGAGAACATGGTGGACACGAACACGCGTATATTAGAGGAACAGCTTTGTTTTTCTGTTTACAATGCATCCAAACAATTTACCAAACTCTACCGCGAAGCTCTGGATCCGTTCCAACTTACCTATCCACAATATATTACTTTACTTGTTTTATGGGAAGGGCAGAAACAAACGGTTACTGATCTTGGAAAAAGATTAGTTTTAGACAGCGGAACATTAACACCAATGTTAAAACGAATGGAGAATTTGGGATATGTAACGCGGAGCCGTCATCCGGAAGATGAACGCCGTGTCTATATTGAGCTAACGGAAAAAGCAATAGAAATTCAACCAGCTGTGTTAAAAAGCGTGGACACTTGCCTTCAATTACTAGGTTTCGAGGAACAAGATTACACACAATTACTTACTAAATTACAAGCACTTACTAATCAATTAGGAGGAATAGGAAATGAAAAAACTTTATGAAACAACGGTTATTAACACTGGTGGAAGAAGTGGGGAAGTACATTCTCCAGATAACGTATTTTATTTTGACATCTCAGCACCAACAGAACTTGGTGGAGACGGCGGCGGTGGAACAAACCCTGAACAATTATTTGCAGCAGGATATGGGGCTTGTTTCAATAGCGCATTAGAATTAGTACTTGGAAAAGCCGGAATTGAAGCTAAAAGTACTGTAACAGCGACTGTTAGCTTGTATAGCGACCCGGAAGACAATGGTTTCAAAATCGGAGTGTTATTAGAAGGAACTATTGAAGGGCAAGATAAAGAAAAAACAGAAGAACTTCTTAAAAAAGCACATGAAGTTTGCCCATATTCTAAAGCTACTCGCGGTAATATTGATGTGGAAATTAAAGTAGGTTAATTAATAGTAAAAAGGCGAATACTTGGGTAACCAAGTATTCGCCTTTTATTTATTTTCTGCGTTTGCGTCCTAGTCCGACACCATTTTCCATTTTCTTCAATGTTTTATTAGCAACACGAGCCGCTTTTTCTGCTCCTGCATCTAAAATATTATCCAGTTCTTCAGATTCTAAGTAAGCGTAATATCTTTCTTGGATTGGCTCAAGCTCAGCAACAACTAACTCTGCTAAATCTGTTTTAAAGTCGCCATAGCCTTTACCAACATATTTTTCTTCTATAGTAGCAATTGTTTCACCAGTGATAACAGAATAGATAGTTAGTAGGTTAGAGACACCAGGTTTTTCTTCTTTATTATATTCAATGATACCACTAGAGTCAGTAACTGCGCTTTTGATTTTTTTTCTGATTGTAGCAGGTGGGTCTAATAAGAAAATCGCATTTTTTAAGTTTGCATCAGATTTACTCATTTTTTTCGTTGGATCTTGAAGGGACATAACTCTAGCGCCTTGTTTAGGGATAAATACTTCAGGCATCGTGAAAATATCCGCATGTTTTTTATTGAATCTTTCTGCTAAATCACGAGTTAACTCAATATGTTGTTTTTGGTCTTCACCAACAGGTACTAAGTTTGTTTGGTAAAGTAGAATATCCGCAGCCATTAATGGAGGATAAGTCAAGAGTCCAGCACTTACACCGGCTTTACCATCTGATTTATCTTTAAACTGTGTCATACGTTCTAATTCGCCAATATAAACGTTACATTGTAAAATCCAAGCAGCTTGTGCGTGGGCTGCAACCTCAGATTGAATAAATAACGTTGCTTTTTCAGGATCAAGTCCAACGGCTAAATAAAGAGCGGCAAGGCTTCTTGTTTGTTCGCGTAATTTTAGTCGATTTTGAGGTACCGTAATCGCATGTTCGTCTACAATACAATAAAAACATTCATATTCATCTTGAAACTGTCCAAATTGTTTTAAAGCTCCGATATAATTCCCTAAAGTTAATTGTCCACTAGGTTGAATGCCGGAAAATATTACTTTTTTCATTTTGTATTCCTCCAATTTTTTCACTGATTGCGAAAATAAAAAAACCGTCCATCCCAACATATAAATGTTTAGGGACGAACGGTTATCCGCGGTGCCACCCTAAGTACCTCTTAAAGGCTCTTAGTAATAGAAAAACTCTATTAAAGAAGATAACGGTCTTTAGCCGCTGCTTGCTACTTTTGTTTCACAAACAGTCCTCAGAAGTCCATTCGATTTTGCGCTTTATCTGTTTTCACCAACCACAGACTCTCTATTATAAAGCTACAAAATGTACTATTCTTCCTATTAACGCATCAGTTATATTATATTCATTTTATCAGTTTACAAAACGGCTTGTCAATCATAAAAACATACAGAGAATACTGGAGAGCATAACAAGCAGTGCACTAATTAAAATTCCGGCATACTGTAGCCCAACAAGTTCTGAAAGGAGCATATCCGAGAACTCACTTTCTTCTTCGCGTTTGATTTTACGAGAAATGTTTCGGAAGCCGTTATGAACTCGGTCTAAAAAACCGCTCCTCATAATATAAACTAACAAACCTATTAATAATGTAATGAGTGATACAAGGAACGAGACGTCTATATAACCGCTTAAACTTACACCATTTTTTCCAAAAAGCAAAATCCCAAATACGATACCTTCTTGAATAAGTGTATAAATAGTAATTCGTAAAAACATAACTTCACCTCTACTTAAAATTCATAATTCACTTTATCACAATTCTAACAGAAACACTATATGATAGAAGGAAGCTATCATACAATGTTAGAAATTAGATCTTTTTCGCAAAAAAATCGCCAAACTGTCTTTACATATTATTAACAAAAAAATCCCACTATACCAACGTTTTTCGAATTTATTACAAAATTTAATTAAATTTTTGATATTTTTATCTAGACAACAGCTCAAAAAAAGTATATAAATATAATAATCCTTTAAATTTTAAAGGGGTTCGATATTTTTTCTTATACAAAAATAGATGGCTTCGTTGAGTTTATACATAACTGGCATAATCGATTGTAAATTTACCAATTTAAATGGTTATGTTTTCTGAAAACTTAATCAAAAGGTTTTGCAAAGTATACATAATTTATTTAAGTTATTGCAAAATAGCGGATAGCGTAACAATCTCTGTTCAGATTTTTCACGCAATTTCAATTTTGCCTTAATATTTTAATAACTTGTATCTTTCATCCTTGTTTTCATTTATCTTGTAAAAATAATTTACAAAGCCAGAATTCTTAGAGTATAATAGGTATCGAAACAATTTTTCAGAAAAATAAAAAAGGGAGGTCTACTTAGTGAAAAAATCTAAATTATTTCTTACACTTGGATTAACACTATTACTAAGCTTAGTCTTGGTAGCATGTGGAGGCGGATCAGATTCCAAATCCGACGACAAAAAAGGCTCAAACTCAGGAAAAGCTTCAGGAGAGCAAGTACTTAACTTGACAGAAAGTGCATTAATTCCTTCTGCAGACAGCACAAAAGCGGATGACCAAGTTGGTTTAAACGTAGTAAACCAAACAAACGAAGGTCTATATGCGCTTAACAAAGATGGTATTCCTGCCATTGCCGGTGCTGCTGAAGAGCCAAAAATTAGCGATGATAAAACAGTTTATACTATCAAACTTCGTGAAGATGCAAAATGGTCTAACGGAGATCCTGTAACTGCAAATGACTATGTTTACTCATGGCGTCGTGCGGTTGACCCTAATACTGCAGCAACTTATTCTTACCTATTTGATGCAATCAAAAATGGTGGCGATATCGTAGCTGGCAAGAAAAAACCTGAAGAATTAGGAATTAAAGCAGTAGATGATTATACTTTAGAAGTTACTCTTTCTAAACCAACTGCTTACATTAACTCACTATTCGCATTCCCAACTTTCTTCCCACTTAACGAAAAATTCGTTACGGAAAAAGGCGAAAAATATGCACAAAATAGTGACAACATGTTATTCAACGGACCTTTCCAACTTAAAGATTGGACTGGAACAAATAAAAAATGGACTTACGTAAAAAATGATAAATATTGGGATAAAGATAAAGTTAAGTTGAAACAAATCAACGTACAAGTTGTTCAAGACTCCGGTACTGGACTTAACTTATACAACACTGACAAAGTCGACCGCACAGTATTAAGTGCTGATTATGCAGCTCAAAACAAAAACAATAAAGACTATGTAACAGTGAATGATTCTTCTACTTTCTACATTAAATTTAACCAAAAACGTGCTGGCAAAGACACAGTATTTGCTAACAAAAACATCCGTAAAGCACTTGCACTTGCGATTGACAAACAATCGTACACTGACACAGTTCTTAAAAACGGATCTAAACCTGCAAACAATCTTGTACCAGAAGGCTTCACTTTTGATCCAGGTAACAAAGAAGACTATACAAAAGAATCTGGTCCACATTTAGAATATGATGTAAAAGAAGCACAAAAAGCATGGAAAGCTGGTTTGAAAGAACTTGGAGTTTCCGAAATTACAGTTGAATTCACTAGTGATGATACTGAAAATGCGAGAAAATCCTCTGAATTCATTCAAGACCAATTACAAAAGAACTTAGATGGTCTTACAGTTAAACTGAAAAACGTACCATTTAAAGTTCGTTTACAAAATGACCAAAACCAAGATTACGACTTCTCTATGAGCGGCTGGGGTCCTGACTATCAAGATCCATCCACTTTCTTAGATCTATTCGTAACTGATGGTGCACAAAACAGAATGAGTTATTCTAACAAAGACTATGACAAGATTTTAAATGATGCATCTGTAACTTATGCAGCTGAAGATCAAAAACGTTGGGATGAAATGGTTAAAGCAGAAAAAATCCTTCTTACGGATGATGTAGCTGTTCAACCACTTTATCAACGTTCTACTGCATACCTACAAAAAGACTACATTAAAAACTTGCAAAAAAATCCATTTGGTCCAGACTACACTTACAAAGAAACATACTTGACTAAATAAAATATTAGTCTTTAAGAAATGCTTGACGGAAAGAGAGAGTATATTTCGATATGCTCTCTCCTTTTGCTGATGATTTTGATGTGTTATAATTAAAAATTAAAGTATCCTTTTCTAGTTTATCTAGAACCTAACATTCGAAAAATGAAGTTTTTTTCCTAACTAATTTGCACTTATGCAATAAAAGTTTAGAAATGAAGAAAAAGGCTCACTAAACTTGCGAATTTGGTTAGGGATAACTTTTTTATATATTTATTAAAACTGGGAGGTGTAGAGATAGATGGTTAAATATACGTTAAAAAGAGTATTATATATGCTTATAACGTTATTCATCATTGCTTCGGTTACGTTTGTTCTTATGAAATTCTTACCTGGTACGCCTTACCGTAATCAGGAGAAACTATCTGACGAACAAATTCACATGATGAATGAAAAATATGGACTAAATGATTCAATTCCAGTCCAATACTTAAATTATATGACAGGTTTGGTAAAAGGAGATTTAGGAGTTTCCTTCCAACTTGATAATAGACCAGTGTCTGAGATTTTAGGTGCACTGATTGGTCCATCTGTCCAATTAGCACTTGAGGCAATGGTTTTTGGTGTTATATTTGGTATTTTACTTGGGGTCGTAGCGGCCATGTATCAAAATAGGTGGCCGGATTATACGAGTACATTTATAGCAATATTAGGTAAATCAGTTCCATCATTTGTATTTGCGACTGTGTTGCAATATTGGTTAGGAGCTAAATTACAAATTTTCCCAGTAGCAGGTTGGGGGACTTTTGCAGATACAATTTTACCAGCGTTCGCACTTGCTATGTTCCCACTTGCAACAGCAGCTCGTTTTATGAGAACAGAATTAATCGATGTATTTGCATCTGATTATGTTCTTCTTGCAAAAGCAAAAGGAAATAGCAGAACTGAGGTAGCAGTAAAACATGCGATTCGTAATGCACTTATTCCTTTAATTACTGTTTTAGGACCATTATCGGTTGCACTGATGACTGGTTCCCTTGTTATTGAAAACATTTATAGTATTCCAGGTATCGGAAGTCAGTTCGTTTCTTCTATTCAAATGAATGACTATCCAGTAATTATGGGAACTACATTATTATTTGCTGCTATGCTTGTATTTGTTATATTGGTAGTAGATATTCTTTACGGATTGATTGATCCACGAATCCGTGTGTCTGGAGGTAGAAAATAATGGCAGAACATAAAATTGCAAAAGAAAGATTCCAGCCAGCACACATCCTTGATGCAGAAGCGGAAAAAATTAATCGTCCAAGTTTAACGTTTATGCAAGATTCTTGGCTTCGTATTCGTAAAAATAAAGCGGCTTTAGTTTCACTTATTGTATTAGCACTTGTTATTATCATGGCGATTGTTGGGCCTTATCTATCACAAAATCTAGGACCAAAAAATGATATTAATAGACAAATTACTGAAAATGCAAGTCTTCCGCCGAAAGTTCAAGGCTTTGATAATATGCCATTTTGGAATGGTCATCAATCCATTGGTGGAGAAGATGTGGATATTTATAAACAAAATAACATTAAAGAGGGTACTTACTACTGGTTAGGTAGTGATACACTTGGACGTGACCAATTTGCTCGTATCTGGGCTGGTACACGTGTATCGCTTATTATTGCTGTTGTTGCAGCACTATGTGATTTAATTATTGGTGTAACTTATGGGTTGATTTCCGGTTATATTGGTGGTCGTGTGGATAATGTTATGCAACGTATTCTAGAAGTTATTGGTGCGATTCCAAACTTAGTTGTTGTTATCTTAATGATGCTAATACTTGATCCAGGAATTATTTCGATTATCATAGCAATTGCCATGACGAGTTGGATAACAATGGCTCGGGTAGTTAGGGGACAAGTCTTAAAACTTAAGAATCAAGAATTTGTTATGGCTTCCATGACTTTAGGAGAATCTACTCCGAAAATTCTTGTAAAACATTTAATACCAAATATTTCTGGGATTATTATCATTAATATTATGTTTAGTATTCCTAGTGCGATTTTCTTTGAAGCCTTCCTAAGCTTTATTGGGTTAGGTCTTCCAGCGCCAGCAGCATCTCTTGGTGTCTTGGTAAATGATGGATATAAAACATTACAAGTATTACCGTATATGATCCTTTATCCATGTATTGTACTTTGTATCATCATGATTGCATTTAACTTAATTGCAGATGGCTTGCGTGATGCCTTTGATCCTAAAATGCGCGATTAAAAGAGAGGTGAGGAAAAATGGAAAAGCTATTAGAAGTTAAAGATTTAAATATTTCATTCCACACATATGCCGGAGAAGTAAAGGCAATTCGTGGAGTTAATTTTGACTTATATAAAGGGGAAACCTTAGCGATTGTTGGCGAATCTGGTTCTGGTAAATCAGTAACGACAAAATCGATTATGCGTTTACTTCCAGAAGGTAACTCAGAAATTAAAAGTGGCCAAATTTTATTTAACGGAATGGATATCGCTAAAGCTCACGAAAAACAAATGCAAAAAATTCGTGGGAAAGATATAGCTATGATTTTCCAAGATCCAATGACATCCTTGAATCCAACGATGACAATTGGTAAACAAATTTCTGAACCACTTATTAAACACCAAAAAATTAGTAAACATGAAGCTCATAAAACTGCGCTTCGTTTACTTCAATTAGTTGGTATTGCAAATGCAGAAGAAAGAATTAAACAATACCCTCACCAATTTTCTGGTGGGATGCGTCAACGGGTTGTTATCGCGATTTCACTTGCATGTAACCCGCAAATTCTAATTGCTGATGAACCAACAACAGCATTAGACGTTACAATCCAAGCGCAAATTTTGGATTTAATGAAAGATTTACAGAAAAAAATTGATACGTCGATTATCTTCATTACCCATGACCTTGGCGTGGTTGCAAATGTTGCCGACCGTGTTGCTGTTATGTACGGTGGTAAAATTGTAGAAATCGGTACAGTCGATGAAATTTTCTATAATCCGCAACATCCTTATACATGGGGATTAATTAGTTCTATGCCTACTTTGGATACAGACGACGAAGAATTATTTGTTATTCCAGGTACGCCACCAGACTTACTTCATCCTCCAAAAGGGGACGCATTTGCTGCGCGTAATAAATATGCAATGCAAATTGACCTTGAAGAAGAGCCACCACTATTTAAGGTGTCTGATACACATTATGCGGCTACATGGTTGCTTCATCCTGACGCACCTGAAGTAACGCCTCCTGATGCTGTATTACGTCGCCAAGAACAGTTTGCGGAACTTCATCCTGGCATGCAAGCTGTCCATGCGAAAGGGGTAGAAGTAGAATGACGGAACAAAAAGAAAAATTATTAGAGATTCATAATCTAAAGCAATACTTTAACAAAGGTACTGCAAGTGAAGTACGTGCTGTTGATGATATTTCTTTTGATATTTATAAAGGTGAAACACTTGGTTTAGTAGGTGAATCTGGTTGTGGTAAATCTACAACTGGACGTACGATTATTCGTTTGTATGATGCAACTGGTGGAGAAGTTATTTATAACGGTAAAGATGTGCACGCACGTAAAAGCCGTAAAGAAATGCTTGAATTCCGTCGTAAAATGCAAATGATTTTCCAAGATCCATATGCGTCTTTAAATCCGCGTATGAAAGTGAAAGATATCATTGCTGAAGGTATTCGTATTCATGGCCTTGCTAAAACGCCTGAAGAAACGAACCAACAAGTATATGAGCTACTTGAAACAGTTGGACTAAGCAAAGAACATGCAGGTCGTTACCCACATGAATTTTCCGGTGGTCAACGTCAACGTATCGGTATTGCCCGTGCGCTTGCAGTTCAACCAGAATTTATAATTGCCGATGAGCCTATTTCTGCACTTGATGTATCTATCCAAGCACAAGTAGTTAACTTATTACGTCAATTACAAAAAGAAAAAAATCTAACTTATCTATTCATTGCCCACGATTTATCAATGGTTAAATACATTAGTGATCGTATTGGTGTAATGTACTTCGGTAAATTAGTAGAGCTAGCGCCTGCAAATGATTTATATCATGCACCGCTACATCCTTATACTGAGTCACTTCTATCCGCTATCCCACTGCCAGATCCAAATTATGAACGGACTCGTGTGCGTAAAGCATATGATCCAACTATTCATAATTACAAAGATGGCGATGAAATTAAAATGCGTGAAATTGCTCCTGGACATTTTGTTTATTGTTCAGAAGAAGAAGAAGTTATGTACAAAGAAAAGCATGCAAAACTAACTGCTGAAGCAGCTGTTAAGTAATAATAAAAAACATCAACCAGGATAAAACTTGGTTGATGTTTTTTTATAAAATTAAAATTCTCATGAAATTCTCATAAAAAAGCTGTTTTTTTCATGTGATTTTAGTTTAAACAAGTTATAGTAGGGGTATCATATACATAACGGCTTGCTAACAATGGTTTTACATATTTGGAAAGAAAAATTTTAAAATTAGTATATAGAATTTCACAAAATTAGTGTATAATGAAGTGTAAGTTCTTTAATGAATTTTCCAAATAGAGATATTGCTAGAATTTCGTTATATGAATGAAACAATACCCGATAAGGAGTGTGAATGTCTAATGGTAACGTTATACACTTCACCTAGTTGCACATCTTGCCGAAAAGCTCGTGCATGGTTGGAAGAACATGATATCCCTTATAAGGAAAGAAACATTTTTTCTGAACCACTTAGTTTAGATGAAATTAAAGAAATTCTTCGCATGACTGAGGATGGAACAGATGAAATTATCTCCACTCGTTCAAAAACTTTCCAAAAATTGAACGTGGATTTAGATAGTCTTCCTTTACAACAACTATTTGAATTAATCCAGAAAAATCCTGGCTTATTAAGACGTCCTATCATTATTGATGAAAAACGTTTGCAAGTTGGGTACAATGAAGATGAAATTCGCCGTTTCTTACCGCGCCGTGTTCGTACGTATCAATTACGTGAAGCGCAAAAAATGGTTAACTAAGATTGATAAAAGTGGTTGCCGAGAATTCCATTCAATTGGATTCTTGGCACTTTTTTTGTAATTTAAGTAATTGTTCTTGAATTTTTTTCGTTTTTCAGCTAAGATAATAATCCACTAAGGAAAAATGGTGGTACTATTTTCTAATATGAGCTACAATGAATTTAACCAATTAAGTTTTACCCTTCATTGTCAATGACTAAGAAGGAAGGGAGAGTGTGACGATGGAAATTGAACGAATTAATGAGGATACTATCAAGTTTTATATCTCTTATCTGGATTTGGAAGAGCGTGGTTTTAATCAAGAAGATGTTTGGTATGACCGCGAGAAAAGTGAAGAACTTTTCTGGGATATGATGGATGAGCTGAAATATGAAGAAGAGTTCTCTCCAGAAGGTCCGCTCTGGATACAAGTCCAAGCCTTAAAACATGGCTTAGAAGTATTCGTAACAAAAGCTACAATTGGTGGAAAAGGCGAAGACGGATTTGATGTCACGCTTAGCTCCCCAGATGAGCTTGCAGAAGAAAAAATTGAAAAACTACTCGAAGAAAACTTCAATCCAGTGAAGAAAGAATCACTTGGAGAAGATGATACGTTAGAGTTTATTTTAGAGTTCCGTGATTTTGAAGATGCTATTTCACTTTCACGAGCAACAGGACTGGAAAATTTAGTAACTAAGCTATTCTCGTATCAAGGGAAGTATTATTTGAATGTAGAGTTTCCTGAGAATAAGTATGATGAATCTAACATTGACAATGCCGTTAGTATTTTACTTGAGTACGGTTTAGAGTCGAATTTAACTGGTTATATGCTAGCAGAGTATGGAAAAGTAATCTTTGACGTGCCTGCCTTAAAGCAAATTAGAAAACATTTCTAGAATATTATTTTAAAGATCCGTTTGTGCTGAAAAATAAGCCAAATGGGTCTTTTTTGTGATTTTAAAAATAAGAAAGGAATTCGGCAGCTTCATGGCGAATAATAATACTAAAGAGTTAATAGGAGAGTGATAATTATTTTTACAGCCAGAAATAACATGGGAAAAACTTTTACTATTACTAAGAAGAATGTGGAACGAATTAAGCAAGAAGGAAAGCTATTTTGTAAAGCTTGTGCAAGTCCGGTAACTATAAAAGCAGGACAAATAAAAATACCACATTTTGCTCATGAGAAAGCTATGAAATGCACCTTTGCTTCAGAAGGAGAGAGTGAAGAACACTTAGCGGCTAAAAAGCAAATCATGAGGTGGTTTTGTTATCAGCGTATTCCTGTCGAAGTAGAAAATTACTTTCCAGAAATAAATCGACAAGCAGATATTTTTGTGAATGGAAAGACCGTCATTGAATTTCAGTGTTCTTCTATTTCAATTAGTGAAATGGTTCAACGTACAATGGACTATTTATCGCTTGGCTTAGAAGTTCAATGGCTACTTGGCCAAGTAGTAAAGAAAGAGAAAGGTCGAATTTGTCTCTCTGCCTTCCAACAAGCATTTATTCAATCCGATAATAAACGGGGGTATCACTTTTGGCACTATTCTGCTGAGCGTGAAATTTGTACGCTGTATTATCATTTAACATTTGAAAAAGGAAACCGTTTTTTCGCAAGCGAAATGAAGTTTTCTATGAAAGCACCTTTAACAGAATGGAATAAGAAGTTAGCTAGAATTATTTCACGCCATGCCTACGTCAAACGAGATAGAGAATTAGAAAGACAAAAAATCTGTTTTTACTATGCTAAATATAAAAAACATGGCCAATTTATGCAAAAATTATTTAATGCTGGTTATTACTTGCACTATTTACCGAAAGAAATTGGGATAGATTTAGAAGAACAATTTTTAGTTATAACACCTGCTGTTGAATGGCAATTTGACTTGTGGGAAAAATTTTTAAAAGGCTTAGAGAAGGGGGATACCTTTAGTGAGGTAAGTTTTTTAGAGAGTTTTGAGTCAGTTGTAACCCAGATACTAACTATTTGGTTATCTCCCAGTGAATGTTTGAAATTAGGGAAATCATATCTTTCTTATTTAATTAGTGAGGGAGTACTATCTACAATACCAGAGAATCGATATCGAGTGAAACGGATAATGGTTTTTACACATGGCCAAGTGACGCAAATGTAATCATCTATTTTGCTTTTTTAGTTATTTTGGCTCATAATAAAAGCAAAATGATTATGGTTGGGGGTTTTAATATTGAGTAAAACAAATGCACTACCTTTAAGAGAAGAAGTACCAGAAAATCTAACTTGGGATTTAACTACGATTTATCCGAATGATGAAGCATGGGAAAAAGCATTTTCGGATTTGCAAAAAATTACAGAAGAAAGTGAGCAGTTTAAAGGGCGTTTAGCAGAAAATAGCCAAACTCTTTATGAGGCACTTCAATTTCGAGATAATGCATATGATTTAATTAGTAATTTATATGTATATGCTCACTTAAAAATGGACCAAGATACAGCCAATGCGAAATATCAAGGCTTACATAGTCGTGCAGGAAGTTTAGTTACAAAGTTAATGTCTGCACTCTCTTACTATGACCCTGAAATTTTAGCTATGGATGAAAACGTGTTAAAACAATTTTTAAATGAGAATAAAGATTTACAATTATATGCTCATTTGTTAGAAGAATTAAATTTAAGTCGTCCATATATTTTAAGTGAGAAGGAAGAAGCTTTACTAGCTAATGCTGGTGAAGTTCTTGGAAGTTCGTCCAATACATTTAATACCTTGAATAATGCAGATATGAAGTTTCCAACTATTAAAGATGAAAATGGAGAAGATATCGAAATTACTCATGGTCGTTATGGTAAGTTGTTAGAAAGTAATAATCCGCGAGTGCGCCGTGATGCATTTCTTGGAGTGTATTCTGTTTACGAAGGATTAAAAAACACATTAGCATCTACTTTGAATGGACAAGTTAAAAAATCTAATTTTTATGCTTCTACACGAGGGTATACATCAGCGCGAGAAGCGGCTCTTTCTGGTAATCATATTCCTGAAACAGTATATGATTCGCTGTTGAAATCAGTGAATGCTAATGCAAGTTTACTTCATCGTTATGTGAAGTTACGCAAAGAGTTACTTGGTTTAGAAGAACTTCATATGTATGATCTTTATACACCACTTTCTGATGATGTTAATTTGGAGTTTACTTATGAGGAAGCGAAAGAACTTGTTCTTGAAGCATTAAAACCACTTGGAGATGAATACCAAGCTATTTTAAAAGAGGCATTTGATAGTCGCTGGATTGATGTGATGGAAAATAAAGGAAAACGTAGTGGAGCCTATTCTTCTGGTTCATATAGTACAAATCCATATATTTTACTCAACTGGCAGGATAATATTAATAATGTCTACACACTTGCTCATGAATTAGGACATAGTGTCCATAGTTATTATACAAGAAAAAATCAACCGTTTGTTTATGGTGATTATTCGATTTTCTTAGCAGAAGTTGCTTCAACTACCAATGAAAATCTGTTAACTGATTATTTGCTTAAGAAATATGAAGATCCTAAGATACGGGCTTATTTATTAAATCACTATTTGGATGGATTCAAGGGAACGGTTTTCCGTCAAACGCAATTTGCTGAATTTGAACATGCTATTCATCAAGCAGATCAACAAGGAGTTGCGTTAACTGCAGATTACTTAACGGAAACATATTTTGATATTAATAAGAAATATTACGGAGAAGCGATAGTTTATGATACTGAAATCGGTTATGAATGGTCTCGTATACCGCATTTCTATATGAATTATTATGTGTTCCAATATGCGACTGGTTTTTCGGCTGCCTCTGCATTGAGTGCGAAAATTTTAACGGAAGGTCAAGAAGCGGTAACGGCGTATATTGACTTTTTGAAAGCGGGAAGTTCGGATTATCCTATTGATGTGCTGAAAAAAGCAGGTGTTGATATGGCGACTCCTAATCCTGTAGATGATGCTTTAAAAGTATTTGAACAAAGATTAGATGAATTAGAAAAACTGGTTAAATAATATATTGTGAAAAATGCTAAAAAAAGACACGATTGCAAATGTAATGCATCGTGTCTTTTTAATATATTTTTTGAGTAATAGGAGCATTTGCGTAGCAGGACAAAGATTAACTACAAAAAACAATATGTGAACTATTGAATTATACTCCTTTATATGGTATATTATAACCGTGAAATAAATCACAAACAAATACCCCCTTTATTTGATTGTGTGAATTTCTCCTTTTGATTGCGCTGTAAGAAGCCGTGGCATTTAGCTACGGCTTTTTACGTTACTTATGTTTACTAACTTAGAATTAAAGGAGGATTAAAAATGAAACTTGAAGATGAAAAATTATTACAAGAAGTCCTTCTTTTTGCTAGAAGTGTAGATACAAAAATTAATGATATGTCGCTTGAAGTAATTGATTTTGGGGATCTTCGCAATTATACAAAGAATGAAGTATTACTTACGCTTTACTGGTTGGAAGAAAATGGATATTTAACGAGAAACAATAACATTACAGAAAAAAGATATACGTTAACTTTAAAAGGCGAATTGTTATATGAACATTTTCTCAAGATAAGTGAGAATGAGTAGAGTCGTAAATATTTATTAATCCGTGGATAAACGTTGCTGTCCATGGATTTTTTTGTTGTGGAGGATGTCGAAAAACAGAATATAGTTGACAATGATAATCATTATCAATTAAAATGATAGTTGACGTATGAATTTTACATAATCTTTTACTTCACAAATGTCTGTGGGGGTTTTTTATAAATAGATGTTTTTTAATAAAGAAGGGAGAGTTAAGAGTGAAAAAAGTATTAGCCTTAGTTGCTTTTGTAGTTTTATTTAGTTTTTCTTTTCTTTCAGCTGGTGTAACGGCACAAGCTGCTCTGAAAGACGGAACTTATTCGGTTGATTATACAGTGCTTCAGGGGGATAGTGATTCAGTGTCAATGGCGAATGACTATTTTGATAAGCCTGCAACAGTGACAGTAAATGGAGGGAAATCTACTGTTAGTTTGCAAGTAAATCATAGTAAGTGGATTACTGGTCTGTGGGTTGAGGGAAATGCGGTTAGTGTAACTTCGAAAAACACAGCGAGTGATACTAGAAAAGTGTCATTCCCAGTATCAACTTTAAGTAGTCCTGTTAATGCAAAAATTAAAGTGGATATTGATGATGACGGGTTAAATTATCATCACGAATATCAAATCCAGTTACGTTTTGATGAAGGTGCAGCTAAATCATCAGGTGCAGCTGTGAAATCTTCAGATAATAATAGTACAACAACGCCAGCAACTACAAGTGATTCAAATAATAAGGTAGCAAATCCAAAGTCTAGTGATTCTAGCAAAATGTTTTTATATGGAATTATTTTTGTGGCCGCGGGGACAGGGTTAGTTTTACTTAAAAGACGTGCGATTTTTAAATAAAGGGGGATTATTATGAAGAAATTATGGAAAAAAGGTTTTGTAGCATTTTTAGCTTTGACACTTATTTTTCAATTGATACCTGGATTTGCCAGTGCGGCTGATTCTCGTCTAAAAGATGGCGGGGAGTATCAGGTTCAAGTGAATTTTTATAAAGATAACACTGGTAAGACAACGAAAGAATCTTCAGAAGCGGATAAATATATTGACCATACAGCTACAATTAAAGTGGAAAATGGTCAACCATATATGTACTTAACTATTACAAACAGTAACTATTGGCAAACAATGGCGGTTTCAAAAGATGGAACTCGTCCTGCAAAACCAACACAAGCAGAAGTTTATCAAGATAGCTACCAAGATGTTCAAACTGTTAGTACGGATGCAGCGAATAATACGCGTGTAGAGAAATTCAAGCTTAATTCTTTAGATGACATTATTTTTTCTTATATGCACATTAAAGTAGATGCAATTAGTTATGATCACTGGTATCAAGTGGATTTAACCATTGACCCAAGTACTTTTAAAGTTATTTCTGAACCGGCTGTTACTACACCAGTAACTCTGGCAGATGGAATTTATACGGTTCCGTTTGTAGCGAAAAAAGCAAATAATGACAGTAATTCAAGTATGCAAAATTATTTTGATAATCCTGCATGGTTGAAAGTGAAAAATGGCAAGAAAACTGTTGCAATGACAGTTAATGATAATAAAACGGTAACAGCTTTGAAGACAAATCTTGCTGGTACTTTGCAAGATGTAAAGGTTGTATCTGAAGATAAAGATGCGAATACACGCATTGTCGAGTTTGAAGTAGAAGACTTAAACCAACCACTTGCGGCTCATGTTAATTATGAAGCACCATTCAATGGTTCGGTGTATAAAGGACAAGCAGACTTCCGTTATGTTTTTGACTTAACGAAAGCAACAGCAGCAAGTTCGTACCCAGGTAATGATGAAACGCCTCCTGTAGTAGATCCGGGTGAAACAAATCCGCCAGTGACAAAACCCGATCCAGGTACAACAAATCCGCCAGTGACGACACCGCCAACTACACCAAGTAAACCAGTAGTAGTTGATCCAAAAAATCTACTGAACAACCATACGTACTCCATTGATTTTGATGTGTTCAAAGATGGAACTACAGAAACTTCCATGATGGAAAGTTACGTGATGAAACCAGCTTTAATCAAAGTAGAAAATAATCAAGCCTATGTTTATTTAACTTTAACAAATAGTAGTTGGATTAAGACTTTCCAATATAAACAAAATGGCGTTTGGAAGGATATGGAAGTTGTTTCTGGTGATATTAACAAAAATACCAGAACTGTAAAATATCCTGTGAAAGATGGTACGGCTAATACGGATGTAAAAACGCATGTATTAATTGAAAATATGCCAGGCTTCTCTTATGACCATGAATATACTGTTCAAGTTAAATTAGATCCTGCATCAATCAAAGATATCACAGGGAAAGATGTAACGTTACAAGAACCTGTGAAAAATGATAACTTGAATACTAGCAATTTAGCGAACAATAATAATGCTGGACCAAAATTAGCAAAACCAGATTTTGATGATACAAATTCAGTTCAAAAAACAGCGACAACAAATAACAAAGCTGAAAAAAATGCGAAAACTAGTGATTCATCAAGTATGGCATGGTACATTACATTATTTGGAGCTTCCTTCCTTTATTTAGCTTATCGATTAAAACGTAAAAGATTGAGTTAATAAAACTAGTAAAGCGAGTTAGGTCGAGGGGTTCCTTTGCTTAACTCGCTTTACCGATTTTATTTTATAAATGGGGGAATAGGTGATGAAGAAAACGGCTGTCATATTTTTGGTATTATTACTTTTTTTAGTTGGTTGCGGAAATGAAGAAGCGGCTCAGAAGACCGAACAAAAAACAGAGCAGGGGCCAAAAATTGTGGCAACAACGGTCGCAATTACCGAAATTATGGATAAACTAGACTTGCCGCTTGTTGGAATTCCGACTAGTTCTAAAAAACTTCCGGAACGATATGCTGGTGTAAAGGAAACAGGGTCGCCTATGGGGCCAGATTTAGAAGTTATTCGGATGCTAAAGCCAGATATGGTTCTTTCCACAAAAACACTAGAAGCAGACTTAAAAGCGGGATTTGAGGGTGCGGATTTAAACGCGGACTTTTTAGATTTTACAAGTATTGATTCTATGCAGGTTGAAATTAAGAAACTTGGCACAGAATTTGATCGTACCAAGGAAGCGAGTAAACTAAATAGTGATTTAACAAGGGAGATTGACAAGGTAAAGACGAATGTGGCTAAAAAGAAAAAACCAACTGTACTCATTCTTATGGGCGTTCCGGGAAGTTATTTGGTTGTGACAGAATATGCTTATATTGGCGACTTAGTCAAACTTGCTGGTGGAGAAAATGTGATTACGAACCAAAAGGTAGAATACTTGGCTTCTAATACAGAATACTTACAAAATGCTAATCCAGATATTATTTTACGAGCTGCACATGGTATGCCAGCAGAAGTAGTAAAAATGTTCGATGAAGAATTTAAAACAAATGATATTTGGAAACATTTTGATGCTGTGAAAAATGATCGTGTATATGACTTGGATGAAAATTTATTTGGGATGACGGCAAGTTTAAACGCTCCAGAAGCACTACGCGAAATGGAAAAGATGCTTTATGACAATTAAACAAAAAAGCTATTTTGGTGCAGTTGTTGTTTTGCTTTTTGGGACGATTTTATGGGCAGTTCAGGCGGGAAGTTTGCAGATGTCTATTCCAACTTTTTTAAGAGGTCTTTTTAGTGGTGGAAATGAGATGGTGGATGTTGTCATTGATTTGCGTTTCCCGCGGATTATTATTGCCTTGCTTGCTGGTGCGGCGCTTTCAGTTTCTGGGTTGTTGCTTCAAGCTGTGATGAGGAATCCGCTTGCTGATGCTGGTGTGATTGGTATTTCAGCGGGAGCGAAATTTTTTAGTTTTGTCATTATTTTATTTTTACCGGAATTGTATTTTTGGTTGCCACTTTTTTCTTTTATTGGTGGGGCGCTTGCATGTTTTTTAGTCTTTTTATTTAGTTATCGTTCTGATTTTAATCCACTTCGCTTCATTATAATAGGTATTGCAATTAACGCGGTTTTTACAGGGCTGAGTGATGCCTTATCTTCTCAGGTAGCTCTTGTTTCTAGCCAATCTGCGAGCAGTGCAGCTAGCCTTGCAATGAAAAAATGGTCAGATGTGGAGACATTGGCAATTTATGTAGCGATTGGACTTATTTGTGCGCTTTTACTTGCAAAATGGTGTAATGTTTTGGGACTTGAGAATAAAATGGCTAGAGGTTTTGGTGTTCCGGTCAATAAAACGAGGATATGGCTGGCGCTGATTGCTGTCTTACTTGCTTCAATTACAACAGCAGTCGTCGGTGTTATAGCTTTTGTAGGTTTACTTGTACCCCATATTGCTAGAAAACTAGTTGGCGCAAATTATCAAGTTTTAGTTCCATTTTCGATTTTATTTGGCGCTTTATTACTATTATTTGCCGATACACTTGGCAGAACGTTATTTCAACAAATGGAAATTCCAGCCTCTGTGATTATGCTTATTATCGGTGGTCCATTCTTGATCTTTTTAATGCGAAAGGGTGATTTTTATGGAAGTAAAGGACGTTAGTTTTAGTTATAATGGAACAGATGCGATTTTAAAAAATGTCTCATTTACTATCCAAAAAAATAAAATTAATACGATTGTTGGGCCAAATGGTAGCGGAAAATCTACTTTGTTAGAAATTTTGGCTAGACTTCTTTCGCCAAGTTCTGGAGAAGTTTTATTAGAAGAAAAATCGATTTTTGAATGGAAAGCGAAAGAATTTGCACAAAATGTGGCGATTGTTCATCAAAATAATATTCTTCCGAGTGAATTGACGGTGAAAGAATTGCTTTATTTTGGACGGCTTCCTTATAAAAATTGGCGAATGACACGGACAAAAGCGGATGACTTAGCTGTAGAAAAAGCTTTAAAGCAAACGGAGCTAAGCGAAAAAGCAGAGATATTTGTTGATAGTTTGTCTGGTGGGGAGAGGCAACGTGTTTTCATTGCGACTGCTTTAGCTCAAGATACGCCAATTTTGCTATTAGATGAGCCGACGACATTTCTTGATATGTACTTTCAGCTGGAAATTTTAGAGTTGGTAAAGCGTTTAAATCAAGAGGAAAATTTGACTATTGTAATGATTTTACATGATTTGAACCAAGCGCTTACGTATAGCGATCAATTAGTTGTTATGAAAAATGGGGAAGTGGTAGCGAAAGGGAATCCCGAGACTTTATTAACAACAGAGCTGATAGCAAAAACGTATGGTGTCGTTGCAGAGGTGCTTTGTGATGCGAAAACAGGGAAATACATTGTTCCTCAGAAACGAAAGGAGTTTTAGAACGTGAAAATGAAGTCGTTTTTGGGGAAAAGCATATCTTTAGTTGTATTAGCTGTGTTTCTTTTTTCTGGTTGGAAAATCGGTGTAGAACTTTATGAAAACAACCATAACCGTACAATATTAGATGATGCGAAGGCGGTCTACACGAAAGAAGTGACTACGACTAATGTAAATGGTGAAGTGAGAGATGAACTTAAAGCTTTGCAAAAATTGAACAAAGATATGGCTGGTTGGCTAACGATTGCTGATACAGAAATTGATTACCCGATTTTACAAAGTACGGACAATGACTATTATTTGCATCATAATTACAAAAATGAAAAAGCAAGAGCGGGAAGTATTTTTAAAGATTATCGAAATACAAATGAGTTTTTGGACAAGAATACGATCATTTACGGGCATAATATGAAAGATGGCTCGATGTTTGCGGATTTACGAAAATATTTGGACAAAGATTTCTTGACGGCACATCCAACATTTTCGTATGAATCAGGACTTGCAAATTATGAAGTAGAAATTTTTGCTGTATATGAAACGACGACGGATTTCTATTATATTGAAACGGAATTTCCAGAGCCAAAAGACTTTGACAATTATTTGCAAAAAGTGAAGCAACAATCTATTTATCAATCAAATGTCAAAGTAAGCGGTAAGGACCGAATTATTACACTTTCTACTTGCGATACAGAAAAAGATTATGAAAAAGGACGCATGGTTATTCAAGGGAAACTAGTAGCAAAATGAGAAAGCGCCAAATAGGATGATTTTTGGGGCTTTTTTACTTTTGGAAAGGGTGCGAACGATGAAATTGTATGAATTAACCGATAATTATTTACGGGTGCAAGAACTTTTGGAAGAAAATAAAACCGAGGCTGTGGAAGATACATTAGATGCGCTCACAGATGGTTTTCATGATAAAGCAGAAAATATTGTTAAAATAATTAAATCATTAGCAGCAGATGCCGAAATGGCAGGGAATGAAGCGAAACGGCTTCTAAAACGAAAACAAGCATTAGAAAATAATATTCAGAGATTAAAAAACTATTTACAAATAGAAATGGAACGAATGAAAATTAGAAAAATTAATAGTACACTTTTTACGATTCAAATACAGAAGAATCCAGCAAGCGTCGAAATAGTGGAAGAAGCTTTACTAAAACCGTTCTTTATACTACAAGAGCCGAAAATTGATAAAAAGCGAATCGCAGAAATACTAAAATCTGGTGAGGAAGTAAAAGGCGCTAGGTTAGTAGAAAGCAAATCAATTCGAATAAGATAAATAAACAACCAAAATCGTTGGAATTCTAATGATTTTGGTTGTTTTTGTTAATTATAACTATTTATATAGATGAAAACGTAAAATAGTTCACATTTCTGTAACAAACTGCTCTATTTTTTGCACCTTGAGAACATTTCACTGTCTTCTCCTATGAAATAATTAATCTTGAGTAAACAAAGGAGGAGCGAATGTGAATCGTTTGAAAAAATTAGTAACTATATTAATTTGTACTTTGCTTATAGTTTCACTTCTTCCATTTTCTGTCTGGGCAGAAGACCAAGAAGGGGCTGAAACAAACGTAGGAGAAAATGCTACGAAAGAAAAGATTACTCAGGAAATAACTCCGAATGAGACTACAAAAGAAACTACAGCAAATGAACCAATAAGCACAAAATCATTTCCTACGGGGAATTATTCTGGGGACTTTAGTATTAATTCTCAAAAAGATGTGATTGAGTCTGGTCAGACAGTGAACTATAACATCTATTTAAAAATCACTGGACCAAACACAAGTTATAGAAATGCTAAATTGGTAATCAATTTACCGGAAAATGGGGAATTCACACAAGCACTAAATGAACTTAAAATCGCAGGTGTTACGCCTAGTTATAACAAAACAACTCGTCAACTTGTTTACACCTACCAAACGCTAAATAGCGGTGTAGTTGACAAAGTTATTCTAAAGCTTTCTACCAAAAATGGTTATACACCAAATGGTACGAAATTAGAAGTAACAGGCGAATTTAGTGCAGATAATTTATCAGAAAAAGTAACGGAGCAAGCTGAAACAATTGTAAATGCAACAGCTACAACGGCTTTATCAAATGATTTTACTAAAGTAGAAAATAGTATCAATAATAATCCGAGCCAAGGTGACATTGGAATTTGGTCTTTCAATCTAAATATACCGAAAAAATCTACTGGAAGCCTTTTTATTGAAGAAGGAAAGAAGATTATTATTGAATATACGTTAGACGATAAGCTAGATTATTTAGGAGTAGCAGGAGATACACCGGAGCCAACAAAAATCGAAGGACAAAAACTAACTTGGGAAATTGCAACACCTACATATTTGGAACAAGAAAAAGCAACTAGTTTACTTAATAAGACTTTCCAAATTAGAACGTTCTTCCAAACTACTATACCAAATTTTGCGACGGTGCAAAATAAAGCAGTAGCAACAACAAGCTTTGTTACTTTAGCTGATAGTATTATAGACACTTCAAATGCATCTGTCTCCGTCTCAGCAAGTGATCCAGCGACAATTCCGCCGACTATTGGAAGTGTCTATGCCCCAGCACACAGAGGACCGGTGGATGCAGATTGGGGAATTGCTACTGTGACCGGAAACCCAGATATAAAAGCATATGATAGTGCCAAATTAGGCTTTAGTTTGATGCTAAATTCAGCGATGAATGATTCTCCTTCATATGACTTCCTTTACTATGATGTTTACTACAATATGGATGATAATTTAAAATTGGATTATTTTCGAAGTGGCGATTTTTATTTTAAACCAAATATTAATTATCCAGGCTGGCCAAAGCTAAAAAAATCACCTAAATATAATTTGCTTGTAAAATACGGTGATGATACTGACTGGACGACGTTAAAAGAAGATGTAGAACTAGGCAAAATGTATTCAAGAAAAGATCTTGGAATTCCAGATGATAAACATGTAAGTAAAATATGGCTTCATTTCACATATGCACCAGCTGGAATGTACGGAGCAGATCTATCTTTCTTTACAACAGTCAAAGAAGGGTATGTAGGCGAAGTTAGAAATAGCACACAAATCAACATGTATGGAGCGGATAGCCAAGGTTATATCCATTATCATGATGAGACAAATCCTTGGCCGGAAAATTGGCAAAAATATGCCGGTGACCGGACGGCTCAAATTATACCGCAACCAATTGGGAAAAATAAATTTGTCCAAGGATCGGTTGCATTTGATGATACCGATGGAAATTTAATCAACATAGGCGATAATTCAGTTTCTGTTAATTTAGAAAGCAATAAAGCTTCCATATCACGATTAACTGGTCCTTTTGAAGCAATGGTTCTTTTACCTTCTGGCGTGAAAATGAAAAACACGGATCAAGAAGGCTTCAATGTCAGCGTGTTAAATAGTAATTACCAAAATTCAGGACGTCAATTACTAAAAGTTAAATGGGACAAAAAGACGCTTTTCCCAGCAGAAAAATTAACAGCAAAAATTAATGTGAGCGTATCAAAGGACACACCAAGTAATATGTCTATTGAAATGTTTGGGTTCTTGCAGGATACAGATTTTAATGTGCCAGAAGTGACTGGTACTCCAACAATTTCTGATACAAAAATGGAAATTGACTCAGATGACATTAATCGAAATGGGAATTCGGAAGAGTCTAGAATCACATCGGGAAACCATTACATTTTAAATACGAGTAATCATTTGAAAATTAGTAAAAAAGCTAAGGGTAATCGCGATAAAGAATACAGCGGACTGGCAAATGCCACAACAAATTCCATCGTGTCGTATCAATTATTACTAGAAAATGATTCGGACGAAAAAATAGCCAACATGGTATTAATGGATGTTTTGCCAAGTGAAAAAGATTTAGGAATTACAGATAACAGCGAACGTGGTAGTAAATTCAACTTGGAGCTAACGAAAGCAGTAGCAATTCCAAATGAATGGAAAGATAAGGTCGAAGTAACTTATAGTACTGCCAAAAACCCTAAACGCGCGGGCGTTCTCGATAAGCACACGATTTATCCAACTGGTTCAGAACCTCTAGTTGATAACGCAGAAGCAACAGAAGCAGATTGGTTAACCGCATCAGAAGTACAAGATTGGTCCAAAATTTACTCTTTTAAAATGGAACTAAAAGAAGGTATTGAGTGGATTCCTGGGAAATCCATGAAAATTCAATTTGATTTAAAAACACCAAAGAAAAACCAAATAGGTAAGGAACTTTTAAAACAGCAAACGAAAAAAGAAGACCGAGCTGCATGGAATTCTTTTGCTGTTGCTGTAAATAATTCTCAAGTAATTGAGCCGGCCCAAGTAGGAGTGGCTTTAGATGACAGTGTTGCGCCAGTTACAGTGCAATATGTTGATCAAAACCATAAACAAATTGCCAGCCCAGAAACATTAACTGGGGCTTACGGAGAAAAATTCACTGCAAAACAGAAAAAAATTGCTAACTACACCCTTGTAAAAACACCCGCGAATGTAAGTGGAACATTTAACGAAAAAGCTCAGACAGTTACTTTTATTTACCAAAAAGTGACAGCCGGAAGCATCATTGTTGATTACGTCGATAAAGATGGTGCGAAATTAGCTGATTCAATTGTCTTAACAGGTAATTTAAATTCCAGTTATCGAACTTCAGCAAAAAAAATCTCGGGATATAAATTGTACCAAACACCCAAAAATGCAATGGGGAAATTTTTGAACACTTCACAAAAAGTAACTTATGTGTATGAAAAAACTAGCGCTTTATCAGTTTCTTCTAATGAGGGAACTGAAAATGGGGAAAAACCGGCAAAACTACCACAAACTGGAGACTCAAAGAAAAATAATTTGTGGTTTATCCTTGGACTACTCTTACTTTCAAGTACTTTTGTGATTATGAAGAAAAAATGATTTATCAGTAATTTAAAAGGGTTTTAGGAAGTTTTTGATTATTATTGTTCACTAAAAAGACACAAATTATTTTATTTTTTCGTAAAAAGTAATTCATGGGTTCATTTATTTGGTACAATTCAACAAGTCTATAAGAGATTTAACAACATTTAGAAATAGATTATAGGAGGACTAAACGTAGTGAAAAATATCAGACAGTGGAAGAAGCTAGTTATTGCAATGGTTATCGGTTTACTAGTATTCCAAAATGTTTCACCTGTATTAGCAACGATGACAGGAGATGAAACAACAAAATCAACATTAAAAATTATTAAAGAAGATAAAGATACAAAGGAAAAAATCAATGGTTCTTCCTTTGAGATAAAGAATAAAGAAACGGGTGAAACAACTGATTTAGCCATTAGTGCAGATGGTGAGGCAACTATGGATTCTCTTTTACCGGGTGAGTATCTGGTTAAAGAAAAAGTTGCAGCAAAAGGTTACATGCTAGATGAAAAAGAATATAGTGTAACTTTAGCAGAAAAGGAAGAAGTAATTACTTCAGTTTCAACAAAAGAAAAAGAAGAAACAACTAAAGAAACAACGACACCAATTAAAAAATCTACCCAAAATGCAAATCTAAAAGCTGCTATTACAGAAAATATTTTTACTAAAGTAACATTAAAAGATGGTAATGGGGCTGAAATCAACACTTCAGATCGGATTCAAAATGGTAGTGGTGTTGTACTTAATATGAATTTTGCTTTTACTGGAAAAAATTACAAAGCTGGAGACACCTTTACAACAGTTTTACCAGATGCATTTAACTTTGGGAATAAAAACCTGAGTGGAAATTTCTTGCCTTCCACAGAAGCAGAATGGACGCTTGATGTTACAACACGTGAACTCACAATTAAATTCTTAAAAGACGGAATTCAAGAAGGCGATTATGATGTGAATATTAGTACCGCCTTCAAAGTATTTACAGCGACAGAAGAAACAATACAAGAAGTTGTTTTTAAAACAGCTGGGAAAGATACTATTTATCAAATTGAAGTAGTTCCAGTTGTTGCATATCCAACTACAGTATCTGTTACAGCAAATCCAGGTGTAGTTAATCCAACAAAAGGACAAGTTGATGCAAAATTCAACCTAACTAAAGAAAAAGACGCTAAGGGTGAGCTGAAACTTAATGATTATGCTTCTGGTGGAACAACAACCATAGATAGAGATAGCATTAAAGTTTATTCAAGTGATGTCAGTGCTGGTGGTACCTTTATGGGTACAAAAAAATTACTCGTTGAAGGCACAGATTATACATTGACGTATTCTTCGACAGCTTTAGTAGTTTCGCTTAATGGTGGGCTTGCTGGGAAAGGCTATCAAGTAACATATGACCGAACAATTAATAAACCAAGCGATTCACTTTCTTATATGTCTACCCAAGCATACACAGTTGGAGATTCAGGAATACTATCAAGTAATTCGTCTTATGTCTATTTAGCAATGACCAATTACAAACATTTAGAGAAAAAAGCTACTTATAACGGTACGACACAAAGTATTGATTGGGTAATTAATTTCAACTATGACCAAGATGAAATTTCTCCTTCTACTGTACTTACCGATGTGTTAGCAGATAATGATGTAGAGTATGTTGCGGATTCACTCAAAATCAAACGCGTAACATTTAATGCGACAACTGGTGTACCAATTATTGGTAGCGATGCATCAAGCGACTGGACAACATCGACAATCTCAAATAATGGGAATTTTAATTTAACGTATAAAGCTACTAATACAAACGCATATCAAATCACTTATTCTACTAAAATAACTGATTTTAAAGATCGTAAAATTAAAAATGAAATTACGGATGAAAATGGCGTTTCAGCTGATGCAACCATTGCTATTCAACCTGATTTGCTGAAAAAAGAAGCAGGAAGCATTGATTACTTCAATAATACAATGAGTTGGAAAATCACTGCTAACTCAGACAAAATTAAAATGGATAATCTTAACATTACAGACAAATTTTCTACGGGTGTTAAAAGCCTAAAAAGTTACACTGTTCGTGCTTATACAGATAATTTCACTAGCGTAGTATTAACAGAAGGAAAAGACTTTACTATTAATAAAAATGTCACTCCAGCAGGATTTTACATACAATTAATTGGTGATTATGCTTCTACAAATAAAAAAATTGTAGTAGATATTGTTACTAATATTGACTTATCTGATGTAACGAACACAATTGATAACAAAGCATTTATTTCATACTATGATGGGGGAACTATCAAATACGTAGAAGAAGTAACTGCTTCAGCTACACCAGATGCAAAAATGATGACAAATGGTGGGAAATACGGTGCGTACAATGCAACAACAGGGAACATAGATTGGATTGTTTCTGCAAATGCAATGGCGAAAAGCTACGATAACTTGATTTTGGATGACCCAATTCCGACTGGATTAACTTATGTAGAAGGTTCTTTACAATATCGTAATGTGGAGTCATCAACCGAAATGATGAGTTTACAAATTCCACTTAATTCTACTGGAACATTGGCCAAAGCAGGGGATAAAAATTACCCAACCAAAGTAGATACAACTGGAAATAAAATACATTTAGAATTTGCCAATTTAGATAACACTCGTGTATTTATTAAATATAGTACCAAACCAGATGAAAATTGGTATTTTTATAAATATGTGCAAAACATAGCGAAAGTTACTGATAATGGTACAGATGAGCACACATATTCTTATCAAGCCTATGCAAGCAAACTTTTCAATGCGATGACAAAAACGGCTACCATTGATTCAACTTATAATAATAAAGTTAACTGGACTGTAACACTTAATAATATTTCAAAAGATCGTCCTATTAATAACCCAACATTAACTGATACGATGAAAAGCGGAACAACAGGAGCACAAGTTGTAAAAAGTAGTTTTAAAGTAATTAATGAAACAACTGGGGACGATATTGACTCAAAATACTATGATATAACGTTTACGGATAATAATTTTACTATCCAGTTTAAAGATTACAAAGCAACAGATCCAATCAAAGTAACCTATAGTACAGTTAGTTTGATGTCAGGTTTGATTAGTAACACAGCTACAACAGCATCACCTGACTATGGTAGTCTCCCATTGTCATACAAATCCAGAACAACGAATATTTCTCCAGCTTTCACCATTGGTAGTGGTAGCGGGACGGCGACAATTGGTTCACTTGAAATTACCAAAGTTGATAAAAAGGATAATACAAAAAAACTAGCCGGAGCTAAATTCCAACTTTACACGCTTGAAGGAGATAAAGCTGGGCAAGAAGCAACAACTGATTCAGAAGGAAAAATCGTCATGGACGGACTTCAATCAGGAAAATATAAGCTAGTTGAAACAGCAGCGCCAACAGGATATTCAATTAGTGATGAATACAAAGACGGTAAAGAAATCACGATTACTGCTGATGCAGCGACGAGCGTTACAATTGAAAACACAGAACAAACTGGTGGCGCGGTTCTGCAAAAAGAAGATAGTGTAACAAAAGATGCTATTGCTGGCGCAGAATTTGAATTACAAAAAGCAGACGGAACAAAAGTATCCGAAAACTTAGTAACAGATACAGATGGTAAAATTGAAGTGACTGATTTAGCGCCAGGGGACTATCAATTTGTAGAAACAAAAGCACCAACAGGCTATGTACTTGATGCAACACCAACGAAATTCACGGTGGAGTTCAACCAAACAGCAGCTGTAGTTGTTACAAAAGAAAACACAGCCAAAGCTGGTAGCGTAGTTCTAACGAAAGAAGATAGCGTAACAAAAGCTGCGTTATCTGATGCGGAGTTTGAACTGCAAACTGCTACTGGAACTAAAGTAAAAGATAATTTAACAACGAATGCAAGTGGTGAGATAGAAGTAGCTGATTTAGCACCAGGCGATTACAAGTTTGTAGAAACAAAAGCGCCAACAGGCTACGAATTAGACGCCACACCGGTTACATTTACTATCGAATTTAACCAAGCGACTGCAGTCAAAGTAACAAAAGAAAATGTTGCGAAAACTGGTAGTGTAGTTCTTACTAAACTAGATAGTAAATCAAAAAGTAATTTAGCTGGGGCAGAGTTTGAATTACAAACAAAACTTGGGGTAAGTTTGAAAGATAGGGTAGTAACAGAAGCAAATGGTCAGTTGCAAATTGATCAATTAGCACCGGGTGACTATCAACTAGTAGAAACAAAAGCACCAGCAGGTTATGAACTTGATGCCACACCGGTTGAATTCACCATTGAATTTAACCAAAAAGATGCAGTTCAAGTGACTAAAACGAATAAAATGTCTACTGGATCTGTTGTGTTAACTAAAACTGATGGGCAAACAAATGCACCTCTTGCAGATGCGACGTTCAAATTAGTAGACGCAGATAATAACGTCACAGAAAACCTAACAACAGATGCTTCTGGTAAACTGGAAATAACTGATTTAGCTCCTGGAGATTATCAATTAATTGAAACAAAAGCACCCGCGGGTTATGAATTAGACACCGTTCCAGTAGATGTGAAAATCACTTTTAACCAAAAAGAAGCACTTCAAGTAGCCAAAACAAATTTAAAAACTGTTGTAAGTGGTAAAGTAATAGCAGAATTTGTTGATACGAAAGGGAATGTATTAGCAGAACAAGAGATTCATACCGGTTTAGTGGGTGAGAAATATGTAACGAAGGCAAAAGCTATCTCAGGGTATAAACTAACAAAAGACCCTACAAATAAAGTTGGTTTATACAAAGAAACAGAACAAAAAGTAACCTTTGTATATGAGAAAAATAAATTACCACTCGTTGTCGACCCTACCAAACCAGTAAAACCTACTAAACCAACAAAACCATCAGTAAGCCCTTCAAAACAAGCTACAGTGAAAAAAGTACAAAGTCTTCCTTCAACAGGAGATAATTCACTAGCTAATCTAATCATTACGGGATTATTCGCTAGTGCACTTGGACTTTTCTTACTAAGAAAATCCAAGCAAGTAAACAAATAAAACAGCAAAAAAGCTATCCTAAGAAATTTAGGATAGCTTTTTTCATTTTAAATCCAAGCATCTTCTTCATTTTTCGTTAAAAGCATTTGAATACCTCGAACAATATTAAAGATAAACAGTCCAACAATAGCTATTAGTGTAAATATAAATAAGCTACCGGTAACGAAAAATGATACATTTGCAAGTAAACCGCCATTTGTCAAAGCTGTAACGAAAACACTGGAGAAACACAGAACACCAGCGATAGTCGGGATAATGTGAGTTAGTAATGCAACTTTAGCATGATGAGTAACATCCTCTGATTTAGCAAAAATCCAAATCAATACTGGCACAATAACTGGCGCAAAGAGGATACTAAAATAACTTAAAGCATTTAAAATACGATGATCATTCATAATCAACACACCTTTCTAAGATGTCTTTATTATAGCAAGACTAGGATTTTGAAGCCCTCGTTTCAAGTTACAAAAAAGGAAAATAATATAACAAATATGTAAGAATTATACGATTGGATTTTTAGCCTGAATAATATGAAGAAGTTGCTCTGACATAAACGCCGGTGAATGAGCAAAACTTTCTTCTGCCCAAAAAACAATCATGCCGAAAATCGCATGTGCTTGATAAGACGCAAGTAACACGGGCTCTATCCTCGATTTATCAGCTGAATAGTCAAAGTCATTTAAAATAAGTTCCCGTATAACATCACAAACTTGATTTTGAAAACTGGGACGGATTGTTGATTTTATAACTTGTGTATAAAAAGCTTGATGACCGTAAACATGATCAAAAATTTTTATCATGGAAGGTGTAAGTGTTTGGATGGAAAAAGGCGTCTTATGTGTATAAGGGTCTTGATACGCTTTTTGTAAATCAGCCAGCACTTCATCAATAATACTATCTAAAAGTTCTTCTTTGTCACGGTAATGTTTATAGAAAGTGCCTCGATTAACATCTGCTACTGTAACAATATCCGTAATAGTAATCTGTTGAAAAGGTTTTTCATCAAGAAGAGTAAATAAAGCTTGGTTTAAGGCTTGCTTTGTTTTTTTAATCCTTCTATCCATCATTTTGAAACCCCCATCTGAGAAAATTTCCTATTACTATACATATAACGCAAAAGTGTTGCTTAATCAACAAAACAGGCTTTCTTTACATATTGAAAGCGTTTTACTGCGGGGATATAATTGAAATAAGAAGGATAGATATTTATCTTTCTTAGCGTAATAAAAGTGAAGGAGGAAGTTATTTATGGGGAAATTAACTGGAAAAGTAGCAGTGGTAACAGGGGCAGCTTCTGGAATGGGGCAACAAATTGCCATTCTTTTTGCGAAAGAAGGAGCGAAAGTTGTTGTTGCGGATTTAAATTTAGAGGCGGCACAAGAAACAGTAGCTTTAATTGAAAAAGAACAAGGTACAGCACTTGCGGTTGTTGCGAATGTAACGAAACAAGATGATATTGAAAGCATGATTAACAAAGCTACTGAGACATATGGAACATTAGATATTTTAGTAAACAATGCGGGCATCATGGATAATTTTGTTCCGGCCGGTGAATTAACAGATGAGCTATGGGATAAAGTGTTTGCGATAAATACAACTGGAGTAATGCGAGCAACTAGAAAAGCACTTCATATTTTTGAAGAAAAGGGACAAGGAGTTATCGTTAATATTGCATCTGCTGGAGGTTTGTTTGGTTCAAGAGCAGGGGCAGCGTATACAGCTTCTAAACATGCTGTCGTTGGTTTTACAAAAAATGTTGGCTTCCAGTATGCTAATAAAAATATCCGTTGTAATGCTATAGCGCCTGGAGCTGTCAATACAAATATTGGTACTACTATTTATGCTCCAGATCAATTTGGGCAAGAACGAGCTATGATTGGAATGGGAACAAACCCTCGAGCTGGTGATGCTTCTGAAATTGCTAAAGTAGCTCTGTTTTTAGCTTCGGATGATGCTAGTTTTGTTAACGGTACGGTAATTACAGCAGATGCTGGGTGGACAGCTTATTAAATAAAATAAATCCGCATGAGAAATATTTTCTTTTGCGGATTTTTTATGAGAAAATAAACAGATAGATATTTTTTAACAACTTCGCATTTAGGGGTTGTTTCTTTGTGTAAAGAGTATGAATGAATAGTTGTGAGCATAATGGGGTATTTGAATAACAAAGTGAAAGGCGGGGATGCTTTTTGGTTGAACAGTTGGTAAGTAATGCAGCGATATTACTCGCAGGGTTTTATATTATTTCATTAGTTTATAAAGAACCAATTACAAAAGAATTATCGACAAATAGAAAAATGGGAGTAGGCGTATGGGCGGGATTACTTGGATTTGCTCTAATGATTTTTGGGATACCGATTTCAAATAATGTGATTGTTGATTTGCGTCATATTCCTATTATTATGGTAGGGTTTTACGGTGGTCCAATTCCTGCAATTGTTTCTGCAGTTATTATTACAGCTTCACGCTTTATAATATCAGTGAATGTGGCAGCAGTGATGGCTGGAATAGTGATGATGTTAATTGGCGTCATAACAGCTCTTTTTAGCAAACGATTGGAAAAATATAGTATTTGGGGCGTTTTTATTTTAAATATTATTGCATGCGGTTTTGTAGTCGTGAACTTACATTTGATTTTAGCAAAAGAGCCAGACTTCTGGGTTAATATGTTTACATTTGTATCAATCGCGCTTGTAATTGGCGCTGTTTCCGCAGGTTTAATGAAGAATATGATTAAATCAAAGCAATTATTTCAAAAATACGAACAAGACTCTACGCTTGATTATCTGACTCGGTTATCGAATGTAAGGCAATTTGATGAAAAAATCAACCATGTGATGGATGCTGGTAGTAGACAAGTAACATTAATGTTAATCGATATTGATTACTTTAAAAATATTAACGATACATATGGCCATGACGCTGGTGACGCCATTTTGAAACAATTAGCTATTATTTTAAAACGAAATACATCAGATGGTTCAGAGGCTTTTAGAAATGGCGGGGAAGAATTTTCCATTGTCTTATTAGATTGTCCGATTGAAAAAGGTAATTTTTTTGCTGAACAAGTTCGTAGAGAAACAGAAGAGCACGATTTTATTATACCAAGTGGAAAACTAGTGAAAATTACGATTTCCGTTGGAGTTAGTAGTAGTAAAGATGGTGCTAATACTAGTGAAGGTTTGTTTAAATCTGCCGATGACGCTCTGTATAAAGCAAAATTAACAGGTCGAAATCGAGTTTGTGTTGCTGATAGAAATTAGCGTGTCGCAAAAAAACGAGTACTTCTAGTAGATGTCTTATGTTATAATAGATTGTGTAATGATGAGCAAATAACTAGGAAACTAGTCCAAAAGGATGAGCTTTTAATGTTTGACTTAATGGATAACTTGCTGGGAGTACAGTCATTTGGCGAATTAAACAAGGACATGCCGACAACGCTTTTTGTCACAGATGCAGACGGTAATATTTTAATTTCGAATAAATTCACTGCACTTACTGTCGGAATGTCGCTCGAAGAATTACTCCGTTGTAATGTAAGAGATTTAGTGGAAGACGGTGTGTACAATGATTCTGTCACACTAGAAGCAATCCGCACCAAACAAAAGAAAACTAAGGTTATCAATACGAAGAAAGGTTTTAGTATTCGTTCGACTTCTACCCCAATTCTTTACCCAGATGGCACAGTCCATCTAGTTGTTACTATGTCAGATGAAACGCAACCAGATAGTTTTAAAACATGGCGAGGGGAGGCAATTTCGGGCAATAAAGAGTCACTTCTTCTTGAAGATTATAAGGAAAATGATGGTACCGTGATAGTAGCGGAGAGCGTCGCGATGAAGCAAATAGTTCGGGTGTGCAACCAAATAGCTCCGTTTGACAGTAAGGTTCTATTATACGGAGAGTCTGGTACTGGTAAAGAAGTTTTGTCGCGCTATATTCATGAAAAAAGTGAACAAGCTGCTGGGCCATTTATTTCGATTAACTGTGCGGCGATACCAAAAGCGCTATTTGAATCTGAGCTTTTCGGACATGAAAAAGGCTCATTTACCGGTGCTGATATCGAAAAGCCCGGGATGCTTGAACTAGCTGATGGTGGTACATTGTTTTTAGATGAAATTTCTGAAATGCCACTAGAACTTCAAGCGAAAATGCTCCGAGTTCTTGAAACTGGTGAGGTAAGAAGGCTTGGTTCGACAACCGAGACGAAACGCCGCTTTAGACTTATTTCAGCGACCAATCGAAATCTTGGCGAAATGGTTGAAAAAGGAACGTTTAGGCGTGATTTATATTATCGTATTAACGTAGTGCCGGTTCACATTCCAGCACTCAGAGAGCGACCGCAAGATATTATTGGTCTTGCACGTCAGTTCATTCAAAAATTTAATCAAAAGTATCAAAAAGATTTTCAGTTAAGCGGCGATAAAACGAAAGAATTACTTTCTCATAACTGGCCAGGAAATGTACGTGAACTTAGAAACCAGATTGAACGCTTAGTTGTTATGTCTGGAAATAAAGAAGTGACAGTTGCGGAAACAGATGATTTTGCACTAGACTTACATTTTAAAGAGCAAACGAAAAAAGAATCACTTCATCTAAAAGATTATTTACAAGACGTGGAAAAACACTTTATTTTGCGAGTGCTCGAAGAAAGTGATGGAAACGTGACAAAAGCAGCTAGTGTGCTTGGGATTCATCGCTCTGTCTTATATCGAAAACTAAAAACACTTCATTAATTTAGAAAACCTAATCGGAATACGCGATTAGGTTTTTTTTGTTGCGTTTTCGCGACTGTTATTTGTAGTGGTACTAATTTTTATGTCGCTTTCTTGCGACAATTACTAACGCTTAAATTTATGAAAGCTGATATAGAGCCATTTTTAATATTGGCACGAAAGTTGCTTTATAAGTAATTGCATATCATTACAAATTTATGTGAATAATTGAACAAATGAGGAGTGAGGAATTTGTCAAAAGTAATAAAAGCAAGTGAAGCAGCAAAATTAATAAAAGATGGCGATACTGTTGCTTTTAGTGGTTTCGGTTTAGCTTGTGTTAATGAAGAAATGGCTATCGCGGTTGAAAAGCGTTTTTTAGAAGAAGGTGCTCCGCGTAATCTGACAGTTATGCATGCTAGTGCGCTTGGTGATCGCAGGGAAAAAGGAATGAGTCACTGGGGACATGAAGGATTGATTAAACGCTGGATTGGCGGGATTGCGATTGCTTCTCCTAAAATGGCGAAATTAATTGAAGAAGACAAGTGTGAAGCATACAATTTACCACAAGGTGTAATTACGCAACTTTACCGGGAAATTGCTGCTAAACGACCAGGCGTTATTACAAAAATTGGTATGGGAACATTTGTAGATCCACGTATTGAAGGGGCAAAAATGTCCGCGAGTTCCACAGATAACTTAGTCGAGCTATTGACGATTCACGACGAAGAATGGCTATTTTATCCAAGTTTTCCAATTCAAGTTGCGCTCATTCGAGGAACTGTGGCAGATGAATTTGGTAACTTAACTTTAGAAAAAGAAGGCTTACATATGGAAGTCTTACCAATCGCGCAGGCAGTTCGAAATTCAGGCGGAATTGTTATCGCTCAGGTAGAATCAGTCGCTAAAAAAGGGTCGCTTAATCCAAAAGATGTCCGCGTTCCTGGGATTTTAGTTGATCATATTGTTATTTCAGAACCAGAAAATCATTTCCAAACTGAAAATACGCAGTACAACCCAGCATTTTCTGGGCATATTCAAGTTCCACTCGGAGATATTGAACCACTTCCGTTAGATGACCGTAAAGTGATTGCACGTCGTTCAGCAGCAGAACTAGAACCACAAACCATTCTAAATTTAGGTGTAGGAATTCCAGTGAACGTCTCAACTGTTGCAGCGGAAGAAGGCGTGAGTGACCAATTAATACTAACAACGGAAGCAGGATCTGTTGGCGGTGTTCCAGCTGGTTTAGCAGATTTTGGTCATGCTTATAACAGTGAAGCTATTGTCGATCATCATTCGCAGTTCGATTTTTACGATGGTGGTGGACTTGATTTATCCGTACTTGGTTTGGCGCAAACAGATGAATCAGGTAATGTGAATGTCAGCAAGTTTGGCTCAAGAGTTGCTGGCTGCGGTGGATTTATTAATATTTCTCAATCAGCGAAAAAATTAATTTTTGCTGGAACTTTTACAGCAGGTGGTTTAAAGACGCGTGTAGCTGATGGCAAATTAGAGATTTTACAAGAAGGAAAAGCTAAAAAGTTTATCAAACAAGTTCAACAAATCACATTTAGTGGCGAATACGCTTCAACGACTGACCAAATCATCCTTTATGTGACAGAGCGAGCTGTATTCCGTTTAGAAAATGGCAAAATGGTTCTAACAGAAATCGCACCAGGAGTTGATTTGGAAAAAGATATTCTTGGACAAATGGAATTCGAACCCGTTATTGCAAGTGATTTAAAAGTAATGGATAGCGGTATGTTTAGCAAACAATGGGGCGGTTTAAAAGCTATTATTGAAAAACAAACAAGAGAGGGAGTATCTATATGACAAAAGAAATAAACCGTTGGGGAGTCTTAATTGGTTCTGTTGGCGTTCTACTTTGTACTGGGGCAGTATACGCATTTAGTGTATTTGCTGGACCGCTTAGTGCTGCTCATGGCTGGACAATTCCACAAGTTATGATGGCATTTACAATTAATGCGGCGATTGGGCCGATTCCAACTATTTTAGGTGGGATTTTAACGGATAAAGGGAAAGCAAAATGGGCCATTTTAATTGGAGGTATACTGTTCGGGCTTGGTTTTGCGCTAACAGGCTTTGCTACCTCGACCACAATGCTTTACTTATCTTATGGTGTCCTTGCTGGGCTTGGACAAGGCTTTGCATATTCAGGATGTCTGAGCAACACGATTCGACTTTTCCCAGATAAACGTGGTCTTGCTTCTGGACTTATTACTGCTGGGATGGGTGGAGCGACAATTATTGCTGCACCGATTGCGAACCACTTAATTGAAACATATAACGTAATGACAGCATTTAAAATTATGGGAGCTGTTTATATCGCAGTTGTCATTGGATGTAGTTTCCTTATTCGCGTTGCACCAGCTGGTTATGCACCAAAAGGTTGGACGCCACCTGCTGGAAATGCAGCTGGCATGGTAAATGTACCTTGGACGGGAATGGTTCGAACAGTTACTTTTTATCTGATTCTTTTAATGCTAGGTATTGGTGCGTTTTCAGGCTTGATGATTGCTTCTAATGCATCTTTAATTGGTCAAAATATGTTTGGCTTAACGGCTGCATCGGCTGCTGCTTACGTTAGTATTTATTCACTAAGCAACTGTTTAGGTCGAGTAGTTTGGGGTGCTGTATCTGACCGTCTGGGTAGATCTAATACTTTAATGATTATTTATACAGTAATTGCTCTATCTTTATTCGCACTTGCAACTCTTCAGTCTGTTGTAGGTTTTGTTATTGGAATCATCGGACTTGGACTTTGTTTTGGTGGTACAATGGGTGTTTTTCCATCTATTGTTATGGAAAATTACGGTCCGAAAAATCAAGGCGTCAACTACGGAATCGTCTTCATTGGTTATTCTACAGCTGCCTTCTTTGCTCCAAAAATGGCAGCGCAAATCGCCGGTCAAAACGGTGGCGACTTCACACAAGCTTTCTATATAGCTATCGCCCTTGCTGCTGTAGGACTTTGTATTAATATTGTTTATAAATTACGTGAGAAAAAACAACCAACTAAAGAATTAGCGTAAAAATAGAGAGGAGAAAAGAAAATGAGTTTAACTGAAATGCTACAAATCAAATATCCAATTTTACAAGGGGCAATGGCACAAATTGCCACATATGAATTAGCTTCGGCGGTATCAAATGCAGGTGGGCTAGGAATTATCGCATCAGGTGGAATGTCAGCAGACACATTACGAGAACAAATTCGTCTTTGTAAAGAAAAAACAACGAAACCGTTCGCTGTAAATATCATGTTGATGATGCCAAATTGTCCAGAACTTGTAGATGTCATTATTGAAGAAGATGTGCGAGTTGTTACAACTGGGGCAGGAACACCTAAACCATTTATGGAAAAATTTAAAGCAGCTGGAATTAAAGTTATCGCTGTTATCCCATCTGTAAAAATTGCACAAAAAATGGAAGAAATCGGTGTAGATGCAGTTGTTGCAGAGGGTACAGAAGCAGGGGGACATGTTGGAGAAACTACAACAATGGCACTCGTTCGTCAAGTCGTTTCAGCAGTAAATATCCCTGTCATTGCAGCAGGCGGAATTGCAGATGGTCACGGAATGGCTGCAGTTTATGCGTTAGGCGCAAGTGGTGTCCAAATCGGCACACTTTTCCTTGTTGCTGAGGAATGCCCGGTTCCAGCTAGCTTTAAGCAAGCGGTACTTGACGCAACGGATACGAGCACAACTGTAACAGGCCGCCGAAATGGTGCGCCAGTTAGAAGTATTAAAAACCCAATGATTCAAAAATATGTAGAACTAGAAAACGAAAATGCTTCTAGAGATAAATTAGAAGAATTAACACTTGGCTCCCTTAGAAAAGCAGTCCATGAAGGTGATGTCGAAAATGGTTCCGTCATGGCTGGACAAATTTGCGGAATGTTAACTGAAATTCGTTCCACAAGTGATATTATCGAAAATCTGATGAAAGAGTCAAAACAAGTCGCAAGTAACCTAGTCATTCAATAATAAAAAGGGCCAGCAGAATCTAATAGATTTTGCTGGCCCTTTTTCATTTGCGTCGATACATTTTGGTTAAATCTACCATTAAATAAACGAGCAATACTGCTGTAATGATAACAGCGATAAGATTAGCTACATCATTATGGAATAGAAAACTAATCCCATTGATGGCTAATGCAATTAAAATAATTATGAAATATTTTATCATTAGAAGTCTCCAGTTCTCTTTCTAATTATAAAGCGCCATCTTGAATGATTTCTGTTTTATAACCATCTGGATCTGTTAAGAAGTAATAGAATGGATCTTCACCTGGAAGTCCTTTTAAGTCTGTAACGGTGTAACCAGCTTCTTTATGTTCCTCAAGTAAAGCACGTACATCAGGAACGCCAACAGCTAAATGGCCATAACCGTTTCCTAAGTCGTAAGCTTCTTTTTGGTCATAGTTGTATGTTAATTCTAGTTCAAAACCGCCTTCTTCAAACGCCATATAAACTAAAGTGAATTCGAAATCAGGGAAATCTTTACGACGAACTTCTTTTAACCCTAATGCTTTTTCATAAAAAGCAATGGATTCAGTTAGATTTTTTACGCGGATACACGTATGTAACATTTTTGCAGTCATTTTTTCTTCCTCCTTTTAAACTTCTTTCTTCATTGTAGTATATCTCGGAAGTGAATACAAACAAGGAATATTGATGGAAGTAAAGCCACTTTTTCGGTATAATGATGATTGTGAAGAAAGGCGGAAGTGAAATGACAAAAATCAAACGAATTATGACAGGAATAATCCAAGAAAATTGTTATATCATTTATCAAGATAATTTAGCATTAATTGTTGATCCGGGCGAAGAAGCTAATAAAATTGAAGCGGAAATTGCTAGTCTAGGAGTGAAACCGATTGCTGTTTTACTAACGCATTGTCACTATGATCATATTGGCGCTTTAGAAGAAATTCGCTCGACTTATCAAATCCCGGTATATGTTAGCCCCTTAGAACAAGAATGGCTTTCCAATCCAGATTTAAACCTATCTGCGCAAATCGCTGGAAAAGCAATTATTGCAGAGCCTGCTGAATACGAGTTTACATTGGGTGAGTATAATATAGAAGGTTTTCGCTTTAAAGTAGTTCCGACACCAGGCCATTCAATCGGCAGTGTAAGTTTTATTTTTGATGATTTTGTAGTAGTAGGTGATGCGCTCTTTAAAGGAAGCATTGGTCGAACTGATTTATATACAGGAGATTTTGATACATTAATTAATAGTATTAAAACACAATTATTTATACTACCAGATGATTTAGCAGCTTATTCAGGACACGGAGATGCAACTACTATCGGACATGAAAAGAAAACAAACCCATATTTCAACTAAAAAAGAACTTGCAGAAGCATCTAGTCTGCAGTTTTTTTGTAATTAATATAGAGAGGATGTTAGAACATGCATTCAGATGAAGAAATTTTCAAAGATACGACAACTAAAGCCCTACTCCAATTACTAAAAAAAGATATAGATTTTCATGAACATTGTTACCAAGAAATTTTTCCAAGAGGGAAAGAAATCAAAATGAATGATAACAAAAACTTCAAGATTTATCTAGTGGAAAGTGGTTATTTTGCTTATTGCCTCAAAAATGAATATGGCGACTTTGGAATTATTAGTTTTGTTAGTAGTGAGGTTGCTATTAATTTAATTCCATTAATCCAAGAAGAACCGGAAGATGCTTTTTTACGCTGTTTAACTCAAGTTCGTTGCTGGGTGCTTGATCCTGATTTTGTTGGGCGAGTGTTAGACGAAACTAATCAAAAAGCTAATTTCTTATTGTCGAACTTACTATACACAAGAAAAGTTTATTTTAAAGCTAGTAAACGTACTTTTATGAAAAAAGAACTTCGTATTAGAGCTTGTCTTAAAGAAGTTGGTTTATATATGGGAAGAGTAACGAAAGATAAAGAATATATTTTACCAGATGAAATTAATAATTCTATTTTAGCTCAATATGCAAATACTACAAGAGAATATACAAATATTATCGTATTGAAATTAAGAAAAGATGGAATTTTAGATGATAGTCATAAGCCATGGATAATTAAAAAAATGGATGCGTTATAACTTATAAAACTTAATATTTATTGATTTTATTGCTGTAAAAGGTGGAAAAATTAAAAAAGTATCTAAAAAAACGTGATAAAAAATGTCACAAAAAGTACTTATTTAGCTATTTTATACCTAAAAAATGTTGGTTTTAACTATATAATAGTGAAAAAAATCTTGTTTTATGCTAATAATGTTATTTTATTTGATTTATACCTTCTCTAGAGTGTTTTCATTCTGTGATATTATACTTTAGAGGAGGAATTTGCAATGAACACATTAGAAAAAAGACAACATGAAATTTTGACCAATCCACTTCATTTTTGTAAGAAGTCTGGAGATTTTGCTAAACATAGTATGAGTATTAAGCTTTCTAAAAATGAGCTGTTTGATGTTGATTTTGTAACAGGAATCTATTTTGTTGAAAAAGGGATTGTTATGAAAGGAACACAAATAGATGATTATATAGGCTATGATCAATTATTGAAGCATGGTGATGTATGCAATTTTTCATCTTTTATGTCCCCAGATTTAAAACGTAATATTAGCGCAAAATTATTATCGCCTAGTTCTAGTGTTATTACTGCAGTTGATAGAGATTTTTTTATTTTTATGGTAGAGAAACATGTAAGTATTGAAGAATTTATGTTGTATCAGTCTAAAAAAGAAATTATGATATTGCAACGTCGCTGCTTATTGAATACGCTAAAAGTTAAAGACCGTGTTAAGCATGTGATTGCTGCAATTGGCTATGAATATGGTATTTCAAACGGTGATAATATTCAAATTCCGCAAGAATTATCTACTACATTTTTATCTAAGTTTATGGGAATCACAAGAGAATATCTTAGTCTGACACTTAGCGAACTAAAAAAAGAAGGTTATCTATTAAATACTAAAATTCCTTTGATTATTAATGTAGAAAAACTATTCAATGAAATTCCATACGAATCATTAATTTTATAAATAAAGGAAGATAGTCTAACGGCTGTCTTCTTTTTTATGCTAAAATGAAAGAAAAAAAGGAGTTCCACTATGAGTGAATACTTGGAAATCCCAGAATTAAATAAAGCTTTCCCATTTCGTTCTTTTATCAACGAAGGAGGAGTCCTTGTTTATCCTCATTGGCATAAAGAAATCGAGATTATTTATGCATTAAAAGGCAGTCTTAACCTTGGCGTAAATGACATGCCGATTCAACTTCATGAAGGCGAAATTCAAATTATTAATGGCGGAGATGTCCATTATTTTTTAGCTTCACCAAATAGTGAACGTATCGTTATTCAATTTGATTTAAGCCTATTTCAAGAAGAAATGCAAATGGATGGACAAAATGACTCGCTTCGAGAAATGCTCACGGAGATGGCTCGTTTAAGTCGAGATTGGTCTGAAGAAACGACTGCGAAGATGCAATCACTTATTACAAATATCCATTTAGAATCAAGCAATGATTTACCTGGCAAACATTATATTCTTAAAGCAGATTTGCTAGCGATTATCGGTTTAATTTATCGCGAAATACCGCAGAAAAAAACGCAACCTGATAGTGTGATTTCTGAACAAGCTGTGCTTAAATCAAAAGAAACACTTCAAAAGCTAGATCAAATTTTTTCCTATGTAGAAAAGCATTATCAAGAACCGGTTAGTCTACAAGAAGTAGCAGATTATACTGGATTTAGTACGTATTACTTCACGAAATTCTTTAAACGAAATACAGGCATGACATTTGTGACTTTTTTAAATGATTACCGTTTAAATAAAGCGAAATGGATGCTGTTAAATGAGGCATTCCCTGTAACAGAAGTGGCCGAATTAGCTGGGTTTAGTAGCGTGAAAACCTTCCATCATGCCTTCAAACGAGCAATGGGTATCGCACCATTAAAATATAGAAAGACAATATACGGGAATAATTAAGCAATAAATTAGGAAGATTTACCTCGAGTAGTTTTGTATGATGTAACTATCAAAACTATTGGAGGTTTTTTATTATGACATTAAAAGTTGGGATTATTGGTTGTGGAGGCATTGCAAACGGGAAGCATATGCCAAGTTTATTAAAAGCTGAGAAAGCAGAAATGGTTGCTTTTTGCGATATCGTTTTAGAAAAAGCGAAAGTAGCAGCAAAAGAATTTGGCAGTGAAAATGCAAGCGTATACACAAACTATATAGAATTGCTTCAAGATAAATCCATTGATGTCATCCATGTTTGTACACCAAATATTTCCCATGCGGAGATTTCTATTGCAGCAATGGAAGCAGGAAAACACGTCATGTGCGAAAAACCCATGGCGAAAACTACAGCAGAAGCGAAAAGTATGATTGAAGCTGCAAAACGTACAGGAAAAAAGCTAACTATTGGTTACCAAAATAGATTCCGCAAAGACTCGGATTACTTACATCAAGTGTGCGAGAACGGCGAATTAGGCGATATCTATTTTGCAAAAGCAAAAGCGATTCGTCGCCGAGCTGTACCAACTTGGGGTGTGTTTTTAGATGAAGAAGCCCAAGGTGGCGGACCACTTATTGATATTGGAACGCATGCACTTGATTTGACGCTTTGGATGATGGACAATTATAAACCGAAATATGTCGTAGGAAACAGTTATCATAAACTTGCAAAAAAAGAAAATGCAGCAAATGCATGGGGCTCATGGGATCCAAGTAAATTTACAGTAGAAGATTCTGCTTTTGGTTTTATCACAATGGAAAATGGAGCGACAATTGTATTAGAAGCAAGTTGGGCGCTTAACACACTTGATGTTGGTGAAGCGAGAACGTCGCTATCAGGAACAGAAGGCGGCGCGGATATGGAAGACGGTTTACGAATTAATGGCGAAGCACACAGCCAAATGTACGAAAAGAAAATTCAATTAGAAGCAGGCGGCGTTGATTTTTATGATGGAACTGGCGATGACCCTGCATTAATTGAAGCAGAACAATGGTTAGAAGCAATTGAAAAAAATACAGAGCCTGTTGTAAAACCAGAACAAGCACTTGTTGTAACACAAATCTTAGAAGCTATTTATGAATCATCGAAAACAGGACAACCAGTCTATTTTAATTAAGGAGGAAGTGCCTTTATGAAAGCAAAAATTGCATTACAGTTATGGAGTGTTAAGGAAGCTTGCGAAGATGACTTCTTTGGAACGCTAGAAAAAGTGGCGAAAATGGGTTATGACGGTGTGGAATTCGCCGGCTATTACGGCAAATCTGCCAGTGAAATTAAAGCGAAATTAGCCGGACTGGGACTAGAAGTAGCTGGATCACATATTAGTAAAGAACAGCTTGAAGCAGATTTAGACAAGGTAATTCTGTTCGAACGCGAATTAGGTAATAAATACATTATCTGTCCGTATGCAGATTTTAAAACGAAGGAAGGCTGGCTAGAATTCGGTGAAGAGCTTCGCAAAATTACAAAAACTATCCGACAAACTGGGATGCATTTTGGTTATCATAATCATGCCCACGAATTAGATAAATTAGATGGTGAAATTATTTTGGACGACCTCCTCAAAAATGTACCGGAAATGGTTGCTGAATTAGATACTTACTGGATAGAGTATGCTGGTGTAGGAGTTATCCCTTTTATTGAAAAATATCGTAACCGTGTACCTCTTATTCATATTAAAGATAAATCGAAAATGAACAAAGAAAGTACCATTATTGGTGAAGGAGTTCTTGATGTTCCAGGTTTCGTGAAAACAGCTCTTGAATCAGGAACAAAATGGCTAATTATTGAACAAGAAGCATTTACGCAAGATCCGCTAACAAGTGTTGCTAAAGGCTATACGTATTTAGCGAATGTATTGGAGGAGAAATAATATGACACGTGTAACAGTGTGGAACGAATTTTTACACGAAAAAGAAGATGATGCAGTGCTAGCCATTTATCCAGATGGAATTCATGGGCAAATTGCTAGCTTCCTAAAAAAAGCAGGAATAGACGCAGGAACGGCTACTTTAGAAGAGCCGGAACATGGACTTACGGAAGAAGTACTAGCGAATACGGACGTACTGATTTGGTGGGGACACATGGGGCACGACCGAGTAGAAGATAAAGTTGTCGACCGTGTGCAAAAACGTGTTTTAGAAGGTATGGGGCTTATCGTACTTCATTCTGGACATATGTCAAAAATCTTTATGCGCTTAATGGGCACGAGTTGTGATTTAAAATGGCGTGAAGCAAATGAAAGGGAGCGTCTTTGGGTAGTAGACCCGACACATCCAATCGCAAAAGGTATTGGCGAATTTATTGAATTAGATGAAGAAGAAATGTATGGTGAGCATTTTGATATACCAGCACCAGATGAACTCATTTTCTTAGGCTGGTTTGAAGGGGGAGAAGTATTCCGAAGTGGTATCACATATAAAAGAGGCAATGGACGGATTTTCTATTTCCAACCAGGCCATGAATCCTATCCAACATACCACCATCCGGATATACAACAAGTCATTATTAATGGTGTACATTGGTGTGCAGAAGGTCGAAAAAATTATCCGGCATACGGAAATCATCAACCACTTGAAAACATAGGGAGGAAATAAAAATGAAATTAGGCGTATTTACACCATTATTTGCAAATTTATCATTAGATGAAATGTTAGATAAAGTAAAAGCGGCGGGACTTGATGCTGTCGAAATCGGGACTGGTGGGAACCCTGGAAATCATCACTGTCCAACCGACGAACTTTTAGCGAGTGAAGCAGCTCGCAAAGAATACTTAGAAAAATTTACTAGTCGAGGATTAACAATTAGTGCTTTTAGTTGCCATGATAACCCGATTTCTCCTAATAAGGAAGAAGCAACAGCATCTGATGAAATTTTGCGTAAATCAATCAAACTAGCTTCTTTAATGAACGTTCCGGTTGTTAATACATTTTCTGGAACTGCTGGTGATAGTGACGATGCCAAAGCGCCAAACTGGCCGGTAATTCCTTGGCCAACTGTTTATAGCGATATTAAAACATGGCAATGGGAAACAAAATTAATTCCTTACTGGAAAGAAATTGGCGAACTTGCAGCGGCTTCTGGTGTTAAAATTGGTATTGAATTGCACGGTGGTTTCTTATGCCATACACCATATACCATTTTAAAACTGCGGGAAGAAACAAATGACGCTATCGGCGTTAATTTAGATCCAAGTCATTTGTGGTGGCAAGGAATTGACCCAGTTGGCGCTATTAAAATCTTAGGGAAAGCTGGAGCAATTCATCATTTCCACGCTAAAGATACGTATTTAGATCAAGATAATATCAATATGTACGGCTTAACTGATATGCAACCATATGGTGACGTTCAAACAAGAAGTTGGACATTCCGTTCGGTTGGTTGTGGTCATAGTTTGACAGAGTGGTCGGATATTATGAGCGCACTTAGAACATATGGGTATGATTATGTAGTCAGCATCGAACACGAGGACCCATTAATGTCGATTGATGAAGGATTCGACCGAGCTGTTACAAACCTACAATCAATCTTAATTAAAGATAAACCACTAGATATGTGGTGGGCTTAACAATAAGAAAGGATGTCTTAGGATGAAAAAATATCAATTAGTAATTGTTGGTTACGGCGGAATGGGAAGCTATCATGTAACACTTGCATCGGCTGCTGATAATTTGGAAGTTCATGGTGTATTCGACATTCTAGCAGAAAAACGTGAAGCCGCTGCTCAAAAAGGCTTAACAATCTATGAAAGTTTTGAAGCCGTTTTAGCAGACGAAAAAGTAGATGCTGTTCTTATTGCGACGCCGAATGATAGTCATAAAGACTTGGCTATTAGCGCACTCGAGGCTGGTAAGCACGTCGTTTGCGAAAAACCAGTGACAATGACAAGTGAAGATTTGCTAGCAATTATGGATGTAGCAAAAAAAGTAAATAAACATTTTATGGTTCATCAAAATAGACGTTGGGACGAAGATTTCCTTATTATTAAAGAAATGTTCGAACAAAAAACGATTGGCGAAATATTCCATCTAGAATCACGTGTCCACGGGGCAAATGGTATTCCTGGAGATTGGCGACATTTGAAAGCGCACGGTGGTGGCATGGTACTTGATTGGGGTGTACACTTACTTGACCAATTGTTATTCCTAGTGGATAGTAATGTGAAGTCCGTATCTGCTAATTTAAGCTATGCGCTTGGAGATGAAGTTGACGACGGCTTTGTAACATTCATTACTTTTGAAAATGGCATCACTGCACAAATCGAAGTAGGAACAACGAACTTTATTAAACTTCCTCGCTGGTATGTGAAAGGGACAGGAGGAACTGGCATTATCCATGATTGGGATTTAAGCGGGGAAATCGTCCAACCAACTGCCCTTGCTAAAACATCTGAGCCAACACCAATTAAGGCTGGTCAAGGTCTAACAAAAACAATGGCACCACCAAGTGAAGAAGCTACGAATACATTATCACTTCCGGCACCTGCCAAATTAGCTCCTTCTTTCTATAATAATTTTGTCGATGTATTAAATAATACGAGTGAACCTATCGTTCAAAATGAAGAAGTTTATCAAGTTTTAAAATTGATTGAAGCCATATTTGAAGCGGCTGAGACAAATCGAACGATCCATTCTATTTAAAAAAGATGTTTTAGCTTCCTATATTGTGGAAAAGACTACTATGGAGATAAAGATTCTTCATTAGAAAATAAATTCTAATTAGGAGGCAATATCAATGAGCGAAGATAAAGGTATGAAAGACAAAGCAAAAGGACTTAAAGACAAAGTAGTAGGTGACGCAAAAGACAAGTTCGGTAAAGCAACAGATGATAAAGGCAAACAAGTAGAAGGTAAAGCTCAAAAAGCTAAAGGCGAAGTAGAAGATAAAACGGGCGACGCTAAAAAGAAATTATCCGAATAAGTTAAAAAAACAGGCTTGAATTTTCAAGCCTGTTTTTTCTATAGAAGATGAGTTCAATCGTGTCTTCCTCCATATTGTTACACTTAATAAATAAAAGAAAAAATGCGTTGCTTAGCCTTTTTGTAAGACTATAGCAACGCATTTTTATTGTTCTGCTAAATATTTAATTTTGTCTGGGACATTTTTTATTTTTTTGTAATTAACAACCATTTTGTTTTCACCAATTAATACTTTAAATTGGTTGTTTTTAGTTAGTTGTTTTTCAGAATAGAAAGTAATATTTTTTTGTTTTCCTTTATCATCATAGACTTTAGAAACGTATTTGTAACCTTTAAATTGATTCTTTGTTACCGCTTTTCCATTGTCTTCCACTTTAAGGTAGTAGGATTTTACTGCGGCATCGGTTGGCATCGCATACTCCCAAATAGCACAAACAGCTAGAAGAACTGTTGCTAACACCATCAAAACTCTTTTTTTAGTAAACATTTCTCCTTCATCCTTCCTTTTCTTTATTACATTAAGTTTACAATGAATGCAGAAAAATATCCTGTTTGTTAACTAACAATATCATCTTATAACCTTACAATTTTGTCAGAATGATAATAAAAATGCACCATAAGATTGTGAAGTTATAAAAAACTGTATTTTAATCTACTAAATGTAGAAATGATGAGAAAAATAGGCACTATAAGTTGTGGTGTTTCTAGTGGCTTAATGTGCAAGGAAACACATGAATTTACTTAGAAAATTTTTTTATTTGCTAAAAACCTTGGTGTAATCGTCGTTTTGGAGATTTCGTTGATAAAATCAAAGCACTATATCTTGCATTCACAATGAAAAAGTTATACTATATATAGTATCGAAAGCGAAATATTGCTTCATCGCCTTTTAACTTTTATTGAGGGGAATTTGCTCCTTTAAAAGTTAATTTTTTTGCTCCATGGAACGACCACAAATAGTTCAGCGGACGAATGAAAAGCGCAAAATGAATCAGATATTTTTACAACGAGGAAAAAAGGATGAAATGGGGATTGCAAATGACAACTTACATAGTGAAAGACGGGGGAAACAGAAAGCTACCTTTTGACAAAAGCCGATTGGATGGATATTTAGAGAAAATCCATGAAGAATTTCCAAAACTTGATTTAGAAGATTACAAACGTAAGGTTTTTAATTTTGTAGAGAAGAAGGAAGATTACGCGGCTGACGAATTAGTCGATTATTTAATTAGGGAAGCTGAAGCTCGTACAGATATTCATATTCCTGAATGGGAACATTTCGCGGCACGCCTTTATTTAAACAAATTATATAAAAAAGCAAGTAAAAATCGTTTCTATAATGATGATGATAAATATGGTTCGTATGTTGGACTTCAAGAAAGTTTAGGCGAACGTGGTATTTATTCTGGTAATATTTTAAAAAATTATTCTAAAGAAGATTTGATTGCAGCAGGGAAATTAATTGACCCTGAAAAAGATAAATTATTTACTTATAATGGTTTGTATTTACTTGCGACACGTTATTTAGCAACTGACTCTGAACGTAATGTGTACGAGTTGCCACAAGAGCGCTGGTTAACTATCGCCCTTTATTTAATGCAAAACGAACCAAAAGAAAAGCGTATGAAGTTAGTTGAAGAAGCTTACTGGGCGCTAAGCAATTTATATATGACTGTTGCAACTCCAACTCTTGCAAATGCTGGAAAAGTTGGTGGGCAATTATCTAGTTGTTTCATTGATACAGTAGATGATAGCTTGCAAGGTATTTATGACAGCAACACCGATGTTGCTCGCGTTTCTAAGCACGGCGGCGGTGTTGGAGCATATCTTGGTTATGTTCGGTCAACAGGAGCAGCTATCCGCGGCGTAAAAGGCGCAAGTGGTGGCGTTATTCCTTGGATTAAGCAATTAAACAATACCGCGGTGAGTGTAGACCAACTAGGTCAACGTAAAGGTGCGATTGCTGTTTATTTAGACGTTTTTCATAAAGATATCGAATCTTTCCTTGATTTACGTTTAAACAATGGAGATCAACGTTTACGTGCCCATGATGTGTTCACAGCAGTTTGTATTCCGGATATTTTCATGGAAGCTGTAGAACGTCGCGGCGAGTGGTATTTGTTCGACCCACATGAAGTAAAAGCGAAAAAAGGCTGGTACCTGCAAGATTTCTACGATGAATCAAAAGGCGAAGGTACTTTCCGCGAAAAATATGACGAATTAGTAGCTGATGAAACAATCAGTAAAAAAATTGTTAAAGCAATTGATATCATGAAACGTGTTATGATGAGTCAATTAGAAACAGGGAATCCATTCATGTTCTACCGTGATGAAGTAAACAGAATGAACCCTAATAAACATGAAGGCATGGTGTATTCTAGTAACTTATGTACAGAAATCATGCAAAACATGAGCCCAACAAAAATGATTCAAGAAATTATTTCTGGAGATCAAATCGTTATTACAAAACAAGCGGGAGATTTTGTTGTATGTAACTTATCCTCTGTAAACTTAGGTCGTGCCGTTGTGGCGGAAGAAGAAGGTACTTTAGAACGTTTAATCGAAGTAGAAGTACGAATGCTAGATAATGTTATTGACTTAAACGAACTGCCAGTACCACAAGCAACCATTACGAACCAAAAATACCGTTCGATTGGGCTTGGAACATTCGGTTGGCATCATCTGCTTGCTCTTAAAAATATCGCATGGGACTCAGAAGAAGCTGAGAAATATGCCGATGAATTATACGAACAAATTAACTATTTAGCTATTCGCGCAAGTAATAAACTAGCACAAGAAAAAGGTGCTTACAAAGTCTTCAAAGGCAGTGACTGGAATACAGGAGAATATTTCGCACGTCGTAACTATAACTCACCTGAATGGCAAGAATTAGCGAAAGAAGTAGCAGAAAAAGGCTTGCGTAATGCTTACCTTGTAGCTGTTGCGCCAAATATGAGTACTGCTCAAATTGCTGGTTCAACTGCTTCGATTGATCCAATTTACAGCGCATTCTATTATGAAGAGAAAAAAGATTACCGTCGTCCAGTAATTGCACCGGACTTAAACCTAAGCACATACCCGTACTACGAAAAAGGTGCTTATAAAGTTGACCAATTCGCAAGTGTACGTCAAAACGGTCGTCGTCAACGTCACGTAGACCAATCACTAAGCTTTAACTTCTATGTACCAAGTGGTATTAAAGCAAGTAAACTACTTGAACTACACATGACTGCTTGGAATGAAGGGCTTAAAACAACTTACTATGTCCGTTCCAATGATATCGATGTAGAAGAGTGCGAATGGTGCTCAAGCTGATAAATCTCTAAAACATTTTATTAATAACACAATAAGAAAGGGAGGGCTTGCCTAGATGGCTAACCAAAAAGAACAACTGACACGTATTAAAATTTTAGAACCTTTATTTCCTAATCGTTCTACTTCAATCATAAACGGAGAAACTAGCGGGATTTTGAATTGGAATGATATCCCTTATCCATCTTTCTACCGTGCTTATAAAGAACTTTCTACTAACTACTGGATTCCTGATGAAGTAGATATGAAGAGCGATGCAAAACAATATCCTGCTCTTTCCGAACAAGAAAAATATGCTTTTGATGCGATTATTGGCTTACTTGCAACACTGGATTCTCCGCAAACACGCTTTATCTATAACATTGCGGAATATATTACCGACCCAGCAGTTCATGCAAACGCAGCAATTATCGCACAACAAGAAGTAATTCATAATGAGAGTTACTCGTATGTACTTGCTTCTATCACAAATTTACAAGAGCAAAATCGCGTCTTTGAACTTGCGAGAACACACCCAACAATCATTAAACGTAATGAACCAATCATGACAGCATATGATGATTTTATGAATAACAAAACAGGTGAAACGCTTGTAAAAGCATTAATTCAATCTTCTATTTTAGAAGGAATTAATTTCTATAGTGGCTTTGCTTACTTCTACAATCTTGTTCGTCAAAATAAAATGACTGGAACAGGGAAAATCATTAGCTTTATCAATCGTGATGAACTAGCTCACTCGAAGTTTATTTCAGAAGTAATCCGGGCAATCCTTGGGGAAAATCCAGAATTACAAACAGATGAGCTAGTGGAATATACACATGAAGCTTTCCGTCACGCTGTTGAACTTGAAACAGAATGGTCTGAAGAAGTGTTGCAAGGTATTGAAGGTATTGATGTGGAAGAAATGGTTGATTATGTGAAATATCGGGCCAACAAAATGCTCGGAATGCTTGGTATTCCTGAACTTTATCCTGGACACAGTGATAATACAATGACATGGATTAAAGCCTACGCAGATAACTTTACAGAAACAAAAACCGACTTTTTCGAAATGCGCAATTCAAGCTATAAAAAAACGAATATGGATAATGGATTCGACGATTTATGAGGATTTTGTTAGCCTATGATTCTCTGAGCGGTAATACGAAAATGGTGGCTGATGAAATTGAAGAGATATTAATAAACGAAGGGCATGAGGTTGTGTCCTTTCGTGTATCTCCTTTAGCCATGTATCCGCTAGATGAGGATTTTGACTTGTACATGTTGGGGGCATGGACAGTCGACTACGGAAGAACACCGCCGGATATGAAAGATTTTATCGCGGAACTAGCCGTTAAGCCCAAGAATGTAGCCATTTTTGGCACTGGGGAAACACAATGGGGTATGGAGTTTTATTGCGGAGCTGTCGACCGAATGGCAAAATACTTCGGCACAAGCTACCCAACTTTAAAAATAGAACAAATGCCACACACAGAACAAGATGTGGCTGATATAGACAATTGGGTCAAGAAAATTTTAGTATTAAGGAGTGAAATCAAATGACAAGTATTGAAATTAAATCACCGGAAGAGTTCCAAGCTCATATTAATGGGGAAGAATTAGTATATGTAGATTACTGGAAAGATAATTGTCCTAATTGTAAAATGCTTGATCTTTCTTTTGCTGAATTCAAAAACTCTGAAATCGCAGGCAAAGTGAAAGTATTAAAAGTAAAATTAGAAGAAATGGGCGAAAATTTCTTTTTTGATCGTGATGTACAACAAACACCAACACTTGTACTATATAAAGGTGGCGAAGAAATCCACCGTTTAAACGGATTTATTCCACCAAACAAAATTGAAGAAGCAGTTTCATTAAACGCGTAATTTAATGAGTAGCAAGTCTCCTTATAAAAAGGCGGCTTGATGCTCATTTTTTTATAAGATTTTGCAATATTTTTCACAAATAAATTCTTCTAAAGGAGCTAAAATAGTGAGACAACTACAAGATGAAATTACTGCTTTTCTAAAAGAACGTGATTGGCTAGATCAATACAATCATCCAAAAGATTTAGCAATTTCGTTGTCACTTGAAGCAGCAGAATTACTTGAATGCTTTCAGTGGAAAACAGATGAAACAGCGCTAAAAGAAAATCGTGAAGAACTTTTAAAAGAAGTAGCTGATGTAATTATCTATGCCCTTCAAATTGCAGAAAGTATGGGAGCGAATGGTGAGGAACTTGTTCGAATGAAATTAGCAGAAAATCGTATGAGAACTTGGCCGGAAAAATAGAAAAAAGCTACTTTACCACAGATTGTGATAGAGCAGCTTTTTATTTTAATAGGAATAAGAACGTTTACGGCGTTTTTTGGAACGGACCATTGTAAAAATTCCTGCTATAACTAAGATAATAGAAATGATACATACACCAAAACCAATAAGTCCAGTAATGCTAAACGAAAAGCCAAAACCAATCAAACCAATCAGAAGTAACACTAAGCCAGCTAGTTTCATTTGAAAACTCCTTTCAGAAATCTTATCTCTATTATATAGGAATTATCTGAAAAAAATAAGACTTTAAAGATAAAAAATTTTTAAAGATGAAAAGCATTGATAGAGCACCAGTTCGCATAAGTTGGAAATAGTCAAGACTGCAAAGGAAAAAATTTATCTGTTATAGTAAGAAAGTGAGAGAAGCAAGGAGGAAAACATATGGATTTTAAAGAGTATCAAATTTTAGCAAATAGAACTGCTGCAACACACGAACAGGCGTTAACAAATTACGGGCTTGGTATTACTGGCGAGGCCGGTGAAGTTGCCGATTTGATTAAGAAATATGCTTTTCATGGACATGATTTAGATAAGGAGTCCCTAACAAAAGAGCTAGGAGATGTCCTATGGTACGTATCACAAATTGCTAAATGGGCAGATATAAGTATGGAAACAGTGGCAGAATCAAATATCGAGAAATTGAAGCGGCGTTATCCTCAAGGTTTTTCGACCGAGCGAAGTAAACTCAATATCAATTAAAAAAACGTTTGTATTTAAGAAAATTAATTTTCCTAAAATACAAACGTTTTTAGTTTTTTAGTGAGCTAGAAAACCTGCTAAATAGCGTATAAATTACATATTGGATAATCGAAAAGTAAAATACAAAATTCCAAAATGGCCAGTGAAAAACACTAAACATAATTTGTAATGAATCAATTGGTTGCGTAAGTAAATGGATGGAGTGTAAGCGAGAGAACCGTCCGATGTATATCGCATAACTAGATAATAAAATTAACCCAATCAAAAGTAATTGATAACTTAGTAAACTAGTCCAATTAAATCGTCTTCTTATTTCAGCAAGCATCTTTGCGAAAGACCAAAATCCAATAAATAATCCAAAGAACACACCGACGATAATATAAGTGAAATGTCGCCATAACCAAGGCGCTGTTGAAAGTATTCCTTCTGCTCCGTAAATTTCTAAACGTTGTAAATGAAGTAAATCAGTTAAAAGATACGGTGCATTTGGGAAAAATACTAGCCAAACAATCCCTAATGGCCAAAAAATCCACCAGACGCGAGGTTTTTTTGTGAGAAATACTGCTATTTCGAAAGGTATATAAGCAAGCCCGACATTTAAAATTAGAAAAGTGTAAGTATCTGCAGTGAAATGCAGAAAAAGAAAGTATCCGAGTAAGAACGCTCGGCAAGTCCAAATTGCTTTCGTCATGAAATAGTCACCTCGTGTTTGCTATTGTATCATAAATCGGGGTGACGAGGACATCTTAACCTGCTAAATGAAACAAAAGTACTAAAGCTAGACCAAATGCTGAAAGAAAAACAGAACCGATTAACGCTGCAGCAAAAGGTTTTCCACCCATTTTTCCGAACGATGGCAAGTGGACATTTAAACCGAGTCCACCCATTGACATAGCAATGAGGAAATATGCGCAGATGACAAGAAAATCAGTTACAGAGGTTGGAATAATTCCAAAGCTGTTAATTGCACTAGTAGCTAAAAAGCCGAAGATAAACCATGGTACAGGAAGTTCAGCCCATGAAAAGCGGTTTTTAGTTCCAGCATTAACCATCTTTGCAACAACAAAGCAGACTGGAACAAGTAAGGCTACACGTGTTAATTTAACGATAACCGCCATATCAACAGCAGATGAGCCGCCTGGATCTGCAGCTGCAATAACGTGGGCAATTTCATGAAGAGTAGCCCCTGCAAAAATCCCATAACCATCTGGTCCGAGTGGTAGAATTGGATAAATCAACGTATAGATAATGGTGAAAATAGTTCCAAGTAGTGCAATAATCGTAGCAGCGACAGCCGTTTGGTTGTTATCAGCTTTTACTTGGGGAGAAATCGCAACTACTGCAGCCGCACCACAAATTCCCGTACCACAAGCGACCAGAATAGCTAGTTTTTTATCCACCCCAAAAAGTTTGGCTAAAAAATAAACAATAGTAATACCAACGCTAAGACATAAGGCAGCAATTAGAAATACACGCCATCCAGCATGATAAATATCAACTAAGTTCAAGCGAAAACCAAGTAAAATAATCCCAGCACGAAGAATGACCTTGTTGGAAAACTGAATACCAGTAAACCATTTATCTGGAACTGGGAAAAGTGCACGAATGATAATACCAATTAAAATAGCAGTTACAAGTTGTCCAAGAATCATTAAGAATGGTAACTTCGCTAAAAAATAAGATAAGGTAGCAATACAGAAAGTAAGCGCAATACCATACCAAAAAGTCTTCGTTTTAAATAAAATTCGACTCATTTTTATCCCCCTTTCTTTTATACTTTTACTTTACCATTCCTGATTTTATTAGTAAAATTTATATTAATTATATTATCGATAAGTTATTTTTATGGAGGTGTGACGATGGATGAGGCATTAAGAACGTATATCCGAGTAGTAGAATTGCAAAGTTTTACAAAAGCAGCTGAAGAATTACACATTTCGCAACCCGCAGTATCGTTGCAATTAAAGAAATTGGAAGAACTTTACGAAACAGAACTTATTTACAGACAGGCTAAAAAGTTTATTTTAACAGCAACAGGAGAAATTTTATATCACCGTGCCAAGCAATTAGAAGGGCTATATAAACAAGTGGAAGATGAAATAAGTTTATATCACCATCATTTAAAAGGTCGACTTCGAATTGGTGCTAGTTTTACGATAGGAGAGTATTTTTTGCCAGAAGTGGTTGCGAAATTTCATGCCCTTTATCCGGATATTACAATAGAACTAATTATTGAAAATACCGCGAAAATTGCTGACAAAGTGGAACTTCTTCAAGTCGACACAGGGCTTATTGAAGGCCAGGTAAGTAAGAAAGATTTGGAGATAAGTGCTTTTTCGGATGATGAGATGTGTATCGTTGGTCGAGCAGACGGTTCACTTACAGAAATCGAACAAGGAGCAACTTGGATTGCGCGAGAAGAAGGCTCAGGAACGCGTGAATATTTGGATCATGTATTAAGTACCAATGGCTGGAATGTTGCTGAAAAAGTTGTTGCTTGGAGTAATATGGCGGTCAAACAAATGGTTCTTGAAGGAATGGGCTACACCGTTATTTCTAAGTGTGTTGTTCAAACAGAAATTACATCAGGAAAACTGCAGACGTTTAATGAGGCTGGAAGCTTAATGCGGAAGTTTTCGGTACTAAAAAACAGACAAAGACTTGAAAATCGAATTGCTGAAACCTTTTTAACATTTTTAAAGGAAAACCAGTAAATAAAACTAGCTTTTTAACAAACTAGTGATTACAATGAGAAAGAATACATTTTAGAAAGGGAGAAGCAATGAAAGAATATTTTATAGATCGTTCCTATAAGGCTTCTATGGGAATTGCGAATGCGGTTCTTGTAACGCTTGGAATTGGACTTCTTTTGCAAACAATTGGGCAGATGACAGGGATTTCATTTCTTGTTACAGTTGGCGCAATTGGTAAAACGATGTTAATTCCGGGAATTGGTGTTGGTATTGCGATGTGCTTGCACGCAAATACGCTTGTGACGATAAGTGCGGCAGCCTCTGCTGTTATTGGTGGTGGGGCAGTGGCGACGTTAGCTGGTGGCGGAGTTGCTATTACTAGCGGAGAACCAGTCGGAGCTATTTTGGCTGTTATTGTGGCGGTTTGGACTGGGAAGCGAGTCACTGGAAAGACAAAATTTGATATGATTTTAATTCCTGGTGTTGCACTTTTAGCTGGTGGACTTAGTGGTATTTTATTTGCAAAAATCATGGCGCCGATTTTAGCTTCTGTAAGTCTTGGAATTAGTTCATTAATTGGTGGTTCACCGCTGATTTCATCGATGGTTATTGCTTTTGTGTTTGGCTTACTGATACTTAGTCCAGCTTCATCTGCTGCGCTCGCGATTGCGCTTCAACTTGATCCAACTGCAAGTGCTGCGGCATTGATCGGTTGCTCGGTTCAATTCGTGTCTTTTGCAGTATTAAGTTACCGGGATAATAACTGGGGTGCATTTTTTGCCCAACTTATCTGTACACCAAAATTACAAACACCCAACATCATTAGAAAACCTAGCCTTATGTTAGTACCACTCTTAACAACACTAATTGCTGGACCTCTTGGTGTGATGGTATTTCACATTCAAGCCGCAAGTGAAGTCGCAGGTCTCGGATTATGCGCCTTTGTTGCACCACTTTATTTAATAGCAAATTACGGATTCAGCACACTTGCTGCTTTTATTTTGGTAGCAGTTGTCTTGCCAGGTGTTATTGCACTTATTGTCAGACCGTTTCTTATTAAAAAGGAACGCTTGAAAACAGGTGATTTAACGATTGAGCTACAGTAGAAGAGTATAGAAAGTAGAGCTTTATCGCTCTACTTTTTATATTGGAATTTTGAATAAGCTTATGCTATGATTTATTGTAATGACAATAATACAACTTGAAAGGGAAGACCTAAAATGGTTAGAAAATTAAATAAGATGAATGATGCATCGCCACTTTATGCACAAATAGCGGATGACTTACGAGAAAAAATCCAAACAGAAATTTGGCAAACTGGAGACAAAATTCCACCAGAGCTTGATTTATGTGAGTTATACAATGTCAGTAGAATTACTGTGCGGAAAGCGATTGATGAGCTAGTTCGTGAAAATTTACTTTATAGAGAACGTGCGAAAGGTACTTTTGTACGTGACTGGGAAGAAGCAGAGGATGAGCACTTTACGTTAGTGCGCAGTTTTACGAATGAGATGAAAGAACTTGGTAAAAAGGCGGCTACGCTACATGCGGAAGTAGAAGTGATCAATGCCGATAAAAAAATTGCGTTACAGCTAGGGCTGGCTGTCGGGGACAAGGTGCTACAAATTAAGCGGCTACGCGGTACGAAAGACTTGGCGTTTGCACTGTTTATCAGTGTGATTCCTTATAATCAAGAGTATTCACTTCAAGCAGAAGATTATTACGGTTCTTTTTATGAATATTTGAAAGGCTTCGGTATTATCGTTAATCAAGAAAAGGAATATATTGAAGCGATGCTGCCAAATCGTGAAGTTCAGGAAGCTCTCGCAATCGACAAACAAGAACCAATTTTGAAAAGGGTGCGGATGACGAAACAAAAAGAAAGTGATTTTAGAGAATACAGCGAATGCTTTTATGTAGGAAAGCATTATCGATATTATATTGATTTTGAATAAAAGAAAGCCTATCAACATTTTTGATAGGCTTTCTTTTTTATAAATTGCGTACAAATGCTTGAATAACTGCCACTTCTTCACTATCGCTTGTATTTCTAATTTGATAAGTACCGACAATCGCAGGAACAATAAATGTTTCTCCGTAATGCACTTCAAATGGCGCGAAAGAATCGTCAATACTTTCAATGACAGCACTTGTTCCTTCTACTAAATTGAGCATATTGACACTGTCGTTTGTGTGGATGACAACAGTTTCTTTAAACCAGTGGCGGTGGGTTTCAATAAATTCTAATTCATGCAAACCAGTGCGTTCTACTTTGGAGTCATTATCTTCATGTAAAGTTTCGAATTGATTCATTAGGTTCTCTTTCACCCATTTTGTGTCACGGTCAAGTTGTAGGTTTTCTTTACCATGTTCTAAATGTACCGGGCGTGGAACCCCGTCTAAACCAGTACGTTCCCAATCCCATAGTTTAAAAGTAAAAATATAAGGAGTCGCACTAATTTCTAAAACTACTGTATTCGGACCTCCACAATGAATCGTCCCAGCAGGAATTAAAATATGATCATGCTTTTTCACTGGGAAGACGTTAATGTATTTTTCATCAGGAAAACGATAATTTCCTTTTGAGGCTTTTTCTAAATCAGCCATAATTGCTTCTTTCGTTATACCTTCTTTGGTTCCAAGGTAAACGGTAGAGTCGCTATCTGCTTGTAAAATATAGTAACTTTCATCTTGTGTATAATGAATGCCAAACTTATCTTGCGCATACTCTACTAATGGGTGGACTTGAAGGCTTAAATTACCACCGCCCATAGTATCAAGGTAATCAAAACGAATCGGGAATTCCGTGCCGAAGCGGCTATGTACTTTAGGCCCAAGTAACTCATTCGGGAAATGGTTCACAACATTCGTAGATGGGACTTCAACCCGGATATCTCCAAAACGCATGTATAAGCTATTTTCTTCTGGAACACCATCAAATGCCCAACCATAATTATCAGCAGAAGGATCCAGTCCAAAATTATTTTTCATCCACTGGCCGCCCCAAACACTTGCATCAAAGTATGGGACGACTCTAAATGGTGCTTTGGAAACTTGTTTTAAGCCATTTCGGTAATCTTCCCCGCGTACCATTTTTGGTTCGTTTTTTTTATTTGTATCAAGTAAGAAATTTACTTGGTGATAGAGTTTTTTCTTTTGACGGTCAGCCATGCGCCATTCAAAAAAGTACCCACGTTTAAATTTACGAAGCGCATCTTCAGCTGCATTGTCTGCCTTCCAGTTAGGTTTATTTTCCTTGCGATAGCGGCATTGAATCTCCCAGCGAGCTAAATCTGCATAAATTAGAATATCCGGATTTGGCGCTATAACGGTCGCTCCCGTTCCATAAATAACAATTAGCCCATTAATAGCTGAAATTTCTCTTTGAATTTCTGCAAGTTTTTCAGCGGAATAAAAATCGCTCACTTCAAAATGAGACATAATACCAAAAACGCGATCATCTGTTAAATGAGGTTCGATTTTGGTCGTTACTTCCTTATTATTTAATGCCCATTCATCTGCAAAAATGGCTTTTTCGATGGGTAATAGTGGAAGTAGCTTAGTGGCAATTTCTTCATTTCTCGTTCCTGGGTAACATTCAATGGCTACGATAGTTTGTTTTTGATTCTTTCTTTGAATGGCAGTTTGTAGTTCCTCGGCAATATTTTTGTAACCAGCCCAAGCACCATCAAATTGGTTGATTTTCACTTCAGGTGCTAAATCGTATGTGATCAAAAAAATCACTCCTTGTTTATATTGTTATTACATTATAAATATAACATTATATATTCCATCTGTCATCACAATTAATTGTCTATTTTTCTTATAACAATTCCATTTTTTTGTAACAGAATGTACACAATTTTTTTCGGGAAAATCATATCTAAATGGTTTTTTTTCGTGTAAAATATAACATTGAAAGCAATCAAATTTAAAGAGGTTCTATTTATGGAGAAAAGTGGATTTGTTGCAGATCCCATATACGGAGAAATCAAGAATGAGATTATGACTAACACTTTGGAAAATGGCGATAAAGTGGATATAGAAGACATCATGAAACGATTTCAAGTCAGCAAACGAGTAGCTTTTGGCGCGCTCCAATGTTTACATAAAAGCGGTATTATTTGCAAAAAAACTGGAGAAAACGGTTTTTCAGTCGCAATCCATAGTGAAGCTGAGCATCGCGAAAAATCACGTTTAAAGTTAGCTTTTTTTCATCTCAATTATGCAGTACAGAAACTTCAAGAAAAAAATGCAGAAATATGCGCAACCTGTCTTCGTAAAGAGCTAGTTTATATCAAGTTAGCCGCTAGGGAGCAAGATATAAATGTATTTAGTAATCATGTGAAAAACTTTTATGCTTGTATGATTCACTATACTGGAATGCCAGCGCTTGAAAAAAATATCGATATTCTTAACCAAACAATTCTAAATATGAAAGATAACAATGAAAAATTGTGCTTTGAGGCTTTTATGCTTGATCTAGCTGAATCATTAGAACAGTTAGTTCTCTCGTTAGAAGCGAAAGAATTTGAAAAATGCCACTTAGTCATTCAAAAATTCTACGATGAAAATATCTCAATCTTATTTTCCTAATCGAAAAACCCCGTACGGCTAATTCGCCACACGGGGTTTTTCTTTTCGGATGAGCTTGTCTTGCCACTCATCTGATGGGCCGGACCATGTCTGGATGTTTCTGAATAAACATACAACATTCGGAAAACGGTGAGGCATTTTCAAACAAGTAGGCGAATTCTTTATCTTACTACTTACTTCTCAAGATATTCTAACTAGCGAATAAATGAGCGCCCGTAACTTGTCCAAATAGTGGCCATAAATGATACGATACTTTATTCGCTTATTTACCAATTTAGTGAGGATAAAAATATTGATAAACGAGCGACGTAACGAAATTCCGTCTTCCTACAACTAAGTTAGCGTAAAGTCCTTGACGCGGCGTATACTCCTCGCCTTCCTCCTGTAAACTAAGCGTTAGTTGCTTGACACTAAAATCCTTCACCAGACGTTTGCCGGCATATGACAAAGCTGAGAAAAAAATCAGCTTGTACACCAAGTTTTTGTCATTCGCATCACCTTTTTTTGTTCGTTGTACTCTATATATAACCGTTCTAAATAATTGTAAACGCTTTATCTTAAAAATGATTATAAAGTCATAGTTCTAGCTTTAAATAGGGTCTTTTGTCAGAGGAAATAAGCCATTAAAATATCATCTACATACTTACCTTGAATAATAAACTCTTTTTCGAGACGACCTTCTTGTTTAAAACCATTTTTTTCATAAAAGCGAATTGCCTTTTGATTAATTGACAGCACCCGGAGAGAGATTTTTATAAAGCTTTTTTCTTGTGCAACTTCTTTCATTTTGTCCATTAAAAGTTGACCGATGCCTTCGCGCTGAAAATCCGGGTGAACGGCAATATCTATCTCTGCTACATGTTTGTTGGATGGGAGTGGGATAGGGGATTTATACCCAAGAATGCCAATTATTTTCCCCTCTTTTTCAACGACTATTTTGGAACCAGGAGGATTCTTTAATAAAAATTCAGCCTCACTATCAAAACGGACATCACCAGGAGTCGTCCCAGGCGTCCAAACTAAATGTTCTAATTCAATCATTGAAGCTGAGTCTTTTCTTTCAGATAGTCTGATTTGCATAATTTACCAACTCTCTTTATTTTCTTTTGGCGTAGGAAAGGGAGGTTTTCCAAGTTTTCCATAGACCATCATTACTGTAAAGCAACACATTTCCTTGATAAAGGCGAACAGTTAGGAAAAATGCTCCAACGACACTTGCGACTAAAATTGCTAATGAGCTAAAAATACCAATCGTTGAAACAGACAATAAGTCCATCCGCGCTAACATCATCATCGGTGAAAAAGTTGGAATATACGAGCCGATAATAACAAGTAAATTATCCGGCGCATTAGCAGCTGCAATGGAACCCCAATAACCAATAATAGCGAGAATCGTCATTGGATAGATAAACTGAGCTACTGTTTCTACATTTGGCACCATCGAACCAATCATCGCTGCGAGTAAAATGTATAACAATAAACCTAAAATAACAAATACTAAGTTTAAAACAAGATAGTAAGCTGGAAAAACAGCAATTTGATCTAAAATGTTTTGGACCATATCCGTATTTCGGCCAGCAACAAGAACGACAGCTCCACAAACAACATAAAAGCCAATTTGGGTGAGAAGCATAAAAATAATGGCTGTTAATTTAGCAAATAAGTGCGTTCTAGCAGAGACACTTGATAAAATGACCTCCATTATTCGAGTGCCTTTTTCTGTCGCGATTTCAGAAGCAACAATGTTTGCATAACTCATGACGAAAATGAAAATAACGAGGGTTAAAATCAATACTGCTGCGCTCATAACGTCTTTTTCATGATTAGTTAGTTGATTATTTGATTCTAAATCATTTGTCACAGAAACAGGGGAAGTAATTGATTGTAATTGCTCATTGGTGATTTTATACGCCGCTGCTTTTTCAGCAATTTTTGTAGCGGTGAGATCTTCTGTTAAACGGGTTAAAACATCTTGCCCTGCTGTTTCTTGCGTTGTATAAACCGCACTAACGGTGTCATTTTTTTGTGTAATAGAGACGAATCCGTCAATTTTACCTTTTTTTAGAGCGGACTGGGCAGATTTTTTGTCATTAATGGCAGTATTTACTTTAAAATGGCTCTTGTCCTTAGCGAGTGACTGGGCAAAAATCGGATTATCAGAAAGTACGGCAATCTTTGCAATAGTTTTAGTAGAGTCGAAATAATCGACCATTTTTGGAATGCCTGCAATTAAGGCGGCAATTAAAACAGGAAATAAAAGTGAAATTAAAAAGGATTTGGTTTTGACACGTCTTTTGTAAACTTGCTTTGTTATCACCCAAAATTTACTCATTAGATTCACCTGCTTTCCATTTGAAAATTTCTTCAAGCGTTGGTGTTTGGAGGCTGAAAGTTGGGATGAAGCCATCCTTTGTTACATATTCAAAAATCTTTTCGGCATCTGTTTCATTAGCAATTTCAAGTTGAAAAACGCCGTCCCGATGCGTTTGGATATTTAAAACGCCTGGTAAATTAGCCAGTTCCTCTACTGTATGACTAGATTCAATCAAAATTCGTTTGCGACCAAAAACAGACTTTACAGATTCAGTCGTGCCTTGAAGCACCGTACTTCCTTTTTTCAGCATTAAAAGGGAATCACAAAGTTCCTCCACATTTTCCATTCGGTGACTCGAGAATATAATGGCTGCTCCAGACGCACGTAAATCAAATACAAACTTTTTCAAAATTTCTGCATTGACAGGATCTAGCCCACTAAATGGTTCATCTAAAATAACAAGTTTAGGTTGATGAATAATTGTACTTAAGAGCTGGATTTTTTGCTGATTTCCTTTAGATAAGGTTTTAATTAAGTCGGTTTTTTTGCCAACAATTTCCGCACGTTCCAACCAGTTATCGATTTCTGCTTTTATTTTTTGTTTCGGGTAACCTTTTAATTCAGCAAAAAAGATTAATTGTTCTTCAATCGTAACATTAGGATATAAACCGCGTTCTTCTGGTAAGTAACCAATGATATTTGGATCTATTCTGCTTACTTCCTTACCGTCCCAAGTAATTTTCCCTGAAGTTGCTTCTAAAAAATGTAAAATTAGCCGGAAAGTAGTTGTTTTACCAGCACCATTTTGACCAATTATTCCGAGTATTTTCCCTGGTTCTACTCGAAACGACAAATCATTAACTGCCATTTTTTCCCCAAACTTCTTCGTAACATTATGTAGTTCAAGCGTCATAAAAGTACCCCTTTCTAAGTCTTCTCAAATTTCATTATACTTTTTTACTGGTAAATTGTCTTGCTAGAAGATAAAGACATTACTAAATCCACTTTCACAAACCATGCCAAAAAATTGTCTAGTGTAGTGGACATAACTTGGTGTAACCGTTTTCTTTTATTTGTGTATAATAGAGCGTAGAGGGAGGTGATGAAATGCTTCTAACAAAAACGGAGCGTGCATTAATTAACTTATTTTTAACGAAAAATGATTTTTTAACAGCAAATCAACTTGCTGAAATGCTCGAAGTTTCCTCTAAAACAGTTTATCGTAAAATTAAAAATATCAATAGTGCCACTGATGAAAAAGAGATTATTATCTCAGAAAAAGGGCGTGGTTATAAACTGAATTATAAAGCATATATTCAAGCAAAATTAGAAACAACTAGTGATATTTTCGGTTATACACCATCTGAACGTCGTGAAAAGATTTTACTTCAAGTTTTGTTTAAATCACCGAAGTACTTAAATATCGCAAAATTATATGAAGGTTATTACGTTGGATATAATTCGATAAAAAATGATTTTGCACTTTTAAATCAATCTATCGAGAAATACCATTTAACGCTTGAAAAAAAGCAAAAAGAAATCCGCGTTGTTGGGACAGAAGAAAATATTCGTATAGCTATCAACGAAGTCATTAACAACTTAGATTTATCTAGATATGATGATTTGAAAATAGAACATAGTAATCTCAATAATGCAGATGTAGAATTTATCGTCAGGCAGATGGAAATCATTGAAAAAAAGTTAATGATCAGTATTCCGTATCCGTATGATATCAATATTTTTTCCCATTTATACATTTTAATTAATCGTTTTCGCCAAGGTGAAGTAGAAGATTTTGACGAACCAAAAGAAATTTATTTAGTATCAAATGAAAGACTTCATAGTATTGCGGTAGAAGCCATTGAAGCAATTGAACAATATTTAAAAAAGGAATTACCTAAACGCGAAACTTTCAATTTTTTACAATATTTAATTTCCTCTCGCTTTAATCACGAAATTGAATTAATTTCGAGTAAACCTTTACCAATCGTAGAGGAAATGACTGATTTTTATATTAATCACGTAGCCAAAAAAATTGCTATACCTATTAATAAAAAACAATTAAAAATTGAGTTGCTTAGCCATATAAAACCAATGGTAAACCGAATGAATCATCAAATTAACATAAAAAACAACCTATTAAGCGATATTAAATTAGAGTACGGTCAACTATTTGAAATTATTAAAGAAACCGCTCGTGATGTGGCGGAGACGTTTAAGTTAAAAACAATATCAGATGATGAAGTCGGCTATATAACGATATATTTCGCCAAACATATGGAAGAGTCCCCACCCATAAAACGAATTATTATTATGTGTTCAAGTGGCATCGGAACATCGGAACTTTTAAAAGTAAAGGTTCAAAAAGCTTTTCCAGATGTCGAAATAGTAGACGTTTTATCATCTACTAAATTCAAAAATAGCTTGCAAGACTATCAGAATATTGATTTTATTCTAACAACAATCAACGCAGAAAGTACAAACGAAATTCCTTCTTTACTTGTGAGCGCAATGTTTACAGAAAAAGATAAAATGATGGTGAAAAAATTGATGGAAAGATTATAGGAGGCGGATTCATGGATATTTGGGAATTAGATATAAGTAAAGTAATAAGCCCGGCGCTTGTAAATTTAGAGTTACAGGCAACGACAAAATTAGAAGTAATTGAAGAATTAACAGACTTACTTGTTGAAACAGGTGCAGTAGTGGATAAAGAAACTTTTATTGCAGATGTATTATACCGCGAAGAAGAAGGGAAAACCGGGCTTGGTGAAGGGGTAGCAATTCCGCACGGGAAATCAGCAAGCGTCACTAATACATCTATTGCAGTTGGCAGAACAAAGACTCCGGTAGAGTGGGAGTCACTTGATGATAAACCAGTCAATATTATTATTCTTTTTGCTGTGAAAAACTCAGATGCTACAACCACCCACATTAAATTGCTTCAAAAAGTAGCCATTTTACTTGCAGATGATGAGGTGATAAATCAATTTCAAACTGTTCTAACCAAAGAGGATTTTATAAAATTATTAGCAAAAAACCAAGATTAGGAGGCACTTATCATGAATATTATTGGAATTGCTGCTTGTACATCGGGAATTGCTCATACGTATATCGCGAAAGAAAAACTAACGAAAGCGGGCACCGCACTTGGACATACTATTCATATTGAAACACAAGGAACGATTGGGATTGAAGACGAACTTTCAGCAGAACAAGTAAAAAATGCGGATGTCGTTATTATCGCTGCTGACATTAAAATTAGTGGTAAAGATCGTTTTAAAGGGAAGCGTATTGTTGAAATACCGACAAATTTAGCAATTAAAGCACCAAAACAAATTATTAATAAAATAGATAACGAAATAAATAACTAGGGAGTGAACTAGCATGATGAAAAAACTGCAAATCAAAAAACATGCACTTACAGCGATTTCGTATATGTTACCGTTAGTTGTTGCCTCGGGATTACTTATTGCCATTGGAAATTTAACAAATGGGCAAGTGATTGAAAACTATAAAGCACCATATTCTATTCCAGATGCACTCGTTTCTCTCGGTGTTCTTGGTATGGGGCTACTTGCACCAGTTATTGCAGGGGCGATTGCCTACTCGATAGCAGATAGACCCGGGATTGCACCTGGATTATTAATGGGGTTGATTGCTAATTCAATTGGAGCAGGCTTTTTAGGTGGCATGCTAGGAGGTTACTTGGTCGGTTATTTTGTACTAATCCTTGTGAAATATTTAAAGGTACCAAAGTGGGCACAAGGTTTAATGCCAATGATGATTATTCCGCTTATTAGTAGTTTAGTCATCGGATTGCTAATGTATTTTGTAGTAGGTGTGCCAATCGTTTGGGCAACAGAGGCGATGACAAGTTTCTTACAAGGTATGCAAGGGAGCATGCGGTTTGTTTTCGGAGCAGTCTTGGGCGCTATGGCCGCTTTTGATTTTGGTGGACCGGTAAATAAAGTAGCTTCTTTGTTTGCAGACGGCTTACTACTGGAGGGAGTCAAAGAACCAGAAGCTGTAAAAATTCTAGCTTCGATGGTACCGCCATTTGGAGTAACGCTTTCTTGGGTAATCTCAAAATTAATTAAAAAGAAAAAATATACAAAATCAGAAGAAGATAATATCAAACTCGCCTTTCCAATGGGAATTTGTATGATTACAGAAGGTGTTATCCCGATTGCTGCAGTGGATCCGATACGCGTTATTATTTCATGTACATTAGGGGCTGCTGTTGGTGGTGGTCTTAGTATGACTTGGGGTATTGGATCGCCAGTACCATCAGGTGGAATGTTTATTGTTCCAGCAATGAATGAACCAATTTTATTCTGTTTGGCACTTTTGATTGGAACTTGTGTAACAGCAGCAATGCTACTCCTATTAAAACGGGAGCCTACAGAGGAAGAAGAATTAATTGCGGACCAAGCTATAGAAGAGGAAGAAGTCGATTTGTCTGGAATTAAAATTTCATAAGACGAGGAGAAATAAAAAATGTATGTTTCGATGAAAGGAATCCTAAAGCGTGCAAATGAAGGGCGCTATGCTGTCATGGCAATTAATTGTTTTAATTTAGAAACAGCACGAGCGGTTATCGATGCTGCTCAAGAACTCCGTGCGCCTATTATCATTGATTTGCTCCAAGATCATTTAACAAGCCATCTAGACGCTCGTTTTTTAACGAACCCTATTATAAAAATGGCAGAAGAAGCAAGCGTTGAAGTAGCGATTAACTTGGATCACGGGCATAATGTTGCTATTGTAAAACAATGTTTAGAAGCAGGCTTTTCAAGTGTCATGATGGATGCATCCAGTTATCCTTATAAAGAAAATGTTGCAATTACGAAGAAAATGGTTGAATTTGCAGAAACTTATAATGCAAGTGTTGAAGCAGAAGTTGGAAATATTGGCGCGGTGACAGGGGAAAATTATACAAATCAAGCTATGTATACGGATCCTAAACAAGCTATTGATTTTGCTAACCAGACTGGAATTGATGCACTCGCGATTTCATACGGCTCTTCGCACGGTGATTATCCAGGAGGGTTCACGCCAGCTTTTCAGTTTGACATTGTACGAGAAATTAAAGAAGCGACTAATATGCCACTTGTTTTACACGGAGGTTCTGGTTGTGGTGAGGAAAATATTTTGGAATCCATTCGGCTTGGTATCAATAAAATCAATGTTGGCTCAGACTTCATGAAAGCGCAAGTTGATAAAATAAAAACTAATTTAGAAGAAACGCCAACGATTAATTATGTTGACTTAATTAGCGATACGATTACAGCCGGCAAAGAAGTTGTGCAATATTATATTCAATTATCCGGTTCTACTGGAAAATCACTTTAAAAGGAGAAATGAAAACATGTTAGTAAATATGAAGCAATTATTAGAAGTAGCTAAAGAAAATAAATTTGCGGTTGGTGCATTTAACGTGGCAGATAGTAATTTTTTACGAGTAGTGGTAGAAGAAGCTGAAAAAAATAATGCACCAGCGATTATCGCGGTACACCCAACAGAACTAGATTTTACAAAAGATGATTTTTTCCAGTATGTCTTATCAAGAATTAAAAATAGCCCAGTGCCTTTTGTACTTCATTTGGATCATGGTGATAATATGAGTGATGTGATGCGAGCAGTTCGCTGTGGTTTTAGTTCTGTCATGATTGATGGCTCGTTGCTACCTTTTGAAGAAAATATTCGCATCACAAAAGAAGTAGTAGATGTTTGCCACCGATTAGGTATTTCCGTAGAAGGAGAGCTTGGAACTATCGGGAAAACAGGTAATAGTATTGAAGGTGGAGTAAGTGAGATTATCTATACGAAACCAGAAGAAGCGAAAGAATATATTTTGCGAACAGGGGTGGATACACTCGCAGTAGCTATAGGAACAGCTCATGGAATTTATCCAAAAGACAAAGAGCCTAAATTACGTCTTGATATACTACAAGAAATCAAAGACCTAGTAAATATTCCACTTGTGCTCCATGGGGGCTCAGCGAATCCAGATGATGAAATTGCTGCTGCAGTTAAAATTGGGATTCAGAAAGTTAACATTTCCAGTGATTATAAATATGCCTTCTATAAAAAATGTCGCGAAATTTTAAGTACGACTGAATTATGGGATGCAAATGCGATTTACCCAGATTGTATTAATGCTGCAAAAGCAGTAGTGAAGTATAAAATGGAACTATTTAAGTCAATTAATCAAGTAGAGAAATACCAACTAGCAAATACCCAGGCTTGGCGCAATAACGTAATCTAAACGAAAAACCAAGAGCGATTTTTATTGCTCTTGGTTTTTTATAAAGTTGAAAGTAAAGCTTCTGTATGAATCAATTCTTGTAGCTTTTGGACATCGTTAATGCGCCAAGGCTTTTTTTGTGATTCTAAAATACCTTTTTCTCGTAAATGACTAAGAACTTTAGATGTATAACTTTTGGAAGAGTTTGAGTGGTCAGCAAGGAACTGATATGTTAAAAATTCAGGTAACTCCACTGCTTTTTCAGAAACCCTTAAGCCATAATCAAGCATAGTATTTAGAGAAAAATAAATACTATCGCGAGAACTTAATTTTTCTTGGACGGCGATAAGATACAATCTCCTTCTCGTTTCAGCAAGTTGGTGGAGCATTAAATAATTTCTAGGATCCTCTAATTGCATCATTTTCCGAAAAAATTGAAATTCAATTTTCCACCAAACTACATCCGTTAATGCAATTAGCATCATATGTTTAGGTATATCCTCAGTATAAACTGGAAGATAAGGAAAAGCGCCTTTCTGTAGAATATAAGAAAAATTATACTGATTTGTTCCTTCAAAAACTAGCTTCATATAGCCTTCTTCTATTATATAGATATATTTTCTTTTTTTATCTGCTGTAAGGATTGTTTTATGAAGAACGCGTTCTTGTATACAATATTTATTAAAACCAGGATCTTTTTTAAGTAACTTAAGAATATTACTAATGGAAGCAAATTGATCTAATGTTTCTTTCAAATACATGCTAGTTCCTCCTTTATTGTAATTTCCCCCTATTGTTCTGCAATAAAACGCTAAAACAGATATTCTTCTAGAAGAATACTTTCTTCCAAATAATTGACGCGAAGGAATAGTTAATCTAGCTAAAAACCGCCTTAAAAAGTTCATAATTAGCTTTAAAAAAAGGTTAAAACTACAATTTTAGAAGAAAATAGTATTCAGTTAAATACTATTTTTTAAAAATAACAAAGGGACTATATTTGACCAAATTTAGACGGCTCTTAACAAGGTTTATAATATAAATATCAAGAAAAACGACAAAATAAATTACTCAGCAAATAAGGTTTAAATGTGACGAAAAAGTCAAAAATAGTTGCTAAAAGGTGGAAGTTTGGTTTTTTTGTTGGGTTCCTTTTAAAAGTGTTTGGTAGTATCATCACTTGTAAGAAGCCACTCATCGCATTATAAAACTATTTGCTTATGACACAAAATAGAAATGAGATGACAATAAATGCAGTCGTTATTTGAAGATTTGTATAGTAAAAAAGTATTAGAAGAAGAATTTGGGTATAAACGATTTTTACAAACTTTAATTGACCACAGAATCCCGTATAAAAAAACAAAAATTTCAACCAATACAATTTTATTAACAGAAGATATTTTAAATACAAAAGTTTACTTTATTGAAAAAGGGATTGTTTCATTAGAAAAAGAGAAAAATGTAGTAAGTTTTCTAGGCCCCAACCAAATTGCTGGTTTAAATGACTATTTTATGGCAGAAGCGAATGTTTATACAGCAAGAGTCATCGAAACGATTACAGCATATGAATTCGATAAAGAGGATGTCATTTGTTCGATTATTGGGATGCAAGAGGGGTGGCTCTATTTATATCTTAATAATCGTAATCATGAAAATGTTTTAATTGAAAAATGTAACTTAATGCGGGGGAACGGGGAAAGTCGATTAAGGGAGTCTTTAGAACAATTAGGGAAATTTTTTGGTATTGAAAAAGAGGGAGTGCTTCGCATACCAAAGTGTTTTACAAGAAAATTAATTGCTAATTATGCCAATCTTTCAGTTCGATCGGTTACACATTTGTGTGGAAAGTTGATAGAATCGGGATTTTTAGCAGAAAATTCGAAGTCTTTTATTTTATTGAAAAATTATGAAGGTAGCTGTGGCAAGATAAGAACTAAAGCAACATCTCCATAGCGAAACGAAAAGATCATTTAGCATTGTTTAGATGCTAAATGATTTTTTTATATAAAAAAACAAGAAAAGAATTCTTTTCTTGTTTTTTAAGGATGAGCCGTGCTGGGTTCGAACCAGCGACCCTCTGATTAAAAGTCAGATGCTCTACCAACTGAGCTAACGGCTCTAAATATGACTGGGCTAGCTGGATTCGAACCAGCGCATGACGGAATCAAAATCCGTTGCCTTACCGCTTGGCTATAGCCCAATAATAGAAAATGGTGGAGGGGAGTGGATTCGAACCACCGAACCCGAAGGAGCGGATTTACAGTCCGCCGCGTTTAGCCACTTCGCTACCCCTCCGATATAAATGCCGACTGCAGGAATTGAACCCGCAACCTACTGATTACGATTCAGTTGCTCTACCAGATTGAGCTAAGTCGGCGAAGAATCGCTCTTTACTGGTAAATCGAAATCTCTTGCATCGTTAAATCTTTAAAACAGATACTAATACATAATATAACATTTTTAATATTTTTACCAGCTTTTTTTTCAAAAAAATGAAATTAATTTTTTTAGCTGCTTTTTTGATTAAAAGTGACCCGTACGGGATTCGAACCCGTGTTACCGCCGTGAAAGGGCGGTGTCTTAACCGCTTGACCAACGGGCCATTTACATAAAAGTTTTTTACCGCTAGAAACTATTATATAAAAAAAGGATATCATTTGTAAATACCCAAATTAAATTCTTTTTTTTCTGAAAATAAAAGTGTGAAGAACGGGTTATTTATCTGATTAATGGGTATGTATATTGAAGAGAATATGAAATAAATATTTAGGTGACATAAATGGAAAATGAAGCTTTATGAACAACTATTCAAGTGGAATGTAATTAGCCTTATAAAATAATACAAATTAGTATTACAATCTAAAATCAGCTGTGCTATAATGTGTCTGGTCAACTTGAAGTTAGCTAAAAAATCACATAAAAAAGGTAGGGAATACTATGGCATCGCCGCTAAAAAGATTATTAATCGGCCGCCCTCTGAAAACATCAGAAGCTGGAGACCAAAAATTAGGGAAATTAAAAGCTTTAGCCGTTCTATCATCAGATGCGCTTTCTTCCATTGCATACGGTACAGAACAAATTTTATTGGTACTTGTAACTGTTAGTGCTGCAGCTATGTGGTATTCATTACCCATTGCACTTTGTGTTCTTGTTCTTTTGTTTGCACTAAATCTTTCTTATAAACAAATTATTTATTCTTATCCACATGGTGGTGGAGCATATATTGTTTCAAGAGAAAATTTAGGAAACAATGCTGGACTAATCGCAGGAGGTTCTTTACTGGTAGATTATATGCTTACAGTAGCTGTAAGTGTGTCTTCAGGAACGGATGCAATTGTTTCAGCAGTGCCATCATTGTATCCTTTTGCAGTGCCTATAGCAGTATTGCTTGTAGTGGGTGTAACGATCATTAACCTTAGAGGGATTACTGAATCTGCTAGTTTACTTGCCATTCCGGTCTATTTATTCGTTTTTTCCATCATTGCTCTTATTTTTACAGGTTTATTTAAAGTGTTAACTGGTATGGATGCTAGTCATGAAACAGCCGCAGTTGGAACTCACGTACAAGGTGTAACAATCTTTCTACTATTAAGAGCATTTGCTTCCGGGTCTGCTTCTTTGACAGGTATTGAAGCTATCTCAAATGCAGTGCCCCTATTTAAAGAGCCGCGGCCAAAAAATGCGGCCAAAACATTAACTTTAATGGCAGGACTATTAGGCTTCTTCTTCGTAGGTATTACGGTTTTAGCATTTGTTTATGGAACCGTACCTGAATTGAAAGTAACAGTGCTATCTCAGATTGCTGAAAATGTATTTGGCAGAAACTTTATGTTTTATTTCATTCAAGCTACAACAGCGCTGATTTTGGTTTTAGCCGCTAATACCGGATTTTCTGCATTTCCAATGTTAGCTTTTAACCTAGCTAAAGATAAATTTATGCCAAGAATGTATTTAGCTAGAGGAGATCGATTAGGCTACTCCAACGGGATTATTACTTTAGCTGTAGGATCTATTTTATTAATTATTTTATTCAAAGGGAAAACAGAATTACTTATCCCGTTATATTCAGTAGGGGTTTTTATACCATTTACTCTGTCACAAACAGGTATGATTGTAAAATGGTGGAAACAGCGCCCGAAAGGCTGGAAGAAATCTTTATCCGCTAACTTACTTGGGGCGTCTATTTCATTTACAGTACTTCTAGTATTATTCTTAACGAGAATTGAGTCTGTATGGCCTGTATTTGTATTTATGCCTATTATGATTTATGTTTTCCATCGTACAAGACATCATTATCGTAAAGTAGGACCACAACTTAGAATTGACGAAACAATGGACTTGCCTGATTTCAAAGGAAATGCCGTTATTATTTGTGTATCCGATACCACCAAAGTTGTAGAAGGAGCATTACAGTATGCTAAGTCTATTGGCGATACAGTCATTGCTGTTCATATTTCTATTGATAAAAAGCAGGAAAAAGAATTTGTTGAGAGATGGAATAGAGTTCATCCGGAAGTTCGTATGGCTAACCTGTATTCTCCGTATCGGTCGATTTCAGATCCATTAATGAAATTTATTGATACAGCAAAACAAAAAGCTGACCAAGACAACTACTCACTTACGGTATTAATACCACAGTTTATCCCTAGAAAAGGTTGGCAAAATGTCCTTCATAATCAAACAAGCCTATTGATTCGTACAAGACTTCTAATGAAAAGAGATGTTGTTGTTTCAACGTATCCATATCATTTAAAAGAATAATAAGAGAAAAACGGAAGAGACCTTCGGGGGAAGAGGGGGGATGCTCTTCCGTTTTTATAATGGAACGATATAAGCTTACCTGGATGAAATGGATTTGTAAAAAGACGAAAATAAGATTTTGAGAGCAAAAAAATGAATAGAAATACCTTTTTCTCTAAACAAAAATCCTCTTTTTGCCATTAAATGCGAAAATAAATTCTATTTTAAGTTTTAAAAGATTTTTTTCATGAAAAATAAAAAGAATTCCTCACTATAATAATTAGGGGAACTTTTATGTATATATTATAAATAAAACATATCTAGAAATGGATATATCGGTGAATAAAAAGTAATACTTATATACAAATATGAATAAATATAAGTAGCATGACAGGTAAGTAAAAGGACTTAATTAATATTACAAACTGGTAACAAATTTTTCTTTTTGATGAATTCAGAGTGAGTGGATTTATTATGGGCGAAGAAAGCGCTATATAGAGCCATTTCCTTTTTTTTGAATAAGCCTTGAAGTTCCTTTCAGACCTTGAAAAAAGCCAGTTTTCGCGTTATAATTTCTGTAGTTGATAGGAGAGATTAATTTAGTAAAGGAGCGCTTTGTATGCAGGAACAGGACATTAGGTATTATGTACTACCTACTATTATCACTTTTATATTGGGAATAGCTGCAATGAATACATCTAGTTTTCCATTTATTAGTTTTCTGACAACTACGCTCGTGGCTATTACTATTGGAATTTTAATTGGTGGGATACATCAATTGTGCCGAGTAATTATTAAGGCTTATCAACACACAAAGGAACGCAGAGTCTCTCAAAAAAAGTGGCAAACACTTTAAAATGAGTCTTTACATAATTATAATAGACCAAGCATTTTCGTGTTTTTAAAGGGAATGCTTTTTTTGTGGGTTAAATCTTATTTTTTTTTGCGGAAAAGATGGTACAATAAGGAAGATTATGAATGGAGGAGGTTGGAGATGGCGACTTTAGCAGATGTTGCGAAACGGGCAAATGTCTCCAAAATGACAGTTTCACGGGTTATTAATCATCCAGATCAAGTCTCAGATGAACTGAAAATGCTTGTTTATAGTGCGATGGAAGCTCTAGAGTATGTACCTAACTATGCAGCTAGAGCACTTGTTCAAAACAGGACACAAGTTATTAAATTTTTGATTTTAGAAGAAATTGATACAGTTGAACCTTATTATATGAATTTATTAACGGGAATCAGCCGTGAATTAGATAAGTATTATTATTCACTTCAACTTGTTACGCAAAGGTCCAGAAATATCGGAGCTTATGATGGGCTTATTGTCACAGGAATACGGGATAAAGATTATGATTTAGGTCTTTTGGATATTGATAAACCAGTTATTTTTTATGGTGAGAATAAACGTGGCTATGATTCTATAGATGTAGATAATAAAAAAGGAACGATGCTAGCGACAGAGCATATGGTAGAGATTGGTTTTTCGCGAATTGTATTTTTAGGAATTGATTTACTTGATGAGCAGTTTATGAAATCACGTTTAGAAGGATACGAAAAAGTGGTGCGAAAACATGGACTTAATCCGGAAAGTTATTTTATTGCGAATAGTTCGAGTGTTGCAGAAGAAAAAGCATTTGAATTATTACGTTATAACTCAGAAAAAATTGCCATTGTTTGCGCTTCAGACCGTATTGCGATAGGAGTTGTTCGTGCAGCAGCAACTTTCGGTCGTCGTTTTGGTGAAAATATTGCCGTAACAGGATTTGATGGTGTCTTCTTAGATCGAATCTCTTCCCCAAAAATCACTACTGTTCGCTCTCCTGTCGTTGAAATGGGAGAAGAACTTGCAAAAATGTTACTTGCTAAAATTAATAATCACGGAAAACCTCAAGGAAACCTATTATTTACTCCAGAATTACTGATAAGAGCTTCTACAACTGGAAAAGAAGAGTAATAAAAACGCTAGGAATCTTTTTCCTAGCGTTTTTTTTATTTGAGTAAAATAGGTAAAAATGCAACAAAATCAAAAATGAAATGCACGATAAAAGTAACCCAAATGGAGTTGGTTTTTTTAAACAAGTAGTTCAAAATGAGCCTGGCAGGAGCTAAAGTAATGATACATTGTAGAAAGTTAAAATCATAAGATGTCAAATGCCAAGTTGCAAAAAGTAAAGAACATAATAGTGAAGCTTGCCAAAATTTCCAGTTCCATTTTTTCCAAGCGGCGTATAACAAGCTTAAGGATAGTAATTCTTCACCGAGTAGCATAAATGGAATACTTGTAAAGACATAAGACCATGTAAGAACACTGTTGATACCATTTTCCGTTGTACTACCTGCGAAATAAGCCCACGCATAATTGAAAAAAGCGCTGATAATAATTAATGCAGGAGCACCGATAATTATCCATTTGAAACTAAAATGTTTAAACCAATCAAGAAATTCTGCTTTTAGAATGATAAAAGCAATAACTCCCATACATAGGGCATTAAAGAAAGCACCTATGAATTCTAACACTCCAATATTGGAAATGATGTGCGGCAAAAGAAGAAAAAGAACACCAATAATGATTGCGCTGGAAAATAACCAATACCCTTGTTTCTTTAAGCTTAAAGTATTTTCCATTTTATCCTCCTTTTAGACCTTTTTTCAAAAGATTTTATTAGTCCATGAGTTATTATAGCTCTTTACTTTAAATCAGTAAAGTTACTAATTTGTCACTTTAAAAGAGGAGAAGTAATTGTTTTTTCTATATATTGAAAGAATGTTAAATAGCCAAAAAAACTTGTTACCGTTAACGAGCGAGAAAAGGTTGCAAACGCTTTAATGGAAATGCTAATTTGAAATAGAACGAAAGGTGATATAGGAGGAGAAAAAATGGAAAAAGCAGGGATTTATCATCAACCGGCGAGTAGCTATGCTTATAGTTATGACGCTAAAACATTACATATTCGGATTAGAACGAAACGTTTGGATATTAGCAAGGTTACTTTAATTGCTGCGGACCCTTACTTATGGAAAGATGGAAAATGGCAAAGTGAATCTTATACGATGCGCAAAATCGCAGAAACAGAAGAGCATGATTATTGGTTTTTTGCAATCACACCAGAACATAGACGTCTTCAATATGGGTTTTTATTAACTGATACAGAAGGAGAAACAGTCTTTTACGGTGGACGAGGTTTTTTTGAGCCGACAGAAGCGAACTTAGAAACGATGGATTATTATTTTAAATTTCCATTTATACATGCTGTTGACACGTTTGAAGCGCCTGAATGGGTAGGTAAAACTATTTGGTATCAAATTTTCCCAGAACGTTTTGCAAATGGAAACCCGGCAATTTCTCCTGAAAATGCCTTGCCGTGGGGAAGTAAAGACCCGAATACAACAGACTTTTTTGGTGGAGATATCGAAGGGATAATCGAACACTTAGATTATTTAGTAGAGCTTGGTATTAATGGGGTTTATTTGACGCCTGTTTTTGAAGCACCAACCAACCATAAATACGATACAGTTGATTACAAAAAAATTGATCCGCATTTCGGAGACAAAGAAACTTTTAGAAAGTTAGTTCAAGAAGCGCATAAACGTGGTATTCGCATAATGTTAGATGCGGTGTTCAATCACATCGGAGACACTTCCGCACAGTGGCAAGATGTTGTTTTAAACGAAGAAAAATCAGCATATCGCGATTGGTTCCACATTCACAGTTTCCCAGTTCGTCAAAATGAAAATGGCAATATCGAAGGAGAAGCAACACTTTCTTATGATACATTTGCTTTCACAACGCACATGCCAAAATTAAATACAGCTAACCCAGAAGTTCAGAAGTATCTACTAGACATTGCCACTTACTGGATTCGCGAATTTGATATTGATGGTTGGCGCTTAGACGTTGCTAATGAAGTCGATCATGCTTTTTGGAAGGAATTCAAAAAAGCAGTCCAAGCGGAAAAAGAAGATATTTATATTCTTGGTGAAATTTGGCATGACTCTTGGATTTGGTTACTTGGAGATGAATTCCATGCAGTAATGAACTATCCGTTTACTCAAACGATTATCGAAAACTTTATTGAAGAAAAAATTACTCCTGAACAAATGGTTTCAGGTATTAATGAACAATATATGCGCTATCCAAATCAAGTGAATGAAGTGATGTTTAACATGCTTGATAGCCATGATACAGCGCGTATTTTAACCCGTGCTAATAATGATGAGGACAAAGTAAAACAAGCGCTTGCCTTCATGTTCGCACACACTGGTTCGCCGTGTATTTATTACGGAACAGAAATCGGTATGGACGGTGGAAATGACCCAGGTTGCCGTAAGTGTATGGAATGGAATGAAGCAAAACAAAATCAATATATGCTAGCATTTACGAAAAAATTAATCGCGCTAAGAAAAGATAACCAAGCAATTATCACATCCGGCGAATTAACTTGGCTAGGTGCAAGTAGCGAAACAGGCATTACAGCATTTTCTAAAGAATTAAATGGTGAAAAACTGTATTTCCTTTTCAATCAAGCAAAAGAAGATAAAGATTTCACAATTTCATTTGAAAATACAGCGACTGATATTTGGAACAACCGAGCTGTAACAGAAAATCTTGTCATCCCAGCAAAAGGATTTCTTGTTATTAAAGAAAACAGCTAAATCAATGGCGTAAAGGAATTTTTCACATGTTTACCGAAAAAATGTTGTTATCGGTAACATGTGAAATCTCCTTGTAAACGCTTTCGGAATCAGCATATAATAAATGCATAGGTTAACCTAATTCACAAACTTAAAAAAGAATTGAAAAAAGATGGGGACTTTGAAATCAGACATTATAGAGCGGCTTTTTTCATAAAGAGGAGGAAAAGTAAATGAAGCGTTTCAAAAAAGTGGGAATAGTTTCGGCGGTTTTAGTAATGGCTTTAAGCTTAGCAGCATGTGGTGGCGGCAAAGACACGAGTAAATCTGGCTCATCTGATGAAAAAACATTAACCGTTTCCGTTGATGCAGGCTACAAAGACTACGTGAACAAAATAAAAGGTGATTTTGAAAAAGACAATGACGTGAAAGTAAAAGTAGTCGAAAAAGACATGTTCGAAACATTAGAAGCTCTTCCACTTGACGGTCCTGCTGGAACTGCTCCAGACGTAATGATGTCCGCATTTGATAGAATTGGAAGTTTAGGTCAACAAGGACATTTAGCTGAAGTAAAACTTGGTAATAAAGACGATTACGATGAAAAAGACCAAAAACAAGTAACCATTGACGATAAAATTTATGGTGCTCCAGCAATTATTGAAACTCTAGTACTTTACTATAATAAAGATTTACTCGACAAAGCTCCAGCAACATTTAAAGATTTAGAAACACTTTCAACAGATTCTCGTTTTGCCTTCACTTCTGAAAAAGGAAAAAATACTGGTTTCTTAGCAAAATGGACTGATTTCTACTTCTCATATGGACTACTTGCAGGGTATGGCGGTTATGTATTCGGCGATGAAGGTACAAATCCAAAAGACATCGGTTTAAACAATAAAGGTTCGGTTGAAGGAATTACTTACGCAACAAAATGGTTCCAAGATGTATGGCCAAAAGGTATGCAAGACAATAAGAGTGCAGATGACTTTATCCAAGATCAATTTGTTAAAGGTAAAGCAGCAGCAATTCTAGGTGGCCCATGGTCAGCAGCAAACTATAAAGAAGCAAAAATTAATTACGGCGTAGCAAAAATCCCAACGCTTAATAATGGTAAAGAATACTCTCCATTTGCAGGCGGTAAAGGTTGGGTTGTAAGTAACTATTCTAAAAACAAAGATGTAGCTCAAAAATGGTTGGATTATGTTACTAACCAAAAAAATCAAGAAACTTTATATGATATGACAAATGAAGTACCAGCTAACTTAAAAGCACGTGATACAGCGAAATCGAAAAATGACGAATTAACAAATGCTGTTATCGAACAATACAAAAATGCACAGCCAATGCCAAATATTCCTGAAATGTCAGAAGTTTGGACAGGCGCTGAAAACTTAATGTTTGACGCAGCTTCTGGTTCGAAAACACCGCAACAATCAGCTGACGATGCAGTAAAAGTAATTGAAGATAACGTAACACAAAAATATACTAAATAATTAGGAGTTGGCGGGGCAAAGGTAGCGCGCCCCGCCAATTTTTCAACTTAGCTAGTGAATCTATATCTAGAATTGAGGGTAACAAAATGAAACTAGAACAGAAACAAATTAAAAATGTTCGTCAAGCGACTTTGTTATCAATCATTCCGGGACTTGGTCAATTTTATAATAAGCAAAATTTTAAAGGGATTGTCTTTTTCGCACTATTTGCTTTGTTTATCATAGAATTTTTTGCAGTTGGGCTGAATGCACTGATTGGCCTTGTAACACTTGGATCTGTACCAGGTGTAGATCATTCCTTATTTTTAATGATTGAAGGTACTTTACAATTAATTGTGACATTACTATTTATAGGCTTTTGGTTTATAAATATTTTCGATGCAAGACGCGTGGCTATGCAGTGGAACCTTGGTGAAACTGTTAACCGTTCCGCAATTGCTATTATAAAAAATATGCTCGACAAAGGTTTCCCGTATTTACTTACACTACCCGCTTACCTAGTGATGACTTTTGTTATTATTTTCCCAGTTCTTGTAACGCTTTTCATGGCATTTACCAACTACGATTTTTACCATATTCCGCCAGCGAACTTAATTGACTGGGTTGGATTTAAGAACTTCTTTAATATTTTCTTCCTAAGTTCGTACCGTGACACCTTCCTAAGTGTATTCTCGTGGACACTCATTTGGACAATCTGTGCGACTTCTTTACAAATTGTCGTTGGCGTATTCACAGCGATTGTTGCAAATCAAAACTTTATTAAAGGGAAACGTCTTTTTGGGGTAGTTTTCTTACTTCCGTGGGCGGTTCCAGCTTTTATTACAATCATGAGTTTTTCAAATATGTTTAATGATAGTATTGGGGCAATCAACTCGCAAGTCATTCCGCTCCTAAACCATTTGCCATTTGTTGATATCAATGCGATTGCTTGGAAAACAGATCCTTTCTGGACAAAAGTAGCACTGATTAGTATTCAAGGTTGGCTTGGTTTTCCATATATTTACGTTATGGTTACTGGGGTGCTTCAAGCAATCCCTGGTGAACTATACGAAGCGGCTAGAATTGATGGGGCAAGTGCAATTCAACGTTTCCGTAAAATTACGTTACCGATGATTTTATTTGTAACAGCACCTGTATTTATTACGCAATATACATTTAACTTCAATAACTTTTCGATAATCTACTTATTCAATGAAGGTGGTCCCGGAAGTGTCGGAGCAGGCGCAGGATCAACCGATATCTTAATTTCATGGATTTATAAACTAACAACTGGTACTTCGCCGCAATATGCTGTAGCCGCTGCTGTGACACTTCTTATCTCTATTATCGTAATTACAGTTTCGATGATTGCCTTTAAGAAAACGAATGCCTTTGGGAACGAGGAGATGATGTAAATGAGAGACTTTATGAAAGATCAGCGGACAACAAAGTTCTTAACACAGTTTTTCACGTATTTATTTTTAACCGTGCTAACGATTATTATTTTGTATCCAATTCTAATAACAGCATCTTCTGCCTTTAAACCAGGGAATATCGCAGCATTTACGCTTGAGTGGTCGGATAGTTGGACACTTAATAACTTCACGAGATTGTTTAATGAAACATTGTATCTTGATTGGTACAAAAACACACTGATTATCGCGGTTGTAACGATGATTATGCAAGTAACAATTGTGACGCTTGCAGGTTATACATATAGCCGTTACCGTTTTAAAGGACGTAAAAATAGCTTGATTTTCTTCCTTATTATTCAAATGGTGCCAACAATGGCGGCCCTAACAGCTTTCTACGTGTTAGCAATGTTACTAGGCGCACTTGATCAATATTGGTTCTTGACATTGATTTATATTGGCGGCGGGATTCCAATGAACACTTGGCTAATGAAAGGATACTTTGATACCGTGCCGCGTGATTTAGATGAATCGGCCAAACTTGATGGGGCAGGACATTTCCGGATTTTTGCCCAAATCATTTTGCCACTTGTAAGACCAATGATTGCCGTTCAAGCTCTATGGGCATTTATGGGACCATTTGGAGATTTCTTACTTGCTAAATTCTTACTAAGAACTCCAGAAAACTTGACGATTGCGGTAGGACTTCAAACGTTCATTGCCAACCCACAACAACAAAAAGTAGCTTTATTTGCAGCAGGAGCAATATTAGCCGCGCTACCAATTTGTTTACTGTTCTTCTTCTTACAAAAGAATTTTGTTTCTGGCTTAACTGCTGGTGGAACAAAAGGATAATTGATTTTTAAAAAGGCTGTGATACCAATGAAAAAAGTTCCGTTTATCATTCAATATGTAAAAAGTACGCTTGGACCAACGGCAATTTTCGAAGGTCGGAAAATACTGAAATTCTGGCAAATGGTTATCGTATTTATTTTCTTAAATGCGCTTCTATTGCTTCCTGTTTCGGCGCACTTTGCCAATCAATCGAGTTTTGATTTACCTAGTTTAATGCCAAAAATGGCGACGCTTGGTACAGATCAATTTGCAACAGAACTTAGTAATCTTTCACTCGAAAACGGAGAATTAACTGACAAAAATGCACATATTGTCGAAAAATCGACTAATGGCGTGGCTGGTGTAAATTTAACACAGGCAGAACTTGCCGGAGCTAAAAATATCATTAACTTCAAAAACCGAGAAATGACGCTTACAGATGCAAGTGGTTATACATTTGAAGTGAGCTATCCAAAAGATGCCACATTAAGTGAAATCACTTCTGGTGAATCGCTAGTAGATTGGGTTTCTGCGCAGTGGTATTTAGAAAATCAAGCCTTTGTTTTCTTATCGATGGTGCTGATGATTGGCTCAATTATTTTTGTTAGTTCACTTATGTTAACAACATTTACCTCACTTTTCATTTGGATGACAAAACGGAGCAGTTTTTCAAGCATTGCATCTTTTAAAGAATCAGTAAATTTAACGCTAAATGCACTGGGAATTCCGGTGATTGCGGCTTGTATTATCGGTTTTATTTACTTCGATATTACGATTATTATGGCTGTTCAGTCACTTGGAATGGTGTTGATGATAGCATGGACATTTTTAAAAACAAGATTTTATAAGACTAGTGAAAAAAGCATGGCTGCTAGTCGCTAATTAGGAGGTTTTAGTATGGCACAGAAGCAATTATTTGAAATCGAACCATGGACATTACGGACAACCAAACTAGATAAAGAAAATAAACGTTTGCAAGAAAGCCTAACTTCACTCGGTAATGGATACATGGGGATGCGCGGGAATTTTGAAGAAGGATACTCCGGCGACGGCCATATTGGAACTTATTATGCAGGCGTGTGGTTTCCAGATAAAACAAGAGTTGGTTGGTGGAAAAATGGCTACCCAGATTATTTCGGTAAAGTCATTAACGGCCTTAATTTTATCGGGATTGAAGTACATCTTGACGGTGAAAAACTCGATTTATTTGTAGATGAGGTAAGCGATTTTGAACTTGAATTAGATATGGAAAAAGGTGTTTTGAGACGACAATTCACGGTAGTTAAAAATAACAAAAACTTTCAGATTACAGCAGAACGATTCTTAAGTGTTGCGACAAAAGAACTTGCGGTTATTCGCTATCAAGTGGAAGCGTCAAGTCCTGCAAAAGTGGAATTAACGTCCTTTTTAGATGGCAATGTGCAAAATGAAGATGCTAACTATGAAGAAATGTTCTGGCAAGAAGTTAAAAAAACTTCATCGGCAAGTCGCGGTTCGCTTGTCACAAAAACCATTCCAAACAACTTTGGAACTCCACGATTTACTGTTTCTGCAGTGATGGAAAATAAGACCAATGCGGCAAACGAAACGAATCAAACAAAAGCTCTTTATACCGAAAATTATTTTCAATTTGACCTACAAGAAGATGAAGTGGCTCAAATAGAAAAACGGGTTGTCATTACAACATCTCGCGATTATGAGGAAGCGGAAATTCTTCCAGCAGGAGAAGAAATCTTACAAAGTTTAGAAGCAAAAACTTATGAAGAACTATTAGCTGAGCATGTTTCAGGTTGGCGTGAACGATGGGATAAAGCGGATGTTGAAATTTCTGGAGATAATTCCGCACAACAAGGGATTCGCTTTAACATATTCCAATTGTTTGCGACTTATTACGGGGAGGACGCAAGACTAAACATTGGTCCTAAAGGATTTACTGGTGAAAAATATGGCGGCGCAACATACTGGGATACCGAAGCATTCGCCTTACCGATGTATTTATCGCTGACTGACAAATCTGTGAGCCATAACTTGCTTAAATACCGCCACAATCAATTAGATGGTGCTAAAATCAATGCAAAGAAAATTGGCTTAGATGGAGCCCTCTATCCGATGGTAACTTTTACCGGAGTCGAGTGCCATAATGAATGGGAAATCACGTTTGAAGAAATTCATCGCAATGGCGCGATTGCTTATGCGATTTATAACTACACAAACTACACTGGTGATGATTCATATTTAAAAACAGATGGAATCGAAGTATTAACCGAAATCACTCGTTTCTGGGCTGATCGCGTGCATTTATCTGACCGTTTAGATAAATACATGATTCACGGTGTAACAGGACCAAACGAATATGATAATAACGTTAGCAATAACTGGTATACTAACTATATCGCTGCTTGGACGATTCGTTATACGTTAGAGAACTTAGATTCAGAAGCGAAAAAACGTTTAGGTGTCACCGAGTACGAAATAGCAAAATGGGAAGACATTGAGCATCGTATGTATTATCCTTTTGATGAAAAATGGCAGATTTTTGTGCAACATGATACCTTTTTAGATAAAGAATTGCGTTCCACTGACACATTAAAACCAGAAGATATGCCGATTAACCAAAATTGGTCATGGGATAAAATTTTACGTTCTTGCTTCATTAAACAAGCCGATGTACTTCAAGGTTTATATTTATTCTATGATGACTTTGATTTTGATACGAAACAACGCAACTTCGAATTCTATGAGCCACTAACGGTACATGAATCTAGTTTATCGCCAGCTGTGCATGCGGTGTTAGCGGCAGAGCTCGGTAAATATGATAAAGCAGTAGAACTATACAAACGTACAGCAAGACTAGATCTTGATAACATTAATAATGATACAGAAGACGGACTGCACATTACTTCAATGGCAGGAAGTTGGTTATCAATCGTACAAGGCTTTGCAGGCATGCGAGTAACATCTGGTCAGTTAAGTTTTGCTCCATTCGTGCCAAATGGCTGGAAAAATTACCGTTTCAAAATTAATTTCCGTGATCGTTTGTTGGAAGTAAAAGTAGAAGTTGGACAAGTAACTATAAAATTATGCCACGGAGAAGCTATTAATTTAGAAATGTATAAGAAAAATTATTTGCTAGAAACAGCGGTAACAGTAGAAATATAAGAGTAGTAGAACTTGCTAGAAACGATAAGATTCGTTTTTGGCAAGTTTTTTCTTTAACAAATCTTTCCGATTTTTGGCGGGACGATTGCTTTTTCCGCCTGCACTCTTATGCTATAATAAAGAAAGTGAACCATGTGATCATAAATGGTTTTCAAGAGGCACGGAGGTGAAGTGATGGATTTTTCCAATATGTCGATATTGCATTATCTAGCAAATATTGTAGATATTCTTGTCGTATGGTTTGTAATTTATAAAGTGATCATGTTAATCCGAGGTACGAAAGCAGTACAATTATTAAAAGGTATTTTTATTATCATTGCAGTTAAACTATTAAGCGGATTTTTTGGTCTCCAAACAGTAGAATGGATTACGGATCAGATGCTTACTTGGGGATTTCTTGCAATTATAATTATCTTCCAACCGGAATTGCGCCGTGCTTTAGAGACACTTGGTCGAGGCAATATTTTTACGCGATACGGTTCTAGAATCGAGCGAGAGCAACACCATTTGATTGAATCAATTGAAAAATCCACTCAATATATGGCGAAACGTCGTATTGGTGCGCTAATTTCAGTAGCACGAGATACTGGGATGGATGATTATATTGAAACAGGAATTCCACTTAATGCAAAAATTTCTTCTCAATTATTAATTAATATTTTTATTCCAAACACACCACTTCATGATGGTGCAGTTATTATCAAAGGAAACGAAATTGCATCAGCAGCAAGTTACTTGCCACTTTCAGATAGCCCGTTCCTATCCAAAGAACTTGGAACGCGTCACCGGGCTGCACTTGGAATTAGTGAAGTGACAGATAGTATTACGATTGTAGTTTCTGAAGAGACAGGCGGAATTTCCCTAACTAAAGGTGGAGAACTTTTCCGTGATGTGTCAGAAGAAGAGTTACATAAAATTCTTCTTAAAGAACTAGTCACAGTAACTGCAAAGAAACCTTCTATCTTTTCTAAATGGAAAGGAGGCAAAAGCGAATGATGGATCGAATTTTGAATAATAAATGGTCGATTCGGATTATAGCCTTATTACTCGCAGCCATCCTTTTTACGTCTGTTAATGCAAACAATAATAATGCCACTACTTTCTCAACAACATCATCCAGCGATACGGAGGTTATTGAGAATGTTCCAGTAAAAGTATATTACGACAAAACGAACCTTTATATTTCAGGTGTTCCAGAAACAGTTACAGTAACGCTTTCTGGTCCTAGAAGTATTGTCCAATCTGCAAAAGCACAACAAGATTTCACCGTATACGCAGATTTAAAAAATGCATCCATTGGAACGCAAGAAATTAAACTCCAAGTAAAAGATGTATCGGACCGGCTTAAAGTTAAAGTTAATCCGGCAACTGTTAACGTAAATGTTCAAGAAAAAGTAACAAAAAAATTCTCTGTAGATGTAGAGTTAAGTAAATCTGTTATTGCAGATGGTTATCAAGCGGGAACGCCGATAATTGATCCTAAAAAAGTTTCCATTACAGGTGCAAAAGACACAATCGAACAAATTGCTTACGTTAAAGCGACACTTGAAAGTAATGGTAAGCATAAATCGGAATTTACCGATAAAGCGACGGTATCCGTTTTTGATAGTAACTTGAATAAGCTTGATGTAGAGGTTAGTCCGCAAGAGGTAGAAGTAACTGTACCAGTGGAAAAAGTCGGAAAATCAGTACCAGTAAAAATTAAACAAGAAGGCTCGCCAGAAAGTGATATAGAGATTTCTAGCATGACACCAGATAAATCAGAAGTAGTGGTGGTAGGTGATGATGCGGTCCTTGATAAAATTAAGGAAATTGAAATTCCGATTGATGTTACTAAAATAAAAGCAGATACTGTCAAAGAAATTACTGTGCCAATTCCAACAGGCGCAAAATCAGTACAACCTACGACCATTGAGGTTAAAATAAAAACCATAAAAAAGTCTGAAACAAGTAATGGGTCGACCACCTCAGATAATAATCAAAACACAGAAACAAATAATAACGATACAACGGATGATTCTGAAGCAGATGATTCTAAAACATCTAAGTCTTTTTCTAGTATGCAAGTATATATGAGTGGTCTGAAAAATACTTTTGATGCCCAAATGATAACACCAGCAAATGGTAAAGTTTCTGTAACTATCACTGGAGAGAAAAAAGTATTAGAAGATATAACTGCAAAAGATTTAAGTGTTATTGCTAACCTTAGTAAGAGTAAAGCTGGCAATTATAGTATCCCGCTAGAATTAAACGGTTTACCAGATAACGTAGCGTATGTTATTAATCCTAAAAAAGCTGATTTCATTATTACAGAAAAAGAAGCACAAAATACAGCACCTTCCAAAAACACATAAACTTAAGGAGTGTGGGATCAGCGTGTCCCATACTCCTGCTTTTTTACAAAGGTTTTATCTACATAGAATTGTTTGAAAACTGACTAATGCCAACGTTTTATTATAGAGAGATGAAATTTTTTCTTAAAAAAGGTATAATAACAAATGTATGGTTAAGGCTTAACAAAAATAGAACCAACATTTGAAAAGAGCAAAATTTAAAAGACAAACAAAAATCATTTAGATAATGAATGACTTAGAAGGAGAGTAATAAAATGGGTAAATATTTTGGTACGGATGGAGTTAGAGGGGTTGCAAACTCAGAATTAACACCAGAACTTGCATTCAGATTAGGTCGAATGGGTGGGTATGTTTTAACTCGTCACGTGGGTGAACATCCGCGTGTGCTTGTTGCTCGTGATACACGTATATCTGGAGAAATGCTTGAATCCGCTTTAATCGCAGGACTTGTTTCTGTAGGAATTGAAGTTATGCGTTTAGGTGTTATATCAACTCCTGGCGTCGCTTATTTAACTAAAGCGCAAGGAGCTTCTGCCAGCGTCATGATTTCTGCAAGCCATAATCCAGTAGATGATAATGGAATTAAGTTTTTCGGTTCGGACGGTTTTAAACTTTCTGATGATCAAGAAGAAGAAATTGAACAATTACTTGATACAGCAGAGGATACACTACCTCGTCCAAGTGGTGAAGGTCTAGGAACAGTTAGCGATTACTTTGAAGGTAAACAAAAATATATTCAATACTTAAAACAAACAATCGAGAATGACTTCAATGGTTATCATATTGCTTTGGACTGTGCAAATGGAGCAACTTCTGGCTTAGCAACACATTTATTTGCTGATTTAGATGCTGACATTAGCTCAATGGGCGCTTCTCCAAATGGCTTAAATATTAATGATGGCGTTGGATCTACACATCCGGAGGCGTTAGCTGCATTTGTTTTAGATAAAAAAGCAGATGTAGGTTTAGCTTTTGATGGCGACGGCGACCGCGTGATTGCAATTGATGAAATCGGTCAAATTGTCGATGGAGATAAAATTATGTTTATTTGCGCGAAATACTTGCGCGAACAAGGTCTATTAAATAGTAATACGATTGTTTCCACAGTAATGAGTAACTTAGGTTTTTATAAAGGCTTAAGAGAACTTGAAATTGAAGATGTTCAAACAGCTGTTGGTGACCGTTATGTAGTAGAAGCAATGCGAGAAGGTAACTATAACCTTGGCGGAGAACAATCTGGTCATATTATTTTCCTAGATCATAATACTACTGGTGATGGCCTGCTTTCTGGAATTCAACTAATTAACGTTATGAAAGCAACTGGGAAAAAATTATCTGAACTTGCTTCAGAAATGAAAACATTCCCACAAAAACTGGAAAATATCCGTGTAAGTGATAAGAATCATGTAACAGATAATCCAAAAGTAAGTAAAGTAATTAGTGAAGTAGAAGCTGAAATGGCTGGTAATGGTCGTGTTCTTGTTCGTCCATCTGGTACAGAACCATTAGTAAGAGTAATGGTGGAAGCTGCCACAAAAGAAGCAACAGACGAATATTGTGAACGTATTTCAGCGGTTGTTCGTTCAGAAATGGCACTTAACGATTAAAGCTACAAACAAAAAATCCTGATGATATAAACTTCATCAGGATTTTATTTCTTTCGAAAGAATGATTTGATCTACGCAAGCAATACCGTTTTCGACAATGGTTTGCCCTTTATAATGATCTATAAAATAATTTGGAACGATTTGTTGCATCCGAAAGCCGTTTTTTTGATAAAAAGCGAGTTGGTCAATACTTGAATTGCCTGTTTTAACAATGATTTCAGTAAAGTTGTTTTGTAAAGCAAAATCAAACGCTTTTTCAAGTAGTTTCTTACCAATTCCTTGATTTCTAAGCGTAGATATAACAGCAATATTCATAATTTCAAGTTGCTTATTATTTAATGGAAGTAAACAAACGACGCCGATTGTTTTAATGGCATCATTTAATTGGAAAACGTGTGATTTATCAAGATATTTCGCAATTTGTTCTTCACTTGGATCAGCTTCAAGTAACAATGCTATTGGAGCAGGTTGTGTTTTATCCCAAACGGTCCAGTTCATTTTTATCACCTCGATTTTAGATTAACATGAGGAAACATAAATAGGAAGGGAAGTGGGCAAATTGCCTGAAAAATTAAGAGGAATATGCGGTAGTTTGCTAATTGCTCTAGGTGTGACACAACTATACAGCTTTGTAAGTGCTTTGGTTGGTTATTTTAGTGCAGAGAAAGATAGCTTTACATTTGTTTGGAATTATTGGGTATTACTGATTTTTGGTTTAGCATTATTTATTGTTGGTTTTAGTTTCATTAAAAGCGAAAAATTTCGATTAGTAAGCATTATGCTAATCAGTTGCTTTGTTTTATTTCAAGTCTTTTCCGTGTATTATTACCAACTAAGAATTTTGGCGAAATTGGAATATTCGCAGCCATTTGAGTGGTCAGGAACGTTACTGGTTATCAGTAGTATTTTAGTGTTAATCACGTTATTATTTGGCCCGAAATTCGCTTTAAAAGAGGTAAGTGAAGACCAGTCTTGGAAAAATAAATGGCGTTACGCATCTGGCTTTTTCGCAATTTTTGGTGCTGTTACGGCAATCTTTGCGGCAGTAACAATTTTTAAACAACTACATTCGGATAGTATTAAAGAAGGCTATTTATTTACAACTTCACTTGATGCTTACTTTGCTTGTTTTATAGCTGTGATTTTCTTGCTTGTAACTATACTGGCATGGCGTAAAGTCTCGCTTTTATTAATTGGAATTCTTATGGGAGCTGCTTTCATTTTACTTACGAATTATTTATCTGTAACCAACTGGATTAATTTTGCAAAAGAAAACTTGTCGATTACGTTTGGTAGTAATGAAAGGCAAGTCTTTGGAATGCAATTTTTAATGGGAGCATCTGCTTTTCTATCTAGTATCTTTGCTTATATCGCAAAAAAGTCCTCTAAATAATTAGAGGACTTTTTTTATTATTTTTTACCGAAAACAATGTTCGTATAGCTATTTAGAGTGACAAAGTAATACACAATGTACATTAATGTGTAGACACCGGTAGAAATCACAACTGGTAGTGTTAAATCTAGTGCCAGCATATGTGAAAGTCCGATAAGTGCAAAACTACTGTGTGCAATTCCGATAACTAATGGAATCAAGAAGACAACGAGTAATTGTTTAGCAAGAATTTTGCGGATGTCTTTTTTAGTAAGACCGATTTTCTTCAAGATGTCAAATGTACCGATGTCATTATATGCTTCAGTTAGTTGTTTAAAGTAGATAATACTTCCTGTCGCTGCTAGGAAAACAAAACCGATAAACATACCGATAAATAGAAGTACACCGGTTACTGTGATGATTTGTTGATAAGTAGCTGCGTAAGAAATGAGATTGCTATCTTTTGGAACTAGCGATTGCATTTTTTTATCTAAATCTTGAGCTTGTTTTGCATCTTTTACAGTGATAGATTCAACTGTTTGAGATGGGATGCTCTTATCAGTAGCGATTTGGGCAACTTGTGCATCTGGAAGAACGAGTAAGCCCATAACAGATGCAATTGGTGAGTTTTGAACAACTGATTTAATTTCAACAGTTGGTTTGTTTGGAGAAGCTAACGTATATTTTTCGCCAAGCATTTCTTTCTGTGCTTTTTCATCATAAGTGACAGAAAGTACCATTTGTGCTTCATTTTCTTTTAAACTAGCTGTGTTTTCTGGATTTCCTTGTTTTTTAACGAGCGCATTATACGCGGATTCAGATATAACTGGAAAACCTTCATTTATATCATATTCTACAAAGTCTGGTCGAGTTCCTTCTGCCTTGACAGTGTAGTAAGTGCTCTTTTGTTCGTATTCTACTGGGTGATCAGAGTCACTTTCAGCTGTTTCCACGATTTTATTATTTAGCGCTTTGTCTTTCGGAACTAGATACTCAAAACTTGATGGTGCAGAAGTGTTTGCGGATGTATTTGCTTGATAGTATATACTGCTTATCGTTCCAATAGCAGACAAGGTAGTTGCACTTAAAATAGAGATAATAATTAATGTTTTTGCATTGGATGAAATCCTAAAGTTCAACTGAGAGGTAGAAATGATATTACTACCCTTATAAAAAATCCGTTTGTTGTTTCTTAGCTTTGTAAGTAAATATGGTAAGAAGAAGGTAATAAACAAAGAAGTACCAATAATTACGGAAGCTAAAATGACCAGTGCTCCGATAGAAAAACCTAATTGCGCCCATAACGAATTTTTGGCATCAAGTGGTTGTCCAGCAATAAAGTACCCAAGCGCAATTAAAACTAGAGAAAGTAGCGCCAAAATAAAAGAAGGTTTCGGACTTTTTTCACGTTTTGATTCAGAATGGAATAAGTCTAATAATGTGGTGCGATAGATAATTCGATAGCCTGTAATAGATGTAAACAAAGTAATGATAATAAAGACAATACTTGTTTGTAAAACAGCTCCCCATGAAAAGGCAAAACCGCCAATACTATCCAAATTAATTAAGTTAAGTAAGATGGTTACAAAAATTTTTGAAAGAAGTGTACCAGCTAAAATACCAATTACTAAAGCCCCGATACCCATAATGAAATTTTCATAAAATAACATCCGACCAATTTCTTTTTTTCGAAGTCCAAGCAAAGAATAAAGTCCGATTTCTTTTTTCCGTTTTCTTGTGAAAAAGTTGTTGGAATAAAGAATGAAAATTGCTACAAAAATAAGCAAAATGACAGAGGAGCTAGAAAACGCGGTCGATAACTTAGCAGATTGGTCAATTCGAGCTACGACTGACGGATCTTTTGAAAGAACAAGGAAGGTAAAATAAATCATAATGCTAAAAATCATTGATGCAAAATATAGAAAGTAATGTACGAAATTATGTCTAATATTTTTCTTCGCTAAATCAAATAACGTCATCTGTGTCGCCCCCCAATTTTGCAAGAACGTCTAGAATTTTTTGGAAGAACTCCTTACGTGTTTTCGTTCCACGATAGATTTCTGTATATAACTCTCCGTCTTTAATAAATAAAATTCGTTTGCAGAAGCTAGCTGCAAATGCATCGTGTGTAACCAACATAATGGTAGCTTTATCTTGTTCATTTAAGTCACGTAAGCTTTCAAGTAAGTTGGTTGCAGATTTGGAATCAAGTGCCCCAGTTGGCTCATCCGCAAAAATCAAACTAGGTGAAGTAATAATCGCACGTGATGCAGCTGTACGTTGTTTTTGACCACCAGAGATTTCACTTGGGTATTTATCAAGAATTTCTGTAATACCAAACTTTTCACTAATACTTGCTAATTTTTCCTCCATTTCTTTGACGGGGCGTTTCGCTAGTGCAAGTGGAAGGATAATATTTTCGCGGATGGTAAGTGTATCTAATAAGTTATAATCTTGGAAAATAAAACCTAGTTTATCACGGCGGAAAGTAGACATTTGTTGTTCATTCATGTTTTCAAGTTCTTGTCCGGAAATCATAATTTCACCAGAAGTTGGCTTATCAATAGTAGATAAAACATTAAGTAAAGTAGACTTACCAGCTCCAGAAGGACCCATAATTCCAGTGAATTCTCCCTCTTTAATATCAATACTGATATTTTCAAGTGCAGTATACACATTTCCTTTGCTTCCATAAATTTTTCTTACATTTTTTGCTTGTAGAACTGTCTCCATTATTTTCTCTCCTTAAAACTAGATTCATTTAGTATATGTATCATTCTATCGTTTAAAAGAGAGGCGTTCCATCGTATCAAATGACAATTACGGGAGATATCCTTACAAAATTGTTAGTTTTGTGAAATAAAAAACTGGAATCCGTCTCAATAAACTTTTGAAAAAAGATTTATTAAAGAGAATTCCAGCTTATTTTAATTAAAGGGTAAATAATTTGGAGAGGTTTTCGGATGGTAGAAGGTTTCCGATGAAGAAGGAGCCAAATTCTGCATAACGGGCACTTGCTTCATCAAAACGCATTTCTGTCACGATGCGTTTGAATTCTAGTGCATCATCTGAAAATAAGGTAACGCCCCATTCGTAATCATCAAACCCAATAGAACCACCAATAATTTGTTGTACTTTCCCAGCATAACTTCTACCAATAAGACCGTGGTCACGGATAAGTTTTTGGCGTTCTTCCATTGGAAGCATATACCAATTATCAGCACCATCCCGTTTTTTACTCATAGGATAGAAGCAAATGTGTTTTTTAGGTGGAAGAGTTGGATAAAGTCTCGCACGAACCCCTTTATTTTGATAAGGATCTTCGCCGCCCGCCATGTGAGATGCAAGATAGTTACTTAATTCCACAACAGATATGTAGGAATAGGTTGGTAATAAGTAGTCGGCAATGGCTAATTTATTAAAACGGTTTTCGACTTCATTTAATGCCTCTAAGGAATCACGTAAAGTAAAGAATACTAAATCCGCTTTTTGACCAAGAATGCTGTAAATGGTATGTTCACCCTCACCGATATTTTTTGTGATTTCCATATCACTTAAAAAGTGGCTTAGCTCATTTAACATAAGTTCTTGATTTGCTGGATTTAATTCACGCCATGCTGCCCAGTCAATTGAACGAAAATCATGTAGACAAAACCATCCATCTAAAGTTTTTACTGCTTCATTCATTATGTATCACTCCTTGTTTAGAATATCACTAACTAAAGTGTAACATATCGGATGTGGTTCGTCCGTTTCGCTGTTTGTGAAATTACGTTTCAAAAGGGCGGTACTTTTTTCGTAAACTTTGCTGACTTTCTAACCGAAGTTCAATATCCATTTTATGAAAGAGAACCATATTTCCTTTTTTTGTAAAAGGGAGTACATCGCGTTTTGCTAAGGAGAGGAGGGCTTGCTTAGATATGCCTAAGTAAGTCGCGGCTTCATTTGTAGTCAAGAAGTTTTCTTCTAGCCATTTAAAATCTATTTGTTGTTGACGCACATCTTTTCACCTCTTTTTCTTTAAGTGTAGAAAATATCTGGCAGAAATACAAGAGAAAACATTAACAATTGCCTAAAAACAAGCTATACTTTAATTAAACCATAAATCTAGGAGGCATAAATATGAATGACGTATTAACTTTGCTGAGAAATCATCGCTCTTTTCGAAAATATAAAAAAGGGGTGGAGATTCCAGAAGAAAAGCTCGATGCGATTATCCGAGCAGCTCAAGCAGCTCCGTCGTGGATTAACGGTCAACACTATTCTATTATTGCGATTAAAGATCAAGAACGTAAAAACAAAATGGCAGAACTTTGTGGCAATCAACCTTACATAGCAGAATGTTCCGTTTTTCTTTGTTTCGTTGCAGACTTTCACCGCGTAAAAGTAGCGAGTGATATGCACGGTAAAAGTTTCCAAATTGCTGGGGAGGAAGATTTACTAATGGTTGCGGCAACAGATATCGGACTTTGTATGCAAAATGCTTTAACAGCTGCTGAATCGCTTGATTACGGAACGATTTGTATTGGTGGTTTGCGACGAAATATTACGGCAACCGCTGAATTCCTAAATTTGCCAGAATTCGTCATGCCAGTTGTCGGACTTTGTATCGGAGTTCCGGATGTAGAAGCTCCTGTAAAACCTCGCTTGCCGAAAGAAGCAGTTTATTTTGAAGAAACCTACCAAACGGATGTGATGCCTTTACTCGAAGCTTATGACCAAGAAATCATTCCTTTTTCTGAGCGGGAAGGTTTTGTGTCTTATACCGAACGTTTAGCAAAATTTTATGATAAACCGTATTATCCGAATTTAACAGAACAAATAAAAGAAAGAGGCTTTTTAGGCGGGAAATAACTAGCATCTTCGCCATTATTAGTATATACTTTTAATTGACAAAACCCAGCAAAATCGCTGGAATGGAGGTAATTTTATAATGACAGAAGCATTATTTTTAAACCCTGTTTTTCAAGACCGAATTTGGGGTGGAACGAAATTACATGATTATTTTGGTTATGATATCCCGTCTAATACTACAGGGGAAGACTGGGCGATTTCTGCTCATCCGAACGGTCCTTCCGTAATCAAAAACGGGGAATACAAAGGAAAAACGTTAGCCGAATTATGGCAAGAAAAACCGGAACTTTTTGGTAACCCGAAAGAAGCTGTTTTTCCATTACTTACAAAAATATTGGATGCAAATACGGATCTTTCTGTACAAGTTCATCCCAATGACGAATATGCTAAAGTACATGAAAATGGCGAACTAGGAAAAACGGAATGCTGGTATATTATTGACTGCGCTCCAGGTGCGGAATTAATTTATGGACATAAAGCCGCAAGCAAAGAAGAATTCGCTAGCTGGGCAAAAAATGGCGAATGGGATAAATTGCTTCGTAAAGTGGCGATTAAACCAGGTGAATTTTATTATGTTCCAAGCGGTACAATTCACGCGTTAGGTACTGGCACTTTAGTCCTTGAAACACAACAAAGCTCTGATACGACTTATCGTGTATATGACTATGACCGTAAAGACGCAGAAGGAAACTTGCGCGAACTTCATTTAGATAAAGCTATTGATGTTACGACTGCGCCACATGTGGATGCGAAGTTAGATATTAAAACAGAAACACGAGACGGCTTAACCGAAACGACTTTTGTATCGAATGACTTCTTTAGCGTTTATAAATGGGAAGTGGATGGCACGGCTGAATTTGTGGCCAAAGCGCCTTACACGTTAGTAAGTATTTTAGACGGAGAAGCGGTACTTACAATTGATGGTAACGAACAGGCTATTAAAAAAGGAGATCATTTCGTTTTACCAAATGAAGTGAAATCTTGGGAAATTAGTGGCAAAATCACAGCGATTGTTTCTACACCTCCTGTAAAATAACAAGAAAAGCTCTGGTTAGTATCAAAGCTAAGACTGGAGACAAAGCGGGAAACCATTTTGTCTCTTTTTTATGTAAATAGGTTTGTTCACTTTATGGTACAATAAAAAAAGAATACAACATAGAGGTGAAAAATGTCTTTAAAGATAAAGTGGATTATAGCAATTAGTATTATCGTCATACTTTTAGTTGCGGGATGGTTTCTCGGAACTAGACTAACGGTAAAAAAATATGAAGTGAGCTCTACTAAAATTGAAAAAGAGATTAAACTAGTGCAATTATCGGATTTACATTTTAGTGAATTTGGCGATAAGAATGAAAAATTGTTACATAAAGTGGCAAGTTTAAATCCAGATGTGATTGCGATTACAGGGGATCTTTTTGATAAACAAGGGGATAGCGTTCCTAAAGAGCTTATAAAGCAGCTTACGAAGATTGCGCCCGTTTATTATTCGCCAGGAAACCACGAATACGATGTTAAAAATGCCTATGAGGACGATTACAAGCCTTTTTTAGAAAAAATGGGTGTAGTTAACTTAGAAGATAAAACGGCTACTATCGATGTTGATGGGCAGAAATTTCAGATATCTGGTTTGCGGAGTAGTGCGAATTTAGATTATGATTATCCTTATTATAAAGAAGGTATAGCGGAGATAAAACCGCAGCAATATTCGCAGTATTATCAAATTCTTTTGTCACATATGCCGGATTATTTTGAGCTTTATGTGGAAAGTGGTTTTGATTTAACGTTAAGTGGTCACACGCATGGTGGGATTGTGCGTATCCCGTATACGAATATTGGCGCGATTGCTCCTGGACCGCAGCGAACACTTTTGCCGGAGTATGTATACGGTGAGCATTCGAAAGATGGGAAGACAATGATAATTTCTGCTGGTCTTGGTGCAGGAAGTCTTCATCAAAAAGCATTTCCAAGATTAGGAAATCCATATGAAATTGTTGCAGTGACGATTAAACCAGCGTCGAAATAAAAAAGAGCCTGAGATAGGCTCTTTTTCTATTTAAAGATATGATCCAAATTCGTATGCTCATCTGACTCGCAATTACAGGCTTTTTCAAGTTCGCAACCGCCGCATTTTCCTTCTTTGCTGCGTTTGACAAATTTGATAATCGCATAAATGGTATAGCCAAAAATTGCTCCGCCAAGTAATAAATTAACGATAATACTCACGAAAAACATCCTCTCTTAAACGAATAGACTGCCGATTTGATATACAAGAAATACTAATACATAAGCTGTAACGAGTGGATAGGCGACAGAAAATGCGGTCCATTTCCATGAACTAGTTTCTTTTCGAATCGCTGCAACAGTTGCTAAACATGGGATGTATAGCAAGATGAACAACATAAAGCAATAAGCCGAAAGGGGCGTATAGAAGGTGCTAACGATGCTGCCAAGCGAACTTTCTCCAACTGCATAAATAATCGCCATTGTAGAAACGACTACTTCTTTTGCTAGAAAACCAGGAATCAGTGTCGCGCCAGCTTGCCAAGTACCAAATCCTAAAGGAACGAGCAGTGGTGCGAGCATTCCACCGATGATTGCTAAGAAACTTTCACCCATTGGTACATCGAGTCCGGCTGGGCCAGCATAGTTCAGTAACCAAATGATAACCGAACCTGCAAAAATAAATGTTCCTGCCTTACGTAAGAATCCTTTTCCTTTTTCCCATGTACTGCGCCATAACGTTTTAAGTGAAGGTAAACGATATGGTGGTAGCTCAACGACGAATACGGAATTATCTTTTTTAAGTAATGTTTTTGAAAGAATTTTAGTAACGATAAGTGCCATTAAAATACCGATAACATAAAGAGAAAGTACGACAAGCGCCTGATGTTTTTCGAAAAATACGCCAACAAAAAGAGCATAAACAGGAAGGCGCGCGGAACAGGACATAAATGGTGATACGAGAATGGTTAATGTTCGTTCTTTGGATTCCTCAATCGACCGTGCTGCCATAATTCCAGGAACATTACATCCAAAACCGATAATCATTGGAATAAATGCTTTCCCATTTAAGCCAAAAATTTCCATTATTCGGTCCATAACAACCGCTATTCTAGCCATATATCCGGAATCTTCTAAGACAGAAATGAAGAAGAAAATAACCAAGATTTGGGGAACAAAGACGAGCACGCCACCAACCCCAGCAATGATACCATCTGCAACCAAATCAATAATAAATCCAGATGCGCCAATGGTTGTTAAGAAGGAAGTTACCCAATCTGTCAGCGAGCCACCGATAAAACCATCAAGCAAATCAGACAGAGGAGCGCCAACCCAAGTAAAAGTTATTTGGAAAATTAACCACATGATTCCAAGGAAAATCGGAATCCCGAAAAACTTATGCGTAAAAATCTTATCGAGTTTGTCGGATAGTGGAATATCGGAATTGCGCGTATATTCGACTGAGGTCAAACAAATATCATGAATGTAATTCACGCGAACTTGGTGAAAATGATTTTCTAATTTGCCGGCAAGCGCAATTTCTAGTTCTTCGCGGATATCTTTCAATCGCTCAAACGAAGGGTTGTCTGTTAAAAATTCTTCAGTGACTTCATTTTTAGAAAGGAATTGAACTGCGAGCCATCGAGATTGCTTAGCAGGAATAACATCTTTAGTTAAAGCTTGGATTTCTAAAATAGCCTTCTCCGCAGGTTCGCCATATGGTAAAATAAGCGGAATTGCCGGCGCCACATGTTTTTCCGATAAAGTAGTTAAAATATCATCGGTACCTTTTCCAGAACGAGCAACTACTGGTAAAATCGGAATGCGCAGTTTTTTTGCTAAGTTTTGGATGTTTAAGTGGATGCCACGACCTGCGGCAACATCAATCATGTTAAGACCCATCACAACAGGTGCACCGAACTCAAGTAATTGAATCGTTAAATTTAAATTTCGTTCAATTTGCGAGGAATCGACAATATTTAACATACAGTCGAATTTCTCTTGCAGTAAAAATCTAGTTACAACTGTTTCATCACGAGAAATGGGATTTAAGTCATAAATACCAGGTAAATCAATTAATTTGCCTGTTTTAGAACGTAAAGTACCAATTTTCTTTTCAACAGTGACTCCGCTCCAGTTTCCTACATATTCATAAGAGCCTGTTAATGCATTAAATAAGGAAGTTTTCCCAGTATTCGGATTTCCGAGTAAGCAATATGTATTTTGACTCATCTGCGTTCCACCATAATGGCACAAGCATCACATTGCCTAATACTGATATATTGCCCTTTTGTTTCAAAAGTACAAGGGCCACCAAATAGACCTTTTTGTTTGATACAAATATCACAACCTTCATCGCAACCAAGTGCAAGTAAGCGACGTTTAAGCATGGCGTTCTCAATTTTTAATTCTGAGATGCGAACTTTTTCACCAACAACAGTTTCATTTAATTGCATAAGCTAGCAGGCCTCCTTCTATGTTATGTATTGAACATGATAATCATTATCAACTATGTTCATTTTATCACGAATAGACCTTAATATGAAGTGTTTTGTTAAAATTAACAACAAAGTAGCAAAATAATAGGGTATAACAGTAAAAAAGTTTCCTAAGGGAAGAATGCTCTTTTAACTGAATGTTACGCCTTTTTACCTCTGTATTGATACACGGAAATAAGTGCTGGAGCTGTTTTTAATCACTTTTTTTCTATCAAGTTGTTTCTTTTTATAGTAAAATGGTAACTATAATATTTAATATTAATGGAGGCAATTAACACATGAGTAATTTATTTACTACAATTAAAGGACAAGTTACTGGGAAAAACGTGCGCATTGTATTACCTGAAGGAACAGATGAACGTATTGTTGGAGCAGCTGCACGTCTGCAAAAAGAAAATATCGTAACACCAATCTTACTTGGAAACAAAGCTGAAATTGAAGCAAAAGCAAAAGAAATTGGTGTTTCTGTTGAAGGTATCGCTATTCACGAACCTGCGACAGATCCACTTTTTGATGAATTAGTGGCTGCATTTGTAGAACGTCGTAAAGGTAAAGCTACAGAAGAAGCAGCTCGTAAAATGCTCGTTGATCCAAACTATTTCGGCACAATGCTTGTATACACAGGTAAAGCAGAAGGCCTTGTAAGTGGTGCGGCTCACTCTACTGGTGACACGGTTCGCCCTGCCCTACAAATTATTAAAACAAAACCAGGCGTAAGTAAAGTTGCTGGCGCGATGATCATGGTTCGCGGTGAAGAACGTTATTTATTCAGTGATGTAGCTATCAACATTGCACCAGTTGCAGCAGATTTAGCGGAAAACGCGATTGTTAGTGCCGAAACAGCAGAAATCTTTGGCATTGACCCACGTGTTGCTATGTTAAGCTTCTCTACAAAAGGTTCTGCAAAATCCGATGAAACGGAAAAAGTGGTTGAAGCAACAGCTCTTGCAAAAGAAAAAGCACCTGAATTAACGCTTGATGGTGAATTCCAATTTGATGCAGCATTTGTTCCAACGGTTGCTGAGAAAAAAGCGCCAGGATCGGTTATTAAAGGGGATGCAAATGTATTTATCTTCCCAAGTCTAGAAGCAGGAAACATTGGCTACAAAATTGCCCAACGTTTAGGTAACTTTGAAGCAGTTGGACCAATTTTACAAGGCTTAAATGCGCCAGTTAATGATTTATCTCGTGGTTGTAACACAGATGATGTTTATAACTTAACGTTAATTACGGCAGCGCAAGCAGTGAATAAATAATATGCAAAAGCAGTAGACTAAGTTGTCTACTGCTTTTTTTATACCATTTTTTCGAGGAAGTAATTCATCCAACGATTGTCATTTGTAAGCTCAGGATGAAAAGCAGTTACGAGAATATTCGCTTGTTTAGCAGCGACGATTTTCCCGTCAATTATTGCTAATACAGTTACTTCACCACTTGGTTCTATTAAGTAAGGTGCACGGATGAAAATTGCTTCAAAATTAGGCTCACCAAATGCTTCGACGTTTAACTCGGCTTCAAAACTCTCTTTCTGCCTACCAAAACCATTACGAATCGCGGTAGCATCAATCAATCCTAGGCTTTCTTCGCCACCTTCAATTTCTTTTGACAAAAGGACAAGCCCAGCACAAGTTCCAAAAATAGCTTTCCCTTCACTTGCAAAAGCGCGGATAGGTTCCATTAAATCATAGTGCTTCATTATCTTCCGCATCGTTGTGCTTTCACCACCAGGTAAAACAAGTCCGTCAAGCCCAGCTAAATCATTTGAATGCTTTACTTTAAAAGCAAGAGCGCCGGCTGATTCAATCATTTGGATATGTTCATCAACTGCACCTTGAAGCGCAAGGACACCAATTATTTTCATATTAAAAACTCCGATCTTGCATTCTGTCTTCTGGGTTAAGGCGAGACATTTCGATTCCTTTCATCGGGGAACCTAGCTCTTTGGAAAGTTTTCCGATTAATTCATAGTCTGTATAGTAAGTAGTAGCTTGGACAATCGCACTGGCGAATCTTGCTGGGTTATCAGATTTGAAAATACCAGAACCAACGAAAACGCCGTCTGCTCCAAGTTCCATCATTAAAGCTGCATCAGCGGGAGTCGCAACACCACCAGCGGCAAAATTAACGACCGGAAGTTTGCCAAGTGTTTTAATTTCTTTTACAAGTTCATATGGAGCACCGAAATTTTTAGCGGCAACCATTAATTCATCATCTGTCATTCCTGCAATTTGGCGAATTTGGCCATTTACTTGGCGCATATGTCGGACAGCTTCGACGATATTTCCTGTTCCGGGTTCACCTTTTGTACGGAGCATGGCAGCACCTTCCCCAATACGGCGCAGCGCTTCACCTATATCACGGCAACCACATACGAAAGGAACTGTGAAGTCTGATTTAAGTAAATGGAATTCATCGTCAGCTGGGGTTAATACTTCGCTTTCGTCAATATAGTCGACGCCCATTGCTTCGAGGACACGTGCTTCTGTAATATGACCAATTCGAGCTTTTGCCATAACAGGGATAGATACAGCATTCATTACTTCTTCCACAATACGAGGATCAGCCATACGAGCGACACCACCTGCTGCACGAATGTCAGAAGGAACACGTTCAAGTGCCATAACTGCTACTGCACCAGCTTCTTCGGCAATTTTTGCTTGTTCAGCATTTACAACATCCATAATGACGCCGCCTTTTTGCATTTGCGCCATTCCACGTTTTACACGGTCTGTACCAACTTTTTTCTCCATACTAATAACCTCCATCAAAGTTAATTGAAAATACCTGATTATTATGATAAGCTAAAAGCCATTTCGTAAAAACAGCCAATTGGATGTTGTTTTCTCCATCCAATTAAAAAGGGGTGTAGTAGATGTGGAAACTTACTGGGAATTCTAATTTACCGATTTATTTACAAATTGTTGATTTAATAGAAACTAAAATTATGAACGGCGAACTTTTACCAGAAGAAAAATTACCTCCAGAAAGACAGCTGGCGGAATTTTTTGGTGTGAATCGCTCGACAGTGGTTCGGGCGCTTGATGAGCTTACTGCCCGGGCTGTTATCGTCCGGAAGCAAGGTAGTGGAACAATAGTAAATGCGGAAAAGTGGGGGCTTTTTGCGGGGCAGTCAACGAATTGGCGCCACTATTTAACGCAAGGTGGTTTTACGCCAGCTGTTCCTTATATTAGGCAAACAGGTGTGATGGAACGCGCGGATTCGGAACAAGTGATTGATGCTTCGACAGGGGAACTTCCACTTGAAATGACTCCTAAAATGGAAACACCAAGCCTTTCGTGGCAGTCTTTTATTGCCGAAGAACAACTAGAAGACGAAGCAGGCTACAGACCGCTACGTGAAACTGTTCAAAAGCAAATGCACGATGCCTATGGTCTAAATGCACGCCCGGAACAAATTTTTATTACATCAGGAGCGCAGCAAGCACTCTTTTTAATTACACAATGTTTATTAAAACCAGGTGATGCCGTGGCGATCGAGTCGCCGTCTTACTTTTATTCGCTATCGCTATTTCAATCTGCGGGCTTGCGGATTTTTGCCTTGCCAATGGACGATGATGGTGTGATTATTTCTGAATTACGCGATTTATATCATAAGCATCGAGTGAAAATGGTTTTTGTTAATCCGACATTTCAAAATCCAACGGGACTTGTAATGAGTTTAAAACGGCGCAAGGAACTCGTGAAAGTTTGCGCTCATTTGCAAATTCCGATTGTAGAGGATGATCCGTTTTCAGAACTGGCAGCACTTGATAGTGAAATTCCAGTTCCTTTAAAACAACTAGATTCAGATAATGTTTTATATATTGGTTCGCTTTCTAAAATAATGGGGTCAACTACACGGATTGGGTGGCTAATTGGCCCGACAGCAGTGATTGAACGGCTAGCTCTCGCAAGGCAGGAGATGGATTTTGGACTAAGTATTTTCCCGCAAGTATTAGCTAATAGCGTCTTAAATACGGCTGGATATAAAGAGCATTTAAAGCAATTACATCAAGTTTTAGCAGTGCGTAGAGATCATTTGATAGCGGCTCTAGAGGAAATTTTACCAAACGAACTAGCATTCATCCGTCCAAAAGGAGGATTTCATTTGTGGGTGAAATTACCAGTAGAATTTCGCTCCATTCGTGATTTTGATATTTTTTTAGCGAATGATTTACTAGTGATGCCTGGATTTTTATTCGGGGTAAAAGAGACGGTTATTCGCGTAACTTATGCCCGACTTGAGAAAGACGATTCAAGGCAAGTAGCCAATATAATAAAGCAAATATTAATAGAAAAAAGTGCGATGAAGCTTGATTGAAGGCTGATTCGCACTTTTTCATATTCCCCTTGAAAACCTTCTCATCTATAATAGAAAGTAACCCTAAAATATCATTCATCACAATAAATCTTTCTGCCAAAAGAGAAGTTGTGATGAATCATCATTTTTATGTAAGGGTTATCATTTACTATTAATATAAGGGAGGGAAAAGTAGATGGAACAGAATTGTAAAGAATTAATTACTTATCTGCTCTTGAATCGGCAAGTGAATCTTAGAAATGTTTCCAAGAATTTTAAAGTATCCAAAGAAGCAATTAGCGCACAGATTACACAAATAAACCATCTACTAAAGTCAGAACCAATTTTGATTGACCATGACATGATTTTTGTTACAGATGTATGTAGGGAAGCTTGTTACCGGCTTTTGACAGCAGAAGAACAACAGTTATTTTCGTTTTATGAGGTAAATATTCGTCGCAAACTCATCATGATTAAGTTATTGCTACATAATCATTATATGTCACTCGGTGCACTGGCAGAATATGTTTATGTAAGTAAAAATACCATGCTTACAGATGTGAAAAGTATCAAAGAAAGTCTGCATGAGTTTGAAATTCAGCTCGATTATTCAAGAAAAGATGGCTATGCGGTTTCTGGTTCAGAATTTCTGATTCGTAATTTACTAGCAGAACTCATTCGTGAAGTCGTTCAGACCCCCTACGGAAAATTTGTACTTGATGAAAAGAAGCTGATTACTGTAAGCGAAGTCTTTTTACTAAAGAAACGGCTGGAAAAAGTCGAAAGTAAGCTCCAAATTACCTTTACCGATGAGCAAATGGAAGAATTGCCCTATATTCTCCACGGCATCATCAAGCGAGCAAAAGTAACAAATAAAAACTGGACATTTAAAATTGAAATGTATGACATCAAAAATACCCGTGAGTTCCCGATAATGAAAGAAATGTTTTGGGGTTATGACTTTTTAAGTGAAAATGATTTGCTTTACTTATCGCTACAAGTACTTGCTTCGAACTTAGTGGAGTCGGCGCTTCATTTCTCAGACAGTGAAGAAATCGCCTATGCAGTTGATGAGTTCATCGGTTTACTTGAAATGTATTTTGCGACAGAAATCATGAAGAAAAATGAATTTAAAGAAAAAGTGATTTTACATGTCAGACCAGCAATTTACCGAACGATTTTAGGATTTCAAATCAATAACCCACTTAAAAAACAGTTTATTAAAGAGTATACCTCCACTTTCAACATTGTAGAAAAAGCCTCCAAACCTTTTGAAAAATTGGTGGGCCATAGGTGGTCAGAAGAGGAAATTGTGTATCTTTCTATGATAGTTCTTGGGTGGATGTATCAAATTGAGGAAACGGAACAGCCGATTTTCCGTGCAGTTGTCCTTTGTAAAAGTGGTACATCCATCTCCAAACTACTCTTAGAAAACTTGAAAATGATGTTTCCAAATATTGATTTTCAAGGGGCTTATGCGGTGCGACAATTAAATTCAGTGGCACGTGATATTGATTTTGTTTTTACAACCGTACCCGTTCAAAGCAGTGCGACCATTTTTGTTATCCCGTCGATTTTAAGTAAAGATAGTAGGCAAATCCTCAGAGAACAAGTCGATAAAGCTATTGAAATGGACAGTCATAAAAAAACCAAAGAATTGCTCGCTATGCTAAAAGATGAAATTCCTGAAGAAAATATTCGATTAGTGCAAGCCAAAGTAGAATCTTTTTTCAATAAAAAAGAGCAGCAGGTGGAGAAAAAAGAGCCCGAACAAATGCGAATTACGGAAGAGCAGGTTCACTTTTTAGAAACGTCACTTGGGTGGGAGCAGCTAGTTTCAGCGGCGTTTGCACCGATGTTAGAACGAGGAACGGTGGATACTTGTTACATTCATACTTGTGAAGAGATATTCTATCAAAATTATAAGCAGATGATGATTGGCCCGAATATTTATTTGCCCCACGCAAAACCGGCGAACGGGGTAATTGAGCAAGATATTCAGTTGATGATAATGAAAGCGGACACAAAAACCCCTGCGAATGAAGCAATTAAAATCATGATTGCTCTAGCACCATCCGAACAAAATAAACATATACCCTTATTACTAAAATTGAACGAAATTTTCTTGCGGCCTGAGAGATTAGCGGAACTTCTCGCTTCTACGAACAAAAAGAAAATCGTTGAAATCCTTGAAAGGGGGTGAGCATCACGTGGATTACCATGATTTGTTTCAAAAAGAGTTAACCCTGATAAATTCAAGTTATGAGAGTCAGGCAGAACTTTTTGAATACACGAGCAAGATATTAGAGAAAGAGCAGTATGTAGAGGCGACTTTTAGAGAAGCGGTGACAAGCCGAGAAGAAGTTTTTCCTACTGGACTCGAGATGAATGGCATCAAAATCGCAATTCCTCATACCGATACGATTTATGTCAAACGACCTTTTGTACTTGTTAACAAGCTTTCTACACCGATTCCTTTTATTCAAATGGGGACAACAGAGAAGTGGATTGATGTCGAAGTTATTTTCATGTTAGGTATTAAAAATCCCAAAGATCAAGTTCCACTGCTTTCAAGCATCATGGAAAAATTTATGGAAGCAGACTTTGTGGAACAAATAAAGGAAATAAATGATAGCAACGCATTATGTGATTTTCTAAAAAAACAATTTGGAGAGTGATTAGAGTGAAAAAAGTTATCGTAGCATGTGGATCAGGTGTAGCAACAAGTCAAACAGTGGCATCTAAAGTAGAACGCATTTTAAAAGAAAAAGGTGTTCGCGCAACAGTAGAAGCAGTTGATATTAAGTCTTTAGAACAACATATTAAGACAAGTGATGTATACGTGGCAATTACAAAAGCGAACAAGGAATTTGATATTCCAACATTAAATGGTATTGCGTTCTTAACTGGTATGGGCATGGACGAAGAAACAGAAAAATTACTTAACGCCTTAAAATAAATAACACAAAATAGGGAGCGTGAAAAAATGGAGTCATTACAATCAGTTATACAGTTTATTTTGAACCTTGGAGCTGCCGTTTTTGTTCCAGCACTGATGATTATTATTGGGCTAATTGTACGAATGAAAGTAAGAGATGCAGTAAGTGCGGGGATTATTCTAGGGGTAGCTTTCCTTGGAATGAATATTGTTATTGGCTTTATGATTGAAGCTTTAACACCAGCTGCACAAGGACTGGCAGAAAGAACAGGGATTAATTTAAGCATTTTAGATGGTGGATGGACATCGATGGCAACACTTGCTTGGGCTTGGCCATTTGCTTTCTTGATGTTCCCGCTACAACTAGGTATTAACGCGATTATGCTAATTATCAATAAAACCAAAACCTTGAATGTCGATTTATGGAACGTTTGGGGCAAAATTTTAACAGCGGTACTTATTATCGGAGTAACTCAAAATGTTTACTTGGCATTTATTGTTGCCGGAATTCAAATTGTTACAGAACTAATTTTATGTGATGCAAACCAACGTCAAATTCAAGAGTTAAATGGAATTCCAGGTGTAACAGTTTCCCACGGCATGATGATTTTCTGTATTTTCTTAATGCCGCTTGACTGGTTACTTAAAAAAATTCCAGCTCTTCGTAAAGATATGGATGCCAACGCGTTAAAAGATAAAATTGGTATTTTTGCAGAAAACCATGTAATGGGCTTTATTATCGGTGGACTTTTAGGGATTGCAGCAGGATACGATGTAGCAAAAACGCTTATGTTAGCCATGCAAGCAGCAGCTGCATTAACCCTTTTCCCAATGGTTGCAAAACTATTTATGCAAGCTCTTTCACCACTATCTGATGGTATTTCTGAGTTTATGAAACGTAAATTTAAAAATCGTGAATTGTTTATTGGCTTAGATTGGCCTATTTTAGCAGGATGTAGTGAAGTGTGGGTAGCAATCGTTCTTATGGTCCCAGTTACACTTATTTTTGCGCTTATTTTACCAGGAAATGGTGTATTACCTTTCGCAGGGATTTTAAATATTTCCTTGTGTGCACCAGCGCTTATTGTAACAGGCGGAAACTTGATTCGCATGATTATTCTTGGAACGATTACAACACCAATTTTCTTATATGTATCTACGTTCTTCGCTGGAACGATTACAGATTTAGCACATTCAACAGGCGCAATTTCGCTAAAAGCTGGACAACAAATTACATGGAGTACGCTGGAATATCCAGTGTTCCGTTATATTTTTGCAGAAGCAAGTCAGTTCACTATTTTAGGCTTTATTTTTGTCGCAATTTGGGTATTATTACTAGTATTTTATGTGAAAATGATGAAAAAACGAACAATTGAACTAGAAAAAGCTAGCTCTTGAGAAATAGGAGTGATGAGATGATTTACACAATAACATTAAATCCAGCTATTGACCGGTTGCTTTTCATTCAAGGAGAGTTAGAAAAAAGGAAGACTAATCGAGTCAAAAAAACAGCATATGATTGCGGGGGAAAGGGACTTCATGTTTCAGGTGTGCTATCGAAATTCGGTATTAAAAATGAAGCACTTGGAATTGCGGGATCAGACAATCTCGACAAACTATATGCCATTCTAAAAGAAAAACATATTAACCATGATCTCCTTGTAGAAGCTGGAACTTCGACAAGAGAATGCTTCGTCGTCTTAAGTGATGACACGTTTGGCAGCACGATGATACCAGAAGCAGGTTTTACCGTAAGTCAGACCAACAAAGTGAACCTTTTGAAACAAATCGCTAAAAAAGTTAAAAAAGAGGACATGGTGGTGATTGCTGGATCCCCGCCTCCTCATTATACATTATCTGATTTTAAAGAACTACTAAGAACTGTCAAAGCAACTGGCGCGTTTCTAGGATGTGATAATTCCGGTGAATATTTAAATCTAGCTGTCGAAATGGGCGTCGATTTCATTAAACCAAATGAAGATGAAGTTATCGCCATTTTAGATGAAAAGACAAGTTCACTAGAAGAAAATGTCCGCAAATTAGCTGAAAAAATCCCCTATCTTGTTGTTTCGCTTGGAGCAAAAGGATCCATTTGCGCACATAACGGCAAATTGTATCAAGTTATTCCACCAAAAGTGCAGGAACGCAATGATACTGGGGCGGGCGATGTGTTTGTCGGGGCATTTATTGCGGGACTTGCGATGAATATGCCGATTACAGAAACACTAAAAGTTGCGACAGGTTGCTCAGCTAGTAAAGTCATGCAACAAGATAGTTCAAGCTTTGATTTAGAAGCTGCTGGAAAACTCAAGAATCAAGTAAGTATTATACAATTGGAGGAGAGATAATATGTTATATCAAAAAGAACGTGAAGATTTAGCCAAAATAGTAAAGACTATGTTTGACCGCTTTGAAACGAATGCGGCTGGAGGAAATGTTAGTGTGCGTATGAATAGCGAGCACATTATTATGACGCCAACGCTTATGAGTCAAGCAAAACTTTGCGATCTTTCCCCGTATGAAATCCTTGTAGTGGATAACAACAATGAAGTAGTAGAAGGAGACGGAAGAGTAACTAGAGAAATCAACTTACACCGTGCTTGCTATGTAGAAAATCCAAAAATCGGTTGTGTTCTTCATGCTCATCCAAAAGAATCAATGTTGTTTGCAACACTTGGTATGGAACTTCCGAATTTAACGGAAGCAACGCAAAAAATTGGTCAAATCCCAACCCTTGAATTTGCTCCAGCAACTAGTCCAGAACTTGCAGAAATCGTACGGAAACACGTTATCGAGTTAGGGGATAAAGCTGTTCCAAGTGCAAGCTTATTAAATAAGCATGGTATTGTCGTACTAGATACATCACTCCATAAAGCTTATGACATGCTAGAACGTATTGAATATAATGCCTATATTGCGGAAAAAGCATTAGTGTTTGATGCTTTGGGTATAAAAAAATTAGCTCATGACCGCGAACTAAATTATAATTTGGAGGAGTAACTAATGGAAAAATTCCTTTTTAATGCAACGTTATTTGCCAGTGCTTTATTACTAATGGTAGGGATATTTAAAAGTTCTATTCCAATCACCGCCATTTCACTCGTGTTAGCAGTTGTTTCGCAACATTTCTTTCGGAAAAAATATCCTAAACAAACTCGTAGTTATCGCGAAATAATCGCGGCAAAGCAGAAAAAAGGATGAAAAAAGGGATGAAAATCTACAATTAGATTTTCATCCCTTTTTTATTACAATTGTGAACGTTGTGATTTTTTTGGTCGAACATATAACCCAAGTTTTTCTTGTTCCCTCGTCAACGAAACAAATAAGGAAACAATCATCAAGATAATGACAATGGAAAACGGAAAGGCCGCTATAATTGATGCATTTTGAAGTGCTGTCAGTCCGCCCGCATAGAGCAGTACGCTTGCTATACCAGCTTGTAGTAAGCCCCATGTTACTTTGACGGAGTTTGGTGGATTTAAAGAACCGCCAGTTGTTTGCATCCCGAGAACAAATGTGGCCGAGTCTGCTGAAGTAATAAAGAAGACTGCAATTAAAATCATCGCAACAATCGATAACACCATGCCAGCTGGGAATTCATTAAATACCCCAAATAGTACTTGTTCAGTTGCTAAACTTGAAAGCTCAGAATTTCCATGTTGTTCGACAAAAATCGCCGAGCCACCAAATACGGCAAACCAAAACACACTGACTAAAGCGGGCAACACGATGACACCGAGTAAGAATTGACGAATCGTTCTACCGCGTGAAATTCGAGCGATGAAAATCCCGACAAATGGTGACCAAGAAAGCCACCAAGCCCAGTAAAAAATAGTCCAGGAGTCAATCCATTTTCTGGCATCAGGCGCATCAGGTGCCGTCTGGAAACTCATTTGGATGATATTTTGTAAATAGTCTCCAAATGAATTGGTGAAATTATTCATAATGAAAAGCGTAGGTCCGAGAATAAGGGTTAAAACTAATAAAACACCAGCAACATAAATATTTACATTACTTAAAAGCTGAATACCTTTATCAAGTCCGGACATGGCCGACAACATAAATAAAATAGTGACGATAACAATAATCGTAAATTGAACTGTAAAATTGTTTGGAACGCCAAACAAGTATGTAAGGCCCCCATTAATTTGTTGTGCGCCAAGGCCGAGTGTAGTTGCAACTCCAATTACCGTCGCAAAAACAGCAATGATATCAATCAATTGCCCAATCGGACCTTTAGCATGTTTGCCTAAAATGGGGTATAGTGTGGCGCTTATTAAGCCAGGTGCATTTTTCCGGAATTTGAAGTAAGCCAGTGCTAAAGCGACAATCGCGTAAATTGACCAAGCGGAAATGCCCCAGTGGAAGAATGAATAGCGAAGCGCATCTTTCATAGCTGCTTGCGTGCCAACTTCGCCGCCGGGAGCTTGGACAGCATAATGAGATAACGGCTCAGCTGCACCCCAGAAAACGAGCCCAATTCCCATTCCAGCACTAAATAACATCGCAAACCAAGACTTATTACTATATCCCGGTTCTTCACCAGGTTTTCCGAGTCTGATTGAGCCAATCGGACTTAAGACTAAAAACAAGCAGAAGATAATAATAATCGCTACAACAATTAAATAGTACCAACCAAAATTACTTGTTAGAAATTTTTGGATATTGGTTGTAAAAGTCTCAAATTGTTTTGGCAAAAAAGCCCCAAATAAAACGGCTAATAAAACGAGAAGACCCGATCCCCAAAAGACACTTGTTAATTTTTTCAATACATCACTTCCCTTTATTTTCTCTGTATGTATTTCCCCAAGTTAGCACAAAGGTAACATTCTTATTAATAGTAACAAAAAAAGTACTACCCTGACAAATCTTGTAAGGTGTGAAAAAGAGCGATAAAAAAGAGAATACAATAAAAAAACTGGAATGCCAAGCAGCATTCCAGTGGGATTTACAATGTTTTTTTTGCATTAGTAAGCGCCACTCTAATTTGATCAAACCCAGTTCCACCGTAAGAATTTCTTTTTTTAACAGCCGTTTTAGAAGAAAGAACATCATAAATATCTTCTTCAATAAGTGAATTTATTTCCTTATAGTGGTTAAGTGAGATGTCTTGCAAATAAATCCCTTTTTGGGTACAAGCAAGCACCAATTTTCCAACGATTTCATGTGCTTCTCTAAATGGAACGCTCTTTTTCGCCAAATAATCTGCTAACTCGGTCGCATTGGAAAAATCTTTTTGCGTCGATTCTTCCATTATTTCTGTGTTGATCTTCATCGTTTCAATCATTCCTGCGAAAATATCTAAGCTTGTTTGAACCGTCTCAAGCGTATCAAACATGCCTTCCTTATCTTCTTGCAAGTCTTTATTGTAAGCGAGTGGGAGACCTTTTAAAACCGTTAGCATGCCGAACAGGTTTCCGTAAACTCGGCCAGTTTTCCCGCGGATTAACTCAGCCATATCTGGGTTTTTCTTTTGCGGCATAATCGAACTTCCTGTCGAAAACGCATCTGTTAACTCGACAAATTGAAACTCATGACTCGTCCAAAGTATCAGTTCCTCACAAAAACGCGATAAATGCATCATTAAGATAGAACTGTTACTAAGAAACTCAATAATAAAATCACGATCACTCACGCCGTCCAAACTATTTTCATACACAGCAGAAAAGCCAAGTAATTTTGCGCTATAAGCCCGGTCTATCGGGAAAGTCGTTCCAGCAAGTGCAGCGGAACCGAGCGGCGAAATATCAATCCGCTTAACGCTCTCCTCTAAACGCTCTAAGTCTCGCGTAAACATACCGAAATAGGCTAATAAATGATGGGCAAAGGACAGAGGCTGGGCATGTTGCAAGTGCGTGTAGCCAGGCATAATTGTTTCAACGTGCAACTCTGCTTTTTGAACAAGCACTACGCGTAAATGTTTTAATGACTGAATAATTTCCGCTACGGCTTGTTTTAAATATAAATGCATATCTGTTGCAACTTGATCATTCCGACTGCGCGCCGTATGAAGTTTTCCAGCGACTGGGCCGATTTCCTCGTGCAATAGTTTTTCGATATTTAAATGAATATCTTCGTTAACCGTGCTGAATTCGAGCTCACCAAGCGCTAATTTTTCTTGGAGAATTTTTAACCCGGCCGTAATTTCAGCTGCTTCTGAAGCAGGAATAATCCCGCATTTGCTGAGCATGGCGACATGCGCTAAACTACCCGCCAAGTCTTCTTTTGCCATTTGTTGATCAAAAGAAATAGATGCTCCAAAATCATCAATCCATTTATCACTTTTCTCTTGAAAACGTCCACCCCATAGTTTTTCCATTTTTTACACCTCAGTTGTTATGGTCACTTTTGAATTAACTTCTGCGCTCACTTTCGTTGGTAATCCCCAAAGCTTGATGAAGCCAACTGCTGCATCTTGGTCGAATGTATCGGAAGACGTATAGGTTGCTAAGTTTTCATCGTAAAGCGAATTTGGTGATTTTCTTCCTTCCACAATGGCATGACCTTTAAATAATTTAACACGGATGGTGCCGTTCACGAATTTTTGCGTGGATTTTAAGAAGGCAACTAATGCTTCTGTTAAAGGCGAGAACCATAAGCCATTGTAAATTGTTTCGCTGATTTTTTGTTCAATAATAGGTTTGAAATGTGCTACTTCACGAACAAAAGTTAAATCTTCTAGTTCTTTATGTGCAGTGATTAAAGTGACAGCAGCCGGACATTCGTATACTTCACGTGATTTAATACCTACTAAACGATTTTCGATATGATCGATTCTGCCAATACCATGTTTGCCAGCAATTTCATTTAATGTAAGGATTAAATTTGCTAGACTCATATTTTCACCATTAAGAGAAATAGGAATCCCAGCATCAAAGGTGATTTCAACGATATCTGCTGTATTGGGTGCGTCTTCTAAACTCACTGTTAAGTCGTAAGCTGCTTCTGGTGGTGTGGTCCATGGGTTTTCAAGAACCCCACATTCATTACTTCTACCCCAAAGGTTTTGGTCAATCGAGAAGGGGTTATCTAAATCAATTGGAACAGGAATGTTATGTTCTTTGGCATAATTGATTTCTTCTTCTCTAGACCATTTCCAGTCCCGGACAGGAGAGATGACTTTTAAATCAGGAGCAAGTGCATGAATCGCTACTTCAAACCGGACTTGGTCATTTCCTTTACCAGTACAACCATGAGCAATAGCAGAAGCGCCTTCTTGACGAGCTACTTCTACTAATTTTTTCGCAATTAATGGACGGCTTAAAGCAGAAATAAGCGGATATTTTCCTTCATAATAAGCATGGGCTTGAAGTGCAATCAACGCAAAATCCTCTGCAAATTCTTCTTTCGCATCAATTGTATAGGATTCGCTTGCTCCAACAGTAATAGCTTTCTCCTTAATGAAATCCAAATTTTTTCCTTCACCAACGTCTAAACAACATGCGATAACCTCATAACCTGATTCTACTAACCACTGAATTGCAACAGAAGTATCTAACCCACCTGAGTAAGCTAATACAATTTTTTCCTTTGCCATTGTATTCATCCTCCTATTCATAAATATACAGATATTTGTATTTATATTAACACTGATGCTTTTGGATATCAAACTTTTTATTTCAGTTTATTCATAATTATGCTTAAAAATACATTTTCAAATAAAAATAATCATTTCAAATAGTAATAAATTGGTTCCTGTTCGTAAAACTGCTATACTTGTTATTGAAGTTATATTGAAGGAGTTGAGCGAATGTGAAAAATACAATAAAATGGATTGCTATCGGTTTTGCCGGGATCATTCTACTTCCATTATTAATCGTTTTCTTTATTTACAAAAAAGCAGTTGGGAAAAAAGAATATAATCCCGAGGTACTTGAAAATTTAGATGAGGCTTCTCAGGAATATGTGAAAAACACTTCACCATTATCTGACGTAGATTCACGATATAAATATATGAGATTAGCAACAAAAGCATTACCTTCAGCAAAAGATATCGAAATTGGTGATGTGGAAAATAAAAAAATTGATGGCCCAGCTGGCAAAATTCCGATTCGGATTTATACACCACAAGAAGAGGGACCTTTCGAAATTATCGTTTACTATCATGGTGGCGGATTTATTTTAGGCGGACTACAAACACATGACGCGATTGCAAGAAAACTGGTACAAACTACTGGTGCGCGTGTTGTAACGGTTGATTACCGACTCGCTCCAGAAAATCCTTTCCCAGCGGCAGTGGAAGATGCTTATGCGGCACTACTTTGGGTACAAAATCACCGTACTAGCCTACGAGCTAAATCCTCCGATATTATTGTGGCAGGGGATAGTGTAGGTGGTAACTTAGCAACTGTAGTTACGCAGATTGCTAAATCCAAAGGAAAACCAAATATCACTGCTCAAATTTTACTTTATCCAGCAACGGATATTTTCAGTCGTGATGCGTCTGTTCTTTATCCGTCAATGGATGAATTTGCAGAAGGCTACGTGCTTACGAAAGAATCATTAGATAAATTCTTTAAATTATATATTGCGAATGCAAGTGATCGTAAATACGATCCACTCGTTGCACCAATCCGTAGCAAAGATTTAGTCGGACTTCCAAAAACATTTATTGCGACTGCTGAATTTGATCCACTTAGAGATCAAGGGGAAGCATATGCGAAGAAATTAAAAGACGCTGGCGTAGAAGTATTTGCCAAACGCTTTGAAAAAGTGCCACATGGCTTTATGACAACTAATTCAGAAGCGACCGATGAGACATACGAATTGATTAGCGAGTTTTTAGAAGAAAAATAAATCCGTGAATCCACTCTTTTAGTAGAGTGGATTTTTTTATTGACAAAGAATTTTTTTCATGAGAAAATGACTTACGAACGGTCGTCAGTTTTTCTAGGAGGAGTGGAATGATGAGAAAAGAAGAAATCAAACAAGCTGCACTGACACTTTTTGCTAATAATGGTTTTGAAGGAACATCGCTTGCTGATATTGCGGGAGTGGTGGGGCTGAAGAAACAATCCATCTATTCTCATTTTAAAGATAAAGATGATTTGTTTTTATCTATTATGAAGGATGCGAAATCTACGGAAATTGATTATTATCGGGCAAAACTCCTAGATAGCGATTTATCTAGACCAGATTTAGTTTTATCTAGTTTACTTTTTGGTGTGAAGGAATTATACGATACCGATGAGGCGTATCAATTTTGGCTACGGTATGGGTTTTATCCACCGAAGCATTTGTATGATATTGTTCAAGCAGATATTACCGAGAACCTGCTACAAATGGAACAAGATTTTACCACTTTATTTAGCAATTGGATGGAGCAAAAGTTAATACCGATGCAAGATGTGGAAACGATGAAAGAAGCGTATATGGGAATCCTCGATGCCGTCATCGTTGACATTGTGTACGTGAATGACCCGGAAAGAACGGAAAAGAAAATCACAGCTTTATGGCAAATTTTCTGGAGAGGAATTACGCTAAAAGCTTAATTTAGAGGTGTAACATGGCAAAGAATATAGAAATATTAGAGACAGATTCAGTTAAAAAGATTTATTTTAGATATTTAATTCCTTCCTTAGTAGGAATGTTGTTAATGTCTTTAAATATTGTGATTGATGGAATTTTTGTTGGGCATAAGCTCGGCGGAGTAGCACTGGCTGGGATAAACATTGCCGTGCCTGTATTTACGATTTTTACAGCTATTTCGATTTGGATTGGGATTGGTGCCGCGACTCAATTTTCCTTTGCAATTGGGGAGAAAAATGTTGCCAGAGCACAAACAATTTTTACGAACGCGATTTTAGCAGTTATTTCCATTACGCTCGTTATTGCCATACTTGCTTTTATTTTTAAAGTACCACTAGCTTATTTTTTAGGTGCGAATGATGAAACGATTGGTTACGTACTTGAGTATATGAATATATTGCTTATTTTTGGATTTGCACTTACGCTTGAAAATATTTTAAGTATTTTTGTCCGTAACGATGGTGATCCGAATTTATCCATGGTTGCTCTAATTGTTACGGCAATAAGTAATGTTATTTTGAATTATTTATTTTTATTCGTATTTGAATGGGGCGTTACGGGTTCTGCGCTTGCTACGATGATTGCAATTATTATCGGTGTGTTGATTCTAATTACACATTTCTTTAAAAAATCTAGTCGCTTGAAATTTGTAAAAGTTGATTGGAATAAAGCTTTTTTCAAAAAAACGCTAGGCATTGGGTTGCCAAGTTTTTTAGCAGAAGTTGGCGTGTCGGTATTTACATTAGGCTATAATATTTCTATCGCAGCTATTGCTGGAACTGCAGGCGTTGCGGCTTTCTCTGTTTTAAATTATACCCATAGTGTAATTTTAATGTTATTCCTTGGTATGGGTTCAGCGATTCAACCACTTATTAGTTATTACCGAGGGGCAAGGGCAAGAGAGAAGGAACTTGAAACATTGAAAATTGCAATCGTAGTAGCATTTAGTACAGGAGTTGCCTTTTTATTAGTTGGATTATTTGGTTCTAACTTGCTCGTTTCGATGTTCGGAAACTTTAGTGCAGAAATTAGAGAACTTGCAAGTAACGGAATTAAGTTATTCTATTCAGCCTACTTATTTATGGGCTTTAACTTTGTTATGATGACATATTTCCAAACTTCCGATAAAGTCAAAATGGCAACATGGATTACGATTTCACGAGAAATTATTTTTATGGTGATTTTCTTGCTTATTTTACCACCAATCATTGGCATCCCAGGTGTTTGGTTAGCAATTCCGATTTCGGAAATGATTGTAGCGGTTTCGATTGTATTTTATATGAAGAAGAAGCATATATTATTTAAATAGTTAAAAGCGAAGGGCATTGTACCTTCGCTTTTTTGGATAAACTAAAGTGAAATAAGCTTTAAAAGCACCATTTTTTTCGTTGTTTCCTTTTTTTAATTTTACAAGATTTGAATGTTAAAATGATATTCTACACGTTTTATGTAGGTTAAAACCTTTCAAGTGGGAATGAATAGGTTAATTGATTTATGCTAAAAGAATATAGAGGCAAAACTTTTTCTAGCCTCTATATTTATTTTTTAAGTAAATATTTAAAAAAATTAGTATAAAATATGACGAATTAGTGAAGATTTGTATGGATTTTCCAATGAAAAAACAGCAAATAAACTCACATAAGTACAATGAGTTTTATTTTAAAATGAAAAAACAAAAAATCATAATACGCTTAAACACGCTCTAGGAGTAAGGAGTAATTTATAAACAAAATTATAGTTGGGAAAAAATTCTGTAAGTAATACAGTTTTTTTGTGTTGTGTAAGATTATTTTTAAGTTCAAAATAACCTACAATATGTAGTTGTTTTTCATAAATAAATGTTTATAATTAAAATGAAAATATCTATATTATGGCGGTGGCATCATGAATTTAATTGGTTTACGAATTAGGAATATTCGTAAAGAGAAATCTCTAACTTTAAAAGATCTAGCACAAGGAATTGTTTCGATTCCATATCTTGCAAATATTGAAAACGGAGTTAAACTAGCATCCATGGAAACATTAATGCATATAGCACGACGACTAGAAGTGCCTGAAGAAGTATTATTAGTTAATGAAGAAGAAACAAACATGGAAGTCCTACAAGAACTTCAATTGATTTTTGAACTATTAGTTTTTTCAAAAACAGAAGATATAGAAACTAAGTTAAATAAAATAGCTAGTAAAGTAGATTTAGTTCAGGAATCTCCGGCTGTTGAGCTTGCCTTTTACTGTCTAAAAGCTAGCTACTATTATAAAATATGGGAGTTTTCAAAAGCTGAAGAAATTGAAGTAAGATATTTAAATAATAACGAAAAACGTGCTGAATGCAACTTTCCAATTTATTTATTAACATATTATTATTATTGCCAGTCATTAAAACATGCATTTGTTACTTGCGACTATAAACTTGTAGAAAACTACTGGAAAAAATGTATAGAAATAACAGATTCTCCATCTTTTCAGGTTGTTTTTCACATTAATATTTGTATTAATTATATTTGTCAAAACTTGTATGAGCCAGCTTTAAGCCATGTAGAAGCTGCCAGTGATTTATTAAATACTATCCCAGATGCAAGCTTTGAACTAAAAGGATCTTTGCTTTATTTTTATGGTTATATTTATTTTCAAATTGGGTTCTTAACAGAAGCAAAAAAACATTTCAACCAAGCTGTGGAATTTTACTCATTATATCCTGAATTAACAAGTAAATTCTATTTTGTTATTCGTTTTAAACTTGCAGAAATTGAAAAAATAGAAGGAAATGAAACACAATTTGATGAAAATATTATTTTGATTTACGATGAAATAATTGCCTTTGAAAATAGAGGGATTGACTTTGCCAATAATGACTTTTTAGTTATAACAGAATTAATGGTTATTTTTGCAGAAAAAGGTTGGCTAGAAGAGGCGACAGAGCTGATGCGGATTATGAGTAAAGTAACTGAGCGGGTGATGGAATTAGATTATTTTATTGAATACACCGAAACGCTACTTTTATATCATGAAAAGGAGCAAGCTAGCTACGAAAAAAATATGATAGATTTGCTTAAAAAAATTGAAGAATCCAATGATCCGGTATTAATTGAACGAGTGAAAAAGCACGCAAGCAAACACTTCGCTAAATCAACTAAATATAAAATGGCATATGATATTTTGTCTTAAACATGAAACAGCTGGTTTAACATACTAGCTGTTTTCTTTTACTTTATTGGGGGTACTATAAGGTACTATGTTCAGAAAAAAGGGAGGAAAAAATATGCAACAAAAAATAATAGCTAGTTTCTTTATTTTATTTATAGTATTTATTATTGGAAGTGCTACTGAAAAAGTGCAGGCTTATCCAACATCTTTAAATGGCTGGCAATTAAAATGGGCTATTAAAAATAATGATTTTGAAAATGTTGATATTGCCAACTATGGACAAAATGCTGGCACACCAAATGTTTGGATGGTTAACCAAGATGGTGTAGAGGCCTGGAGTACAACAAATCCTACTGGAAACATTGAAGTATGGCAAAACGGCAATGGATATAATGTGCCTGCTTTTTCTGGAAATAACTTTATTGAATTAAATTCAGATGGTATTGGACCAGTTTATCAGGATATTCGGACCATTCCAGGTTCGAATTTAACATGGAAATTTTCGCATCGAGGTCGTAATGGAATGGACACAGCTGATTTGCTTATTGGCTCACCGGAAAGTCAAACGGAGGTAACAAGAGTTTCTGATGGGGAAACGTGGGGAAGTTTTGAAGGAAATTACACAGTGCCTGCTGGACAAACTATCACAAGACTAACTTTTAATCCAATATCGACAGCAGATGGAACCCTTACTAATGGGAATTTTTTAGATGATGTTCAATTATATATTAATGTAAATGGTGCAAAAATTGGCGATATTGTATGGTATGACTTTAATGGGGATGGTATACAGCAAGATAGTGAAGAACCTGCTCCTGGTGTAAAAGTGGACTTATTAACTGAAGAGGGTGTGTTAAAAGAAAGCACAATAACAAATAATATTGGTTCTTATTTATTCACAGATATCCTGCCAGGGAATTACCAAGTGAGATTCAACCTACCAAACAATAGTTATATTTTTTCTAAAGCAAATCAAGGTACAGACACTTCTATTAATTCCAAACCAGATAAAACAGGAATTACAAAAGTAAATGTTCCAACTTTAAGAAGTGAGAATTTTGATATTGATGCAGGACTTACAACTAATGGAAAAGTAGAAATTCAAAAATTTTCTGGTAATAAAGCGCTTAGTGGAGCAGTGTATACAATTAAAGATGAATCTGGACTCGAAGTAGCGAAAATAACAACTGATAAAAATGGTATTGGAACCGCCACAGGATTACCACCTGGAAAGTATACAGTCACTGAGTTAACTGCCCCTACTGGGTATCAGATAAATACCACCCCGAAAAGTTTTACAATTACTTACGGCGACACAAAACCAGCCAAACTCATTTTTCAAAACACAGAAAAAACAGGAGCAATTAAAATTTTTAAACAAGATGAAACAACGAAAACAGGACTTGCAAAGGCAGTTTTCAACATTAAGACAACAGCCGGAACGATGTTAAAAAATGTAACTACCAACAGTAGTGGTTTTGCACTTGTAGAAAACTTGTTACCGGGAACTTATGTGATAACGGAAAAAATAGCACCGCCCGGTTATGAAAAATCAGCTAAAGAAATTCATGTAACGATACCGTTTAACCCCCAAGAGACTATCGATGTGACTTTTAATGATAAAAAAATAAAAGTAACACCAAAGCCAACTCCCGAAAATAGAAATACAACATCAGTAAAAGTAACCGACAAAGCGACAGATATCTCCGCTTTACCACAAACTGGTGATAGTTCAGACTTCACAATGATTGTTATAGGAGTATTTACCACCATAGCTAGTGGATTATTTATTTATAGAAGAAATTAAAAAGATATAAAACTTCTCTAGACCCCAAATAGAGAAGTTTTTTTCATGTTTTAGGTAAAAAGCTCTCCTTTTTTTTCCAAAGTCAATTGGCCATGTTCATCAACTTCATGACTACTACTTGATTTCGTACTTCTTGTCGGTGCTTAGAAAGCCATATATAGCACTTCATTGCTATATTATCTAAAGTAATTTCTTGCTTTGGCCTCTTTTTTCTGTAGTACTCTGTTTATGACAAAATTATGACGATTTTAAGTTGTACACTAAAAAAACCCCTTTTTTAATGATTTATTTTAGTAATTTGCCTTTTTTTAACATGGTATAGTGAAAATGTTAAATTTGTTGAAGGGAGGATTTAATTGTTCGAACAGAAGAATTATCTATATATCAGAAGGTTATATTCAGTTTAATAAACCAGCAGCATCTAAATGATAATCAAAAGTATTAGGTAGCTATAATAGAATAATTTGAAGCACAAAGTTTTACTGAAAAATAGTATTAAATACTTTGGTAAAGGAGACATCATGAAATGAATAAATTAGCTAATATACCTCATGAAACTTGCGTAGAAGGAAATAATGGTTTTTTCTTCTTAGAACGCACTATAGAAGATACAACATTATGGGCTATTTTTAAAGAAGACGGGACACAAATTACACCATTTATTTATAATGAACTAAGACCTTATGACTTTGGATACGCGGTTGGAGAGATTGATAAAAAGTTCATTAAATCAAAATGTTATATAAGTGAACACGAAGAACCAGCTGTTGGGGATGCTCTGATTTATAATGAAAAAGATGCTTACAGGAGTCAAGTGGAATGTTTTATTGATGAACAAGGTAGTGTTTTAAATAATTCTTATTATAAAAATATACTACCTATTACTCTCGATGGATATCGAGTATTTGAAATAGAATATAATTTAGGACGGGCTGGAGTTGACCTTCGAGCTGGTTTTTTAAGACCAGATGGTGTTTTGATAACGCCTCAATTTAATCGAATTGAATATAACTATGCTGAAAATAGAAAGAAACATGTGCTTGTTTCAGAAGGCGTTATTCGAGCAAATTCCTTAGAGATAGTCCCACGTGAAGAATACGGGACATATGTAAATTGTTATGGGTTAATTGATACAGATGGGAATTGGATTTCACAGCCCAAATATCATCATTTAACTGAATTTAAAAATGGAATTGCCAAGTTTTATCAAAATTATAAAGAGAGTGGCTATTTTTTTGATTGGGGCTATATTGATGGTAAAGGTACGGAATATACCGCTATTTATGCTGATGGTAAAGTGCAAATGCGAGATTCAGAAGGAACACTTGGTCCAGTTGAAAAACCTGGGGATATTATAGACATCTATGATCCAATACGATTTTTATTTGAGAATGGCTTATATGGTTATATTAACTCAGATGGGAACGTCATTGTGGAGCCACATTACGAGGGTGCTGTATATAGTTTTTGGAATGGTTTAGCATTTGTGAAAAAAGATGGTTTATGGGGCTTTATTAATGAAGAAGGTACACCTGTTACGGATTTTATGTTTGACCATGCTGGATTTATATCTCCTGGTTATGCGCAAGGATTAATCGGTGAAGAGATGTACTTGATTGGTGTACAGGGAATTATTGCGAAAAAGAAAAAAGGGTATTTTGGCTATCGCAAAAAATTAACCAATCATAAAACAAAAGAAACGCGATATTCTTGTGGCTTTTTTCCACAAATGGCGTTTGATAAAATGTATTTTTATGACAGTGTAGAATGGGTGTTTATAGATGAATTTGATTATCAGATTCAAGATAAAAGACCAACATTCAATTCACAATTCCCAGCTATTCATGAATATACACATCGTGCTGACTTCTTAATTCATCACGAACCAAGTGATACCTATTATTTTAAAACAGGTAATAAATATGGCGTAGATATTCAAGGGAATACAGTTTTGATTGCTGACTTAAAAGAAGTGATTGAAGATATTCCAGAGGCTAAGGCTAATAAAATTTATACGAACTTACAAGAAATTTATCATGGGAAAGCAATACCCGCGCTTTGGAAAGAACTATTAGCTAAAGGCTGGACATGGAAAATGCCAACTCGTGGTAATGCGGACTCACCATTTAGTAAAGGTGTGATTGTCTGGAATACGAATAAAGAAGATGTCGAAGATTTTTTAGGCTTTTTTGGTGGGGAGTATGAAGTTCTTTCTAAAAAGTTATTGTACTTAGCTAATGCAGATGGCACTGGGGCACAATATTATTATTTCATTGTTGATGAAGATCAACCAGTAGAAAATAATCCGATAGTCTTCATTGGTACAGAAGGTGAACTCGATCTTGTTTGTAGTAATTTAAATGAATTCTTACAACTCCTATCGGTGGATGCAGTACCGTGGGGAACACAGCCTGATGATGAAGAGTTGTTGTGTTACTTCAAAGATGTGGACGATGAGGCATCGTCTTATATAGAATACTATGTGGAGTGGCTCATAACGAAAAATATAACACCGATCGTTGTGAGCAAAGATACAGCAGAATATGGTAAAGCGATTATTGAAAAGGCAAATAAGATGTTTGGAGCACCTTGGAAGGCTTTTTTAGAAACAATTATAGTTGATTAGAACCGAGAATTTTCCCGAAATATAGAGAGCATCCAAACTATAGACAAAGTGAGGACTCATTTTGTCTATAGTCTGTTTTTGCTTTATAACAATAGTAAGGCTTCATAAAATATAGAAAAAACGAAACTCCTCAAATGCTCTAAACAATGAGAAGTTCCGTTTTTCTAGATTCTAAATTTCAGGATTAGATTCTAACCTAGGAATTTTGTTTGATGCGGCCGAGAGGACTTGAACCTCCACGGGTTTTACCCCACTAGGCCCTCAACCTAGCGCGTCTGCCGATTCCGCCACGACCGCGTATTACCAACGTTTCACACTACCCCTATATAAAGAGACGCGCATTAGTATTATACCTAGCGCGCCTAGTATATGTCAAGAGTACGCCAATAC
>NZ_JAARZL010000005.1:0-182335 GCF_014229295.1 Listeria farberi
CAATATTGTCTGGTAGTTATGGCGAGAAGGTCACACCCGTTCCCATCCCGAACACGGTAGTTAAGCTTCTCTGCGCCAATGGTAGTTGGGGGCTTCCCCCTGCGAGAGTAGGTCGCTGCCGGGCAATGTATTATTCCACAGTAGCTCAGTTGGTAGAGCAATCGGCTGTTAACCGATCGGTCGCAGGTTCGAGTCCTGCCTGTGGAGCCATTTTTTTATTTGAAAGGCTTTTGCTGCCGCTTTAGCTCAGTTGGTAGAGCACTTCCATGGTAAGGAAGGGGTCGTCGGTTCAAATCCGACAAGTGGCTTAAATATAATATCTTCACAAATCGAATGTTTCGCTAGTATGCGAGGCTTTTTTTATTTGTTTTATTACTATTATGTTGAGGGGAATGTGCGTTCTTCTACATAATTAATGAAGGTTTTATTACATATCTTGAATAGAGCGTATAAATATATTATACTAGGGGTATAAATACGAGGCGGATGGGGTGTTTTTTTGAAAGAAAAGAAGCGGCGGATTATTAAGTCAGCTAAAGAGGTATTTCAAAAGCAAGGTTATTTGAAAACGTCTGTACAAGATATGGTGGATGCGGCTGGTATTTCTAAGGGGACTTTCTATAATTATTTTACTTCGAAAGAGGAGCTCGCTATTGTTATTTTTAAGCAGGAATATTCTGTTTTGCATCAGCGTTTGGAGTATACAATGGCACTGGATGGAACGAAGAAGGATAACTTTACGGAATGCTTGAAAATTATTATTCATTTTTATACGGAAAACGGAGAGATATTAAATATTACTTTCTCGCAAACGATGATTGATGATGATTTTAATTCGTTCTTGCAGAATGTGCGGCTTAAGAATATGGAATGGGTTAAAAATCAGCTGTTAGAGGTTTATGGCATGGAAACGGAACCTTATATTAACGATATTACGATGCTCCTAAGTGGGATGGCGGCGATGTATGTTTTTGCGAGTGGGAGTAAGAATGTGGACTCGGGGTTAATTGAACGGGCTATTCCATATGTTGTAAGAAGGCTAGATGCGCTTGTGAAAGATATATTGGAGAGCGGAGAAATTATTTTTACTGAAGCTGATACAGAGAACTTGGTGCCAGATCAAACAATAATCCGTAAGAAGCGCCTTGCTAAATTAAGAGAAGCACTTGAGGAATTGAATGTAGGGATAGAAAAGGAAGATATTGCTGATTCTGATAAATGGCAGTATAAAGAATCGATGAATGCTCTTGTCGGTGAGATTAATAATAACGAAGCACCAAGAGATTTCATGGTTCAAGGAACATTGTTGTATCTTAAGCAACATGTGCCGGCAAGTTTAACCAAAGAAGTGAATAAATTAGAAGCATGTGTGAACGGACTTTTATAAATTTTAGACCGATTAGTCATTTTTATTGACTTGTTGGTCTTTTTTTATTATACTACTGTTATTCATCTGGAAATTTCCACATGGGAAGGGGTATTAATTTTGAATAGTACAGCAGTAGAAAGACCCGTTGATGTTAATGGGAAATCTTATAGTAGAAGTTTATTAGTAGTAACAATGATTATTGGGGCATTTGTAGCAATTTTAAATCAGACGTTATTAGCGACAGCGCTGCCAATGATTATGGATGATTTGCATATTACAGCAGCAACTGGGCAATGGTTAACAACAGCTTTCTTGCTGACCAATGGAATTATGATTCCGATTACAGCACTTTTAATTGAAAAAATTAGTTCGAAAACGTTATTTATTACGGCAATGACTGTATTTACAATTGGTACAATTATTTCATCTGTAGCGGGTTCATTCCCTATATTACTTACTGGTCGTATTGTTCAAGCGGCTGGTGCTGGTATTATGATGCCTCTACTTCAAACGATATTCTTGCTGATTTTCCCTCGTGAAAAACGTGGGGCAGCCATGGGGTTGATGGGACTCGTTATTGCGTTTGCTCCAGCAATTGGGCCAACTTTATCAGGTTGGATCGTGGATTCTTATGATTGGCGCGTATTATTTCTTATTCTAATTCCGATTGCGGTTATTGATATTATTTTAGCTTTCTTCGGAATGAAAAAAGTAGTGAAGTTAACCGATACAAAAATTGATTTTCTTTCTATTGTGATGTCTTCAATTGGTTTTGGGGCGTTGCTTTACGGATTTAGTTCAGCTGGTAATGATGGTTGGGGGGACGCGATTGTTATTACAACATTAATCATTGGTGTTGTCGTTATTGCGTTATTTGTTTGGCGCCAACTAGTAATTGAAAATCCAATGCTTGAGCTTCATGTATTTAAATATCCAGTATTTTCATTATCGGTTATTCTTGGCTCAATAGTAACGATGGCGATGATTGGCGCGGAGATTGTGTTGCCTCTTTATATTCAAACAATTCGTGGTGAGACTGCGCTTCAATCCGGTCTATTATTACTCCCAGGTGCGATTATTATGGGAATAATGAGTCCGATTACCGGGATTATTTTCGATAAAATTGGAGCAAAATGGTTAACGATTACTGGTATTACAATTTTAACTATCGGTACAATTCCATTTATGTTTTTAACGATAGATACGCCGCTTTGGTATATTGTTGTTTTTTATGCAGTTAGGTTCTTCGGGATTTCGATGGCGATGATGCCAGTTTCGACAGCGGGAATGAATGCACTTCCTAACCACTTGATTAACCATGGTTCGGCGGTGAATAATACAATTCGTCAAATTGCTGGTTCAATCGGGACTGCGGTACTCATCACTGTACTAACAAATGTGACGAAAGATAATATGCCTGGTAAAGCGCTTATGGCGACTGATCCAGCTGGTTTTGCTCAAAAAGCACAAGATGCTAGTTTGGACGGAATGCGAGCTGCGTTTATGGTTGCAGCAATTTTCGCGGCTTTAGGGATGATTTTAAGTTTGTTCCTTAAAAACAAAAAACAAGAACCAATCGTCAAAGAATATACGAAATAATATAGAAACAGGGTCAAGAATCCAATTTTGGATAATTGACCCTGTTTTTTATACTTTTTTAAGAGAGACTTTCCAGCTGGTGCCTGTACCTACCGAATATGCATCTACGAAGGACCCTTGATTAATACCGAGTCCAAGATTATCAAGTGAATTGACATAGATGAGTGCTTCACCAATCCGTAAGTCTGCGAATGAGCGGCTGTAGGTAACGAAATTTTTATAAACTACGCGGTCGTGGTGTTTGATTAGAACTTCAATGGAATCCCCGTATTTTGCGCCTAATTGCAGAAAATCAGTCCGGCGAATATTTGTCCAAAGGTTGCCAAATGGGCGGTCGATTATATCAATTGTTCCATAAGCCTGTTCTTCTTCTAAATAAGAGTCACTTAGACTTAACGAAACAATGGATTCAGGTGTGGCTTCAGGACCAATATCTTCAAAACTAATCACGCCAGCAGCAAGTCTCGCAGCAGTATAGGCAAAAATATCGCGACCATGGAATGTATGAGAAGCGCCTGACCGTGGGAGGCGATTTTTCTCTTCATCAATAAGGCGAACTTCTTTAATCGTTCCGTAGTGGGCAATATGCGTTAAAGTTCCATTGTCTGGTGTAATTATATAATGACCGTCTTCTGTTAAAATGGCTACACTCCGCCTTTTTGAACCAACTCCAGGATCAACAATAGATACAAAAATCGTAGCTTCAGGCCAGTAAGGAACAGTTTGTAAAAGACGATAAGAGCCTTCCCAAATATTAAATTGAGGAATTTGATGCGTTAAATCGTATATTTGTAAATCACTACTAACACTATTAATCACACCATACATAGCACTAACTGCACCATCACTAATACCAAAATCAGATTGTAAAACAAGTAGCTGTTTTGTCATTTGAAATCCTCCATTTCGAGCAATTTAGGGCAAAATAAAAACTCGCCCTCGTCCAAAAAACTCTTGGAATAAGGGCGAGAAAAATTTCACGCGGTACCACCTTAATTTATTTTCAGCTTACACTGAAAACCTCAAATAAGCATTTATGTAAAATACTTACGGCGTTTGATAACGGACGCCAAATCCGTTGTGGCTTACTTATTTTCAGCGACAAAGCTCAGAGGCCATTTTCGGACATTGTTTTTTGTTCCTTTTCAGCAGTGGGAACTCTCTTTTTGAAAAAACGGATGTCGTACTTTTCTCGTCATAGCTTTGTTATAAAGAATACAGAAAAGTTGGATAAGTGTCAATGAATATAGCATGATTTGTGAGGGGAATCGCATAGTAGTGCTATTTGAGAACGATTATCAACTGTCTTTTTACTGTGATTTTCAAGTAAGAACTGTTATAATATAAGCGGAAATTGTAAACGCTTTCTCTATTTAGGAGGTAATGTGATGGGCGCAAAAGTATCAGTGCGAATTAATGGTGAGGCGCGGGATGTGGTCGAAGGAACGCGAATACTGGACTATTTAAATGCAGAAGGAATACAGCATCCGCATATTTGTTATAGTGAGCAAATTGGGCCAATTCAATCTTGTGACACGTGTATGTGTGAGGTTGACGGGGAGCTTATGCGGGCGTGCAGCACGAATCTTACAGATGGGATGGAAATTAAAACAAATTCAGAACTAGCTAAAGATGCGCAATTAGAAGCAATGGACCGGATTTTGGAAAATCATTTACTGTATTGTACAGTTTGTGATAATAATAATGGCAACTGCAAAGTACATAATACAACAGAACTGCTTGGTGTGGAAAAACAAGACCGCCCATACCGGGAAAAGGGTTACTTAAATGATTTTTCGCATCCGTTTTATCGGTATGATCCGGATCAATGCATTCTTTGTGGACGTTGTGTGGAGGCTTGTCAACAAGTGCAAGTGAATGAGACGCTTTCGATTGATTGGGAAAGAAGTCAGCCGAGGGTTATTTGGGATGATGATCGTCCAGCGAATTTATCGTCTTGTGTTTCGTGTGGACTTTGTGCGACAGTATGTCCATGTAACGCTTTAATGGAAAAATCAATGCTTGGTCAAGCTGGCTTTATGACGGGACTTGATGAAGACATGCTAGAACCGATGATTGATATGGTGAAAAAAGTCGAGCCGAATTATCAAACCGTTTTTGCAGTGTCGGAAATGGAAGCGGCGATGCGGGAAACGCGGACGAAGAAAACGAAGACAGTTTGTACTTTCTGCGGGGTTGGTTGTGCGTTTGAAGTATGGACGAAAGACCGTAAAATATTGAAAGTCGAGCCAACTGGGGAAGGTCCTGTAAACAAATTTGCTACGTGTGTGAAAGGGAAATTTGGTTGGGATTTTGTTAATAGTGAAAAACGGATTACGACACCACTCATTCGCGAAGGAAATGAATTTGTGCCGGCGAGTTGGGAGGATGCTATTCACCTAGTTGCAACCAAACTACGCGAAATCCAAGCCAAATATGGAAATGATTCACTTGGATTTATTAGCTCCTCTAAAACGACCAACGAAGAAAACTATTTGATGCAAAAACTAGCGCGTCAAGTCTTTGAAACGAATAATATTGATAATTGCTCGCGGTATTGCCAGGCGCCTGCTTCGGATGGACTTACTCGTACAGTTGGGATTGGCGCGGATTCAGGGACTGTAGAAGATATTGAAAGTGCGGGACTCGTGATTATTGTTGGCGCATCTCCAGCAGATGGTCATCCGGTGCTTGCTAGCAGAATCAAACGAGCTCAGAAGACACGTGGCCAAAAGCTGATTGTTTCCGATTTGCGAAAACACGAAATGGCGGAGCGCTCAGATTTATTTATTCATCCAAAACAAGGGACTGACTTTGTTTGGTTGACAGCGGTTGCGAAATATATGATTGATCAGGGATGGCATGATGAAGTCTTTATGAATAACCGTATTAGTAATGTGGCAGATTACTTAACATTTTTAGAACCATTTACACTGGAATACGCCGAAAAAGAAACGGGACTACCGGTGGAGACCCTCAAATTAGTGGCGGAAATGATTCATGAAGCGGACGGGACAGCGGTTTGTTGGGGAATGGGAGTTACGCAAAATATTGCGGGATCACATACATCGTCGGCTATTGCTAACTTGCTTCTTGTAACTGGAAACTTCGGAAGACACGGTGCAGGAGCTTATCCGCTTAGAGGACATAATAATGTGCAAGGCGCTTGTGATATGGGGTCATTACCAAATGTTTTACCAGGAATTCAGCCACTTGGAAACGATGAAGTACGCGCTCGTTTTGAAGAAGCTTATGGGGTATCTATTTCGCCAGAGCCTGGTCTGAAAAATAATGAAATGCTTGATGCGATTGAAGCTGGAACACTTCATTCTATGTATGTGATTGGTGAGGAAATGGCTTGGGTGGACTCTAACTCGAATCATGTGCAAGAAATCCTTTCAAGCCTTGATTTCTTTGTTGTTCAAGATGTGTTTTTATCAAAAACAGCTCAATTTGCTGATGTTGTTTTCCCAGCTGCTCCATCACTTGAAAAAGAAGGGACGTTTACGAATACAGAGCGTCGCGTACAACGGCTTTATGAAGTGTTAGAGCCGCTTGGAGATTCGAAGCCGGACTGGTGGATTATTCAAGAAGTAGCAAGAGCATGTGGTAGAACAGACTGGAATTATAATCATCCGAGCGAAATTATGGATGAAATTGCTAGCTTAGCGCCTTTTTTTGCAGGTGTTCGTTATGATCGAATGCAAGGATTTAATAGTCTTGTGTGGCCAGTTAGTGTGGACGGGAAGGATATGCCACTACTTTATGAAGAACGATTCAATTTCCCTGATGGTAAAGCACAGTTCTCGACATTACCGTATATTGCCCCGATTACTTTCCCGGAAGAATTTAATTTAACGCTTAATAATGGTCGTTTATTGGAACAATTCCATGAGGGTAATTTGACGGATAAATCAAAAGGATTGGATTATAAGTTACCAGAAGTATTCGTGGAGGTTTCTCATGAATTAGCTAAAGAACGCGATATTGAAAGTGGTTCGCTTGTTCGTTTAAGTTCGCCGTATGGGCGTATCAAGCTTCGTGCGGTTGTTACTGAGCGAATGAAAGGCAATGAAGTCTATGTGCCGATGCATTCAGTAAGTAGCGAAACGGCAGTCAATTTGCTGACTTCAAGTGCGGGGGACGTTCGAACGAAAACGCCTGCATATAAACAAACCAAGGTAAATCTAACTGTACTTGAAAAAATTGGGAAAAATCCACTTCCAGATCATAATCCGCGTAACCGTAAAAGATTCCCGCAAAACGGGGCTGAGGTGGAGCGCAAGTGGTCAAGAGAAGATTATCAACCGATTTCTAAAGTGAACTGCGCCTGTGGTGGCAACTGCGGATGCGAGGGGAAAGGGAGGAATCATTGATGGCAGAACCAATTTCAACGATTCGTGATACAAAGAAGACACCTGAAGAATTAGAGAAAGAACGTTTAGCGCAAATGAAAGCTGACATTGCAGAACAAGATTCTGGTTTTATCGAAATAGTAGAAACGGTGAAATTACTACAAGAGTCGGGTGCGCTTGACGCTCTAAATAGCGCGATAAAGGCGCGGGGGGATATTACGAAAACATTTTTAAATGAATGGCGTAAAGAACCAATGACAAATGCGATAAATAATATGATGATTTCAAGTAAACTGCTAACCGATACAAAACCAGAGCAGACCGAGGAAATGATTTCAAATTTGAAGGATGCAGCGAAAAAAGCAGAAGAAAGTGCAAAAAACGATGAAATCATGGGTATGTTAGCGATTATGAAGGTACTGAAAGATCCGGATATTAACCGGGCGCTCCGTTACGGCATGACCTTTTTGAAAGAAGTAGGGAAGACATTAAAATAATTATCTGAAACAGCGAGACTTCCTAGTATCGCTGTTTCGGCTTAGAAAGGAGTGGGTTTTGATGGATATTGTATCGCGTCAAAAAATTCGCCGTTTTGAAGCTGGCACTTTTCAAGAAATCGAATCAAGTGTTGCGACCGAGTATCCGCTAACTATCTACGTTAACGACCAAGAACTCGTGACCATCGTCTGCACGCCAGAGTATTTGGAAGATTTAGTCGTGGGCTTTCTAACATCGGAAGGCATTGTTCGCGGTCCGGGAGACATTGATTCCGTGGATATTATTGAAGCGACTGGTCATGCCAAAGTTAACGCCAACTTTGTTAACAAATTCAATGCCAAGTACCGCGGCAAACGCTACATCACCTCATGTTGCGGCAAGTCACGGGAAAACTTCTACTTCCAATCAGACGCCTCGCTCGTCAACGTGAAGCAAAATTCAAGTCTGAAACTCACAACAGACATGATTTTCCGCTTAATGGAAAAATTTGAGCAAAATTCCGCAACATTTCATCAAACCGGCGGGGTTCATAATGCGGCGCTATGCAGTTCGGCGGAAATTATTTATAGTCGGATGGACATTGGACGTCATAATGCGCTTGATAAAATATATGGTCGTGCTTTAAAAGATGGGACAGCTACAGATGATAAAGCGATTATTTTTAGTGGGCGAATCTCCTCAGAAATCCTCGTTAAGACAGCTAAATTAGGATGCGGAATTATTTTATCTCGCTCTGCACCTACCGAACTGGCGATTAACATGGCGGAAGAATTGCACATTACAACAGTTGGTTTTATCCGAGGAGATAGGTTAAACGTCTATTCTGGATTTGAACGAATCACATAAGTTTGATATGATGCAGTAAAATAGGACGGTAAGGTGAATAGAAAAAATGAAACAAATATTAGTAGTAGACGATGACCGGCACATCCTTAAACTTGTAGGACACTATCTCCGTGCAGAAGGTTTTCATGTTTTAGAAGCAATTGATGGCGTAGAAGGAGAGAAAATAGTCGAAACGGAGCAAGTTCATTTGGCGGTAATTGATGTGATGATGCCAAACATGGATGGCTTTGAACTGTGCAAAAAGATGCGCATAAGCTATCCTGATATTCCCATTATTATGTTGACAGCCAAAGATGCACTTGCGGATAAATCGCGTGGTTTTGAAGTTGGTACGGATGATTATGTCACTAAACCCTTTGAACCAGAAGAGTTAATCTTTCGGATAAGGGCTTTACTCAGACGTTCCAATCAGGCTAGTGAAGCGAAAATTACTATCGGAAATATCACCATCGACCAAAAAAGTTACGGCATAAAAATTGGCAATCAAGAACGAATGATTCCTGTAAAAGAATTTGAACTGTTATATCAATTAGCGAGCTACCCCGGACGGATTTTTACTCGAGAAGAATTAATTGAGCGGATTTGGCAACGAGATTATGACGGTAGTGACCGGACAGTAGATGTACATATTAAACGTTTGCGCGACCATTTTGATGAGGAAAAGGACGGTATTCGGATTGTCACGGTTCGCGGTGTTGGCTATAAATTGGAGGAAACAACATGAAGTCATTATATAGTCGAATAGTTGTGACGATGCTAGTTGTCATTCTTTCCAGTAGCCTGCTCGGTTTTTTCTTTGCGAACATTTATTACCAGATAAAATTAAAGCCTTTTAATGATGAAAAAACAGCTAAGATAGCGCAGGAAGTCCAACAATTTTATCAATCGAATGCGTCGATTTCTCTAAAAGAGTATTTGGAAAATGTAGGTGAACTTGGCTATGAACTGTATCTGACGGATGGCAAAGATCAATCGGTTTATTTCGGTGGTGCGTTTCGAAAAAAAGATTTACCTAACAAAACAGTTCAACAAGTGTTAGCGGGTGAGACGTATCACGGAATTGATACGTTTGATACGGGCATTTTTATTACTGGATTTTTTGATAATGATGTTAGAAATACAATTGGAGTTCCAGTCAAGGTGGACGGGAAACAACTGGCGCTATTTATACGTCAAGATCCGGAACAACAATTCGGTGAACTTAGGATCTTTTTCGCGATGATACTTATTTTCACGTCTATTATTAGTACTTTATTTGTGCTTATTAGTGGCAGATACATAGTAAAACCAGTTGTGAAGCTTACTACTGCTACGAAAAAAATCCGGAGAGGAAATTATGATGTGGCGCTCGAAGTCCGGCGTAAAGACGAGATTGGTCAGCTGGCGGACTCGTTTGCCAAAATGGCGAGCGAACTCGAAAAATCTGAAGCCGCCCGCCAAGAATTTGTCGCAAATGTTTCTCATGAACTGCAATCACCACTTACATCGATGCAAGGTTTTGCAAGACTTTTAGGTTCAGGAACACTAACCGAAAAAGAACAAAAAGAATATTTAACTGTTTTATCAGAGGAGACGACACGCCTTTCTTCTTTAACGAAACAGTTACTTACACTTGCTTCACTTGACCAAGAATCTGAGTTACGGAAAAAAGAACCAGTGCAATTAGCAGAACAGTGGCGCCAACTAATCCAAATGACCGAATGGAGTTGGCGAGAGAAAGAGCTAACAATAAATTTAGAGTTGGCTGATATAAACTATTCTGGTGATGACGAATTGCTTTATCAAGTGTGGTCTAATTTATTCAACAATGCAATTAAATATACACCACAAGGCGGGGATATTCAGGTGCGCCTTTATGAAGAAACGACCAATGTTTTTGTTGAAGTCTGGAATAGTGGCGCCTGCATCAGTAAAGAAGATATGGCGAAGATTTTCGAACGTTTTTATAAAGCAAGTCAAAGCCGTACCCGAGAAGAAGGTTCAAGCGGCTTAGGCTTATCCATTTGCAAAAAAATAATTATGTTACATCACGGTGAAATCACTGTTGAAAGTAATACTGAAAAAGGAACAACATTCAAAGTCAAACTACCAAAAAACTAAATTTGTAAAATCCGATTCACATTCCGTTTACAAAACTTCTTTAAACTAAGTGTAAGATCTTAGAAGGAGTTGAACGGAATGTTTTTGGCATTAAGAGAATTAAAACACGCAAAACTACGCTATATTTTAATTGGATTAATTATGGTGTTAATCGCCTGGCTCGTTTTGTTCGTTACAGGACTAGCGAATGGGCTCGCAAATGATAACGGAGCAGCCATTTCATCAAATAAAGCAACTTATTATGTACTACAAAAAGACTCAGACAATCGCTTAACGAGGTCCAATTTAACTGCAGCTGAAACAGAAAGTGTAGCAAAGCAACTTAAAAAATCTGAAAGCACCAACTTAGGTGTACAAATGGGTACAATCACACCACCAAACAAAGACAAAAAAACAGACATTACTTTTTTCGGAATAGATAAAACAGGCTTTATGAAACCAGCCATTTCAGAAGGTAAAGAGCCGCAACAAACTAAAGAAGTTATAGCAGATATTTCTTTGAAAGAATCCGGCTATAAACTAGGTAGTAAAATCAAAGACAGTGCAACAGGAGAAACGTTCACTATTACTGCCTTTACGAAAAACAATACATTTAGCCATTCCCCGGTTATTTTCGTTGGTTGGGACGCTTGGAAATTAGTTCACCAAACAAATCAAGCCGCAGAAGGAGAATATAATGCTGTAGCACTGGATGTCTCTGAAAATACTGCTAAAAATCTATCAATTGGTTCGATGGAACTTTCCTCTAGTAAAGAAGTGCTTCAAGGCATTCCGGGTTATTCAGAAGAACAAGGTTCGCTACTGATGATGATTGCCTTTTTATTCGTTATTGCTGCATTTGTTCTAGCTGCTTTCTTTTATGTCATTACGATTCAAAAAATCAATCAATTTGGTATATTAAAAGCAGTCGGCGCAAGAACAGCATATTTAGCGCGAAGCATCGTTACCCAAGTTGTTTTCTTATCAGTCGTCAGCTTATTGATTGGAAATGGGCTAACATTTGGACTCGCGGCAATTTTACCAGCTAGCATGCCGTTTACACTTAGTCCAATACTTGCAATCGGTTGTTCCGCATTATTCCTAGTTGTAGCAGTCATCGGATCAATGTTATCACTCTACCGTGTAGCCAAAGTAGACGCGTTAGAAGCAATTGGGAGGGCAAACTAATGACTTTAATGATGAAAAATATTTCTAAAAATTATCAAGATGGCGAGCAAGTCATCGAAGTATTAAAAAATGTTTCTTTAGAAGTAGCGCAAGGAGAATTCGTTGCAATCGTCGGCCCATCTGGTGCGGGGAAAAGTACATTTTTATCCATTGCAGGAGCTTTATTATCACCGACAGAAGGCGAAATTGCTATTGGCGGAAGAACATTAAATGACCTTACAAGCAAAGAATTAACAAAAGTGCGGCTCGAGAAAGTTGGTTTTATCTTCCAAGGAGCAAACTTAATTCCGTATTTAAGTGTGCGGGATCAATTACTCGTAATTGCAGAACTATCCGGTGAAAAAGGTCGAGCTGCAAAAGAAAAAGCAGATAAACTTCTTCAAGAATTAGGCTTAACCGCGCGCGAAAATAATTATCCAGAAAGCTTATCCGGCGGTGAAAAACAACGCGTTGCTATTGCTAGAGCGCTAATGAACGATCCCGATATTATTTTAGCAGACGAACCAACCGCAAGCTTAGATGCAAATCGTGGCCATAAAGTAGTCCAAATGATTGCAGATGAAGTAAAGCGAAAAAACAAAGCAGCAATCATGGTGACGCACGATGAGCGGGTGTTAGACTTAGTTGACCGTGTAATTCGGATTGAAGATGGATATTTGAAGAATTAAAAAAGTTTTGGCTCTGTCCGGCGCCTCTAAAGTTAGACCGAAGAATCTAACTTTAGAGGCGTATTTTAATTGGCTAAAATTTAAGAGAAAACTATAAAAAAAGTATTATCCGGAGCATTCCCCTAAAGGAACACAATCAGATAATACTTTGCCTTAAACTTGAAATGCGCTTGATTCACAATGAAGCTTTACCGTTCTAATTGGCGGAGTAAATCTACTTCAATTGGTGCTGCTAAAAAAGCAGGAATATTTTTCTTGAAAAGTTTATAATGCGCAGTCTCATTATGAAACTGAATTGCGGCTTCATCAGCCCACTTTTCTAAAAGGTAAAAAGTGTTTTCCTGCTTTACGGAGCGAACTAATTCGTAGCCGTGGTTTCCAGCTTCCAAAAGCGAACCTTGGATGACTAAATTCACTTCTGTCAAAAAAGCATCTACTAAATCTGGTTTTACTTGGATTTTTGCTTGAATGTGCAACATTTGTGGCCCTCCTATTTGTAATCTAGCTCAATTACTGTTTCGTCTGTAGAGAATTTTTCTAAAAACCAATATGTTTTTTCGATGCTCTTAGATGTTTCGTGTAATGTTTGGTGAACCGCGTCTTCTCCAACTTGAATATCTTCTATATAAGCTTTGGCATTTCCTGGCATAAAGAGTCTGGTTGCGAGCGAACTAATCGTTGGGACAATCCCGTCTGTTGGGTTATCTTCGCTTAATTCACCTGCAATTGCAAGCACTTCTAAATCAGGACTGACCTCTGTTTGATTTTTAATAAAATAATCCATTTGAGGAGTACTATTTGGCAACTTTTTAAAGGATAAATCCATTCCATTATCGTCTGGGTCTAAATCATTAAATGGGGAACCAATTGCTACTAACTTACGCAAAGTGGGTACAGTTTTATCTTTCGAGTAATCTTCTGCGTAATAAGTTAGTGCCAAACCTCCATTGGAATGCCCTACGCCGTCCATTTGTGTAAAGCCATATCGTGATTTTAAATCTTCCATCGCGATTTTTAACCATTTGGACCAATCGTCGGGGGTTGCTTGATTTTGATCGAAGCCGAATTTTATAATGGGACGTTTGGCATCTTTTGTAAGCTTACCTTCGAACTTGATTTTTCCTTCTGAATTAACAGTCATAGTCAATGTTTCATTAGAACTTTTATATTCGTTCATTAGTTGGTCTGCCATTTTATCAAGAGAACTCGCATTACCACCGCTCCCGTGAATTAAAATAATTGGTATTTGATCTTTCAAATCTACTTTAGGAGGTTCGTAATTATTAGGCTCTTCACTATTTTGGCATGCAGCAAGAATTAGCGTACCAAAAAGTAAAATCATGATTGTAATAAAATATTTCTTCACTAAGTATCTTCCTCCATTCCAAATTATTATACCAAAAATCGACGTGACAATCATGTGAAACTCGTCTATAATCGAAATACATACTAACGGAATTATAGAAAGGTGCGAAAACTAGTGACAAATGTAGCGATTGATACAGTTATTACAGACATGGACGGAACATTACTTGTAAAAAAAGGAGATCAAATTCATCCCCTAAATAAAGAAGTTTTAATAAACTGGCAAGCAGACGGAAAAAACCTTTTCCTAGCAACAGGTCGACTAGACTTAGCTATTTTGCCATTTATCCATGAACTCAATATTAAAACACCAGTTATTTCTTGTAATGGTGGCTTAGTACGTGACTTTACTACTGGAGAAATTTTATATAAAAGTAATATTGAGTTAGACTTGGTACATACAGTACTAGAAACGCTTGAACCATTAGGCGTTAACTACCATATTTATACAACAGAACGAATTATTGGACCAACAAATACTGGCAAAATCGCTTTTTTTAATGAGCTAAATAAAACTTTACCAGAAAATGAGCAAGTTCCAATTACTTTAACAACAGATCCTTTCAGCGTGCTCCGTGAAGGTGAATTCCCACTAAAAGTGCTCGTAATTGAGTCTGACTTAGAAAAACGAGCAGAAATCAAAGCAGCTCTGCAAGGTTTACCGCTATCTGTCCTAGCTTCTGCGTCTAATTTAATTGATATTATGAATGAAGGTATTGATAAAGCAAAAGGCCTTACATACCTAGCAGATAATGGTTACATTAATTTAAATTCAACTATTGCTTTTGGTGATAATGAAAATGATGTTGGGATGATTGAACTTGCAGAAATTGGCGTAGCTATGGAAAACGGTATTCCACTTGCTTTAGAAAAAGCTGATAAAATTGCAAAACATCACAATATTGGCGGATTAGGCCTATTTATACAAGAAGAGATTTTATAAAATATGTGTGAAACTTCTACTTAAATCACGAGTAGAAGTTTTTTTCTTTAAAGAAAGCTTGCACTAAAAATGTATATATGCTAACATGTGCATATAAAGAAAATAGGTCTTTACAGAGGGGAAGTAATCATATGGCACATAATCACGATCATGCACATGGTCACAACCACAACCATACGCATAATGCCAATAAAAAATCATTATTTATTAGTTTTATCCTAATCGCTACTTTTATGATAGTTGAAGTTATTGGTGGAATTATGACCAATAGTTTAGCACTGCTTTCTGATGCTGGACATATGCTTTCTGACGCTGTGGCATTAGGTTTAAGTTTGGCTGCATTTAAGTTCGGCGAAAAAGCTGCAAGTTCTGATAAAACGTATGGCTATAAACGCTTTGAAATTTTAGCAGCATTTTTAAATGGGTTAACGCTCATTGGGATTTCAGTTTTTATTTTCTATGAAGCAATTGGTCGTTTCTTTGATCCACCACAAGTAATTGGAGCAGGGATGATGACTATTTCTGTTATTGGGTTACTTGTTAATATTTTAGTAGCTTGGATTTTAATGAGAGGTGATACAAGTGGAAATTTGAACATGCGCAGTGCTTTCTTGCATGTGCTAGGTGATTTGCTTGGATCTGTTGGTGCTATTACTGCGGCTCTGCTCATTATTTTCTTCGGCTGGAATATCGCCGATCCAATCGCCAGTGTTATTGTGGCAGCGCTAATTTTAATTAGTGGCTGGCGCGTATTAAAGGATGCGATTCATATTTTGATGGAAGGAAAACCAGCTAACGTAGATACAGAAGCAATCAAAACTTTCTTCCAAGAACAAGATGGCGTGACTGAAGTGCATGATTTACATGTATGGGCGATTACTTCTGATTTTAATGCTCTTACAGCTCATTTAACCGTAAGCGAAAACGCTGACCGGGACAAAATTTTGGCAGATATTGAGCAGTATTTACAAGAAAATTTCTCTTTAGAACATAGTACAATTCAACTTGAAGGAAATCACGCTCACCATCATCACTGCAATTAATGCCGCTTCATGATATAGTTAACGTATCAATTAGAGGAGTTGGTTTAGATGGAAGAACAAGTTGATTTAGGTCATTTTTTGAAAAAAACTTTTATCGCTGTAGTTGCCGTAACATTAGTATTTATCGGGGTTCTAGCAATGTTCACAATCATCGGTGTTATTATCGCTATTCCGCTACTAAAAAAAGCTGGCAAAATGCTTCTTGCTAAAACTGAAGATAGCAACCATACTCATTCACACGGCGGCAAATTAAAAATAAAATGCCCAGCGTGTAATGCAAAAATGAAATTCAAAGATAGCGAAATACTCGACGAAAAATAACTTTTAAAGCCTTCTCAGTGAAAATGAGAAGGCTTTTTTATCTAAATGTGCATTATTTTAAGAAATTCGGGAAAAGGAAACGAGAGGTGTTGTCAAATGAAAGTGGTAGGATTAACAAAGGCATCAACTGATTTCGTGGATATGGAAATCAAACAACCAGTGCCAGAAAATCATGATTTATTAGTAAAAATTAAAGCGATTTCCATCAATCCAGTAGACACTAAACAACGCGAAGCAACCAAACTAACAGGAGATGAAGTTAGGATTTTAGGTTGGGATGCAGTTGGTGAAGTAGTGGAGATTGGTTCAGAAGTGACTTTATTTAAAACGGGACAAGAAGTATATTTTGCTGGCGATGTTACAAGACCTGGTGCATATGCCGAATTCACGTTAATTGATGAACGACTAGTCGGTTTGAAACCCAAACATTTAAGTTTAGAAGAAGCCGCTGCAATGCCACTGACAACTATTACTGCATGGGAAGCTCTTTTTGACCGTTTGGGAATTGTTGAGGCCGATAAAGGAAAATCCATTTTAATCATTAATGGAGCTGGTGGAGTGGGTTCGATTGCGACTCAACTAGCTGCAAACATTGGACTTAATGTCATCGCTACAGCATCACGTGAAGAAACAATAGAATGGACGAAGAAACACGGTGCAAATCACATCATTAATCACCGAGAAAATTTAACAAAACAATTGAAAGAACTTGGTTTTGAACAAGGTGTCGACTTTATTTTGTGTTTGCATAATACAAATGCTCACTGGGATGATATGCAAGAAGCAATTCGACCACAAGGCAAAATTTGTTCAATCGTGGAACTTGCAAAACCAGTGAAGATGTCTCTTTTAAAAGACAAGAGTGCTACTTTCAGCTATGAATTTATGTTTACTCGTTCGAAATACAATACAGAAGATAAAATCAAACAGCATGAAATCCTTACAGAAGCAGCGAACATGCTAGATAAAGGAGACTTAACATCAACATTAAATAAAGTGTTATCTCCTCTAAATGCAAAAACGGTAGAAGAAGCTCACAAAATTATCTCATCCGGAAAAATGATTGGAAAATTAGTAGTGAAAGGATTTGAGTGATTATGAGTGAAAAACAAGTTGCGCTATATATCGCAGTGAGTTTGGACGGCTACATTGCGGATGAAACTGGCAGCGTAGAATGGCTAGAATCTGTTGATAGCGAAGGTGATGCGGGTTATGAGGCCTTCTTTGATAACGTGGATACGGTCGTAATGGGACGGACTACGTATCAACAAATTTTCTCGCTCACTGATACATTCCCATACAGCAAAAAAGATGTCTATGTTTTTTCCAACACGAAAGCTGGGACAAAAGATGAATACGCTGACTTTGTTGCCGGCACAGTAGACACTTGGTTAAATAACATTGACGGTGAAAAAATTTGGCTTGTAGGTGGTGCGAAATTAGTAAAGCAATTTTTAAAAGAGAGAGCAATTGATCGGTTTGTCATAACGATTGCACCTATTATTCTAGGAAAAGGAATTCCGCTTTTTGAAGAGGACCAGGAACATGCGCTAGAACTAGAAGAAGTAACGCGTTTCGGCCAGTTCGCGCAACTAACGTATAAAAACTTGGAGGAAAATTAAATGAAAATTGCAGCTTTTGATATTGATGCGCAAAAAGGATTCACGCCGCTTTGTCCCGATGAATTACCAGTTTCGGGCGGTGACGAAATTGTGCCGGAACTTAATTTTATGGCAAGTCTTGCTTCTATTCGAATTGGTAGTAAAGACGCGCATCCGCAAAATGCCGTATGGGTAGTTGATTCCAAAGACGAAATGTTGGCTGAACTCGAATATCCAAATGCGGACCGAACTTGGGTTAGACACTGTGAACCAGGTACAAAAGGTTTTGAATTATTAGATGGTTTGCCAGTTGTTACTGATTATGATTACTTTATTTGGAAAGGCATGGAGCCAGACATTCATCCGTACGGCGCTTGTTATCACGATATTGTTGAACAGCTTTCAACAGGTGTACTAGAATATTTACGGGAACAACAGGTCGATTTAGTTCTTGTTGGAGGTTTAGCTTTTGATTTTTGTGTGAAAACTACGGTTATACAGTTAAGTAGGGCAGGCTTTTCTGTATTAGTTTATTTACCAGCGACACGTGCATTATCTGAACAAGGTTTTGATGAAACAAAAGAGCAATTAGCAAATACCGAGAAAGTGCAGCTTATCGAAACAAGGGAGGAACTTGTCGCCTACTGCCAGTGATTATATTGGAAGAGGTGAGGGGAATGAGGAAAGTTGGTATATTTCCTAGTATGATAATTCTTTTCACAGTAGGAATTTCTGCTGTGTTATATCCGCTATTACCTTCTGAAGTGGCGGTACATTTCGGCACGGACTTCTCCCCAGATATGTTTATGCAAAAGTGGCTCGGTTTAATTCTGATTCCTTTTTTAATGATTATGTTCACAGGAACAGAATATTATGGGAAAGAAAAAGTGAACCAAGAGAGTTTGCTTGAATTTGAATATTGTTTTAGACTGTTGTTAGTACTCCTAACGATTATTCAAATGAGTATTATTGTATACGCACTAGGTTACGATATCCCAACTGGTAGATTTTCTTTAGTCACAGTAGGAGCATTCATGTTTGTTGTTGCAGCTTACATTCAATACTCAAAAAAACTCTTTAAATTTTTAACGATGATTGGTTTTAAAAAGATTGATGCATGGTCAAGAAATCTACTTAGAAAAATCACAACTGTTACACTTAATATAGCTGGTACAATCTGTTTTATCCTTGCTTTGTTTATGCGTAATGATCCCAGTTACTTAATGTTAGCAATGTTGATGGCGATGTGTATTATTGTAGTTGGTTCAGGAGTTTACCTTAATAAGAAATAAAAATATAACAGTTTTTATTTACAAGTGATACAGTTCCGGTTTATAATGGTGGCGGAAGTTCTGCGCGAATTTGGCAGGAAGTCCGTCATTTTTTTTGCGTAATCAAAAAGCGCTTACAAAAGAGGAGGAGAAATATTGCATAAAACAGCCAGAAAAATAGTAGTGGCACTCAGCTTGTTATGTTTACTAGTACTTACAGCATGTCAGTCTGGCGAAAAAGGGGAAAGTGAAAAAGTAACATCAGAAAAGAAAGCAAAAGTTGTTAACATCATGGAAACGAGTGGAATTCCAAATGCAAGTCCGACACTCGCAGACAATAGTGTAAGTTTTCGAGTAATCAATCAAATTTTTGAAGGATTATATCGATTAGATAAAAATGGGAAACCGGCGCTAGCGCTAGCTGCCAGTGAACCAGAAGAAAAAGATGGCGGGAAAACACTTGTTTTTAAAATTCGCGAAGATGCCAATTGGTCAAACGGCGACCCAGTGACGGCTCAAGATTTTGAATACGCTTGGAAAAAAGTGGTAGACCCAAAAACTGCCGCTGCATACGGACCACAAATGGAAGAAATCGTCAAAAATGCCACCCAAATTTTGAAAGGTGAAATGTCACCAAATGAACTTGGAATCAAAGCGTTAGATGACAAAACATTACAAATCGAACTAGAAAATCCAGTGCCGATTTTCAAAGAGCTCCTAACGACCGGTACGTTCTTCCCACAAAATCAAGCATTTGTAGAAAAACAAGGTGACCGTTACGGAACAAAAAGCGACACGTTGATTTCCAACGGCCCGTACAAATTAGAAAATTGGAATGGCACAAATATGACATGGGATTATGTTAAAAATCCGACTTACTGGGATAAAAAGAACGTCCCAACTGAAAAAATCCATGTAACAGTCGTAAAAGATACTAATGCCGCTTTAAATTTATACAATACAAACAAATTGGACCGAGTGGAACTTGACGGCGAATTTGTTAAACAATATAAAGATGATAAAAATTTCCATAAAGAAGCAACTGGACGCTCTGTCTATATGAAGATGAATCAAGGTAAAGATGGCGTGAAAACGGATTTAGCCAACTTGAATTTACGTCGTGCTTTAGCAATGTCTATTGATAAAACGGGCATGGTTAACACACTTCTTGCTAATGGTTCCAAAGCATTAAATGGAGATGTTCCTGCTGACATTATGTTTGACCCAGAAACAAAAGAAGATTTCCGTAAACAAAACGGGGATTTACTCAAATTTGATCAACAAGAAGCAATAAGCGCTTGGAAACAAGGCTTAAAAGAAATTGGGGAATCAGAATTAACACTGACTTTAACAAGTGGCGATACATCTCTACAACGCAAACAAACAGAATTTATCCAAAATCAATTGGAAGAAAACCTTCCTGGACTAACTATCAAACTAAAAAATGTTACGAACCAAGCTAGTTTCCAAGCGGACGTTACACAAGACTTTGAACTACTACTAGGGGGTTGGGGAGGCGATTATCAAGACCCACTAACATATCTCAACCTATTCCTCACAAACAGCCCAGGGAACCATACAGGCTTCTCAGACGCGAAATACGATGAACTAGTCCTTGGCGCGAAAGGTAAACTCTCAGCAGACCCGGAAAAAAGATGGCAAGCCTTACTAGAAGCTGAACAAATCTTGCTGAAAGATAACGCCGTACTCATTCCGCTATATCAAGGCGGCCGAGCATACTTGCAAAAAAGCAATCTGAAAAACTATACAACTTATCCAATTGGGTCAGAAAACTATAAATGGATTGAAAAAAATTAATTTAAAATGAGTCTAGTTAACTATACTAGACTCGTTTTTTTATACCCGAATGAAAATAAGACTTAGGATGTACCAATTTTCAGCCTAGAGCCGTTCGTTCCTTTTTTAGATGTCCTCTATAATTAACCTATCAACAAAAAAGGACGGTAAAAACAATGAAAAAGGGACTTTTCGGTTTACTGGCTGCAATTTTTGTATTAACAATGGTTGTAATTGAATTTTCAGCACCAGTTGGATCAGCAGCAAATACATATTACGTTACAATCAAAAACGATGGAAAAGAAGTTACCAAGTCAAAGTTCAAAGGGTATTCTTTCCGCGAATCGTGTCTAGATAATCAAGGAAACAGTCACCAAGTTAACTTCATGTCAACTACACAACTTAAAAAGAACAAACAGTATAAAATCGTCGTTCAAGACAACGAACTACTCGTTCAAGCCAAAGAAATAAACAGTGTTCCACTTGCAAGTAGCAAATAAAATTAGAAAAGAGGAAAAAATCATGAACAGTTTTTGGAAAATATTTTTTACAGTTATTTTAGGATTTATTGCACTTAATATCGTACTGGATATTGTTGGAATTACACTTCACTTCTTATTCCCAGTCCTTGTACTAGGTGGAATTGGATATTTACTTTATCGCATGTGGGGGAATTCTCCGAAACATACAAGTCAACGCGACAAGAAAGACCGTTACGATTGGTAAAATTTTGCTAACTAAGCTCCCTAGGCTTTTAGATATACAGAACCTAATTTCTTTTACAGAAGTTAGGTTTTTTTGTATGGTAAGTTTGTTATAATAAGGTAAAGGAAATGAGGCGATGAAAATGAAAAAAGATATAATTACCAAATCTATTGTTATATCAATCATTACAGTCTTAGTTTTCAACATTAAACGTAAAAAAGTAAAATAAGCATCAAAAATCTAAAAATAACGATTAAATGGCTATTTTAAGCCGTTTGTAACTAAAGTGGCAACATATATGCTATAATAGCAAAAAGAAAATCACGGAGGACATAGAGATGGACATTGAAAACACATTATTAAAGCAAGAATCATGGCGTTTCATTGATAATACAACAATCAACCCAGCTTTTGATGCTATTCAATCATTTGCCACAGATGATACGTTATGTCGTTCAGTTGGAGCGAGAATGGTGCCGCCCACTGTTCGAGGTTGGGTTCATGAAAAAACAGTTTCCCTTGGAATACAAGATTCTAAGTTACCAGATATAGATAAGGGGATTGCTTTTTTACAGGAACAAGGTTATAGAGTAGTAGTTCGAAACTCCGGTGGTTTAGCAGTTGTACTTGATGCAGGTGTGCTTAATCTCTCCATGGTACTTCCAGACGCTGAACGTGGAATTGCGATTGAACGGGGTTATGAAACTATGTTTACCTTGATTAAGGATATGTTTGTAGATTGTAATGAAGTAATTGAAGCGAAGGAAATCGTGAATTCTTATTGTCCTGGAAGCTATGATCTTAGCATACAAGGACAGAAATTTGCTGGGATTTCACAACGTAGAATGGCGAAAGGTGTCGCTGTTCAAATTTATTTAGCTGTTGATGGCAATCAAGACGCTCGCTCAGAACTAATTCGCAATTTTTATGCAATCAGTGGGAAAGACAAGCAAACCAAATATAGTTTTCCAGATGTGGATCCAGAAGTTATGGGTACGCTAGCTGATTTAATGAAAGAAAATATTACTGTTAATGGATGTTTAGTTCGATTATTTAATAGTTTGCGTCATTATGCAGGTGAACTTGAATCAGGCACTCTGACTTCAGAAGAACTCGATTTATTTCCAGCCTACTATGAACGTTTAATTGCCCGAAATGATAAAGTGCTTTCTTAAATTACATAAAAGGAGAGGGTAGCGTGAGTTATTTAACGGAAAAGTTAATTGAAGAAAAAGTGTTCAAAGATCCAGTTCATGGTTATGTCCATGTTTCTGATAAGTTAATTTGGGATTTAATTGCAACCAAAGAATTTCAGCGATTGCGACGAATACACCAATTAGGCACGACTTCGCTTACGTTCCATGGAGCCGAACATAGTCGTTTCAATCATTCTTTAGGTGTGTATGAGATTGTTCGCCAAATTATTGATGTGACTTTTGCAAAAGAACCACAATTAGATCCTCTAGAACGAATGGTGGCTTTATGTGCCGCGCTTTTACACGATTTAGGTCATGGCCCATTTTCCCATGCATTTGAGAAGGTTTTTGGCACGGATCATGAGGAGTATACGCAAGCAATTATTATTGGCAATACAGAAGTTAGCGAAGTGCTTTCACGAGTTAGCGATGATTTTCCGCTCAAGGTGGCCTCGATTATTAAGAAAAACTACCCTAATCAAACGCTAGTTAAGTTGATTTCGAGCCAAATTGACGCTGACCGAATGGACTACTTATTACGTGATGCGTATTATACAGGGGTTAGTTATGGGAAGTTTGATTTAGAACGGATATTACGAGTGCTTCGACCTAGCCCTGATGGTAATGGGGTTATTGTGAAGTACTCCGGAATGCATGCTGTGGAAGATTATATTATGAGCCGTTACCAAATGTATCAGCAAGTGTATTTTCATCCAGTGAGCCGGAGTGGGGAAGTATTGTTATGGAAAATCCTCGAACGAGCGAAGAAGTTGTATTGCGCGGGTTATGATTTTCAAGTCTCTCCAATACAGGTGTTACCGTTTTTTGTAAATGAAGTGAATTTGAAAGACTATATTGTGCTTGATGATATTGTTTTAATGTATTATTTCTCGATTTGGCAAGAGGAAACGGATCCGATTTTGAGTGATTTATGTAGCCGCTTTTTAAATAGAAGATTGCTCAGGTATCTTAATTATAATCCGAAAGAAGATGCTGAACTATACACTGAATTAAAAGGATTGTTAGAAAAAGCTGATATCGATCCTTCGTACTATTTAGTAGTTGATTCTTCTAGTGACCTGCCGTATGATTATTATCTTCCAGGCGTTGGTAGCGGAAAAGAACCTATAAAACTGCTTATGGGCAATGGCGAACTGCGTGAACTGTCGACTGAATCACCAGTTGTTGAAGCAATCGGGCGGGAACGTCGAACAGATATCAAACTATATTATCCACTTGACTTCATTGAGAGCGGCCGAGTTGAGCAGGAGATAGCTGAAAGAATGATTTCATTAATTCATGCGCATTCATTAAAAGAAAAATAAAAGAAGCAAGGCGGTTAAACCTTGCTTCAAATAATGCTTAAATATCAGATTTTCTTACGCCGCCAACACCGTAATCAGTTTTTTTCATTTCTTCTAAAATTACGTGAATATTTTCTTTTGGCGCCTTTAGGTTTTTAGAAACTACGTCAGTTACTTCGCTGACTAAAGCTTTCTTTTGGTCATCACTGCGACCTTCTAAGAATTGAATGGTAACAAATGGCATTTTCTCACCTCGATAAAAGTTTTTTTCATTATAGCACATAAAAATTACTCTATAAAAGATAAAGGAGGCGCTTATGCCTAGTTTTCTCGCTTATCCCCTTGAAATGATACCTTATGTTGTAATTACACTTTTAATTGCCTTTACGATTCACGAATGGGCGCATGCATTAGTAGCGCTAGCGTTTGGTGATGATACCGCAAAAAATCAAGGTCGTTTATCCTTAAATCCACTTGTACATATTGATTTGTTTGGCTTATTAATGATTTTAATTGCTGGGTTTGGTTGGGCTAAACCGACCCCGGTCAACCGTTTTAAATTAAAGAAAAGACGTCTTGGCAGTATTCTTGTCACCCTCGCCGGCCCGGTAAGCAACTTACTATTAGCAATTTTGGGCGTTGGTTTGTACGCACTTTTTCTAAACTATGCATTTTTTACCTATGGTTCAGTGACAGAAACATTTTTAATGATTTTTGTGCAATTAAACCTTGTTTTATTTGTATTTAATTTAATTCCAATTCCGCCATTAGATGGGTACCAAATATTAGTAGAATTCTTACCGATGTCAGCTAGAGCTAAACTCGAGCCAGTGGAACGCTATGCAATGCTTATTTTCTTAGTTATAGCTTTAACACCAATTTCCAATTTTACCATTCAACCAATTTTCGACACAGTTATTCCGTTTGTTTTTGATATAATATTGATGATTTTCGGACTATCATCATTTTAACTTGTTGCTTTTCATGCTGTTTTTCACTATAATATAATGCGTCTATTCTTCTGGCCGGAAAGGGGTAAATAAGCGATATGACAGCCAATCAAATGGAGCGAAAAAATGTAACTATTCATATCACCAATGTCATCCGTCAGATGGATGCAGAAGAGAAATCCGATATGTCTGTTTCGGGTGTTTTCTACCGCGATAAAGGCAATCGTTATCTGCATTATGAGGAAAAACAATTAGCTGGAACGATTCGCACGGTTCTTAAAATTGCTGATAACGAGCTGCTTTTAATGAGAAGTGGTGCTGTAAATATGAGAATGCACTTTTTCCGAGATAATAGGAGAAGTACTGCTTCTGTTGATTCAGGGGCGGGTAAATTACAATTAGAATCAGAATTAGTATCAATGGAAGAACTATATGAAAATAAGCCAGATGTGCTTAGTGAAGTTGCATTTCAATATGATTTACTTAGCCACGGCGAATACATCGGCTCATATACTGTTTTAATGAAAATAGAGGAGGACGCAGAATGAATGTCATGCAAGAGAACCAAATCAAACTAATTGAACATATCAAACAAGCAGTTGTTCAAGCGGTTGGTTTAGAAGAAACAGAAGTACCAGAAATTTTACTCGAAGTACCAAAAGACAAGAAGCATGGAGATTATTCGACTAATATTGCGATGCAGCTTGCTAGAGTTGCTAAGAAAGCACCTCGTCAAATTGCCGAAAGTATCGTTCCTGAACTTAAAAAAGATACCAAACTAATTAAAGAAGTAGAAATTGCTGGACCTGGTTTTATTAATTTTTATTTAGATAATGCTTATTTAACCGATTTAGTGCCAGTTATTCTAACGGAAGATAAAAAGTACGGAGAATCAGACTTTGGTAAAGGTGAAAAATTCCAAATTGAGTTCGTGTCGGCTAATCCAACTGGTGACTTGCATCTTGGACATGCTCGTGGCGCTGCAATTGGGGATTCTCTTGCAAACATTATGAAAACAGCGGGATTTGATGTTTCCAGAGAATATTATATTAATGATGCGGGAAATCAAATTAATAATTTAGTCCTTTCAGCAGAAGCGCGTTATTTTGAAGCATTAGGCTTAGAAGCTGAATTTCCAGAAGATGGTTACCGTGGTTCAGATATTATCTTACTTGGGAAAGATTTAGCTGCTAAATATGGCGATAAATATGTGAACGTAAGTGAAGAAGAGCGCCGTTCTGTTTTTCGCGTGGATGCACTTGCATTTGAAACAGGGAAATTACGGACGGATTTAGAGGAATTTCGTGTTTCTTTTGATGAGTGGTTTTCAGAAACATCCTTATATGAAGAAAATAAAGTATTGCCAGCATTAGAACGTTTGCGCGAAAATGGTTATATTTATGAACTAGACGGAGCTACTTGGTTAAGAACAACGGATTTTGAAGATGACAAAGACCGCGTATTGATTAAGTCAGACGGTAGTTATACGTATTTCTTACCAGATATCGCTTACCATCTAAACAAATTAGAGCGTGGTTTTGATGTATTAATTGATATATGGGGAGCGGATCATCATGGCTATATTCCTCGGATGCGTGCTGCGATTGAAGCGCTTGGTTACTCACCGAATCAACTAGAAGTAGAAATCATTCAACTAGTTCATTTATTCGAAGACGGCGTGCAAGTGAAAATGAGTAAACGTACTGGTAAATCTGTTACAATGCGCGACTTAATTGAAGAAGTTGGCCTAGATGCGACAAGATATTTCTTTGCAATGCGTAGTTCTGATACACATATGAACTTTGATATGAGCTTGGCAAAATCTACATCTAATGATAACCCAGTTTATTATGTGCAATATGCGCATGCCAGAATTTCAAGTATTTTACGTTCTGGTAAAGAGCAAGGCTTAGAAGCTACAAAAGAGGCTAACATGAGTCTTTTACAAACTGAAGCAGAATATGATTTGTTAAAAGTGTTAGGTGAATTTGCAGATGTTGTTACTGAAGCGGCAGTGAAAAGAGCTCCACACCGCATCGTTCGTTATTTAAATGATTTAGCGACTGCATTCCACCGTTTTTACAATAGTAATAAAGTACTTGATATGGACAACCTAGAAGTTACGAAAGCAAGATTAGCACTGATTAAAACAGCACAAATTACCCTTAGAAATGGTTTGACACTTCTCGGTGTATCTGCACCAGAAAAAATGTGATATCCTATAAATATAGGTTACTCGTTGACGTCATAACCAAAATGTACTAAAGTTAATAGAAACATAGGTAACTGAAAAAACGGGGAGAGCATATGATGAAGCGATTAATAATATTGGCGCTGCTTTTCGTGTTTCTGTGCGTCGCAATCTATATTCTCTACGACTTTCAACTTGGATCAATCCCAATTCTTTTAATGGCCATCCTATTCTTTTACATCGGATATAAAATAGTCAAGAAGAATTGATGTAATTAGGAAAATTTAGGTTGTACTTGCCAGGAATAACATGTAAAATAGTGAAGTTGGGCTGAACGAAAAAATAACAGCTAAATAAATTGGAATTACGATAGAAAGGGCGTGCCAGTTTTGGATTTAAAGAACTTAACGCAAGAAGAACGTAGTGAATTATCTTTAATTGATGTTGCACATTTTATTTTGGAACAGCGGAAAGAAACGATTCTTTTCCCTGAATTAGTGAAAGAGATTCAAGCGTTCCTAGGTTTGAAAGATGCAGAAATAAGGGAGCGTCTTGTTCAATTTTATACAGATATGAATATTGATGGTAACTTCATTTCGCTTGGAAACAATACGTGGGGACTTCGTGCATGGTATCCAATGGATGCAATTGATGAAGAAGTACAAACGCAAACAACTCCGAAGAAAAAACGTAAATCAGATGATGACGATGAAGATGAAGAAATCCTGGACGATGACGTGGACTACGATGATGAAGAAATCGTGGAAGAGCTTGGTGAAGAAGAAATCTCTCTTGCGGATGTCTTGCTTGATGAAGACGAAGATGACGATGATCATTTGCCAGACGGTATCGAAGGTGATTTAGCAACCGTAGAAGATGATTACACTGATGGGGATTACACAGAAGACCCAGAAGATAAATAATAACTGAATTTTAATCAGATAGATACACCCATTTTAGCGGGAAAGTATCTGTCTGATTTTTTTAGCCTACTTAATGGATTGATGGCGGTTTCATAAAATAAAGACTTGACTTCTATCGTTATCATTAGTAGTATTTTATTTGGGCTCCCTTTTATAGGGACGGATATTTATGAGAATCAGCGCTCCCTTACTTTTATGAAGTAGGCGGAGTGTTTTTTATTTTGGTTTACAAAATACTTGAAATTGTGATTAGTACGCGAGATAGATAATCACAATATTGTTTTATCTGGCAATTTCCCACCCCAGCAGGAAAATCGTCAGACCCTGCAAGTTTTTCATTTCAGGAAGGAGTAGATTTTTTTAACATGACAAAGTATATTTTCGTTACAGGTGGCGTAGTTTCGTCAATTGGAAAAGGAATCACAGCAGCATCACTCGGACGTTTGCTGAAAAATCGTGGACTTAGTGTTACCATTCAAAAATTTGATCCATACATCAACGTGGATCCTGGAACAATGAGCCCATACCAACACGGGGAAGTTTATGTGACAGATGATGGCGCAGAAACGGACTTAGACCTTGGCCATTACGAACGTTTTATCGATATCAACCTAAATAAATACAGCAATGTAACAACTGGTAAAGTTTACTCAGAAGTTATTAAAAAAGAACGCCGCGGGGATTACTTAGGTGGAACAGTGCAAGTTATTCCACACATTACAAACGAATTAAAAGATCGCGTTTTCCGTGCAGCACGTATGACCAATTCAGACATTATCATCACTGAAATTGGTGGAACAGTTGGGGATATCGAATCTTTACCTTTCTTAGAAGCAATTCGTCAAATTAAAGGGGATGTTGGTGCGGAAAACGTACTTTATATTCACACAACTTTAATTCCTTACATCAAAGCAGCTGGCGAAATGAAGACTAAACCAACGCAACATAGTGTTAAAGAACTCCGCAGCCTAGGAATTCAACCAAACATTATCGTTGTTCGCACAGAGCAACCTGTTTCACAAGAAATGAAAGACAAGATTGCGCTATTCTGTGATATTAAAGCTTCAGAAGTGATTGAATCTCGTGATGAAGAAACACTTTATAATGTACCACTTTCTTTACAAAAACAAAAAATGGATGATATTGTTCTAGAACACTTGCAATTAGAAGCGCCACAAGCGGAAATGACTGATTGGAAAAACTTAGTACACCGCGTGAAAAATCTATCCAAAAAAGTTCGTATCGGCCTAGTTGGTAAATATGTTTCCTTGCAAGATGCGTATCTTTCTGTAGCAGAAGCACTTCGTCATGCAGGATATGACCATGATGCAGAAATCGAAATCGACTGGATTGATTCCGAAAAAGTAACAAAAGAAAATGTTGCTGAAATCATGAAAGACGTTGATGGTATCTTAGTTCCTGGTGGTTTCGGTGATCGTGCCATTGAAGGTAAAATTGCTGCTATCGAGTATGCACGCGTAAATAAAGTACCTTATTTCGGTATTTGTTTAGGTATGCAACTAGCAACAGTCGAATTTGCTCGTAACGTACTTGGTCTTGAAGGAGCACACTCAGCAGAAATCGAACCAGAAACAAAACATAACATCATTGATTTATTACCAGAACAAAAAAATATCGAAAACATGGGTGGAACACTTCGTCTAGGACTTTATCCAGCACGTATTAAGCAAGGCACTAAAGCTGAAGCTGCTTATGGTACGACCCTTGTAGAAGAGCGTCACCGTCATCGTTATGAGTTTAATAACGAATATAGAGAACAAATGGAAGAAGCTGGCATGATTGTTTCTGCAACAAGCCCGGACGGACGCTTAGTTGAAGTAGTTGAGTTAGCTAATCATCCTTGGTTTGTCGCGTGTCAATATCATCCAGAATTCATTTCTCGTCCAAACCGCCCACAAAGCTTATTTAAAGATTTTGTTGGTGCAGCACTTAACAATAAATAATATATTTTTAATTAGACGGCTTATTTCTGGATGTGACAGAAATAAGCCGTTTTTTATTTTGAGTCAAACAAGTTGACAGTACCCAGTTAAAATAGGAAACTAAAAACATCTAAAGGAAAGAGGGAGCGGCAATTTGCAGAAGAAAGCGATGATTATATATAATCCAGCAGCTGGGAAAAATAAGTTTCGGAAATTACTTCCAGATGCAGAAAGAATTTTAACAGAAGCTGATTTAGAGGTAATGCTAGTTCCGTCAACACCAGAGCCAAAAAGTACAATGAAAATCGCTCGACAAGCGGCTGAATCAGGATATGATATGGTGATTGCTGCGGGAGGCGACGGAACGGTCAATGAAGTTGTTAATGGTTTAATGCAAGTTGAAAAAAGACCAAAACTAGGAATCTTACCAGTAGGAACAACGAATGATTATGCAAGAGCACTGAACATGGCTAAAGATCCATTAGAAGCGCTTCGCATTATTGCCAAACAAGAAACCATTCACGTAGATATTGGAAAAGCTAATGAAACCGAATTTTTTATTAATAACGCAGCAGGAGGCAAAATCACTGAAATAACTTATGCAGTAAAAGAATCCATGAAATCCAAGTGGGGCAGACTTGCTTATCTTTTCAGCGGACTCACTGTTCTTCCAAAATTATCTCCAGTAAATGTAGAAATTTCTTATAATGATAAAATCTTTAAAGGGGATATTTTATTATTTTTTGTCAATAAATCCAATTCTGTTGGAGGAATGGAGACGTTATGCCCGCCAGCTCAATTAAATAGTGGAGCGTTCGAACTTCTAATTTTAAAAAAGGTATCGCCGAAAAAGTTATTCCAACTTTTTGCTTCAATAAAAAAAGGTAAACATCTAAGTAGTCCCTATGTAATTCATGCGCGTGCTGATAAAGTCGAAGTGAAAAGTGACGCTGATTTAAATGTGAGTTATGATGGTGTGTATGGAGGGAAAGCACCATATACATTAGAGGTAATTCCAGACGCGTTAGAAGTATTTGCTGACGAAAAAAGAATTTCAGCCCGTCTTAGAGGCTAAAGCGTTTTCACTAGAAAATTTTCTAGTTTTTATGGTAAATTGATCACAAATCTGTTATCATAAGTTTGTTAGGGGAAAATAGCTGCCACTATTTTTCACGGCGGAAATTCAAATCTTAGGGGAAATCAAAAATGGTTTTCCTAAATTCCTGAGGGAGGAAATTGTATTATGCCTATCGTTAACATGACAGACATGCTGAAAAAAGCATTAGCTGGAAAATATGCTGTTGGTCAATTCAACATCAACAACCTTGAATGGACTCAAGCTATTTTGAAAGCTGCAGAAGCAGAAAAATCACCAGTTATTTTAGGAGTTTCTGAAGGAGCTGCTAAATACATGGGAGGATTCAAAACAGTTGTAAAAATGACTGAAGGACTTGTAGAAGACCTGAAAATCACTGTACCTGTTGCGATTCACCTTGATCATGGTTCAAGCTTTGATTCTTGTAAAGCGGCTATCGATGCAGGATTCTCTTCTGTAATGATCGACGGCTCTCACCACCCAATTGATGAAAATATTGCAATGACTAAACAAGTTGTTGATTATGCGCATGCTAAAGGCGTATCTGTAGAAGCTGAAATTGGAACTGTTGGTGGAGATGAAGACGGCGTTACTGGTGGAATCAACTATGCTGATCCACAAGAATGTTTACGTGTTGTTAAAGAAGCTAACATTGATGCACTTGCTGCAGCATTAGGTTCTGTTCACGGTCCTTACCACGGCGAACCAGTTCTTGGTTTTGACGAAATGAAAGAAATCTCCGAACTTACAGGTGCTCCACTTGTACTTCACGGCGGTTCTGGAATTCCTGAACACCAAATTAAAAAAGCAATTGAACTAGGTCACAGCAAAATCAACGTTAACACTGAATGCCAAATCGTTTGGACAGCAGCTGTTCGCGAAAAATTAGCTACTGATGACAAAGTTTATGATCCACGTAAAGTAATCGGCCCTGGTGTGGACGCGATTATCAAGACTGTAACAGAAAAAATTCAAGAGTTTGGTTCTAACGGTAAAGCGTAAGACGAACTTTATGATGATATAAAAAATAACTGGTTAGAATCACTTGTTGATTTGGCCAGTTATTTTTTATGTAAATTTTAAGTACTATAGAAGGAAATTAATTATCGTTATTATGATGAATATGGTATGATAACTATAGCTTTTGGTCAAAAGGCTCCAATTTTTGTAATTTCCCGATTAAAAATCATGCTTTAGGCGCATGTTTTATCTAGATAAGTGAGTCATAATGTAGTTGATTATATAATACGTATGACTTGAGTTATGTTATAATAATATACTAAATGATGAATGAACCAACGAGGAAGAGAGTAGGCGATAGTAATGAATATAGGGATTTTTACGGATACCTACAGTCCGCAAATTAGCGGTGTAGCTACATCGATAATGATTATGGAAAACGAACTAAGAAAACAAGGGCACACTGTATATATTTTTACAACGACGGATCCTAACGCTGATAGAGAAAGCGAAGAAGGACGTGTGTTTCGTTTACCTAGTATACCGTTTGTCTTTTTTCCAGAACGTCGCGTAGCAATTGCAGGAATGAATAAGTTTATTAAGCTAGTAGGTCGCTTGAATTTAGACATTATCCACACACATACAGAGTTTTCATTAGGTCTTTTGGGTAAGCGAATTGCTAAAAAATATAATATTCCATCTATCCATACCTATCACACAATGTATGTTGATTACTTGCATTATATTGCAAAAGGTAAAATTTTAACACCTTCAATGGTTGGTAAAATGACAAAGTCTTTTTGTGATAGTTATGATGCCGTAATTACTCCGACTGCAAAAGTAAGGCATCATTTAGAAGAACAAGGTATTCATAAATTGATGTATACTGTTCCGACTGGTACAGACATTTCGTCATTTGCTCCAGTTGAAAAACAAAGAATTTTGGATTTGAAAAAATCTCTTGGAATTCAAGAAGTAGATTCTGTTATTCTTTCACTTGGAAGAATTGCACATGAAAAGAATATTGATGCGATTATTAATGCGATGCCAGAAGTCCTTGAAACAAAATCAAATGCTAAACTAGTGATTGTTGGTGACGGACCAGTACGCAAAGACTTAGAAAAATTAGTAGAAAGCAAACAATTAGAAAATCATGTTATTTTCACAGGCGCAGTTGACTGGGAAAATATTAGTTTATATTATCAATTAGGTGATTTATTTGTTAGTGCTTCGACAACAGAAACGCAAGGATTAACTTATGCAGAAGCAATGGCGGCCTCATTGCCAGTTGTAGCTAAACGGGATGAAAGTATTGAAGACTTTTTAACAGATAAAGAAACAGCCTTTTTATTCGATGAGGATGACGAACTAGCAAGCTTATTAATTAAAATATTTTCTGATAAAGAAGTTGCGACTTTAGTAGCTAAAAATGGAAGAGTAAAAGTAGAATCAATTTCGGCGGAACAGTTTGGCATCAATATTGAGTCTACATATAATGAGGTTCGCGAGATATACCGTGTAAAGCGACAAAACGGCACAATTAAAGTAAAGCCAACATTAATAAAAAGTAAAATTGCTTCTCAAGTATTTTCACTTTCTTCCTCTACGCACGTTCAAAGGAAAGAGAGGTCATCGCGGCGTGATTAAGTTAACAATGCTATCATCAGCAGAAAAAGTAAAAGGGCAAGGCGTAGCATCAGCATACCGCGAACTTGTGAATTTACTAGAAGAAAGATATGCAGATGAGATTGATATGAAGATTAATAGTTTTAAGAAATCGGATATCACGCATTACCATACCGTTGATTTCCGTTTTTTTCTTTCGACCTTTTTTAAGAAAAAACGAGGAGTCCGAGTTGGTTATGTGCATTTTTTACCAGAAACGATGGAAGGCAGTCTCAAATTGCCTTGGATTGCTCGCGTCGTTTTCTATAAATATTTGATTGGTTTTTATAAACGAATGGATGAGATTGTTGTTGTGAATCCATCATTTATCCCCAAACTTACGGCATATGATATTCCAAAAGAAAAAATTCATTATATCCCGAATTTCGTTTCCAAAAAGAGTTTTTTCCCTATTTCAAAAGCAGATAAGGAAGTTGCTCGGGCGAAATATGGAATTCCAGAAGACAAGTTTACGGTAATTGGAATTGGTCAAGTGCAACATCGTAAAGGTGTACTTGATTTTATCGAGGTTGCTAAACAACTGCCTGATGTGCAATTTGTTTGGGCGGGGGGATTTTCTTTTGGAAAGATTACTTCGGGGTATGAAGAACTTAAGAAAATTTATGATAACCCTCCAGCAAATGTGAAATTTATTGGTATTGTGGATCGTTCTGAAATGAATGCTTGTATTAATATGGCGGATTTGTTCTTTATGCCATCCTATAATGAGTTATTTCCTATGGCGATTTTAGAAGCTATGAGTGCGGATGTTCCTATATTGCTTCGTAATTTAGAATTATATGAAGAAATTTTAACTGGCTATTATGTGAAAGAAGTTGATAATCCTGGTTTTGTACGAGCAATAGAACGCTTGGAACATGATGGTGATTATTATAATGAAATGTTGCAAGCTGCTAAAGAGGGTGCAACCTATTATTCAGAAGATCGTTTAGCGAAAATATGGTTGGCCTTTTATCAAGGATTATTAACGAAGGAGTGAGTACATGAGTGGAAGCGCAAAGAAGAATCTTTTTAATATAGCTATTGTACTGGCGATTAGTATTGGCTTCATTATTTGGCAATTTCAAGGCGTAGATATTTCCACTTTCTTTGCTTCGATGTTAAAAGTCAATCCGTGGTGGCTTTTGGCAGCATTTCTGGCTATGTTTATTTATTGGTTTTTAGAAGCAGTAGTTTTACAAACCGCTTCCAAACCTGCAAATAAAGAACAGCGCTTTTTTTCTTCTTTTCGAATTACAATGATTGGTCAATTTTTTAATACAATTACTCCAATGGCAACAGGTGGGCAACCAGCACAGCTTGTAATGCTAACAAAACAAGGAATGGATGCAGGTCGAGGAAGTTCGGTTTTACTCGTGAAATTTATTATTTATCAAGCGATGGTTGTACTTAATTTTTTAGTTATTTTGATTTTTGGTATCCATTACTTGATGACAGGGGTAACACAACTTAAATTTCTTGTTTTACTTGGTTTTGGTGTTCATGTTGTAGTTATTGCAGCTTTGATTTTAGTCGGCAGAAGTCAAAAATTTACTACAAAATTAGTGCATGGACTCTTACTTCCGACTAGATTATTTATGAAAAAAGAAAGAGTTGCGAATTTAAAAAACACATTAGATGAAAAAATTATTACTTTCCATGAAGAAAGCAGCAGGATTGGGAAAGATTGGAAATTAATTGTGCGCTGTTGTTTTTACACGACACTACAATTATGGATTTATTTCTCTATACCTTTCTTTATTTTAGAGGCAATCGACGTGAATGGGATTGGACTTTATATGGCGATTACTTATCATGCTTTTATTATTATGTTTGCTACTGTTATGCCAACTCCTGGAGGCGCAGGTGGTGCGGAATATACATTTACATTGTTGTTTGGTATGTTACTTGGTCCGGCAAAATTATTGATGGCGCTAGTTTTATGGCGAATTATCACCTATTATAGTTGTATTATTTTTGGCGCGGGAGCCTTGCTAATTAAAGACACCGCCTCTAAAAAGATTAAACCGCATATAGAAGCGCTAGCAAAAGCACCAGTAAAAAATGTTTCGCAATAATGAAAAGCTTGGAACGAATTGTTCCCGGCTTTTTTTGATGAAAGAATCTTGCAAAGTAAAACAATTTAATGGATAATGAGTAAGTATTACATGCTTCAGGAAAGAAGGGTACATTTGTGACGAATAAATTGATTATACAAGGTGGCAAAAAATTAGCCGGAACTTTGCAAGTAGATGGTGCAAAAAATAGCGCAGTTGCCTTGATTCCAGCTGCGATTTTAGCGGAATCTGAAGTAGTTTTAGAAGGTTTACCAGATATTTCGGATGTTCATACACTTTATGATATTTTAGAAGAACTTGGCGGTAGTGTCCGTTATGATAATAAAACAGCAGTTATTGATCCAGCAAATATGATTTCTATGCCACTTCCAACAGGAAATGTGAAGAAACTACGCGCATCTTATTACTTAATGGGTGCTATGCTAGGGCGATTTAAAAAAGCAGTTATTGGGCTTCCGGGTGGTTGTTATTTAGGTCCGCGTCCAATTGATCAGCACATTAAAGGGTTTGAAGCACTAGGCGCAAAAGTAACGAACGAACAAGGTGCAATTTATTTGCGCGCTGACGAACTAAAAGGTGCGCGGATTTATTTAGATGTTGTAAGTGTTGGAGCGACAATTAACATCATGCTAGCAGCCGTTCGTGCAAAAGGTAAAACAATTATCGAAAATGCAGCAAAAGAACCAGAAATTATTGATGTTGCAACCCTTCTTTCAAATATGGGAGCAATTATTAAAGGTGCTGGGACAGACACTATTCGAATCACTGGTGTCGATCACCTTCATGGCTGTCACCATACAATTATACCTGACCGAATTGAAGCGGGAACTTTTATGGTGCTTGCTGCAGCGTCTGGAAAAGGTGTGCGAATTGAAAATGTCATCCCCACCCATTTAGAAGGAATCATCGCCAAAATGACAGAAATGGGAGTTCCGATGGAGATTGAAGAAGATGCAATTTTTGTTGGCGAAGTAGAAAAAATCAAAAAAGTAGATATTAAAACATATGCGTATCCAGGGTTTCCTACCGACTTACAACAACCATTAACAGCTCTTTTAACCCGTGCGGAAGGTAGTAGTGTTGTTACTGACACGATTTATCCGAGCCGATTTAAGCATATAGCTGAAATAGAGCGAATGGGCGGGAAATTCAAGTTAGAAGGTAGATCTGCTGTTATAAGTGGACCTGTAAAACTTCAAGGTTCTAAAGTTACAGCAACTGATTTACGAGCTGGAGCTGCTCTAGTTATTGCAGGGCTTCTAGCAGAAGGAAAAACAGAAATTCACGGTGTTGAACATATCGAACGTGGTTATAGTAAAATTATCGAAAAGCTTTCTGCAATTGGCGCCGATATTACTCGTATTAGTGCAGTAGAAACTAAATTATAAAAAGAGGCTGAGCGGAATCAGTTCGTTTCAGCCTGCCTCGATTTCACCTCTTTTCCCATTTATTCCTAAAAACCTATAAAAAATTATTAACTCAAAAAGGTGGTACACATATGGCAAAATTGTCCATTGCATACTTAGAAAGTTTAACAATAAAAGATATTTACGCTTTGGCAAAAGAACATAAAATCGCTTATTATAGCAAACTAACGAAAAGAGAACTTATTTTTGCTTTGCTAAAATCAAATGCAGAAAAAGAAGGTTTCTTTTTTATGGAAGGCGTTTTAGAAATTATTCCAAATGAAGGTTTTGGTTTTTTACGTCCAATTAATTATTCTTCTAGTTCGGAAGATATTTATATTTCGGCCTCTCAAATTAGACGTTTTGAGTTAAGGACAGGGGATAAAGTATCAGGGAAAGTGCGTCCTCCGAAAGAAAATGAACGTTACTTTGGCTTACTACACGTGGAAGCGGTCAATGGGGAAAATCCGGAAGTAGCCAAAGAAAGAGTACATTTTCCTGGTCTAACACCACTTTATCCAGATCGTCAAATTCATTTGGAAACTGGAAAAATGCCAATTTCGACGCGCACAATTGATTTAATTTCGCCAATCGGTTTTGGGCAACGTGGGCTGATTGTAGCGCCGCCAAAAGCAGGTAAAACAGTGTTACTCAAAGAAATTGCAAATGCGATTACGACTAATCATCCAGAGTCTGAATTAATTGTCTTATTAATTGATGAACGCCCAGAAGAAGTAACAGATATTGAACGTTCGGTAAAAGCAGATGTTGTCAGTTCCACTTTTGACGCAGTACCGGAAAATCATATTAAAGTAGCTGAACTAGTTCTTGAGCGAGCTATGCGTCTAGTAGAACAAAAACGGGATGTAGTTATTTTGATGGATAGTATCACACGTTTAGCTAGAGCTTATAATTTGGTTATTCCTCCAAGTGGTCGTACACTTTCTGGTGGTATTGATCCAGCTGCTTTTCATCGTCCTAAACGTTTCTTTGGCGCAGCACGCAATATTGAAGAAGGCGGAAGTTTGACCATCCTTGCAACAGCACTAGTTGATACCGGTTCACGAATGGACGATGTTATTTACGAGGAATTCAAAGGTACTGGTAACATGGAGTTACATCTTGATCGCCAGCTTGCTGAGCGCCGCGTATTTCCAGCAATTGACATGCGCCGTTCTGGTACAAGAAAAGAAGAACTGCTATTGTCTAAAGAACGCCTAGAACAACTTTGGAAAATTCGTAAGGCTATGCCAAAACAAAGCGACGGACTAGATATTTCAGAACGCTTTGTGCGCTATTTGAAGAAAACAGAGAATAATGAAGCTTTTTATGAGCTTTTACAAGAGGAAATGTTTAAAAAATAAACCAAATATCTTACTGAGAAAGAAGTTATTTTATGAGTAAAATAAGACAATTGTTAAATAAAATTCCATGGTATACGGACCAGATACATAGTATTTTGATGTATTTAATTATGGGCGGTTTTGCAACAGTTATTAATATCGTGACATTTTGGTTATGTACGTATATCTTGAACTGGGATTATCGTATTGCAAACACAATCGCTTTTATCGCATCTGTACTTTTTGCCTACTTTTCTAATAAAAAATTTGTTTTTGAAAGTTATACGCCAACTTGGAAAGATCGTCTTCGTGAAGCGAGTTCGTTTTTTGGTTTTCGTTGTTTAACTTATATAATAGATATTTTAGTCATGATTCTGTTAATCAGTTATTTATCTGTAGACGAATTATGGGCGAAAATTTGGACCAATATTATTGTGCTTGTACTGAACTACGTGTTTAGCAAATGGATAATCTTTAAAGTGCAAAAATAATCTTGCTTGTTTGCTTCAACATTGTTATAATATTTATACTGTGTGTAAAAGCACTTAATTACTCTGTTTCAGATGATTCAGGGCGAAGGAGTTGAAAAGAAATGAAAACTGGAATTCATCCTGAGTACCGTCCAGTGGTATTTGTTGATACTAGTACTGATTTCAAATTTTTGTCAGGTTCTACTAAGAGCTCAAGCGAAACAATTAAATGGGAAGATGGCAACGAGTATCCATTACTTCGTGTCGAAATCTCTTCTGATTCGCACCCGTTCTATACTGGTAAACAAAAACATGCGACTGCAGACGGCCGTGTGGACCGCTTCAACAAAAAATACGGTCTCAAATAAGACTGTATGTAACGAACGAAATAATTTGCACACTCGGCTTTTGCCGGGTGTGTTTTTTTTATAGAACTATTTCCTGAAACTACTAAAAATAAAAACTTTCCTTTCAAGGGTTTACTTTTCCCTGTGAAGTTGCGTATAATATCACTAATTACTTTTTTTATGAGTAGGTATTAAAAAAGTTAAATTTTCTGTTTTGTTAAACAATAATAAGGAGGTTTTCAAGTGGAAGCAAAGTTACAAGTAGGTGTGTTAGGATTTGGAACGGTAGGTAGCGGTGTTATTCATATTTTAGAAGAGCATCAAGAAAAAATTAGTCAAGTAACTGGCTACCGTATTTCGGTAAAAAAAGTGCTAGTTCGTGACTTAGAAAAAAATCGCCGTTATGAAACAAAAGGTTTTGAACTAACCACCAATCCGTCTGATGTACTGGATGATCCAGAAATTGCTGTTGTTGTCGAGGTTATGGGCAGCATCACAACTGCGCGGGAATACATTTTGCAGGCCTTGAAAGCTGGAAAGCATGTAGTAACTGCGAATAAGGATTTGATTGCGTTACATGGCGACGAATTAGTGGCAGTTGCACAAGCGAATAATTGTGATTTGTTTTATGAAGCAAGTGTTGCAGGTGGGATTCCGATTTTACGTACAATCGTCAACAGCCTAGCAGCAGATAAAATTCAAAAAGTAATGGGAATCGTCAACGGGACGACCAATTTTATGCTTACAAAAATGACGACAGAGAAAAAGTCATATGAAGAAGTTTTAGCAGAAGCTCAAGCATTGGGTTTTGCCGAGTCCGATCCGACAAACGATGTGGACGGCATTGATGCAGCGAGAAAAATGGTTATTATGACAAGACTCGCATTTGGTATGAATGTGAATTTAGATAATGTAGAAACAAATGGTATTCGCGGGATTTCGCCTGAAGATATCGAAGTAGCCTATCAATTAGGTTATAAAATTAAGCTAGTAGGTACTGCCGAAGAAACAAATGGCACTGTTAATGTTAATGTTGGACCAGTGTTATTACCAAAAGCACATCCGCTTGCTGGCGTTAACTATGAGAATAATGCCGTATTTGTAACTGGGGCAGCAGTCGGAGAAACAATGTTTTACGGACCTGGTGCTGGCGAACTGCCAACAGCGACAAGTGTGGTTAGTGATCTAATTACTGTTGCCAAAAATAGCCGCCTCGGTACTAACGGCAATGCTTTTAACAGTTACAAACACGAAACAAAACATACACCGAAAGAACAAGTTTTCTCCAAATACTATCTTCGTCTAACAATGGACGATAAAACAGGAACCTTCCTTAAGCTGACACAGATTTTTGCAGAAGCTGGTGTTGGTTTTGATAAAATTTTACAACAACCGTATGATGATTTTACGGCGACAGTTGTTATCGTGACACACTCAACAAGCCAAGCGCAATTAGAACAAGCAATATCTAGGGTCAAAAATGAGCCAGAAATGCAAATGCTCGCAAAATATTCCGTTGTGGAGGGTTAAATATGTATAAAGGTTTACTAGAAAAATATAAAGAATATCTGCCAGTAACTGATAAAACGCCAATGATTTCACTTGCGGAAGGAAATACACCACTTATTCCTTTACCAAATTTGTCCAAAGAACTAGGTGTTACTTTATACGGAAAATATGAAGGTTTAAATCCAACAGGTTCTTTTAAAGATCGTGGGATGGTTATGGCTGTTGCTAAAGCGAAAGAAGAAGGTGCCGAGGCAGTTATTTGTGCATCAACAGGGAATACTTCCGCAGCCGCAGCCGCATACGCAACACGCGCGGGATTAAAAGCCTATATTGTTATTCCAGAAGGAAAAGTTGCTTTAGGAAAATTAGCGCAAGCAGTTATGTACGGCGCAGACATTATCTCGATTCAAGGTAATTTTGATGAAGCGTTAAAATCTGTTCGTGAACTAGCTGAAACTGAAGCAGTGACATTAGTAAACTCCGTAAATCCATATCGTATAGAAGGGCAAAAAACAGCAGCCTTTGAAATTTGTGAACAATTAGGTTCAGCGCCAGATGTTCTTGCAATTCCAGTCGGTAATGCGGGAAATATTTCTGCATATTGGAAAGGTTTTAAAGAGTGGAACGAGGCTAAGGCTTCTGGACTTCCGCGGATGCATGGCTTTGAAGCAGAAGGTGCTGCGGCGATAGTTCAAGGAAAACCAATTGATAACCCGGAAACGATTGCCACAGCTATTCGTATTGGAAACCCAGCTAGTTGGGGACTTGCAGAAGCAGCTCGCGATGAATCTGGTGGTTATATTCATTCTGTAACAGATGACGAAATCGTTAATGCTTATAAAAAAATCGCAGCACAAGATGGTGTTTTCATCGAGCCAGGTTCTGCTGCATCATTAGCTGGTGTCATCCAACATGTAGCAAATGGAACAATTAAAAAAGGTGAAACTGTTGTTTGTGTCTTTACTGGAAACGGATTAAAAGATCCGGATACTGCGATGAGTGTGCATGAAATTCCGATTTCCCATGTGGATGATATCGAAGCAATGCGTATACATTTACGTTCAGGAGTGAAAGCTTAATGCGTATCCGTGTCCCGGCAACAACGGCCAATCTCGGTCCCGGTTTTGATTCGTGTGGCTTAGCGTTAACGTTGTATTTAACACTTGATATTGGAGCGAAGGCTGATGCTTGGTATATCGAACATAATATTGGCGGTGGAATTCCGCACGATGAAACGAATGTGATTATCGAAACTGCCTTAAACCTAGCGCCTAATTTAATACCGCACCATTTAGTGATGACCTGCGATATACCGCCAGCCCGTGGACTCGGTAGTAGTTCTGCAGCGGTTGTTGCGGGGATTGAATTAGCCAATACACTTGCTGAACTTAACCTTTCAAAAGAGGAAAAAGTTCGTATAGCTGCTGAAATAGAAGGCCATCCAGATAATGTTGCGCCTGCTGTTCTAGGAAACTGGGTCGTAGGAGCAAAATTAGATGGAGAAGATTTCTATGTGCGCCACCTTTTTCCGGATTGTGCTTTAATTGCTTTTATTCCAAAGGCAGAACTTCTCACTTCGGAAAGTCGCGGTGTTTTGCCTGATACGCTTCCATTCAAAGAAGCTGTCCAAGCGAGCAGTATCGCCAATGTAATGATTGCAGCAATTTTGCGCAATGATATGACACTGGCTGGAGAAATGATGGAACGCGATTTATGGCATGAAAAATATCGCAGTCAATTAGTGCCACATTTAACACAAATTCGCGATGTTGCTAAAAGTGAAGGAGCCTATGCTGCTTGTTTGAGCGGTGCGGGCCCAACTGTCTTAGTGTTCGCTCCTCGAAACCTCGCTAACACACTGCAAACATCTTTACAAACACTGGAAATCGATGCGGACGTTCTTCTTCTTGATGTCGAAGGAAGCGGCGCGGAAGTTTTTCGTTAAAAAAAGCTATGCCCATATGCGGCATAGCTTTTTTTAACTATATGTCCCAATTTGTCCTGCTCTATGATAAAATAGGAAAAGAGTTTATAAAGTTAAAGGGAGCGGTCTTAATGGCACAATTATTTTTCCGTTATGGTTCCATGAATAGTGGGAAAACCATTGAAATTCTTAAAGTCGCACATAATTATGAAGAACAAAATAAAACAGTGGCGATTTTTACTTCAGGTATTGATGATAGAGACCAAGTTGGCTTCATTTCAAGTCGAATTGGACTGAAACGAGAAGCAACTCCTATTTTTAGTGACACAAATATTTTTGAAATCGTAGCGAATATTAACCCGAAACCAAATTGTGTTCTTTTAGATGAATCACAGTTTCTAGAAAAAGAACATGTATTTCAGTTAGCAAAGATTGTGGATGATTTGAATATCCCGGTCATTGCTTATGGTTTAAAAAATGATTTTCGAAATGAGTTATTCGAAGGCTCTAAGTACTTACTGCTATACGCAGACAAACTAGAAGAAATGAAAACAATTTGCTGGTTTTGTGCCAAAAAGGCGACGATGGTTCTACGCGTGGATGATAAAGGAAAACCAGTTTATACAGGTGAACAAATTATGATTGGTGGAAATGACCACTATTACCCGGTGTGTCGCAAATGTCATGCCAATCCTCCAATAAAATAAATTAAAGAGGTGTTGAAATTCAATGTACGATCGATTACAAGCGGTGGAAGACCGTTACGATGAACTAAATGAACTACTAAGCGACCCTGATGTAGTGTCTGATCCAAAGCGACTGCGAGACCTTTCTAAAGAACAGTCAGGAATTACAGCGACAGTCGAAACATACCGTGAATACAAAAACGTGAATGAACAAATTGACGAAACAAGGGAACTTCTAGGAGAAAAACTAGATGATGAAATGCGCGAAATGGCCAAAGAAGAATTCGCGGAACTTCAAAAAGAAAAAACAGAACTGGAAGAACGCTTAAAACTATTACTCGTTCCAAAAGATCCTAATGATGACAAAAACGTTATTTTAGAAATTCGCGGGGCAGCAGGTGGTGACGAAGCTGCTTTATTTGCAGGTGACTTATTCCGTATGTACAGTAAATATGCGGAATCACGTGGTTGGAAAGTAGAAATAATGGATGCGAACCCAACTGGTATTGGCGGCTACAAAGAAATTATTGCGATGGTGAACGGAAATGACGCCTTTTCTAGAATGAAATATGAAAATGGCGCGCACCGGGTTCAACGTGTACCAGAAACAGAATCAGGCGGCCGAATTCATACGTCGACCGCGACGGTAGCTATTTTGCCAGAAGCGGAAGAAGTGGAGATTGAACTGCACGATAAAGATATCCGTACAGATACATTTGCATCTACTGGTGCAGGCGGACAAAGTGTCAATACAACAATGTCAGCTGTACGTTTAACGCATATTCCAACTGGGATTGTTGTTTCGATGCAAGATGAACGTTCTCAGTTGAAAAATAAAGACAAAGCGATGAAAGTATTGCGCGCGCGTGTATATGATAAATTTGAGCGTGAGGCTCGCGAAGAATATGATGCCAATCGTAAATCAGCTGTAGGAACGGGTGACCGCTCCGAACGTATCCGGACATACAACTATCCGCAAAATCGCGTAACCGACCACCGTATCGGCTTAACCATTCAAAAATTAGATCAAATCATGGAAGGTAAACTTGATGAAATCATTGACGCACTCATCCTAGAAGATCAAACAAGTAAATTGGAGCATTTAAATGATGCAAATTAGTCAATTGTTAAATAATGCCGAGGCCATCCTTCTTGAAAAAGGTTTGGATCAAAATGCAGCAGAAATTTTACTAGAAACCAGAATGGGGCTTTCGCGTTCTGAACTTTGGATGGAAATAAGTCGTGAGCTTGAACCGAATCATGAAAAGCAATTTGAGGAAGACTTTGCAAGATACTTAGCTGGTGAGCCGGTGCAGTATATTTTAAAAACAGCACCTTTTTATGGCTATGATTTTTTAGTGACAGAAGATGTCCTTATTCCGCGTCCCGAAACAGAAGAGTTAGTTGCTTGTGCAGAAGCTTTTTTGAAAAAACATCCAGTTAAAAACGTGCTAGATGTGTGCACCGGAAGTGGGATTATCGCGATTGCGCTCAAAAAAGCATTTCCTGAGATTTCGGTGACGGCTTCTGATATTTCCGCTCCAGCACTTGCCGTGGCCAAAAAGAATGCATTGTTATTAAATGCGGATGTGCGTTTTGTAGAAACAGATTTACTTGATTCATTTAAAGAAAACGAAGAACGATTCGATATGATTGTTGCCAATCCTCCATATATTTCTGAAACAGAAAAAGCAGAAATGTCGGATTATGTACTTAAAAACGAACCTTCATTAGCGTTGTTTGCTGAAAATGATGGACTTGCTATTTATGAACGATTTGTGGATAACTTAAAATATGTCCTAAATTCCTCTTTTTGGGTAGGTGTAGAGATAGGTTATACACAAGGTGAACGGGTAAAACAATTATTTGGAAAAAGTTATCCACAATCCGATATTATTATCCACAAAGATATCAATTCAAAAGATCGCTATGTAACATGTTCAAATATATTGGTATAAAGGCGTTTCTGTAAAAGAAGCGTCTTTTTTATTTCAAAGTTATCCACAAAATTGTGGATAAAATGTTGTGCAAAAAAATTTTTTAATCAAATTTTAATAAAAAGAATGGCTTTTTTACTTAGCTTTACGAATTATCCACATTTCACAAGAAGTTATCCCCATTGACAAAGTTATTATCCACAGTTTGGGGATAACTTTTGTTAAAAAAGAGCGATTTCCAGATTTTAAAAAACAATACTGTAAAAATAAGACAGAAACCGTTAAAATATAATAGAAGTTATGTAAAGGGGACCGGAATTCATGCAAACCATTCATTGGAACATAAACAAGCAACAATCAAACCAAGCTATCTTTCAGGAAGCAGCCAAATTACTCCAAAGTGGTGAATGCGTGGCTTTTCCAACTGAAACAGTGTACGGTCTTGGCGCAGACGCGACCAACCAAGCAGCCATTCAAAAAATATACAGAGCGAAAGGCCGTCCATCAGATAACCCACTAATTGTCCACATCGCACGTCGCGAACAAATGGATCAATTTATTGCAAGTTATCCTCCGAAAGCCATCCAACTCATGGAAAAATTTTGGCCGGGTCCGCTAACGGTTATTCTTCCATTGAAAAAAGATAGTTTGGCAGCTAATGTTTCTGCTGGTTTATCCACAGTCGGTGTACGTATGCCGGAACATCCTGTTAGTCTAGCGTTGATAGATGCAGCGAATATTCCAGTTGCGGCTCCAAGCGCGAATCGTTCAGGAAAACCAAGTCCGACGACGGCGAGTCATGTAATAGAAGATTTAGATGGAAAAATTGCCGGAATTATTGACGGCGGCGCAACGGGTGTAGGTCTAGAATCCACCGTTATTGATTGTTCATTAGACATTCCAATTATTCTGCGCCCAGGCGGTGTTACAAAAGAACAAATCGAACAAATAATTGGTCCTGTAGATATATCAACAAATACCACGAAAGAAACGGAAAAACCAAAAGCACCTGGCATGAAATACACGCACTATGCCCCGAAAGCGCCAGTTTATCTAGTAGAAGGGTCTAGTCAGTTTTGGCAAAATGAAATAAATAAAGCAGAAGCTGCTCAAAAAAAACTTGGTATTTTGGCAACGAAAGAACTGATAAATCAACTAAATACGAATGCAATCATCGAAACAACAGGAAGTATAAAAGCATTGGACGAAATAGCTACCAATCTTTACAAAGGTTTACGGGCTTTCGACCATGCTGATGTAGATGTGATTTTTGCGGAAGTATATCCAGAAACGGAACTTGGAGCAGCGATTATGAACCGATTAGAAAAAGCTGCTGGTAATAGGAGGATTCGTGAATGAAGGTATTATTTGTTTGTACAGGAAATACGTGCCGAAGCCCTTTAGCTGAAAAAATCTTGCAGAACTTGCGCCCGGATTTAGATGTTCGTTCGGCTGGGACGCGCGCCTTGGACGGGGATGCTATGTCTGAAAATTCGCGTCAGATTCTCGCGCAAATGAATTTACCAGCAACACACCAAGCTAAAAAAGTCATACAAGCAGATATGGATTGGGCAGACCAAATCTACGTGATGACTAAAAATCATCAAGCTGAACTAAAAACACTTTTTCCGAAAGCAAGCGATAAAATTCAACTAATTTCCGAAGATGAAATAGATATTCCAGACCCTTACGGTGGAACAATTGAGCAATACGAAATTACCTATTACGAACTAAAAAGTGCAATTTCCGAACGTTTTCTATAAGTGAAGCGCTTCACTATCGGGAATTGCGTTTTTTTATTCCAAAATGCTTGCTTTTCTACCTGATTTAAGTAATTATTAAAGATAATACATAACAGTTCACTTGAAAAATTTATCAGAAAAGGATGGGGTCCACAGATGGTCTATTTACAAAAGCAAGATAAAGAAGTTTTTGATGCAATTAAGTTAGAGCTTGGTAGACAACGCGCGAATATCGAATTAATCGCATCTGAGAATTTTGTTAGTGAGCAAGTAATGGAAGCAATGGGTTCTGTATTAACGAATAAATATGCAGAAGGTTACCCAGGCAAACGCTACTATGGCGGATGTGAATTCGTGGATATCGTGGAAGATTTAGCACGTGACCGTGCGAAAAAATTATTTGGTGCTGAATATGCGAATGTTCAACCACACTCAGGCGCTCAAGCTAATATGGCGGTTTATCATACCGTGCTTGAACCAGGCGATACTGTGCTTGGTATGAACCTTTCACATGGTGGTCATTTAACACATGGTAGTCCAGTTAATTTTAGCGGTGTTTTATACAATTTTGTTGAATACGGCGTTCGTGAAGATACGAAAGAGATTGATTATGATATCGTCCGTGAAGCTGCTTTAAAACATAAACCAAAAATGATTGTAGCAGGTGCAAGTGCTTATCCTCGTAAAATTGATTTTGCTAAATTCCGTGAAATTGCTGATGAAGTTGGCGCATACTTAATGGTAGATATGGCACATATTGCTGGACTTGTTGCTGCTGGGTTACACCAAAATCCGGTTCCTTATGCCGATTTTACAACAACAACTACCCATAAAACGCTTCGTGGACCTCGCGGCGGAATGATTTTAGCAAAAGCTGAATGGGAACAAAAATTAAATAAATCTATTTTCCCAGGAATTCAAGGTGGACCACTAATGCACGTAATCGCAGCGAAAGCAGTGGCATTTGGGGAAGCATTACAACCTGAATTTACTGCGTACTGTGAACAAATCATTCGTAACTCTAAAAAATTAGCAGAAACACTTCAAGCTAATGATGTTGCGGTTTTAACAGGTGGCTCGGATAATCATTTGCTATTAATTGATTTAAAACCACTTGGCTTAACAGGAAAAGCTGCTGAAAAAGTATTAGATGAGGTTGGTATTACCGTTAATAAAAATACCATTCCATTTGAAACAGAAAGCCCATTTGTAACAAGCGGTATCCGTGTAGGAGTTGCTGCAGTGACAACTCGTGGATTCGATGAAGTGGCAATTGAAAAAGTAGGCGTACTTATTGCAGAAGTACTGCATAACTTAGAAAATGAAGAAGTTCTCGCAGATGTGAAAGCTCGTGTAGCTACTTTAACAAATGAATATCCGCTTTATCCAAGTTTATAAAATAAGCGAACCGGTTTTTTCTTAATTTTAGAGAAATCCGGTTTTTTTCATGTATAGCAAATTAATCCTTGCACTTGTGTCTTGTTCTGATACAATAAGAGAAGGAAATTTTCAATATCAAAGGAGCGAACTAATCGATGGCAAACGTACACGTAATTAATCACCCTTTAGTACAACACAAATTAACAATTATTCGAGATAAAAATACGGGAACAAAAGCATTCCGCGAACTTGTAGATGAAGTCGCTACATTAATGGCGTACGAAATTACACGTGATATGGAACTTGAAGACATCCAAGTTGAAACACCACTACAAACAACAACTGCAAAAACACTTACCGGTAAAAAATTAGGTGTAGTGCCAATTTTAAGAGCTGGTCTTGGTATGCAAGATGGCATTTTAAAACTTATCCCAGCTGCTAAAGTAGGTCATGTAGGTCTTTACCGTGACCATGATACACTTGAGCCGGTAGAATATTTTGTAAAATTACCTTCTGATGTAGAAGAACGTCTCTTCATCGTTGTAGACCCAATGCTTGCAACTGGTGGATCAGCAATTATGGCTATCGATTGCTTGAAAAAACGCGGCGCTCGTAATATGAAATTCATGTGTCTAGTAGCAGCTCCTGAAGGCGTTAAAGCACTTCAAGATGCGCACCCTGATGTAGAAATCTATGTGGCTGGCTTAGATGAAAAGCTAGACGAAAATGGTTATATCCGTCCAGGCTTAGGAGATGCTGGCGATAGATTATTTGGAACTAAATAATTAATAATCTCCTCGGTTTAGTGAGATAAGGAATGATAAACAGTGCTGCTTTTTCGCAGGCTGGGAAATTTTTTGTCGAACTATTTCTGAGGAGTTTTTTTATAAGGAGGCTCAAAATTGGCTAAAATCAAAGTAATGAGTATCTTTGGGACAAGACCAGAGGCGATAAAAATGGCACCGCTTGTTTTGGCATTAAAAGAAGAATCAGAAACGTTTGAGTCAAGGGTAGTTATTACCGCTCAACACCGCGAAATGTTAGATCAAGTCTTAGCGATTTTTGATATAAAACCAGATATTGATTTAGATATTATGAAAAAGGGCCAAACTTTAGCCGATATAACTTCTCGTGTAATGAATGGAATTAATGACGTTATTGCTACAGAAAATCCTGATATCGTTTTAGTTCATGGTGACACAACTACGAGCTTTGCTGCTGGGCTGGCTACTTTTTATCAACAAAAAATGCTAGGACATGTCGAAGCTGGACTTAGAACTTGGAACAAATACTCACCGTTTCCAGAAGAAATGAATCGCCAATTAACGGGTGTTATGGCCGATATGCACTTTTCCCCAACCAAACAAGCAAAAGAAAATCTGCTTGCTGAAGGGAAAAACCCGGCTACTATTTTTGTGACTGGAAATACTGCTATTGATGCACTTAAAACAACTGTTCAAAAAGATTATCATCACCCAATCTTAGAAAATCTTGGCGACAATCGTTTAATACTTATGACAGCTCACCGTAGGGAAAATTTAGGCGAACCGATGCAAGGGATGTTCGAAGCAGTTCGAGAAATTGTGGAAAGTCGCGAGGACGTTGAACTCGTTTACCCGATGCATTTGAATCCAGCCGTTAGAGAAAAAGCGACGAAAATTTTAGGTGGACATGAACGCATTCATTTAATCGAGCCACTCGATGCAATTGATTTTCATAATTTCTTGCGCAAGTCTTATCTTGTTTTTACCGATTCAGGCGGTGTACAAGAAGAAGCTCCAGGCATGGGTGTACCAGTTTTAGTTTTGCGTGATACAACAGAGCGTCCAGAAGGAATCGAAGCAGGAACGTTAAAACTCATCGGAACAAATAAAGCGGATCTAATTAAAGAAGCGCTAAATTTGCTTGATAATAAAGAAAATCATGATAAAATGGCGAAAGCGGCCAATCCATATGGTGATGGTTTTGCTGCTAATAGAATTTTGGCGGCAATTAAAAGTCAATTTAATGGAACGAAGAGGCCAGAAGATTTTATTGTGTAAAACTCAGTGGAAAACTAGGTGTTAAAAGGCTAGTTTTCCTCTTTATTTGGAATGAAAGCGCCTTATTGTTACAGATATGTTACACGCCTAATTTTCACTAGTTCTTTTATGTTACATGTGATAAGATGGTCAATGTTATTAATATAAGAGCCCAAAAAATAGCTTGTTTTTAGCATAGGGATAGAAGACTGCGCTCAGTATTCACTACAATCCCGCCGACGCTAGGTTTCGCGTTGACTGAATTGGAATTTATACGGGCACTCTATATCAAAATGCAACTCATGATAAGTGAGTCCGGCTGTTTTTTCCGTTCTTTTTCTTGGGAAAAGAACTTTCGGTCGCGAATTTTGCGAATAATCGTATCGAATTCTTTTACCAATAGTGGTAGAAGTTTTTTTATTTGTGCGGAAGAAAGTGGTTTTGGCCTTTTTGTGAAATAACACACGAATGGTCAACTAGTTTTTCCAATGATTACGGAGGTGTTGGTTGCTGTTAAATGGACAAAAATAATTCTGGCGGAGCAATCTAAGAAACGACTAGATTTTGAAATCAAAAAAATCTCAGAAATAATAGGCTATTCTTTTATGGATGGGTCCGATTGTGGTACTATTAGTAATAGATGTACTCACAATTTGTGAAAGTGTATTGACTTTTCTCTTTTGGCTGTTGTATGCTAAGAACTGACACGCTGATAAGGCTTTCATGTGTGTTTGGGATTGGGATGAATTGGGGAAAATGTGCTTGTTTTCACAAACCAAACTTACTCCCTGAGATTTCAAAATGGTCATCTGGAAAGAAAAATCTTTTGAAAAAGAAAGGATTGCGCCCCGTATGTTAGAATCGCTAATTGGCATGTATCATCGTCATCAAAAGTATATGGTTCTTTTTATTGCTGTTTGTCTTTGTGGATGGTTTTTAACCCCATACATACATATTTTCTTGGGACTTAAGTTGGGTTTAATCGTCGGCTGGTTTAACTACTGGCTATTAATGAGGCGTACACAATCAATGACTAGAGCTTTGGCTGAAAATCGTTCTTTTTATGGTATGGGAATGCCATTTAGAATGGGGAGCGTGTTATTTGCTACTATTATAGCGACGCAACTGCCGGAATATTTTCATGTTTATAGCATGGTAATCGGACTTGGGCTTGCATATGCAATTATTTTTCTGGATTTTTTTGTGTATTCCATGTACCGCAGAAAAAAGTTTTTAAAAAGAGAGGGGTGAACCTAATTGGAAGAGGAATTTCCAACGATAAGCCTATTAGGGATCGACTTTAATCTATCTAATATTTTGATGATTACTGTGACTTGTGTCATCGTTCTTCTAATAGCCATTATCTGTACCAGAAATCTGCAACGCCGACCTACCGGAAAGCAGAACTTCATTGAATGGGTTATGGATTTTGTCAGAGGTATTATTAATAGTAATATGGATTGGAAAACCGGTGGGAGATTCCATGTGCTTGGTATTACGCTACTAATGTTTATTTTCGTAGCTAATATGCTAGGACTGCCATTTCAAATCGCGATTAACGATGAAGTATGGTGGCGTTCACCTACAGCGGATCCAATTGTCACATTAACACTTGCGATAATGGTTCTTGGCTTAACGCATTACTATGGTATTAAAATGCGTGGTTTCAAGCACTATTTTGTTGGTACTTACTTTAGTCCAATGAAATTTTTATTCCCACTTAAATTAGTAGAAGAATTTGCTAATACTTTAACGCTTGGTTTACGTCTTTACGGTAATATTTTTGCCGGTGAAGTGTTGTTAACCATCATTGCAACACAACTTGCTCATATGAACATATTTGTAGGTGTGCTAGCAATAATTCCTGCGTTACTATGGCAAGGATTCTCAATTTTCATTGGGGCAATTCAAGCGTACATTTTCACTATGCTGACCATGGTTTACATGTCGCATAAGGTAAGTGACGAACATTAAACTAACTTTCAAATAAGTCATTTAAAAAAGTAATAAAAAATAATATTTAGAAAAATTAGGAGGATAATTATATGTCTTTAGGTGTTATTGCAGCTGCTATCGCTGTTGGATTAGGTGCATTAGGTGCGGGTATTGGTAACGGTCTTATCGTATCAAAAACTGTCGAGGGTGTTGCGCGTCAACCAGAAGCGCGTTCTATGCTACAAACAATCATGTTCATTGGTATCGGTCTTGTTGAGGCCCTTCCTATCATCGCTGTAGTTATTGCGTTCATGGTTCTTAATAAATAATTTGAAGGAAATGGAGGGAATAAAACCTCATCTCTTTCATTTTGAACGAATAATTCAAGCGAATGTATAGAAAGGAGTGAAACTGGCGTGTTACAACCACATTTAGTAATTGGTTCCGCATTTACGTTTGGTGATGCATTCTTCACACTTTTTGCTTTCGCGATTTTGCTAGTTTTAATCCGAATTTATGCTTGGAAACCTCTTATGGGAGTTATGAAAGAGCGTGAAGAGCATATTGGTTCTGAAATTGATGCGGCTGAAGAAAGCCGTGCTCAAGCAGAACAATTACTTGCTGAACAAAAAAGTGTTTTACAACAAGCACGTGTTGAATCTCAAACAATGATTGAGAATGCAAAACAGCTTGGTGAAAAAGAACGCGAAGAAATTGTCAAAACTGCTAGACGTGAATCAGAACGTATAAAAGAAGAAGCGAAATCCGATATTGCGCGTGAAAAAGAAGATGCTATTTCTGCTCTTCGCGAACAAGTTGGTTCCTTATCTGTTCTTATTGCATCGAAAGTCATCGAAAAAAATCTGGATGAAAAAGAGCAATCTAACCTTATCCAAGATTATATCGAAAGGCTAGGGGATGACAAATGAGTAAAGATTTGGAAGTTGCAGGTCGCTATGCCAATGCGCTTTTTCAAGTAGCTCAAGATAAAGATTTAGTCGACGTTTTTTCAGAAGAACTAACTGAATTAAAAGCCGCATTAAATGCTAATAAAGATTTTGTAAAACTACTTGAAAATCCTACTTTCACGACCGAGCAAAAGAAAAATCTTGCCAGCGCTGTTTTTGAAAAAATCAATCCGACATTAAGAGATTTTATTTATCTTTTAATCGACCGTAGCAGAGAAGATTATCTTTCTGTTATTGCGGACGTTTACCAAAAACGCGTAAACGACTTGCGCGGAGTTGCGGATGCAGATGTTTATTCTGTTGTTCCACTTTCCGAACAAGAACTTACGGCGCTCTCGAGAGTATTTGCTGCGAAAATGAACAAAACAAAATTAAACATTCAAAATCACATTGATAAATCCCTTCTTGGTGGAGTCAAAGTGGTTATTGGAACCCGTATATATGATGACAGTCTAAAAACGAAATTAAAGGACATGGAACGGCAAATTAAAGCCTAGTTTCCGTTTAACGAGGGGTGAAATCAATGAGCATTAAGGCTGAAGAGATCAGCTCAATCATAAAACAGCAGATTGAAAATTATCAATCTGAACTAAAAGTGAGTGATGTTGGTACGGTTACCTACATTGGTGACGGTATTGCGCGTGCTCATGGACTCGATAATGCAATGGCTGGTGAATTGTTAGAGTTCTCAAATGGTGTAATGGGTATGGCCCAAAACTTAGAAACAAATGATGTTGGTATCATTATTCTAGGCCCTTACACTGAAATCCGTGAAGGCGACGAAGTTCGCCGTACCGGTAAAATCATGGAAGTTCCTGTTGGCGAAGCACTTATTGGGCGTGTAGTTAACTCATTAGGTCAACCAGTTGATGGTTTAGGCCCAATTGAAACAACTGGAACTCGTCCGATTGAAGCAGTAGCACCTGGTGTTATGCAACGTCAATCGGTAAACGAACCATTACAAACAGGTATTAAAGCAATTGATGCACTTGTTCCTATTGGTCGTGGTCAACGTGAGTTAATCATTGGGGACCGCCAAACTGGTAAAACATCTGTAGCAATTGATACTATTCTAAACCAAGCTGACCAAGATATGATTTGTATTTATGTCGCTATCGGTCAAAAAGAATCTACAGTACGTAATGCCGTAGAAACATTACGTCATCACGGTGCATTAGATTACACAATCGTCGTAACTGCTGCTGCATCACAACCGGCGCCACTTCTTTACTTGGCTCCTTACGCTGGTGTTGCAATGGCCGAAGAATTTATGTATAACGGTAAACACGTTTTAGTTGTATATGATGATTTATCCAAACAAGCAGCTGCTTACCGTGAGCTGTCCCTATTACTTCGTCGTCCTCCAGGTCGTGAAGCATATCCAGGGGATGTTTTCTACTTGCACTCCCGTTTACTTGAACGTGCTGCAAAATTAAATGATAGCCTAGGTGGCGGATCCATAACGGCTCTCCCATTCGTAGAAACACAAGCCGGAGATATCTCTGCTTATATTCCTACAAACGTTATCTCGATTACAGACGGACAAATCTTCTTGCAATCTGATTTATTCTTCTCCGGAGTACGTCCAGCGATCAATGCCGGCCTTTCCGTATCCCGTGTAGGTGGATCAGCGCAAATTAAAGCAATGAAAACTGTTGCCGGAACACTTCGTCTAGATCTTGCCGCTTACCGTGAGCTAGAATCCTTCTCACAATTCGGTTCAGACTTAGATGCAGCTACTCGTGCGAAACTAGAACGTGGTAAACGTACAGTAGAAGTTCTAAAACAAGATTTGCACAAACCTTTGAAAGTTGAAAAACAAGTATTGATTCTTTATGCACTAGTTCATAAATATCTGGATGATGTACCAGTTCATGATGTACTGCGTTTTGAGTCCGAAATGAATACATGGTTTGATCATAATCACCCAGAGCTTTTGGAAGAAATTCGTACAACGAAAAAACTTCCTGATGAAGCGAAACTTGAAGCAGCATTAAAAGAATTTAAAAATACATTTGTTCCTTCTGAAGAAAAATAATTTAGACTCGGAATAAATTCAAAGGTGGTGAAAATCTTTGGCATCTTTAATCGATATTAAACAACGAATAACTTCTACACGTAAAACAAGTCAAATTACAAAAGCAATGCAAATGGTTTCAGCAGCAAAACTAGGTCGTGCAGAATCTAATGCTCGTTCATATGAGCCTTACGTTTCTAAAATTAAAGACGTAGTAACACATGTTGCTAGCACTGGTAACAGTAGCGATCATCCAATGCTTGTATCTAGACCTGTCCACCGTACTGGTTATATCGTACTTACTTCTGATACTGGACTTGCAGGTTCTTACAATAGTTCTGTAATCAAAGAAGTATTTCAAGAAATTAATAAAAAGCATACGTCAAGTGATGAATATGCAATAATCACTGTAGGTAGATCTGCTCGTGACTTTTTCAAAGCGCGCCAAATGAACGTGGTTTTAGAAGTACAAGGCATTACAGATCACCCGATATTTGCGGAAATTAAAGATATTGCTAGTAACACAGTTCAAATGTTTGAAGATGGTGTTTATGACGAGGTTTTCATTTATTATAATCACCATATTAATTCTATTTCTAGTGAACTGAGAAAAGAGCAACTATTGCCACTGACAGAATTTCACGAAAAAGGTAACGAAACAGATGTAGATTTAACTACATATGAATTCGAGCCTTCCGAACAAGAAATCCTGGAAGTATTATTACCGCAATATGTGGAAAGCCTAATTTTCGGAGCACTTCTGGATGCCAAAGCCGCTGAACATGCTGCTCGTATGACTGCCATGAGAAGCGCGACAGACAATGCATCCGATTTAATCAGTGACTTATCACTACAATATAACCGTGCTCGCCAAGCTGCGATCACGCAAGAAATTACCGAAATCGTCGGAGGAGCAGCCGCGCTCGAATAGAAGTCGGCGTTTCTTGTAACGTCCCTATAAATGGGAAGGTAAGTGAGGAGGAATAATTGCATGTCTAAAGGACAAGTAATCCAAGTTATGGGTCCAGTTGTAGACGTTAAATTTGAAGGTGGAAACTTACCTGAAATCTACAATGCCCTAGTTATTGAATATAAATCTGATGCAGAAGAAGCACCAACTAGCCAACTTACTTTAGAAGTAGCCATCCAATTAGGTGATGACGTTGTTCGTACAATCGCAATGGCATCAACAGATGGTGTTCAAAGAGGTATGGAAGTTATTGATACTGGGAGCCCAATTACAGTTCCAGTTGGTACAGTAACTCTTGGTCGTGTATTTAATGTATTAGGAAACACCATCGATTTGGACGAACCACTTCCAAGCGATATTAAACGTAATAAAATTCACCGTGAAGCTCCAACTTTTGATCAATTAGCAACAACAACAGAAATTCTCGAAACAGGAATTAAAGTAGTTGACTTGTTAGCGCCATACTTAAAAGGTGGTAAAATCGGATTGTTCGGTGGTGCAGGTGTTGGTAAAACTGTTCTAATTCAAGAGCTTATCCATAATATCGCACAAGAACATGGTGGTATTTCTGTGTTCGCGGGCGTTGGAGAACGTACTCGTGAAGGGAACGATCTTTACTTTGAAATGAAAGATTCAGGCGTTATTGAAAAAACAGCGATGGTATTCGGTCAAATGAACGAGCCACCAGGTGCACGTATGCGTGTTGCCTTAACTGGTCTAACAATTGCTGAATATTTCCGTGATGAAGAACATCAAGACGTACTTTTATTCATTGATAACATTTTCCGTTTCACACAAGCTGGTTCAGAGGTTTCGGCTTTACTAGGTCGTATGCCATCTGCGGTAGGTTACCAACCAACTCTAGCTACTGAAATGGGTCAATTACAAGAACGTATTACATCTACTAACGTTGGATCTGTTACTTCTATCCAAGCGATTTATGTACCAGCCGATGACTATACTGACCCGGCTCCGGCTACAACTTTCGCCCATCTAGATGCAACAACTAACTTGGAACGTAAATTAACAGAACAAGGTATTTATCCAGCGGTAGATCCACTTGCTTCTACATCGCGTGCCCTTTCTCCTGATATTGTTGGGGAAGAACACTATGCAGTAGCAACAGAAGTACAACGTTTATTACAAAGATATAAAGAATTACAAGATATCATCGCAATCTTAGGTATGGATGAGTTATCTGATGAAGATAAACAATCTGTTTCCCGCGCGCGTCGTGTACAATTCTTCTTATCACAAAATTTCCACGTTGCAGAACAATTTACAGGCCAAAAAGGTTCTTATGTCCCTGTTAAAGAAACAGTTAAAGGATTCAAAGACTTATTAGCTGGAAAATACGACCATATTCCTGAAGATGCATTCCGTTCTGTTGGACGCATTGAGGAAGTTCTTGAAAAAGCAAAAGACATGGGCGTTGAAGTCTGATAAAAACAGGAGGAAATACGTATGGGTTCATTAAATGTTAGTATTGTTACTCCAGACGGCCCTGTTTATGAAGGCGTTGCTCAAATGGTTATTGCTAGAACAAAAGCAGGTGAACTCGGTATTTTACCTGGCCATGTTCCACTAGTTGCTCCACTTAAAATCGACATTGTTCGTCTAAAAGTAGAGTCTGGTGAGGAATGGGTCGCTGTAAATGGTGGCTTTATGGAAGTAAACGGCGAAGAAGTTAATATTCTCGCGGATACTGCTGAGCGCGAACAAGATATTGATATTAATCGCGCTGAAAAAGCAAAACAACGCGCAGAAGAAGAACTTAGTCGTGCGAAAGAACAAAAAGTGGATGAAGTAATGGCTCGATTAGCACTACAAAGAGCTATCAACCGAATTCATGCAAAAGAACACAATTAATAATCATAAAACTTCCTGGTCAAATTGCCGGGAAGTTTTTTTATATACTCATAAGTGTATTAACTGTTTTTTCCTAGCGGTATTTGTTAAAATGAGTAGTAGCGAAATTTGAGGAGCGAACGCATGTATAATATTATTATGGAATCACCATATGTCATCATCATTTCACATTTACTATTTATAGTTATTACTTTTTGGTCATTGCAAGCAATTAATTATGAGAAATTTATCAAGAAAAATCATGTTACACAAGCTAGATTGTTATTCGTGATTATTTCGATTGTATTAGGTTATACATTAAGCAATTTCTTCTTAGATTATCTAGCAGCTTCCAAACAATTAATTAATTTTTTTGGTTAGAAAAACTACTATAAGTAGTAAAAAATTAACAGAAGCTTATAACAACTTTAATAATGCATTAAAATCAGTTGATATTTTAGGGTGATAAGTGGTAGAATTACTAAGATATGTTTTAAAATTAAATTTTGATTAATAAAATTCGATAAATGATTTAGTTATTAGTAACGCGGAGGGGTTCTTTTTGGAAAAAATTATTGTACGCGGTGGAAAACAGTTAAATGGTTCTGTAAAAATGGAAGGCGCCAAAAATGCTGTACTACCGGTAATAGCTGCTACATTACTTGCGAGTAAAGGTACTAGCGTATTAAAAAATGTCCCAAATTTGTCTGATGTATTCACAATTAATGAAGTACTTAAATATTTAAATGCGGATGTTTCTTTTGTAGATGATGAAGTAACAGTTGATGCAACAGGAGAAATCACTTCTGATGCACCTTTTGAGTATGTTCGAAAAATGCGTGCTTCTATTGTTGTAATGGGACCACTATTAGCTCGTACTGGTTCAGCTCGTGTAGCTTTACCAGGAGGATGTGCAATTGGTTCAAGACCAGTTGATTTACATTTAAAAGGCTTTGAAGCAATGGGTGCAATTGTTAAAATCGAAAATGGTTATATTGAAGCTACTGCTGAAAAATTAGTAGGTGCTAAAGTATACTTAGATTTCCCAAGTGTTGGAGCAACACAGAATATTATGATGGCTGCTACTTTAGCTGAAGGAACAACAGTGATAGAGAATGTCGCTCGCGAGCCTGAGATTGTAGATTTGGCGAATTTCCTTAACCAAATGGGTGCCAGAGTTATTGGAGCAGGAACTGAAGTAATAAGAATTGAAGGAGTTAAGGAATTAACTGCCACTGAGCATTCTATTATTCCTGATCGTATTGAAGCAGGTACCTTTATGATAGCTGCAGCAATTACAGGCGGAAATGTTTTAATTGAAGATGCAGTACCTGAACACATTAGTTCATTAATTGCTAAATTAGAAGAAATGGGCGTTCAAATTATTGAAGAAGAAAATGGCATTCGTGTCATTGGACCAGATAAATTGAAAGCTGTGGATGTTAAAACCATGCCACACCCAGGTTTCCCAACTGATATGCAATCACAAATGATGGTTATTCAAATGTTAAGCGAAGGCACAAGTATTATGACAGAAACTGTTTTTGAAAATCGCTTCATGCATGTTGAAGAAATGCGCCGAATGAATGCAGATATGAAAATTGAAGGACATTCTGTTATTATTTCTGGTCCGGCAAAACTACAAGGAGCTGAAGTTGCAGCGACTGATTTACGTGCAGCAGCAGCGCTTATTCTTGCAGGTCTTGTTGCGGATGGTTATACACAAGTAACAGAACTTAAATACTTAGATCGTGGCTATAATAATTTCCACGGAAAACTCCAATCGCTTGGTGCAGATGTAGAACGTGTAGATGATTCTAAAATTGATGTAACGAATTTAGCATCCTTATTCTAATATTAAATTTGTAAAAACCGTATCTTTTGGTACGGTTTTTTTATTGTAGTTAAAAAAAACAGCTTGTCATGAAATATACATTTCAGCTTACCTCAAATTATGCTATAATTCAGAATGAGATGTAAAATTAAGTGTACACCACGAAAGGAGTTAAAATGTAAATGGCAAAAGATGTTGGTATCGATTTAGGTACAGCTAATGTATTAATTCATGTTAAAGGAAGAGGAATCGTTGTTAATGAGCCTTCAGTTGTCGCTATAAACAATAAAACTGGACAAGTGCTAGCAGTTGGAACAGAAGCTAGAGATATGGTTGGTAGAACTCCAGGGAATATTACCGCAATCAAACCTATGAAAGATGGTGTTATTGCTGATTTTGATATTGTCCAAGAAATGCTGCGTTTCTTTATACAGAAGTTGAACCTGAAAACCTTTTTTTCGCGTCCACGCATTTTAATTTGTTGCCCGACGAATATTACTTCTGTTGAGCAAAAAGCAATTAGAGAAGTTGCTGAAAAAAGTGGTGGAAAACAAGTATTTTTGGAAGAAGAACCTAAAGTTGCAGCTATCGGTGCTGGTATGGAAATCTTTGAACCTTCTGGTAATATGATTATTGATATCGGTGGTGGAACAGCAGATGTAGCAGTATTATCTATGGGTGATATTGTAACAAGCCAGTCCGTAAAAGTGGCAGGTAATAAATGGGACGCTGATATCTTAAATTATGTTAAAAGAAAGTACAACTTACTTATTGGTGAAAGAACTGCTGAAAATATTAAAGTAAGCATTGGAACTGCATGCCGGGGTACTAAAGAAGAAGTAATGGAGATTCGCGGTAGAGACTTAGTAAGTGGCTTACCTAAGACGATTTCAATTACTAGCTCTGAAGTAGAAGAAGCTATTCATGATTCATTAAACTTAATGGTTTTAGCAGCTAAACAAGTTTTAGAGCAAACTCCTCCAGAGCTTTCAGCAGATATTATTGATAGAGGAATTATTATGACTGGTGGCGGCTCACTATTACATGGCTTAGATGAACTAATGTCGGAACAATTAAAAGTTCCAGTTCTAATTACTGAAAATCCTTTAGATGTTGTAGCACTTGGTACCGGTATTTTGCTTGAATCATTAACAAATAAAAAACGTGGTCGTATCTAAATTTGAATATGGGGGATTTATATGTTAGATATTAAAAAAATCAAAGAAATTTTACCTCATCGTTATCCGTTTTTATTAGTAGATAGAGTTATCTCAGTTGAAGAAGGAAAAAAAGTAACAGCTATAAAGAATGTAACTGTTAATGAAGAATTCTTTAATGGTCATTTTCCAGAGTATCCGGTAATGCCAGGTGTTCTAATTGTAGAAGCACTTGCTCAGACAAGTGGAATCGCAATGATGCAAAGTGAAGCTAATAAAGGCAAGATTGGTTTATTTGCAGGGATTGATGGATGCCGTTTTAAACGTCAAGTTGTGCCAGGTGACCAACTCTTACTCGAAGCAGAAATCACTCGAATGAGGGGCGCTATTGCTAAGGCTAAAGTAAAGGCCACAGTAGAAGGCGATTTGGTTTGTGAGGCAGAGATTATGTTTGCCTTGTCAGATTTACCACAATAAAAATAGAGAGCACTGAAGTCCAAATTGGATTTTGGTGCTTTTTAATATTCTTAAGATAGCATATGCTAAAAAAAGTTTCAATTTGCTAAATTAGTGTTTTGTACTAATTAGTTCATTATAAAACTATGATTTTCCTATAGAAGAAACTAGCTTTTTTGTTGCCTTAAACCTGGAGAAAATAAAGTTTTATCCATTTTACAAAGAAATTTTTATCAAATATAATCGCATTACACCAAAAGAAAGAGGCGATTATATGATTAATCAAGTAACTTTAGTAGGACGTTTAACAAAGAATCCAGAACTAAAATGGACTACAGAAGACAAGGCGGTTTTGAATATGACTATAGCTTTAAACCGCTTTGGAAAAAATAAAAGAGTCGATAATGATGCGGATTTTATTCAATGTGTTATTTGGGGCAAACGGGCAGAAGCAACTGCTGAATTTTGTAGCAAAGGACAATTAGTAGGCGTAATAGGAGAACTACAATCTAGACAATATTTGAATAAGGAAGAACAAAAAGTCTATATTACGGAGGTATTAGTTCATCAAATTAGGTATTTATCAAGTAGAAATAAAGAGGAGAACGTGGTTAATATCTCTCAAGAAGATGATGAATGATGTAATACTTTGTTATAAAACATTAAGTTTAACTAATAATTTATAAAAACTTAGACGAAATAACGAATAATAGAACTAATTTTGGGCGTTATTTGTAATGGAAAATTTTTCCAGTTCTACTTTTTTAATATAAATAATTGAGCGTACAAACTATCTTATAACAGTATTAAAGAGAAGCGAACTATAGTAATGAGCTAAGGTAAAAGAAAGTTAGACTCAATTGAAGCATAAACAGTAAAAATCAGACAATAAAGGTAATTTACAAATATTGCAGAATTTTAGAAGCTATTCGGGTGCCTGTCATACATCCTTAATTTTTTAGTAACCAAGCCCAAAGTTTCATATGGTACGATTATCCTCGAAAGTAATCAAGGAGGGAAATAATTACATGAAGAAAACAGTAGTAGCCATTGCGGCTGGTTTAATTATTGCAGGATCTGGTTCAACTCAAGCTTTTGCGGCTGAGTATAAAGTACAAGACGGTGACTCGCTTTGGAAAATTTCAAATGAAAATAATATCTCTATAAAACAATTGAAAGAAGACAATAACTTAAGCTCGAACTTAATTTTTCCAAACCAAACATTGCAAGTAAATAGTGGTGAGAAAAAAGCAGTTACGAGTAACGGTTCGGAGTATACTGTTGTAGCTGGAGACACATTAGGACATATTGCAGCAGATAACGGTGTGACAGTCAACCAATTAAAAGAATGGAATAATCTTTCATCGGATTTAATCATAGTTGGTCAAAAATTGTCTGTAGGTGAAAATGCTCAAGCTAGTGAAAGTACTACTTCTGAAAATAAAAATTCAGAAAGTAACGCTACAGAACAACCAGCTGAACAACCAAAAGAAGAAAATGCAACACAAACTACTCAAAAATCAACAGCATCTAATGAATCGTCAAACAGTTCATCATCAGCCCAAGGGAATGTTTCTAAAGTGCTAACAGTTACAGCTACTGCATATAGTAAAGCTGAACCTGGAATGGGTCATATGACAGCTACAGGAATTGACTTAAATGATAATTCACGTGTTATTGCAGTAGATCCATCTGTTATTCCTCTAGGTTCAAAAGTATATGTTGAAGGATACGGAGAAGCGATTGCAGCTGATACTGGTGGTGCAATTAAAGGTAATAAAATTGATGTACATTTAAACTCAGTACAAGAAGCTAATAACTGGGGCGTAAAACAAGTTAAAGTACAAATTTTAAATTAATTTACTCCATATAGAAAAGCTGTAAATGGCATTATGCTATTTACAGCTTTTTTTGATTAAAAATAGGAAGAGACTCTATTTTATGATAAACTTATACATAATAAAGTTTTTTAGGAGATTCATATGAAAAAGCAGGAAATTTCAATTTTAAATATACCTTTTTACAATACAACTCAAGCTGATTTTGTAGAGGAATTGCATACTATTGCTAAAAATGAAGAACGATGTTTTGTAGTAACAGCAAATCCCGAAATCGTAATGCACGCTCGGACTGATAAGGAATTTGAGGGGATTTTGCGTCAAGCTGACTACATTGTTCCGGATGGTATTGGTATTATCATGGCTTCTGAAAAACTTGAAACTCCTCTAAAAGAACGAGTTACTGGTTATGATACAATGATTGGTTTATTAGAAAAGCCTCTACGTTGTTATTTTTTAGGGGCGAAACCAGAAGTTAGCCAAGGGATAGAGAGTAAAGTCAATGAAAAATATCCAGAAGCGATTGTTTGTGGTGTTCATCATGGTTATTTTGATGCGCTTGAGAGCGAAGAAATTGCTAAAGAAATAATCTCTTCTAAACCAGATGTTATTTTTGTTGCGTTAGGTTCACCTGCTCAAGAAAAATGGATTTTATCTCAAATGGCTAATTTTTCTAAGGGCATTTTTATCGGTGTTGGCGGAAGTTTTGATGTATTAACTGATAATGTAAAACGAGCGCCTAAAATTTGGATAAAGCTAAGACTTGAATGGGTTTATAGATTGCTAGCGAATCCTTCTAGATGGAGACGTTTTTTTGCGATACCTCAATTTATGTTTGTTATCCACAAAGAGCGCAAGCGTTTGAAAAAGGGTGAGTAGAATGTATTTTCAAAAGGCGAGATTAATTCATGCTGAACTACCGCTTTTGGCGCCATTTAGAACGAGTTATGGGGAGCTGAAAAGCAAAGATTTTTATATAATTGAATTAATAACTGAAGAAGGGATCTGTGGTTACGGGGAGTTAGAAGCTTTTCCGTTACCAGATTATACTGAAGAGACTCTCAGCACAGCTATTGTAATTATTAGGAAGCACTTACTTCCTCTATTAGCTCAAAGAAAAATTGATAAACCGGAAGACGTACAGAAGATATTTAGTTGGATTCAAGGTAATGAGATGGCAAAAGCGGCTGTAGAGTTGGCTATTTGGGATGCTTTTGCTAAAATGAAAAAGCGTTCATTATCTAAAATGATTGGTGCTACTAAAGAATCTATCAAGGTAGGGGTTAGTATTGGTTTGCAACCGAACGTAGAAAGTTTACTTCAATTAGTGAATAAATATGTTGATCAGGGATATGAACGAGTGAAGCTAAAAATTGCACCAAACAAAGATATTCAATTTGTCGAAGCGATTCGAGAACGTTTTCCAAAACTAAGCTTGATGGCAGATGCGAATTCAGCGTATAATAGAGAAGATTTCTTGTTATTAAAAGAATTAGATCAATATGATTTAGAAATGATTGAGCAGCCATTCGGAACTACAGATTTTGTCAATCATGCTTGGTTGCAAAAACAATTGAAAACACGTATTTGTTTAGATGAGAATATTAGATCTGTAAAAGATGTAGAGCAAGCACATATCCTTGGTAGTTGTCAGGCAATTAATCTGAAGCTAGCACGTGTTGGTGGTATGTCTTCTGCACTTAAAATAGCAGAGTATTGCGCATTAAATGATTTGCTTGTTTGGTGTGGAGGAATGCTTGAAGCAGGAGTAGGTAGAGCCCATAACATTGCACTAGCAGCGAGAGAAGAGTTTGGTTTTCCAGGGGATATATCCGCCTCTAATCGTTTTTTTGAGGAGGATATTATAAAACCGACTTTTGAATTAAATCAAGGTAGGCTTAGAGTTCCATCTAATGATGGTATTGGTGTGGCGTTGAATTCAGAGGTATTGCAAAAATATACTAAATCAACAGAAGAAATTTTGCTAAATAAAGGATGGAGCTGAAAAAATATTGCTAATATGGAGTATATTGATTAGCTTTGCAGTGGGTATCATTATGGTCCCATTAATTAGAAAGTTTGCATTTAGAATTAACGCGGTTGATACGCCGCGTGAAAGACATAAACATACAAAAACAACAGCCACGTTAGGTGGATTAGCTATTTTTATAAGTTTTTCAGTCGGGATGTTGTTAGTGCCAATTGATAAATCTGGATTTGTCCCAATTTATTTTGGCGCTCTAATCATTATTGTAACTGGATTTATTGATGATTTATTTGATTTATCTCCTAAATGGAAAATGGCAGGGCAGATTTTAGCTGCTATTTGTGTCACTGTTTGGGGTGAAATAACAATTAATTTTATTAATATTCCTTTTTACGGGGAATTGGACTTTGGATATTTTGCAATACCATTATCTATAGTTTGGATTGTAGCTATTGTAAATGCACTTAATTTAATAGATGGCTTAGATGGACTTGCTGGTGGGATTTCTATTATTGCTTTAATGACAATTGCTGGCATGGCTCTCTTACTTAAAGATGCATTCGTTGCCCCAGTTGCACTTATTCTAGCCGCTTCAGTTGCTGCTTTTTTAATATACAATTTTCCGCCTGCAAGTATTTTTATGGGAGACACAGGGGCACTATTTTTAGGGTATATGATAGCTGTTTTGTCGCTTATGGGATTTAAAAACGTCACTTTTATTTCTTTATTAGTGCCTCTCATTATTCTAGGAGTTCCTTTATCAGATACATTTTTTGCTATTGTACGGCGACTGAAAGAGCGGATGCCTATATCGTCTGCGGATCGTTCTCACATACATCATAGGTTAATGGCGCTTGGTTTTACCGAAAAACAAACAGTATTATTAATTTACTGCATGGCATTACTGTTCTCTATGACTGGTTTTGTATTTTCTTTTTCTACAACTTGGGGAGCGTTACTATTACTATTATTGCTGATTTTTTGTATTGAAATCATTGTTGAATTTATCGGCTTAATTGGTGAAGATTATCGACCAATTTTAAATTTGCTTCAAAAAATACATCGGAAACGCAAGTAAAAAAACCAACAACTAATTAATTAGTTGTTGGTTTTTGGTTAGTTTGATGCAGTTGAACTCTCATCTGAATAAGGCGCAGCGCCGGGATATGGTTGCTTAATTCCTAGTTCACTGGCAAATTCATTCGAGATACTTTGAACGGAAGCTTCATTGAGTTGATAATAATAAATACCGTCCATTGGGTTGCTATCACCTTGAAGGTTAAGCGATTTAATATCAATTTTGTTAGACATGCCGAATTTTGCGATTGAAAGCATTTGATTGAAAGTTAAGTTGGTTTTCATGTTATCGCCAACTACTTCAATAATATCAGAATACTTGCTGACTGAAGAAATAGAAGTTGCTTCACTAACAATAGATTTAATGATTAGCTGTTGTCTTTTCCCGCGTTCAATATCACTATCAATATGTCTGGTACGTGCAAGTGCTAAAGCTTGTTCAGCATTCAAATGTTGCTGGCCTTTTTTAAGCGTAATAGCGTCTGCGTTATCTTTTGAATCTTGTTCTGTAAAGCTTACTGGAACATCTACATCAATACCATCTAAAGCCTCAACTATTTTGAGGAAAGCATCAAAGTCAAAACGAACATAGTAATCGATTGGGATTTTGAATTCTTCTTCTACTGTTTTCATGGTAAGTTCTGGACCACCATATGCATGAGCTGCATTAATTTTCGTGTATTTATCAATTTCTTTTGCAGAATCTTCAATATGCACATAAGAATCACGAGGGATACTTGTCATTTCTACCCGTGCATCCTTTACATTAAATGTAGCTAGGATAAGGGAGTCACTACGAGGATTTCCATTAGATGCTCTTGTAGTGCTTGTATCAACGCCAATAATCAAAATAGAAAAACTGTCTTTTATAGGCTCAACATCATTTGTTCGAAGTGTGGAAGCTTTTCCGTTCCTTACGTTATCAAAAGAGTTGTCTGCTGCGAGTTTTGTCTTGCTAAAAAGATAAGTGCCATATCCGACACCTGCAAGTACTAAACACATCACAGGAATTAGAATCCAGAATAGAATTTTTCTTCTACGCTTGTACTTCTTGCTGCTTCTTCGGCTATCATCAGTGCCTTTACTCATATATTAATTCTCCTTATAGTCACTTTTCTAAGTTTTATTGTATCATTTGTTGAACTAAAGAATGTTACGCGTTATTTACGCTTTCTTTAATTTTCAACTTTGATGTTATTATACAGAATTTCATTGAAAAAAAATACAAAAAAGTTAATATCTTTCAAAAATGTAATATTTGCCTATTCCATTAGCAATTGATAATTACTAATTTCACAAATTTTCCCGGAGTGCAAATCTAGTTCTTGTCCCGATGAAATGAGCTCAAAACCGAGCTTAGAAAGTAGTTTTATGGAGGCTATATTTTCAGGAAGAACTTTTGCTGTAATTGTTTTATATGGTAAGTGAGCTTTTGTTGTATTTAAAAATTTCGTTAAAATTTCGTACATAAGTCCTTGGCGCCAATACCTTTTGGCTAATTCATAACCAATTTCAATTGTTTGGTTATTGTTGTTAATATCGTTTATACCTAAGGAACCAATTGCTTGTAAAGAATTATCCAAGGTGAAAATAGTATATCTACATGCATTTGGTTCATTTTCAATGGCTTGAATCATTTCTTTTGCTTGAAGAATAGTAGAAAATTTTTCGATATTCATAAACTGAGCAACATCATTATCAGACCAAATATCAAATAAGGTCGTTGCATCTGCAAAAGAAGTTTTTCTCATAATAGTTCGTTCCGTAGAAATAGTGGAAGGTAAATGCAAAGATATGTTTGTGGACATCCTAAGTAACATCCTTTTCTCTATATTTTTGTGGGCCCTCTTTATACTTAAGCTGGCCATTTGAAACCTCTATAATCCAAGTGGAAAAATTTGGAAGATCGTCATTATCAACGAATACTTGAAGAACGACTTTTTCAGTGAATTCTTTATGAACAATTTGATAATTTTTTTGTTCAAGCGCGTTCTCTATTTTACCTAAAAGCGGATAAGCAAAAGTGCATTCAATAATAGTAGCTAATTTGCATTCGACTATACCGATACTATCGATAGCCTCACTTACAGAACTGCCATATGCACGAACAAGACCTCCTGCTCCAAGCTTAGTTCCTCCAAAGTAGCGAGTAACAACAACCACCACATTTTTTAAAGCTTTCTTTTTTAAAACTTCTAGCATTGGGATTCCTGCTGTTCCGCTAGGTTCTCCATCATCATGTGCTTTTTGAAATTGGTCATTTTCTCCTATAATATAGGCGGAGCAATTATGAGTAGCGTCACGGTGCTCTTTTTTGATTGTTTGTATGAATACCTGTGCTTCGGATTCTGTTTTTATCCGCTTAACATGACAAATAAAGCGAGATTTTTCAATTATTATTTCATGTTTTCCATCGCTACGAATGGTTAAATAATGATCCAACATAAGGAACCTCCATAAGTTGATACATTCAGTCTGCTTTTATTTTATCCGAAAGCAAAGCGATTGTATAGATATTTTTCTAAGTGCAGCGGGTGAAGTGGTGGCAAATTCGTGTTATAATAAAAACTACTATTACTTTAGACTGGTTTTTAATTGCATTTTATAGGCATATAGAAGTAATTTTCTAGAACCTTACTGTATAATTAAGTAACAGTTTGTAATGGAAATAGGTCGATTTGAGTTAAATAGTACTTAAAAGAGAAAAGTTTAATTGCCAATTTTATGGCAGGGATTATAAGGTTAAGCGTTTTGCTACTAAAAAGGATGATGTTTTCGATTGCAAAGTGGCTTGGTGAAATTAGATAAGTGAAGGAGGAGTAGTCATTATGGCACTCAAAATCATGGTTGTAGATGATCATCAGTTGTTTCGCGAAGGTATCAAGCGAATTTTAGAATTGGAAGATTCTTTTGAGGTCGTAGCGGAAGCTGAAAACGGTAAAAATATCGTAGCAAAAGTTCGTGAATATAAACCAGATATCGTTTTAATGGATATTAACATGCCAACTGTTAATGGACTAGATGCAACAGAAATGTTAGTACGTCAATTTCCTAGTATCAAAGTAATCGTATTGACTATTCATGATACAGATGAATATGTAACAGAGGCGCTTAGAGCAGGAGCAGTAGGTTATTTGCTAAAAGAAATGGACGCGCATGAACTTGTCGAAGCTGTTAAAATAGTAGACAATGGGGGCGCGTATATTCATCCGCGTGTAGCGATTAAATTAATTCGTGAGTATCGACATTTAGCAAGCACAAACACTTCTCAAGGGGTTTATGGTTATCAGCAACCCGAAGTGAAAATGCCTTTGCATATCTTAACACACAGAGAATGTGAGGTATTACAGCTTCTTACCGATGGAAAAAGTAACCGCGGAATTGGGGAAACGCTTTTCATTAGTGAGAAAACAGTAAAAAATCATGTAAGTAGTATTCTACAAAAAATGAAAGTGAATGATAGGACTCAAGCGGTGGTAACGGCAATTAAGCACGGCTGGGTTTATATTCGCTAAAGAAATTTCAGGGGGACTATATGAACGAAAAAATAGCAGTGGTTACTGACAGCACAACTTATTTGCCAGATGAAGTGAAAAAGCAGCTAGGAATTAATGTCATACCACTTTCCGTAATAATTGATGGAAAATCTTATCGTGAAGGAGAAGAACTTTCTACGGCTGACTTTTACAAAAAAATAAAAGAAGCTGAAAATTTTCCGACTTCTTCGCAACCTGCCCCTGGCGAATTTATTAAACTGTTTGAGAAATTAAAAGAAGAAGGTTTTGACACGGTAATTAGTATTCATCTATCCAGTGGTATTAGTGGAACTTTACAAAACGCAGCTTCCGCAGGTGAATTAATCGATGGCTTGAATGTAGTTGCTTATGACTCAGAACTTTCATGTATGGCACAAGGGATGTTTTCCATTAAAGCAGCTGAAATGGCTTTAGCAAATGAACCTTTAGATCGAATTATTTCCGAATTAGATAAGATTAAAAAGGCGCAAGATGCATATTTTATGGTAGATGATTTAAATAATCTGCAACGCGGCGGTCGCTTAAATGGAGCTCAAGCACTTGTAGGTAGTTTGCTTCAAATTAAACCAATCCTTCATTTTAGTGATAAGCAAATTGTTCTTTTTGAAAAAGTTAGAACGCAAAAAAAAGCGTTAAAACGGATTGAAGATATTCTTGAAGTAGCTATCAAAAATAAAAATGCAGAAAAAGCCTATGTTATTCATGGAAATAATCCGGAAAAAGGAGAAACATGGCGTAAACATTTAGAAGCCAAGTTTCCAGAAGTGCAATTTGAATTGAGCTATTTTGGCCCAGTTATTGGTACTCATTTAGGTGAAGGCGCACTAGGGCTAACCTGGTCAATAAAATAGAAAAATCTCTAGCTTTTTAGCTAGAGATTTTTTTGTTTAGGGTAAATTTACTTTTTCGCTAATCTTACCTATTAAAAAAGATTGTTTTACCTTTAACAAAAATAGTATTTTATGGTTAAACTGATGCTGGAAAATAAGAAATTCACTTCTGCAAAGAAATCCAAAAAAGTGTATAACTGAGGAGAGGTGTAGAGCGATGGAAATTTTTCCTGGAAGGTTATATCTAAAGCGTGAACTTGAAACAATTGAAGGTTTAATGGAAATCCTTGCTATTTCAGCTAATCGCTGTTTTCGTTGTGGAAATACAAATCCATTTTTATTTAGCGAAATGTCATGTGCTTTTTGCGGGAGAGAGGATTGTATGTATTGTAGAAACTGTATTGTTATGGGACGGGTAAATAGCTGTCAGAATTTGTATTATCAAAAAGCAGAGATTCTACCGAAAACAAACAAATCTTTTTTGAGTTGGAACGGAATTTTATCTTTAGGGCAAAAAAAAGCTTCAAGTGCAGTTGTTTCAAGTATAAATAAGAGAGTTGATATGCTTTTATGGGCAGTTGCCGGATCAGGCAAAACAGAAATGATGTTTGAAGGAATGGATTTAGCATTAAAGCAAGGTTTTAGAATTTGTGTAGCTTCTCCTAGGGTTGATGTGTGTTTAGAATTATATCCGCGTTTGCAAAACGTTTTTCAAGAGATAGATATAGTTTGTTTGTACGGAGATTCCAAAGACAGTTATCAAGGAGAACAATTTGTAGTTGCAACAACACACCAATTAATTCGGTTTTATGAAACATTTCAAGTTATTTTTATCGATGAAGTAGATGCCTTTCCGTATGCAAAAGATCCTTTTTTAGAATACGCTGTTCGAAAGGCTAGAACAAAAGTAGGCTCGACCATCATAATTACAGCAACTCCAGAGAAGAAATGGCAACAAGAATGCGCGGCCGGTAGACGTAATTATATAAAAATTCCCGCACGCTATCATAGGAAACAATTACCTGTTCCTAGAACTTGCTGGATTGGCCCATGGAATAAAAAATTAGCTCAAGGAAAAATAACCCATAAATTAATTAATTGGATAAAAAAAGCAGAACTTAAAAATCAACCAGCATTAATTTTCTTTCCAGAAATTGAAGCGATGAATCAATTTGCTGAAGCACTTGTAAATTATAATGTTTCCCGGCCGGTAACCGTTCATTCAGCGGATCAGTTACGTAAAGAAAAAGTAGAGTGGTTGCGTAAAGGTAGAATTAAGCTGTTGCTTACAACAACTATATTAGAAAGAGGTGTTACTTTTAAAGATGTTCAAGTAGCTGTATTTGGTAGTGAGGGGAGAATTTTTACTGAAGCAGCATTAGTCCAAATAGCTGGGCGTGCCGGAAGGAAATTAACTCACCCAACTGGAGATGTTTGTTTTTTTCATTATGGACAGACTATAGAAATGAAGCGAGCTATTCGGCATATTAAAAAAATGAATCAGTTGGGTTTTCAAGAAGGCATGTTAGATGGATAATTGTTTACTTTGCTTACTTCCGATTAAACAAACAGCGAGTTGGGAAAGTGGATGGCTTTTTAGTAAGGAAATTTTATGTTGTGCTCATTGTATAATGGGCTTTGAAAAATTAGCTGGACCGCTTTGTACCATATGTAGTAGAGAATCATCTGATAAAGTTTGTAAAGATTGCCAAGGTAGAGAATTATTTCTAGATAGTAATAAATCTTTATACCGTTATAATGATTTTGCTAAAGAATATATGAAACGGTTTAAGTTCCAAGGAGATTATATTATAGGAGCAATTTTTCAAAAGGAACTCAAAAAATATTTCGCCAAGAATAAAGCAACTATTGTCCCAATTCCAGTAAGTGAAGCCCGTAAATTAGAACGAGGATTTAACCAAACAACAGCAATATTGGAACAATCGGACATTCAATATGAAGGGCTTTTAGCGAAAAAACACTCTGAAAAACAATCTAAGAAAACAAGGCAAGAAAGATTAGAAGCAGCGCAAGTATTTTATCTAACTAAAGAGATTGGGAGTGATGAGAAGGAAATAATTTTATTTGATGATATTTACACTACAGGTAGTACTCTTAACTTAGCAGCGCAAGTATTAAAAGAAGCAGGCATGAAAAAGGTATCTTCTTTAACCATCTTTAGATAGTTGAGATTTATCGGCAAAAAAGGTTTGCGGGAGCCTGTTTAGTGGAATAAAATAGTAAATAAAGATAAGTAGATAAATGCTTCTTTACTCTTTGTGCAAATGTTTGCAAAACCTATCGTTTTCACGTAGACTAAGGGTAAGAAGAATACTCTTCTTTATCGTTATTTTTGTTTTATTTCAAAGGAGGAATTGCTATGCTTAAGTACAACATTCGTGGTGAAAATATTGAAGTAACGGAACCGATTCGAGATTACGTTGAAAAGAAAATCGATAAACTAGAACGATATTTTACAGAAACTCCAGATGCTAACGTTCATGTTAATTTAAAAGTATATTCCGATAAAAATGCGAAGGTTGAAGTGACCATTCCTCTCCCAAATCTTGTGTTACGTGCAGAAGAAACTAGTGGAGATTTATATGCTAGCATTGATTTGATTGTGGATAAATTAGAGCGCCAAATTCGTAAACATAAAACAAAAGTGAACCGTAAATTCCGTGATAAAGGTGCAGAAAGAGATTATTTTGCTTATTCGGATGTTAATGGTAGCACACCGCCAGAAGAAAACGAAGGTGATCTTGAAATTGTAAGAACAAAACAATTTTCATTAAAACCTATGGATAGTGAAGAAGCGGTTTTACAAATGAACTTGCTAGGACATAGCTTCTATGTATATACTGATGCTGAAACTAATGGAACAAATATTGTTTATTCACGTAAAGATGGTAAATATGGATTAATTGAAACTAATTAATTATAAAAGATAATTTAGTATGGGGGCCAAAATTTTGGCCTCCATTTTTATTAAGAATGAAGAATATATGACGATTTTGTATTTTTATTTGTTAAAAAGAGATAACCAGTTGTATATTTTATCTAATAAGTGATAGAATTAGTGTGTATATTTTAAGAGAAGATAATTCCTGAAAGTTATCATAGATGAAACTGCGAGACGACAGCGAAAACAGTAGAGGAGAATTTAAATGGCTGGACTATTGAAAAAGATTTTTGAATCAGGAAAAAAAGATGTTAAATATTTGGAGAGAAAAGCAGATGAAATTATTGCTTTAGCAGATGAAACTGCGGCGCTTTCAGATGAAGCCTTACGCGAGAAAACAATAGAGTTTAAAGAACGCGTTCAAAAAGGTGAAACGCTAGATGACTTATTGGTAGAAGCTTTTGCTGTAGCTAGAGAAGGTGCTAAACGTGCTCTAGGCCTATATCCATTTAAAGTTCAATTAATGGGGGGGATTGTTCTCCACGAGGGTAATATTGCAGAAATGAAAACTGGTGAAGGTAAAACATTAACAGCGACATTACCAGTTTATTTAAATGCGCTTTCTGGTGAAGGTGTGCATGTTGTCACAGTCAATGAATACTTGGCGCATCGTGATGCAGAAGAAATGGGAGTTTTATACAATTTCCTTGGACTTTCTGTAGGGTTAAACTTAAATGCTTTATCAAGCACAGAAAAGCGAGAAGCTTATGCATGTGATATTACTTATAGCACAAATAATGAATTAGGATTTGACTATTTACGGGATAACATGGTCGTTTACAAAGAAGAAATGGTACAACGTCCACTAGCTTTTGCCGTTATTGATGAAGTCGATTCCATTTTGGTCGACGAAGCTAGAACACCATTAATTATTTCTGGTGAAGCAGAAAAATCGACTATTCTATATGTGCGTGCAAATACTTTTGTACGTACTCTTACAGAAGAGGAAGATTATACAGTTGATATTAAAACAAAATCTGTTCAATTAACCGAAGATGGTATGACAAAAGGAGAAAACTACTTTGATGTAGATAACCTTTTTGACTTAGAAAATACAGTTATATTGCATCACATCGCCCAAGCGCTTAAAGCTAATTATACAATGAGCCTAGATGTAGATTATGTAGTTCAAGATGATGAAGTCCTCATTGTTGACCAATTTACTGGTCGTATTATGAAAGGACGTCGTTTCAGTGAAGGTTTGCACCAAGCACTGGAAGCAAAAGAAGGCGTTACTATTCAAAATGAATCCAAAACAATGGCGACAATTACATTCCAAAACTATTTCCGTATGTATAAAAAACTTGCTGGTATGACTGGTACTGCAAAAACGGAAGAAGAAGAATTCCGCGATATTTATAATATGCGCGTTATTGAAATACCAACTAACAAAGTAATTATTCGTGATGACCGTCCGGATTTGATTTTTACAACGATTGAAGCGAAATTTAATGCAGTAGTAGAAGATATTGCTGAGCGTCATGCAAAAGGACAACCTGTATTAGTCGGTACTGTTGCGATTGAAACCTCCGAACTTATTTCTAGCAAATTAAAACGTAAAGGAATTAAGCATGATGTACTAAACGCGAAGCAACATGAACGCGAAGCTGATATCATTAAACATGCCGGAGAACGTGGTGCGGTAGTAATCGCAACCAATATGGCTGGTCGTGGTACGGATATCAAGCTTGGTGAAGGTACAATTGAAGCTGGTGGTTTAGCAGTTATCGGTACAGAGCGTCATGAATCACGCCGTATTGATAACCAGTTGCGTGGTCGTTCAGGTCGTCAAGGAGATCCAGGTGTAACACAATTCTATCTTTCTATGGAAGATGAACTGATGCGTCGATTTGGTTCTGATAATATGAAGAGTATGATGGAACGTTTTGGTATGGCAGAAGATGCAATCCAAAGTAAAATGGTGAGTCGTGCAGTTGAATCAGCCCAAAGACGAGTAGAAGGAAATAACTTTGATTCCCGGAAACAAGTTTTACAATATGATGATGTGCTTCGCCAACAACGGGAAGTTATTTATAATCAGCGTTATGAAGTAATTAATGCGGAAAATAGTCTTCGCGAAATCATTGAACAAATGATTCAGCGTACAGTGAATTTTATTGTTTCTAGCAACGCTTCAAGCCATGAGCCAGAAGAAGCATGGAATTTACAAGGTATTATTGATTATGTTGATGCTAACTTACTTCCAGAAGGTACAATTACATTAGAAGATTTACAAAACAGAACTAGTGAAGATATTCAAAACCTTATTTTGGATAAAATCAAAGCAGCGTATGATGAAAAAGAGACACTGCTTCCTCGTGAAGAATTTAATGAGTTTGAAAAAGTAGTATTGCTTCGTGTTGTTGATACGAAATGGGTAGATCATATTGATGCTATGGATCACTTACGCGATGGGATTCATTTACGTGCTTATGGTCAAATTGATCCGCTTCGTGAGTATCAATCAGAAGGTTTTGAAATGTTTGAAGCAATGGTATCATCCATTGATGAAGATGTGGCTCGTTATATCATGAAAGCAGAAATTCGCCAAAATCTTGAGCGCGAACAAGTAGCTAAAGGAGAAGCAGTAAATCCTGCTGAAGGGAAACCAGAAGCAAAACGCCAACCTGTTCGTAAAGATCAACATATTGGGCGAAATGATCCTTGCCCTTGTGGTAGCGGCAAAAAATATAAAAATTGTCATGGTAAAGAAGCATAGATTGAAACAACTAAAAAAGCGCCTGAAAGACGGCGCTTTTTGCTATGAAAGTTTGTAAGTAAATTCAAAAAAGGTGGAATTAAGAATGGAATTAGCAGAAATTCGTAATGAACTAGAAAAAACAGCTCAGCAAATCAAAGATTTTAGGGGGTCTCTTTGACTTAGACAGCATGGAAGTTCGAATTGCTGAGTTAGAAGACCAGATGTTGGATCCGAATTTTTGGAACGACCAACAAGCGGCACAAAAAGTAATCAATGAGTCAAACGGATATAAAGAAACGTATCAAGCTTTTCATGCGCTTGAAGAAGAACAAGAAAGTATGGAAATCAGTTTAGAACTATTAAAAGAAGAGGCAGATGAAGATTTACAAGCAGAATTAGAAAAAGATATTAAAGCATATATGAATACTATCAGCGAATTTGAGCTTAAACTAATGTTAAGTGATCCATATGATAAAAATAATGCTATTTTAGAACTTCATCCTGGTGCCGGTGGTACAGAATCACAAGACTGGGGCTCCATGTTACTACGAATGTATCAACGCTGGTCTGAGAAAAAAGGTTTTAAAGTAGAAATGCTCGATTATCAAGCGGGTGATGAAGCTGGTATTAAGAGCGTTACATTACTCATCAAAGGACACAATGCATACGGTTATTTGAAAGCAGAAAAAGGCGTGCACCGTTTAGTTCGTATTTCACCATTCGATTCATCAGGTAGACGTCATACATCTTTTGTTTCAGTGGATGTTATGCCAGAATTAGATGACGATATTGAAATTGAAGTACGTACAGAAGATTTGAAAATTGATACGTATCGTGCAACTGGTGCTGGTGGACAGCATATTAATACAACCGATTCAGCAGTTCGGATGACACATATTCCATCTGGGATTGTAGTTACTTGTCAGTCTGAACGTTCGCAGCTTAAAAACCGTGAACAAGCAATGAAAATGTTGAAAACAAAACTATATCAAAAAGAACAAGAAGAAAAAGAACGCGAGCTAGCAGAAATTCGTGGTGAGCAAAAAGAAATTGGTTGGGGAAGCCAAATTCGTTCGTATGTTTTCCACCCTTACTCCATGGTGAAAGACCATCGTACAAATTACGAAACCGGTAATATTCAAGCGGTAATGGATGGAGATTTAGACGACTTTATCAATGCATATTTGCGTTCTAGGATTGGATAAGAACGATGACAAATAAAAGGAAAAAGCAACCTTTATCCCCAATGGTTTCTAAATTAATTGAGTATTTATATGTTATTATTGGTGCTGCTTTAATTGCACTAGCCTTCAATGTTTTACTCTTGCCTAATCATGTTGCTTCTGGCGGTGTGAGTGGGATAAGTACAATTATTAACTATTTAACTGGTTGGAATCCAGCATTTATCCAGTGGGCTTTTAATATCCCTTTATTTCTTGCTGGGTTATTCTTCTTAGGGTATCAATTTGGTTTGAAAACTTTTGTTGGTACAATGCTTTTACCTTTCTTTGTGTATTTAACACAAGGATTAACCCCGTGGACACATGAACCGTTAGTCGCTGCATTATTTGGGGGCGTACTAGTCGGTATGGGACTTGGAATTGTTTTTCGGGGCAAGGCCTCAACTGGTGGAACGGATGTGGCTGCCCAAATCTTGCATAAATATTCTCATTTAACTTTAGGAATATGTGTAGCTTTAATCGATGGCTTTGTAGTTATCTCGGCAATGTTTGTTTTTGACATTGAATCTGGACTTTATGCACTTATAGGTCTTTTTGCCACAAGTAAAACCATTGATTTAGTGCAAGTTGGGCTTAATCAATCCAAAACAGTGTTTATTATTTCCGAGAACCAAGAAGCTATCAGACAAGCAATTCTCTTTAAAATCGATCGTGGCATTACTCGTCTTTCAGCAAAAGGTGGGTATACAGAAGATGACAAGCAAATCTTACTTTGTGTTATTGCCCAAAGTGAGTTTTCTAGATTAAAAGAAGTAATAAAAGAAATTGACCCAGAAGCTTTCGTCGTAGTAATGAGCGCAAGTGAAGTTATGGGGGAAGGTTTTACGTCATAAAAGGCACCATTTTCTCCTCTTTTTAGGGAGGAAATGGTGCTTTTTCAAGTTTTTTACTGCGCTATTTAACAATTTGATGACAGGAACCTGTAGTGTAATTGTAGACTTGAAGCAGTTTTGTTCTAATTGGTCTATTCCGGTAGCGATAACTGTAATGTTTTTTAATCAACCTGTAATGTTATTTTGGGTAAAAACAAGTTACAATGTTAGCAGTAGAAAAGACCAACCCAGGTGCTTTTTTATTTTGTCTAAGAAATTATGAATCACAGATAAAGTTTCACAAAGAAATTAAACTCAAAAAAGGTGTATCCTATTACAATAATCAAGATATTGTCATACCCTGAAATATAATTGTAATGCAATTAACCTATAGATGAAAAACTGTCATGGTATAATTAAGCTTATGTTGTGAGTTTAAATTCGAGCCAACAAACAGTTCATCTCCATGGTTACCATGCATTACCTAAAATGTAACTCAGTAGAAAGGCATAGTAAGGTGATAAAATGATATTAATGGAAGATGTGTATAAGAAATACCCCAATGGCATAACTGCTGCTAATGGACTCAATATTAACATTGGCGAAGGGGAATTTGTTTATGTAGTAGGCCCGAGTGGTGCTGGTAAATCAACCTTTATTAAAATGATTTACAGAGAAGAACGAGCGACGAAAGGCAAAATCATCGTAGACAAATTTGATTTGATTAATATGAAAAATCGAGAAATCCCATATTTACGTCGAAACGTAGGCGTGGTATTCCAAGATTACAAATTACTTCAAAGCAAAACTGTTTATGAAAACATTGCTTATGCGATGGAAGTGGTTGAAACTGAGCCGACTGTAATTAAAGAACGTGTTATGGAAGTGCTAGATTTAGTCAACCTTAAGCATAAAGTAAGGATGTTGCCGGATGAACTTTCCGGTGGTGAGCAACAGCGGATATCCATTGCCCGCTCGATTGCCAATATGCCTAAAGTATTAATAGCAGATGAGCCGACCGGTAACCTAGATCCTGATACTTCATGGGAAATCATGAATATCCTTGAGGAAATAAGCAATCGCGGAACAACCATTGTGATGGCAACCCACAACAAAGAAATTGTAAACACGTTGAAACACCGGGTAGTAGCTATCGAGAATGGAAGAATTGTTCGAGATGAGCAGCAAGGAGAATATGGTTATGAAATTTAGGACTGTAGGAAGACATATAAGAGAAAGTTTTAAGAGCCTTTACCGGAATGGTTGGATGACCTTTGCAGCAGCAAGTGCAGTAACAGTAACACTTATCTTAGTCAGCGTGTTTTTTGCAATATTGATCAATATGAACAAGCTTGCAACAGATGTAGAAAACAATGTACAAATTAACGTACATATTTCTCTAAGCGCAGACAAGAAACAGCAGCAAGAACTTGAGAAAAACATTGAGAAGATTAATGGAGTTGATAGTGTCACTTTTTCTTCCAAGGATGATGAGTTGAAGAAATTAGTAGGCGCGTACGGCAAAAACTTCGAATTGTTTAAACAAGATAATCCACTATATGATGTGTTCGTTGTAGAGGCAAAAGAGCCAACACAAACGAAGGCAATTGCTCAAAAAGTAGAAAAATTACAGTATGTAGATAATGTAGAATATGGTGAGAAAACAGTCGACAAATTATTTGATACTTTAAAATGGGGACGTTATGCTGGTATTGTACTAAGCATCGGGTTGTTATTAACAGCAATGTTCTTAATATCAAATACAATTAAGATTGCGATTTTCTCCCGTCGTAGAGAAATAGAAATTATGAAATTAGTAGGAGCAACCAACTGGTTCATACGCTGGCCTTTCGTTTTAGAAGGAGCGTGGCTTGGATTAATTGGTTCGATTGTCCCGGTTGTGTTAACATTTATAGGCTATGTTAACGTTTATAACTTGGTAAATCCGAAGTTGGTGACAAGTTCACTATCACTTCTGCCTCCGACACCGTTCGCCTATCAAATCAGTGCTTTGATTATTGCAATTGGAGTTCTAATAGGAATTTGGGGTAGTGTTATATCTATCCGTAGATTCTTAAAAGTCTAACTAAGAAATTTACTTAACTTGAAATAAAAATAATTTAAAAGAAAAAGCTTAGGGAGCTTTTTAGGAGGTAAACTTTTTGAAAAAGAATACGTTTATTGCGATTTCACTCGCAGCAGTTATTAGTTTGACGCCAGCTTTCACGACAAATGTTTTTGCGGACGTAAATACAGATATTCAAAATCAAGATAAAAAGATTAATGACATCAAGTCTAAAAAAGCAGACTTACAATCAGGTCTTTCTAGTTTAGTAGCAGATCTTGAAAAAGCTCAAGAAAAAGCTAAGTCTTTACAAGGAGATTTCGATAAAACAGGCAAAGAACTCAAACAACTTAATGAAGATATTAAAGCTATCAATGAACGTATTAAAGAACGCGAATCAGTTTTAAAAGACCGCGCGCGTGCAATGCAAAAAACTTCAAATTCTAATGCATACCTAGAAGTAGTTTTAGATGCTGAAAATCTTTCTGATTTAGTTGGTCGTGTTTCTGCAGTAAACCAATTAGTTGATTCTGACAAATCTATTTTAGAAGATCAACAAAATGATGAAAAAGCCTTAAAAACTAAACAAACTTCTGTTAAGAAAAAACAAGAAGAACAAGCAACAGCAATTCATGAATATGAAGCACAACAAAATAAAATCGAAGCACAAAAAGCTGAAAAAGAAGCAATCGTTGCTCAACTTGCTTCTGATCAAGCAAGTGCTGAAAACGCAAAAGCTGGTCTTGTAAGTGAACGTGATAAAGCAGCTAAAGAAGCTACTGCACGTGCAACAGCTTTACGTGAAGCAACATCTTCTAACGTTGGTCAAGAAGAAAAAGCAACAACTAAAACTGTAGCAACATCAAATGATTCTTCTGGTTCAAGTAGTAATTCTTCATCAAAATCTAACTCAAATGGATCTGCTAGCGAATCTCCAAGTGCTCCAGCTCCGTCTGGCAGCGGATATTCAGCAATGATTTCTGCAGCAAGAGCTCAACTTGGGAAACCTTACAGCCTCGGTGCAACTGGACCAAGCGCATTTGACTGCTCTGGATTCACTTCTTATGCTTTCCGTGCAGCAGGAATTTCTCTTCCAAGAACTTCCGGTGCTCAATATGCAGCAGCTTCAAAAGTTAGTGCTAGTCAAGCAAAACCAGGCGATTTAGTATTTTTCAACTATGGTGGCGGAATTGCTCATGTTGGAATCTATGTTGGTGGCGGACAAATGATTAATGCTCAAAATAACGGTGTTAAATATGACAACATCACTAGCGGTTACTGGGCTAAATATCTTGTAGGATATGGTCGCGTAGCTAGCTTCTAATCATTATTGAAAAGTTAAAAAGCACCTTTGTCGATTTTTAAAACAAAGGTGCTTTTTTATATGGAATAGTAAGGGAATTAACAAGTTCCTAATGAAATAGATAATAGAAAAGGAGCTTAATATGTTAAAAAAATATGGGGTAACATTAGCGTTAAGTGTTGTAATAGTTTGCGCGCCACTTAGTGCAAATGCGGATAGTATTAATGATATGCAAAAGCGTCAGAATGAAATTGAACAAAAAAAATCAGAAATTGACAAAAACCTAGATACAAAAAATTCAGAACTAAACCATTTAGAAAGCGCTGAAAAAGATGCAACAAAAGAGTTAGAATCTCTTTTAAAAAGTATTGATGAAACAAATACAAAACTAAAGGCACAAGAAGAAAAAGTGGAGTCTGAGAATAAAAAGTTAAAGCAATTAAAAAAAGAAATTGAAAAGTTGCGAAATGATATAAAAGATCGTCAAAAAGTACTGGATAGCCGTGCACGAGCAATCCAAACTACAGGCACAGCTACATCATATTTGGACATGGTTTTTGAAGCAGATGATTTTAAAGAATTAGTTGATCGTGTAACCGTTGTGTCAGCTATTGTAAAAGCAGATCAAAACATTATGCAAGATCAAAAAGATGATCAAGATAAATTAAAAGTAACTGAAGCAAGTTCACAAAAAAAACTAGAGAGCCTAAAAGTATTAGCAATGGATTTAGAAGTTTCGCGAAATAATATGGAGAGCCAAAAAGCTGAAAAAAACGATTTAGTTATGGCTCTAGCAAATAAAAAAGACTTAACAAAAAACGAACAAGCATTATTAGCAAATGAACAAGGCTCATTAACAATGGAAGAAAAAAAATTAGCATCTAATATTGCTGGTGAAAAAGCAAAACAAGAAGCAGCAATTAAAGCAGCCGAAGAAAAACGTATTCAAGAAGCAGCAGCAAACGCTAAAAAAGCAAACGAAAGTAAAGCTGTTGTAGCACAATCACCTAGTTCAAATGCGCCAAGTATACAAGAAAAAGTAAGCTCAAGTGGCGGACAATTTATTAAACCAGCAGCAGGTATTTTAACTTCCGGCTTTAGTGATCGTACAAATCCAGTTACAGGTCAACACGAGTCACATAAAGGTCAAGATATCGCAGCAGGTGGAACAGTTACTGTTTCTGCAGCAGCTTCAGGAACAGTTGTCTTTTCAGGATTTGGAGCATCAGGTAGTGGTTTTGGTGGCTATGGTTACGTAGTTAAAATTGATCATGGTAATGGATTCCAAACATTATATGGTCATATGCGTGCGGGTAGCCTAAAAGTAGTAGCTGGACAGCAAGTATCACAAGGACAACCAATTGGAATAATGGGCTCTACGGGTCAATCCACAGGTCAACATTTACACTTTGAAATTCATCAAAATGGCGTCCCGATTGATCCAGCACCTTATCTTTAATAGAAAACCATTGACTTAGCCGTCAATGGTTTTTTTTCTGATTGAAAACGAACTGGAATAGGCTAAATGATGATTTTATGATATGATACTACTATCAGTTTGTGCAAGAAAAGGGGGAACACAATGGGACTGTTGACTTATTTATTAGTTATTTTACTAATTTTAAATGTATTCTTTGCGGCAGTGACGGTCTTCTTAGAAAGACGGGATACATCCGCCACTTGGGCTTGGTTACTAGTCTTAACTTTTGTTCCAATTTTTGGTTTCATTATTTACTTGATTTTTGGGAGAAAACTATCAGGGAAAAAGATTTTCGATTGGAAGGGACAAGAAAAAATTGGAATACAAGAATCAACTGCTAATCAGATAGAGATGATTCGACAAAAAGAATTTCCATTTAGCGATCCGAATGTTAAAAAACATCGGGATTTAATTTACTTACTACTTGTAAATGATGGAGCTATTTTAACACAAGATAATGAAGTAGAGCTTTTTATTGATGGACATGAAAAATTTGATGCGTTAATTGCAGATATTGAGAAAGCAAAGGATCATATTCACTTGATTTATTATATTTTTCATTCAGATGAACTTGGAAATCGCTTGATGCGCGTGCTTGAACGAAAAGCAGCAGAAGGTTTAAATGTGAAAATTATTTATGATGCCATGGGTTCACGAACAACGAAAAAGTCATTTTTCCGGACTTTTGAAAAAAATGGTGGCATCGTTAGACCTTTTTTTCCATCAAAATTACCATTAATTAATTTTCGATTAAATTACCGAAATCACCGTAAATTAGCAATTATTGATGGAGATATTGCGTATATTGGTGGATTTAATATTGGTGATGAGTACCTAGGCCTATCCAAAAAATTTGGATATTGGCGCGATACGCATCTTCGTGTGCATGGAAAAGCTGTTTACGCGATGCAAACTCGTTTTATTATGGACTGGAATTCAGCATCATCTACTCATAAAATTGATTATAAATCGAGATATTTCCCTACTTTTCACGGGAAAGGGCATACAAGCATGCAAATTGTATCAAGTGGACCAGATTCTGAATGGCAACAAATTAAAAATGGTTACATAAAAATGATTAATGCTGCCAAAAAGACGATTTATTTGCAATCACCATATTTTATTCCAGATGCTAGTTTGCTAGAGGCGATTAAAATCGCGGCACTTTCTGGCGTCGATGTGCGAGTAATGATTCCTAATAAACCTGACCACGCCTTTGTTTACCGAGCAACCACAAACTATGCGGGGGAATTAATGGAAACAGGAGCAAAAATATTTATTTACGACAATGGTTTCATTCATGCAAAAACATTAGTGGTTGATGGTGAAATTGCTTCGGTTGGAACAGCTAATATGGATTTTCGTAGTTTTAGACTGAATTTTGAAGTAAATGCTTTTATCTATGAAAAGAAAATGGTCCAAAAATTAGAAGATGCTTTTTTAGAAGATATTTTGAAATCGTATCAACTAACTCCAGAATTATATGCAAAACGATCATTATGGATCAAATTTAAGGAAGCGGTAAGCCGACTTTTATCACCTATACTATAGAAGTAATTTTTTAAGAAAGCTGGTGTAGAAAAATGGAAGTTTTTATTGAGATACTTAAAGGAATAGGAAGACTATTTTTACAACCAGCATTTTATGTAGGGATTATTCTAGTGATAATTGCTGGTTTTAACAGGGTTAAATGGGAGCGAAAGTCATTTAGTATTCGTGTTTATTCACCGATGCTTGAATTGAAAAATTTCTTTGGAATAGGTTTGCTATTTGGCATAGGGATTTCGGTTGTTACGGCAATAATAGGGTTTAGTGTATCGTTAGAATGGGTGGCAATTTTTAATACAGTTGCCTGCTTTTTATTGATTATAGGAATGTTTCGACTTAGCTCCACGGCTTTTACAATTGGGATTACGAGTCTCGCTTTTTATTTCTGTTATTATTTTGATATTAATTTAGCGCCATTTACGAATACAGATTTTAATTATGATGCGATATTTATCGATAATTTTATGATTTCAATGACATTTTTACTCGCATTGTTACTTTTTGTGGAAGCTTTTCTTATCCAATATACAAGTGCGAAAAACCCCTCACCATCACTTAGAAAAAGTAATCGTGGTAAACTAGTTGGCTCTTTTCAATTAAGAAAATTATGGTTTGTCCCACTTGTTGTTTTTATTCCTGGGGATGTATTTACAAAAATATTTGAATGGTGGCCAGTTTTTACCATTGGTGCACATTCCTATTCATTGATTATTTTACCGTTATTTATTGGATTTCAACAGCGGGTACAAAGTCAGCTTCCAGAAGAGGCGAGCCGGAAAATTTCAGTTCAAGTTACAACACTTGCGACTATCATTGCGGTGGCAGGACTACTTGGAATTGTTATGCCAGTTCTTACATTATTTGCCTTTATGTTTGCTGTGATTGGACGCTTTTGGATTTCGTATCGTCATTACCAAGCAGAAAAAATATTGCCGAAAAAATTTGGTCCACAAGCAGATGGACTTGTTGTGCTCGGTGCACGTGAAGCCACTCCTTCTGCCCGTTTAAACTTAAAAGCAGGAGAAAAAATCACAGAAGTTAACAACCAACTAGTTCATACACGCGAAGAATTATACGAGGCACTTAACTTAAACCGGGCTTTTTGTAAGTTGAAAGTAATTGATAATGCTGGTGAACCTCGCTTTGAGCAGACGGCACTTTATGAAAACGAATCATTTGAACTCGGGTTATTGCTAGTCGAGCCAAGGTAATGTTAAGACACCAGTGTTGTTTGAAAGCAGCATTGGTGTTTTAAGTTTTTGTAAAGATAAGATTAATATAAATGCATTTCTACCCGAAAATAGTTAATTCATGCTATATTTTAGATAAAAGGGATACATAAAGAAGGGATGGGAAGTAAGTTGGTAAAAATTCTTGTAGTTGATGATGAAGCTTCTATTGTTACCTTGCTGCAATTTAATATTGAAAAAGCTGGATTTGATGTAGTAACAGCGGAGGATGGTAGAACGGGGTACGAACTTGCTCTATCAGAAAAACCAGATTTAATTGTACTTGATTTAATGCTCCCTGAAATGGATGGAATTGAAGTAACGAAAAAACTCCGCCAAGATAAAGTTGGGGTTCCAATACTAATGTTAACTGCCAAAGATGAAGAGCTAGATAAAATCATTGGTTTAGAGTTAGGTGCAGACGATTATATGACAAAGCCTTTTAGCCCGAGAGAGGTTGTCGCGAGAATAAAAGCGATCTTAAGACGGACAGAAGGTAAGGCAGAACTTCCAGAAGAGCAAAAAGAAGATACAGAGGCGACCATTTTAATTGGTGAGTTGAAAATTTTGCCAGATAGTTATGAAGTATACTTGCAAGATAATCTATTAGATTTAACACCGAAAGAATTCGAGCTATTGTTATTTTTAGCTAATCATCGTGGCAAAGTTTTTTCAAGAGATCAATTGCTTGATACGGTTTGGAACTATGATTATGTTGGTGAAACTCGAATTGTAGACGTTCATGTAAGCCATTTGCGCGATAAAATTGAACTTGATACGAAACAACCGAAATACATTAAAACAATTCGCGGATTTGGTTATAAAATGGAGAATGTAAAATAATGAAAAAATTATGGTTGAAAATTGGTTTATCCTTTTTTATTTTATTCTTTGTTGTGATGGTCATAGTGGGTATTTTCTCTGGAGAATTAATGAAATCCACTTATTTAACGATGAAAGAAAATCAACTAGAAGACGATGCGAAAATTTTACTTCAAACAACTAACATTGAGCATTTGAATTTGGACCAAGATGCTGCGACGATTCAAAAAACGCTGGATCCTTTGGGCGACGAAATTGATGCTCGTATCACGGTGATTGATAATGATGGCAATGTTGTAGCCGATACTAAAAAAGACCCAGAGAACTTAAACAACCATATGAACCGCCCAGAAGTAGCTGATATTCTTGAAAAAGGGAAAAGTGTTGGCATTTCTATTCGAGAGAGTGACTCACTTGGTTACAGTATGCTTTATGTGGCTGTTCCTGTTAAACACCAAGGAGAGACAGACGGTGTTTTAAGAATTTCAATTTCTCTTGAGTCGGTTGATGCGGCTGTTGCTAAACTTTGGGGTAACTTAGCGCTTATTTTTGGCATTGCTTTAGTTATTATTGCTGCAATCAGTGTCTTTATTGCTAGAAAAATTACTAAACCAGTGAATGAGATTATTGAAGTTTCGACTGATTTGGCTAATCATAAATACGATAGTCGCATTCATGGTAAAGTAAGCGGTGAGCTTCAAGACCTTTCTGTTAGCGTTAATATGTTAGCAGAAAGTTTAGAAACTCAGATGTTCGAAATTAAGCAAAATGAACAACGACTTAATGCCATTGTTCAAAACTTAGTGAGCGGTGTAATGCTTATCAATGTTGATAAACAAGTCATCATGACCAATCGGACGATGTATCAAATTTTAGGAGAGACCGAAATTACTGGAAAACCATTTTATGAAGTAATTAAAAGTTTCGCTCTTAGCCAGTTAATAGAAGCAACATTTGAAACAAAGACGATGCAACAAAAAGAAATTATTCTTTATTTCCCACGAGAGATGATTTTAGATGCAAGTGTTTCGCCAATTTTAACAGAAAATGGTGAGATTACCGGGATAATACTACTTTTACATGATATAACTCAAATTCGCCATCTGGAAAATGTTCGTTCTGAATTTGTTACAAATGTGTCGCATGAACTAAAAACCCCAGTAACTGCACTAAAAGGGTTCGCGGAAACACTACTCGACGGCGCAATGTACGATGAAATGCTACTCAAAAAATTCTTAACGATTATTAAAGAAGAAAGTGATAGGCTTCATCGATTGATAATGGATATTCTTGCACTTTCGAGAATTGAACAAAATCCTGTGACAGAAAAAACAGAGCTAGTGGAAGTAGATGAAGTCATCGAACAATCTGTCCGGACCATTTTTGAAATGGCGACCGAAAAAAATATTCAAGTATCTGTTCCAGAAAAAAATCTACCACCTATCATGATTGAAACAGATCGCGATAAATTGCAACAGATTTTAATTAACTTACTTTCTAACGCAATCAATTACACGCCAGTAGATGGAAAAGTAAAAGTTAAATTAATCGAGCAAGAAGCAGAAGTTATCATAGAAGTAACTGACAACGGAATCGGAATCCCAGCTAAAGACATTGACCGCGTGTTTGAACGATTCTACCGAGTGGATAAAGCGCGTAGCAGACACTCTGGCGGGACTGGACTTGGACTTTCTATCGTCAAACATTTAGTTGAAAACTGCGGCGGGCGAATCGAAGTGGAAAGCCAAGAAGAAGTTGGCTCGACCTTCCGCGTCACTTTACCAAAAAAAGCCTAATAAAATATCCTGTTTGAAAGAATGTAATCTTTCGGACAGGATATTTTTATTTTATTTACGAAAGGAATAAATTTGGTGTCATAATTTACCAGTTTGCCTTTTTTTTGAAAGATATTCATAAAAAAGTTTACATTTTCGACAAAAAAAGCGGTAATTTACAATTACTTAACATTAGCTACACACCACCTTAAATCTCAAACGTTATAGTAATACTTGTAAGGAATAACAATTAAAAAACAAGGTGGGAATAAGATAATGAAAAAGAAGTATTTGGGAATAGTAGCAATGTTAGCAGCAGTAATGCTTGTCTTCGCAGCATGTGGAAGTGACAGCAGTTCAAAAGATAAAGCAAACGGATCAACAAAAGGGGATAAAGAAGTTTCTGGCTCATTAACAGCAGTCGGCTCTACGGCACTTCAACCACTCGTTGAAGCAGCTTCCAAAGAATTTACAAACACTAACCCTAAAGCTCAAATCAATGTGCAAGGTGGCGGTTCTGGAACTGGTTTAACACAAGTACAACAAGGTGCTGTTGAAATTGGTAACTCAGACGTATTCGCTGAAGAAAAAGACGGCGTAGATGCTTCGAAACTTGTTGACCATCGTGTAGCAGTTGTCGGAATGGCTCCTGTAGTAAACAAAGATGTAGGCGTTAAAAACATTACTAAACAACAATTAATCGACATTTTCACTGGTAAAACAACTAACTGGAAAGACGTTGGTGGTAAAGACGAAAAAATTACAATCATTAACCGTGCAGAAGGAAGCGGAACACGTGCTACTTTCGAAAAATGGGGACTTGATGGTAAAACACCTGTTAAAGCACAAGAACAAGATTCATCCGGTACAGTTCGTAAAATCGTAAGTGAAACTCCAGGAGCAATCAGCTACCTAGCATTCTCTTACATTGACGCTTCTGTGGTTGGTCTTTCGCTAGACGGCGTTGAACCAACAGAAGAAAAAGTTGCAACTAACGACTGGAAAATCTGGTCTTATGAACATATGTATACAAATGGCGAACCAAAAGGTCTAACAAAAACTTTCTTAAAATATATGACTTCTGATGAAGTACAAAACAATATCGTACCACAACTTGGTTACCAATCAATCAAGTCCATGAAAGTGGAACGTGATGCATCTGGTAAACTAACTGACGTAAAATAAAAGAATGAAATGGGCGTCTATCCTAGTAATATCAGGATAGACGTATACCCATGTTAGGAGTAAACATGGGAGGAGAAAGGAGCTTACGTGACTTGGAAGCGATAAAAGAAAAGAAGCTTACACAAACTTCTAAAAAGGCGCATCTAGAAACTAGAGGCAAAATTATTACATTCATCTGTATTTCTATCATGGTTATTGCCGCAGCGTCTATTTTGTTTTTTGTTATATCGAAAGGTTTAGCAACATTTACTGTCAATAAAGTGTCTTTTGTTGATTTTATAACTGGAACAGACTGGAATCCTTCGCAAAAAGATGCGAATGGCAATCCTCTAGTTGGTGCTTTGCCAATGATTATTGGTTCTTTTGCAGTAACGCTTTTTGCCGCTTGTATTGCAGGACCACTTGCTATTGGTGCAGCTATCTTTATGGTAGAAATTTCACCAAAGTTTGGAAAGAAAATTTTACAACCAGTTATGGAACTTTTAGTTGGTATTCCATCTGTTGTTTATGGATTCATTGGACTAAGTGTTGTCGTTCCATTTATTCGTGACCATATTTCGGGAAGTGGATTTGGTATTGCAGCCGCGACAGTTGTTTTGACAGTTATGATTTTGCCAACTGTTACTTCACTAAGTGTTGATGCAATTAAATCTGTTCCACGTCACTACCGAGAAGCCTCGTTAGCGCTTGGAGCAACACGTTTCCAGACGATTTGGAAAGTAGTACTTCGTAGTTCGCGTTCTGGGATTTTGACAGCGATAGTATTCGGAATGGCACGTGCATTCGGTGAAGCTCTTGCTGTACAAATGGTTATCGGGAACTCTGCCGTTATTCCAACATCCTTATTTGAACCAGCTTCGACATTAACTAGTATTTTAACAATGGGTATGGGAAATACGGTTATGGGTACGCTTGATAATAATATCCTTTGGTCACTTGCAATGGTGCTACTCGCAATGTCACTATTTTTCATCATTGTGATTCGCTTCATCGGACGTAGGAGGAAAGTCAAATGAATGTAAAAACAAAAGATAAAATCGCGACAGGCGTATTCTATGCTATTGCTGTATTAATTGTCATTATCTTAGCTGGTTTATTAGGCTATATTTTAGTAAAAGGTGTTCCGCAACTTAGCTGGAAGTTTTTGACGACCCCACCACAGTCGTTCCAAGCTGGCGGCGGAATCGGTCCGGAAATCTGGAATTCATTTTATATGCTCGTTATTACGATGATTATTTCTGTTCCTATCTCGCTCGGAGCGGGAATTTATATGGCAGAATATGCGCGTAAAAATTGGTTTACAGATTTAATTCGCACAACAATCGAAGTGCTTTCCTCACTTCCATCGATTGTTGTAGGACTATTTGGTTTCCTTGTTTTTGTTATTCAAATGGGGTGGAGCTTCTCGGTAATTTCTGGGGCGCTTACACTAACGATTTTCAATTTACCACTATTAATTCGTGTTGTGGAAGAGGCACTAAATGCTATTCCAAACACGCAGCGTGAAGCAGGGCTTGCTCTTGGTTTATCCAGATGGGAAACAATTACGAGAGTGCTTGTTCCAGCTGCACTACCAGCCATTATTACCGGCGTTATTTTAGCAGCAGGACGGGTATTTGGCGAAGCAGCTGCACTAATCTTTACAGCAGGTCAAAGTACACCAATTCTTGACTTCACAGACTGGAATCCAGTCAACCCAGCGTCACCACTAAACATTTTCCGACCAGCTGAAACGCTAGCTGTTCATATTTGGAAAATTAATGGTGAAGGAATTATGCCGGATGCGCAAGCTGTTTCTGACGGAGCGTCTGCCGTATTAATTCTTTCTGTATTACTTTTCAATATCCTAGCTCGTTTGCTTGGAAAAGTTGTTTATAAACGAATGACCTCGTCGTAAAAAGTCAGGAAAGGAGATTTTAAATGATGTTAACGAAGAAACCGGAAATTAATACAATTTTACAAGCAACGCCAGATCCTCATTCACTTCCTGCTGCAATGGCGACCGAGGATTTGCACGTATACTATGGAGATAATCACGCAATTAAAGGTGTCGATTTGACGTTCCCGGAAAATAAAGTGACAGCTTTGATTGGACCATCTGGGTGCGGAAAATCCACTTATTTAAGAGCATTAAACCGGATGAACGATGAAATTGATGGTTGCCGTATGGAAGGACAAATTTTATACGATGGGATTAATATTAATCGTAAAGAAGTTGATTTATACAATGTTCGTAAAGAAATAGGCATGGTATTCCAAAAACCAAATCCATTCACGAAATCCATCTATGAAAATGTTGCTTTTGGACTTAAACGTCACGGGATGAAGAATAAAAAAGAAATTATGGAGCGCGTGGAGAAAAGCTTGCGCCGTGCCGCTCTTTGGGACGAAGTAAAAGACGATTTAGGAAAAAGTGCGCTATCACTTTCTGGAGGACAGCAACAACGACTTTGCATCGCTAGAGCTGTTGCAATGCAGCCTAAAGTATTACTACTTGATGAACCTGCTTCAGCGCTAGACCCAATTTCCACAAGTAAAATTGAAGATTTAATTAATGAGTTGAAAAATAAATATACTATTATTATCGTGACGCATAATATGCAACAAGCGGCTCGCGTTTCTGACTATACTTCTTTCTTTTATCTAGGAGAAGTCGTGGAGTTCTCAGGAACATCCGAACTTTTCACGAATCCACAACAAAAACAAACCGAAGATTATATTTCTGGTAACTTTGGCTAGAAAGGAGCTTTTTTATGACAACCGAAACTGCTGAAAAAGTAGAGTATATCATTGAAACAAAAGATGTAGATTTATTTTATGGTTCCAAGCAAGCACTGCAAAAAATTGCTTTAAATATTAAGAAGAATAAAGTGACTGCCCTAATTGGTCCGTCGGGGTGTGGGAAATCTACTTTCCTGCGAACGCTTAACCGAATGAATGATTTAATTCCCAATGTGAAAACGACCGGAGAAATCCATATTGGCGGCGAAAATGTGCAAGATCCTAAAATTGACATGGTTAACTTACGAAAAAAAGTGGGTATGGTTTTCCAACAGGCTAATCCGTTTCCATTTTCCATTTATGATAACGTAGCTTATGGTCCACGGATGCACGGTGTAAAAGATAAAAAAGTACTTGATGAAATAGTAGAAAGAAGTTTGCGTCAGGCGGCTCTTTGGGAAGAAGTGCATGATAGGCTGGATCGTTCAGCAATTGGGATGTCAGGAGGGCAACAGCAGCGGCTTTGTATCGCACGAGTTTTAGCTGTTAAACCTGATGTCATCTTGATGGATGAGCCAACTTCTGCACTAGATCCGATTTCGACAGCGAAAGTAGAAGATTTGATTTTAGAATTAAAGAAAGACTATACGATTGTTATTGTCACGCATAATATGCAACAAGCATCCCGAATCTCTGATGAAACGGCCTTTTTCCTTAATGGCCGTATCGTGGAATTCGCGGATACGACGAGTATTTTTACTAACCCAGCAGAAAAGGAAACAGAAGACTATATTTCAGGAAGATTTGGATAAAGGAGTGTTAATATGGTAGTCAGAAAAATTTTCACGGAACAGTTAAACGACTTGCACCAACATCTAATGGAAATGGGAATGCTTGCGAATGAAGCAATTTTTAAAGCGGTCAAGTCGCTTGTACATCGCGATACGGAACTTGCTAAACAAGTAGTCGCAGAAGATAAAGCAATTAATAACATGGAGCTTTCACTAGAACAACGCTCTTTTGAGTTAATCGCTTTGCAACAACCAGTCGGCATGGATTTACGAAAGATTGTTACCGTGCTCAAAACAAGTTCGGATTTAGAACGTATTGGTGATCATGCAGTAAGTATTGCCAAAACTGCTATTTTAATTGGTGAAAGTAAAGTTTTAAAGCCGATTCCGGAAATTCCAGAAATGGGCGAAATTGTAAAATTAATGCTACAAGATGTGTTAAAAGCATATCTTTCGGAAGACGAAGAAGCTGCTCGCGAAATAGCGGCGCGCGATAATGAAGTAGATAAACTGCATAAAATCGTTTATCAAAAATGCATTCATTTTATGCAAGAAGAACCAGAGCATATTGAAGATGTATCACAATTACTTTTAGTTTCTCAATACATTGAACGTATTGGTGATTATGTAACAAATGTTTGCGAGTGGATAGTTTACTTGAAGAGCGGGGAAATTGAAGATTTAAATAGATAAAAAAAGTCCGATTTTCCTTTCCACAGGTTAATCGGACTTTTTGGTGTGTTAGGCGGTTTAAATAACTTCTCAATATTTAAAACCTTATTTATTCTTCAATTCTCCTTTCTTTATAATAAAGAAATTGTATCATCTGAAGGAGAAAAATTACTTTTTTGCTCATATTTAATCATTTTTGAATGAAGAGGTAGTTAAACTTGCGGAATCATTCCTATTTAAGTATCATATGAATATATGACCATATATGAAAATGAGGTGATTCTGATGGAAAACGCAAAACAAACTTTAGATGATGAGACGCTTTTTAGTGTAACGCAAATTTTCAAGGCGCTTTCTGATCCGACACGTGTTCAAATTTTAAATCTGCTTCAAGAGCGAGAATACTCTGTGAATGAAATTGCGCGAACGCTAACTTTTAATCAAACAACGGTTTCACACCAGCTTCGTTTTTTAAAAAATTTAAGGCTTGTGAAATCAAGACGTGAAGGGACTACAATTTATTATATGCAAGATGATAATCACGTATTAGAATTACTGACTCAAGCAATTCGCCACGTGCACCATCACTAATGACAAACGCTCAGAAGCCCTTTTTAGGAATGATGGGTGTTTTTTATGCCAAATAAAGAGAGATTATGATAAAGTAGTTAACAAATAAAAATTTGGAGGAAACATTTTGAGCAAATTATCGCCAGTACAAAAATTTATCGTCATTGCGGGAATAGTTGTCATGGTTATTATTTCCATTTTAGCAGTTATTTGGAATAGTAATCTTGCGGCAGTTATTGGTTTGTCGGTTGCGCAATTTATTATTATTCAGTTGGTGTGTTATGTAGGAATATATTCGCATATGAAAGTAGGAACAGCACGAGGAACAAAACTTTTTAGTTGGGGAATATTAACGACACTTCTGTTTTCAGTCATTATTTTTATTTTTGCGACAGATAATTTTAGAACTTATTCCGCAGCAATGATTGCTCTAATTGGTTACTGTGCAGCATTAATGATGCGAGAAATAGAAAACACTAATCCCGCCAATAAAAAACAAAAAAGAGAAGAATAAAACGAAGAATGGAGTGATAATATGGGAATTCATCAATATTTCCAAAGTTTATCGGATTTAGAGAACATTTATCGTTGTCCGGGAAAATTTAAATATCAAGAGCATTCGGTTGCAGAACACTCTTACAAGGTTACTTCTATCGCACAATTTTTTGGAGCTGTAGAAGAAGATGCAGGTAATGAAGTGAATTGGCGTGCTTTATATGAAAAAGCGTTAAATCATGATTATTCAGAGCTTTTTATTGGCGATATTAAAACACCCGTAAAATACGCAACGACAGAACTAAGAGAAATGCTCTCTGAAGTGGAAGAAAGTATGACTAAAAATTTTATTAGCCGTGAAATACCAGCAACTTTCCAGCCTATTTATCGACACTTGTTAAAAGAAGGGAAAGACAGTACGTTAGAAGGGAAAATTCTCGCTATATCTGATAAAGTAGACTTGTTATATGAGTCCTTTGGCGAGATTCAAAAAGGTAATCCAGAAAACATTTTTGTTGAAATTTATAGTGAAGCACTCGCGACTATTTATGAATACCGAGAAATGGCTAGTGTAAAATACTTTTTAAAAGAAATTTTACCAGATATGCTTGCTGAAAAAGGTATTGAAAAGACAGAATTACCACAACTTACTACAGAAATAACGACAAAAGCATTACGTGACGAGTAAAAAATTAGGGAGGGGAGTAAGATGGATCAAATTATATCGGCACTTATTTTCCCTTGTCTGCTCGTTATTCTCTTTGCACGCATCACGTATAACCGTTATGTAGCCTTAGTGCTTATGGTAGTTTTGATAGCCGCTTCTGCCAAATTAGGTTACACAAGTTCGTTTTGGTTAATTACGATAGACGCCTTTTCGATGACAATTGGTTTTGTCGTAGCCACATACATGTTACGACGTTTAAAGAAAAGCGGCAGTGACTTTTAAAAAGCAAATAGATAGGTAGAATACTCTAAAAGTGATAAAATAAAGAAAAGCGTAATCCACAGGTTGCGTTTTTTATTTTCAAACGAATGCGAAAATATGTTCGGTTTTTGCTAGGCTAATTAAAATATTTATGATAAAATAGAAACATTAACGGATCTGAAAAAATCCGCTTTTTGCTTTGCTGGATATTTTACAGTTAAAGCTTTTAGATGCCAGAATCGGACCGATAAAGAATGGGGGAATCCGAGTTGAAGGATAAATTTGAGTTAGTTTCTAAGTATAGCCCACAAGGAGACCAACCTAGAGCAATAGAACAATTAGTTGCGGGATTAAAAAAAGGCTTGAAACACCAAACCTTACTTGGGGCAACCGGTACAGGGAAAACTTTTACCGTATCTAATGTAATTCAAGAAGTAAATAAGCCAACGCTTGTTATGGCACATAATAAGACGCTAGCGGGACAATTATATAGTGAATTCAAAGAGTTTTTCCCGAATAATGCGGTGGAATACTTTGTTAGTTACTATGATTATTACCAGCCAGAAGCTTATGTACCACAGAGTGATACGTACATTGAAAAAGATGCTAGTATCAATGACGAAATAGATAAGCTTCGTCACTCCGCTACAGCTGCTCTTTTTGAACGCAGAGATGTAATTATTATTGCAAGTGTATCTTGTATTTATGGGTTAGGTTCACCGGTCGAATACGGAGAAATGTTAGTTTCGCTTCGAGTTGGTATGGAGATCAGCCGAGACCAATTGTTACGCAAGCTGGTTGATATTCAATATGACCGAAATGATATTGATTTCCAGCGCGGTCGTTTTCGTGTCCGCGGAGATGTGGTCGAAATTTTCCCAGCATCTAGGGATGAACACTGTATGCGGATTGAATTTTTTGGGGATGAAATTGAGCGCATTAGAGAAGTAGACGCACTTACTGGTGAAATCATTGGAGACAGAGAGCATGTTTCTATTTTCCCGGCATCTCACTTTGTTACTAGACCAGATATTATGAAAAAAGCTATTGTTAATATAAAAGCAGAACTTGAAGATCGCCTTAAAGTCTTAAGAGCAGAGAACAAATTACTGGAAGCACAACGCCTTGAACAGAGAACCAATTATGATTTAGAAATGATGGAAGAAATGGGTTATTGTTCAGGCATTGAAAACTATTCAAGACATTTATCACTGCGTCCAGCGGGAGTAACTCCATATACATTGCTAGATTATTTCCCAGATGATTTCCAAATGGTTATTGATGAATCGCATGTAACGATGCCTCAAATCCGCGGCATGTTCAACGGGGACCAAGCTAGAAAGCAAATGCTAGTTGATCATGGTTTTAGATTGCCAAGCGCACTTGATAACCGTCCACTTCGATTAGAAGAATTCGAAAAGCATATTAATCAGATTATGTTTATCTCTGCAACCCCGGGCCCATATGAATTAGAAAAAAATCCAGATGTGATTGAACAAATCATTCGACCTACTGGACTACTAGATCCAATCGTCGAAATACGCCCTATCCAAGGTCAAATAGACGACTTAATGGATGAAATTAATGATCGAGTTGAGAAAAACGAACGTGTTCTAATCACCACGTTAACGAAAAAAATGTCTGAGGATTTGACGAATTATCTAAAAGAAGCCGGAGTAAAGGTTCAATATTTACATTCTGAGGTAAAAACTTTAGAGCGAATTGAAATTATTCGTGACCTTCGATTAGGGGTATACGATGTTATTGTTGGGATTAACTTACTTCGTGAAGGAATCGATTTGCCAGAAGTTTCCTTAGTGGCAATTTTAGACGCAGACAAAGAAGGCTTCTTACGTTCAGAACGGTCTTTAATCCAAACAATGGGGCGTGCTGCTCGTAATGAAAACGGTCGTGTAATTATGTACGCCGACAAAATGACGGACTCCATGCGCAATTCGATTAGTGAAACAGAACGTCGTCGTAAAATTCAAATTGAATATAATGAAAAACATGGCATCACACCAAAAACAATTAGAAAAGAAATCCGTGGCATTATCGCAGCAACCTCTGCCGCAGATGAACGAGAAGCAGTAAAACAACACGACTTAAGTAAAATGTCTAAGAAAGAACGAGATATTTTCATTGAAGGTATGGAACACGAGATGAAAGAAGCAGCTAAAGCACTTGATTTCGAGCGTGCAGCTGAACTTCGTGATGCTTTACTGGAAATAAAAGCGGAAGGATGAAGCGGAATTGGATAAGGAAAAAATAGTCATTCAAGGTGCAAGAGCCCATAATTTAAAAAATATTGATGTAGAGATTCCAAGAGATAAATTAGTGGTGATGACCGGGCTTTCTGGTTCAGGAAAATCTTCGCTAGCTTTTGATACAATTTATGCAGAAGGACAAAGACGTTATGTAGAGTCTTTGTCTGCTTATGCTCGCCAATTTTTAGGTCAAATGGATAAACCCGATGTAGATTTAATTGAAGGGTTAAGTCCAGCAATTTCCATTGACCAAAAAACTACAAGCCGTAACCCGCGATCTACAGTTGGAACGGTAACTGAAATACATGATTATTTGCGTCTGCTTTATGCACGTGTGGGGCACCCGGTGTGTCCTAATCACGGCATTGAAATCACTTCTCAAACAATCGAACAAATGGTAGACCGTGTCTTTGAATACCCCGAAAAAACACGCATTCAAATTATGGCTCCTATCGTTTCTGGTAAAAAAGGAACGCATAAGAAAACGATTGAAGAAATTAAAAAAGAAGGCTACGTACGTATTCGTGTTGATGGAGAAATATACGATATTAATGATGAAATTGAAATCGAAAAAAACAAAAAACATTCCATCGAAATTATCATCGATCGTATTGTCATTAAAGAAGGAATAAATACGCGACTATATGATTCTATTGAAGCTGCTCTTCGCTTGGCTGATGGTTATGCAGTGGTGGACATTATGGGGGATAAAGAATTACTATTTAGCGAACATTATGCATGTCCTTATTGTGGTTTTTCGGTTGGTGAATTAGAACCAAGAATGTTTTCATTTAATAGCCCATTTGGCGCTTGTCCTACTTGTGATGGTCTTGGAACTAAATTAGAAGTAGATGTGGATACCGTTATCCCAGACAGAAGTTTAACTTTAAATGAAGGTGCAATTATTCCGTGGAGACCCATCAGTTCACAATACTATCCACAAATGCTAGCCTCTGCATGTAAAGAGTTTGGAATTGATATGGACACGCCAATAGAAAAACTATCTAAAGAAGCATTAGATATTGTCTTAAATGGTTCAAAAGACAAAGAATTTTACTTTGAATACAAAAATGATTTTGGTATGACACGAGAAACTTGGATTCCGTTTGAAGGGATTCTACCAAACATTGAACGACGCTACCGAGAAACTAATTCAGACTTTACTCGCGATCAAATGGCGCAATACATGACAGATTTACCTTGCCCATCTTGTAAAGGGTACCGCCTTAAAGAAGAAACACTTTCTGTCAAAGTGAACAATCACCATATTGGACAAATTAGCGAGTTCTCCATCAATGAAGCCCTTGCATTCTTTGATAATCTAGAGCTGTCTGAAAAAGAAACGCAAATAGCGGCGCCAATTTTCAAAGAAGTGCGAGCTAGATTAGGCTTCTTAAAAAATGTAGGACTCGATTATTTAACAATGAGTCGTGCTGCTGGAACTTTATCGGGAGGAGAGGCGCAGCGAATTCGACTAGCAACCCAAATTGGTTCACGATTGACTGGCGTGCTTTACATTCTTGATGAGCCTTCCATTGGACTTCATCAGCGCGATAATGATCGATTAATCAATACACTTCAAAGTATGCGAGATATTGGAAATACGCTTATTGTAGTAGAACATGATGAAGATACCATGATGGCGGCAGATTATCTTATTGATATTGGTCCAGGTGCTGGAGAACATGGCGGACGAATTGTCGCGGCTGGAACTCCAGAAGAAGTGGCGAAGAATAAAAACTCTATCACTGGAGATTATCTTTCTGGTAAAAAATTCATTCCTGTTCCTGCCAAAAGAAGAAAAGGAAATGGACTTGAATTAGAAATCATCGGAGCTAAAGCAAATAACTTAAAAAATGTAAATGCCAAAATACCACTAGCTACATTTTCCTGTGTAACGGGGGTCTCTGGTTCAGGAAAAAGTTCACTAGTAAATGAAGTATTAAGAAAAGCACTCGCAAGAAAACTAAACAGAAACCACGCTAAGCCAGGTGAACATAAAGAAATAAAAGGAATCGAAAACCTTGAAAAAATCATCAATATTGATCAATCGCCAATTGGTAGAACCCCGAGATCTAACCCAGCAACTTATACTGGTGCATTTGATGATATCCGTGATCTTTTCGCCAGTACTAATGAAGCCAAGGTTCGTGGTTACAAAAAAGGTCGATTTAGCTTCAACGTAAAAGGCGGCCGTTGTGAGGCATGTAAAGGCGATGGCATCATCAAAATCGAAATGCACTTCTTGCCGGATGTATACGTACCTTGCGAGGTTTGTCATGGTAAACGCTATAACGGGGAAACTTTGGATATTCGCTATAAAGGGAAAAATATTGCAGAAGTGCTAGAAATGACTGTAGAAGAAGGATTAGAATATTTCACTAACCAGCCTAGAATTGCTCGTAAATTACAAACCATTGTGGATGTAGGACTTGGATATATTCGCCTTGGTCAGCCTGCAACAACCCTTTCTGGTGGTGAGGCGCAACGTGTAAAATTAGCTTCTGAACTTCATAAACGCAGCAACGGTAAATCATTCTATATCCTGGATGAACCAACTACTGGGCTCCATGCAGATGACATCGGTCGTTTACTAAAAGTATTACAAAGACTGGTAGAAGAAAACGGCGATACCGTTCTTGTTATTGAACATAATTTAGATGTTATTAAACAAGCTGACTACTTGATTGACTTAGGTCCAGAAGGTGGCGATGGCGGTGGTCAGATTATCGCAACTGGCACACCAGAAAAAATCGCCCGTTCTAAAAAATCCTACACAGGCAAATATTTAAAACCAATTTTAGAACGCGACAAAGAGCGCACAGAAGAACGTATTGCAACCGCTAAGAAAAAATAAATCTCAATCCCGCTTATTAAAGTATAAGCGGGATTTTTTTCTTTCCTAAGACCCAACCACCCAAAGTCTAAACAAATAATCATCCTCTGGTTGTATGACAGAAATTATTTTTTCCTTCATAATAGAGTCATAGATAAAACAGATAGATTACTTGCACATGAAGCAAGCCTAAAATAGTTAAACTGAAAAATTAGGAGGAAATGAAAATGGAAAATGAACGTAAACGTATTCTCGAATTAGTGAAACAAGGTATCATTTCTACAGAAGAAGCCCTTACTTTACTTGAAAATATCTCTAAAAAAGAAGGCAAATCCGCAGCAAAAGAAAATATCCGTCGTTCTACAGCACCTAGAGAAGAACGTGTTGAAGAACCGGAAGAAGAACCAACTTATGATTATAGCAAAGGTTGGAACAATGAAGGAAATCCTTACACTGCTCCGAAAAGTCGTAAGAGACGTCCTGAACCAACTCCAGAAAACCATGAGCGTCAAGAAGAAGGTAATGAAAACTCTTCTAAAGACCGTGAAGATTCCATGCGCAATATGGTCAATGACTTATCACAAGCTGGTGAAAAAATCGGTTCTTTCCTAAATAGCGCGTTTAAACAAGTAAAAGATATGCCATTTCCGTTTCTTACATCTACTAAAATCGAACGTGATTTCATTTATCACGACACAACGCTTTCCATTTTAGAATTTGAAATTGCTAATGGTAATGTTGAATTTAAACCATCCGACTCAAATGATATTAAAGTTCACGCGATGATTAAACTTTTCAAAGAGTATCCAGAAGATGAAGCACTTAAAATCTTTTTTGATAAAACGACTTTACGTGTGGATGAAGAAACATTGCGTTTTGAATCTACATCGAAACAAATCGTTACGAACTTAACTGTGTACTTGCCTCGTCGTGAGTATGATTATGTTTCTGTAAAAATGCTTAATGGTAATTTCCATATGGATGAATTATCAGGCCGCGATTTATTTGTAAAAACAACAAACGGTCATGTTAGCATTGGCACACTAAATGCTACTTTAGCTGAAATTGAATCGATTAATGGGAATGTTCGTATCCAAAATGGTGAAACCCGTGATGTAGCACTTAAAACATTTAACGGTAATGTAGCAGTAAAAGGTAATTATTATTCAACAAACTTGCAAACTAAAAATGGTAATGTGAATTATCAGCTCACTGGTAATGAAGCTACTTTCTTAAAAGCTAAAACAGGAGCAGGTAATATCGAGGTAGTCGTACCAACAACTATTGGCGTAGACGGTCGTTTCCATACAAACCTTGGAAAACTACATTTAGACTTAAAAGATGCAGAAGTACTTCAATCAAAAACGGAATCAGTAAGTAAATCAATCGTCTTTACTAAACTACCAACAGCAGCTGATTCTTCACTGAAAATCGAAGCAGAAGCAACTACAGGTTCTGTTAAAATTCGTGATGCAAAATAATTAATTGAAATCTAGCGCGAAGAAAGCGCGCTAGATTTTTACATAGAAATAAGAAAGGAAGAACTAACATGGATAAAAAATTAAGAAGATCAAGAGTGGATCGGAAAGTCGGTGGTGTTTTTGGCGGACTAGCCGAATTTCTAGGGATAGATGCCACACTTCTACGCCTTATCTATATTATCATCACGATTATTACGATGAAAACCGGTATTGCGATTATTGCTTACATCGTTGCCTTGTTTGTGATTCCTTCTTCTGATACAAGTAATGAGGAAGTGCTTGAACGGCATCGCCGCCGCGTTGAAGAAAAAAGAAGACGCCACGCCGACCGTAATGAAGCGAGACAGGAAGTGCGAGAAGCGATGAGAAATAGCCGTCATCACAACAGACAAAAACCAGTTAGACCAGAACCAATCCATCACGGAGCAAGAAGAAAAGAAGCTCGTCCTCGTCCAGTGCGAGAATTCAATTTTGACGATGCAACTTTCCGCTCTTTTACAATTAGAGTAGCTACCGGAGATGTTATTATCCGTTCTTGGGACAAAGATCAAATGAAAATTCGTGCTGTACTGGCTGTACACGAAAAAGCACGCTCCATTCGTCAATTAAGTGAAGAAAAACTATGGGATTACTTCTTTAGCCAAACAATGCTAGACATTTCACCTGATAGTTTCACTTTTGAATCAAAAAATGAATTATTAAAAACAGATTTAGTTGTTACTATTCCAAAACGTTTATATGAACAAGTAAAAATTCAATTACTTAATGGTAATTTGAAATATGATGATACAGCTGCAGAAGATGCTATTATCAAAACACGTCATGGTGATATTAGGTCTTCAGGAGCTAGTGGTAAATTCCTTAGCACAGAATCCAAAGACGGCGAAATTTTCTTCAAACGCAGCTCCGTTGAGAATGTAGATATGTCTACTGCTAAAGGAGATATTGCTCTTCAAGGTAATTTCCTTACAACAATTGCTAAGGCGGCTCAAGGTGACGTTGAGTATATACTTGAAAATGATACGTCCTCGGCCGCAGATCTAGAGGCTCCAAATGGTGATATCCGAATTCAAATACCGCCAACATGGAATGTCGATGGAACACTCGGAACGAAAAAAGAAAAAATTTACTTCGACTTAAAAAATGCGAAAATTTGGGATGATGCAGAAAGAACTTTTGTCTTCACTCAAAATGCAGAAGAAATAAGCATGGCAACACTTCAAGCGAAAGTGGGAAATGGAATTATCAAGGTTTCTGAACTTGAATCTAAAAACGTTTAATAAAATGAAAGGAAGGGAAAACAATGAAAAAGTTATATAAATCTTCATCACAAAAAATGATTGCTGGTGTTTGTGGTGGGCTTGCAGAATATTTTGGCATTGAAGTAACCATCATTCGTTTACTTTGGGCTGGAGCAGTTCTATTCTTTGGTACTGGGATTTTACTGTATATTCTAGCGGCGATTATTATGCCAAAAGCAACACCTGAATCAGAATGGGAGTGAACTAAAATATGCGTTGGATTATAGGCGTAATCATTAACTCGGTACTTTTTGTAGCATTATCTGGATTCTTTACAAGTTTTCACGTAGATGGATTCACAACTGCGCTACTAGCGAGTTTTGTATTAGCAATTCTTAATATGCTAATTAGACCTATTTTACTCCTTTTAACTTTACCGATTAATATATTCACACTAGGGCTCTTCACCTTTGTTGTTAACGCAATTATGCTTGAAATGACTACCTTCTTTATTGGAGATTCTTTCCAAATTGACGGTTTTGGAACAGCATTAATTATTGCAGCAATTATGGCATTTGCGAATATGATTATTAATTCTGTTTTATGGGGTAATAAAGAAAATTAAACATTCCAGTTACATTTTAAGGCTAAAAAAGCTTTTAAATGTAGCTGGTTTTGCTGTGTAGAGCCGTTTGGTAAGAAAGAGGTAGCTTGATTCTCTCTAAAGTGCTAAAATGATAAGGAGCTTTCTAAACAATATTTTGTAGCGAACAGTTATGGACTTTATAATTCATTTGGAGGTACTTGCATGACAAAATCGGTTACGGTAAAGGATTTAAAGGAACGACTTAATTTAGAGCTAATTTGTTCAGAAACGGGACTTGAAAGACCAATTTTAACCAGTGATTTATCTCGGCCAGGTTTGGAACTTACTGGATTTTTCTCATATTATCCAGAAGATCGTGTGCAGCTTTTTGGAATGACAGAAATTTCCTTTTCAGAGGGTATGGAGCCGGAAGAACGACTTAAAAGATATAAGCAAATGTGTACGAAAAGGACTCCTGCTTTTGTGATTTCACGAAATTTAGAAGTGCCGAAAGAATTAGTAGCAGCGGCGAAAGAAGCAGATATTCCAGTTCTTCGTTCGCGTTTAAAGACTACCCGTTTATCCGTTTATATTACAAACTATTTAGAAAGTAGACTGGCACCTGTTATCTCAATGCATGGTGTTTTAGTAGATATCTATGGGCTTGGTGTTTTAATTACAGGTAGTAGTGGCGTTGGTAAAAGTGAAACGGCACTTGAACTTGTAAAACGTGGACATAGACTTGTAGCAGATGATAATGTAGAAATTCGTCAAGAAGATGAAATGACACTAATAGGTTCATCACCTGCAATTATTGAACATTTACTAGAAATTCGAGGCCTCGGAATTATTAATGTAATGACTTTGTTTGGGGCAGGAGCAGTTCGCTCAAGTAAAAAAATTACTATTGTTGTGCACCTTGAAAACTGGGACCCAGATAAGCATTATGATCGTGTTGGGTTGGACCAAGAAAAGACTAAAATCTTTGATATGGACATTCCAAAAATTACTGTTCCGGTTCGGCCAGGGCGAAATTTATCTGTTATTATAGAAGTAGCAGCGATGAATTTCCGCTTGAAAAATATGGGCTACAATGCGGCAGAACAATTTACACAAGATCTAAATAATTTAATAGGTCATAATAGCAGTATGAATGATTAAATAAATAGAGAAAAGTTCTCCTCAGCCTAAACAAACAGTACGATAATCTTGTTTGGTTGCGGAGTTTTCTTTTTTGAAAGTAGGGAAATTATGGGTAATGGTGTTCAGCCACTTGATCCAGTGGCGATTCAAATTGGTAGTATTTCTGTAAAATGGTACGGAGTTATTATCGCTTCTGCTGTTGTAATTGCATTGATTCTTGCTCTTAGTGAAGCAAGTAAACGCAAAATGGATAAAGAAATTATTGTAGATTTACTAATATGGGCGATTCCAATTTCGATTATTAGTGCTCGCATTTATTATGTTGTTTTTGAATGGGACTTTTATAAGAATAATTTAGGAGAAATTGTGAAGATTTGGCATGGTGGTATCGCGATTTATGGCGCATTGATTGGCGCCGTGCTAACTGCAATCATTTTCTCGCGGATTAAAAAAATTTCGTTTTGGAAACTTGCGGACGTTGTTGCTCCAAGTTTGATTATTGCTCAGGCGATTGGACGTTGGGGTAATTTTATGAACCAAGAAGCTCACGGAGCGGAAACGACTCGAGCATTTCTTGAGGGTTTACATTTACCAGACTTTATTATCAACCAGATGTACATAGATGGCGCTTATTACCAGCCAACTTTTTTATATGAAAGTTTATGGAATGTTCTTGGTTTTATTGTGTTACTAATTATTCGTCGGACTAAAATACGTAGCGGGGAACTTTTTCTTAGTTATGTAATTTGGTATTCGTTTGGAAGATTCTTTATCGAAGGAATGCGAACAGATAGTTTAATGTGGGGTGACTTTAGAGTTTCGCAGGTTTTATCTTTACTGCTAATTGTGTTATCCATTGGTTTAATTATTTATCGTCGCGTGAAAATGAATCCGCCGTATTATATGGAAGATAAATTGGGAAAAGTAGCTAAAAAGAAATAAAAAGTTGAAGATTTTCGAGTTTGTATAAGAAAGGAAGAAATTATGACTGGGAAAATTACTACATTGTTATTTGACTTAGATGGCACACTGATAAATACGAATGAGTTGATTATTAAAACTTTCCAAGCAACACTACAAGAGTTCTTACCTGACCGAGTTTTTACAAGAGAAGACATTTTACCGTTTATTGGTCCTTCATTAATGGAAACTTTTCGAGAAATAAACCCAGCACATGCAGAAGAAATGCGTGTGTTTTACCGGGAATATAACTTGAAACATCACGATGATTTAATTTTAGAGTATGATGGGGTATATGAAGCGATTCGTGCTTTGTATGAAGAAGATTATAAACTAGGAATTGTATCCACGAAAATGTACGATACGATTATGCGAGGTCTCAAAGTGACTGGTTTGGATAAGTTTTTCCAAGTAGTGATTGGGTTAGATCAAGTATCTAATGCGAAACCCGATCCAGAAGGTATAGAGATGGCTCTTTCTTTACTAAATGCAACGAAAGAAGAAGCGATTATGGTTGGTGATAATTACCATGATATTGAAGCAGGGAAAAATGCGGAAACGCTGACTGCTGGTGTAGCATGGGCGATTAAAGGGCCAGAACATTTGGCGCAGTTCCAACCAGACTTTATGTTAGAAAAAATGAGCGATCTTCTTACCATCGTTAGGGACGAGGAATAAATTTTGAGACGGCTGAATAGGTTTAAGGCGCCGGATGAGGAAGTCAACACGCTTTTCCAGGTTTATAAAACCATTTCTTTTTGGAAAGTCGTTAAGAATACTGTGGTAGTTGAATTTGGACGTTTTTTTCCTTGGATGAGTGGTAAACGTAATATTTACCGTACTTGTCTTGGAATGAAAATTGGTAAGAAAACTGCTATTGCCTATAAAGTTATGCCGGATTTATTTTTTCCTGAGAAGATTACGATTGGAGAAAATTCTATTATTGGCTATCATACGACAATTTTAACACATGAATATTTGTTGTCTGAGTATCGTGTTGGGGAAGTAGTTATTGGTAAGGATGTGATGGTTGGGGCAAATGTAACCATTCTCCCTGGAATAGAAATAGGAGATGGGGCGATTATTGCTGCTGGGGCAGTCGTTTCAAAGGATATTCCACCAGAAAGTTTTGCGTATGGGAATCCTTTAGTAATCAAAGAAAAAGCTACTTTTGAGTGAAATTGAAGTGGCTTTTTTTCTTGCCCAAAGAAATTAATTCTATGTTATACTCAGAAGAATAAGGATATTGTTGGAGGTGGGGAAATGGAAAAAGACAAAAAAACAACCGCAAAAATTTATCCATTTTATCCAAATGGTCAATTTTATTTTGAGCGTGGAGTAGAGGCGTTTCGCGACCAAAGAATTAAGGAAGCGATTCGTTATCTAGTACGAGCCGCAGAACTTGAACCTGGAGAGCCAGTAATACTTTGTCAATTAGCAATATGCTATACGGAAATCGGTCAATTTCATAAATCAAATCAATTACTAAGAGATATATTAGAAAAACGACTGGATAATATGGAATACTGTTATTATTTTATTGCTAATAATTTTGCTTATATGAAAGATTATCGTAGGGCGCTTCAATATGCAAATCGCTATTTAGAAACAGCACCTGAAGGAGATTATGCTGAAGAAGCTAAAGATTTAATTGAAGTACTACTCGAAGAAACACCATTTGGTGAGACAATTGAAAATGGTTTTTCTAAATTAGAACAGGAATTTTATTCATATAAGAAAGAAATTAATCGTTATTTAGCGGAAGAAGATAGTGCTTCTGCATGTGACATTTTGAAAAAAGTTATTGATGAGAAACCAAACTTTTGGCCTGCTTACAATCAGCTAGCCGCACTTTATTTTGAACAATTAAAAGAAGTGGAAGGTGTTAAGGTATTAAGCGACTTAATTGCAAGAAACCCAGGGAACTTATTGGGCTTATGCGACTTATTTATTTACCATTTTTATAAAGGGAATCGGGAAGAAGCCGACTCGCTTTACTCGGAATTACGGGATGTTTTACCAGTTCTCTCGCATCATAAAGAAAAAATTGGCTTAATTCATGCAATGATGGGGGATTACGAGGAGGCAGACGATTTATTTGAACAAGTGGCGGACTTGGAAGTTACGGAGCGCAGTAAATACTATTATTATCGAGCAAAAGCTGCTTATTATTTAGAAGATATTGAAGAGGCGAAAATGTTTTGGCATTCTTTTTTAGAGTGTGATTTATATGAAGATACTAGATTTCCTTGGGAGCAAGAAGCGGATTTAACTAGTGATACTCGTTTAGTTTTAGAAATGCTTCAAGCCGAAAAGGATATCACACATCTCCTTGGCGTCTACGCAATGTCTGTCTCAGGTAACCGACCGGAATTCGTCCTATTTCATCCGCTTCTTGACATGAGCAGTTGGTCATATATGGAGCATTTAATGTTTACCGATTTTGATTATTTTCCAGATGGAAACGTAGAGCAGAATTGCTATTTAATTATGAAAGCAATGAATATGTTACGGGAAAAAGGGTTTTTACTAAATAAAGAAAACTATTCTTTATATGAAACGATTTTTTCATTAGTATTGATGGAAAATAGAAAAGAGTTAATTCTTGGTCGTTATACAATCGAAACGGTTGCTAGCGCGATTGCAAAGATTTTCTTACCTGAAATAAAACTCGATTCAATAGATGAATTTGAATGCAGCAAGTGTGCAAGGGATATTGAGCAAGTTCTGAGCAGATAAATAGACCTTTTTGCTATTCCGTATTAGGATTAATTTAGGCTAACTATTGTATACACATAAACGAGGAGGGCAAAAAGAATGGCTAGTGAAGAAAAAATTTATGATGTGATTATTATAGGAGCGGGACCTGCTGGAATGACAGCAGCTTTATATACTTCCCGTGCAGATTTAGATACATTAATGATTGAACGTGGCGTACCAGGCGGACAAATGGTAAATACGGCAGAAGTAGAAAATTATCCTGGCTTTGACAGTATTTTAGGACCGGATTTATCCGACAAGATGCTTAGCGGTGCGAAACAATTTGGAGCTGAATATGCTTATGGCGATATTAAAGAAGTTGTTGACGGAAAAGAATATAAAACTGTAACGGCTGGGTCGAAAACATATAAAGCTCGGGCGATTATTATTGCAACTGGAGCTGAACATCGTAAACTTGGCGCAGCTGGTGAAGAAGAGCTTAGCGGACGCGGTGTTTCTTACTGTGCAGTTTGTGATGGAGCGTTCTTCAAAAATCGCGAATTAATCGTGGTGGGCGGCGGAGACTCTGCTGTTGAAGAAGGGACTTACTTGACTCGTTATGCGGATAAAGTAACCATTGTACACCGTCGTGATAAATTGCGTGCACAACAAATTTTACAAGATCGTGCTTTTAAAGATGAAAAAGTTAATTTCATTTGGAATAGTACAGTAGAAGAAATTGTTGGCGACGGCAAAAAAGTAACAGGTGCAAAACTTGTTTCTACTGTGGATGGTTCAGAATCGATTATGCCAGTGGATGGTGTTTTCATCTATGTTGGACTTGTTCCACTTACGAAAGCATTTTTAAATTTAGGTATTACAGACGATGAAGGCTACATTGTAACAGATGAGGAAATGCGTACAAATCTTCCTGGTATTTTTGCAGCGGGGGATGTTCGTGCGAAAAGCTTACGCCAAATTGTAACAGCTACAGGCGACGGCGGACTTGCTGGACAAAATGCGCAAAAATATGTGGAAGAATTAAAAGAAGCTTTGGAAGCAGAAGCAGCTAAATAATAAAAAACAAAAATGGATCTAAAGATTATTTATCTTAGGTCCATTTTTTTGCGTGACTACATAGTCCTGAGTAGTGTAAAATGAAATACAAAGACCAGTTAGGAGAGATAAATGATGAGCGTTGTCGTACTTGGCGGAGCGGGTTATATTGGCTCTCACGCAGTAGATGAATTGATTAATCGTGGCTATGAGGTAGTTGTGGTAGATAATCTAGGAACAGGCCATCAAGAATCTATTCACAAAAAAGCAAAATTTTATGAAGGTGATATCCGGGATAAAGTTTTTTTAAGCACTGTTTTTGAAAAAGAATCTATTGATAGTGTGGTTCATTTCGCCGCGAGCTCGCTTGTTGGTGAGTCAATGGAAGTTCCTTTAGAATATTTGAATAATAATGTTTACGGTACGCAAATCGTTTTAGAGGTGATGGAGCAATTTGCTGTGAAGCATATTGTCTTTTCTTCAAGCGCGGCTACATACGGCGAACCAGAACGTGTGCCAATTACGGAAGATATGCCAACAAACCCAGAAAGTACTTACGGCGATACAAAGCTAATGATGGAAAAAATGATGAAATGGTGCGATAAAGCGTACGGCATGAAATTTGTTGCATTACGTTATTTTAATGTAGCTGGTGCAAAAGCGGATGGCTCAATCGGGGAAGACCACAAACCAGAATCGCATCTAGTTCCAATTATTTTACAAGTTGCTCTTGGTCAACGAGAAAAACTAGCAATTTATGGGGATGATTATAATACACCTGATGGTACATGTATTCGTGATTACGTTCAAGTAGAGGATTTGATAGACGCGCATATTAAAGCGCTAGAATACCTAAAAAATGGGGGAGAAAGTAATATTTTCAACCTTGGTAGCAGTAATGGTTTTTCTGTGAAAGAAATGCTTGAAGCGGCTCGAAGTGTAACAGGAAAAGAAATTCCAGCTGAAGTGGTACCACGTCGTGCAGGAGATCCGGGGACTTTAATAGCTTCTAGCGATAAAGCGCATGAAATCCTTGGCTGGCAACCGACTTATACAGATGTGAAAGATATTATTGCGACTGCTTGGAAATGGCACGTGTCACATCCCAATGGCTATTAATAACTACGAAAGAATGTGGTTTATATCAAAGTAATAAAAGAACATTTCGGGTTGTTTGAAGAAAATGATGTGTGGCAGTGGACGCTGATAAATGATCACGGGATGAAAATGTGCGTTTTAAATTATGGTGCGATTGTTACTTCTATTGAAACGAAAGATAAATTTGGTGAATTTGCTAATATTAGTCTAGGCTTTTCGAATTTAGAGGATTATTTAGCCTATTCGCCATACTTTGGCGCAACACTTGGCCCAGTGGCTGGGCGTATTACCAAAGGACAATTTTCTTTGGATGGTAAGAAAATTCAATTAACGCAAAATGAAGGCGCTAACCATCGTCATGGAGGTAAACTTAATTTTAGTAAGAAGCTTTGGGATGTTTCAGTGGAAAAAGGTCTTGATCAAATTGTGATGACTTTTGAATACTGCTGGGTGAACGGGGAAAATGGCTATCCAGGAAATATCGACGCGAAAATGACTTATACGTTAAATAATAAAAATGAATGGCTGATTGATTACGAAGCGAAAAGCGATCAATCGACCATCTATAATCCGAGCAATCATATTTATTTTAATCTGAGTGGAGAAGTCGGTTCGACGATTTTACGGCATCAGCTTTGGATTAATAGTGACAGATTCCTGCCTATAGATGAGGAGTCCCTCCCAATTGGGGAAAAGCGCTCAGTGGAAAATATTATCTTTGATTTGCGTGCAGGTCGTGAAGTAGCGGAGATTACACAAAGTCAGGATCAGCAAGTAAAATTAGTTGGAGCGGGGCTGGATCATGCGTTTATTTTAAAACATGAAAATGGTCGTCCAGATGCAGTTTTGTTTGATCCAAAGTCAGGGCGGCGCTTGGAAATGGAAACCGAATCTGATGCGGTATTAGTATATACAGCAAATAGTTTAGACGGCTCTTTTGAGATGGATGGGCGAGCTGTACCAAAATATGCTGGCATAACAATGGAAACACAAGGTTTAGTGGATGCGATTAACCATGATGGATTTGGTGATATTGTACTTCGGCCAGAAAAGCCTTTTACATCTAGGACAGCTTTTCGTTTCACAGTGGAGAGCTGATAAATTTTAATTAAAGAGTTCTAAATGAAGGAGTGTAGAGAATGAATTGGCAAGAGGAATATCAAAAATGGGTTGCGAATGATAAATTAGATAGCACAATACGAACACAATTAACGGATATGGAAGCAAATGAAAAAGAACTTGAAGATAGTTTTTATCGTAATATGGAATTTGGAACGGCTGGAATGCGTGGTGTACTAGGTGCTGGAACCAACCGGATGAATATCTATACTATTCGTAAGGCGTCTTTAGGATTGGCGCAGTTTGTGGCGGAGAACGGTGAAGAGGCTAAGAAACGTGGGATAGTAATTGCGTATGATCCTCGACATATGTCACGCGAATTTGCTTTTGAATCGGCAGCGGTACTTGGACATCATGGTGTGAAAAGCTACGTTTTTGATGCACTTCGACCAACACCAGAACTTTCTTTTGCAGTACGTCATTTAAATGCATTTGGGGGGATTGTTATTACAGCAAGCCATAATCCGCCTGAATATAATGGCTACAAGATTTACGGAGAAGACGGCGGACAAATGCCTCCAACAGGTGCAAGTGCGGTAATTGATTACATAAATGCGGTAGAAGATATTTTTTCTGTAGAAGTGGCAAAGCAAGCTGACTTAATTGAAAATGGTTTACTTGAGGTGATTAGTGAAAAGGTAGACCGTCCATATTTAGAAAAATTAAAAGAGGTTATTGTAAATAAAGAGCTTGTTCAAGAACGTGGTGAGGATTTGAAAATTGTTTTCACCCCGCTTCATGGTACTGGTGGAATTCTCGGTGTTCCTGCGCTTGAGAGTGTTGGTTTTACGGATATTATTAAGGTAGAAGAGCAATTTGTAAATGATCCTGATTTTGGAACAGTAAAATCACCTAATCCTGAAAACAAAGAAGCATTTTCGCTCGCAATTGAATATGGCAAAAAACATGATGGTGATATATTAGTAGGAACTGATCCGGATGCTGACCGTTTGGGAGTTGCAGTACGGAATAATGACGGGGAATACGAAGTTTTATCTGGAAACCAAATTGGCGCGATTATTTTACATTATTTGTTAAAGCAAAAGAAAGCGCAAAATGAACTACCAGAAAATGCGGCTGTTTTAAAATCAATTGTAACAAGTAATCTTGGAACAGAAATCGCGAAAGACTTCGGCGTACAAATGATTGAAGTTTTAACAGGATTTAAATTTATCGCAGAACAAATCAAGCATTTTGAGGAAACTGGTAAGCATACTTTTGAATTTGGTTATGAAGAAAGTAATGGTTATATGGTTAAGCCATTTACGCGTGATAAAGATGCGATTCAGGCAGTTCTCGCGATTTCTGAGGTGGCCCTTGTGAGCAAAACGGAAGGGCGGACTTTGCTAGAAGAGTTAGAACAAATTTATGCTGAATTTGGTTATTATAAAGAAGATTTAGTTTCGCTTACTTTAAGTGGAAAAGATGGATCAGAGCGCATCAAAGAAATTACAAGTGGCTTTAGAGAGCAACTTCCTACTAGTATGGGCGGCTTCCGAATTGAGCGCGCGGAAGATTATTTAAGAAGTGAAACTACTTGGATTGAAACAGGTAAAACTGGAGAAATTCATTTACCAACAGCAGATGTAATTAAATGTTATTTTGAAGATGGTTCGTGGTTCTGCTTACGTCCATCAGGGACAGAACCAAAAATTAAATTCTACTTTAGTATTCGTGGTGAAAGTAAAGAAGAAAGTACAACAAAATTAGAAAAAGTAAAAGCTGATTTAATGCAACATATCGAGGCTTAAAAAAGAAAAATCCCGGAAACTCTATTTAGAGACTTTTCCGGGATTTTCTAGTGGGAAGTGTGCTAAAATAAAAGATAGATATTATTTGTGCGAAAGGATGAGGCAGAAATGGCTTCTAAACAATTAAAGTTAGTAATTATTACTGGGATGTCTGGGGCAGGAAAAACAGTTGCAATGCAGTCTTTAGAAGATCTCGGTTATTTTTGTGTAGATAATTTACCGCCAAGTTTACTTCCGAAATTTTGGGAGTTAATGAAAGAAAGCGATAAAATGGATAAAATCGCGCTCGTAATGGATCTTCGCGGTCGTGAGTTTTTTGATTCCATTGAACCAGCGCTAGATGAATTAGATAATACCAATTTTATAACAACGAAAATTCTCTTTTTAGAGGCTGATGATAAGGTGCTTGTTTCGCGTTATAAAGAAACACGCCGCCACCATCCACTGGAGCCTAATGGTTCTGTGCTTGATGGAATTAATGCTGAGCGTGAACTGCTTAGTGATTTAAAAGGGCGCTCACAGTTAGTCATTAATACTTCTAATATGGCGCCGCGTGAACTTAGAGAACGAATTAACAATGAATTTCAAACAGAAGACAAGGATGTTTTCAATGTCCAATTAATGTCTTTTGGGTTTAAATATGGCATTCCTATTGATGCAGATTTAGTATTTGATGTTCGTTTCTTACCAAATCCGCATTATATTGATAAGATGCGCCCGCTAACAGGGCTTGATGAAGATGTTTATGAGTACGTGATGAAATGGCCAGAAACAGGGGCCTTTTTAGATAAATTAGTTGATTTATTAATGTTTACTCTTCCTTTTTACAAACGAGAAGGAAAAACCCAGCTTGTGATTGCAATTGGATGTACGGGAGGACAGCATCGTTCTGTTGCTTTAACAGAATATGTTGGTAAAGCAATCCAGCAAAAATATGAAACAACGATTTCACACCGAGATATGAAACGTAGAAAGGAACGCTAATATGAGCAAAGAAACGAAGCCAAAAGTAGTCGTTATAGGCGGCGGAACAGGTCTCCCAGTCATTTTAAAAGGACTTAAGAAAAAAGAGATTCATTTAACAGCGATTGTTACAGTTGCTGATGATGGCGGTAGTTCTGGTAAAATTCGCGAACAAATGGACGTTCTTCCTCCTGGAGATATTCGTAACGTCATGCTTGCTTTATCTAATGTTGATCCGCGCGTAGTAGACTTGTTCCAATATCGTTTTGCTGTAGATGGTGATTTATCAGGTCATGTAATTGGTAACTTGATTTTGACGGCATTATCGCAACTTAATGATAGTTACGTTGATGCAATAAATGTTCTTGCTACTGTACTTAAAATTCGTGGTAAGGTCATTCCAGCAACCGACCAACCGCTTATTTTAAATGCAGAAATGGAAGATGGATCAATTGTTCACGGTGAGTCGCTTATTCCACTTCAAGGCAAACATATTAACCGAGTATTTATAGAACCCGAAAATGTAAAACCTTATCCAACAGCAGTAGAAGCAGTCAAAGAAGCCGATTTGATTGTTATTGGTCCTGGAAGCTTATATACAAGTATTTTACCTAATTTATTATTAGAAGAATTAGCTGAAGAAATTACAGCAAGTAAAGCCCAGAAAGTATACATTACGAACATTTTAACGCAAATTGGGGAAACAGACTTTTTCTCAGATGCGGATCATATCAAAGTCATTCACGAACATGTTGGTAAATCTTTTATCGATAAAACGTTGATTAACACTACAACTGTTCCAAAAGAATTACTATTTCCTGAAGATGTGGCGCAAGTGGAGCATAATGCGGAAGAAATGGAAAAACTTGGAGTAGAAGCTATTTATCAAGATTTTCTTTCTACAGAAGACGGACTTGTGCGTCATGCTGCTGATAAGGTGGCGGACGCGCTTTTAGCAATGTTACCTAATAAAATTAATGAAAAGGAGTGAGTAAGCCATGTCATTTGCATCGGAAACAAAGAAAGAATTAACCCATATGGACGTAAGTGATAGCGATGCAAAAGTGGAACTCGCAGCTTTTATTCGAATGAATGGCGCCATCTCGTTTTCGAATCAATTAGTTATAATGGACGTCCAAACGGAGAATGCAGCTATAGCTAGGCGAATGTACCAATTACTAAAAGATTTGTATGAAGTGCCAATTGAACTTTTAGTACGTCGCAAAATGAAACTTAAAAAAAATAATGTTTATATTGTGCGACTAAAGTCTGGCACGCGAGGGATTTTAGAGGATTTACGAATTCTTGAACCCCCAATGACGTTTACGAAGTCGATTGATAGGGGATTTGTTAAGAAGAGGAGCGCCAAACGTGCTTATTTACGTGGAGCCTTTTTGGCAAGTGGATCAGTTAATAACCCAGAAACTTCATCGTATCATTTAGAAATTTTTTCTGTTTATGAAGAACACAATGAGGCGATTTGTGCTTTAATGAATCAATTTGATCTCAATGCGCGAACACTTGAACGAAAAAACGGTTTTATTACCTATTTGAAAGAAGCAGAAAAAATTACGGAATTCTTAAGCATTATTGGTGCAACTAGTGCGCTTCTTCATTTTGAAGATGTTCGGATTATGCGTGATATGCGAAATTCGGTAAATAGGTTAGTTAACTGTGAAACAGCGAATCTCAATAAAACGATTAACGCTGCTGTAAGGCAAATTGATAATATTAAGTATATCCAGTCAACAGTTGGGCTGGAAGCTTTACCAGATCGGTTGCGCGAAATTGCCGAACTTCGGATTGCGAATGAAGATGTTACTTTAAAAGAGTTGGGTGAAATGCTAACAACTGGGCAGGTAAGTAAATCAGGCATTAACCATCGTCTTCGCAAACTGGATCAAATTGCCGAACGACTTAGAAGCGGTGAAACTCCAGCGCAAGTTGGGTTAAAAGTTAGCAATAGTTAATTAAAAGAAAAGGATGCGAATTAGAATGTCAAAATTATTTTCAGAATATAAATTAAAAGATGTAACGCTAAAAAACAGAATTGTTATGTCGCCAATGTGTATGTATTCAGTAGAAAATAAAGACGGGATTGCAACAGATTTTCATTTTGCGCATTACGTTTCAAGAGCAGCTGGCGGTACCGGGCTTGTGATATTAGAGGCTACTGCGGTTCAAGAAGTAGGTAGAATTTCTGAATTTGATTTAGGTTTATGGAATGACGAGCAAGTACCAGCTTTAAAACGGTTAGTAGATGGCCTTCATAACCACGGGGCAAAAGCAGGTATACAGTTAGCACACGCTGGTCGAAAAGCAGTTTTACCAGGTGAAATTGTGGCTCCTTCTGCAATTGCCTTTGACGAGAAATCTGCTAAACCTGTAGAACTTACGAAAGAAGCAATTAAAGAAGTGGTTGCTGATTTTAAACGGGCTGCGTACAGGGCTAAGGAAGCTGGTTTTGATGTAATCGAGCTTCACGCAGCGCACGGTTATTTAATTCATCAGTTCCTTTCCCCAATTACAAACCGTCGTGAAGATAATTACGGCGGGCCTGCTGGCAATCGTTATAAAATTTTAAGTGATATTATTAAGGCAGTAAAAGAAGTATGGGACGGACCGATTATTGTTCGAGTTTCCGCTACTGATTATGCACATGGGGGCTTGCAATTAGAAGACCATATTCCTTTTGCAAAATGGATGAAAGCAGATGGTGTAGAATTAATTGATGTGAGTACAGGTGGTTTAGTTAATGTAGCGCCACCAGTTTTCCCAGGTTATCAAGTACCATTTGCTGAGGGGATTCGTCGCGGAGCTGGCATTGCGACTGGAGCGCTTGGACTTATTACACGAGGTGAGCAAGCAGAGGAGATTTTATGCAACGAAAGAGCAGACTTAATTATCATCGGTCGAGAATTATTACGAAATCCTTATTTTGCCAAAGAGGCTGCTGAAACATTAGGTGAAACAATCGAAGCGCCGAAACAGTATTCGCGTGCTTGGAAATAAATTGCTGAAGCTTGAAGATTACAGATTGTGGTCTTCAAGCTTTTTTACATTTTAAATAAAGTTGTAGATATGAGGTATATTTTTTAGCGTGTTTATGGTAGTATGAATAATAGTTTTCTAGTTAGTTTAAAAATACACAAATAAATTAACTGAAAATTGGAATATAAGTAGGAGGGATTTTTATGACGAAAGTTAATTCTTTTTTCAGAAAAAAGAGTTTTCATAACCCAGCGACAGATAAACATCATTTAAACAAAACCTTAGGGGCATTTGATTTGACGATGCTTGGGGTTGGAGCGGTTGTTGGGGGAGGAATATTCATTCTTCCAGGGCAGGTAGCTTCTGTCATAGCAGGACCAGGAATTATTATTTCATTTATTATTGCAGGAATTGCTTGTTGTTTGGCAGCTCTTTGTTATTCGGAATTCGCTTCAAAATTGCCAGTTGCAGGTAGCGCTTATACATATAGTTATCACGTGTTTGGAGAAGGAATTGCATGGATTCTCGGTTGGTCGCTTATTTTGGAATATGGTCTTGCGGTTGCAGCGATTGCAAGTGGTTGGTCATCTTATATGAAGAGCTTATTAGCGGGCTTTGATTTACACATTCCAACAGTTATATCTTCTGCTTATAACCCAAGTGCAGGTACTTACTTTGATTTACTCGCTTTTGTAGTAGTTATGGTTATTGGTATTCTACTAAGTTTTGGAATTCGCGAATCTACGAGAGTAAATAATATAATGGTTTTAGTGAAAATTGCTGTTGTTGTCTTGTTTATTATCGTTGGTGCGTTTTATGTGAAGCCAGATAATTGGACGCCGTTTTTACCATTTGGAGTACAAGGGGTAATCACAGGAGCTTCTACTGTTTTCTTTGCTTATATTGGTTTTGACGCCGTATCTAGCGCAGCGGAAGAAGTGAAAAATCCGCAAAAAAATATGCCAATCGGGATTATCTCTTCTTTAGCAGTTTGTACATTACTTTATATTTTATTATCAGCAGTTTTAACTGGGGTGGTACCATACACTGATTTAGTTGGAGTTAGTGCACCAGTTGCTTTTGCACTTCAAGCTATTAATCAAAACTGGATTGCAGGTTTGCTTTCAGTTGGAGCTATTGTAGGAATGACAACCGTCGTACTTGTAATGTCTTATGGTGGAACAAGGTTATTGTTTGCAATGGGACGTGACGGCTTACTACCAAAATCTTTCTCAAAAATTAGCAAAAATGATACACCTGTTAGAAATACAATGATTTTTGCAACTGTGATGGGCTTAATTGCCTCTACAGTGCCAATGGAAGATTTAGCACAGTTAATTAATATCGGAACGCTATTTGCTTTTGCAATGGTTTCTGTTGGAATTTTCTTCTTACGTCGCAATCCAGAGCTTAATCAAAAAGGCTTTAAGACACCGTTTTATCCAGTAGTACCAGCACTTTCATTTTTACTTTGTGTATACTTAATGCTTAATCTATCTAAAACAACTTGGATTGCATTTGGCGTTTGGTTTGTACTAGGGATTATTGTTTATATGTTTTATGGAAGAAAACATTCTACGCTACGTTTAAAATAAGACAAAAAAAGTGGGCTTGATTTACAAGCCCACTTTTTTAATAATTAGCCTTTTAAGCCAGATTTGTTAACGATGATGTCATCAATTAAACCATAATCTTTTGCTTCTTGAGCAGTCATGAAATTATCACGATCTGTATCGCGAGCAATTACTTCATAAGTTTGCCCTGTTTTTTCAGCCATAATAGTATTCATACGTTCTTTGACTTTCAAAATGTGACGAGCAGCAATTTCGATTTCAGTTGCTTGACCTTGAGCACCGCCTAGTGGTTGGTGAATCAAAATTTCTGCATTCGGAAGAGCAAAACGTTTACCAGATGCACCAGCAGTTAGTAAAAATGATCCCATCGAAGCAGCCATACCCATACCGATAGTTTGTACGTCAGCTTTAACAAAATTCATCGTATCGTAAATGGCCATCCCAGCTGAAATACTTCCTCCTGGAGAGTTGATATATAAGAAAATATCTTTTTCAGGATCTTGAGCATCTAAGAATAATAATTGAGAAACAATGGAGTTAGCCACATTGTCATCAACTGCAGAGCCTAACATAATAATTCTGTCTTTTAATAAACGAGAATAAATGTCGTATGCGCGTTCACCGCGGCTAGTTTGTTCAATTACTGTTGGAATTAAGTTCATATCAGATTCCTCCTGTTAAATTGTAGATTTTAAATTAGCTTTGTTTATATCATACACGAATGGTCAAATTAGGTCAAATGATAAAGTTTGTAGCAAACTATTTTTAAAAAATTTAACAAAAAGGTATAATGAACTATATTGAAAGGAAGGTGCATCATGAATAAATTGTTAAAAGTCGGAATGTTTTTTGCTGTTGTTATATTATCTATCGTACTTTTCGAAACAAATGCATTTGCTCATGGATACATATCTAAACCAGCAAGCCGAGTATATTTAGCTAATCAAGGGGTTAATACGGGAGTTGGAGCAGCACAGTACGAGCCACAAAGCGTAGAAGCACCAAAAGGATTTCCAGCAAGTGGTCCTGCTGATGGCAAAATTGCAGGCGGAGGAAAATACTCACTGTTAGATGCACAAACACAAGATCGATGGGCAAAAGTAGATATAGAATCAGGCCCATTAACTGTAGAATGGACTTTAACAGCGCCACATAGAACAAGTAGTTGGGATTATTTTATTACCAAAAAAGGTTGGGACCCAAACAAGCCATTAACAAGAGCGGACTTTGAACCATTAGCAACAATTACAGCTGATGGTAGCGTACCTGATAAATTAACAAGACAAGAAATAACGATTCCAAATGATCGTTCTGGTTATTATGTTATTTTAGGTGTTTGGTCTATTGCGGATACTGGAAATGCATTTTACCAAGTTATCGACGCAAACATCATTAATTCTGATATTGAACCAATTGTAGACAATGAAGCACCTACTGAACCGACTAATTTAACAGGAACAACCACTGCTAAAAAAGTAAGTTTAACATGGACTGGTTCTAAGGATAATGTAGGAATTAAGGGATATGAAATTTTACGTGATGGAAAAGTAATCGGGGAAAGTCAAGTTGCCGTATACGAAGATACAACTGTAAAAGACAATACAAACTATACGTATACAGTGCGCGCAAAAGATTTTTCTGGTAATACATCATCACTTAGTAACAGCGCTAAATTAACAACAAAGGAAGCGCCAGCCGTTGATAACGAAGCTCCAACAGCACCAAAAGGTTTAATGTCACATGCACAATCAGACACTACTATTGCACTTTGTTGGCAAGCCTCAACGGATAATGTTGAAGTGAAAAATTATGAACTATATCGAAATAATACGAAAATCGCAACCACGACTTCCACGATGTTTGAAGATACAAAGTTAGCAAATGACACAAGCTATAGCTACAAAGTATACGCAGTTGATACATCTGGTAATCGTTCACGAGTAAGTAATGAAATCACTGCCAAAACTAAAACGCTAGACCCAATGAATACATGGAAAGTTGATCGAATTTATAATGCAGGCGATCAAATTTATTATAATGGGGTAGCTTACACAGCGAAATGGTGGACTAAAGGTAATGCACCAGATACGAGTGATGTATGGAAATCAAACAGCACCGAAATACCAGTTTGGAACGCCCAAAAAGCCTATAATGGTGGAGAAAAAGTTTCATACAACGGTAAAATCTACCAAGCAAAATGGTGGGTTCGAGGTGAAAAACCAGCTAGTTCTTCTATTTGGATAGCGGTAAATTAACTATTGAAGCCAGCGCATCATAAGGTGCGCTGGCTTCTTCATTCAAAATAAAGCTTGTAAAAACATACGAATTTCGTTATAATTGTTATTCGTACGGTAAATATTTTCTTTGTACATAAAGCCCTCGTGGTGCAACGGATAGCACGTAAGATTCCGGTTCTTAAAATGGGGGTTCGATTCCCTCCGAGGGCATAAGTTGAAGCGTTATAAACATTGGTAATACAATGTTTATAACGCTTTTTTGTTTTGTGAAGTTCAAATACATGCGAGTAAATCTCTAACGTCGGTACTAGAGTATGATGCTTCAATCTAAATGAAATTACTAGATACAAAAAACACCTATGGGATGATTATTACAAGCAGATTTATTATGAGTTAATAACTTTTAGGTTTTTTGAATAATAACTTGTATTGGGTAATAATTTGCGACTAAAAACACAATATTACACGAATTGTGTAATAAAAAATCTAAATAACTCTTATTTTTGGTCGTTCATGACAAGAATCGGGCGTTTCATTACATTTTTGGTTATACATTGAATTCTTATGGTAGGGTAATAGTGATCAATACAACTTGCAAAGGGAGATAGTGACATGAAAAAAATATTCGGAATATGTAGTATAGTAGGTATAACTTTACTTACAGTATTGGGACCGGTTTCTACTGTTACACAAGCGGAAGAAGCTACAAATAACCCTGAGACTAAAGTAGAGATTTTAGAGCTTTCAGGGAAAGAATTAAAGGAACAAATTAAAAATGAAAAGGAACTAATAAATGAAGCAAAAACTAATCCAGAAAATGTAAAGGAAATAGTAGTAGAATACTTGGAAAGTGAAAATAATGTTGTTGGAAATAAGTTGCAAGAAGAAGAGTTAAATCCTGAAGACGCGGTGCTAGTAACTAATAGCGGGGAAGCTTTAGATAACGAATATAAAATTGATAATGAAACTAGTATTTCATTTAATGGGGCTGGGGTTGAAGTAGTTCAAGTAGAAGAAAGTGAAGAAAGAGATGCTACTGGAGCTGAAGACGCTAATCTGATTGAAGAAGAAACGAATGAAAATCTTTTTTCAAGTATTTCAAATAATGTGAAGTCATTTGTTTTTGGAAAAGAAGTTCTTGCGGCAAGTTCTAAAACTAAATCAGCTAGCCATTCTAGAACGGCTTATTCATGGTTAGGACCAAAACTATTTACTGCTAAAATTGCTGCAAAATTTACTTATAATGGATCAAAAGTGACTGCACAAACAACTGAAAATTACATCAAGAAATCATTTACGGGTGGTATGTGGAGTTGTTACGACAAGAAAAATGGTGTTCAAAAACCAAGCAGCAAGAAGAGGGTTGTGTATCAACAAGGTATGTGTAGCTGGGGACTAGCTGTAAAAGGATATGGCTGGACTGTACAAGAAAAATATGTAAGAGTAAATGTAGAGTGCAATCAGAATGGTACGATTTCAAAATCAAGTGTACTTAAATAGGAGGTTTAACATGAAAAAATTTATTCTTATAGAATCTATTCTTTTTCTAGTAATATTTTCTGTCTTACTGGTTCAAGCTACAGAAATGAGCATACAAATGCTTATTGGAGTTCTACTTATGACAGTTGTAATAAACGGCTTTATTCTTTTTATAGCTTGGATTATTAAGGTGATACGAGCGGGAATACAATCAACTAGATAATAGTGTTCAAACATAAAAAGCATGCTAAACAGCATGCTTTTTATGCTTGAGAAAAGAAAGTAAATTGTATTATCTCTTGATTATAGGAACGCTTGTTCTTATAATGTTTTCAAGAGGTGACGAAAATGTATAATTTAATGGATGATATTTTAGAACATTCAATAGTGTTAGCAGAAGGAATGAAGCGCTATTGATTAATAGAAGTACTGTTTTTAAAGAATAATCATCATGTGCGTGCGATACAAGTATGGTTTTAGACTATGAAAAACATATTGTGCAGCTTGAAAGATTTGACGAACGAATAATTGACATTAATATAGAAGATATTGTTTTCTGCGAGGTTATGACATGAGAGTATATAGCTTTAATAATTTTAAATATATTTGTTACGTCGAAGGAAAAAGAATAGGTGTTGAAAAAATCTTTTCTGAACTACTTGAAACAAATGAATTAAAATCATTTTATAAAAACCTTGAGAAAAAACATCTTGATATAAATACTATTTATAATGAATATTTACTACAATGCAAAAATAAATAACATTTACAAACACATAAAATGTTTGTGACGAAATTTGTGGCAAGCGTATCCTGAATGGCTATATATCAACATATATTAATCCCTCCGAGAGCATAAAAAACATCTCACATTTGGCGAAAGCTCATTTGTAAGATGTTTTTATTTTTTAAACTTCCCATATAGAAATGATAGTTAGAAGAGACTATACGTAAAACTCAGAGATAACCGCCGATTGCGATTGTAAAATATTTATACTGTCTATTTAACTTTCTGCCAAAATTAGTCTACTTCAACCCAGCATTTTCTGGTAAAATATAAATCAGCAAGGGAGGCGCTTATTTTGGCTGCTAGTTTGAAAGAACGGTTAGAAAAAGAAGTAAGAACATATAGTGAAGATAATCATTTGAACGTTCAAACAATTGATTTTTTATATGCAGGACCTCATATGCGAGGACGCCACTCGCTTATTCTAGCCTTTACGGAAGCTGGAATTTTTACATTTGTTTTCAAATTAAGTGACGCAGAAATGCACTTTTTAGATGCAAAAACGATTCAGCAAATTGCGCTAGTTAAAAAGAAATTGGTGTACCGTTTATTTATCCGTGCAGTAACGGAGGATGGCGAACTAGAAGAAGGGAAATATCTTGTAAGTAAACGAGTTTTCGGACGGAAATGGCACAAAGAAACTTTACAAAAATTAATTGATAAAAACATACAACTACTGACTACAAACCAATAAGAAAGGTGGGGTAATGATGGAAAAGAAACGCACTCGGGCAGAAGAACTAGGAATAACAAGAAGAAAAATTCTCGATACAGCAAGAGACTTATTCATGGAAAAAGGTTACCGGGCAGTTTCAACAAGAGAAATTGCTAAAATCGCCAAAATTACCCAACCGGCACTTTATCACCATTTTGAAGATAAAGAATCACTTTATATTGAGGTAGTTCGTGAACTGACGCAGAACATTCAGGTGGAAATGCATCCGATTTTACAATTGAATAAGCCGAAAGAAGAGCAGTTACATGATATGTTGATTATGTTAATTGAAGAACATCCAACCAATATTTTACTAATGATTCACGATATTCTTAATGAAATGAAGCCGGAAAATCAGTTTTTACTATATAAGTTATGGCAAGAAACATATTTAATGCCGTTTCAACAATTTTTTGAGCGCTTAGAAAATGCAGGAGAGTTGCGCACAGGTATCAGTTCTGAAACAGCCGCGCGATACTGTTTATCGACTATTAGCCCACTGTTTTCTAGCAAAGGTAGTTTCGCGCAAAAACAAACGACTACAGAACAAATTGATGAATTAATTAATTTAATGATGTTTGGCATTTGTAAAAAAGAGGTATAATTTAGAGTGCTTCTTTTTTTTGGTGTTTCACTTATCGATTGATAAACGAAAAAATAAGCAAACTAAAGGGGGATTTATAATGAAAGACGGATTTTTAAGTAAAATAGCCAGTTTTGTCGGTGGTAAGAAAGGTCGGTTTATAACACTAGGTCTATGGATTATCGCTATTATAATTTTACAGTTGTTCTTTCCAAAGGCTGCGGATTACAAAGACGATGCAGCGAAAGACTTACCTAGTTCAGAGCCTTCTGTGGTCGCCCAAAAACTAATTGATGATAAATTTGCTGGGACAGACGGGACACCAGCGCTTATTACTTGGTATCGTTCAACTGGCTTCACCACAGCTGATTTAGCTAATATTCAAAAATACAGCAAAGAATTAACTAAAAACCCAGTTGACTTCCAAAAAATGGCAGTTCCATATGATAAAATGCCGCCAGTTGCCTTAAAACAGCAAGTTTCTAAAGATGGAACCACTTTTATTCAAACCGTTATTATGAAAGATAGTGCGACGTCAGATCAGCTAGCTGAGAGTTTTAAACAACTCGAAACAACTGCTAAAAAAACAATTGGCGAAGATCCTTTTGCCAAGAAAGTGTCAGCTGATGACACACTTGTTGCTCGGACAACTGGACCAGCAGGTATCAGTGTGGACGCGAGCGGATTATTTAAAGACGCAGATGTTTCACTGTTAATTGGGACGGTTCTACTTGTTCTAGTCTTTTTATTAGTTATTTATCGTTCGCCAATTTTGGCATTAATTCCTCTGATTGCAGTAGGGTTTGCTTATTTAGTAATTACGCCGATTCTTGGTTTGCTTGCAAAAGAAGGGATTATCACATACGGTTCCCAAGGGCTCTCGATAATGACCGTACTATTATTTGGTGCAGGAACAGATTACTGTTTATTCTTGATTGCTAGATTCCGAAGCCATTTACACACAGAAAAAAATCGTTTCCAAGCATTTAAAGAAGCTTTTAGTGGGACAGCTGGGGCAATTGCGCTTAGTGGCTTGACTGTTATGGCGGCGCTACTTCTACTTTTAGCTGCCGAATATGGTTCGTTCCATAACTTTGCCGTACCTTTTAGTTTAGCGATTTTCATTATGATGATTTCTTCATTAACACTTGTGCCAGCGTTACTTGGCTTATTTGGTCGTGTTTCATTCTGGCCATTTGTCCCAAGAACAATAGAAATGGAAGAAGCTCGTGCAAAGAAAAAAGGGAAGACACCGAAACATCACAAAGAAAACCGTTTTTGGCATAAAATTGGTGAAATGTCTGCAAAACATCCCGTGCGTATTTTAATTATTACTTTAATCATCCTAATTGGCTGTGGGATTTTCACGACGCAAGTCAAATATACGTATGATACACTTTCGACTTTCCCCGAAGACATGCCATCTCGAGAAGGTTTCACGCTAATTAGCGATCATTTCGGTGCCGGTATGCTCGCGCCGATGGAAGTGGTTGTTAATTCCAAAGAATCAATGAAAAGTTCGCTTGAAAATGTGGATGGAGTAGCTTCGGTTACTGGGCCTGAACGAAGCAAAGGTTACCAAAAATACACACTTATTTTGAAAGACAATCCTTATAGCAATGAAGCAATGGATGTCGTACCAAAAGTTCGCGCCGCTGCTGATAAAGGTAATGATGTTTATATAGCTGGCCAAACAGCAACACAATATGATGACCGGGCAGTGACACAACATGATGAAAAAGTAATTATCCCACTCGTGATTGCCTTGATTGCCATTTTACTACTTTGTTATTTACGTTCAATTACAGCAATGCTTTACTTAGTGGCAACAGTTCTACTTTCATTCGTTGGAGCACTTGGACTTGGTTGGGTCATTATCCATTATGCAATGGGAGTAGAAGCTATTTCTGGCTTGATCCCACTATATGCCTTTGTCTTTATTGTGGCCCTCGGAGAAGATTACAATATCTTTATGATTTCTAGTATTTGGAAAAATAGTAAGAAAATGCCGCTTCGAAAAGCCATTACAGAAGGTGTTGGTCAAACTGGTGGGGTTATTACTTCTGCAGGTTTAATTTTAGCGGGAACGTTTTGTGTCTTAACCACACTACCAATCCAGTTATTAGTACAATTTGGTTTAATTACTGCGATTGGTGTGTTACTAGACACATTCATCGTTCGACCATTCCTTGTTCCATCAATTACCGTACTCCTCGGGAAATGGGCATTCTGGCCAGGTAAACAACATAAAATGACAAAATAATAATGTCCTAAATAAACTTCTTGTCTATTCCTCTGAAAGGTATATAATAGATGTATCTAAAAGGAGGAACGACAGAAAATGAGAGTAATTGATACCCACTGTGATGCGCTTTATAAGTTACAGGCTGGAAAAGGAAAATACACTTTCCAAGATGCAAAAGAACTTGATGTGAATTTTGAACGGCTTATAGAAGCTAAAATGTTGTTACAAGGATTCGCCATTTTTCTTGACGAAGAGGTTCCTGTTGAAAATAAATGGAAGAAAGCAGTAGAGCAAGTTAATATTTTTAAACAACATGTTCTCCATAAAGGCGGAATGATTCAGCATATAAAGAAATGGTGCGAATTAGAAAATCTGCCGGAAGATAAAATTGGTGCAATGTTGACTTTAGAAGGCGTTGAACCAATTGGACGTGACTTAGATAAATTAACCCAATTGCTTGATGGCGGGGTATTATCTGTTGGTTTAACTTGGAATAATGCTAACTTGGCAGCAGATGGGATTATGGAGGAACGCGGTGCAGGTTTGACCCGTTTTGGGAAAGAGATTATCCATCTTTTGAATAAAAGAAAAGTATTCACGGATGTTTCGCACTTGAGTGTGAAAGCTTTTTGGGAAACTTTAGATGAAGCTGAGTTTGTCATTGCCAGCCATTCGAGCGCTAAAGCAATTTGTTCGCATCCAAGAAACTTAGATGATGATCAAATTAAAGCGATGATAGAGCATGATGCGATGATTGATGTTATTTTCCATCCGCTTTTCACAACAAATTCTGGTGTGGCGGATATGGAAGATGTTATCCGTCATATTGATCACATTTGTGAACTTGGCGGTTTAAAAAACATTGGTTTTGGCTCGGATTTTGATGGCATCCCAGATCATGTCAAAGGACTGGAACATGTCGGTAAGTACCAAAGCTTCCTCCAAACATTAGAGAAACACTATACAAAAGAAGAAGTAGAAGGATTTGCATTTCGCAATTTCTTAAACCATTTACCAAAATAAAAAAGTCCAAGCACTAGTTGAAGTGCTTGGGCTTTTTCAAATAGAATGTGCTGTAATTTGAAAAATGGCATGTTATAATAAAGACTAGAAATGGAATATAATTCAGTTTGGTAGTAGTATCAGACTGATTTTTAATGGAGGTTTTAATGTGCGTTTAGAATCTAATTTCGTCCAAAAGCAACAACAAAAACAATCGCTGAAATTAAATATGACGCAACAATTGTCACAGTCTATTGCTATGCTTCAATTTGCGACAGCTGATTTAGTGGCATTTTTAGAAGATAAAGCACTCGAGAACCCATTAATAGAAGTGATTCCAGGCTCGGATTTTGCAACAGATTTTTCCTATAGTAGCCGTAGAAGTACTGGAAGTTCTGATGATACAGATTGGTTAGAACAAATAGCAGATAATAAGTTGACGCTAGCCGATGCGCTAAAAGAACAATTACATTTAATGGATATAACGCAAACCCAAAAAATTATTGTTTTATATTTAATAGAAAGTTTAAATGACAATGGTTATTTACAAATAGATTTAAAAGATGTTAGTGCAGCACTTCTGATGGATGATTCGAGTGTTTTAGAAGGACTTGAAATTTTACAAGGGATGGAACCTGCTGGAGTTGGAGCGAGGGATGCGAGAGAATGTATTTTACTCCAAATCGAACGTTCACCTGATGCTCCTTATATTGCTTACGATGTCATCCAAAAATTCTTCACAGAATTCGCTGAGAAAAAATGGAAAAAAATTGCATCAGAAATGGACGTTAGTTTGCAAGATATTCAAGAAGTTTCTGACTACATCCAAACATTAAACCCTAAACCAGGCTCTGAGTTTGAGTCAGAACGCGTCCAATATGTAGTTCCTGATTTAATTTTACTCCAACACGGAAATGAATTTGCCGTTTCTCTAGCAAAACAATTTCTGCCACAAGTCAGGTTTCAAGAGGCTTATTATGAAACAATGCGAGCAACAGAAGAAAAAGACGTTGCCCAATTTCTCCGTGAAAAAGCGGGTGAATTTGATTGGATAAAAAAAGGAATTGAACAACGGGAAAACACATTACAAAGAGTAGGTGAGGCAATCGTAAGTCACCAAAAATCCTACTTTCTCGACAATTCAGCCCATTTGCAACCCCTAACTTTAAAAGAAGTGGCAGAAGAACTTGGTGTGCATGAGTCTACAGTGAGTCGTGCGGTAAATGGCAAGTATATGGAAACGAATACCGGCGTGTATGAACTAAAACGTTTTTTTGCATCTGGCTTACAGAAAAAATCTGCTGAGAACGAAAACATTGGCGACATCTCTAGTACGACGATTAAAAAACTAGTACAAGAATTCGTAGCAGCAGAAGATAAATTAAAACCACTCTCGGATCAAAAAATAGTGGATATGCTCGCAGAAAAAGAAATTCAAGTTTCCAGAAGAGCTATCGCTAAATACCGCTTGGAATTAAATATCCCATCATCTTCTAAAAGAAAAAGATTTTAAAGACATTTTTTGCCTCACAACTAGGCTGTGGGACAAAAAATGTCTTTTTAGAATAAAAAAATTACCAAGAGCATGTTTCATTTTTAATAGAGGTGGAAAACAACTAGTGTAGCCTAGTTAGAAGTTTGCATTCTTAAATTTAATTGTAAACTTTAGGTGAATATTTCATAAATGTCCCACTTAATACTTGAAGATTTCTACTAAGACTGTTAGAATAGGGAACGTAGGGTAGTTAAAGAACATTAAAAAAAGATTCACCAGCGTAAGCAGAAAGAGAAGGGGTAAAAACTCATTGAGAGACATTTTGTTGACGAGCTGAAGTAGCTAGTTTAATAGTCTTGAAAGTTTATGTAAACCTCTATCTCTACTTTTTTTAGTTCTAACGGGACGTCAGATGACTAAGTGGGTCGTGAAGCGTCCAAGGATGAGGAGCAATTAAAAATGTCAGACTTAATTAACATTCAGAAAAAGTTATTGCCCGACGTTTTAATGATTATGCAAAAACGCTATCAAATCTTACGCTCAATTTATTTTTCTGAACCAGTTGGAAGACGAACACTTGCCGGAATGTTAGGCATGAGTGAACGAGTCCTGCGCGGCGAAGTGGAATTTTTAAAAGCACAAGGTTTAGTAGAAATTGCTTCTTCCGGGATGACCGTTACAAAAGAAGGTTTGGTCGTTTTTCGCGATTTAGAAAATGTCATGAACCAACTTTCGGGGTTACATTCAATGGAAGAACAATTAGCAAAGAAATTGCAAATCAAAAAATGCTTGGTAGTGCAAGGTGATAGCGATGATACACCATGGGTCCGCGAAGAAATGGGGCGTGTGGCGGTAGAACAATTAGACATGGCGCTCACCGAAAAAAGAAACATCGTCGCAGTTATGGGCGGCTCTACAATGGCAACTGTTGCCGAAATGATGACAACTGATTTCGCAAAGGGCAGAGAACTACTTTTCGTTCCCGGTCGTGGAGGTATTGGTGAAGACCTTGACAATCAAGCGAATACAATTTGTGATAAGATGGCAACGAAGACAAACACGAAACACCGCGTTCTTTATGTTCCAGAACAACTTGGCGAAGAAGCCTACCGTTCTTTACTGAAAGAACCGGCAATTCAAGAAGGCTTACGGTTAGTACAATCCGCAAATGCTATTATCTTAGGCATAGGTGATGCGCTCGCAATGGCGAAACGCAGACATACCGGCGAAGAAGTACTTGAAAAAATCATCCGTCGTAAAGCCGTTGGTGAAGCATTTGGTTATTATTTTGATGAGCAGGGCGAGGTTGTACATAAGGTCCCTACTTTCGGTCTTCAATTCGAAGACTTAGCGCAAATTCCGCACATTATCGCTGTTGCAGGCGGTACATCGAAAGCCAAAGCAATCAAATCGTATATGAAAAGCGCTCCGAAAAATACGATTTTAATCACGGATGAAGGAGCAGCAAAATCGCTTTTAAAAGGGAGTAATACCCTTTTGAAATAAAAAAACACTATTTTCAAGGAGGAAATTGACTTATGACAGTTAAAGTTGGTATTAATGGTTTTGGACGTATCGGACGTCTAGCATTCCGTCGTATTCAAAATGTGGAAGGAATTGAAGTTGTTGCAATCAATGACTTAACAGACGCTAAAATGTTAGCTCACCTGTTAAAATATGATACAACTCAAGGCCGTTTTGACGGTGAAGTAGAAGTACATGATGGTTTCTTCAAAGTAAACGGTAAAGAAGTTAAAGTATTAGCTAACCGTAACCCAGAAGAACTTCCATGGGGCGACCTAGGAGTAGATATCGTTCTAGAATGTACTGGTTTCTTCACAGCGCAAGACAAAGCTGAATTACACATTAAAGCTGGCGCTAAAAAAGTTGTTATCTCCGCTCCAGCAACTGGCGACATGAAAACAATCGTTTACAATGTAAACCATGAAACATTAGACGGAACTGAAACAGTTATCTCTGGCGCAAGCTGTACTACTAACTGTTTAGCTCCTATGGCTAAAGTTTTAGAAGTCAAATTTGGTGTTGTTGAAGGTCTAATGACTACAATTCACGCTTACACTGGTGATCAAAATACATTAGATGCTCCACATCCAAAAGGTGACTTCCGTCGTGCACGTGCTGCTGCCGAAAATATTATCCCTAATACAACTGGTGCTGCTAAAGCTATCGGTGAAGTATTACCAACACTTAAAGGTAAATTAGACGGAGCTGCTCAACGTGTTCCAGTTCCAACTGGTTCCCTTACTGAATTAGTAACAGTTCTTGATAAAAAAGTTACTGTGGATGAAGTAAATGCAGCTATGGAAGCAGCTTCTGATCCAGAAACATTCGGTTACACTAGTGACCAAGTTGTTTCTTCTGACATCAAAGGTATGACTTTCGGTTCATTATTTGACGAAACTCAAACAAAAGTGCTTACAGTTGGCGATCAACAATTAGTTAAAACTGTTGCTTGGTATGATAACGAAATGAGCTACACTGCTCAATTAGTACGTACTTTAGAATACTTTGCAAAAATCGCTAAATAATTACTAGATTAATTTTACTGAAGTGCTTGTTACTTCAGCAATAACAAGAATAAGCGGAGACACTATTGTTTCCGCTTATTTTCTGAAATAACGGGGGGCGACCCCAATCCTTTAAAATTAATGGAGGAACTTTAAATGGCTAAAAAAGTTGTAACTGATTTAGATTTAAAAGACAAAAAAGTTTTAGTTCGTGTTGACTTTAACGTGCCAATGAAAGACGGCAAAATCACTAACGACAACCGTATTGTTGCCGCACTTCCAACAATTGAGTACATCTTAGAACAAAACGGTAAAGCAATTCTATTTTCTCACCTTGGAAAAGTAAAAACAGAAGAAGATAAAGAAGGAAAATCTCTTCGTCCAGTAGCCGCTCGTTTAAGCGAATTACTTGGAAAAGAAGTGAAATTTGTTCCAACTACTCGTGGTCCAGAACTTGAAAAAGCAATTGATGAGTTAAAAGACGGCGAAGTACTTCTTTTTGAAAATACACGTTTTGAAGATATTGATGGTAAAAAAGAAAGCAAAAATGATTCAGAACTTGGAAAATACTGGGCTAGCCTTGGCGACGTTTTCGTAAATGACGCTTTCGGTACTGCTCATCGTGCGCACGCGTCTAACGTTGGAATCGCTTCTAACCTAGAATCAGCGGCCGGATTTTTGATGGAAAAAGAAATTAAATTCATCGGCGGTGTAGTTGATAATCCAACACGCCCACTAGTAGCAATCCTAGGTGGCGCTAAAGTTTCTGACAAAATCGGTGTTATCGAAAACTTACTTACAAAAGCAGACAAAGTACTTGTCGGTGGCGGAATGACTTTCACTTTCATGGCAGCTCAAGGTCAAGAAATTGGTAAATCTCTTCTAGAAGCAGATAAAGTTGAACTTGCTAAAGGTTTACTTGAAAAAGCTGGCGATAAACTAGTATTACCAGTTGATGCAGTTGTATCTAAAGAATTCAGTAACGATGCTCCTTTCCATACAGTGAGTGCAGATAGCATTCCAGCTGATGAAATGGGACTAGATATTGGTCAAGCTACAATTGACTTATTCACAAAAGAACTTCAAGGTGCTAAAACAGTAGTATGGAATGGTCCAATGGGCGTATTTGAACTTAGCAACTTTGCTAAAGGTACAATTGGCGTTTGTGAAGCTATTGCAAACTTAACGGATGCAACAACAATCATCGGTGGTGGGGATTCCGCAGCAGCAGCTATGGACTTAGGTTTTGCTGACAAATTCACACATATTTCCACTGGTGGCGGTGCATCTTTAGAATATCTTGAAGGTAAAGAGCTTCCTGGTGTTGCTTCTATTAGCGACAAATAAGCTGAACCAAAAATAATTTTTAATATCGAGAGGATGTTTATCCAAATGCGTAAACCAATTATTGCTGGTAACTGGAAAATGAACAAAACTGCTGCAAAAGCAGGACAATTTGCAGAAGACGTAAAAAATAACGTGCCATCAAGCGATGCTGTTGAATCAGTAGTTGCTGCACCGGCTCTATTTTTACAAGAATTAGTTCGTCTTACTGAAGGAACTAATCTTCGCGTAGCTGCACAAAACTGTTATTTTGAAGACGAAGGTGCTTTCACTGGCGAAATTAGCCCGTTTGCACTTGCTGACTTAGGTGTATCTTATGTTATTATTGGACACTCTGAACGTCGTGAGTACTTCCACGAAACAGACGAAGATATTAACAAAAAAGCACACGCAATCTTCAAACACGGCATGACACCAATCATTTGCTGTGGTGAAACATTAGATCAACGTGAAGCTGGTCAAACAGATACTTGGGTACGTGGTCAAATCCGTGCAGCGCTTGCTGGTTTAACGGAAGAACAAGTAATCAAATCTGTTATTGCTTACGAACCAATCTGGGCAATCGGTACTGGGAAATCTTCTACAAGTGCTGATGCAAACGAAACTTGTGCAGTTATTCGTGCAGAAGTTGCTGACGCTGTATCTCAAAAAGCAGCAGACGCAGTTCGTATTCAATACGGTGGTAGCGTAAAACCTGAAAACATTGCTGATTATCTTGCAGAGTCCGACATTGACGGCGCTCTTGTAGGTGGAGCAAGCTTAGAACCAGCATCGTTCTTAGCATTATTGGAGGCAGTAAAATAAAATGAGTAAATCACCTGTAGCAATTATTATCCTCGATGGTTTTGGTAAACGTGCAGAAACAGTAGGTAATGCTGTAGCTCAAGCAAACAAACCAAATTTCGACCGTTATTGGGCTAATTTTCCTCACGGGGAACTTAAAGCTGCCGGCCTTGATGTTGGTCTTCCTGAAGGCCAAATGGGTAACTCTGAAGTTGGCCATACAAACATCGGAGCTGGACGTATTGTCTACCAAAGCTTAACTCGTATTGACAAAGCTATTGAAGAAGGCGAATTCCAAGAGAACAAAGCCCTAAACAATGCCTTCACACATACAAAAGAAAACAACTCGGACCTACATCTTTTCGGTTTACTATCAGACGGCGGCGTGCATAGTCACATTAATCACCTCGTTGCACTTTTAGAAACTGCGAAAGATAAAGGCGTGAAAAACGTTTATATCCATGCATTCCTTGATGGACGTGACGTGGCTCCACAATCTTCACTAGAATATTTAGAAACACTACAAAAAGCTATTAGTGATTTAAACTATGGTGCAATTGCTACTGTTTCTGGACGTTTCTACGCGATGGATCGTGATAAACGCTGGGAACGTGTTGAAAAAGCTTACAAAGCAATCGTCAGCGCTGAAGGTGAAAAATTTGAAGATCCAATCGAACTTGTCAAAGCTTCTTATGCGAATGACAAAAATGATGAATTCGTTGTTCCTGCTATCATTACTAAAGATGGCGAACCTGTTGCAACAGTCAAAGACAACGATGCAGTTATTTTCTTCAATTTCCGTCCGGACCGTGCGATTCAACTTTCTAATGCATTCACTGATAAAGAATGGGATCATTTCGACCGCGGGGCTAACCACCCTAAAAACATCAAATTCGTTACAATGACTCTTTACAACCCAAGCATTGATGCAGAAGTTGCTTTTGAGCCAATTGAAATGAAAAATGTTATCGGCGAAGTACTTTCTAATGAAGGCCTTTCGCAACTGCGTATCGCTGAAACAGAAAAATATCCACACGTAACATTCTTTATGAATGGTGGACGAAATGAAGAATTCCCTGGTGAAAACCGGATTCTAATCAATTCGCCAAAAGTAGAAACATACGATTTGCAACCTGAAATGAGCGCATATGAAGTAACAGATGCACTTGTTGAAGACATTAAAAACGACAAACACGATGCGATCATCTTAAACTTCGCAAACCCAGATATGGTTGGGCACTCAGGTATGCTTGAGCCAACTATTAAAGCAATCGAAGCAGTAGATGAAAATCTTGGTCGTGTAGTAGACCTTATTTTAGAAAAAGGTGGATCAGCGATTATCTTTGCTGACCATGGTAACTCTGAAACAATGTCTACTCCAGAAGGAAAACCGCACACTGCGCACACTACTGTTCCAGTTCCAGTAATTGTAACAAAAAAAGGTGTAACGCTTCGTGAAGGTGGTCGTCTAGCTGACGTTGCGCCAACTATGCTTGATTTACTTGGCGTTAAAAAACCTGCCGAAATGACAGGTGAAAGTTTAATTCAAAAATAATTTTAGTTATTACTTTAGTTTTTTTGCAAACAGAGCTACAATAAATACGAATTTAAAAACGGATGGGTCTTTGATTTGAAGTGAATGTCCTATTCATTTCGTTCAATTAATCCCAACAAAGGAGAGAATTATAAATGTCTATTATTACTGAAGTTTATGCTCGCGAAGTCTTAGATTCCCGTGGTAACCCAACTGTTGAGGTTGAAGTTTATACTGAAGCTGGTGCGTTTGGTCGCGCTTTAGTTCCAAGTGGTGCTTCAACTGGTGAATACGAAGCTGTAGAATTACGCGATGGCGACAAAGCTCGTTACCTTGGAAAAGGTGTTTTAAAAGCTGTTGAAAACGTAAACGACATTATTGCTGACAAAATTATCGGTTTTGACGTAACTGACCAAATCGGAATTGACAAAGCAATGATCGAACTTGATGGTACACCTAACAAAGGTAAATTAGGTGCTAACGCTATTCTTGGTGTTTCTTTAGCTGCTGCTCGTGCTGCTGCTGACGAACTAGGCGTACATTTATATGAATATCTTGGCGGAGTGAACGGTAAAGTTCTTCCAGTTCCAATGATGAACATCCTTAACGGCGGAGAACATGCTGATAACAATGTCGACGTTCAAGAATTTATGGTAATGCCTGTTGGAGCTCCAAACTTTAAAGAAGCTCTACGTATGGGTGCTGAAATCCTACACGCACTTAAAGCTGTTCTTAAAGGTAAAGGCTTAAACACTGGTGTTGGTGATGAAGGTGGATTCGCTCCAAACCTTAAATCCAACGAAGAAGCTCTTGAAACAATCATGCAAGCAATTAAAGATGCTGGTTACAAACCTGGCGAAGAAGTTAAACTTGCGATGGATGCTGCATCAAGTGAGTTCTATAACCGCGAAACTGGTAAATACGAACTTAAAGGTGAAGGCGTAACTCGTACTTCTGAAGAAATGGTAACTTGGTATGAAGAAATGATTACTAAATACCCAATCATCTCTATTGAAGATGGCTTAGACGAAAATGACTGGGACGGATTCAAACTACTTACAGAACGTATTGGTGACCGCGTTCAATTAGTAGGTGACGATCTATTTGTAACTAACACAACTAAACTTAAAGAAGGTATCGAAAAAGGTATCGCTAACTCCATCCTAATCAAAGTTAACCAAATCGGTACTTTGACTGAAACATTGGATGCAATTGAAATGGCTAAACGCGCTGGTTACACTGCAGTTATCTCTCACCGTTCTGGTGAAACAGAAGATTCCACAATCGCTGACATTGCTGTAGCTACAAACGCTGGTCAAATCAAAACTGGTGCGCCTACTCGTACTGACCGTGTTGCAAAATATAACCAATTACTCCGCATCGAAGACAATTTGGCTGATCTTGCTGAATATCATGGTAACGACACTTTCTACAACTTGAAAAAATAAGTTGATTGAATAAAACGCTAAACACCGCGAAAAGTAAAATTTTCGTGGTGTTTTTTCTGTTTTGAAATAACAGGAGGGGGTAATGAGTTGGAAGAGGAGGTAATGCTGATGAAAGTAAAAAATAGTCAGGCCTCAAAAGTGCTCGAAACTCCAAAAATCAAAGACGCAGTGGTGCATGAAAAAAGCCACCCCATAGCCGAAAAGCGCTCTGTACCAAAGAAAATTATTGATGCAGATGTGCCGCAACAACAGTTCCATCGTAGACTTATGAAATAATTGCGCGCCTGATTCTACAATGTTAGAATCAGGCGTATTTTATTAGAAGCATTTTTATATGAAATCAAGTATAATCAGATGTAAAATAAGAGTATTAAAAGTCTCGCGCAAGGAGAAATGCTTTATGATAACAAAAATCAATGGAATTAACTTGTTTTATCAAATTTACGGGACTGGCGAACCGATTCTTCTTATTCACGGTAATGGTCAAAATCACCGTTCCTTAAAGCGAATTATTGATGATTTATCGCTTGACCACCAAGTGATTGCAGTAGATAGTCGTGCTCACGGTAGGAGCGATGCGGGCAATATGCCACTTGATTTTGAAATAATGGCGCTTGATATGCTTTCATTACTCGATTTTTTGAAAATTGATAAATATAAAATTGTCGGATATAGTGATGGAGGGATTGTTGCTCTTGTAATGGGAAAAATGCAGCCACATCGTCAAATTGCCTCTGTTGTTATCGGTACAAATTACCATGTAAACCAAATTCGCTTTTTGCCAGATTTATTTTGCCGAGTTGCTTATGGTTCTGCCGTTCTATTAGCGCCATTTAGCCGTTTTTTCGACCGAATGAAACAACAACTTGCTTTAACAATTTATCATCCACATATGTCTGAAGCAGATTTGAAAAAAATAACCGCACCACTTTTGGCAGTTGTTGGCGAATATGATTTGATTTCTTCTAAAGATACGAAAAAAATGGTGCATTCTGTTCAGCACGGCAAAATGGCAATTGTCAGAAATGGTCTTCATTATTTACCTAAACAAAAGCCAAAACAATTGTTACAATTAATTCATACTTTTTTTTCTGATTTAAGCGCGGGGATTCACAAATAGAATTACCTTAAATCCCTTTAGTACCAACATGTTTGGTAGTTGAGAAAAAAGTATTTGACAAGTTCTTTGGATAGCGTTAATATTGGTCTATTGGTCAGAACTCAAAAGGTAGCTTATTTAGTTCAGATGGGCTACAATGGAGTGGATTATAAAAGTGATGATATTAGGAGGATTGCGTAAAAATGAGTGCGGATCGTAGCTTTACGTTAAAAGCGGGAAATCGTGCTGTTTTGCTCTTGCATGGCTTTGCAGGGACTACAGAAGACGTAAGAGAACTTGGAGAAACTCTAGCAGAAAATGGATACACAGTACATGCACCAAACTTCAGAGGTCACGGGGATGAACCCGCTATTTTCTTGAAAACAACACCGGAAATGTGGTATGAAGATGCGGTGGCTGGATATCGTCAACTTGAAAAAGACGGATATAATGAAATTGCAATTGTCGGTGTGGCAATGGGCGGTGTTTTTGCGCTTAAAATGGCCGAATCGTTTTCACCAAAAGCGATTGTTCCACTCTGCGCCAACGTAAACCGCAAAATGCGCTATATCCCAATCGAAAACTATTTAACTAAACAATTAAAGAAACAAGGTATAGTAGAACAAGAAGCGGATCAAATGTTAAAAAACTATCTTCCTGAAATTGATGTAATGACGGAAGCACGTGCTACTTTCTACAAAAATGTAGCAAGCGACATTGAGAAAATCCATGTGCCAACAATGATTGGCCAAGGCTGCCAAGACGAAGAAATCGATGCAGATAATGCCAACTATATCTTTAAGCACATTCATACAAATGACAAACAACTATGTTTCTATGCAGGTTCAGGTCACGATATTGTGAACGACTGTGAAAAAGATATTTTAGAAGAAGACTTGATTTACTTCTTAGACGATTTAGTTTGGCTCGAGGAAAAAGTTGTTTGATTATTGTATAGAAACAAACCTTTACGTATAATACCAAATATGGTAAAATTAACCTTAGTCAAATTGGGCGGTTTTAGGAGGAAAGAACAATGAGTACAGTTTTAACGGTCTTACTCATCATCGTATCAGTACTGTTAATTACAGTTATCATACTTCAACCAGGTAAAAGTGCTGGCTTATCCGGTGCCATTTCTGGTGGAGCTGAGCAATTATTCGGTAAGCAAAAAGCAAGAGGACTAGAACTTATTCTACATCGTACAACCATCGTTCTATCCATTGTTTTCTTCGCAATACTAATTGCACTGGCATACTTTGTACAGTAACGAGATGTTAACCACCTGAATGAAAATTTAGGTGGTTTTTTATTATTGGAGTTCTAAAGAAGTGTAGTCCGCTTCCCTAGAACTCCAATACAAGGCGTAACGAAGTGGAGCGTTGTTTCCATTAAAAAAAGTGGACGAACACCCCAAAAAGAGGCGAACAAATTACTAAATACAACAAATCCCCTAGAACTCCAATACAAGGCATAACAAAGTGGAGCGTTGTTTCCATTAAAAAAAGTGGACGAACAACCCAAAAAGAGGCGAACAAATTACTAAATACAACAAATCCCCTAGAACTCCAATACAAGGCATAACGAAGTGGAGCGTTGTTTCCATTAAAAAAAGTGGACGAACAACCCAAAAAGGGGTGCACAAAACATTAATTTAGTAAATCCCTTAGAACTCCAACAAAAATAACATCCACCTCAGAACAACCAAAACTCCAAAAAGAACCAAGGAGCGATATTTATTATGAAAATAACACCACCACAACCATTTTTATTTGAAAAAGGTAAAAGAGCAGTGTTACTCTTACACGGTTTTACAGGTAGCTCAGCGGATGTAAGAATATTAGGTAGGTTTTTACAAGAAAACAATTACACTTGCTACGCCCCTCAATACAGAGGCCACGGTGTATCTCCTGACCTACTCTTAAAAACGGGGCCAAACGACTGGTGGGAAGATGTTCTTGCGGCATATGACCATCTAAAATCTCTTGGTTATACCGAAATTGCTGTAGCAGGACTTTCACTCGGTGGACTTTTTTCATTAAAATTAGGTTTTTCTAGGCCGTTAAAGGGAATTATAGCCATGAGTACCCCAACAAGGATGGACAGTTCATCACCAATAATTCAAGGCTTTTTAGATTATGTACGTAATTATAAAAAATTAGAAGGTAAAACACCTGAACAAATCGATGCAGAAATGGTTGCTTATAAAGATGCCCCAATGAATACCATTGCTAAATTAAAAGATGAAATTAATGGTGTTGTGGCTGAAATAGATATGATTTATGCACCAATTATGGTCATTCAAGGTGAAAAAGATGACATGGTTGATGTGAGCGGAGCACAGCTAATTTATGATACAGTAGAATCAACAAAGAAAGAATTACACTGGTTTAAAGAATCTGGTCATGTCATCACATTAGACAAAGAAAGAAAAGATGTAAACCAAGCCGTTTTAACATTTTTAGATAGTTTAGATTGGCTAGAATAAACAACTTTTAAAACAGAGAGAGGAGGGACAGAAGTGGAACAAAAACAAATGGAAGAAAAAATTATGAATTTACTAACTTCGGCGCCTGATAAAACGTTTGCGCTAGAAGATTTAGAAATAGAAATAGCTTTAAACAATGCGGATGACTTTAAATTAATGGTGAAAGCTTTAGTAAAACTGGAAGATTCCGGAACTATTGTCCGCTCAAGGAAGAATCGGTATGCATTACCAGAAAAAATGGACTTAGTAAAAGGAACATTTCGCGCACATGAACGAGGTTTTGGCTTTGTTCTCCCAGAAGAAAAGGAAATGGACGATATTTTTATCCCGCCAAATGAAGTAAAAGACGCAATGAATGGGGACTTAGTTTTTGCGACGATTACGAAACGTAAAGGCGATAATTTGGCAGAAGGTACGATTAAGAAAATTGTCGAACGGAAGACAACGCAAATCGTCGGAACTTATATGGAAGACTTAGCTGGTACTCCGATTGTGATGCCAGATGATAAGCGACTTTTCGGTGAAGTGGAAATTGATTTAGAGGACGGCTTAAAACCAGTTGATGGACATAAAGTTATCGTTGAATTGACAGAATATGCAACTGGCCATGCGCGTGCAAAAGGGGTAGTTAAGTCTATTATCGGTCACCGCAATGACCCAGGAGTGGATATTTTATCAATTATTCATAAACATGGTATTTCAATTGGATTCCCGGAAGAAGTAATGGAGCAAGTAAGTAAAGCACCTGATGTGGTTGATGATTCAGATATTGGCAATCGTCGTGACTTGCGCGATCAAATGATTATTACGATTGACGGGGCAGACGCTAAGGATTTAGATGATGCTGTTACTGTTAAGCAACTTCCGAACGGCAACTGGAAGCTAGGCGTTCATATTGCAGACGTAACGCATTATGTAACAGAAGGCTCGCCACTTGATAAAGAAGCGCAAGACCGTGGAACGAGTGTTTATTTGGTTGACCGGGTAATTCCGATGTTGCCACATAAACTATCGAATGGAATTTGCTCGCTTAATCCGCAAGTTGACCGTTTTACCATGAGTTGTGAAATGGAAATTGATCAAGAAGGTCATGTGGTTAACCACGAAATTTTTGAAAGTATTATTAAAACTACGGAACGTATGACGTATACGGATGTAAATGATATTTTAGTTGAAAAAGACGAAGCGTTGCGTGAAAAATATGCGCCAATTGTTCCGATGCTTGAAGCAATGCAGCATTTGGCTGAAACCCTTCGCCATAAACGTGAAAAACGTGGCGCGATTGATTTTGATTTTAAAGAAGCACGTGTAGTTGTTGATGAAGAAGGTCACCCAGAAGCAGTCGTTATGCGCGAACGTTCAGCGGGAGAGCATTTGATTGAAGAATTTATGCTTGCTGCCAATGAAACAGTCGCAGAACATTTCCACTGGATGGATGTACCATTTATTTATCGTATCCATGAAGATCCAAAAGAAGATAAATTAGCTCGTTTCTTTGAATTCATTACGAACTTTGGCTTGATTGTGAAAGGAACAGCTAACGATATTCACCCAGCTGCTTTACAACAAGTACTAGAAGAAGTAAAAGGTAAACCAGAAGAAATGGTTGTTTCTACTGTTATGCTGCGTTCGATGCAACAAGCGAAGTATGATACAGTGAGCGCCGGACACTTTGGTTTGTCTACTGATTTTTATACTCATTTCACCTCGCCGATTCGTCGTTACCCAGATTTAATCGTTCACAGGTTGATTAGAGAGTATTTAATTAACGGCGATGTTCGTCCGGAAACAATAGAAAAACGCGCTGAGGAGCTTCCTGAGATTGCTGAACATAGCTCGAAAATGGAGCGGCGTGCCGTAGAAGCAGAACGCGAAACAGACGAACTGAAGAAAACGGAATTCATGGTCGACAAAGTGGGCGAACGTTTCATCGGAATCATTAGTTCGGTAACCAATTTTGGCTTATTTATCGAGCTACCGACAACGATTGAAGGTCTTGTCCATGTGAGTGCAATGAAAGGCGATTATTTCAAATTCCATCAAAATCAGTTAGCGATGATTGGCGAAAGAACGGGTCAAATTTATCGTATCGGTGATGAAGTGGAAGTAGAAGTAACTAAAGTTGATGTGGATGCACGTGAAATAGATTTTGCGCTCCGTAGTGAAGGTAAACCTGGTCCAGTGAGCGACAAACAAAAACGCCAACGCGAAAAACCGATTGATAAAACTAGAAACTTCAAGAGTAGTTCAAAAAATAATCGTAATAAGCGCAGAACTGGAAAATCAGATGATACGAAACCAAAATCAGAACGTAAAGAAGACGAATGGTATACAAAACCTAAGAAGAAAAAGAAGAAAAAACCTTTTTATCAAGGTGTAGCAAAAGAAAGCCCGAAAAAGAAAAAACGTCGCTAGAAAGGATGGGGAGTTATGCCAAAAGGTGATGGTAAACTAGTCGCGCAAAATAAAAAAGCGCGCCACGATTACGCAATTGAAGAAACTTTTGAGGCTGGCATTGTCCTACAAGGTACTGAAATTAAATCCGTTAGAAACGCACGGGTAAACTTAAAAGATTCCTATGCACGTATCGACAAAGGGGAAATTTTCTTACACAATATGCATATTAGTCCATATGAACAAGGGAACCGCTACAATCATGATCCACTAAGGACGCGCAAGTTGCTTTTACATAAGAAGCAAATCAGCCGTTTAATTGGCGAAACGAAAGAATCTGGTTATTCGATTGTGCCGCTTAAAATGTATATTAAAGATGGATACGCAAAAGTACTCATCGGTGTGGCTCGAGGTAAAAAGAAATACGATAAACGCCAAGATTTGAAACAAAAAGAAGCAAAACGTGATATTGAACGTGCATTTAAAGAGCGCCAACAATAAAATGCCTAAACCTAGTTATGTAACACTTAGTTAGATAAACTAGGTTTAGCTCTTGCCTTTTTAATTCAGTAACAGGTTTAGATTTTGCCGAGAATATCGTAATATATTTTTTATAAAAGAATCGCATTTACTATATGTTTTTCTATTTGTAAAGCCTTGTTTTTTCCTGTATAATAACAAATGTTAGCTCTAATCCTGGGGATGTTACGGATTCGACAGGGATAGTTCGAGCTTGAGTTGCGAGTCGGGGGGATCGTCCTCGTTATCAACGTCAAAGCCAATAATAACTGGCAAAGAAAAACAAAACCTAGCTTTCGCTGCCTAATAAGCAGTAGCATAGCTGATCCTCCGTGCATCGCCCATGTGCTACGGTAAGGGTCTCACTCTAAGTGGGCTACACTAGTTAATCTCCGTCTGGGGTTAAATAGAAGAGCTTAATCAGACTAGCTGAATGGAAGCCTGTTACCGGGCCGATGTTTATGCGAAATGCTAATACGGTGACTACGCTCGTAGATATTCAAGTGCCGATATTTCTGGACGTGGGTTCGACTCCCACCATCTCCATAAAATAAAAAAGTTATGAATGGCTGTATAAAACTGTTTATAGCTTTTTTTATTAGAAACATTTAAACTCCAAGGTTAACGCTGAAAATAAAGTGACATTATAGTGAGGTTATCAATGAGTACAGAAGAATTTGTAAAAAACGTTCATAAAGAAAAAGACAATTTATTGAGAGTATACTTTGAAAATCAAAATAGTGAAGTTAGTAATCAAATAAATACCATGGAATTAACTGCTAAACAAAAAGAAAAATTAAATAAAGTTCTTGATATAGCTTTAAGTGACCTTTGTTTTACTTTATTATCTGCATTAGATGGCGCTACTTCATTAGGGAATCTCGAACAAACTGATTATACTTTATATGATGAAGATGAAAATGAATTAGTGCAAAATGGACAAATGGAATTAGCTGCATATGAGTATTTTTTTAATAGAAACTAATAATTCAAAGGTAAACATCCCAAAACAGTTTTGGGGTGTTTTTTTAATTTCCCTTAACTTGATTATTTCTTTCTCTTTTATTTACAATTTTCTGCTAAGCTATTATTAAAGAAGTAAAGAGAGGACGAACTAGATGAGAGGTCTAAGGAAAATTTTCGTTATTTTTATTGTAATTGGATTTATATATGTATTGATTGTTGCGGCGTTTATGTTCAGTGGGACGAAAGCTAAACCGGGTGAAAATGTAAAAACGGTACTTATTTTAGGTGCGAAAATAAACGGAAATCCGGCTAGCCCCTCGTTAGTTTTGCAAGAAAGGTTGGATGCGGCTGTTGCTTATTTGAATGAATATCCAAAAGCAAAAGTGATTGTTAGTGGTGGTCAGGGGGCGGATGAAAGTGCAACAGAAGCTTCAATTATGGAAGAATATTTAGTTAACGAGGGAATTGCTAGGAACCGGATTAAGCAGGAAACCAAATCTAAAAGAACAGAAGAAAATATTAAATATAGTAATGCGACATTTGATTTAGGAAAAACAGTGATTGTGACAAGTGACTATCATATGTATAGGGCATTAATGCTAGCAAAACGTCAAGGGATTGATGCAACCGGTCTTCCAGCAAAATCGCGGACATTTGCTAAATACAAAGGAATGATGCGAGAAGTTTTATCCATCACTTATGGGTGGGTTTTTGACCGCTAATACATGCTATAATAAGGCTAAAAGAGCTGGAGGTTTTGGGATGAAACTAGAGCGGATTTTAGCAATACTTGTAATGATTTTAGAGCGAAAAGTACTAGCAAGTGAGCTGGCTGAAAAATTTGAAGTAAGTACACGGACGATTTATCGTGATATGGATACATTACTCTATGCCGGATTTCCAGTCGTTGCTTTACCAGGAAAAAATGGCGGATTTACGATGCTTGATACATATAAACTAGCAACGTTTACTTTTTCTGAGGAAGAGAAGCGGATTTTGCTTGAAGCACTAGAGGCGCGTTCGGAATTTATGTTAAATGATAGCCAAGAAACTTTACGAGAAAAAATCACTTTATTACAAACAGAAAAACCAACTAGCAATTATATTTTCTTTGATTCAGCGACACAACATCGCAAGCAAATCGAGGCGGAAGTAAAACGGAAAATCGCCTATATTCAAAAAGCTTTTACAATGAAAAAACAGCTAGATATAACATATATTGCGATGGACGGAGCAGAGACAAAACGAGAAATTTCACCTCAAAAATTAAACTTAATGGATGGCAGCTGGTATTTAGAAGCATACTGTCACAAAAGAGCAGCCATTCGCCACTTTAAATTAACAAGAATAACGACTTTGAAAGAAACGAGTAAAACTAGTATGAAAATAAAAGAAGACCAAAAACAAGTTGAAGTAACAAAAAAAATTGTTTTAGAGTTTCCGAAAAACCAGCTTGGAAAATTATTGGATTACTTTTTGTTAGAAGAAATGCAAATTGAGATAGATTTAGTTCGTGTAACGTTTCAATATGATCCTGAGCGGAACATTATCCCGTTTTTATTGATGTTTGGAAGTGCGGTGAAGATTTTAGAACCGGATTCACTACAAAAAGAATATAAAGCCGAAGTGGAAAAACTTTATTTTAATTTGAATTGTTGACAGATAGCTGTCAAGTTTAGTTCGCTATAATGGTTTTAAAGGAGGCGGCAAATAATGATTTTACAAGAAAATAAAGTGATTTTTGGAAAAGAGATACGTGCAAACAACGAAAATTTTAGCCCGATTGCAGAACTGTGGGGCGAGATAATGGCGGATAAACCTACTGGAGATATTTTTGCAGTATATAGTAATTATGCCAGTGATTATAAAGGTGACTATGATTTGTTGGTAGGCACAAAAGGCTGGGATGAAGAGAGAAGCGTAGTAATTGAAGCCGGAGAATATCTGGTATTTTCTGTAGATAATGCGAGTCATAAAGGTGTGGAGGAAGCGTGGCAGCGGATTTGGGCGCAAGATAGCAAATTAAAACGAACATACAAAACGGATTTCGAATGGTATCATACGAATGGGAAGATAGACATATATATATCAATATAAAAAATCCCCTCATAAGGAGGAGATTTCTTGATTATTTAAGGTTTTCTACTGCTTTAGCTGGGACTTCTTTTTCGGAAACTTCTTCAAAAGAAGTCACGCCTTTTAATTTTTTATAATATAGCTTTAAGTAAGCTCCTTTGCGCAAGTTTTTATCTGCTTTGAAAGAAACTTCTTTTAAAGCGCCATCTTTGTCATAGGCAGGCATTGTGTATGAGTAATTGAAACCTCTTTCGTTGCCTTCTTCGCCATCTTTTGTGATTTTAACATACAGTTGCTCAGCACCTATTTTATTTCCACTATTTAAATAGTACACGCCAAAAGCGATACCACCTAAAAGTATTACGCTAATAATGAGTAGAATTATTTTTTTCATTGTTTAAACCATCCTTTTCTGAGTTCTTACGTTTATTTTAACGAAGAAAAGGACTTGATTCCCTCGTAAAAGGTAACAAAATCAGTGGTTTAAGCTTACATATTTGTTAGAAAGGAGTAACATTTGATGACAAGACCAAAAAATAAAGAAGAGCTACTTCAAAAAAGTGCGGAAAAGTATCAACAGTTGAATGATTTAATCAACTCTATTCCAAAAGAAAAGCAACAGATGATGTTTCCGTTTGAAGACCGGGATAAGAATATTCGGGACGTGGTGGTACATTTGCATGAATGGCATAAGATGGCGCTGGGGTGGTATGAAGTTGGGATGAGCGGAAAGAAGCCATTTATGCCGGCAGAAGGTTATACATGGAAAACGACACCAGAGCTTAATTTGGTCATTTGGCAAAAATACCAAGGGACTGATTTAGCGCAAGCGAGGGAATTGCTAGATGAAACTCACAATAAAGAAATGGTTTTAATTGCGGAACATTTGGATGAAGAGCTGTTTACAAAAAAATATTATAAATGGACGAATTCAACGTCACTTGGAGCTATTTTTATTTCAAGTACATCTAGTCATTACGACTGGGCGATTAAAAAAATACGGAAATTTAAGAAAGCCGCTGGAATCAAATAAATTCCAGCGGCTTTTTATTTTATTGTAACGCGGATTCGTCTAAATAAGCAATTTCCCAAAGATGGTTGTCTAAATCAAGAAAACTTCTGCTATACATGAAATCGTAGTCTTGTGTTTCGCCAGCTTGTTTAGCGCCAATTTCAAAAGCATGATCAACAAGTTTGTCGACAGCTTGGCGGCTATCTTGGGTGATGGTGATGAGAACTTCGCGTACTTTTGATGTGTCAGCGATGCCTTCTTTATGGAAAGTCTGGAAGAAATCTTCTTTCAAGAGCATGGCGAAAATATTTTCCCCGATGAGCATTTGGGTAGCATTTTCGTCTGTGAATTGAGGGTTAAATTCGTAGCCAAGTTCCGTGAAAAAAGCGACAGTTGCTTGTAAATCTTTTACAGGCAAATTAATAAAAATTTGTTCCGAACGTGTTGCCATAATTTATCACCTCCAGCCAAAAATAGCATGCAGAAAACTACATGTCAATGAATAAGTTGTGGTAAAGTAGGGAAGATATAAAGTAATCCAAAAATTGAATATCAAAAAACCACTTGTAATCGGTTTCTTTTTGTACTATAATGTTAGAGAAAAGCATAGGATTGTTACTGCTGAGGCAGGCAAAACCTAGATTAATTCAAGTGCTATTTTGATATTAATAGCATTGGAATTAGTTTGGGTTTTTTTCTTTTGAAAGAGGTGAAAATGCATGATTATCAAAAAAATACTGAATAACAATGTTGTAATCGCCGAGGGTAAAAGTGGCAAGGAGTCTGTAGTGATGGGCCGTGGTCTTGCTTTTCAAAAGAAACTTGGAGATGAGGTGGAGGTATCCAAGATTGAAAAAACATTTGTAATGGAAACACATGAACTTTCAGAAAAGCTTTCAGAATTACTTAGTGAGATTCCGCTGAAACATTTACGTATCGCGGATGATGTTGTCCAGTACGCGCAAGAAACACTTGAAACAGACTTAAGTGATAATATCTATTTAACTCTTACAGACCATATTAATTTTGCAGTATCACGGTATAATCAAGGTATCAACTTGAAAAATGCACTATTGTGGGAAATAAAACGATTTTATCACGCAGAGTATTTAGTTGGAATGAAGGCACTTGATTTTATTGAGAAAGAAGTAGGGATTAGGTTGGATGAAGATGAGGCTGGATTTATTGCGCTTCATATTGTAAATGCGAGACAAGACGGACAACAAATGCACATGACAGTTGCGATGACCCAAATTGTTCAAGATATTTTAAGCATTGTCACGTATCATTATGGTATGGTTTTGGATGAAACTTCACTAAACTATACACGTTTTATTACTCACTTACAGTATTTTGCACAACGTTTGCTTCGAAAAGAAATTGTCGATTCTGGCGATGACTTTTTATATGAACAAGTGCAAATTAAGTATCCAGAAGCTTTTAATTGTACGAAAAAAATTGATGCATATCTGATTAATACGCATCATACGGAATTAACAAGAGATGAACGCGTCTACCTCGCAATTCATATTTACCGCGTTACTGAAAGAAACACAATTGCAAAAGAAGAAGAATAATTTTTTTGGACTTATATGTAATGGATTACAGAAAAGTACCGCTTATCGTGGTGCTTTTTTTATTGTAATTTTTTCTCTACTAATATGACCGAAAATAACACTGCAAAAACACTAGTAGTTAATAAAATGGAGCTACGAATCATGGCATACATTGGGATAAATGCGAGTACAATTGAAAAAACTAGAATTAATACGCCAATGATTATCCAGTAAGTACCAAGCAATCGATGAGCTTTTTTCCAAGTGGCATCGTTTTTTAAAGAAGCCTTCGTCCGGTAACTAAAGCGTCCGTTTTTATTTTTTGGCGGATTAATTCTATAAATAATGCCAATAATAATTAATAAAAGCGGGAAAAGTAAATCAAACATAATAAACCTCCTTCAAGCTACCATCGTAGTATAACAAATTCTTGTGAAAAATTGAACGGTTTGCCTATTTGTTTTAATGGGTATTGGTGAAAGAGATGATCAGTTATTTTAAAGGAGGAAAAAAGATGCTTTATAGCGAAAACGACAAGCGAAAACATGAAAGTTATCGAATCCCGCTCTTTGGATCTGAAGAAGAAAGTACTAGTATCCCGAAATACGTATTAAAAAAGGAACCAATGGAACCACGCATTGCTTACCAATTAGTGAAAGATCAGCTGATGGATGAAGGAAATGCGAGACAGAATTTGGCGACTTTTTGTCAGACATATATGGAAAAAGAAGCTGAAATATTGATGGCAGAAACACTGGAGAAAAATGCTATCGACAAATCTGAGTATCCACAAACAGCAGAACTAGAAAATCGCTGTGTTAATATTTTAGCGGATTTATGGAATGCACCAAAAGATATGTCTTACCTAGGAACTTCCACTGTTGGTTCTTCGGAAGCGTGCATGCTCGGCGGTCTTGCAATGAAGTTTCGCTGGCGTAATAATGCAGAAAAACGTGGTCTAGATATTCAAGCGAAACGACCAAATTTAATTATTTCATCAGGTTATCAAGTGTGTTGGGAAAAATTCTGTGTATACTGGGATGTTGATATGCGTGTCGTACCAATGGATAAAGAGCATCTTAGTCTTGATGTAGAGAAGGTATTTGAGTTAGTGGATGAGTATACGATTGGTATCGTTGGGATTTTAGGTATTACTTACACAGGAAAATTCGATGATATTGCTTTATTAGATGAAAAAGTAGAAGCTTATAATGAAGCAAACGAGCATCAATTAGTGATTCATGTTGACGGGGCAAGTGGCGCAATGTTTACTCCATTTGTAAACCCAGAATTACCATGGGATTTCCGACTTAAAAATGTTGTTTCAATTAATACTTCTGGTCATAAATATGGCTTAGTTTATCCGGGTGTTGGCTGGATTTTATGGAAAGATAAAGAATATTTACCAAAAGAACTTATTTTTGAGGTGAGTTATTTAGGTGGTTCAATGCCAACCATGGCGATTAATTTTTCGCGTAGTGCTAGTCAAATTATTGGTCAATATTATAATTTCTTGCGTTATGGTTTTGAAGGCTACCGAGAAATTCACGAAAAAACAAAGAAAACAGCGCTATATCTTTCAAAAACGGTAGAAAAAAGTGGCTACTTTGAAATTATTAATGATGGCTCTAATTTGCCGATTGTCTGTTATAAGTTGAAAGATGGCCTTGATGTTGAGTGGACACTCTATGATCTTGCGGACCAGCTTCTTATGAAAGGTTGGCAAGTTCCGGCTTATCCGCTGCCGGCTGATTTAAGTGATACGATTATTCAGCGGTTTGTTTGCCGGGCGGACTTAGGTTATAATGTAGCGGAAGAATTTGCAGCTGATTTCGCGGATGCACTCCACAATTTAGAACATGCAAGAGTACTTTATCATGATAAGGAGCGAAAGGATTCTTACGGGTTTACGCATTAAAAAAAGAAGACTTGGATGTGAGTCCAAGTCTTCTTTTTATTAAAGTGGAAGCCAGTCGATAATTTCTTTTAGGCTTTTATCCCAAAAATCCCAATCATGGTCACCAGGACCTTCGCGATATTCTAGTGGAGCGTTTTTGGCAAGTGCAAAATCACGGAAACGAATATTGTCTTCATAAAGAAAATCTTCCGTACCACAATTTTGGAAAAGAGCTGGTAACTCTATGTGGTTCGTTAGATTAGTTTCTAATAAATGGAATAAATCATTTTCCGTACCAGTTTGGCTAGCCATTTCTCCAGTGATGGCACGTGTGCTGAAATTTTCGAAGCAATCTTCTTTAATAATATAATTAATGTCCATGACGCCGGACATACTTGCAGCTGCTTGGAATTTTTCTGGGAAAGTAAGTGCAACTTTGAACGCACCGTAACCACCCATTGAATGTCCAGCAATGAAAGTATCTTCTTTTTTATCCGAAAGTGGAAACCAGTTTTTCATCACGTGAGGAAGTTCAGTACTGACAAATTGGAAAAAATCGCGACCATGAACCATGTTAGAATAGAAACTATGGTCTGCTGCGGGCATGATGACAGCGAGCCCTTTTTCGGTAGCGTAACGTTCAATATTTGTATTGCGAACATAAGTAGTGTGGTTGTTCGACAAGCCATGCAAAATATATAATGTTTTATATTTAGGAATTGAACCATGATAAAGTGTTTCTGTTTCGGGTAAAATTACCGTTACACTCGTTTGCATGGCTAAACATTCTGATTTAAAATTTAGTTCTAAAATAGCCAATCTAAAGGCCTCCTGTCGTGTCTTTTTTTCTAGTATACATGATTTTTTAATGAAATAAAATAAATACAACTTATCTTATGAGTTAACTCGGAATTAGAATTTAAAGAAAGAACCTGCGCGAACAGGTCCTCGTTATTTTTTAATACTAGGTTTCTTTTTATCCACAATGTTCAAAATTTCTTCAAGCTTGCGATTCTTTTCTAGAATGGCTGCTTCTTTGAATTGTTCTGTTGTGACTGGGGGCATCGTTTCTTTGCAATTTTCATGCGTTAGATTTGGAAAAAGATTATCAGTCATTTTTCATCGCCTCCTTGATTTAATTATAAAGGATTAGCATAAAAATATCGACAAATTAGATATAGATGAAAATAATTCTCAATTAGGGGTCCGACTTTTTGAATATCGTGTTATAATTTAGTAAAATGAAATGGACAGTGTTGTGGAGGGAATTATGAAGAAAATAACTATATTGACGTTAAGTATAACAGCCGCACTACTCCTTGCATCGTGTGGAAATGATACTGCAACTGATACGAATAATGAAAAAGTAAAAACAGAAAATAAATCGCAAGTAGCCTTAGAGGTAACTGATATGGCTGGTCGTGATGTTTCTTTTGATAAAAAACCAGAACGGATTATTGCGCTTACAAATGCAGATATGAATATTATTTATGCGCTTGGGGGGACAGTAGTTGGTCGTCAAACAACAGATGCAAGTGGTGTTCCAGATGGTGCCAAAAAAGCGACAGAAGTGGGCAATACGCATGATTTAAACTTAGAGAAAATTGCTTCTCTTGGGGCAGATGCTATTGTCGCAAGTTCAGAACAAAACTTAAAAGATGTACCAGCAATGGAAGGCGTCGGGCCGAAAGTTGTTTTAACTGGAGCAAATTCAATCGATGAAATAAAAAAACAGACAGCCGTTCTTGGCAAGCTTTTAGGTAAAGAAACAAAAGCAAAAGAGCTAGAAGCAAATATTGATAAAAAAGTAGCAGAAGTAAAGCAAAAACAACAAGGTAAAAAAGTACGTGCTTTATTAGTACTTGGGGCTCCTGGAAGTAACTACGCAGCGCTTCCATCTTCTTTAAGTGGAAATGTTTTAGAAATTGCTGGCGGAGAAAATGTGGCGAAAGATTTTAAAGGAGTGGAAAATTTTCCGCAATATGCTTCGATGAACGTTGAAAAAATTGTTGCAGCCGATCCAGAAGTAATTTTCTTAATGATTCACGGTGGGGACGAAAAAGAAACAGAAACAGCATTCAAGAAAGAAATGAAACAAAATGAAGCTTGGAATTCAACAAGTGCTGTTAAAAATGATCATATTGTCGTACTTCCAGCAGAACTGTTCGGAACAAATCCCGGAATAAAAATTGATCAAGCATTGGATTATATGACAGATGAGATAAATAAGGTGGCTAACTAATGACAACTGTGAGGGCGCATGATCCGCGGCGAAGACGTAGACGGATAACTTTTATTGTAGTGATTGTTTTACTTATTTTAGCTTTTTTCTACGGACTGACAACAGGATCCGTGAAAATTACATATAGTGACGCTTGGCAAGCTTTAACTGGTGGCGGAAGTGACCTTGCGAATCAATTGATTTGGAATTTGCGATTACCACGATTATTGATTGCGTTCTTAGTAGGTGCTGCACTTGCAATAGCAGGTTGCTTGCTCCAAGGTGTGATGCGGAATCCACTAGCTGACCCAGGTGTGATTGGAGTTTCAGCTGGCGGAGGCTTTGTAGCAATTTTAATGACGTTAGCTTTTCCTGCTTTGGCTTCTTTTGTTCCAATTGGCGCATTTTTAGGAGCTTTTGGTACAGCAATTTTAATTTATTTATTAGCGTGGGATCGTGGCGTTTCTCCTTTACGCGTCATTTTATCCGGTGTTGCTATCAATGCATTTATTGGCGCAATGACTTCTGGTGTTATGGTGCTTTATAGTAACCGGGTACAAAGTGTTATTTCTTGGATGACAGGAACGCTTTCTGGGAAAAGTTGGTATCACTTGGATATGATTTGGCCTTATATGTTGGTTGGTTTTGTTTTAAGTGGTTTTGCGATTCGCTCTTCTAATGTGTTGCTACTTGGGGACGATGCAGCAAAATTACTAGGCTTTTCAGTCGAACGACATCGTTTTTTCATTATCATGTTAGCAGCATTTCTAAGCGGTGTTGCGGTTAGTGTGGCTGGATTAATTGGCTTTGTGGGGCTTGTTGTGCCACATATTTTCCGTTTGATTATCGGCAATGACTACAAATATTTACTGCCATTATCTGCCTTAGGTGGCGCACTATTAGTCGGTTTTGCTGATACAGCGGCTAGAAGTTGGTTTGGGTCAATTGAGCTTCCGGTTGGGATTTTGCTTGCGATGATTGGCGCGCCATTCTTCTTATTCCTACTTCAAAGAGGGAGGGTTGCTTCATGAAACCTGCATTAGAACTAAAAAATGTTTCTTTCTCACGCAAAAGAGATTTTGAAATGAAAGACGTGAATGCACAAATTCCAGAAGGTAAAATCACGACACTTATCGGTCCAAATGGTTCAGGTAAATCAACTATGCTTCGTTTGATGATGCGCCTTTTGACGCCTGATAGCGGAGAAGTTTTGCTTGGTGAAAAAAATATTACGGATATTCCTTCTAAAGATTTAGCAAAGAAAATGACAATGCTATCTCAAGCGCCTGAAGGTTTAGTCGATGTGATGGTGCATGACTTGGTAGCTTATGGACGCTTACCGCATAGAAGTTGGCTCTCTACATTACAAGAAGATGATGAGGCGGTTATTCAGTGGGCAATTAAAGTGTGTAACTTAGAAGATTTAGCGTATCGACCACTTCACTCGTTATCTGGTGGTGAACGTCAACGCGCATGGCTTGCAATGGCTCTTGCACAAAAAACACCCATTTTACTACTTGACGAGCCGACAACCTATTTAGATATTGCGCATCAACTTGAACTTTTAGATTTATTAGTTCATTTAAATAAAGAATATAATTTAACGATTGTGTTAGTGTTACATGATTTAAATCAAGCTGCAATCTACAGTGATTATGTTTTTGTTTGCGAAAATGGGCAATTAGTCAAAAATGGTACGCCTCAAGAAGTTTTTACAACAGCGCTTTTGCGAAATGTCTTTCATATTACGGCAGATATTACTGAAAAAGATGGGAAGCAGCACATTCACCCGCTTACTTCGACTAGATTTGAATATTAAAGAAAACAGAAAGAAGATTAGAATTTGGTGAAAAAGCTTCCTATCCAAGAGAAACTTTATTATAATAGATGAAGGCTGTTGCTCTTTTTAAGAATAGCAGCTTTTTTACATTTAAATCTAAACATAAAGGACGGAAAGCAATGGCTAGAAAGAGAAAAAAGGCAGTTCGAGTTGACTATGCGATTATATTCTTGATGATGTTGCTTTGTATTATTGGTTTAGTGGCTATTTATGTGGCAGGACTTGTCAATGACCAATATACAAATAATTTTTTGTTGCAACAGTCTATTTGGATTGTTATTTCTACTGGGGTAGTCGTTGTTATTGTACTTTTTTTCGATTATGATCGGCTTCAATGGGCAGCTTATTACTTATATGGGATTGGAAACTTGCTTCTAATTCTTGTATTAATTGTTGGTGATGAGCGTAAAGGTTCAAAAAGCTGGATTGGTATTGGCTCACTTGGTAGCTTGCAACCATCAGAGTTAATGAAGAGTTTCTTAATTCTCGCGCTTGCAAAAGTAATTTGGGACCATAATAAAAAATATCAATTACACACGGTAAAATTAGATATGCAATTATTGCTTAAAATAGGCATCGTTTCTATCGTTCCCCTTGGACTAGTTGCGCTTCAGCCAGACCTAGGAACGATTTTAGTATTTATAGCTATTATCATCGGAATGGTCTTTATTAGTGGCGTTACGTGGAAAATTTTAGTACCAGTATTTAGTTCAGTTGCTTTACTGGGTGGGACGTTAATTTATTTAGTTATGTACAATCAAGATTTTTTACAAAAACTAGGATTTAAACCATATCAATTTAAACGAATTACTTCTTGGCTTAGACCTGAAGAAGATCCACTTGGAGACGGTATGCAACTGCTCCGTTCGATGCAGGCAATTGGATCCGGGCAGTTACAAGGAAATGGTATTGGCAACCAAGCAATTGCTATTCCAGAAAACCATAATGATTTTATTTTCTCTATTATTGGTGGTAATTTCGGTTTTATTGGTGGCTGTGTGCTTATTATGTTATACTTTTTACTGATTTACCAAATTATTCGAGTGGCACTAGATATTGGTATTCCTTTTTATTCGTATATTTGTACAGGTGTTTGCTCAATGATTTTATTTCACGTTTTAGAAAATATCGGGATGACAATTGGTCTTCTTCCAATTACCGGTATTCCACTACTTTTTGTCAGTTATGGGGGAAGCTCTCTTCTTGGCGCATTTATGGCACTTGGCCTCGTATTGTCTGCTAGATATAATGCCCCGGAAGTTAACTTAGGGAAAGGGAATCGCGTATGATTTTCTTTTTTAAACTGTTTGGGAAAAAGCATTAGTTTACACAAACCAACCAGTAAGGAGTAATTAAATAATGAATCAACAAAATAAACTAGCTGGACGCATTGATTACGGAATTGTTTTATCAATGATGTTACTTATGATAATCAGTTTGGTGTCCATTTATAGTGCGCAATTAACAAATAATCAATATGATGCTAACTTTGTTGTAAAACAAGGTATGTGGTTTGTGGTTTCGACGTTTGCAATTATTGTCGTGATGCAACTGGACTATGATCGACTCACGAGATGGGCTTATTACTTTTACGGATTAGGTCTATTTTTACTCGTTTTTGTTTTGCTTTTTGGGAAAGAAGTAAAAGGAGCAAAAAGTTGGATTGTTATTCCATTCTTAGGAAACATTCAGCCATCTGAGGTTGTAAAGGTTATTTTAATTGTCGTTTTAGCGAAAGTAATTTGGGACCATAACCGAACGTATAAGGTCCATCGTTTTAGTTATGATGCTTGGTTACTTTTGAAGATTGGCTTGTTTACGTTAATGCCACTTATTCTTATTATGCTGCAACCCGATCTAGGGACGGCACTTGTGTTTATCGCTATCATGTCGGGAATGATTCTTATTTCCGGAATTACTTGGAAAATTATCGTGCCACTTTTCGGTTCAATTGCAGCAATTGGGACAGCGCTCATTTGGATGGTTATTTATCACCAAAATTGGCTAACTAGCCTTGGTTTTAAACCATATCAATTTGAGCGGATTACGACATGGATAAATCCGGAGAATGATCCTCAAGGCGGAGGTTATCAAGTACTGCGAGCGATGACAGCAATTGGTTCTGGACAGATTTCCGGAAATGGTGCAGGATATGATGCCATCGCTATTCCAGAAAATCATAATGACTTTATCTTTACTATTGTAGCTGGAGATTATGGCTTTATCGGAGCGAGTATTCTCCTTGCAATTTATTTCTTATTAATTTACCAAATTATTCGGGTGGCGCTTGATGTGGGTGTACCATTTTATTCTTACATTTGTACGGGTGTTGTAATGATGTTAATGTTCCACGTGCTAGAAAATGTGGGGATGAATATCGGCTTATTACCGATTACAGGTATTCCGCTTCCGTTTATTAGTTACGGTGGTAGTGCTCTACTCGGGAATATGATGGCAGTCGGGCTAGTTCTCGGGATAAGATTTAATTTTAAAAAATCTATGTTTGAAGTTAAAGAAGAAAATCATGTCTCCTAAAAGAAAAATACAAAAGTCAAAAGTGGCTTTTGTATTTTTAAAAATCCGGTATGAATACGCTTTCAAAATATCTGTTTTTTTATAAGGGTTGCTGTTTGTACTTTCAGAAAAAATGCACTATGATAGTAATAGAATGCAATCGGAGGGAGATGCAAAATGATTAATTTTTATTGGTATCCAAAATGTAGCACCTGTAAGAAAGCAAAAGCATGGCTTGAAAATGAGCATATTAATTTTAAAGAAGTAGATATTAAGACTGAAACCCCAACTGCCGAAGAATTACAAAAATGGCATGAGGTCAGTGGACTCCCAATTCGTCGTTTCTTTAACACAAGTGGCATTAAATACCGCGAACTTGGACTGAAAGATAAACTTGATACACTTTCGCTGGAAGAAGCTTATAAATTGCTCGCTTCAGATGGTATGTTAATCAAACGTCCACTAACTACGAATGGTAAAGAAGTAACGCTTGGTTTCAAAGAAGAAGAATTTGAAGCAACTTGGAAATAGTCAATATAGATAATTGTAAGTAAAAGGAGGAGTTTTGAAATGAGTTTACCAAAAGACTTATTGTACACAGAAGAACATGAATGGGTGAAAGCAGAAGACGGTAGTTATATTATTGGAATTACTGACTTTGCTCAAGATCAATTAGGGGATATTGTTTTTGTTGAATTACCTGAAGTTGGCGATACAGTAACAAAAGGTGATTCAATTGGTAGCATTGAATCTGTAAAAACAGTATCTGATTTTTACGCACCAGTAACTGGTAAAGTAGTTGCTGTTAATGAAACATTAGAAGATGAGCCAGAGCTAATTAATAGCAACCCATATGACACGGGTTGGATTTTAAAACTTACTGAAGTAGAAGATGCGGACGTATCAGCTCTTTTATCAAGTGATGATTACGAAAAAGTATTAGACTAATTTTTAGAGGGCCGGCTTGGGATAACCGAAGCTGGCTTTTTTTTGATAGGAGGCGTTTTTCCTGGAAATTTGGGATAAAGAAAGTTTGCGGACGTCGCAAAAAAATGGTGCGGACTTCGTTGTCTTCTTTTTTACGCCAATGTGTGGTAGCTGCCAAATAGCAAGTCGTCTTGTGGATGTAATTTTAGAAGCGGACGGGATTCATACAGAAGTCGCAAAAGTTGATTTGAATTATGTGCCCGATATTGCACAAAGTCTTGAGATCACATCGGTCCCCGCGTTAGTTAAATTTAAAAACGGGCAACCAGCCGATTTAAGCTATCAACTACATGATGCAACAGCCATTTTTAAATTCCTGTATAGTGAGTGATACAGGAGTTTTTTCTGTGTTATAATTTGCCCTGATGCAAAAATGTTTCGTTTCCGATATAGAACTGCGTTTAGCTAAAAACGTTGCTATAGACACAATTCTGCTACTTGTGATAAGATAATTCGAGTTGTTAAATAAGTGTTTTATAAAGAGAAATTTTTAGTGAAACATAAAAATATCGGGGGCTTTTTCTATGAACCATTCTAATCTTACTATTTTATCTGTTTGTAGTAATTTTGTTATTGTTGTTCTTAAATTAATTATCGGCTTTTTTACAGGTTCAGTGGCAGTAATTTCGGAAGGGATTCACTCGTCAATGGACTTATTTGCGTCAATCATAACTTTCTTCTCGATTAGGATTTCTAATCAACCGGCTGATGAAGATCATCCATATGGGCATGGAAAAGCAGAGAATATTGCGGGAACTATTGAAACATTACTTATATTTGTAGCGGGCATTTGGATTATTGTTGAATCGGTTAATAAACTTATAAACCCGCACGAAATTCGTTTTCCAGCGCTTGGTATTATGGTAATGCTTTTTGGCGCTATCGTGAATATTATCGTGTCTCGTATTATCAAAAAAGCAGCGGATGAAGCTAATTCTGTTGCGATGAAATCCAATGCATTACATTTATATACAGATGTTTTCACATCACTTGGGATTGCCCTCAGTTTGTTTCTTGTATACATAACAGGGTGGCTTTGGTTAGATCCAGTCATCGCAATTTTAACAGCGTTTTACATCATGTATGAGGCTTACAAATTATTAAAGGAGTCTTTCCCACCATTAATGGACAAACGTTTGTCTGCAGACGAAGAAGAGGCTATTAAGCAAATTATTCTAGCTCATAAAACAAAATTTATTGAATTTCATGATTTTCGCTCAAGACGAGCAGGAGCGGAAGAATATATTGATTTTCATTTAGTCGTATCTTCTTCGATGACGATTGAAAGTGCCCATTCGCTATGTGATGAAATTGAAAGAGAGATTATGAATTTTTATTCTAAAGCAGAAGTTCTTATCCACTTAGAGCCAGAAGAAGAACGAGTTTTCACTAGAATTTAATCCAAGCTCTTTCTATTCGATTTGTTGCTAAAGTGTTACAATAGGTAGAAATAAGGATGGAAAGGACAATGAGTATGACAACTTCTATTTTGATTGCCGATGATGATAAAGAAATTGTAGATTTAGTGAAATTATATTTACAAAATGAAGGTTATACGATTTATCAAGCTTATGATGGCGCGGAAGTATGGCGTTTAGTGCAAGAAAAGCAACCTACATTAGTGATTTTAGATATAATGATGCCGGAAATGAATGGCTTAGAAGTATGCCGTTTAATGAGAAACAATGGTATTTTGACACCGATTTTAATGCTCAGTGCAAAGGCAGAAGATAATGATAAAATTATGGGACTATTAACTGGAGCGGATGATTATATGGTTAAACCATTTAATCCGCTAGAGCTCTCAGTTCGGGTTAAAGCGATTTTAAGACGAATGCAACAAATGAGTCAAGCAGAGCCAATAAGTCAAGATAAAGTCATTATTGGGCCAATTGTAATTGACCGTGGTCTTCATGTAGTAACAGTTGATGGAAAAGAACTTCATTTAACAACTTCAGAATTTGATATTTTATTTTTACTCGCGAATGAACCAGGTCGTGTTTTTAGTTCGGAATATATTTTTGAGAAAATTTGGCAGGAGAAAGCGCTTGGAGCAAGTAAAACAGTCATGGTTCATATTAGCAATTTGCGAGATAAGTTAAGAGATGCTATGGGCGGAGAAAATGTTATTAAGACAATTTGGGGAGTAGGGTACAAAATTGAAATCTAGACTAGAAATGCTGTTTACGAAAATTAGTCATGTGATGAATGTTTGGCAGGCGACTTTTTTTGCAATCGTGTCTTGGATTTTTGCTTTGATTACTGTACAAACTATTTATTTATGGAGTATTTCTATTCGTGATGATTCTTTATTTTTGCGTGAATTGACGCAATCTATGGTCCAATTATTTGGACCGAATAAATATACTCGGATAATGCAGTCATTTTGGATGTTATCGCTGAAATTTTTAATTATCTTTTTGATTGCTTGTTTATTCTTTGCGTTCTTTTATCGCTTGATGCGTCAACGAATATTAAAAAAACAACTACAAACGATTAATTTTGCTTTAAATGACGGAAAGCCCGTTGATACAGAGAGTTTTGTTCCGGAAATTCAAGAACTTGAGCGAAACATTGAAAATATGCGTGAACGACAAAATAAATTAATGAAGCAGGAAGAACAGGCGCAGCAAGCTAGAAATGACTTAATTACAAATGTCTCACATGATTTACGGACTCCTTTAACGTCGATTTTAGGATATTTAAGTTATATTCATGAGGACCGTTATCGTGATGAGATAGAGCTGCGGTATTATACGGAACTTGTATACGGAAAAGCTCGTCATTTGCATAAACTGATTGATGATTTATTTTCTTATACCAGACTTGATAATGTAGAATACCAACTTAAAAAAGATGAGCTAGATATTATTGAACTACTAAGCCAATTAGTTGCTGAATATGATGGTCGTGCAGCTGAACGTAATATGAAGATTGTAGAACATTTTGATGCAAAAAAATTAATTATAAGCGGCGATGGTAACCAAATTATGCGTTTGTTTGAGAATTTATTTTCCAATGCGCTTAGATACGGAGAAGGAAATAAACAAATTGATGTAAGCGCGAAAAAAGAAGATAATATGGCTGTTGTGCGGGTCACTAATTATGGTGAAGAGATTCCAACCGTTGATTTGCCTTATCTATTTGAACGTTTTTACAAAGTAGATAAAAACCGGACAACCACGGGGACGGGGCTAGGGCTTGCAATCGCTAAGTCTATCGTTGAAAAACACGGTGGAATTGTTACCGCAGAGAGCAAACATCGCCAAACAAGTTTTATCGTCAAATTGCCTCTCATTTAATCTTTAAAAATTCTTAAATGTTTCTTTCCTTGTGATTTATGTTCTTTCAGTAGAATATAAATCACGGAGGAGAGAAAAATGAAAAAACATATTGTTTTAATTGTTGTTGCTTGTATCACGGTCATTGCGGTATTTATGTACATAATTCAAGTCAATAGTAGCGAACTTAAATACCAAAATAGAGCTCAAATTAAAATAGCCTCTCAGTTAGCTAGCCACGGATATCTGGGAGAAAATAGTATTAATAATAAATTAAATTACAAATAAATTCGTATAAATAAAAAAGTTATTGACAAAGTGTACCGGAAAAGGTAATATGAAAAAACAAGAAACGTCACTATAGTCACAAATGAAGTGATATAATAATATGTAGAAATCTTATCCAGAGTGGTGGAGGGAAATGCCCTATGAAGCCCAGCAACCTAAACAATAATTCATTATGTGTTTAAGGTGCTAAGTCATGCAGAACAACTAATTGTTCTGAAAGATGAGAAGGAAGTTAGCCCATTTGAAAAAATGCTGCCTTTCTGCTCATTAGCAGGAAGGCTTTTTTGTATATCAGAATGTAGAAAAGGTGATAGAGATGATTACATTACAGAACGTCGTAAAAGAATATACGTCCAGAAATAACAAAGTTCTCGCAGTCGACCATGTCGATTTAGAAATTGAACAAGGTGAGATTTTTGGAGTAGTTGGTTATTCAGGTGCTGGTAAAAGTACGCTAATCCGAATGTTCAATGGATTAGAACTACCAACGGAAGGATCTGTTGAAGTAGATAATCTACTAATTAGCCAAATTCGCGGTGGGAAATTAAGAAAAGCGCGCCAACAAATCGGTATGATTTTCCAACATTTTAATTTATTATGGTCAAGAACCGTTGCAGAAAATATTGCATTTCCGTTAGAAATTGCTGGAGTACGTGGTGAAAAAAGACGTTTCCGAGTCAATGAACTAATCCGGCTTGTTGGTTTAGAAGGAAAAGAAAACGCCTATCCCGCTGAACTAAGCGGCGGACAAAAGCAACGCGTCGGTATCGCAAGAGCGCTCGCCAATAATCCTAAAGTATTGCTTTGTGATGAAGCTACATCCGCACTAGATCCACAAACAACCGATGAAGTTTTAGAATTACTATTAGATATAAATAAACGTCTCAACCTAACTATCATCGTTATCACCCACGAAATGCATGTTATCCGGAAAATTTGTAATCGCGTGGCAGTCATGGAAAACGGGAAAGTTGCTGAACTCGGTGACGTACTAGATGTTTTCCGTCATCCTAAAGAAAAAGTAACGCAGCGCTTCGTTCGCCAAGTAACTGATTCAGACGAAACAGAAGAACTAATCCATCTATTACTCGATAATTACGCAGAAGGTAAAATCGTTAAACTACTCTTCATGAGTGAAAATGCAACTCAGCCTGTGATCTCTCAAGTAGCAAAAGAAAATGATGTAATGCTAAATGTTCTTCACGGGAACTTAACTCAAACGCAAAACGGTGCGTACGGAACATTATATGTCCAAGTTTTAGGCACGGAAGAAGCGATAGATGCTAGTCTAACACAGCTCCGTCAACTTAAAGTAGAAACGGAAGTGTTAGAACGATGACGAAATTACAAGAATTATTCCCAAATGTTGATTTTCAAATGATGTGGGTGGCCACACAAGAAACGCTATATATGACACTTACTTCATTATTTGCAGTTTTTTTACTAGGAATCGTGCTAGGGTTATTACTATTTTTAACCAATAATAAAAAACATGCCGGATCGCGCATTTTATACTGGATAACAGCAATCCTCGTTAATGTATTCCGTTCCATTCCTTTTATTATTTTAATCGTGTTACTTTTACCGATGACAAAATCGTTAGTCGGAACTGTAATTGGACCAAAAGCAGCACTTCCAGCTTTAATTATCTCAGCAGCTCCGTTTTATGGTCGAATGGTAGAAATTGCTTTTCGTGAAGTGGACAAAGGTGTTATTGAAGCCGCTAAATCAATGGGCGCGAACATGTTTACCATTATTGGTAAAGTGCTCATCCCAGAAGCCCTACCAGCGATTATTTCTGGTATTACAGTGACAGCCATTTCTCTCGTTGGATTCACAGCGATGGCCGGTGTTATTGGTGCAGGAGGGCTTGGAAATACAGCTTATCTTGAAGGATTCCAACGTGGGCAACCTGATGTAACGGTCCTTGCGACAATTATTATCTTAATTATTGTCTTTATTTTCCAGTTTATCGGCGATTTCCTAACAAAACGAACCGATAAACGCTAACCAAAGTATATGAAGCAATTTATATAAAAAAACGCGGAATCCCCGCAAAAAAGGAGAGAATTTCATGAAAAAGGTTCTTGGTTTAATTTTCACATTAAGTTTAGTTTTAGTACTTACAGCTTGCGGTGGCTCCTCAGATAAAGCATCATCTGATAAAGACGATAACAAATTGGTAGTGGGTGCTTCTAATACACCTCATGCGCAAATTTTAGAACAAGCAAAACCGATTTTGAAAGATAAAGGGATTGACTTGAAAATTGTTAAATATACAGACTACGTTATGCCTAACAAAGCCCTAGAAGAAGGCGATTTAGATGCTAACTACTTCCAACATAAACCATATCTTGAATTAGAAGAAAAAGAAAAAGGTTACAAATTTGCTGATGTTGGCGCAATTCACATCGAACCAATGGGCATTTATTCTAAAAAAGTAAAAGATATTAAAGATTTAAAAGACGGCGCGCAAGTCTTACTTTCTAATTCAAAATCTGACTGGCCGCGTGTGATTGGTATTTTTGTAGATAATGGACTTTTAACGCTTAAAGACGGTGTGAAAGCACAAGATGCAACCTTTGACGACATTAAAGACAATCCGAAAAACTTGAAATTCAAATATGATTTTGACCCTGCTTACTTAATGACTGCATATAATAATGAAGAAGGCGATGTTGTCGCTATTAACTCAAACTTTGTTGTAGACCAAGGTTTAAATCCTTCTAAAGATGCTATTGCAATCGAAAGCAAAGATTCTCCGTATGCTAATATCGTTGTAACTACGGACAAGAAAAAAGATGACAAAAACATTAAAGAACTAGTTAAAGTTTTACATTCAAAAGAAATTCAAGATTACATTACGAAAGAATGGGACGGAGCAGTTGTTCCAGTCGATAAGTAAACAAAAAATCCTTTTACCGATTTGGTATAAGGATTTTTTTTAATTAGCACTACTTAAATATAGTTTCAGTCCATCAGAAATGGCTTTATCAAGTTCTTTTTTAGAAACAATGTCTTTACCTTCTGGCATTGGAGGAACTTTTTCGTAATCAAGCATATCCACAGTTGTCGTTAAGCTGATTAAATCTTTTGTTTTGCTATCTTCAAAGTTCGTAGTAATAATAGCTTTACTAAAACCTTTTTTGTTATCTGGTGTAAGCGTTAGTTTGAAATCTAACGTTTGATTTTTATCAGAAGTAAGGTTTTTTAGTGAAGAACGAACACTGTCTTGACCGGCGTTCCATTTTTTTTGAGCTTCTTTTTGTGTACTGCCATCAATTTCTGAAAGAAGTGTTACGATATTTCCGTCATCATTAAGTGCTGTAAAGACGTTATTTACTAAATCCTTGATTTCATCTTTAGATAGCTTTAGGACGATATCTCCATTATCTTTAGCGGTGAAATGTTTGTCATCTAAGTTATTCAAATAACTATAAATTGCGATACCACTTGCTTCTTCAATTTTTTTCAATTCTTCTGCTTGACGATCAACGGTTTCTGAATCAATTGTTTGATTGGAGAAGTTTTGAAATGTCTCAAAAACGTTGAGATACTTAGATTCTAAGTCTTTATTTTGTGCAAGTACTTTGTTAAAAATCTGAGCGGCTGAATCGGATAGTAAGTTTGAAATACTATCGGATGCGTCATAAATATCAGAAACTGGAATATAGGCTTTTCCGTCCTCACTATTTTGGAGTGCATGTAAGGTTAAATCAAGTGGATTTTTTCCTTTCCAGTGAAGCGAATAAGCACTATAAGAAGAGGAAGAATCACTATCTACAGAAATTTTATATTGAATGTTAGATTTTTTAAGTTGATTTAAGTCAGTATCAGAGCCAAGTTTTTTAATGTAGTTATCAGATAAGTTATTTACTTGGAAGGTGACGTTCGTTGTAAATTGTTTATTTTCAGTTGCTTTCTTTAAAGTAGAGGTGAAGTCGGACTTAGGGGAGCTACACCCAGATAATGTGGCTAAAAGCAATACAAAGATGGTCAGAGCCATTATTGCTTTCTTCATATTTTAAATTCTCCTTCAATAAATAATCATTTATTACAAATAAGTTATTATGTTGCAAATTTGTTACGTTACAACAATACCATATCTAAATAAGATATACAATCCTTTTTTGTAGTAAAAAAGGACCTTTCTTCTATTGATATAAAGCGTTCTTTCTTTTATGTAATAGATTCTCAAATAAAATGGGAATAGTGATAATACTTGAAAACTGGCAAAAAACAGCTATTAATAGTAGAATGAAGGGGAGAATGCGAAGAGTGCTGGTTTTTATAGTTGTAATCAGATTAGAATTATACTAAACTAGGATTATGCAAATTTTACACTAGGGAGGACTTTTTTTATGGCAACTTTAAAGATTCAAGATTTACATGTTGAAATAGAAGGAAAAGAAATTTTGAAGGGCGTTAACCTTGAAATTTCAACTGGCGAAATCCATGCAATCATGGGACCAAATGGAACAGGTAAGTCTACGTTATCCTCAGCTATTATGGGGCACCCGAAATATGAAGTAACCCAAGGAACAATCACGCTTGATGGAGAAGATGTACTCGAAATGGAAGTAGACGAACGCGCTCGTGCTGGTCTTTTCTTAGCGATGCAATACCCAAGCGAAATTAGTGGTGTTACAAATGCTGAATTCATTCGTGCAGCCATCAACAGCCGACGCGAAGAAGGCGATGAAATCCCAGTAATGCAATTTATCCGCAAACTAGATGCAAAAATGGATATTTTAGATATGGACGAAGAAATGGCGGAACGTTATTTAAATGAAGGATTTTCAGGTGGAGAGAAAAAACGTAATGAAATTCTGCAATTATTAATGATTGAGCCAAAATTAGCGATTTTAGATGAAATTGACTCCGGTCTTGATATCGACGCGCTTAAAGTTGTCTCTAAAGGTGTAAATGAAATGCGCGGCGAAGGTTTTGGCTGCTTAATCATTACCCACTACCAACGTTTACTTAACTACATTACACCAGATTTTGTGCACGTAATGATGCAAGGTAAAGTAGTGAAAGAAGGCGGACCTGAACTTGCGAAACGTTTAGAAGCGGAAGGTTATGACTGGATTAAACAAGAACTTGGTATTGAACTTGAAGAAGAAGAAGCAGTAGACCAACAATAAGGAAGTGAGGCTAAAATCATGGCAGAAAATATGACAATTAAAGTTGATTTTATCCACGCTTTTTCAAGTAATGCGAATGAACCGGATTGGTTTTTAGAAATCCGTCGCAATGCTTTTAAAGCCTACGGGGAACTTGACTTGCCTTTTGTGGATAAAACAAAAATTACTCGCTGGAATTTCACAAAGTTTGAGACGTTTATACCTTTTAAAGAAGGCGTGACGAATGAAACTTTACCTGAAAAAGTAGCGAATTTAGTTGATTTAGATAATAAAGAAGCCAATTTTTACGTTCAAATGGATGAAAGACCTGCGAGACTTCAGTTGCAACAAGAACTAGTTGATCAAGGTGTTATTTTTACAGATATTATTTCCGCTGTGAAAAACCATCCTGAACTTGTGAAGAAATATTTCATGAAAGATGCAGTTCAAGTGAATGAGCACAAATTGACTGCTTTTCATGCGGCACTAGTGAACGGTGGGATTTTCCTTTACGTTCCTAAAAATGTTGAAGTGAAAGCGCCAATTCAAGCTGTTTTTGTACAAGAAAAAGCAGAATCTCCACTTGTTAACCATGTGTTGCTTGTGGCGGATGATAATAGTGCAGTCACTTATGTGGAAAACTATGTAACAGTAGATAACGCACCTAAAGGGATTGTTAGTATTGTTGAAGAAGTAATCGCTGAGAAAAATGCGCGTATTACTTTTGGCGGTGTAGACAATCTTGCAAGTGATGTTACGACATATGTGAACCGTCGTGGACACATTGGAACAGATAGCCAAATTGAATGGGCGCTTGGCCTGATGAATGATGGCGATACAATTAATGAGAACGTAACAAACCTAATGGGTGATGGATCTTCTGCTGATGTAAAAACAGTGACAGTTGGTCGCGGTAAGCAAACGCAAAACGTAACAACTCGCGTGACACATTACGGAAAAGCTTCTAACGGTACGATTTTATCTCATGGTGTTATGAAAGAAAGAGCAACAACTATTTTTAACGGAATTGGCCACATTAAACATGGCGCTTCTAAGTCTGATGCACAACAAGAGTCACGTGTATTAATGCTTAGTCCTGAAGCACGCGGTGATGCAAACCCAATTTTATTAATTGATGAAAATGACGTAGTTGCAGGTCATGCGGCTTCTGTTGGACGCGTTGATCCACTACAATTATTCTATTTGATGAGCCGCGGGATTTCTCAAAAAGAAGCAGAAAGATTAGTTATTCATGGCTTCTTAGATCCTGTTGTTCGTCAGTTACCAATCGAAAGTGTAAAAACGATGCTTCGTGAAGTAATCGAAGGGAAAGTGCGCTAAATGATTGATATCCAAAAAATTCGGGCGGATTTTCCAATTTTAGCTCAAGAAATAAATGAAAAACCGCTAGCTTATTTAGATAATGCTGCCACTTCACAAAAGCCAAAACAAGTTATTGCGGCTTTAACTCATTACTATGAATTTGATAATGCGAACGTTCACCGCGGTGTGCATACTCTTGCGGCAAGAGCGACGGATGCATATGAATCAGCTCGTTCTAAAGTAGCCAAGTTCATTCATGCTCGCGAAGTAGCAGAAATTATTTTTACAAGAGGTACTACTTCAGCGATTAATTTAGTTGTAGATAGTTATGGTGAGGCAAATATTGAAGCTGGCGATGAGATAGTTATTTCTTATCTAGAGCACCATTCTAATTTGATTCCGTGGCAACAACTAGCTAAACGCAAAGGCGCGGTTTTGAAATATATTGAGTTAGAAGAAGATGGAACGATTTCTGTGGAACAAGCCAAAAAAACGATTGGTGAAAAAACGAAAATCGTTGCATTAGCGCATGTTTCTAATGTACTCGGGACTATCACGCCAATTAAAGAAATCGCAGCAATTGCTCATCAATTTGGAGCAGTCATTCTCGTTGACGGTGCGCAAGCTGTGCCTCATATGGAAGTCGACGTAGTAGATTTAGATGCTGACTTTTATGCTTTTTCAGGGCACAAAATGATGGCTCCTACTGGCATTGGCGCCTTGTACGGAAAACGTGAATTGCTTGATGCGATGGAACCTACCGAATTTGGCGGAGAAATGATTGATTTTGTGGAATTATACGATTCGACGTGGAAAGAACTGCCGTGGAAATTTGAAGCTGGAACACCGATTATTGGTGGAGCGATTGCGCTAGGTGCGGCGATTGATTACTTGGCGGAAGTCGGACTCGAAAATATTCACGCACATGAACAAGAATTAGTCGGCTACGCGATAGAAGAAATGGATAAAATCGAAGGCATTACCATTTACGGACCAAAAGATGCGAGTAAACGATGTGGTTTAGTGACTTTCAATTTAGATGGCGCACACCCACACGATATTGCGACTATTTTGGACGAAGATGGAATTGCAATTCGAGCTGGCCATCACTGTGCACAACCATTGATGAAGTGGCTGGATGTTTCTTCTACAGCTCGCGCAAGCTTTTATATTTATAATACAAAAGAAGAAATTGATGCGCTTATAGATGGCCTCAAGTTAACAAAGGAGTATTTTGGATTATGACAAGCCGGAAATTAGATCAGCTTTATAGACAAGTCATTATGGATCACTATAAAAATCCGCGCAATAATGGAGAGCTCCCAGATAGCGATGTAACAATCGACCTTAACAACCCAACATGCGGTGATCAAATTCATCTTCATTTAAAAATGGACGGTGATAAAATCGTTGCGGCAAAATTCACTGGTAGCGGCTGTTCGATTTCGATGGCCTCTGCTTCGATGATGACGCAAAGCATTATTGGGAAAACCGAGAAAGAAGCATTAAAAATGTCCCGTGAATTTTCAGAAATGGTGCAAGGTCACGACCATGAAACAATTGATGAATACGGCGACGTTGAAGCACTTGCTGGAGTTGCGAAATTCCCAGCGAGAATCAAATGCGCGACTCTTTCTTGGAAAGCAATGGAGAGAGCGATTTTTGAAAAAGAAGGAACAAAATAAGTAGCGAAAAGGAGGATACGACATGACTGAAATTCCAGAAATTGGCGAATACCAATATGGATTCCATGACAAAGATACCTCTGTGTTCCGTACAGAACGCGGATTAACAGAAAAAGTAGTAAGAGAAATTTCGAATATTAAAGAAGAACCAGAATGGATGCTTGAATTCCGTTTGAAGTCTTTGGAGCAATTTTATAAAATGCCAATGCCGACTTGGGGTGGCGACCTGTCAGAACTGAAGTTTGAAGACATCACTTACTACGTGAAACCGTCTGAACAAACCGTACGTTCTTGGGATGAAGTTCCTGAAGAAATTAAACGTACTTTTGATAAATTAGGTATTCCTGAAGCCGAACAAAAATATTTGGCTGGGGCATCTGCGCAGTACGAATCCGAAGTAGTTTATCACAATATGAAGCAAGACCTAGAAGATTTAGGGATTGTCTTCAAAGATACAGATTCCGCGTTAAAAGAAAACGAAGATATTTTCAAAGAATACTTCGCAAAAGTAATTCCACCAAGCGACAACAAATTCGCCGCACTAAACTCGGCTGTTTGGTCAGGTGGCTCATTCATCTACGTACCACCAGGTATCAAAGTAGATACGCCACTTCAAGCCTATTTCCGCATTAACTCGGAAAACATGGGGCAATTTGAACGGACGCTAATTATCGTCGACGAAAATGCCAGTGTAAACTACGTGGAAGGCTGTACTGCTCCCGTTTATACAACGAATTCCCTTCACTCAGCTGTCGTGGAAATTATTGTAAAACCAGGCGCTTACTGCCGTTATACAACCATCCAAAACTGGGCAAATAACGTTTATAACCTAGTAACAAAACGTACTTTCTGTGAAGAAAATGCGACTATGGAATGGATTGATGGTAACATTGGTTCGAAATTAACGATGAAATACCCAGCTGTACATTTACGTGGCGAAGGAGCGCGCGGAACGACACTTTCTATCGCGATTGCTGGTAAAGGCCAACGTCAAGACGCAGGAGCGAAAATGATGCACTATGCGCCTAATACGTCCTCTACGATTGTATCGAAGTCGATTTCGAAACAAGGCGGAAACGTAACGTACCGCGGAATTGTTCATTTTGGTCGTAATGCAGACGGCGCACGTTCCAATATCGAATGTGATACGCTCATTATGGATAACCTGTCCACATCGGACACAATCCCGTACAACGAAATCCTAAACAGCAACATCTCATTAGAACACGAAGCCAAAGTTTCCAAAGTATCTGAGGAACAACTTTTCTACCTAATGAGCCGTGGTTTAAGCGAAGAAGAAGCGACAGAAATGATCGTTATGGGCTTCATTGAACCATTTACGAAAGAATTGCCAATGGAATATGCCGTTGAGATGAACCGTTTGATTAAGTTTGAAATGGAAGGCTCGATTGGTTAATATAACAAAAAACCCCTTCAACTACAGTTCTGTAGTTGAAGGGGTTTTTATTTACATTTAATTTTAGCTATTTTTCTTTCGACTTAAAAAGCCAGCAATAAAATAAGATAGTATAAAAATAGAAAATCCGCCTATTAAAGATATATCTGATCCATCAAAAGGTTTCGTACTAGTAAAGATTGAACCGATTAATAGCGTTCCGAAAAAAACTGAAGTCACTATAATAAGTCTTTTCATCTGTTTTCTCCTTTTTTAATTAAAGTATAAAACATAAAATATTTAAGGTAAAGCAACAACCAAATTAAAAGATTCTCCCTCCTTTTTGCGTTATAATAAATATAAATCAAAAACGATAGAGAGGGTGGCGGTTGATGATTACAATCGGATTAACTGGATGGAGTGATCATGATTCTTTATTACAAACAAAAAAATTAACGTTGGCTGATTATGCGGCACATTTTCCTGTGGTAGAAGTTGATACGAGTTTTTATGCGATTCCTTCTCCGCGAACAACGGCAAACTGGGCGGCGCAAACTCCGGATGATTTTCGTTTTGTGATAAAGGCTTTTTCGGCGATGACAAAACATAAAGAATGGTCGCAGTATTTTGATAGCGAAAATGCGATGTACACGGCATATATGGATATGATTGCACCGATAAGTGAATCGGGAAAACTACAGGCGATTTTATATCAATTTCCACCATATTTTCATTGTACGAAAGAGAATGTGACTTATTTAAGATATATTGCCTCGAAAATGGGTGATTTGCCTGTAGCAATTGAATTTCGTAATAACTCATGGTATAGCGAACAAAATACAGAAAAGACGTTAGATTTACTACGCGAATTAGGATTTATTCATACGGTTGTCGATGAACCGCAAGTTGGGTCTGGAAGTGTACCAATTGTGCTTCGTGAGACAAATAGTGAGATGACGCTAGTTAGACTGCATGGTCGGAATCAGTATGGTTGGATGAAAGCGAGTAGTCCGGAATGGCGCGAGGTTCGCACGCTTTATCGTTATAATGAGGAAGAAATTAACGAATGGACTAAATATGTGGAGCATTTACAAAAACTTTCCAAAGAGGTAGTCGTGATTTTTAATAATAATAGCGGCGGGGATGCAGCTGATAATGCGAAACATTTACAAAAGGCGCTCCAAGTTGAGTTTCAAGGTTTGGCACCTATGCAAATGGATTTGTTTTCAGAATAAAAAGATGGCGCGTGAGTAGCGCCATCTTTTTTATGCCTTAATTCCAATTAAAAAGCTAATAACTAAAATAATAAGTACAATCCCAGTTACGCCAACATATAAGTAATCTTTTTCCTTCAAAAAAGTAAACAATGATACAACGACACGAAGGACGGGCGTTAAAATCAAGCAAAACAGACCGAACATCATAATTGCATATGGTTTAAGCGTTCCTAGCCCGCTGAAAATCGCTGTAAGTGAGGTCGGATAAGTTTCCCCAGGATAGCCACTTTCTCCGGTAATAAACAGCATAACAAGGCCAAAAACGATAATGATCGCACTAAGGACAACACCGATTCGTAGCAGCGCGCTGACAATTAGCTCCACGCGGTACATTTCTTCTTTTTTCTCTGCCATCTAAATCCACCCCAATCCTTCTAAAATCATTTGGAAGGCAACATATAAAATGACGGGAATAAAAATAATCCGAATAACTTTGCTTTTTAGACGTTGCATGATGCGCGTTCCAAGCGTTGCGCCGACAAGTACCCCAATCGCAACAGGAGCTGCAATAGCGGGCTGGATGTCGCCTTGGAAAAGATACACAGTTGCACTGGCCGCCGCAGTTACTCCCATCATTAAATTACTCGTCGCGCTACTTACTTTTAGTGGCATTTTCATAAAGACATCAAGTGCCATGACTTTAAAAGCACCACTACCGATTCCAAGTAAACCACTAGCAATACCTGCGCCGTACATCACACCGAAACCAGCAGGAACATTTGCCACTTGATAGTCAACTGTCTGCCGTAAAGATTTATCGTAATAGGAATCATGTAAGTTTAGTTTGGTTGCGAGTGGGTCTGGTTTCACATTGGTAGGAAATTCTGAACCGACCTTTTTAATCATGTTGAATGCAGAATATAGAAGTAAAAGTCCGAAGATGATGTAGAGGGCTGTAGCCGAGAGCAGTCCGCTGACGAAAGCCCCGGTGATTGCACCAATTGTTGTGGCAATTTCGAGAAACATCCCGACACGAAGATTGGTGATGCCGTCTTTGATATAAGCGATGGCAGAACCACTACTAGTTGCGATAACGGAAATAATACTCGCACCAATCGCATACTGAATATCAATCCCGAAAATAAGTGTCAAGGCTGGCGTTACGATAATTCCACCACCAAGCCCAAGCAAAGAGCCTACAACCCCTGCAAAAACAGAGATTAAAAGAATTTCGACTGTTTGCGTAATATCCAAAAAAATCACGTCCCTTTTAAAACAATATATCCTATCATAACATAAAATGAAAAGGGAACAATTCATCCAGTCCTAGTGCGTGTAAAAAAAGCGGTTTTAAGCTACAATAGTTATAGGTAAGGAGTGAGATGGATAGATGAAACATTTAACTTTATGGCATACAAATGACGTTCATAGTCACTTGGAACATTGGCCACGCATTTTTAATTTCTTAAAAGAGAAAAGAACAGCTGCAAAAAAAGAAAATAAGTCGGCGCTCTTTTTTGATATCGGTGACTTTTTGGACCGGGTCCATCCGCTTACTGAAGGAACGAACGGGCTTGCTAATACGGACTTACTTAACCAACTACCGTATGATGCGGTAACTTTTGGCAATAATGAAGGAACGACTTTGGCCCATGAAGATTTGGATAAATTATATGAGCATGCGACCTTCCCAGTAGTTTGTTGTAATTTTTACGCAGATAAAGAACGAACAAAGCAGCCGGACTGGGTGAAATCGATTGTTTATAAAGAAATAGCTCAAGTGAAAATTGCTATTATCGGTGCAACGGCGCCTTTTCGGGAATACTATGAAGAAATGGGCTGGGGCATTGAAGAACCTATTAGCTCGATTCAAAAACAAGTTGCTGGTTTGGAGGAAGGAACTGATTTAGTTATTTTACTCAGCCATCTAGGTTTACCGAGTGATGAACGCATTGCGCTCGAGATTCCAGAAATAGATGTAATTTTGGGCGGACACACACACCATTTACTTGAAACTGGCAAAGTAGAAGGAAGTACGTTACTTGCAGCTGCGGGGAGATGGGGCGAGTATATCGGAAAAGTGGATATTGAGCTAGACGAAAATAATCAGATAAGCTCTAAAACCGCCAAGACTTTTAAAACAGAAGATTTGCCAGCCGTTCCAAATGAAGCTAGTGAAATTCAAGGTTTCTTCGATAAAGGGCGCGCAGAACTCTCTGAAAAAGTAGTTGCGATTCCCGGGAAGTTAGCGCATAATTGGTTTGATGACTCGGAAATTGCGCACATTTTGAATGCGGCGGTTTGTGAATGGACCGGTTCGGAAACGTTTATGATGAACGCGGGCATTTTTATGACTGATTTTGAAGCTGGGATTGTGACGGATTTTGATATTCACCAAATGTTACCTCATCCACTAAATGCGATTGCTTTAACAATGTCTGGTGAGGAGCTCGAGATACTTATTGACGGAATCTACCGAAAGAAAGCGGAACTACAAGATATTCCGCTTCGAGGTTTTGGTTTCCGAGGCGAGTATTTTGGTACCGTTTTGATGGACAGAGCTGGTTTTGACTCAGAAAATCAAGTGGCACTTTTTGATAATAAACCAATCGAACACGCACGGGAATACCGGATTGCGACACATGATACATTTGTCTTCGCGCCATTTTTCCCGATAGTAAAACAAATTAAACGAAAAGAAGTATATACACCGGAATTACTCCGAGATATTTTAAAATGGAAACTCAAAAAAATGTACGGACAGGAGGAAGACAAGTGACGATTACGATTCAAGATTTAAACTACGAGATTATCACCAATTATCGCGATGCTTTTGACGAGGAGAAGTTAAATGAACGGTTTAGCGATATACTTGGACGATATGATTATATAGTTGGTGACTGGGGTTACGATCAACTCCGTCTCAAAGGCTTTTTTGATGATGATAACCGTAAAGCCGCATATGACAACAAGATTAGCACATTAAAAGAATATATTTATGAATACTGCAATTTTGGGTGTGCATATTTTGTTATTAAAAAAGTAAAATAGTAAATGAGGTATTTTGGAATTGAAGAATTATAAAGCGTATTTAATTGATTTAGATGGCACGATGTATCGCGGGGCAGAAGTTATTCCCGAAGCAATCATTTTTATTGAAAATTTAAAACGTGCGGGACTTCCGTATTTATTTGTAACTAATAATTCTACAAAGACACCAGATCAGGTAGCCGAACATTTAACTGGTATGGGCATTCAAGCGGAATCGGGTGATGTTTTTACAACTTCGCAAGCAACTGTGCAATTTATGTTGGAACAAAAACGTGAGAAATCGGTTTATGTTATCGGTGAACGTGGAATAAAACAAGAACTAACTGATAACGGATTTGAAATTACTTCTAGTAACCCAGCTTTTGTTGTTGTTGGCCTTGACCGAGAGGTAGATTACGAAAAATTTGCTAAAGCAGCTCTTGCGGTTCGAGGTGGTGCAATGTTTATCTCTACTAATGGAGACGCAGCAATCCCAACTGAACGCGGTTTACTTCCTGGAAATGGTTCGATTACATCGGTTGTTTCTGTCGCGACAGAAACGGTGCCTGTTTTTATCGGGAAGCCAGAATCTATTATTATGGAGCAAGCACTCACAAAGCTTGGTGTTCATAAAGATGAAGCAATTATGGTTGGTGATAACTACGAAACAGATATTATGGCAGGAATCAATTATGGTATGGATACTTTAATCGTTCATACTGGTTTTACCTCAAAAGAAGCTCTTACTACCAAAGTGATTCAGCCCACATATGCTGTAACGAAGCTGACTGATTGGAAATTTAACTAGAAGAGCGGAGTTTTCTGCTCTTTTTTTAATAATTAGGAGGTTGAAAAAAATGGTTTCAATACAAAAGTTAACGCAAGATAATTTTCGTGAGACGACTAAATTACAAGTTCATCCACACCAGAAAACATTTGTCGCAGAGAATTGGTACTCGATTATCGAAGCGAGTTTTGAAGAAACATATCATTCTATTGTCATTTATGCTGATAATGTGCCAGTTGGATATGCAATGTACGGAATGGATACAGCTGATGGTGAATTTTGGCTAGTACGTTTTATGACTGGAAAAGAGCACCAAGGTAAAGGTTACGGCGGGGATGCTTTAATGCAAATTATCGAAATGGTGAAAAATTTGCCAGAAAAACCAGCAAGACTCCGTTTATCTTATGAACCAGATAACCATGTGGCAGAGAAATTTTATGCGAAATATGGGTTTGAGAAAACGGGCGAAATTATCGATGGTGAGGCAGTTGCTGACTTGTGGTTTAAACGGTGAAAAAGGGTATAGAATGGGGATAAGGAGGACTGGGAATGGACGTATTTAATGATTTTTTTGTTGTATTTTTAATTGCAGCGACAGCTTTTTTTGTAGCGAGTGAATTTGCCATTGTTGCCATTCGAAAGCCTACTGTCCTACAACTAATTGCCTCAGATAATCCACGAGCGAAATACGTTAAAAAAGTAACAACTAATATGAATGATTATTTGGCTGCTTGTCAGCTGGGGAACACACTCGCTGCTCTTGCGATGGGGTGGGTCGGGGAAGCAACGATGCGCGGTTGGTTAGAACCACTTTTTTTAATGTTGCCACTACCAGAATCACTAGAAAAACCGATTTCGATTTTTGTATCGTTCATTTTAATTACTTTTTTAAATGTTGTTCTTGGGGAACTTGCTCCGAAAACATTCACCATTCAAAGCACTGAAAAAGTAGCGTTATTTATTGCGCGTCCGCTTGTTTATTGGTATCGATTAACGTTTCCCCTCAACTGGCTTTTAAATAACTCAGCGAATTTAATTACGCGGATATTTGGTGTAAAGCGTACAAATGATGCAGACCAAATGACACCGACTGAACTGAAAATTATTTTTGAAGATAGTTACCGACAAGGTCTTTTAAATCCACAGGAATTTCGATATATGAAAAATATTTTCAAACTTGGGGACGTGCCAGCAAAAGAAGTTATGATTCCGCGGATGTCGATGATTGCGATTGATCAAACAGCGACAGTACGCGATTTGCTTAAACTAACTTCCGAGCATACATATCATATTTTTCCAGTAACCGAAGATGAAGACAAAGACCATATCATTGGCATGCTACGCGTCAGTGCAGTCATGGCCGGGCTTGGAAAAGATGAAGCCATTGTAGAACAATCAATCAAACCCTTTATAGCTCCAGTTTTAGAAGTGTTTGAAGGAATGGTTTTAGAAGAATTACTCGTAAAAATGCAACAAGAAAGCGAACCATTTGTCGTTTTAACAGACGAATATGGCGGGACTTCAGGCATTGTGACTCTTGAGGATGTTATGGAAGTCATTGTAGGTGATATGGAAGAAGCAAAAGGACCAAAAGGAATTCGTAAGGTGGCACTAAATCATTTCATTATAGAGGGATCGGAGCCGCTTTTAGAAGTAGAGGAAGCAATTGGTGTTCCGATTGAAAGTCCAGGTGTCCATACGCTATCAGGCTGGATGCTATTTGAACGCTTTGACTTAGAAACAGGGGATGAGATTGAACATGAAGGTTACCGGTTTATTGTTCGGTCGATGAATAAAAACTCAATAAGACAAGTGGAAGTAAAGCGCGGCAAAGAAAAACCAGTAAAAACGGAGGAGTGACCTCTAATTTTACTGGTTTTTGTTTAATTAACAATATCATCATGGTAACTATGGGCTAGACGACTTGCTGCAGCTGCTGCTATGGCCCCCACAATATCATCTAGAAACGTGTGAACAGCAATACCATCATGTTCGTTCAGCTTAGCCAGAATACCAGGTTTTACTTTATCAATATAGCCATAATTTGTAAAACCAATTGAACCATATACGTTAACAATAGAAAGTGCTAATATCTCATCTACGCCATAAAGCCCTTCATCAGCGCTAATAATGTTTTGTAGTGGTTGAACGAGTTCCCCTTTTTCGGCCATGACATCAAGCTGGATACCCGTTAAAACAGCATTTTGAACTTCTCGTTTACGAAGCACATGCTCTACATTTTGACGACATATCTCTAATTCTAATCCAGGATGATATTTTTGTTGTAAAAATAATACTAATTCAGCGATGTCATCTATTTCTACGCCACGTTCAATGAGCCAACTCCGAGCTTTAGCTTCTAGGGCGCTTTGTTTTTCTACCATTTTTCTTACCTCCTTTTCACTATATGTATATTGTATGATAGACGTTTACAGGATTTCTAAACATACTTATACAAAAATAGCGACCGCTTATTTTGGTCGCTAAAATAGTAGTGCTTAAAATACTTGGATGACTTCTTTAAATCCAATAATTTTCTCTGCTAAAGTCAATTCGATTCCCATTTTTAAAGTCATATCAGAACTTGGACAGGTTTCGCATGCACCAAGTAATTTGATTTTTACAATGCCATCTGGAGTTACTTCTACAAGCTCGTAGTCTCCGCCATCACGAACTAAAAATGGTCGGAACTTTTTTAAAGCTTTATCAACTTCGGCATAACTAATTTCTTCCATAGGATATAGTTCTCCTTTCGCGAGGCGCTATCATACTCTCTATTATAACAGGATACGGAAAAAATTAAAGAAATTAAATTGGATTTTTCTGAGGAGAAAAGTAGTGAACTTTGAAGTAATTATCAAATAAAAACTCTCTTATCTAATTGATAAGAGAGTTTTAAATAATTGTTTTAGCTATTTTTCTTAGATATTGAGTAAATTCCTAAAAGAACGAAGCACGTACCAATTAATCCAAACAATATATTATCTTGTTGATTATCACCGGTTTGCGGTAATTTTATTTGTTTTTTGATGGTAGTTGGTTGGCTTGCTGTTGGTTTGTTTTCTTTAATCTTAATAGGCGTTTTGTTTTTATCTGGTTTTGGATCTTCTTTTTTAGGATCATTTTCTTGTTTGACATATACAAAAGTGACTGTTTGTGTCTCACTTGTAAATACACCTTTGGCATTGGTAGGTGTAGTCGATAACTTCCAACCACTCAGTTTTTTAGCTGTTGCCTCATAAGAGGTACCTAGCTTACCATTAAGCATATCAGAAGTAGCTAATTCATTACCGTCGCCGTCCACATATTTAACGGTAACAGGAGCGCCGTCAGCTTTTTCGTAAACATAAGTGATGGTTTGGTTCGTGCTCGTGAATACGCCTGAAGCATTGGCCGGAGTAGTTTTAACTGTCCAACCAGAAAGACTTTTAGCTGTAGACTGGTAAGGAGCATCGATTTTTCCGTTAAGTGTGTCAGAAGTAGCTAATTCGTTACCGTCGCCGTCCACATATTTAACGGTAACAGGAGCGCCGTCAGCTTTTTCGTAAACATAAGTGACGGTTTGGTTCGTGCTCGTGAATACGCCTGAAGCATTGGCCGGAGTAGTTTTAACTGTCCAACCAGAAAGACTTTTAGCTGTAGATTGGTAAGGAGCGTCGATTTTTCCGTTAAGCGTGTCAGAAGTAGCTAATTCGTTGCCGTCACCGTCCACATATTTAACGGTAACAGGAGCGCCATCAGCTTTTTCATAAACATAAGTGACGGTTTGGTTCGTGCTCGTGAATACACCTGAAGCATTGGCCGGAGTAGTTTTAACTGTCCAACCTGCGATGCTTTTAGCTGTAGATTGGTAAGGAGCATCGATTTTTCCGTTAAGTGTATCAGAAGTAGCTAATTCATTGCCGTCGCCGTCCACATATTTAACAGTAACAGGAGCGCCGTCAGCTTTTTCGTAAACATAAGTGACGGTTTGGTTCGTGCTCGTGAATACGCCTGAAGCATTGGCCGGAGTAGTTTTAACTGTCCAACCTGCGATGCTTTTAGCTGTAGACTGGTAAGGAGCATCGATTTTTCCGTTAAGTGTATCGGAAGTAGCTAATTCATTGCCGTCGCCGTCCACATATTTAACAGTAACAGGAGCGCCGTCAGCTTTTTCGTAAACATAAGTGACGGTTTGGTTCGTGCTCGTGAATACGCCTGAAGCATTGGCCGGAG
>NZ_JAARZL010000006.1:0-170540 GCF_014229295.1 Listeria farberi
CCGTGAAAAAAGTCAAAAAAGCCATCAAGAAAACCACCAGAAAAATCAAGCGCGCCGTCAAAAAAGTAACCAAAAAAGTCCAAAAAACAGTGACGAAATTTAAGAAGGCAGCTAAGAAGTCGATTAAACAAGCTCGAAAAACAGTCAAGAAGGTCTATAAAAAAGCCAAACAGACTGTCGTGAAAAAAGTAAATAAAATCAAGAAAACTACTAAAAAAGTTGTTAAAACAGTCAAAAAAGCCGGAACCAAAGTAATAAATAAAGCTACCAGCAAAATCAAAACAGTCGGCAAAAAAGCCAATGCAAAAATAGCCGCAAGTAAAGAAGCCGCAGCTAAAGTAAAAAAAGAAAAAGCTGATCGAAAAGCCGCAGCCAAAGAAGCCTTATGTAAAAACCAAGAATTCTTAGAAAGTCAAAAGAAAGGCTATAGCGATCCAACCTACGACTACAAAGCGGGCTATCCAAAACCAGATGAAGTATGGGCTTTTGATGCGAACGGAAATATTGATAAGGAAAAAAGCGCAGAACTTGCTGAAAAAATGGGCTTTTGGAGCTCTATTGCAGTTGGATTTATTCCAGGACCACTAGAAATAGTATTAGGTAAGGTTGCAGGCACAATTGTAGTTAAAGTTGGAGGGAAGATTGGTTCGAAAATAACTTCTTAGGGAGCGACTAAGTTTGGAGCTAAGGGAGCCAGTGTAGCCGATGATATTTTTAAACAAGGCAAAAAGGTAGTTGATAAATTTAATATTGATGACGCATATGTCAAACCAAAGCATTTATCAACAACTAAAGGTAATGGAGCTAAATTTTTAGGAGATTCTAAAGCTGAAGCTGAAGTGATTTTGAAGGATGCAATGAAAAATGGGACAGTCCAGTCAATAACAGATAATGGATTAACTAAAATGGGACAACAGAGTTATTCAGTAATAGTTGACGCTAGAAAAACTATAGGAACCAAGGGAGAAAACTTAATTAAAGTTGTATTATCAGAAGATGGAGGTATGTTATCATCTTATCCAGTAAAATAGAAAGGTGAGATTATTATGGATGTTTTAGAAGGATTTTTGCAGGCAGAAATTAATACACAGGAATTATATGAAGATATAATGTCTTTTATAACTTCATATCATATCAGATGTGGAGAATTTGAAGGAAATGAATATATAATAAAAAAAATGGATCAAACCAATTTTATTTTATTTCCGGAATATATAGATACATATGGTGAAAGAGAAATACATGGAGCAAGATCAGTTTATAGAAACAATTTAATCAAAGAGATTAATGACTGTGCTCAGGTTAAAGGAATACAAGTAATTGATGTAAATTAGTAGTTATTAAGAAATGATTACAGTTCGAAAATGTAGCCTCATTGAAAAGAGAGATTCTCTTAGATAAACTTTCATAAGTGTACCCTATAGGGTGAATTTTCCCTGTGGAGTATACTTGTGGGAGTTTAAGAGGGTGGAGGCTCGTTCAATTAGGAAACGGCTTTTGCAATCGGATGAATGATTATATATGAATCCACTTTGAATATTAACGACATTGTGGATTTTCTTTTTTATTATCTTTCAACAGTTGACTATTAGTTTTATTTTCAAGCATTAAGCAGAGTCAACTGTTTCCAAGACGCGAATGATTGGATAGTGATATCATGCAAAATGAATTTCAACTTTTAAAAGACAAGAAAAGTATAGATCAACTCATGTTAACGTATTTTTCAATAATAAGTGGAAGATATTTGAAAAAGGCTTTGTCTGCTTTTAAAGAAAAAGAAGGATACGGGAAAGAAATAGTTTTTGTTTCCTTTAAAAATGACTTAGATGACTACGACATGGCGCAATTGCCAAGACTGTTAGCTGATAAACATATTTTAGTTGAATTAGGATCCCCTGCTGTCAAGTTTGACCAAATAGCGTATTTAGATTTTAAAACATTTTATGATTATTTAGATGAAAATGTAAAAAAAGAGGCGGAAAGAAATCTAGAAGGAAGAGAGCTTATAGAACTGCTAAAAAAGTTAAAAGTAGTTTGGAAATATAGTTTTATAAAATAAATAATGCACTTCTATAACAATAAAATCATGGATGTTAACTTGTTTCGTAGCGTTAATCACTTCGTCGCTTGCTTCCGAAGAGAATCGCGCCACCATTTTGCCTTTACTTACATCAATGAACCTAGATTAAGAACTAAAGTTAAATTTAAAGAAAAATCTTAGAAGCACCAGTTAAAAAGAATACGGAAGTTGGCGAAATGGAAGTATCCATAAAAGATGGCGGCAAATTAGGTTATATTGATGGAAAACAAACAGAAAATATTAAAGTTCTAACTGCTGGCGTAAAATGTTGGTTTAATTAACATAAAAAAATCGATTTCCTTAACTAGGAAATCGACTTTTTTTATTGGTTTGATAGTCTCTATAAAACCATAATAAGAAAAAAACAATACTAATAGTAAAAAATATAATTGGCACTATAATAAGCTTTGTGCCCAGTAAACTCTGATTGATGCTCCCATCCATAAAACCAGATTGAATCAACAATCCTCTAACAACCCCTAGTACCTGGATAACAAAAAGTAAAATAAGACCAATAAAACCACTTCTAACAAAAAGATTAAAATTCATATGTATGTTCACCTCTGCTTTTATTTTTCTGTTCTAAATTACGTTAACATAAAATTGCTGAGATGAAAATAAAAAAAGAAGTTCTCAATATTTAACATTTGAGAACTTCCTTTTTTCTATTTATTTCAGACCATAAAAAGCGTCTATCTACTCAATAACAAACTGATTATGATAAAGCTCAGAATAAAATCCTTCCGCCTTCATCAGCTCATCATGGTTACCCTGTTCAATCACTTCGCCTTGATGTAGCACGACGATATGGTCGGCATCAAGGATAGTTTTTAAACGGTGGGCGATGACGAAACTAGTTCTACCGGAGATTACGTTGTCCATAGCTTTTTGGATGCGGCTTTCGGTTACGGTATCTACATTACTTGTCGCTTCATCTAGAATTAGTAGAGAAGGGTTCGTAATAATAGTTCTCGCAATACTCATAAGCTGCTTTTGACCAACACTGAAAATATTGTTTTCATCACTGATTTCTGTTTCATAACCTTTTTCGAGGTTCATAATGAAGTCATGGATGTTAGCTTGTTTCGCAGCGTTAATCACTTCCTCATCGCTTGCTTCCGGTTTACCGAAAACAATGTTATCGCGAATAGTTCCCGTAAATAGAACGGAATCTTGCAACACGATACCGACTTGTTTACGCAAGGAATCTAGTCTAATATCACGAATATCAATATCGTCAAAACGAATGGAACCACCGTCGACATTGTAGAAGCGGTTAAGCAGGTTCATAACAGTTGTCTTACCAGAACCAGTTGGTCCAACAAGCGCCACCATTTTACCTTTACTTACATCAATGGAAACGTCTTTTAGAACTGGTTTTTCAGGGTCATAAGCGAAATCAACATGATCTAGTTTAACACCTTTATTAATACCATCAATTGTTTGTAAGTTCTCGCGTTCAACTTCTTCTTCCTCTGCAAATACTTCACTAACACGGCGCGCACCAGTGATTGCTAGTTGTAGCAAGCTGTACTGGGACGAAATTTGTGTAAGTGGCATATAAAATTGTTGTGAATATTGAACGAACATAACGATTAAACCAAGAGCGGCTGTGCGTTCAAGGTCGCCATTTAGAGCTAACCATCCACCGAAGAAGATAACGATAGCTGTATTTAATAGTGAAATACCTTGCATCATTGGGAAAAGTAAACCGGAGTAGACTTGACCTTTGTAAGTTGCGTTTTTAACAACATTATTTTGCTTAACAAAGCCTTCAATAGTTTCTTCTTCTAAACCGTTTGTGATAATGATTTTTTGACCAGAGATTTTTTCGTCAATGTAGCCGTTTAATACACCCAGTTCATCTTGTTGAACATCAACATATTTACGAGCTTTTCGAATAATCACTGTGGCAATAATTACTGCAAATGGTGCAGATATTAAGGTAACGAGTGCTAGTTCCACATTTTGTTGGAACATCATGATAATAACACCAATCATTAACGCAATGTTTGATAGTACTTGAATCAAAGCTTGGTTAAGTGTGTTAGAAATGTTATCCAAGTCACTAGTAAAACGACTAAGCATTTCGCCGTCATTGCGACTATCAAAGAAACGAATCGATAGTTTTTCCATCTTGCGGAAAAGCCCTATACGCATTCTGTTCGTCGATTTACCAGCTACCCCTGTCATAATGATACTTTGGATAAAAGTGGCAGCAGCGAGCAGTACGTAGCAGAGAATCAGCATCCAAATGATATGGATGAAGTCACTCTTGTCATCAACACCTGTTCGCATTAAACGAACAACATAATCACCAAGCTCTTGAACAGCATTACCAATATACTGTGGTGCTTTTACTTGAAGGTATGTCGCAAAAATTACAGCAATTAAAATGACAAAAAGTTGAGGTTTATAACCCCGCAGATAGTGCCAGAAAAAGCGGCTAATTTGTTTAAACTCTTTCATTATGCGGTTACCTCCTTGCCTTTTTGAGTGTCGTAAATTTCACGGTAAGTTTCATTTTCTTTAAGAAGTTCTTTGTGGGAACCAACGCCAACGAGTTTACCTTGATCGAGCACGAGAATTTTATCTGCTTGAATAACAGAAGAGATTTTTTGTGCAATGATGAAAGTAGTTGTATCGTCTAGCTCTTTATTAAGTGCTTCTTTGACTAATTTCTCGGATTTTGCATCAAGGGCACTTGTGCTGTCATCAAGAATTAGTACTTTTGGCGAACCGATAACTCCACGTGTAATGGATAGACGTTGTTTTTGTCCACCAGAGAAGTTATTGCCGCGCTCAGAAACAGGAGCTTCATAAAGTTTTGCTTGTTTATCAATAAATTCTTTCGCTTGTGCTATTTTACTTGCATGCTCCATTTCATCAGTTGTCGCGTCTTTTTTACCATGACGTAAATTGTCTGCGATTGTTCCTGAGAAAAGGATTGCGCGTTGGAGCACGAAGGAAACGGTGCTACGAAGTGTTTTCTTATTGATGTCTTTTAGGTTTGTACCACCAATAATAACTTCACCTTCAGTTGGGTCGTAAAGACGTGGGATTAGCTGGGCAAGAGTGGATTTACCAGAACCTGTGGCGCCGACAATACCAACCATTTCACCAACATTCGCTTTAAAAGAAATATCTTTAAGAGCAGGTGTATCGTCACCATCATATTTGAAACTAACGTTACGGAACTCAACAGTACCTTCTAAATCTTGTTCTGGCGCATTTTCATTGTAAGTAATATCTGGTTCTGTTTCGAGAACTTCAGTAATACGTTTCAAGGAAATAAGCGCACGAGAGGCCATCATCATCAGCATACCGCCGATAATAATTGCCATCATGATTTGCATCAAGTAATTCATAAATGATGCGATAGCCCCGATAACTTCTGGGTTTTCAGCAGCCATGTCACCTACAAAGAAAATAGAAACAACAATTGCTAAGTTAGAAACGAGCATAAATGCAGGAATCATGACAGAAAAAAGAGTTCCTACAATGATAGTGTGACGAGTTAGTTTGTCACTGACAGTTGTGAAACGTCCGATTTCGTTATCTTCTTGAACAAAAGATTTAACAACACGCATTCCGGCAAGGTTTTCTTTTGCGATAGAATTTACGCGGTCAATTAACGTTTGAATAATCGCGAAATGCTTACCCATAGAGCCGAATGTGAAGACAACAATTAGCACAACGAGTACGACAAGTACAATAATTACCCACCATAATTCAGGTAGAGTAAACATCGCTAAAATAAATGCCCCAATAAACATAATCGGAATTCTTGTTAGCGATTGTAAGGAAAGCATCACTAAATTTTGTACTTGGGTAATGTCGTTTGTTTGTCGAACAACTAGATTACCTGTCGAAAGTTTTTCAATGTTACTAAATGAAAATGTTTGGATTTTACGGAAACTAGATTCACGAATATCTGCGCCGACGCCTTGAGCGACTTTGGCAGAAAGAATCGTGTTTAGAATCCCAGCGATAAGGCCAACTGCGGCAATACCGATTAGAAGTGCGCCTATGGAAGAAATTTCATCCATATTGTCTTTCATAATGGCGTCTAGGACTTGCTGAAGTAATTTTGGTTGCCATAGTTGTGAGATAACCATGACTACTACAAACAAAGTAGATAATGTTGCTTGTAGCTTGTAATTTTTAAGATGGTGAAACAATACTTTCATGATTTTCCTCCCTTGGAAAACGGAAATAAAGACGTGCGAACACATATTCTAATATAGATTGTGAAAATTTGCAAGTGATTTTTTCGCGAATTCTAAATATGGCGAAAATATGGCAAATATACCGTGGGAAATCGTTTTTTAATTGTGAAAAAACGATTGCTCATTGTTTGATACCTACTTCTACAAATCCCCTTACACTATTTATTAACCACACAATGTCAGCCTCAAAAAGGTCTTTTTTTGTTAGTGTTTTTTCGGAAATTTTGTTTTTTGCTAATAAATCTGCTCTCATGGTACCTGGGAGAAGACCAGAACTCACTGGTGGTGTGAAAAAATAGCCTTTTGTGCCTAGAACTATATTCCCGGTAGTAAATTCTGTCAGCTCGCCTCGCTCATTCCAAAGCAATGTTTCCCCGGTTTCAGTGCTTTTCATGTCTTCATAAACAGATCGATTAGTGGTTTTATGATAAAGGAATAAATCATCAGTTGAGACTGGACTTTTTGCCAGTTGCGCGGTTATTTGCTGATTTTGCGTACTTATTTCGGTTAATTCTAAAAGGTGCGTGCCATTTGGATGAAGTAAAAATCTTAATTTATATGTTCCAGCTGGATTGTTTCGCGCTGTTTCTTGCCATAATTCCCCAATTTTTCCACCGTCAAAAGGAAAACCGAAAAATTCTGCGCTTGTTTGAAGCCGTTTTAGATGAAAGTCTATCCGGGAAAGTGTTCCGTTTTCAAGACGTAAACATTCAATTAAAGAAAACTTAGTTGCTTTTTCTAAAATGGCTGATTTTGCATGAATTTCGGAAAATTCACTTTCGGCATCAGAATCCCAAACAATACCGCCGCCAACACCATAAGTTGCTTTATTATCACTAATAGAAATAGTTCGGATTGGCACATTGAAAATCGCATTCCCATTAGGTTCTAGGAATCCAATCGCGCCGCAGTATACGCCTCGTGGGGAATCTTCTAGCTCTGAAATAATTCCCATTGTCCGCGCTTTTGGGGCGCCAGTTATTGAACCACAAGGGAAAAGCGCCTCGAAAACTGCGGCTAAGCTAGTATCAGGAGGTGTTTCTGCAGTAACGGTAGACGTCATTTGCCACACTGTTGGGTAAGGTTCTAAAGTCATTAATTTAGGCACTTTTACGCTACCGGGCACTGCAATCATCCCAAGGTCATTTCGTAGTAAATCAACAATCATCACATTTTCGGCACGATTTTTAGGATCATTTTTTAACCAATCATGTGCTTCTAAGTCAGCTTGTTCCGTACTTCCGCGACGAATGGTGCCTTTCATTGGACGTGTCGTTAAGATATTTTCCTTCCATTTAAAAAATAGCTCGGGTGAAGCTGAGATAATCTGAAATTCATCCGTATCAAGTAACGCTGTATAATTTGCCTTTCCAACTTGCTGCAATGATTCAAAAGAAGCTTGGGCAGAAAAATCACTCGGTACATCACTTTGGAGCCGAACAGTGTAGTTGATTTGGTACGTGTTTCCAGCAGCAATTTCCGCTTTAATCTTTGCTATTTTTTCTGCATAATTCGGATAATCTGTATCCATTTTAAAAGAAAGTGGTGCTATGTCTGAGTTTTCGGTAGGTGCAGTCGTGAAATTGTCGTATACACCAAACCAGATAAGCGGCATGTTCTTGGAAGGTTGTTTGGTTTTTAAATTACTACGAAAAGCAGGAGCGGCCTCATAACTAACAAAACCAGCAACGTATTTTCCGGATTTTTGGGCTTCTTCGGCAGCTTTCATAATAGGAAGTACTTCCGATAAATCGCGCGCCACCAGTTCGCGAATTGGATTTTCAAAAATCTTTACCAAACCTTCAAAATCAAAACGTAATAAACTCATTTGGCAGCTCTCCCCAGTCGTACAAAGTTTTCTAAAATCGCGTGTCCGTTTTCAGATAGAATTGCTTCAGGGTGAAATTGGACACTGTAAATCGTTTTTGTCAGATGCTCTAACCCCATCAAAACCCCATCATCCGTTACAGCGGTCACTTTCAAATCAGCTGGCACCGTATTTGGGTCAATGACTAAAGAATGATAGCGGGCAACTGAGAATCTCGAATCAAGTCCGGCAAATAATCCTTTACCATGATGCGAGATAATGCTAGTTTTTCCGTGAACAGGAACATCCGCCTGTACAACTTTTGCCCCGAAAAAATGACCAATCATTTGATGGCCAAGGCAAATTCCGAGAATGGGAACGTGAATTTTGTCTAGTAGAGCTAAACTTGCTGGAAAATCATTTGGAGAACCAGGCCCGGGTGAAAGAATAACCATTTCAGGTGCTAATTGGTCGAATGTTTGAAGCGAAAAATCTCTAGCAGAAACTACCCGCACATCTTCCTTAAGCTCTAAAAAATATTGGTATAAATTATATGTAAATGAGTCATTATGATCGATTAATAAAATCACTTCAAATCCCCCTAGTTAAAACGGTTATACTCTTTTATAGCAAATAGCTACGGAGATAACAAGCCTGAAATGTTTGAAGCCTGAAAACAAGTGGAAATGTACACTAAATAACCAAAGGAAGGTGTTTTAGATGGAAAATGAACTAGAAGATAAAATTCTCGCCATTTTAGAACAACATCAAGTGGGGGTATTAACCTCTGTACAAGGCGATTTTCCGCACGCTAGGTATATGACGTTTCTGCATGATGGCTTAACACTTTACACACCATCTGGAAAAGAACTACCGAAAACAGAGGAAGTCCGTAGAAATCCGCACGTATGCGTTTTAATTGGCTATGATAGCCCTGGATCTGCGTTTTTAGAAATTAATGGTTTAGCTTCACTGGAAGAAGATGAAGCTATCAAAGAACGTATTTGGGAAAACATCTCTAAAGACTGGTTTCAAGGCGAAGATTCACCATCCTTTGTCGTTATAAAAATTGTTCCGGAACAAATTAGAATACTGAATTCAGATGATGACGGTCCAGACACACTTGATTTAATCGGTTAAAGATTTGCTTGTAATTTAAGCAGATATGCGATAGAATAACTTTAAATTAATACGAAAAGCGAAGACAAGAAGTAGTAATGAGGTAGAATTTCTAAAGAGAGCCAGTGGTTGGTGTGAACTGGTGAAGTTTCCTTATGAATCCATCTTGGAGTGAGTGATGGAAAGCATAGTATTGCGAGTAAATCATTCCGGCTGGGTCCGTTAAACCTAAATGAAGCTGGGGATTTTTTTAGATCCCAATAAGGGTGGCAACGCGGTTAACTCTCGTCCCTTTCCTGTTAATTCGGGAAAGTACGGGAGTTTTTTATATGGAAAAAAATAAAGGAGGAGTTAGCATGTTAGATGTTAAGTTGTTACGTAATAATTTTGAAGAAGTAAAGCAGAAATTACAAAATCGAGGAGAAGACCTGGGTGAATTCGAGAAATTTGGCGAGTTAGATAAACGTCGTCGTACACTGATTGTTGAAACAGAAGCGCTAAAAAGCCAGCGTAATGAAGTGTCTCAAGAAATCGCTAAACTAAAACGCGAAAAACAAGATGCTGATGCTAAAATTGAAGAAATGCGTGTTGTTGGTGATCGTATTAAAACTTTAGACATCGAGTTAAGAGAAATTGACGAGAAGTTAGATATGATTTTAATGTCGATTCCAAATATTCCACATGAGTCTACTCCGGTCGGTGAATCAGAAGATGATAACGTAGAAATCCGCAAATGGGGCGAAGTACGCGAATTTGATTTTGAACCAAAAGCTCATTGGGACTTAGGAACTGACCTAGATATTTTGGATTTCGAGAATGCTGCAAAAGTAACTGGAAGCCGCTTCGTTTTTTATAAAAAATTAGGTGCAAGACTTGAACGAGCGCTAATTAACTTTATGATGGACTTGCATTCGAATGAACATGGCTATGAAGAAATGCTTCCACCGTACATGGTGAACCGTGCGAGCATGACAGGAACTGGTCAATTGCCAAAATTTGAAGAAGACGCATTCTTAATTGAAGCAGAAGATTATTTCCTGATTCCAACAGCAGAAGTACCAGTAACAAACTACCACCGCGAAGATATTTTAAAAGCAGAAGATTTACCAAGAAAATATACAGCATTTAGCGCATGCTTCCGTTCTGAAGCGGGGTCTGCTGGTCGTGATACGCGTGGCTTAATTCGCCAGCATCAATTTAACAAAGTGGAATTGGTTCAATTTGTTAAACCAGAAGACTCTTACGTGGCACTAGAAAAATTAACTGGTAACGCAGAAGAAGTATTGCGCCGACTAGAATTACCCTATCGTGTACTAAGCATGTGTACTGCTGATTTGGGCTTCACTGCTGCTAAAAAATATGATTTAGAAGTTTGGATTCCAAGTTATGATTCTTACCGTGAGATTTCTTCTTGCAGTAATTTTGAAAGTTTCCAAGCAAGACGTGCCAACATTCGTTTCCGCCGTGAGCCAGGAAGCAAGCCAGAATATGTGCACACATTAAATGGTTCCGGATTAGCACTAGGTCGTACGGTCGCTGCTATTTTGGAAAACTACCAAGAGGCAGACGGATCTGTACGCATTCCGAAAGTACTACAAGGTTACATGGGCGGTATGGAAAAAATCGAATTACCAAAATAAAAAGGAAGAAGGAACTGTAATGGCGACACTTAGCGAATTACCAAACATTGGCAAAGTACTGGAGCAGGACTTAATAAAAGCCGGGATAAAAACCCCAGCTGAGCTAAAAGATGTTGGAAGCAAAGAAGCCTTTTTACGTATTTGGGAAAATGATTCAAGCGTTTGTTTAAGTGAATTATGTGCGCTTGAAGGAGCGGTACAAGGTATCAGGTGGCATGATTTAAACGAAGCAAAGAAAACCGAACTCAAAAAGTTTCATCAATCCTTATAACAAAAACGACGATGCGAACATGCATCGTCGTTTTTGTTATTTCCCGGGAAATAGTTATTTTAATTGTTGTTCTGCAAAAGAAGCATAAAGGGGATGAGAAGCGACTAATTCACTATGTGTGCCTCGGCCAGTAATTTCTCCGTGTTCAATAAAGAGAATTTGGTCGGCATTAACAATTGTGGATAGACGATGAGCGATAACAAAAGTAGTACGACCTTCCATCAAGTTGGCTAAAGCTTGTTGAACTATTTGTTCGGATTGACTATCTAAGCTTGCTGTCGCTTCGTCTAACATGAGAATATTCGGGTTGCGTAAGAAAGCTCGTGCAATGGCAATCCGCTGTCTTTGCCCCCCTGAGAGCTTCACACCACGTTCGCCGACTTCGGTTGCCATTTTGTCAGGTAGTTCAGAAATAAAGCCATCTGCATAAGCAAGTTTTGCTACATTCCAAAGCTCGTCTTCGGTAATTTCTCGGTCCAAACCATAACAAAGATTATCGCGAATTGTGCCAGAGAGCATCGCACTTTCTTGGGAGACGTAACCAATTTGCGTACGCCATGAGTTAATGGAAATCTCAGAAAGAGGAATATCACCCACTAAAATTTCTCCCGCTTTTGGTTGATAGAAACGCTCTAAAATCGCAAACAAGGTAGATTTACCGCCACCACTTGGACCAGCGAATGCGATAACTTCCCCTGGTTTTGTATCAAAAGAAACATCTTTTAAAATCGGTTCACCTTCATTGTAAGAGAAGGAAATATCTGTGACGCGAATCGTTTTTCCGCTCACGTCCACTTTTTTACCAGCATCGAAATCTTCTTCAGTTTCATTTAAAATATCCGCAATGCGTTCGGTCGCACCTTTTGCTTTTTGAAGTTGCGCGAAAAAAGTCGCAAAAGAGGTTACTGGAACGATAATTTGGAATAGATATAGCAAGAACGCGATTAATGTACCAGTAGTCATAGTCCCGGCTGAAACGCGAATCCCGCCGTAACCAATGATACCAACAATAACTCCCATTACAACAAAGAAAATTAAAGGTCCAAGTACAGCGACAACTTTCGCCTCACGAATACCGAATCCGAATAGACGATTGATTCCCTTATGACCAGCTTCTGTTTCACGTGTTTCCGCATTAGATGCCTTTACGAGCCGTGCTTCAGAAAGGGTTTGACTAATGGAGCCAGTGAAGTCAGCTGTTTCATTTTGAAGACCTTTAGAGATTTTAAACATTTTCTGACCAAGCGGCGCAACGACTAGCGCTGTAATTGGAACAGCTACTAAGATAATTAGTGTCATTTTCCAGTCCATAAAGAATAAGATAATAACCGCACCAACCACAGAAATAATCCCTGTTACAAATTGTGGTAAATGATCGGCAATTAGCTCCTTGACTACGACTGTATCGTTTACCATGCGGCTGACCATTTCACCCGTTTTTGTATTATCAAAATAAGAAACGGGCAAGTGAACAATTTTTCTCCATAAACGTTCGCGAATCGTAGCTACAACTTTCTGACCCATATAATTAAGTAAGAAAATCGAGAAACCGTTTGTGATAGCTTGCAAAATGAATGCAAGAACAATTAAAGCGACCATTTTTACATCTAATGAGGTTACCGCAAAACCATCAATTAAGTTTTTTGTAAAAAGTGGGACTACAAGCCCAGCAATTGTAGTTATTACACTGGCTATTAAAGCGCAGAATATTATCCAATTGGCGGGTTTTGCACTAATAAGTAACTGGAAAAAATTCCGCCAACTATATTTTTTTTGATTCATTTATTTCACCCTTCCTAATTTCCCCAACCATATAATGCTTACTTTTTAAGTATAATCAATTTACTAGATAATAAACCAGTCTAAAGTGGTAATTATTAGATTAATATCTGAATTTGAATATTTAGTAAAAGTAACAAAAAATTCGAATTTACGTCAAAATTCTCAGTTAAAAAGATATATAAATTAAGTATTTAAAGAAAAGTTGTAATATATTTATCTTTAATTTCCTTTTTGGTATTTTATGACTAGCTAGGAATAGGATTTGAGATATAACCTTTATGATATAATTACGTTGAGTTTTTTCAATATAATATAGCAAAGGAGAGAATATGCTATTCTTAAAAGAGCTTGAATCCAATCTAACGGTTAGCAAATTAATGGAGTTGTGCTTTGAACATCCAAATTACAAAGACTACTGCTCGGTTATCGGCACCAAGAAGGGTGAGGTTCTAGAAAGTTTAAGTCCGGCTGGAACAAAAGTATATTTTGTTCTAAGTGGCATATACGGGATGATTGTAGAGAAAGATGCAGAAATGGAAGAAGAAAGCTGTAAAGAATGCATTGTTCGTTTCTTACAAAAAGGAGATAGTTTTGGACTATATCATCTTTTTTATGATGAATGGAGCCCGCACGTTTCGATGCAGAGCTTAGGTCACGGAGAAGTTATGGAAGTAGATAGCAATTTCTTGTTCTCTATTTTTGACAAAGAAGATGAGAATAACTTTTTTATGATTAAAGTGATGGCAGAAGAATTACGCGAAGCCCACACATTTGCAAAACTAAGCTTCTTAAAAAAGGAAGAACGAATCCGCAAAGCCATTCTCAAATGCGCTCAAACTTTAGGGACGTTTTCTGATAACGGGATATTGCTACCAAGAGAAATTACGCAAGAAGTACTTGCAAGATACACCAATACATCGCGCGAATACGTGGCTCACACAGTCATGCATTTAATTAAAGAGGATATAATTAGAAATAGACCTAAACCTCTACTAGTGATGGATAAAACTCGTTTATAAGTTTGTTTCACGTGAAACTTTTTAGAATGCTTCGATTGCATTCTTTTTTTTGTAGGAAAAGCACTTCAAAAGCATTCTTTTATCTTTTGCGTTATAATGGCTCTGTAATTGAAAGCGCTTGATAGAAAAGGAGGATGTATAAATGAGATTTTTTATCGATACAGCAAACGTAGAAGAGATTAAAAAGGCTAACAGAATGGGGTTTATTGCTGGAGTAACGACAAACCCATCACTTGTTGCCAAAGAGGGCCGCGATTTTAATGAGGTTATTCAAGAAATTACATCCATTGTTGACGGACCAATTAGCGGTGAGGTAGTGAGTTTGAAAGCGGAAGAGATGATTGAGGAAGGTCGAGTTATTGCCAAAATACATCCAAATATGGTGGTTAAAATACCTATGACTGGTGAAGGTTTAGCCGCAGTAAAAGTTTTGACGGAAGAAGGAATTAAATCTAATGTCACGCTAGTTTTCTCTGCTACACAAGCGTTACTGGCAGCGCGAGCAGGAGCGACATATGTATCCCCATTTTTAGGACGTTTAGATGATATTGGTGATGATGGTTTGGTGCTTATTCGTGATATAGCAGAGATTTTTGAAACACATGGTATCCCGACAGAAATTATTTCAGCAAGTGTACGCCATCCGATTCATGTAATTGAATGTGCTAAGGCAGGAGCAGATATTGCTACAGTGCCTTATAAAGTATTTGAACAAATGTTAAGACATCCGTTGACTGATAGCGGAATTGAGAAATTTCTTGCGGACTGGGAAGCAGCTAAAAAATAACGAGGAAGGTTTCTAACTATGAATCAAACATTTATCGTAAAAAAAGAACATATTAGCAAGTATCCAAACCCACTTTTTGTTAATAAAAATGAGTCTATTTGGGTGTTTGAGGAGGATACAGAATACCCTGGTTGGATCTTTTGTAAAGTGAAGTCATCAGGTAAAGAAGGCTGGATTCCTAAGCAAATCATTCAGTTAGGTAGTGATGGGAAAAGTGGAACCGTGACAGAAGATTATTCTGCACGCGAATTAAATGTAAAGCCTGGGTATAAATTAGAAAGTAACCGTGAGCTTAACGGTTGGGTTTGGTGCGTAACAGAAGATAATGAAGCTGGCTGGGTACCACGAGGAAATCTTGAATCGTAAAATGTTTCACGTGGAACATTTTAAGTAAATATAGCAAAAAAGCGAAGGGTTTAGTTTTACTTTCGCTTTTTTTGTGGAATAATTAAGGATAAGAATAGAAGAATCTAGGTGGATTTATGGAAAATTGGAAGAAAAATTTGTATGTTGTTTGGGTAGGGTGTTTTCTTACCGGGACTGGATTAAATTTAATCATGCCATTTTTACCATTATATATTGAAGAACTCGGTGTACATAATCCTGACCAAGTAAGTTTATGGTCTGGTGTGGCACTAAGTTCAACATTCTTAGTATCAGCAATTATGTCGCCGGTTTGGGGCAAATTAGCAGATCAAAAAGGGCGGCGCATTATGCTTCTGCGTGCTGCGCTTGGAATGGCAATAGCAATGATTTTGATGGGACTTGTCAGCAATGTTTACCAATTTGTAGGTCTACGTTTATTAATGGGGATATTTTCAGGATACATTTCCACGGCTAATGCGTTAATTGCTACTCAAGTTCCTCGGCACCGCAGTGGTTGGGCGCTCGGTGCTCTATCAACAGCAGCAGTATCAGGTGTATTAATCGGTCCCTTAATTGGTGGAGCGCTATCTGACTCATTTGGTGTTAGACCAGTGTTTTACATTACAGGCGTTCTTTTACTAGGTAGTTTTTTCCTAACACTTTTCTTTGTCAAAGAGAAATTTACACCAGTAGAAAAAAAGGAAATGCGTTCAGGAAAAGAAGTTTTCTTATCGTTAAAAAATCCCGGATTAATTATCTCGCTGTTTATTACGACAATGATGATTCAAATCGCATCCAATTCCGTGAACCCGATTTTGACATTATATGTACGAGATTTAGCGGGAAATGCGCAAAACATTGCATTTATTAGTGGGATGATTGCTTCAGTGCCAGGAGTTGCCGCGCTTATCGCTGCGCCACGACTTGGAAGGTGGGGGGACCGAATTGGCTCAGAGCGAATACTGCTAGGTGCGCTCATCGGATCCATGTTACTGCAAATACCAATGGCTTTTGCTCAAAATCCGGTGCAACTTGGTGTTTTGCGTTTCTTATTAGGTCTGACAGATGGCGCTTTACTTCCAGCAGTTCAATCACTGCTAACTAAAAATACACCACGAGAAATTTCCGGTCGGATTTTTGGTTATAATCAATCTTTTCAATATATCGGAAATGTCATTGGGCCGCTGGTTGGATCAAGTGTGGCAGCACATTTTGGCTACGGAGATGTATTCCTTGTAGTAGCTGGCTTTATTTTTATCAATGTACTAATCAGTTTTTATTTCAACCGAAAAATGCATAGAGAGAAGGGAAATCATGCCAACTGATCTAATAAAATTACCAGGAATAGGTAAAAAAATGGTATTAATGTTAAATGAAATTGGGATTCAAAAAATTGCTGATTTAAAAGGAAAGAATCCACTTGATTTATACGAAAACACTTGCGTTAAGCGAGGCGAAAGAATGGATCCTTGTGTGTTATATACGTATCGCTGCGCAGTCTATGTTGCGGAAACGGATAAAACAGAGCAAAATGCTGAATTGCGAAAATGGTGGAATTGGAAAGATAAACAACATATAAATGAAAGGAACATAAATGATGAATAAATTAAACGAAGCAATAAAAGAGTCAGAACATATTGTTTTTCTTACTGGTGCAGGTGTTTCTGTGCCTTCAGGAATTCCGGATTATCGCTCGAAAAATGGCTTGTACGCCGGGATGAGTAGTCCAGAATATATGCTGAGCCATACTTGCCTTGTGCGTGAGCCAGATAGGTTTTATCAATTTGTGACCGAAAATATGTACTATCCAGACGCAGTACCAAATGTAATTCATACGAAAATGGCTGAAATCGAGGCAGAAAAAGATGTCACTATTATTACGCAAAACATTGATGGTCTTCATGAAAAAGCGGGTTCTAAGAAGGTAGTTAATTTTCATGGTAGTTTATATCACTGCTATTGCCAAAAATGCGGAAGAAGTGTTTCGGCAAATGACTATTTACAATCAGATATTCATGCCGAGTGTGGCGGACTAGTTCGACCAGATGTGGTGCTTTATGAAGAAGCCATTTCAGAAAAGGCGATAGACCAATCACTTGCTGCCATTAGGAAAGCTGATTTGATTGTCATAGTAGGAACTTCTTTTCGAGTGAGTCCATTTTGTAATTTAACAGATTATCGAAATAAAAAAGCGCGAATTTTTGCTGTGAATCAAGAACAGATTTTGCTTTCGTATCCTTTTGAAATGATGAAAAGTGATGCTGTAAAAGTTTTCGCAGAGATTTGAAACCTTGCAGTAATAGGGGTGGCGTGATAAAATTTTCTTAACCGGAAAATTGTCCGGAATATTTTGAGAAAATAAGGAGTGGAGAGTTCCATATGAACCCTGACCCCGAGAGTCAGCAGATTATCTTGCAGTTAATTCTTATTGTGGTGTTGACAATGCTCAACGCATTCTTTGCCTCAGCAGAGATGGCCCTTGTATCACTAAACAAAAATCGCGTGAAAAGCCAAGCAGAAACTGGCGATAAAAAAGCCATTATGCTAGCTAAACTCGTAGATGATCCAAGTAAGTTTCTAGCTACAATTCAAGTTGGTATTACGCTTGCTGGATTCTTCTCCAGTGCATCAGCCGCGACTAGTATTGCGACTAGGCTTGAATCTGTTTTTGGAGGAAGCAGTTTTGCGAAAGAGTTATCTATTATCGTCGTAACTATTGTGTTATCGTATATCACGTTAGTTTTCGGTGAGCTTTATCCAAAACGTTTAGCGCTTCAAAAATCAGAAAAAATTGCCCGTGTTTCCGTACGACCAATTATGGCAGTTGGGGTTGTGCTTCGTCCGTTTGTAAAATTCCTATCTTTTTCAACAGATATTCTTGTGAAATTAACAAGAATGGAGAAAAATATGGATAATGAAAAAATGACGCGTGAGGAAATGCAGCTATTGATTGAAACCGGTCGACGTGACGGTGTAATTGAGGTAGAAGAATTACAAATGCTTCGTGGTGTATTTGAAATGGATAATAAATATGCCCGTGAAGTAATGGTACCACGGACAGATGCGTTTATGATTGATGCCGAAACAGAATCAGAAGCACTTTGTGACGCATTATTAAGTGAGAATTTTTCAAGAGTTCCCGTCTATACAGGCGACCAGGACTCGGTGCTAGGTATTCTGCATATGAAAGATTTTTTTGCGGAAGCGAGAAAGTCAGGATTTAAAAACATTGATGTGAAATCGCTTGTTAAAACCGCGTATTTTGCCCAAGAGACGATGTTTATTGATGACTTACTTAAGAACATGCAAAGAACTAGAAACCAAATGGCGATTTTAATGGATGAATATGGTGGCGTTGCAGGTATTGTCACTGTAGAAGACTTATTAGAAGAAATTGTCGGCGAAATTGACGATGAAAATGATGTGTTCTCTGATGAAGTCAAGAGAATTGACGATACTACATTTATCGTAGAAGGCCGCATGCCGCTTGATGATTTTAACAAAATGTTTCACGTGGAACTTCCTGCACGTGGGGTAGATACTGTAGCTGGTTTTGTGCTTACTTTAACAGGGACAATTCCAGAAGAAGATGATAAAGTAGTAGTAGAATATGGTGCACTTCGCTTTACAGTAGAAGAAATGAATGACGCTAGACTGGTTTCGGTTCGTGTCGAGAAAGACATCCAAACAAGCGAACTAGAACAGATGGCTTAATGATAAAAATAAGAGTGCGGTATGAGAAATCTGTCCGCACTTTTTTCTTAGGAATGAGGTTTTTAAATGCCAAATATTAAAGAAATAGCCAAATTAGCGGGGGTTTCAGTAACGACAGTGTCGCGCGTGCTCAATAATCATCCATATGTTGCAGAGGAGAAAAGAGCTCGTGTACAAGCTGTCATTGACGAATTAGACTACTCTCCTAACCGAAGTGCTATGGACTTAGCACGTGGTAAGACAAATACGGTTGGCGTGATTATACCTTATAATGATCATCCGTGGTTTGACAAAATAGTGAATGGTATTTTAGAGGCAGCTTTTAAAAATCGTTATTCGGTGACACTTTTTCCAACTGGATATGATACGAAAGAAGAAGAAAAATTTTTAATGCGCTTGAAAACAAAGCAAGTTGATGGGCTAATTATTACTTCGCGTGCCAATAATTGGGATGTGATTTTGCCGTACCTAGCATATGGCCCGATTATTGCTTGTGAATACGTGGAGTCTAAGGATATATCTTGTTCTTATATTGACCGAGTGAAGGCTTACCGAGCAGGATTTCAATTTTTGCAAGATGAAGGTTATCATAAAGTCGCGTTCACAGCAGGGCGGGAATCACGAGAAAGTACTAGTACATATGGGAAAATTAATGCCTATGAGCAGGTTTTTGGTCCAGTCAAGGATAATCGTTTTTTAAGTGAATGTTACACGCTTGAAGATGGTTTGAAGGCAGGCGAACATTTTTTTGCCAAAGGGAAAGATTGGCCTGATGCGATTTATGCGAATGGTGATGAAGTTGCGGCTGGCATAATGTATCATGTGAAAGCACTTGGATTACGTGTGCCAGAAGACATCGCTATTTTAGGACAAGAAAATCTCCCAATTGGTAAGGCGTTAGAAATCACGACGCTTGATCATCACCTAAAAAAATTGGGAGAAAATGCATTTACTATTTTTGAGCAAGGTAAATTACAAAGAATTAAAGTGGAGCATGAATTGATTAGAAGGAAAACAGTCTGAAAAACTATTTAGCTAATAAAGTTAGTTTTGCAATGTTTTCTGCTGTACGTTCGAGATTTTTTGTCGTATTTTCAAAAAGAGTGGGTAAATCTGTTATTTCAGGGATGTTTGGGAAAAACGCATCAATGCCGTGTTGCTCGGCTAGGTCGTTTTCAAGTGCCAGACTGCCGACGATAGCTAGAACGAAACAGCCCTGTTTTTTTGCCTCTTGAGCGATTTGAACAGGGATTTTTCCCATCATGGATTGCTTGTCCATTCGTCCTTCGCCAACAATAACAATATCGGCATCTTTCATTTTATCTTTCATATTAGAAAGTCCCATAACAAGAGTTGAACCGCTTAACATGTCTGCATTTAGGAAGGCCATTAGCCCAGCAGCGATACCACCAGCGGCTCCAGCTCCTTTTTTTGTAGTGATTTTTTGAGAAGAAAATTGGTCGAGTTTTGCTCCGTAATTCTGCATGGCGTTCTCTAGTTGAACGAGCGTGTCTGGATTTGCGCCTTTTTGAGCACCGAAGACGAATGTAGCACCGTTCTCGCCAAGAAGTGGATTCGTCACATCGCAAGCTATTTGGAATTGAATGTCTTTCAGTTTTGGGTTAAGATTACTAGCGTCAATGGAATATATCTCTTGTAAATGAATCCCTCCGGGCGGGATAGGTTGTTTGTTTTTATCTAGTAGTGCTACGCCCAATGATTGGATTAGTCCAGCGCCGCCATCGTTTGTACCACTTCCACCAAGCCCGATAATGATTTTTTTGACGTTGTGGTTAAGTGACGCTAAAATTAGCTCACCAACGCCAGCAGATGTTGCATAGGCTGGATTACGGTCTGCTGCTGCTATTAAATCCAAGCCAATTGCGTTAGCAGACTCGATAATCGCGGTTTCTTGTCTGGCAAGAATACCGTAGGAAGCAGCTATTTTATGACCATTGAGGTTGGTTACTTCCGTTTGAAATAATTGCACTTCATCGGACTCGCTTAAAACAGTAAGAAAACCCTCACCCCCGTCAGAAACAGGGGCAAGGCTAATTTGATCGGCTGGACGTGCTTTAGTCCAGCCTTTTTTTATGGCATTTGCTACTTCAACCGCAGTGGCGCTCTCTTTGAATGAATCAGGTGCGATAAGGATTTTCATTGGTCAGCCTTCTTAATCCAGACAACTTCATACGCAGTTAATTCAAGTGTACTTATAACGGGTTGGTTGGTTAATAAATTCATTCCAGAGAAAGCGATTTTTTTGTTGATATTGTGAGAAGTGACATTGATAATTCCGTAAATACATTCTGTCTCATTTTCCCGTTTTATCGCGAAAACATCTGATCCTAAATCTAAAATTTCTTGTGCTGCAAATGGTGAAAAGGCAGTGTGGTTCCGTCTGATTTGCACCAATTTTTTTAGAGAGGTAAAGATGGTTTGGCGATAAGTGTTAGCTTCAAGTTCATGAGCTAACTGGTTTTTCTCCAGTTTTTCCCGGTTGATTCGACGTTTGATGCCGGATTCTTCGTAACCACCAAGGTCGTTTTTTGAGCCTAATAGTGAATGGTAGTAAATTGCCGGAACACCTTGAAGTGTTAGTAAAATACTATGCGCAGCAATAATTTTTTTCGTTACAAGCTCTTCGGTTGTGTCTTCATCTAGGTTTTGCAGGGCTTCACCGTAGTTGATATTAAGTTCATACACAGACTGCGTGCCATCTGCATTATCTTTATAGGAAACTTGTCCGCCGTTTTGGACTGCTTTTTGGACGAGAGAATTAATTTCTTCGTCGGAAAGAATTCCGGTCGCAGGGCGCATACCAATTCCATCATGACTTGCTAGGAAGTTAAAATAAGTCGCTGTGCTAGAAACTTGTGAAATGGATTTCGCCCACTTCGAAAGCTTCGTTGTATCATGACAAGTGAAGGTATGGAGCACAAGTGGTGGTAGCGGGAACTGATACACCATATTTGCTTCGTTTCCGCCATCGCCAAAATAGCTAATGTTTTCTTCATGAGGGACGTTGGTTTCTGTGATAATTTGCAGATTCGGATATAGTTCGTCAATTAGTAACCGCCAAAGTGAAATGATCTCATGAGTTTCTGGTAGGTGCATGCAAGTAGTACCAGATGTTTTCCATAAAAATCCGATGGCATCAAGACGAATGCTTGTGGCCTGTTTGGATGCGTAGAACAGCAGTACATCTGTTAAGGCCACAAGGCAATCGATATTCCGGACATTTAAGTCTAACTGGTCTTCGCTAAAAGTAGTCCAAAGTTCTTTACCGTTTTCGTATGTGTGGAACAGCGGAGAAGTCCGCGGACGAGTAACATTTTTATAATCAAATTGACTATCCTTTTCAATGAAAAATTGGTTGTAAGGCGCTTCGTTATCGGAGAATCGCTTGAACCAATCGCTTGATTTCGACATGTGATTGGCTACGAAATCAAGCATCACTCGGAAGTTCTCAGACATCTTTTGAACATCATCCCAGTCACCAAGATGCTCATCAATTTGCTTGTAGTCTGTGACAGAGAAGCCATCATCTGACGTACTCGGGAAAATTGGCAACAAGTGGACATCTGTAATAACATCTTGCGCATATTCTTGTAGGAATTCATTCAAGGTTTGTAATGAATGTTTGTTTTTTTCATAAATGCTGTCACCATAGGCAATAAGATAGACGTTTTTTTCGGAAATAGTATCAATGGGACTTCGCGTATTATTAGAATAGTTTTCGGCACATGCGAGCATTTTTTCCAAATAAGCGGGCTGATAAGCAGCTTGATAAATTTTTCTTAGTTTTACTTCTATTTGATTAACCAGTTCGGTTTGCATATTATTCTCCTTCCAACAAAATAGTTGCAAATCCTTTTTTAGGAATACAGATAGTGTTTTCTGTTAGTTTTGCGATTTTCTCCTCAGCTAATGAAACTTCAAAACTGGAAGCGTTAGTTGTCCAGCGAACCGTTTCTTCTGTATCAGCTGGATTAAACAGGCGGATAATTGTACCAGTACCATCCCACGATTTTTTGCAAGTGCTCATGAATACGTTCGGGTTATCCAGTTCAAAGATAGAATTTTGAGCTGGCAGACGGTCGATTGGATAATCCACTTCAAAACGTTCTAGGCGCTCTTCAAATGTATTTAGGTTTTGTAAGTGATAGGTTTCTGTATGACCTTCAAAAATGTTAGATTGCGCGTAGAGCGTTTGTTCATTTAGTTTTTCAGGTTGTACATACACAGCATATTCAAAAATCATTTCTTCAAGCATTTGACCGTCTGGTGTAGGAACGACTTTGTTATTAATACCGGAAGCGCGGCCTGGACGCCACATTAGATCATCTTTTCCAAGCAAACCATTACTTCTGAAAAGAGTTAATGCGATTTCAGCGGTTTTCGGTAAGATTTCATATTCTTTGATACCGCCAACTAATAAAGCAAGTGTTGCGTTTTCTTCTGAAACAGCGACGATATTTTCCACTGGAAAAATCGGCACAGGAGCTTCAACAAATTTTTCCTCACGCCAATTTGCAAGATAAGGGTTTATGACGCTACGTTTCATGAAGCTATAACCTTGGTCTGCGTAAGAAAATTTAGGTTCAGTCACATTAGTTTTAATCAATGCTCTAATGCGGTGGTCTTTTACTTTATTGTCAATGATATGACGAACACGAACAAATTCTTCGCCGTCAAAAAGTTCGATTTCCGTTAAAATTTCAAATGTTTCTGTACTTGTTTTTTGTGCGCGGGCTTCTAAATCTTTCGGAACTAAAGCGGTATGTTTTAACATCATTTTGCTATATAGATGATTTTTTTCAACGGTTAGTAATTCGCTTGTTTCGATATAGATGGTTTGGTCGCCTTCAAGTGGTGAGAAGTCAAAGGAATCCCCAGCGTCAGCCACATTCTCGAAGCGAATTAGGTCATTTATAATGCTTTGTTGTTCTTTATTTAAAAGATTGATTTTCCCGTTTTCGAATTGAACGATGATTGTTTCATTTTCAATGGTTTGTTTGGAAAGGCTGATTAATTGATCCATCTCTGTAGTGATTGGCTTAACTTGCAGAGTCGTATAACCAAGTGCAGGGATTAGACCGCTTTTAAGACAGATTTCTGTACGGTAATAATCTGGTACAGCGACTTCTTTTTCGCCTTTTGCTGTTACGATAACTTTTCGTCCACCGTCTAGTTTTTCTTGATGCAGAACGCTGAAAGTTACTTCTTCCTCACCTGAGAGAAGTTGGAACGCTTTTTCAGGAGTGAATAATGTTAGTTTTGCCGTTCTTTCTTGCGGCACAGGATTAGTGTTGAATAATAGCGCAATATTTTCGTCGCCCATTTTCTGACTAACAGCCTTTGTGATTTGCTTCTTCAAAAGATTAATTAAACCATCTGTCATTCGAAGTGCACTTGTTAGTCTGACTACGATGTCGTGGTTTGCGTCATCTGAATTCGAAGCACCAATACCGTTATGAGCATGGCTATCAAATAATTTTTTCCAAATGATATCTAACCAAGGTTTTGGATATTTGATACCAAATTTATTTGCTATTGTTGCAAGTGGTTCTAAAATGTTGACTAATCTATTTTCTACTAAGTAATTAAGACGTTTAATATCGTAGCGTTCTGAGCGACATGTGTGGTGGATGCGAGATTTCTGACAAGCAAGCAGTTCTCCAGTTATCTCGTTCGGGAAAGTAGAAGTCCAAGCGTCATTCATAAATGCTTCGTAATCAGAAAGAATGAAGGTGTAACCTAAGTCCATCTCGTTTAATTCTGCAACAATTTCCGGGAAGTTTTCACGAACAAGAACTTGGTCGCCACCTGCTGGTAAAAGAAGGACATCTGTATGTGTGTTCATTTCAGCAAGTCGATCTAAAATTGGCAGAAGACGCGTTTCTACATAACTTTTTTCACTGCTTAAAAATTTACCTGGTCCATAACCGAAGAAAATATTGTTAGTTGGGATGGACTGGTTGTCAGGAGATGTCCAGTGGAAGTTAAGATCATCTTGTACTTGATCATTATAAACACCACGTTGGAAAATGCTATGCTTCATGTTAAATGATTTATATATAGCTGGAAGATAAGCATGTTGCCCAAAAATATCCGGAGAATAGCCGATACTCATACTATGCCCAAATTCTTCGCCCATTTTATAACCATAAAGTAAGTTGCGAATAACAGCTTCCGTTTTTACTAATAGACTATCGGTTTGTGTATACCAAGGGCCGACAAAAAGCCGACGATCTTGAATAAGTTTTTGAACGCGTGTTTTATTTTCTGGACGAATATCTAAGTAGCGCTCAATAACAGACATTTGACCATCGAAAGAATAGCTAGTAAAAGAATCTTTTGTTTCTAAAACGTTTAAAAGATAATCTAAGTTCTCAATTAATAAGATATTGGAATCTTCCATGGTGAAATACCATTCGTGATCCCAGTGTGAATGTGCAACAACATGTACAATTTTATTTTTTTTCATTTTAAAAACCTCTCAAATTAAGTGACAGGTACTAACTAGAGTACCTGTCAGCTTATTTATTTATTTGATTTTATTTTCTTTACGTTTGATTAAGCCATAACGTACGAAGATATTTGCGAATGTAATAAAGGCGATACCTACAATTAATCCAATCGCATAGGCCCAGAAATTTTCAACGAGCGGCCAGCCCCAAATTGCTGGAAGTGGAAGCCATTGTACTGCACCAAGTAATACTGCAGTTACTGCGCCAAGAGAAGCGCCGATCATATTAATTGGAATCGTGATAAGCGGATTTTGTAGCATAAATGGTATCGCGCCCTCTCCTATAGCGATAAATCCTAGGAAAATAGACGTTGTACCAGCAACACGTAAGTTCTCATCAAAAACACGACGTTTAACAACATATTTATCTAGGACAGTCGCAAGCCCAATTCCAATTGGAGGGATAACGATTGCTAGAACGCGAGCTGTTAGCGGGAAAATCTCATCTGCTGCAAGTCCAATAGCGATAGCTCCAGCTGCTTTATTAACTGGTCCGCCAAGGTCAAATGCAGTCAGACAAGCGATAATAGTTGAAAGTAGTACAGCACTTGCATCTTGATTTTGAATAATTAGCTCTTGTAACCAAGCGTTTAATCCCCCGAAAACTGGATCAACCACATAGTAATTGACGAAGAACAAGATTAAAACAGTAATACCTGGAATTAGAAACATTGGTTTCATAGCTTGTAAATTTTTGTGTAATTTAATTTTTTCATTTAAGAATTTAGCAACAAAGCCGGCAATAATACCTAAAATTAGTACACCAAAGAATCCAGATGGTATACCACCATCTACGCCCCAGAAGGTGTAATGTAGCCCGGCTGCGAAAGCACCACCAATAAATCCAGGAGCAAGCCCGGGACGGTCAGCAATCGAGTAAGCAAGGAAGGCACCGAAAACCGGATACATGAATTTCATAATCATATTTCCGTATAAACCAAGATAATGGAAGATAACAATAAGCTGATTAGAGTTTGTCGCATACTCTGGGTTACCAATAACTTTTTCAAGACCAAAGGCAGTTGCACCAAGTTGGGCAATACCAATCATTAAACCACCTGCGACAATAACAGGTAACATATAAGAAATACCAGTTAAAATACCACGATAAATTTGCGAGAAAGCACTGCTCTTATTATTATCAAATTGTTGTTCTGAGCCCTCTGTATCAGCTTTTACATAGCCATCTGGTTTACTTAACACAGTTTCAATCATTTCTTTCCCACTACGAAGTGGCTCAGCAACACGTCTTTGAATAAAAGGCAATCCAGCAAAACGTTCTTTATCTTTTGCAGAAATATCAGTAGCGAAAATGACTGCTTCTGCCCCTTTAAGAATTTCGGGAGTAATACGGTCTTCAATACCATTGGCCCCTTGTTTTTCAACAATTACTTCAATGCCAAGCTCTTTACCAGCTAGTTCAAGGGCTTCAGCTGCCATATATGTATGGGCGATACCCGCTGCACATGCTGTAATAGCTACGATTTTCCGACTATAATCTGCTTTTTCCTCTTGGTTTTGTTCGGAATCTAGTACGTGCATAAATTCATTTACTGTCGGAGCGGTAGAAATGCTATCTATAAAAGTTGGATTGAGTAAACGCTTACTTAAAGTTGCTAAAAGTTCTAAATGAGTTGATCCAGCTTCATTTTCTGGAATAGCTAATAAAAAGATATATTTTACTTCATTTGTTGGATCAATACTCCCCCAAGAATTAATTGGTTGATTGATACGAGCAAATGCAAAAGCAGCTTTTTTTACAGCTTTAGATTTGCCATGCGGAATAGCAAAACCTTTCTCTAAGCCAGTTTCAGAAATTTTTTCGCGCTCTAAGACAGCTTTTTTAAATTCATTTTTATCTGACAAAACTCCTTGATTGTGTAAAGCCTCGATTAATCCATCAAATACTTCTTCTTTAGTGCACCAATCTTTATCTAAAAAGATAAGCGCCTCTGATGTAATATCGCTTAAATTCAATGCTATCAGCTCCTTTATTAACACTCTTTTCCCTAGGTTACTTTAGTTATACCATATTATTTTTTGAAAAATGTACGGAATTCGTACAATTGTACGGAGTGTTGTTGAATCACTTTTATTTCTGTATACTAAAATTAATTCAGATGTCTATGGAGGTATTATTATGTCGGTCACTTCGCTTTATCGTTTATTTGCCCCACAAATTGAATTTCTAAGTCCTGCTGAAAAACAAGTTTTTTTCTATATTGATAATCATATTTCTAATCTTGATAAAATGTCGCTCACTTCGCTAGCAGAGGAGACGAATGTAAGCACGACCACTGTTATTAGAATGTGCCATAAATTAAAGCTATCGGGCTTTTCTGAACTTAAGTTTTTGCTACATGCAGATAAAACAAAAGCAAAACCTTTTTCCAAAAATTATTCAGCTACTTTTTTAGAAACAGTACAATTAGGAATTGAACAACTACCTCAAAAAGAAATAGAGAATGTAGCCACGAGAATCTTATATGCTCCCAAGATTTATATTGCATGTCTTGGGATGACAAAAACATTAGGAGAATATTTTTCAAAGAGTTTAGTTACTTCTAAAAAGAATGTCGTATTTACTTATGACTCGTTTATCATTGATATCTTGCCGCAAATTGTTGAAAGAGACGATTTAATAATAATTATTTCTGAAAGCGGTGGGACAGAGAACACGCTTTCACTCGCAGAACATTTAAAATATAATTTATCGAATGTAATCGCTATTGTTAATAATCCTAATGCTCCTATTTCACAGTATGTAGAGACAATCATCTATGCTTCTAGCGAGGTATTTGATGAAGAGTTATTTAAACATCACCATGCACCACTTTTGATTGTCATTGACTTAATTCTAAATATTTTTGAACAACAAAAGAAACTTATTTAAAAATTTTTATGAAATTGCTTGACATGAAACCCATTTCATCATTTAAAACTAATATATAAGGTGATGAAGGAGGCGAATGATATGAAATTAGATGGAGTATGCAAGATTAATTCAGCCCTAGGAATGGAATATCAATTCGGAGAGTTTTACATCGATAGAGACTATCTTGTTTTTGACCAAAACTTCAGCTTAGGTATGAAAAAACGGCAAACATTTCCAGTTGCGAAATTAGGACATATTGCGTTGGTTAGAGAAGAAGAGGAAATCTTGCTCACTTTTAGCTGTGATAATATCGAATTTGAAATAAATGGAAATTCTCATGCTAATTTGCGCGAATTTCGGGATTTGCTTCAAAATAAAGGCACTAATAGCTCGGATATAAAAAAAGCTGAAAATAAGAAAAAAGCGAGATATACAACTCACCATTATCACAACTTCGCTAAATCGTGAAGGAGGAAATTATATGTATAAAGCAATAATTTTTGACGTAGATGGAACAATTCTAGACACGGAGAGAGCTGTTTTGCATTCTCTTCAAGCGGTTTTAGCCGAAGAAGGATTAAGTTACGAACTGGATGAATTAAGATTTGTGCTTGGAATTACTGGAGCAGCTGCGGTTGACCAGTTAAACATTTTAGACCAAGAGAAAGTGTTGGACAAATGGATTGAACGAGAAGCAACTTTTATTGAAGAAGTAGAGGTTTTCGAAGGCATTCATAAAGTACTGCATGCTATCCCAGAAAGCGGCGTAGTTACTTCTAAAAATGCATTAGAAATGGAAAAAGGTTTTTATCCATTTGATATTCAGGATCATTTTCAAGCAATTGTTTGTGCGAGTGATACGGAAAACCATAAACCTCATCCTGATCCACTACTAAAAGGGTTAGAAATTCTTGGAAGAGAGCCACATGAGGTGCTTTATGTTGGTGATTCTTCGTACGATATGAAATGCGCCCATGCGGCCGGAGCTCATTTTGGCTTAGCACTTTGGGGTGCGAAAACAACAGATGGCTTTGAAAGTGCAGAACTTGTCTTTGAAAGACCGGAAGATATTTTAGCTTATGTAAGTAAATGAGTAAAACCCGCCAACCTTGAAATAAGGCAAGCGGGTTTTTTCGTTATAAATTATTGTAATGTTCATCGGAAACGGGCTCTAACCAAGTAGTTCCGCCTAAATCCACATTTGTCGAAATGGCTAAGTGGACAAACCAACTATCATTCGTAGCTCCGTGCCAATGTTTTACGTCTTTAGGAATAGTTACCACGTCGCCCTCTTTAAGCAGCTGAGCGGGTTTTCCTTCCTCTTGATAGTAGCCAGTTCCGCCTGTTACAAGCAAGATTTGCCCTCCGTCGTGTTTATGCCAGTTGTTTCTGGCTCCCGGTTCAAACGTAACGTTCCCAATCGGACAATTGTAAACAGTATCTTCAGGGACAAGCATTTTTAAATAAGCATTACCGGTAAAGTAGTCATTTGTAATCAACTCACCTTTATCAAAAATAACGCTGTTTTCTAGTGTACTCATTATAAATTCCCCCTTTCGACATTAAAATCTTTTAGTTCTTTTTGAGCCGGAATGAGGTGGGTATCGTAATTATCTATTTTGAAGTCAAGTCGATCAAGCGCTTCTTGCATAACATCAATGCGATTTTTCAACTCAATGCGTTGTTCTTTCAGCAATTCGGCGCGAGCTTCCAGCGTGTGTTCGCCTTCCCGGGAAAGTGCCAAGTAATCAATTAATGCTTCAATAGATAAACCAGCGCGGCGCATTTGGCGACTAAACAAAATCCAGCGTATGTCTTCTGCGCCAAATTTACGAATCCCATTTTCATTACGATATATAGGTGGAATTAAACCAATGCGTTCGTAGTAGCGAATTGTATCAGCAGAAACACCACTTTTTTCACTCGCTTCTTTGATATTCATTGTTAAGTCTTCCGAAGCATCCACCACATAAAAGCTAATTTTATTTTTGGTCATAGCCATTCTCCTTTACTGATTTTCTATAATGATTGTATTCCTTGGAGTTAACTTTAAGTCAAGCGAAAAAGCAACCATGATAATTTATTCATGATTGCTACTATTTGTTTGAAGTGTAGACAGATAAGCTAAGAGCAACCCATCCATTTTGCGGAGTGATAAGTTTGTCTGTTCATAGAATTTGTCCAAACGATATTGAATGGTATTCCGGTGCATAAAAAGTTCTTTGGCAGTGAGGCTGATGTTTCCTTGGTTTTTAAAAAGCGTATGAATTAAAGGAATCCAAGTATCATCTTGATGGAAAAGCTTGTTGAGTTCACTCGTAATTAAACTTTCTTTCATTCTTAGCGCGATGACTTTTAAACTTTCGGAAGCGACGGTTTGGACAACTTCACGATTATTATGGTCAAAAATGGTACGTTCCTCTGCAAATAAGCCACGTAATTTAGCATTTAACGGGTGGAAGAGCCCCATAAAGAAAGTAGATGGAATATAAAAATCATTTTCAAGGGTACCGGCAACGGCAATAAGTTCTTCTTCCCCGAGGAGTGAACCGGTGGATTTTTCAATAATCACACCATAACTAGCCGAAAACATAATTAGTTCAGCATCTGGACTAAAGAAACTGAGTAGCGCTTTTTGCCATTCTTGCAACATGCTTTTGGTGGTTGTGGTTTTAATATGAAACTGTGTTATCCGGTAAGTTTCTTTTTCATTCGTAATCGTGACTGCTTCTTTTCCAAATAACAAATCGAACCAAAACTGAGTAGATTCTTTTGTAAATGTTGGTAATGGTTCTGGAAATAAAGTATCTAGTAACTCCACTTCTTCTCCTGAAAGGTCACTTTTAGGAATAGTAAAATAATACGGTTCCTCGAAAAAAGAAAACGTATCTGTAGTTGATTTTATTGGGTTTTTTGAAACGACTATATTGGGATATCTATTTTTTAATATTTTAATATGCACAGTGGATAGCACCCCTTCTCTACTCTTTATTTTTACAAAAGAAAGATAGGAAGTCAAATTATTACCCGGGAAATAAAAAGGTTGCGCAGTCAACCAAATTACTGCTATACTATAATGGTTGACGCCGCAACTAATTATGTGGCGGATTTTTTTATGAGGAGTCGGATAAATGGCAGATAGACAGGAAAGTTTAGCGAAAGCCATCGCAATTATTCATCGTTCGGAAAGCACTTTTAAAAATAAAAAGTTACATGAAACTGGTCTTAATATAGGTCAATTACGGTATTTATGGACGCTTTATAAAGAAGATGGTATTTCTCAAGAATCAATGGCAAAGAGGTTTATGGTAGATAAAGCGAGTGTGACGCGTCACATTAAACGTCTAGAAGAACTAGGTATGATTCGCCGCGAAATGGATATGAAAGACCGACGTATTCAGCGGATTTTTGTCACAGAAATAGGTTTTCAGATGCGCAATTTAATTGAAGAAGTTACAGCTGAATGGTCTGCACTTTTAACGGCAGGATTTAGCGAAGAAGAAAAAGATGACTTAATGCATTTGATAGGACGACTTTCTGATAATGCGATTATGGCAGTTGAAGGAGGAGAGGTCGAATGAAAGAACAGAGTAAACGGTTAGGTGAAGATAGCATTCCATCACTCATGGCACGTTTGTCGATTCCGGCATTTATCGGTATGTTTGTTATGGGAATGTATAATATAGTTGATACGATTTTTGTGTCATATGGCGTTGGTCCATCAGGGGTTGCGGCGCTTTCAATCGCTTTTCCGGTTCAAATGATATTGATGGCGATGGCAGCCATGTTTGGTATTGGTGGTGCTTCGATTATTTCCCGCTCGCTCGGTGCTGGGGAACAAAAACATGCTGATAAAGTATTTCATCAAGTTATTTGGTTAGTGCTTATTTCTAGCATTTTTATTGCAATTGTAACTTTTATTTTTTTAGATCCACTTATTACGCTTTTTGGAGCACCAGCGGATATTCATGATATTGCCAGTGATTTCTTATCGCTTATTTTACTAGGCGCAGTGTTCCAAACCTTTGCGATGGCGATGAATAATATCGTTCGTTCAGAAGGTAATGCAAAAACAGCGATGTTAACCATGATTATTTCCGCTATTTTAAATATGATTTTAAACCCGATTTTCATTATGGGATTCGGTATGGGCGTTCGTGGTTCAGCGCTTGCAACCGTCATTGCGCAGGCTGTTGGCGCGATTTGGCTCTTGATTTACTTTTTATCAGGAAAAAGTACTTTATCTTTAAAAGGGTTCTCATTCCGAATGGATTTCCCGCTGATTCGCCGGATTATGGCAATCGGGTTCCCGTCATTTATTATGATGTCCGCAGGGAGTATCGTAACGGTTGCGGTAAACTGGATGCTTAATATTTATGGTGGAACGATGGCGATTGCGGTATACGGGATTGCGAACCGAATTGCTTCTTTTGTAATTATGCCAATCAATGGTGTAACACAAGGGATGCAGCCGATTGTAGGATTTAACTACGGATCGAGACAATTCGAACGTGTAATGAAAGCTGTCAAAGTGTCAATGATAGCAGCAACTGTCATGTCACTAATTGCTTGGGGCTTGGTAGAAATTTTCCCAGGAATGCTCGTACGAATTTTCTCGAACGACCCAGATTTAATCGCCCAAGGAACAACCGCTGTTAGATTTATGCTACTAGCTGCTCCAACAATCGGGTTCCAAATTGTTTGCGGAGGGCTCTATCAAGCGCTTGGTCGAGCAAGGATTTCCTTTATCATTTCCTTAATGCGTCAAATCATCTGTTTAGTACCACTTTTACTTATTTTACCGCAGTTCTTCGGTTTAGATGGTATTTGGTACGCTTTCCCATTAGCAGATTTAGGAGCGTTCACCGTCTGTCTAGTGATTATGAGCAAAACATGGCGCCGAATTTTTAAAAATCCTGAGATAGTTTAGAGAAAAACGAATTGGGTATTTTCTTACTAGTGTCTTAAAAACAAAGGAGCGATTCATATGGCGAAAATTTACCCGTATTTAGCTTTTGAAAATGCAAAAGAGGCTTTAGAATATTATGAAGAAGTGTTTGGAGCAACAAATGTTTCGCGGTTACCCGTAAGCGAGGAACATAGCGAAATGTTCGGACTGGCAAAAGAAAACTTGGAAAACACTACCGTTCATGGCGGATTTAGTGTGCTTGGCGCAAATTTATTTTGTTCGGATTCATTTGGAAAAGAAGTAAAACCATCCAACCAAATCTCGATTATGCTCGATTCTAACAGTGAGGATCCAGTAGCTGTAGCTGATGCGGATGCTTTCTTTGAAAAAGTAAGTTCATCGGGAAGAGTGACAGTGACATTACCTTTTGAAGAGCAATTTTGGGGTGGGAAAATGGGGCAATTTGTTGATGAGTACGGCATTTCCTGGATGATTCATACGCAACCTTATTCTAAATTATAAAAAGCAAGTGGACCAAGATATTAGCTATCTTGGTCCACTTTTTTATTAGGATTTAATTTTGTCATTAAGTAGTGTTCGCCAATGCCAGGAATGACAAACGATTTGCCAACTTTACGATAGCCATGTTTTTCATAAAAACCAACTGCGACAATTCGCGCATTACACCAGATAATTTCTGCGCCGCGCTTCCAAATTTCCGCTTCACCTTCTGCAAGTAATGCTGTGCCGAGGCCTTTCAAGCGCATCTGGCGTTCTGTCGCCACACCGCGAATTCGGTACTGGGAAGGATTCATAATAACAGTCGATTTTTCAGGATAAAAACTCGCAACTCCAAGTAAAACATCCTTTTCAAAAGCGCCTAAATGAAACGTACCTTCCATTTCATCATTAGGGTAAATTGCGTTTTCTTCAGGTTGTTCTGGGCGAAGAACCCGGTGCCTAATATCTTGCGTGTCTTTTGCTTTGATTTGCTTGATTTCCACGGCGCCCACCTCCACGTTATTTCTTTCTATTATAACCAATCTTTCTAAAATATCTATTCAAAAGTTAATTTTGTTTCATAGGAATAACCACGAACCAGCTCTTGATTAATCCAGGCGACCGTTTCTTGTAAAAGATAATTTTCATTTTCTGGATATGATTTTGAGGTTTGTGAAGTGATAAAAGATTGCCGCTCACTAGATAGTAAAAGTCGTTCGCCAGGCGCCCCAACGGAATGATCCAATTCGATGAAAAGGTAAGCCTGCCCGTCTATTATAAAAAAACCTGGAAACTGCTGATAGCTTTTCGAAAGACCAAGGCGTCTAACTGTTTCCTGAACTTCTTGATGAAAGGCAGGGTCATTTAGAATATTAGAATGAACAGGTGTGAGAAGCCGTTCTGTAAGCAAGAGGCGAGCGGGAAGTACTAGTTCCTTCTTTTCAGAATCGCGCTTTAGTAAACCTTGATAACGCTCAAGAAGCCACTTTTTACGAGCAATTCGGGCTTCTTCTTCAGTTAGTTTTTGCTGATATTTAATAAGCAACTCGGGCAAGCTTTCTGATGTGTTTTTGTCGAGATATTGTTTCAGTTCTTGCAAGGAAAACCCCATATACTGCAATGCTTGGATAAGGTTGAGTTGTTCTTCTTGAGCCGTTTTGTAGTAGCGATACCCGGAAGTCGGATCGGTAAAAGCCGGGACCAAAAGACCAATCTTGTCATAATAGCGCAATCGTTGAATGGAGAGTTGGCTTTTCTTTGCCATTTCCCCAATGGAAAAAAGCGGTTCCACATTTATCACCCTTTCGTCTTGACTCTATAGTTACTATACACTTTATCATAAAGGTAATTCAAAGCGAGAGGTGAAAAAAATGAAAATTATTGTGGAAAAAGATTACGAAAATATGAGTAAAACAACGATGCAACTGCTTTTAGGGAAAATGTATCAAGACAAGTTGGTTCATTTGGCCATCACAGCAGGCTCGACACCGAAGCGAATGTATGAACTGATGGTAGAAGAAATGAAGGAGAAAGCACCACTGAAGAATGTCAGCTATTATAATTTTGACGAAATTCCAATTGGAGATGAAAAATATGGCGTAACCATTGGCAATTTAAAAGCGATGTACTTTGATCCGGCGGGAATTCCTGAAGAGCAAATTCATATGTTAGATACGAAAAACTATGCAGAACATGAAGCGCATTTGAAGGAAGTTGGTGGCTTGGATGCGATTTTAATCGGGATTGGTGAAGATGGTCACTTTTGCGGAAACCTACCTGGCGTAACCAAATTCGGCGATGAAACACGACTTGTTTCCGTCCAATCGCGCCCAGATATGTTCGATATTTTGCTAGGAGAAGTTGGTGGCGACGCAGAAAAAGTCCCAGAATACTACGTAACAATGGGACCAAAAAGCGTCATGCACGCAAAAGAAGTTATCCTATTCGCAAACGGCAAGAAAAAAGCAGCAATCATCAAAAAAGCACTACAAGGCCCAGTAACAGAAGACATTCCAAGCTCGATTTTCCAGTTGCACCCTAATTTTACAGTTGTGCTGGATGAGGAAGCGGCGAGTGAATTAAATATTTAAAAAATGACCAGCTTTGTTGCTGGTTTTTTGGTGGGTGAAAACAGAATTGTTTGTGATTTAAAGTGCAAAGTCGGGTGTTTTTGTGCTAAAATAATTTCATACAAATAGAGCAACAGAGAGGGATAGTGATAATAGTGAAAGTAGCTTCAAGTACAAGCGCGGCTCAGTCAGCTGTATCTGGTATAAAATCAGTTTCTGTTAATAGAGGCGAACAAGTTTCGTTAGAAAAAAGTAACATCCTCAGTATGGAATCCGGGGAAAAAATAAACAATCAATTATTAAAAAATTTGGTGAATTTAGTAGATTGTGTCCAAATGCAAAGCCAAAAATTTCCCAAAATAGCTGAAATGTTGGAGTTGCAAGATAATCAAATTAAATTTTAAGGGATGAAAAAGTTGAGAGAGAATACAAATGATCGAGAACGTGCAGCTTATAATCAACGAATTATGGAAAAAGAGAGTCAATTGGATAAGATGGAAGAGAATCGAAAAGAAGTAGAAAACTCACTTTATCAATTAGACGAAGATTTTCGAAGGGGATTTCATCAATTAAGAATGTTAAATGACGAGAATATAAGAGAAGTTCAGGCTGGAATTTTTCAAGAAGAGCAAAGAAATGAGGAATTAGAGAGAGGTTTTCGACAAAAAGTACAAGTTGTCAAAGAACAGTTTTCACATGTTTTTCAAAAAGAAATCCATCGAATCGATGACGAGCGAGAAGAATTATACAAACAAAGGAGTGAGATTCCTTGGGATTGATTTATTCAAGACATGATTCAGAAAAACTAATGCAAGCTCTGTCTAAAAATTTAACTAGTAGTAAAGAAGTAACTAGCCAGTTAAAAGTGGGGAGTCAAAAAATTATTCAAGCAGTGGATGGGCGTATTTTATCTGGAACGGCTTATACAGCGGGAAAAGGTTTGTTCACGGACATTATCTTACCCTTAATCGCAAAGGTAACTTCAGCTTGTGACACTCTTGAACAGGAGCTGCATAAATATAAAGGTGCAGAATCAATTGTTTCGAGTGAGGACTTCTTGGATGAAGATAATATACAGAAACAAATCGAAACTAAAAAGAACATGCAAAAATCAATAGACCGTACAACAATGATTATGGATATGATGATGAAAACAAGTATAATTACTGCTTTATCCGATTCAGCATCAGAAACAATAAGAGAATTAAATCAAATGTCAGATAGCCTACAACAAGATATTTATGAGCTACAAAAAAAGTTAGAACTTCTATATGAGTTCGATGCGCAAACTAAAGGCCTTTTTGAGAATAGCTTAGATGAAATGAAGCTGGCTATGCAAGGAGTCTTGGTTTTAAATAACACGACTGTGAATAGTGATGGGACATATCAATTACCTTCTGGCGTGGATAAAAGCTGGTTTACAAAACTGAAAAGTGAAAAACAGCAACAAGAAATGGAAGAACAGGAAAAGAAAATCGCTATTAAAGAGTTAAATGAATTATTCGAGAAAAACCCCGTAATAGCGATTGAAAAAATTAAAAATAATGATCGTTTATTTGGCTATGTAATAGGAGCATTGGATAAGTTCCCAGAGGGCATTCAAAATGCGGCTTTAGGAATGTTTATTGCACAGGAGAGTTGGGATAACTTACCGAAAGACATCGCAACAAAAGTCTTAAATAGTTCTAAATTTGCTTCGTATCTTAGTAATGCACCACTGGCAACACAGGCAATTGCCTATAAAGGACTGATAAAATTAAACGAAAAAGGATGGAGTGTACTCGCGCCAATTGGGTATACGACTAAAATCTTATCCAAAACTAGTGAAGGAGCTAAACTTATTGCAGGTTCTAAAGTAGGCTTGGATTTGTTTAAAAAATTAAAACCAGTTTCTGAATTTGTCAAAGCGCATCCAATTGCAAAAGAAAGTATTGGTTATGCTGGAGACGGGTTAAGTGTAACAGCGTATGCTTATGATGAATTCATCAACCCAGAAAGTCCTGCATATGGGGACGCAAGTAAAGCGGTGTATGGAGGGATAAATTTATTTTTCTGGAATGCTGGACCGCTGGAAGGGGCACAATATGGGGGGCCATTTGGAGCTGTAGCAGGCACAGTGAATACAATAATCAAAGGAGTGGATATAACTACTCCTAATGTTAATATAAATACGCCTTTAGGGACAATTGATATAAGTTCTCAAAATTTTTATTTTGGTTTGAGCGGTAATTCAGAGAAGCGAGAAAAAAATAAACAAAAATGGCTTAAAAAATTATATGAGCAGTATGGGAAACAAGACAGTATAACCACTGATAAGACATATAAGACAGGAGTACAACCGCATAGTGGAAGCCCTAATTTTAATCCGAATATTTAAGTTTAATCATAATAAATCTGTTGGCAGAAATGGAGTTTTAAATGAAAAATATAATAAATAAGATCTCTTTTGAGGAAGCTCATCAATTAGTAAATATAGAAGCGAAAAGTACAGAAGAAAATACAAGCTCACAAGGTATAAAATTATTTATTCTCGCATTGTTTTGCGGGTTTATGGCACTTTTACCTTTGGAAAATTCTATAATTATAACGAGTATCTTAATCATAACTATAGTAATAAGTTTTCTGTATTATTATATTTCGAAATCTAACAATAAACTTTTGGAAGAATTTAGTTGGCAATTGGCTAAATATGTAATGCTTCAAACTATTACGGTGAGTATATTACTAGGAATAAGAGTTGATGGTACACGACCTTTTGGAGAATTCTATGTTTTAGTGGCTCTATGTTATTTATTTTTGGTTGTTGTGCTGAGCTATTTCCGATGCAAAGCAATGCTTCTAAATCATTTAAAAAATAATGGTATAAATTTAAAAGGAACCTCAGTATCTAAAGTATGGAATAAAGTTTTTTTTAGACTTTCAATTGTTTTATTAGTGATAATTGGTTTGGGAACCCAATTATATAGGTTAAATAAATGGTGGTTCATTGGAGATGACAGCTCAGCTGGTGGTATCTCTATCCAAAATGAATGGATAGGAATGTTTGTAGTTTTAGTAGTTGGAATTTTATTGATAATACTACTTGTTGTTTTTTCGTTACTCCCAACTTTGTTATTTAATGCAAAAATAATTACAGAAGGTATTTTGTTAAAAAAATATAAAGCTGAGTTCCAAAGAGAAAATGTTAGGAACAATCGATGAACACATTATCCAAACTACTAGATTCCATTTCTTTTGAAAGCGCCTTAGAAAAAATTCACTACACCGCATATATGAAACACTGAACGGCACGGGTAAAGAACTATTTCCCCGAACGCTAAAAATATTCGGTTTCGCTAGTATTTCTTTGCTAATATGCTTATTTTCAGGATATAACTGGTACGTGTTTCCGATTCTCGCATCCATAATAATTATAGATATTTGCATAGGATATTTCAGAAGTAGTCTTTATTTCAAGAATGCTGCATACACGTTTTCTGTATATTTATTTGCACAAACTACCCTTGTTTTTTATATTACGTCTATTCAAATATCGGATAATTTAATGACAAATAGGATAGCGGTTTTCCTATATATTTTATTTGGGTATTGTTTATCATTGTATTTCATCAAAATAAAGCTGATTGAACATGTTCAAACAAAGTATTTGGCAAATGATGAAAAGTTAGGTAAGAAAAAAGGGGCAATAAAGGCTGTAAAAATATTATCTGCAGTTTTAGTGGGTTTTATAGTACTAGTAATTGCAGGTATGCAATTTTATCAAGTTAATAAATGGTGGATTGATGGATCTAATTCCGATGCTCTTTCAGGGTTAAATGGAACCTTGGCGGGAATAATTTTATCAGCAATTCTTATAGTCATAGGTGTAGCAATTTTAGTTATCATCACCTTGCTTCCAACGCTTCTCATAAATACAGCAGCTGTGGTAGATGGATATGTTTATAAAAAATACGCAGAAGAATTTAGAAAAGAATATGAGTTTACAGAAAAAGAGTGGTACGGCGAATGAAACTGACTAATTTATTATTCAACAAAGAAACTATCCAAAAAATCAGCTTTAATCAAGCCAGCCAAATAATTAACAAAAAAACAATAGAAAAAACAATGAACCAAAAGATGTTGCTTCTGAGATACATTGTTTTTGCTATTATCATCAGCATTGAAATCCTATTAGCAAGTACCTTCTCTGGTTGGATTGTTAGTAGTCCAGTTTTTGCTGTAATAGAATGAGCCGTTGTTTTAGTCACAATCATTTATTTTTTCAAGATAAATTTAAAAAGTTTTTCGGAGAATTATTTATCAAGATTTTATTCTTGTTGTTCTATTATTTTTAGTATCATATCGGTTATTTTTTCAATTGGATTATGGTTTGTTTTCGGAGCGTTTTCAGCGGGAATAAAAGATGAATATATGACACAAATCATTATACAAACTATTTGTGCGGTTGTTGGTGTTATATTAGTTAGCTTTGCAATTTATAAATATTTACAATGCCTTGAAATAAACGAGTTAGCAGTCTTTAATCCAACAATTAAAATACCTTTATGGGGAAAATTGTTGATAAGTCTTTAATTTATGGCATTGTTATTGTTATAGCAGGTATGCGGATTTATCGAATGAATAAATTTTGGCTTTTAAATGACAACTCGTGGATTTCTATAATGTTAGTTCCGATGGGGCAAATATTGTTAGTGGCTATTGTTGTATTCTTATTGGTAGCCCTTCCCGTGCGCTTTTTTTACCCAGATTTTGTCAAAAGTTACTTGCTTCAAAAATATACAGAAGCGTTTCGTAAAGAACATGATTTCACTAAAAAGAAGTGGTACAGCGAATAAACAAAAAAGAAGTCCTCAACCGAGAACTTCTTTTTTTCTACCATTTCATCCATGCACACTAGCAAACTCCGCATCGCGCAACTCAACGCGACGAATTTTACCAGAATCAGTTTTCGGTAATGCCTCAACAAACTCAATCCGGCGCGGATACTTATATGGAGCCGTTTGTTCTTTCGTAAATGTTTGTAATTCATGCACAAGATCTTCCGTGCCCTCGTAACCATCCTTTAAGACGATAAATGCTTTTACGACCGTACCGCGGATTTCGTCAGGGCTTGCGACAACAGCGACTTCTTTTACGGCTGGGTGATGTGTGAGCGCGTCCTCTACTTCGAACGGTCCAATCGTGTAGCCAGAGCTAATAATAATATCGTCATTCCGACCTTGGAACCAGTAATAATTGTCTTCATCACGGATAGCCCGGTCACCAGAAACAAAATAATCACCGCGAATCGCTTTTTGCAAACGTTCTGGTTCCTTATAGTACTCTTTGAAAAGTGCTGGGAAGTCTCTGCGCATTGCGATGTCCCCAATTTCACCGACACCTACCGGATTTCCTTCAGCGTCAATAATTGCCATGTATTCTGGCATAATCGGTTTACCCATCGAACCTGGACGGATTGGCGTATCAACCAGTGTCCCAATTAACAGCGTACTTTCCGTTTGGCCGTAGCCGTCGCGAACTTTAATATCAAAATTATCTTGGAAAACTTGAATAACTTCGCGGTTTAAAGGTTCTCCTGCTGATACGGCGCTACGAAGAGAACTTAAATCATGTTCGCGTAAATTATTTACTTTAGCCATTAAACGATATTCTGTTGGTGTACAGCATAGCACATTGATTTTTTCTTCTTCCAGTAAATGAAGTTGTTTTTCAGGAATAAAGCGACCGTTGTAAATGAAGCCAGTCGCGCCTTTTCCAAGTACAGAAAGGAATGGAGACCAAACCCATTTTTGCCAACCAGGACCGGCTGTGGCCCAAACGATATCGTCTTCGTGAATATCGAGCCAATGATCAGCGGCGATACGGATATGCGCGTAACCCCAACCATGAATATGTACAACACCTTTAGGATTACCAGTAGTTCCACTAGTAAATGCAAGCAGGCAAGCGTCATCGCGAGAGGTTTCTACGCGTTCAAATTCAGTCGATGCAGCTTCCATTAGTGTTCCGTAGTGATCCCAGCCGGATAATTTTTCGCCAACAATAATTTTTTTCGACACAGAAGGAATATTTTCGATTTTATCAAATTCAGCGGTCATTCCATTGTAAGAAACGATTGCTTTTACGTTAGCGTGGCGGATGCGGTATTCTAAGTCATGTGCTTTAAGAAGTTCAGATGCCGGGATAATAATGGCACCAGCTTTCCATAAGCCCATATAAATGGCGTAAGTTTCGAGTAATCTAGGAGTCATAACGATAACATGATCGCCTTTTTTAATGCCGGCCCCTTTTACAATATTGGCAAATTTGCTCGCTTGTTCAAGCAAATGGTGGTAACTCCAAGTTTTTGTTTCATCCTGCTCATTTTTCCAAATTAAAGCTGTTTTTTCAGAACTAAATTTAGCAATCTCGTCAGTAATATTATAAAGTTCTGGAGCGATTAAATTTTCTGAATTCATAATGACTCTCCTTTATAAGTAGATTGTATATTTTGATAATTTTGTTTTAGTACCTAGTATTAATATATGGTAATATAAATGTTCCATGAAAGCAACTAAAAGTATTCCTGTGAAAGTTTGAGCAGATTGTTCTTACATCTAATACAAGCTATGATAAAATACCAATGAGTGATTTTTTAGAAATGAGGTGCATAGATGGAACGAGCTTTCTTTATGCAACAGGCGCTTAAAGAAGCGGAGAAAGCACAAGAAATTGGAGAAGTTCCAATTGGTGCAGTTGTTGTTTTAGATGGAGAAATTATTGGTCGTGCGCATAATTTACGCGAGACTAGTCAAAATGCCGTGACTCATGCGGAATTACTTGCTATTCAAGATGCGTGTAAACACCAAAATTCTTGGCGGCTCAGTGGCGCAGAACTATATGTTACCTTAGAGCCGTGTCCAATGTGTAGCGGTGCCATTTTACTCTCGCGAATTGAAAAGGTTTATTACGGAGCTAAAGATCCAAAAGCAGGAACCGCGGGATCGTTAATGAATTTGCTGCAAGATGACCGATTTAATCATACATGTGAAGTGGAAGCAGGATTATTGGAAGACGAAAGCAGTGAAATGCTAAAAAGTTTTTTCCAAGAACTGCGAAAACGGAATAAATTGAATAGGTCTTAATGCTCATTGTGAGAAATTATACTTTTATATCCTTCATTGTGAAATAAAAAGCAATAAGTCTTATCAACATTTACAGCCACTTAATAATTGCGAAACTTATCACAATCTCGCAAAAACAAAATAACATCGAAAGTACTAAATAATTTTACCTTAAAATAGGATAAAATATACTCCAGATAGAACTCATTATAAAGTAAAAATCTTTCTTAACTAGTCCCTAAACCTGTGGAAAATAAGGATTACATATTATTTTATTATGCTTTGTGAATTACAGAGCAACTGGACGCTTCACTTTGGGCGGTTTTTCACAAGGTTATTAAGAAGGAAGCAAAAAAAGCAAGGGACTAAACAGCAATTTTAAGCATAAAAAGGAGGAGAAAAGGGTGGATAAACTATTTTTAGCCCGTTTTCAATTCGCATCAACAACGATTTTCCATTTTTTATTTGTACCACTTTCAATTGGACTTGTATTTATGGTTGCTCTTATGGAAACGTTGTATGTCGTGAAGGGGAAAGAAATTTACAAAAAAATGTCGAAGTTTTGGGGTCACATATTCCTTATTAACTTCGCGGTCGGTGTCGTAACCGGTATTATTCAAGAATTCCAGTTTGGGATGAACTGGTCGGATTACTCTAGATTTGTAGGGGACGTATTCGGAGCACCACTTGCAATCGAAGCGTTACTTGCATTCTTTATGGAATCTACGTTTATCGGACTTTGGATTTTTGGTTGGGACAAACTTGGCAAAAAGCTTCATTTAGCTTGTATTTGGCTTGTTTCAATCGGAACTATTATGTCTAGTTTTTGGATTTTAGCAGCGAACTCATTTATGCAACATCCGGTTGGTTTTGAATTTAAGAACGGCCGCGCAGAAATGAATGACTTCTTGCAACTCATTACTAATGGACAACTACTTGTGGAATTCCCGCACGTTATATTCGGGGCATTTGCCACTGGGGCCTTTTTCATTGCCGGTGTCAGTGCGTATAAGATGCTCAAAAAACAAGATGTCGCCTTCTTTAAACGATCATTCCAGATTGCTATGGTCATGGCGGTAATTGGTGGCTTTGGTGTGGCTTTCAGTGGTCACTCGCAAGCGCAATACTTGGTTAAAACGCAACCAATGAAAATGGCAGCAACGGAAGGGGTTTGGGAAGATACAGCAGACCCAGCCCCATGGACGATGATTGCCAAAATTAATCCAGAAGAGAAGAAAAATGAATGGGAAGTAAATGTCCCATATGCGCTAAGTTTCTTATCTTACGGAACATTAACTGGTAGCGTGGAAGGTATGAACACGCTGCAAAAACAATATGAAGAAAAATATGGCGAAGGTGATTATATCCCACCAGTTAAAACAGCTTTTTGGAGCTTCCGTATCATGGTTGGCGCTGGTATGTTAATGATTTTATTCGCGCTAATTGGTATTGTCCTTGCTTGGAAGAAAAAACTTGTTAATGCAAAATGGTATTTACGTTTCATGATTCCAATGATTGGCTTCCCGTTCCTAGCGAACTCCATGGGTTGGATTATGACAGAGATAGGGCGACAACCTTGGGTAGTTTTCGGTTACATGAAAACCGCTGATGCTGTATCGCCTAACGTTTCATCAGGACAAATTTTGTTCTCGATAATTGCGTTCTCAACAATTTATACGATTTTAGCGATTCTATTGGTTTACTTATTTATACGTGAAATTAAAAAAGGACCAGACGGACACAAACCAGAAAAAGCAGAGATTTCCGTAGATCCGTTTGATAAGGGGGATGAAAGCTTTGTCACTAAATGAGTTATGGTTTCTATTAATCGCCATCTTATTCATTGGATTCTTCTTCCTTGAAGGTTTTGACTTTGGTGTTGGGATGTCTACACGATTTATGGCTAGAAATGCACTGGAACGCCGCGTGCTCGTCAATACGATTGGACCGTTCTGGGATGCAAATGAAGTTTGGTTACTAACTGCTGGGGGCGCGATTTTCGCCGCTTTCCCTAACTGGTATGCAACCATGTTTAGTGGTTATTATATTCCACTGGTATTCTTATTACTTGCTTTAATTGGTCGTGGAGTTTCTTTTGAGTTCCGTGGTCAAAAAGATTCACCACTTTGGATTAAGACATGGGATTGGGTTATTTTCTTCGGTAGTATTTTACCGCCATTCTTATTTGGTGTATTATTTGCTAGTTTGATTCAAGGTATGCCGATTAATAGTGATATGGATATGTATGCTGGATTCTTTGATTATATTACAGTGTTCTCCGTTTGGGGCGGCGTAACAATCACGCTGATGTGTCTACTTCACGGATTACTATTTATTACTTTGCGTACAGAAGAAGATATTCAAGACCGTGCTCGTCGCATGGCGAAACGTGTTTGGTTTATTACTGTGCCAGCTTTAGTAATTTTCGTTGTACTTGCTTACTTCAATACAGATATGTTCCAAGTTAGACCTGTACTTGTACCACTGATGATTGGAATTGTAGTCGTTATGTATGTACTATCTGCCTTGTTCATCTGGAAAGACCGTGATATTTTAGCATTTACATTCGGCGGACTTGGAATTGTTTTCACGATTGCGACGATTTTCGTGTCACTATTCCCACGTGTAATGATCAGTTCTATCAACAGTGCGTTTGATTTAACTATAGAAAATGCAGCTTCCGGACAATATTCGCTTAGTGTGATGACGATAGTTGCCGTTACGCTATTGCCGTTTGTTCTTGGTTACCAAATTTGGAGCTACTATGTTTTCCGTAAGCGCGTTTCTAGTAAGGAGAAAATGACGTATTAATGGGAAAAGATTTAAGGAACTACAAAGGAATTAAAAAAATAATGGCGATTCTCGCAGTTTTCACGCTTGTTCAAGGTGCTGCGATTATCGTGATGGCGATAACTTTAGCTCGTGCGATTACTGACTTATTTCACGAGCATCCATTTCAATCAGTCACATTGCAAATAGGTCTCTTCGCGGGGGCCTATTTCTTGCGTCACTTTTTGAATGTATGGAAAAAACAAATCGTTTATCGTTATGCCGCTAACTTAGCAAAAACCATGCGGGAAGAGTTGCTTGATAGTTTGTTCGCGCTTGGACCGCGTTTTGCTCGTGCGGAAGGGACTGGGAAAGTTGTGACGATGGTTATGGAAGGTGTAGCAGACTTCCGGAATTATTTAGAACTGTTTCTACCTAAAATGATGAATATGGCTATTATTCCAGCAATGATTTGGGTTTATATTGCCTTTCAGGACTGGACTTCCGCTTTTATTTTAATGATTACTTTACCAATTTTAATTGTATTTATGATTATTTTAGGATTAGCCGCGAAAAAACAAGCAGATTCCCAGTTTGAAACATATCGCGTGCTTTCGAATCACTTTGTGGATTCATTAAAAGGTCTTGAAACATTGAAGTACTTAGGATTAAGCCATGATCATGAAGGAAAAATCGCTTCGGTTAGTTCACGCTACCGAAAAGCTACAATGAAAACATTACGTGTGGCATTCATGTCATCTTTCGCGTTAGATTTCTTTACCATGCTTTCAATTGCGCTTGTTGCGTTATTCTTAGGTCTTGGCCTCATTGATGGCAATATGAACTTGCCAATTGCGCTCAGTGTCTTAATTCTTGCGCCAGAATACTTTTTGCCAGTTCGGGAAGTTGGCTCGGATTACCACGCCACACTTGACGGGCAGGAAGCGGGTCGAGTTATACAAGGGATTATTGACCAAGCTAAAGCGGATAAGCCAGAAACGGACGCTTTACCGCTAACACCATTTGCTGAAAACACCGAGTTCTCCTTTGAAAAAATCACTGTAAAGCACGGCGCGGATGATGCTGAATCGCTACATGAAGCAAGTTTTACAGTGAAAGGTTTTGAAAAAATTGGGATTATCGGTGCGACGGGCGCTGGTAAATCGACGTTGATCGATGTTTTAAGTGGCTTTTTGACGCCAACTTCTGGAGATTTTCGCTGGAATGGAAAAACTGGTGCGGCGCTTGCTTCGACTGATTGGCAAACCCAAGTCACTTACATTCCGCAACATCCATACCTTTTTCATGATACAATCGCTGGAAATATTTGCTTTTATCATCCTAATTCTACCGATGAGGAAATGAAAAAAGCGGCAGAATCAGCTGGTTTAAATAAGCTTGTGGCTGGTTTAGAGGCTGGTTATGAAACACTTGTTGGAGAGTCCGGGCGGATGCTGAGTGGTGGGCAAGAGCAACGTGTGGCGCTTGCTCGAGCTTTCTTAACGGATCGCCCAGTTGTGTTAATGGATGAGCCAACAGCGCACTTAGATATTGAAACAGAATACGAATTAAAAAAACCAATGCTAGATTTATTTGAAAATCGATTAGTCTTTTTCGCAACGCATCGTTTGCACTGGATGCTTGAAATGGACCGAATTATCGTTTTAGATCACGGGGCTGTGGTCGAAACTGGGACGCACGAGGAACTGCTTTCGCGTAAAGGTTTCTATTACAATTTAGTCAAAGCCCAATTGGAGGAAGTATGATGCGGAAAAGTAGCTGGATTATCCCATATATCAAAGAAAACCGCGGCTTGTTTTTACTTGTCATCTTCCTTGGAACATTAACTTTTGCATCAGCTGGAGCACTCATGTTCACATCCGGTCATTTGATTTCAAAATCGTCCTTAATGCCGGAATCTATCATGGCTGTTTACATTTCCACTGTTGGTGTTCGTGCATTTGGTATTATGCGCTCCGTTTCACGCTATGTGGAACGACTTTCGAGCCATTCGCTTGTCCTTAGAATTCTGGAAAAGATGCGCGTTCGATTGTATCGTTTACTTGAGCCGCAAGCGTTACTACTAAAATCGCGCTATAAAACTGGTGACATTCTTGGCCTTTTAGCTGGTGACATTGAGCATTTGCAAAATTTCTATTTAACTACGATGCTACCAGCAATAGTTAGTCTTGTGCTTTACGCTGGAGTGGTTATCGCGCTTGGAGCATTTTCAATCCCATTTGCTGCGCTCTTTATACTCTTGATTGGACTTCTTGTACTTGTTTTACCATGGGTATCGCTTCTGTATGCTCGCGGTAAGAACGCTTATTTAAAACAAGGGCGCAATAGTTTGTATCAAAAATTCACCGATGCTGTTTTTGGTATTAGTGATTGGAAATTCAGCGGACGTGAAAAAACATTTATTTCTAACTATGAAAAAGACGAGGCAGACATGCTTCGAACTGAAAACAAACAATTTCATTTTGTTAATTGGCGTGATTTTTTTAGTCAACTTGTCGTTGGTTTTATGGTTATCGTGATGGTTTACTGGAGTACAGCAGAGTCGCGGGACGGTGCTTTTTCTGGCACGATGATTGCTGCGTTCGTTTTAGCAATCATGGCGCTGGCAGAAGCCTTTGTACCAGTTTCAAGTGCTATCAGTGACAAATCATTGTACCAAGACTCGCTTGCTCGTTTAGATAAAATAGAAGATCCGACGCTACCGACTTTTGAAGAAGAAACAAAAGAAATGGAGCGAATTAACGCAGAACATGTGGTTTTAAAAGCAGAAAATCTAACTTTTTCTTACGATAAAAAGTCACCAAAAATCTTAAACGGTTTTGACTTCACGTTGCAACAAGGTGAAAAAGTAGCGATTATCGGACGAAGTGGAACAGGGAAATCAACTTTTCTTAAATTAGTTCAAGGAGCGCTACTTCCGACTGCTGGAAAAGTAACTATGAACAGCATTGAGGTGGAAAACTTGCGACCACAAATCCCTAAATTAACCTCCATGCTAAATCAGAAAGCGCACCTTTTCAGTACGACTGTTTTGAATAACATCCGTCTAGGAAATCAAGATGCATCGGATGAAGAAGTATACGAAGCGGCGAAAAAAGTACAACTGCACGATTTTATTATGAGTATGCCTGATGGCTACCATACACAAATGAGTGAGATGGGTGAACGTTTTTCAGGTGGTGAGCGTGGCCGTATCGCCTTAGCTCGTATTTTATTGCAAAATACACCGATTGTTATTTTAGATGAACCAACAGTTGGTTTGGACCCGATTACAGAACGTGATTTACTGGCGACTATCTTTGAAACGTTAACAGATAAGTCGCTCATATGGGTAACGCATCATTTAGTTGGTGCCGAAAAAATGGACCGTGTTTTGTTTTTAGAAGAGGGAAAAACGTTAATGGAAGGGCCTCATGCTAAATTAATGGCTGAAGAACCTCGATATAAACGACTTTATCAATTAGATCGACCGATTGAACTATAATTTTTAGGCTTGCTAAGTACGTACTTAGTAAGCCTTTTTTGTATCTATTTTTTAATATTTGTAACAAAAATGTAATTTAAAATTGACTTTCACTCCATTTCTGCTTATGATTAAACTAAGCAAAATGAAAGGGGAATTTATTATGAAAAAATTCCACGCGTTAGTGTTTACAGCATTAGTGACATGTCTAATCCTCCCATTTTCCTTGGCAGCAAATGCTGAAACAAATGAAAATGGTAACAACTCAACACCTACTGAAGAAAAAGCAACGGATACTACTAAAAATATAATTACTGAGGAAAAGACAGAACCAGCAGAACCAACAAAAGACCTAGCAAAAGACCCGACAAAAAAGCCAACAGTAACATCACCGCAAAAAAGCCAAGTGAAAACAACGATAGATATTACCGATTCACAAGAAGTCTACTCCTACGAACAAAACAGCAAGATTGATCTCAAAGACTTTACCCCAACATTAAATGAGTACACGGATACGTTACTAACAAATTATCGCTTAGCAGCCAACTCTAAACTAAGTACTGCGGAAACGGGCATCCAAGAAGTCACGCTACTTGGAGATAATGAAGACGGCAAAACAACAGCAGTCAAACTCAATTACTTAGTCAAAGAAAAAACGGCCCAACTGACTATTACAGATATGAATTTCGATTTAGAAACAAAAATTTTCACAGGTAAAACAAAACCATTTGCTAGAGTATACATTAGTTCCCCGCCAGATGAAAACTTTGGAGAAGGAACAACCACTGCGGATAAAGATGGCAATTTTTATGCAGAATGGGCGACAACACCAAAACAAATTACTGCATATGCTTTTGATGAATCAGGTAACTATAGTGAAGAAGTAACCTACCAAGTTCCAGCCAAAAAACAAAATAAAGCAGTCGTAACAGCCCCAGATAAAGTAAAGAAAATCGAAACAAAAAATGCAGTCAAAAGCGCAACAGCAAAACCTACTGATACTTCAAAAGTTACCAAAGAAGACAAAACAGATTTGCCCAGCACTGGAGACAAAGGTACAGAATGGATTTTCGTTGTAGCGGGTGTTATAGTTATTCTAGTGGCAGTGTTATTACTTAGGAAACGTAAAAAATAAGCTAATTGCTATAGGGAATAACTCAAAAATAAGGAGCGAATAATGAAGAAGTTATTAAGCGGTTTAATTATTGTTTTAATGGTTAGCCTACTTGGTCACTCCTTTAACGCCGAAGCAGCAACGTATGAAAAAATCATTTACGACAAAGCAGTTAATCTAAAAGGGGTAGTAAATCAGTCAAAGCGAAATGATGGTATTAATAGCAAAATGTACAAAACGAGTAGCAGTGTTAAGTATCTCGGTTCAGCTAAGAAATACGACAAGAAGACATTGATTATTACTCGCGAAGGAAAAACAGCTAGAGCAAAATGGTATTATTGCAAGCTAGGAAATACTACAATCGGCTGGATTGACTCACGTGCTTTTACAAATATCGGCAAACCGACGATTGCTGATACCGTTCCAGCCCTTTGGAACAGCAAAAAAGCAATCATCACCACTAAGCCAAAAAGTACTACCGCAACAACCTACTTTTTCCAAAAAAATAGTGCGGGAAATTGGTATGAAGTTCGTCATTTTACTAGTCATATTGGTAAATGGGGATTTGACCCAAAATTCTCTGAAAAAAGTTCTGGAACTCCAGTTGGCGTTTACCGAACAGGCATAGCTTTTGGACAAAAAGGGAACCCTGGTACGAAGCTGACATTCAGAGCGATTACTAATAGAAGTTATTGGATTTCTAATTCTAATGACAAAGCCTATAACACTTGGCAAGAACGCAATTCCTCTAGTTCTGCAGATGAAAAAATGAAGATTACGCAGTACAAATATGGAATGGAAGTGAAATACAACGCTAAACGTGTAAAAGGTAAGGGATCGGCTGTGTTTTACCATGTTGATTCACCTAAATACAATTACACATTAGGTTGCGTCGCTCAAAGTGAAGCGAATACAAAAGAAGTGCTAAAATTCGCGGATAAAAATACACTTATTGTGCTAGGCGAAGAAAGCCGCATAAAGACATTTTACGGTGTAAACTAAGCTAGAGAATTTCTCTAGCTTTTTTGTTTGACGAAAAAAAGCTAAGTAGCCCAGCCCCAAAATTTCTTCTATTTGACGTATAATAAAAAGAAACGAAAACGCGGGGTGAATTGTTTGACGAGCAAACCATACATAATGGGCGTAGACATTGGAACTTCAAGCACAAAAGCAGTACTTTTTAATCAACGAGGAGAAGTGATTTTCCGGCAGGCGACGCATTACGAATTAATAACTGATGAAACTGGAAAAGCAGAAGAGAATCCCGCAGAAATTTTTGGCGCCGTTCTGACTTCCATTCAAGCTGTCATGAAAAACGTTAATAAAGAGGAGTTAGCTGGAATTTCGTTTAGTTCCGCGATGCATAGTTTGATTATGGTTGGAAGTAATGGAGAGCTTTTGACTGAATGTATCACTTGGGCGGACGGACGAAGCAGTGAGACACTCGAAAAAGTAAAACGGGATAATTACTTATTCCAATTGTATGAAGCCACAGGGACGCCGATACACCCTATGAGCCCCTTTGCCAAAATTTGTTGGTTGAAGGAAGAAGAGCCTACACTATTTAAACGCGCAGAAAAATTTGTTGATATTAAAGCTTATATTTTGTATCGCTTGTTTGGTGTTTGGGTGATGGATGAATCGTTAGCATCGGGTACTGGACTATATAATATTACGGAGCACGACTGGGAATTTGAAGCAATGGAAATTGTAAAATTAACTCCTGATTTCTTACCGAAAGTTGTGCCAGAAACTTATCAATTAACAGGAGTAGGAAGAGAATACGCTGAATTAATGGGCATTCCAGAAAATTTGCCCTTCATTGTAGGTGGTAGTGACGGCGCGCTTGCTAATATTGGTATTCAAGCGACTGGCCAAAATGACGTTACGATTACGGTAGGGACAAGTGGGGCAGTGCGTAAACTTACCGACCAATTCCAAATAGATTCACGTGGCCGGACGTTTTGTTATGGAGCTGGTGATGGATACTTTATCGCAGGGGGCGCAGTGAATAATGGTGGAAAAGTAGTTGAATGGGGTTTGCAACAATTTGGCTCTGAAGCTGAAATTAGCAGGCGTGATTTCGCAAGCTTTATTGCAAAAATAGAGGAAGTCCCTCCAGGTGCTGCGGGTCTTCTATTCCAGCCATACTTATTAGGCGAGCGTGCCCCTTTTTGGACTAATGATATTCGTGGGGGTTTTGTTGGATTAACGATTAATCATACAAAAGCACATTTTATTCGAGCAATCTTGGAAGGTGTCGCTTTTAATCTCGCGGAAGTTTATGAGGCGGTTTCGGCTCCAGATGATATTATTTATGTTACAGGCGGGATATCAGCCCATGATGCTTGGTGTAAGCTTCTGGCAGATATTTTGAACCGAGAAATACGTGTTCCTCATACGATAGAAGGTTCGAGCTTAGGAGCAGCGATTATTGGTATGCGATCACTAGGGATTTTGAAGGATCTAAATCTAAAACATACACTACCAATTAAAGCGGTATATCATCCAAGTGAGGACGTCCTGAAGTACACTGAACTACGTCTGATTTTCAAACAAGTTACCACTCAGTTAATGTCTAGCTACAGCCAATTAAATAGTTGGCAAAAGAAGTTTGATATTAACAGCTAAATTTTCCATTTCATGATATAATCACTAAAAGAAAAGTGATAACGAGGGGGAGAAACGATGAATAAAAAAATAGTATGGATAGCTTTAACATTAGTAGGTATTTGTGTAGTGGGTACAATTATCGCAGCAATCATGAGTGTTTACTTACGTTAAAAAAATTTCCCTGTTTTCTACTTGCACTTTTTACACTAAAAAGGTACACTAGTAATTGAGCTCTTTTCAGAGTTTGCGCTAAATAATTTTTTATTTGGCACTTAATTATTGGTAGCAAATTTGTCGTGCTAGACGGGGAGGTAGCGGCGCCCTGTAACCCGCAATCCGCTCTAGCGGGGTTGAATTCCTCATTTGAGGCATTGTAGTTGTTTGGTCTGCCCTTGACAAGTGGTGTTGAAGGTTGGGTCTTGCGCAATGGGAACCTGTGAACCATGTCAGGTCCGGAAGGAAGCAGCATTAATCAGTGCTTCTCATGTGCCGCGAGGTTGCCTGGCCCGAGCTAACTATCAAGGTAACGCAGGTGACTGCATGTCGATGTGAGGTGCGCGACACTAATTTTAAATATATTAAGGACTATTTTGCTTATCGCGAAGTAGTCTTTTTTCTACAAATTAGCTGCTAAACTTATAAAAGTAATGTATAATCCTTCATAAACTGGTACAATATAACTTAACAAAGCAATTCATGACAAAGGATGAAAATAATGCAACAACTAAAAACTAAAAAGAAATGGCTACCCGCTTTAATCGTCGCAGTTTTCGTAGGAATTATCGTAATCTTAGCAATTATGTTTGGCTTTTTCCAACGCCAAGAAGTGTTTGACAAGTATGAAGTAGCTTACGAAATAGATGGTAAACTATATGAAGTTTTTCCGATTAGTGCCACAGATATTGGTGTAGATAAAAAATCTAAAGATAAAAACCTCTATTTTCGTGTGAACAGTTATTATAATATTGATTACTTATTCCGACTAGCTTATAAACAATATGAAATTAACGAACCATCTACCAATAAATATTATTCGGGTCTAATTGATTATAGCGTCGCAGATAATGCCTACGTTACCCAAAAAGACGTCTATATAACAAATAATGAATCCTATGCAACGTATGATTTTTTTGATAAAAACGGCAAGAAAATCTATTCCTATAATCCTGAAGAAACCTCAAACGATGATTATATCGTCCGGATTAAACCTACCATTTTACAAGGTTACGAAAAAAGCGACATCGGTAGTTATGATGATTACTTAGATATTACAAGCTTGTTTAAAGACAAACTTGGTATGAATGTAAAAGTTCGAATTGATGAGGATAAAGAAATGGTCATCTTTTCTATTAACTAAAAAAAGAGCCCCGGTAGCGGGGCTCTTTTTTTGTTTGAAATAAGTTAATCCTCGTCTGATTTATGTTCGGCTGACTTGTTGTTTTGTTCTTCCACAGAATTTGGTTCTTTTATATCATCTGGAAATACAATCGAAAAATGCTCTTTTTTCACAACTTTACTATTTTTCGACTCTTCCGGCATATCTCGTTTTACTGCCATATTTATCACCTCGAATTGTTGGTATTACTTAGCTTATGCTCATTATAACACAGAATGAAAAAACTAGAAATTAAGTGAAACTGTGTAATGTTAACGCTTACTTACACAGTTTTTTAGGTATGTGTGTAAAGTGATTTATTGGTATAAATGATAACGTTTGTAAGTGATAATCGTATATTTTCTTACTCTTATATACTTGGCACGGAAATTGCAATAGATTAAAGTGAATCTAAATGTAAGCCTTATCATGAAGCGGAGAGGAGGACTCCCAAAATTTCACGAGGTCATGCAAAGATTCCATCTGATTTGTTTTAGCAGTAGGGATTGCTAAAACAACGTAAACAGATATAGTTGATAAACCTAAAGGGGAAGATACATAGAAATTATATTTTGTTTAAAGAGATGAGCAGTAAATAAAAAAGGTTAATGGGAGGATAAAATATGAATGGTTTGACAGCATTTTTAGAGAAATATTTTGTACCAGTAGCTGCTAAAATTGGTTCGCAAAAACATTTAGTGGCGCTACGTGATGCTTTTATTTCTACAATGCCAATTACAATGGCTGGGTCAATTGCAGTACTTTTAAATGCGTTTTTTAGGGATTTTCCAACTGACTGGGGATGGACAGGATTTGTGGAAGCAATGCAACCACTTATCGAGATTAATGGATATGTATACAATGGGACGTTAGCAATTGTTTCAATTATTTTTGCATTTTCACTAGGTTATAATTTATCAAAAGCGTATGAAGTAGATCGATTAGCTGGGGGGCTAGTTTCTCTTGCTGCTTTTGTTATGAACTTAACTGTTACTGTAAGCTTAGACGCAGTAAAAGCTGCTATTGCGGCTTCTAATGCTAATTTTGATGTCAATACTTTACCAAAAGAATTTGCTGGGATTTACGGGTTCTTTAATCTTAGTCAAGTAAATGGTACCGGATTGTTTACTGCAATGATTTTCGGTTTTATATCAACTATTATTTATGCGAAATTAATGCGCAGAAATATTATTATCAAAATGCCAGATTCTGTTCCACCGGCAGTAAGTAAAGCTTTTGCAGCGATTATCCCTGCACTAGTAGCACTTTATGTTGTTGGTATTATTGACTGGGCATTCTTCAAAATCACTAATATGGACGTTATTACTTGGATTTCCAAAACAATTCAAGAGCCGTTATTATCACTTTCGCAAGGGTACGGAGCTGTTTTACTAGTTACTTTCTTAGTACAACTACTATGGTTCTTCGGGATTCATGGTCCAAACGTACTTGCTCCGGTTCTAGAATCACTTTGGGGTACAGCACAACTACAAAACATTAGTGCAGCACAAGAAGGCGCTAAATTACCATTCGAATGGGTACGTGGTTCTTTCGATGCGTACGTATGGATGGGTGGATCAGGCGGTACACTTGTACTAATTATCGCTTTACTAATGTTCTCGAAACGAGCGGATGCACGAACAGTTGCGAAATTGTCTCTTGCACCAGGTATATTTAATATTAACGAACCAATCATGTTTGGTTTACCGATCGTATTAAATACAATTTACTTAATACCTTTCATTATCGCACCAATGGTAATGGTAACAATCGCTTACTTTGCAACAACACTTGGCCTTGTTGGTCCAGTTAAAATTGCAGTAGTTTGGGTAATGCCGCCACTTCTGAATTCCTTCTTAGCAACTGGGGGAGATTGGATGGCGCCAGTAATTTCACTCATAAATATGGTCATCGCGTTCTTGATTTGGGTACCATTTGTTATTACCGCAAATCGCGTTGGTGTACCAGAAGAAGAGATGAAAGCTTAGGAAATAATAAGTTTCTGGCTAGGTGCAGCTAATTGTGCCTAGCCAGTATATCATGTAGGAAATCCTGCGCTATTTTTATTCATTGCAAGAAGCGAAAGATAACGTTAAACTATAGAAAAGGAGGTTTTTTTAAATGATTATTCTTAATTGTCCAATGAAACGTGATTATATTACTGAATTACTTGAAACATACGATAAAGACGGTGTAACTTTTAAAAAAATTGCTGAACAAGGTATGAAACTTACTTTTGAAACAAATATTGAAGATGAAGAAAAAGCAGCAAAAATCGCCAAAGAAACAATAAAAGCAACTGAAATAGGCTCTGTACTCTATTTCCAAGTTAGTGTGGGTTGAAAATGAAAATTGTTAATGCACTATTTATTATTAGTATAGGTCTTATTATTATTATGTTTAGTCCTTCTTATGGAAAAGATGGGATGGCTAGTGTACCTCTTCTAGTTACAGGACTTGCGGTTGTTTTAATTGGCTGTGTTTTCATCGTGCTAAAAATCCGTAAAGATAAGAAAGAAAAGAATTAGAAGGAGTCGATTGAAAAGTGAATGTCACACAGAAATTATATATTTCTCAAAAAGAATGCTTTGATACACTAGTTAGCTCAGCCATTTATGATGTGAAAAATGCCACTGGTAAAACGCTTCAGATGCGCAAACTAGAAGGATATAAATACCAACGAACAATGTCTAACGGCGCACTTGCTACAACAAAAATTGTTAAAGTGACTCCTAACGAACTTTATCAATTTGAAACAAGTAGCCGAGTAAACACACATACGACGACTTATACGATAAAGTCCACAAGCGAGACAACTTGCGAAGTGACTTATAACGAATTAATTGAAACGGAAAAAACAATGAATAAAATGAATAATATTATTGTTGGTTTTATGTTTGGATTCTTCCGGAAAAAACGTGTGAAAAACTTGCTGAAATCAATAGAGCTTTCGGTTATTAACGAGAGTAAGAAAAAGCAGGAGAAACTAGCTGCTAAAAGTGAACAATAAGGTTTGGAATCGGGCTTTTTCGGGAGTCTGGTTCTTTTTTTGAGGGTTTGTCTGGACGGGGTAGTTGTTTTTTTGGGCTAGCCGGACTCAGAACGTATTGAAACTTCTATTAGGGATTAAATCATCGCTTTGCTCAGATTTATATTGAAGAAGTAGATCAAAACAAAGTACGTTTTGAAACTTCTATTAAGGATTAAATCATCGCTTTGCTCGGATTTATATTGAAGAAGTAAATCAAAACAAACAACGTATTGAAACTTCTATTAGGGATTAAATCATCGCTTTGCTCAGATTTATATTGAAGAAGTAAATCAAAACAAACAACGTTTTGAAACTTCTATTAGGGATTAAATCATCGCTTTGCTCAGATTTATATTGAAGAAGTAGATCAAAACAAACAACGTTTTGAAACTTCTTCAACAATACGTTATAATAAAACTACTAAAATGGTTTTAGGTGAAGGAGAGTGGCAGATGGCGTATCAGGCTTTGTATCGGGTTTTTCGGCCGCAGTCGTTTCAGGATATTGTTGGACAGGAACATGTGACGAAAACGCTTAAAAATGCCATTGTGCAAAATAAAACTTCGCACGCTTATTTATTTTCTGGACCTCGGGGGACTGGGAAGACTAGTGCGGCGAAAATTTTTGCGAAGGCGATTAACTGTGAACACGGTCATGACGGGGAGCCTTGCAATGAATGTGAGATTTGCAAAGGTACGACGGATGGCTCTATACCAGATGTTCTTGAAATCGATGCTGCCAGTAATAACGGGGTTGAAGAAATTCGGGATATCCGGGAAAAAGTAAAATATGCGCCAACTGTGGCGAAATATAAAGTATATATTATTGATGAAGTGCATATGTTGTCGACGGGAGCGTTTAATGCGCTACTAAAAACGCTAGAAGAGCCGCCGAAACATGTCATTTTTATTTTGGCGACAACAGAACCACACAAGTTACCGCTAACGATTATTTCGCGGGTCCAGCGTTTTGATTTTAAACGAATTACGACGCAAGATATTATTGGTCGTTTGAAATTTATTTTAGAAGAAGAAAAAATTCCTTATGACGAAAAAGCATTGATGATTGTTGCGCGTGCGGCTGAAGGTGGGATGCGAGATGCGCTTAGTTTGCTCGATCAAGTTATTTCTTACGGGTCGGAAGAAGTTACAGTAGAAGATGCGCTAGAAATAACGGGGTCGGTTGCTCAAAATCTGCTTACAAAACTAGTAAGTGCAGCGTTTGACGGCGATGCAGCAGAAGCTATCTCAACGCTTACAGCTTTACTTGCAGAAGGAAAAGACCCAGTCCGTTTGGTGGAAGATTTACTTGTATTTTTCCGAGATGTGCTACTGTATCAAAAAGCGCCGAATCTGGAAGAAACGCTGGAACGGGCTTTAATTGATGATGACTTTGTCGCTTTGGCAAAACGAGCAGATTCACTTAAAGTGTATGAATTCGTGAAGATTTTAAACACTGCGCAGCAACAAATGCGTTTTTCGAATCATCCAGGTATTTATGTAGAAGTGGCGCTTGTTCAGTTAACGCAAGCCGGGCAATCAGCGGTAAGTGGCGGAAATGTATCAGCGGACGCAGCTTCTGGAAGTGACTTCGCAGACTTAAAACGGCAAATGGAGCAAATGCAGCAAGAACTTCAAACACTTAAAAAACAAATTGCTAGTGGAGCAGTTGCCACCCAAGCTGAAAAACCAACCCAAAATCGTGGTAGCTCTAAAAAAGCAATAAACAACGGCAAACAATTTAAAGCACCTATTGGTAAAATCAACCATGTACTAGGTGAGGCTAAAAAAGAGAATTTACAGTTAATCCGTGGATGTTGGGGCGAACTTTTATCCATGCTGATGGCGTCCCAGGCAGCACTTTTAAATGACGCAGAACCTGTAGCTGCATCTCAGGATACTTTTGTGTTAAAATTTAAGCATGAGATTCACTGTCAAATGGCGATGGATAATCCGAACTTTGTCGAAACGATCACATCAAGTATTGCACGACTGACACAAGTGAATTATACTTTTATTGGAATCCCAGAAGATCAATGGGCTGACGTAAGAGAGAATTTCCTTCATAGTCATGGTAGCGACGGTGATGCGGAGGAAGGTACAAATCCAGAAGCTAGAAAACCGGCGGAAGATCCTTTTGTTGCAGAAGCCGCAAAGCTCGTTGGTGAAGATTTGCTTGAAATTAAAGATTAAAAAACAATAGAAGAAAGAGGAGATTATTCATGCGTGGAATGGGAAATATGCAAGGTATGATGAAACAAATGCAAAAAATGCAAAAGGAAATGGCGAAAGCTCAAGCTGATTTAGAAGCTCAAGAGTTCACTGGAACAGCTGGTGGCGGAATGGTTACAGTAAAAGCTACTGGTAAACGTGTCATTACAGATGTTGTTATAAACGAAGAAGTAGTTGATCCAGAAGACATCGAAATGCTACAAGATTTAGTACTTGCAGCAACAAATGATGTATTAAAACAAATTGAAGATACAACTTCACAAACAATGGGTAAATTCACACAAGGGTTAAATATCCCTGGAATGTAATATTGCTTGGTTTGAGACTCTTGGCTTGTATTCAAGAGTCTCAACTATTTTTCAATAGAATGTTCCACGTGAAACATTTGTATTTTGAAGGTGAGAGGAAGACGAATTATGCATTATCCTGAGCCGATAACGAAATTAATAGATAGTTTTATGAAATTACCGGGAATCGGACCCAAATCGGCAGCAAGACTAGCTTTTTATGTGCTAGACATGAAAGAAGACGATGTATTAGACTTTGCAAAAGCGCTTGTTGATGCGAAGAGAAACCTAAGCTTTTGTTCCGTTTGTGGTCATATTACAGATAAGGATCCATGTTATATTTGTGCTGATACGTCACGCGATCGAAGTGTTATTTGTGTGGTACAAGAATCCAAAGATGTTATTGCAATGGAAAAAATGCGTGATTTTCATGGCTTATACCACGTGCTCCATGGGACAATCTCTCCGATGGACGGAATTGGCCCGGAAGATATTAATATTCCTGATTTGCTGAAACGTTTACAAGATGACACTATTGAAGAAGTTATTTTAGCAACAAATCCTAATGTTGAAGGAGAAGCTACTGCGATGTATATTTCGCGTTTACTAAAACCTTCAGGCATAAAAGTAACTAGAATAGCGCATGGCCTTCCAGTGGGTGGAGACTTAGAATATGCTGATGAAGTCACACTTTCTAAAGCCATGGAAGGACGAAGAGAAGTCTAAACTGAGGTGATAAAATGGAGTCCAGAAGTAATAAGTTTGGCCGGAAGAAAAACAAGAAGATTGGCAAATTACACAAATCCTATGATGCTTATTTGATGGAATTGATTGAAGTCACACAAGAAAATTGGCATAAGCAGAAAGTTTTGTTGCGAAAAAGTTTTGAGTACGATCCTAATTTAGAATACGAGGAAAAAAAGGCGGAAGCACGCTATTTTTACCTTTTTAAAGAAGCTCGCGCACGTCAATTAAAGAAATAAAGAAAAAATCTACTAGACCATATTGGAATAGTAGATTTTTTTATTAAATTTCAGAACGGACATACATTACATCTGGTGCATGACTCACACGTTCACCAGTATTCAGGCGCTCGACTTGGCGCATATCTGCTTCCGACAATTCAAAATCGTAAATAGCTGCGTTTTCTCTTATTCTTGAAGGCGTTTCTGATTTTGGAATGATAGAAATATTATTTTGCAAATGCCAACGAAGAACAATTTGGGCAGGAGATTTACCATATTTTTTTGCTAAATCAATCAGAATTTGCTCTTGTAAAACGCCACCTCGACCAAGCGGGCTCCAAGCTTGATGAACGATATGCAATTCCTCTAAATAACGATGTAACAGCTGATTTGGAAAGTGTGGATGTGTTTCTAGTTGGTCAACTACTGGAAGAACGTTGGCACTTGTACGAAGCCGGTCTAAATGGTGCGCTTCAAAATTACTCACGCCAATCGCACGAACAAGCCCTTCGTCATATAATTTTTCTACAGCGCGCCAAGTGTCGAAAAATGTATCTTGTTTTGGCCAATGAACTAAATATAAATCAATTTGATCTAGTTGTAATTTTTTCTGCGATTTTTCAAAAGCACGGAGCGTTTCATCGTAACCTTGTTCTGTATTCCACATTTTTGTTGTGACGAAAAATTCATCTCTTTTCAAGCCGCTTGACGCAAAAAAGTCTCCAAGCTCTTTTTCATTATGGTAAAATGAAGCCGTATCAAACAAACGATATCCAACATCTACCGCAGTTTCCAGCGCAGTACGCATACGCGCTTCATCCGTTAACTTGTAGACCCCAAAACCATGTCTAGGCATTTCAATTCCATTGTTTAATCTGTATGTATCTGAGAAAGAAAGTGTCATTTTTTTACCTCCTAATTTAGTTGATTAACTTTAGCATACCAGAAAATGGAGAATTTCTGTAGAGTGAAGGGATTGATTTGGGGGATTTTTTATAATTTAGAAAAAAGGAAGTGGGATAATGAGACAACCTTTTCAAATTTTAGTTATACCATTTATTAAAAATGAAACCAATTATCAGTTTTGTGCTTTGTTGAGAACCGATGTAGCTGTTTGGCAGTTTGTTACTGGCGGAGGGGAAGACGGAGAGTCAATCCTAGAGACTGCCAAGCGTGAAAGTAAAGAAGAGCTAAACTTGAAGGGGGAGTTTGAAATGTATAAATTGGATTCATATTCTACTATCCCTAGTTTTCATTTTTCATTTAGTAAGCCTTATGTAGTTCCAGAATATTGTTTTGCCATTGATTTAACGAGTTTTTCAGGTTATATCGAATTATCCATAGAGCATCGTGAGTTAAAATGGCTTTCTTATGAGTCGGTGATTCAGCTGTTGGAGTGGGATAGTAATAAGACGGCGCTTTATGAGCTGAATGAACGTTTGAAAAATGATGATATGCAGCCAATATAAAAAAGGCTAAAAATCAGCCTTTTTAATTTGTAATTAAACTGTTTAGTACGTGCGCAATGCCATCTTCATTATTAGACAACGTAACGGAGCTAGCGGCGGCTTTTAATTCCGGGACCGCATTTTGCATAGCGATTCCTGTACCTGCGTATTCGACCATAGTGATGTCATTATGGCCGTCTCCGAATGCGATAATATTTTCAGATTGAATGCCCATTGGTGTTAAAACGGTATCAAGTGCTTTGGCTTTATCAATGCCTTGAGCTGTGAACTCAAAGTAAAAATCAGCTGTGAAGACACAATTAAGTGTATCTTTGAAAGGCGCCATCATTGCTTGGTAATTTTCTTGCATATAGGCCGGGTCACCAGCAGTGAGGATTTTACTTAGACGATAATCTAAAAATACGGCTAAATCATCTTTTTCACAGAGTTTAAAATTTCCTCCGCGAGACTCGTATTGAATAATATTTATTTCTTCGCCGCGGTAAGGTATATAGCAGTCGTATACATTATTCGTATACATATAATCCTCTTTATCAATCATTACTTTGACTTCAAATTGTTTCATGTGTTCTAAAACGGCTTTTCCTTCTGCAACCGTAAGCGCTTGGTTGAATAATTCTTCATTTGTCGCACAATCAACTACTTTAGCTCCGTTGTATGAAACAAGCAAACCGTGGTGTTTTTCCATTTCTAATTGTTCGGCGTATACGTGCATTCCGGTTGTTGGTCTGCCGGATGCGAGGATTAGTTTCACGCCATTTTGTTGCGCGGTGATGAGTGCTTTCTTTGTTTCTGGAGAGATTTTTTTGTCGTCGTTTAATAAAGTGCCATCAATGTCTAAAATAATTGCTTGAGTTGTCATGTGAGTTTAGCTCCTTTTTTTCTTTATTGTATCACTAGAAATTAAGAAAAAGTCAGATGTGGCCCATATTGAGAGCTTTTTTTCAATTCAAAAGGAAAACGGCTCCTTTTTTGAAAAATCATTCCAATTCGGTGTTCATTTTTTGATAATTCGTTGTTTTGTATTGGATGTTTTTATCGTAATTATGGTTAAAATAAACGGAATAAAGGGTGTCAAAAATGCTTAGTAATGATTGTCGTGTTGAGAATGATGAGACCTTATTGTAATGATTCTCAGCGGATGCCATGTAGATTTTGTGTGTGGCGAATTCCACTAAAGGATTGTCTTGCATAGAGGTAATTAAAATAATATCGACAGTACTTTCGGACAAGATTTTGACAACTCTTTGAAGGGTTCTGCTTCGTCCCCCATAGGAAACAACGATAGCAACATGATCTTTGTCACTGTTTGCAGCGGATAAACTTTGAATATAATCTTCCTCAGGAACATTGACCAAAACGCCGATTTCCTGCATTTGAAATTTGAAGTTTTGAGCGAAAAATAAATTGGCAGAAGCCGCGTAAACATCAATAATTTTTGCATTAACCAATTTTTCGCCAATCTTTACAAGTTCTTCTGGATCGGCGTTGTTTAACGTTTCGTCGATAGTTCCCTTATAAATTTGATTGAGGTTGGTCATGATTTGGTAAGGCGTATCGGATTCCAAAATAGGATAATCATAATTTATATCTTTTTCTGCAGTTGTTTCTCGAAGGCTCGAAGCGATTTCGATTTTTAGTTCACCGACGCCATTTAACCCTAGTTTGTTAATTAGACGGTAAATGGTTGCAGCAGAAACGAAAGCAGCGGTAGCCAGCTCTTTAGGCTTAAATTGTAATGTTTTTTTCGGATTTGCCACTATGTAGTTGGCAAGTTCCTTTTCATTATTAGTTAAATTGGTTAGTTCGCGTATTTTGATTAAAATATTCATCGTGTCAAATCCTAACTTTTTAGAATGGGAAATTGGTCATAAGTAATTATAACACGGAAAATTTGCATGAAAAAAGACGAGGATGCTTGAATCCTCGTCTTTTAAGTTTTTATTTTTTTTCTATCCAATGATAACTGAATGGGGCACCAAATAAGTGATGCGCGACGCCGCTTATATCAGGGCTTTGAAGTGCTGCTGTACCTGCTTGATAAAGTGGCGCAATACCAACGTCATCCATGAGTATTTTCTCTGCATCTAGCATTGCTTGCCAGCGTTTTTCTGGCTGAGTTGCATAAGTGGTAGATGCATCAGTCAGTAGTTTGTCATATTCTTTATTCGAGTAGTTAGAGCGATTGTAGTTGTTTCCGGTCATTGTTGTTGATAGGAATGTGATAGGATCTTGGTAGTCTGGACCCCAACGAGTTAATTGTAAAGTATAATCTTCTGTTTCATCTAATTTTAGACGTGCTTTATAAGGCACAGTTTTGATTTTGATTGTTAATCCATCTAAATTAGATTCAAGTGCACTTTGTAAGAACTCGCTAGATTTTTTATTGAAATCTTGGTCGTCCCCAAGTAGTTCTACCGTAAGTGTATCAATACCTAATTCTTTTTTCGCTTTGTTCCAGTATTCTTTTGCTGCTGCTTTGTCAGTTGTTAATAGGTCGCCATTTTCTTTCCGGAAATCTTCTTTTGTTTCTGGATTGAAAGTGAATTCAGCTGGAACAAAACCATTGATTGCGGTAGAGCCGTTACCCATGACGGTTTTTACTAGTGATTCTTTATCGACAGAAAGAGCAAATGCTTTACGTGCATTCTCATTTGCAAAAAGGGTAGATTTTCCAGCTTGTTTTTGGTTGAATTTCAGATAATATATAAAAGCTTCTTTTTCTGTAGTGTAGTCATCATCATTTTGTTTTTGCTTGGCATAGTCGCCTGTGAGCGTCGCGCGGTCTAGCTTACCTGTGGAGTATAGATTAACCGCAGCTCCTGGTTCTTTTACTACTTGCATATTAATAGTATCGACTTTTACTGTATCTTTATCCCAGTAATTTTTGTTTTTCTCGTATTTCCATTCTTTGCTTGTGTTTGTCCAATCTTTCATCACAAAAGGACCATTGTAAATCATGTGATCACTATCTTTGGCATAGTTCTCGCCTTGAGATTCAACGTATTTTTCATTTTGTGGATAGAATGTTGGAAAGGTCAAAAGGGAATGGAAGTAAGGTGTTGGATTTTCGAGTGTGATTTCGAGTGTAGTATCATCAAGTGCTTTGACACCAAGTTCTTCGGGTTTCTTTTTCCCATTAATAATATCTGTTGCATTCGCAATCAGACCATCAAAAAGGACTGCATATTCTGCTGCGGTTGCGGGATTAGCAATTTTTTGCCATGCATAAACGAAATCATGGGCAGTTACTTTTGTGCCATTAGACCATTTTGCGTCATCTCGGAGTTTAATCGTGTAGACTTTTTGATCTTTCGAGATTTCTGGAGCGCTTGCTGCGACCCCTGGTTGTGTTTGGTCATCTTTATCTAAGTAGTAAAGACCTTCAAAAACTTGATTTTGTGCTGTAAAGCTAACGCCATCGGTCCCTGTTACTGAATCCATGGATGGAATTTCAGCTGATTCCATCAAATTAACAACTTTTTTATCCCCTGTAGAAGTTGTTACTTTATCTTTAGAACTGTCACTGCTGCTGCATGCTGCAAGAACAAGCCCTAATGTCAAAATGAAAAAAGCCATAATAAAATTTTTCTTCAACATAATATTATACCCCCTGTTTTATTGTGCATTATTTAGTTTATACTAAATTTTAAGAAAAATAAAGAGTTTTTAGTCAATTCTTTCAATTTAAATAATTATAAAACCCCTCAAACAGGATAATTCAAGGGGTTTTAGTTTTATTTAATTTCGATGGTTTTAAGGTTTGCTGCGATAACTTCTGGTTTTTCATCCATTTGAACTTGAGCAGCTGTAGCATATGCTCCTTCTAAAATTGGAGCATTAAAAAGAATAATTTCTTTTTCGCTGATTTCTTCCACTGTTTCAATATTCATTTTAGCGCTTCCGAGGTCATAAAAGGTGTAGACTTTATCGGCTTCGTTATTTTCAATTGCCTCATTCACTGCATCAAAACTTGTGCCAATGCGACCATCTTCTGTTCCGCCTGCATGCGTGATAGAAACATCTGGTGCGATTTCTTTAATAATATCATGAACACCTTTTGCCACGTCTTTGGAATGAGAAATAATAACAACACCATAAGGTTTAGTCATAAGTTAGCTCACCTCCGTTTGAAGCATTGCGTGGAATAGTAAGGCGGATGAGTATGCGCCTGGATCAAGATGACCAATCGAACGTTCGCCAAGATAACTTGCTCGACCTTTAGTGGCTTTTAAATCTTTTGTTTTTTGTAAGGCCGCATCGACCACATCATCAGTTAAATCTTCTTGATGCAACGCGTGAACAACTGGCTCCCAAACATCAATCATTGTTTTTTCTCCAGCATGTGATTTACCACGTTTTTCGATGCCTTCTAGACCAGCTTCGATAACTTTTGTAAGGCCAACCGCATCAATGGTTTCCGATTCAACTGCTTTACTCATATTCAAAAATGCTGTTCCGTAAAGTGGACCAGATGCACCACCGACTTTGCTGACCATTGTCATCCCAGTCGTTTTGAAAACATCTTTTAAATCAGCTGGTTCTTTTTCTGCAAAAGCTTTTTTGAGTTCACTGAGTCCGCGAGCCATATTAATACCGTGGTCTCCATCACCAATCGCTTGGTCGAGATCACTTAATAATTGTTTGTTTTCTTGTACACGTTCGCCGAAATCATTTAACCAGCGTAACGCCCAATCTTTATCATAAGTCATGATTCATTCCTCCAAATTTTATTACCAAGCAATTGTGTCTGCTGGGAGTTTCAACATATCAACCCATTTTTCATCTTCTAATTTCAAAATGGTTAACGATAACCCAGCCATTTCTAGAGAAGTCATATAATCGCCAACGAGTGTTTTTTCAACTTGAACACCAGCATTTTTTAGAAGTTCATGAACATCATTTGCAAAAACGTATTGTTCCATAAGTGGAGTTGCGCCCATGCCGTTTACAAGGACAACCACTTTATCACCCGATAGGAGTTTGCTTTCACTACTAATGCGTTCATAAAGTTGTTTAGCAAGGCTAGCGGATGGCATAATTTTTTCGCGCGTAAAGCCGGGTTCGCCGTGGATACCAATGCCAAGTTCAATTTCGTCATCGCCAAGCTCAAAGCCGGGATGGCCAACTTCAGGAACGGTACACGGAGAAAGTGCGACACCAAGCGTTTTAACAGAAGCAATTACTTTTTCACCGAGTGCTTTTAGTTCTTCAAGCGATGCGCCTGCTTCTGCGGCTGCCCCGATAATTTTATGCACGAGAACAGTTCCGGCTACACCGCGGCGTCCTGTGGTGAAAGTACTGTCTTCAACAGCAATATCATCATCCACTATGATTTGTTCTACTTTAATATCATCGGCATTGGCTAAATCTGCCGCCATTTCAAAATTCATTACATCACCGGTATAGTTTTTCACGATCAAAAGCACACCAGCGCCTTGATCTGCGGCTTTAATACCTTCATAAATTTGGTCTGGGGTTGGGGAAGTGAAAACATCGCCACATACAGCAGCAGAGAGCATTCCGCGACCCACATAACCAGCATGAGCCGGCTCGTGACCAGAACCTCCGCCACTTACTAGCCCGACTTTTCCTGGACGTTTATCATTTCTTGCAATGACGCGAGTTCCTTCAACACGGTGAACAACATCTGCGTGCGATTTAACTAAACCTTCCACCATCTGTTCTACTACTTGATCAGTACCGTTAAGAATCTTCTTCATCTGACAAAAAACCTCCTTTAAAATTGTCCTCTTAACTCAATTTCCCTTTACTAGAAAGTCAAAACGTGGTTGCTGTCTTTATTATACAACTTCTAAAATGAAAACGCTTTAAAACTACAAGGATGTGTCATAAATTCAGCAAAATGGTACAATGAAAGAGAGAATTTGAAAAGGGGAATTGTTATGCGAGATCAATCTAAAATGCCTTTAGTAGAACGGTTAGATGCTCATGCTAAATCTTGCCCAATATCACTTCATGTTCCAGGTCACAAAAGTGGAGCAATTTATCCAGATGCATGGCAAAAATTAGTAAAATGGGACGTAACAGAAATAACTGGAATGGACGACTTGCATCATCCGGAAGATGTAATTTTCGAAGCGGAGGAGTTACTTGCAGAATGTTATGGAAGTAAAAAAAGCTATTTTCTAGTCAACGGAACAAGCGGGGGAAGCTTGGCGGTTATTATGGCAACTTTAAAACGTGGAGAAAAAGTGTTAGTGCCAAGAGATGCGCATAAATCAATTTTGCATGGAATCGAACTAGCAGGTGGAGAACCAATTTTCTTAACACCGGTGACAAATAAAGAAGTTGGCGTCGCGAATGGTGTATCAACAGAACTTCTTGAAGAAACTTTACATAATCATCCAGATGTAAAACTATGTATTTTCACTTATCCGAGCTATTATGGAACGACTTTTAATTTACAAAAATGTATTCGAATTGCGCATGACTTTGGCGCGGTTGTGTTTGTCGATGAAGCGCATGGGGCGCACTTTTTAACAAGTTCTGAATTTCCGAAAAGTGCGGTGGAACTTGACGCAGACGTGGTTGTTCAGTCAGCGCATAAGACGTTGCCGGCGCTAACGATGGGGTCCTATTTACATGTGGTGAATGACTTGCCGATTTTTGAAAAATTAACTTATTACTTGCAAGTTTTCCAAACGAGTAGCCCGTCTTATTTAATCATGGCGTCACTAGATGCGGCACGAAAATATGCGGCAACTTACTCAGCAGCAGACGTTGAAGCTTTTTGGAAGATGCGCGCTAGGTGGATTAAATGGTTAACGAAAAATAAATTTGAAGTGATTTTGCCAGATGATCCACTTAAAATTATCGTACGCAAAATAGGTTATACAGGTTATGAACTACAAGCCATTTTTGAAGAAAGTTCTTATTTCCCAGAGCTTGCCGACGAGTCGCAAGTGTTACTGATTTTACCATTAATCAAAAAAGGAATTGATTTCACGCCAATCAGCCGGATTCATTCACCAGTGAAAAAAGAAATCGCGAAAGAGCCGTACGAAATGTCGACACCTTGCGCGTCAGGTCTTGCTTTAACTTATGAAGAAATGCACGCACGCGCGACCGAATTTGTTCTGGTAGATGAAGCGACTGACCGTGTATCTGCTGAAATAATCTCGCTCTATCCGCCGGGGATTCCAGCTATTATCCGCGGAGAAAGTATCACAGAAAAACATATTCGCGAACTAAAAAACATTCGCACGCGGCACTATCAAGGCGGCGAAAAACTAGCCGAGAATTACATCCGTGTATTCTGCTAATTTATGCTATAATCAAACAGAAAGTGACGCGAAAGGGAAAGGAATTTATATTAGATGAAAGCAATTTTTATTACACTTGAAGGACCAGATGGCTCTGGTAAAACTACTGTTGGAACTCTGTTAAACCAAAAAATGAAAGAAGCGGGAATAGATTTCATTAAAACTCGCGAACCAGGTGGTAGCCCGATTTCAGAAAAAGTAAGAAACATCGTGCTCGGAATTGGCAATGAAGAAATGGATTCGAAAACAGAAGTATTACTTATTGCTGGAGCTCGCCGTCAGCATGTGGTTGAAACGATTCGGCCAGCTTTAGCGGCAGGGAAAACCGTTCTTTGTGACCGTTTCATGGATAGTTCACTTGCTTATCAAGGCGCCGGACGTGACATGAATATGGAACAAGTTTTACAAGTGAATTTGTATGCGATTGAAGATACAATTCCAGATCGGACCTATTATCTCGATGTGCCAGCCGAAGTTGGGTTAGCTAGAATCGCTGCTAATAAAGGCCGTGAAGTCAATCGTTTAGATAAAGAAGATATTTCTTACCATGAGAAAGTCCAAGCCGGTTATGAAAAAATTATCAAGATGTTCCCAGATCGCTTTATGCGAGTGGACGCAACTATGACACCGGAAGAAATCACGGAAGTCATTTTAGCAGATATTTTAAAACAACTAACGTAACATTTCGAGTGACTTAAGTACCAAGCCAAAAGTGCATATCACTCTTTAAAATGCGGTTTATTTGCTATAATAGAAAAAAGATAGATTTTTAGGAAGGGTTGATTTCTTTGAAACTCATATTTGCGATAGTCCAAGATCAAGATAGCAACCGTTTGTCTGACGCACTAACAAAAGGCAATTTCGGTGCGACAAAGTTAGCTACTACGGGTGGATTTTTAAAAGCAGGAAACACCACATTTATTATCGGAACAGAAGATGAACGTGTAGATGATGCACTAGCGATAATCAAGGAAAACTGTAAAGCACGCGAACAAATGATGACGCCATCCGCATCCCTTGGAGTAACTGTAGATACGTATGTGCCTTACCCTATTGAAGTTCAAGTTGGCGGCGCGACAGTATTTGTAATGCCAGTTGAGAGTTTTCATCATTTTTAAATTTCTTTAATACAAATAACATGAATTGAATGAGGTTGCTTATTTCTAGAATTTTAGCAGAAATAAGTCACCTCATTTTTTTGTATTAAAAAAATTTTACAAAGTAGTTATTATTGTTTATTTCATTTTCGAAAAGGTAAAAGAAACATATGAAAAATAGCAGGCTTTTTTCATATAAAATGTGAAATTAATAATTTGAGGTTAAGGGGGCGGAATAGGGATGAATTTGAAAAAATTGTATTTAAAAAGTTGGTTTGAAGAGGGAATCATAAAGGATAATGTAGTATTTATAACAGAAAAGGATTCTAAGTGTTTTGAAAAAATCTTGAATAGCAATCCTTTCTTAAAAGAAAAAAAGCAACATTTTATTGATACACTTGATTCGGAAGAAAATATTGCCTGGCTAGGAAAAGCGGAATATATTATTTCTTCTATAGAATTGCCTACATTCTTCATCAAAAAAAAGGGACAAACTTACATTCAAATTATCAACAAACCTGATTGGAATCCCAACTTTAAACGACTATTACTTCATGCAGATTATATTGTTAAAAAGGGTGCTCTTGAAAATATTTCTGAAAACTTTACAACAATTATACAAGGACAAGTGTTGCTATTCGAAAATTGTCGTTTTTTTGAAGAGAAGGAAAAAACAGCCGTAAAAAAAGCGAAAAAGGTAGTCGTCATGTACTGCGGAGGATTTAAAAATAATGGCATTACTTCTTCAGCGCTTAACTTGATGCGTAACTTAGACAAAGAGAAGTATCAAATTGTAGTGATCGAAAAAGAAAATCTTGATTATTATGAAATGCTGAATTTTAATAAAATACCAAATCACGTCATAAAAGTCCAAATTCCCGGAGACATTAACATTGCACCTAATGAAGAAGACGCGTTTGTAGATTTCCACGCTCACCCACTTGAGCATTTAATGAAAAATGGTCCTACCCAATTTTTACCAGAAGAAATTAAAGCGATTTACAAACGAGAACTTTATCGTGTGTTGGGCGATACCCCTATAGACATCGCTATTGATTTTGATGGCTATTTTAAATATTGGACATTACTACTTGCTTCTTCCGATAGCCCACGAAAAATAATTTATCAACATAATGAAATGATACAAGAATATAGTAAAAAACTGGGCAAGGAGTACAAACATCGAGCTGATTTAAATATTATTTTCCCACTATATAATTATTTTGATATAATCGTTTCCGTCTCTAAACAAACCGGGGAAGTAAATAAACAACATTTAAAACATATTATCCAAGACACTAGTAAAATGACTTATGTTCACAATTTAATTGATTATGAATATATCCTCCGTGCTGCTAAAGAGGAAAGCGACATTACAGTGTCACCAGATACATTTAACTTTGTAACAATGGGAAGATTGTCACCAGAAAAAAACCATATAGGATTAATTAAAGCATTTTATCAACTACAAAAAAAACAACCTGATACACAGCTTTTCATCATTGGGCTTGGAGAACTAGAAGAAGAATTAAAAAAATATGTTTTTGATATTGGCTTAGAGGACAAAGTGCATATTTTAGGTCAATTAGAAAATCCGTTTCCAATTATAAATGCATGCGACGCTTTTGTATTATCTTCTATTCATGAAGGACAGCCAATGGTATTACTAGAATGCTTAGTTTTACAAAAAAAGGTTGTTTCTACTAATATTCCAGGATGCTACAGCCTTTTAAAAGATGGGTATGGTTTACTGGTAGATAATTCAACAGAAGGATTAATGGAAGGGATGGAAAAAGTTATGCTTGGATACGATGACTTTAAAAAGTTTGATTATAAAGCATACAATAAAGAAGCTGGCCAAATGTTAGAATCTAAGCTAGAAAAAGAATGAAGTTGATTTAGTTGTAAGCGAATCTGCTATTGTTATTTTTCTTCTAGAATATATATAAGGGAGGAGGGAACTTTATGATTTACTTGCTTATAGCTTCTAAAATGATTTTAGGCTTTTTTGGTTTATTAATAACAATGCGACTGCTAGGGAAAAAAGCGCTTTCTGAGTTAACTCCTTTTGATATAGTCTATGTAGTTGTGTTTGGAGGTATTTTGGAAGAGAGTTTATATGATAATAATATACAAGTTTGGCATATGTTATTTGGCGTTTTAATATGGGGAGCCTGCATTTATTTAATAGAACTTGCAACGAGAAAATTTGCTTTTCCAAGAAGATTAATGAAAGGAGAATTAAGTGTACTTATTAACAACGGAGAATTTGACGAAAAAGAATTAAAGAAAAACAAGATGGAGATGGAACAAATCAGGACGATGCTACGCCAAGAAAACATTTATAATATAGAACAAGTAAAGTATCTGATTGTAGAGCCTGGTGGGCAAATTAGTATTAAAAAATACGAGCAATACGAACCTCCAGAAAAAAGAGAATTAGGGATTGAAGTACAAGAAGAAAAACTCAATTATTTATTAATTAATGAAGGAAAAGTAAATAAAAATGAGTTAAAAAGATTGGGAAAAGAAGAAAGCTGGCTATATGAGCAGCTAGGAAAAATCGGCTATTCTGCAAATGAAATTGCTTCTATTATCTATGGTGAATGGGATGAAGAAAAAGGATTTTGGATAAAAAGGTACAAAGGAATGGAACATTAAAGCTTGTTTAGTTTAAATATGTTAATGGTATAGGTAAATAAAAAGCACCTTCTTTAATTGAATTTAAAGAAGGTGCTTTTTACTATATTTAGCCCTTAATCGCTAATTTCTGTCCCACATGAATCATATTGCTTGTTAACTTATTCCAAGCTTTAATATTTTCTACAGTTGTTTTATATTGTCTAGAAATGGTCCAAAGGGAGTCGCCTTTTTTGACAGTATATGTTTTTACAGCGGAATTACTTGGTTTGGATGTGTTCGTGTTGCTTGTCGTCGTCCCAGCGCTAACTTTAAGCTTCTGTCCAGGATAAATAAAATCAGATTTCAAGTTGTTCCAAGATTTAAGGTTAGCAATCGTTACTTTGTGTTTGCTCGCGATTTTCCAAAGCGAGTCACCTTTTGCAACTGTGTAAACTTTGGCATTGTTGCTCGTGCTTGGTTTGGATGTGTTAGTGCTCGTAGTCGGTTTGGATATATTCGTGTTGCTTGTCGTCGTCCCAGTGCTTACTTTAAGCTTTTGACCAGGGTAAATGAAATCGGATTTTAGGTTGTTCCAAGATTTTAAGTTAGCAATCGTTACTTTATGATTAGTCGCGATTCTCCAAAGCGAGTCACCTTTAGCAACTGTGTATACTTTAGCGCTTGTGCTAGTACTTGGTTTGGATGTGCTTGTTCCCGTGCTTGGTTTCGATGTATTCGTGTTACTTGTCGTCGTACCAGCACTTACTTTAAGTTTTTGACCAGGGTAAATGAAATCGGATTTCAGGTTGTTCCAAGATTTTAAGTTAGCGATAGTTACTTTGTGTTTGCTCGCGATTTTCCAAAGTGAATCTCCTTTTACAACTGTGTAGATTTTTGCGTTGGAAGTGTTTGTGTTCCCAGTGTTACTAGTGCTCCCGGAATTTCCACCAGTTGTTTTGCCGCTATCGTATTGTGTTAAGTTGTATCGGCTTATTAAATCATTTAATTTAGTTGCATAAGCTGTATCCGTTGCATAAGTTCCTGTTAAAGCCTTGGTTGCGTCTTTATAAGAAGTAGTGTTGCTTTTCCAAACTTTGGAGTAGTAATTTGGGTTCCAGCTTGGGCCGTTACGAATAACTTTGGCGTAATCTTCTAGAGATTGATGATAAGACGGATATTTTCTAAATTTAGCTGTGATTGTGTAGTAGTTTCCTTTACCATCATCTTCTAGTGTTTGTTTTGTATAAGATTGGCCGTTATAAGCTCCTTTGATTCCAAAAAGGTTATAGTTTGGAGCTGAGCCTAATTCGCTTGTTCCATAAGCACTTTCTAAAATGGCTTGGGCAATCATGACAGATGCGTATAGGTCATTTGCTGCTGCGATTTGGGAAGAAGAGGCTTGGATAGTTTGGATAAAGCTTTGAACAGTTGCTCCCGAACGGAGTGCTGATTTTTGTAGTAGGTTGTAAGTAGCTGGTGTAGAAGAGCTTGTTGTATTATCTGGGTTGCTAATTGTTTTGGGTTCAGCTGGAGCTTTTTCTGCATTATTTGCTGTGGGTTGATTTTCTTCTGGTGTTTTAGTTGGTTCTTTGGCCTCAGTTTGCTTCGGTTCAACTGTTTGTTCTGTCGCGTTTGCAGGAGTTGAATTCGCTTGTTTTTCTGTAGTTGTGTTAGCTTCTGCGCTTTTAGAAGCTTCGTCTGCTGGTGCTGTTTCATCAGCACTAACAATTACTTCAATTCCTGGAACGGTAATAGAGGTCGCGATGGCTGTAACTCCAGCAATTGTTGCACTAGTTTTGAATTTTTTACTTTTTTTATTTTTCTTGTCTTCTTTCAAAGCTTCTAAAATACGTTCTTTTCTCGTTTTTTGCATGGTAAGTCACTTCCAATTCTTTTAAATATTCTACCTCCATTATTACACATTTCACATATCTTATACCTGTTATCGACAAATTGTAATTAAATTGTCAAAAAGGTCGGTCTTTGTTATACTGAATATAAGCAAGTGCTTACTTAGTTGAACGGGGGTATAATAATGATTACAAATGAATCCATCATGGATGCAACGCTATGTATGATGGCAAAAAATGGCATAAAAGGCTCTACCACAAGACAATTAGCAGAAGCTGCTGGAATAAATGAAGCTACGATATTTAAAAAATTTAAGAATAAAGATAATTTAATTCATATGACGTTAGAAGTGCAATTTGAAAGTATGAAAGCAGAAATCAATCAATTTTTTGATAAAGATTTTGAAAGTGCCAAGGTTTTTTTACGTCAAGCGAGCCAGTTTATTTCAGATATTTATGAAAAATATCGAGATTTTATGGTGATTTCTGTTCGCGAAATGGGCAGTAAAGATATGGAGTTTATTGATCCCTCAATTGTCGAATATCTATACGAGCGGGTTAATCAAAAAGTAAAAGAAATGGTTCCAAGTAAGAACTCGACACAAGAAGCAGATGCCATCTCTTTAATTTTAAATAGTGTTATTTTGCTAATCATGGTGGAAAAAGTGAGAGATGATATTTATAAACGCCCGCCAACGATTACGACAACTGCAGATGCCTTAGCAGATGTTTTGTTAAAATTGTTGAAATAAATAACGAAAAGTTAAATAAAAGTTAAGTATTTTGCATTTTGTCTTGCGGGCTTAGATTTTCTATGTTAAACTCGTAGACGATTAGAGCGATAATAAATATGTAGTTTTGCCTGTTAGGTGAGGCTCCTATGCAAACACAGGCCACTGCCCAAAAATGTCCAAAGACGCCAATGGGTAGAACAGGGATTGTCGGATTAAGGCTTTCCATAATGTGGCTAAGAGTAATTCTTTACGTTGTATAGTGCCAAAACTTTAGCGAGGGGAGTCTGTTTTAGTATGCGTATGAATTCAGAAGTCCTTGCCAAGGTTTTGGTAAGGACTTTTTTCATGTTTATTATGAAAATAATTATCTGGGAATTAAAATCCTTTTTTCAGATAATTAAGCTTAGATAAAATTCGAAAGGAGATGAAGGCAATGGACCACCATCAGGGAGAGGAAGTAGAAGAACCGGACTCGTATTATAGTAATCAAGCTGCAAGAGTGACTAACCTTCATCTCTGGCGCACATAAACGTTATTCTCAGCTTGCCTAGAAAGAATTGGAGGCAAGGAAAATGAAAAAAACACACGCAAAAATGCAAGGTAACAATTTGCTCAAAGAATCACAAATGGGCAAAGAAAAAGTTTTGGAAAAGTTAGGTGTTATGGAAACAGGGCTCACAAACGTAGAAGTTACAGAAAGATTAGCGGAATTTGGTCCCAATCAAACTGTGGAAGAAAAGAAAGTATCAAATTTGCGGCTCTTTATTCGGGCGTTTAATGATCCGTTTATCTATATTTTAGCGATGTTAATGGTTGTTTCGTATTTGACGGACGACATGGAAGCGACAATAATTATGGCATTAATGATCTTAGCAAGCGGAATTCTTGGATTTGTTCAAACGAGTAGAGCAGAGCGGGCTAGCTATGCGCTAAAAAATATGGTGAAAAATAGAGTCAATGTTATTCGAAATGGCTCCATGGATCTGGTAATGCAAGACGCAATCGTACCTGGAGATTTAATTGAAATTTCGGCGGGAGATATTATCCCAGCAGATGCGCGAGTTATTTCGGCTACGGATTTATTAATTAATCAATCGGCGCTCACTGGAGAATCGATTCCTGCTGAAAAATTTGTGGAAGACAAAAGTGCCAATCCAGAAATTTTTGAACGGGAAAACCTATTATTTATGGGGACAGATGTGTTAAGTGGGCATGGCCGGGCAGTTGTTTTGCGGACTGGAAGCTCGACGTTCTTTGGTTCGTTGTCCATCGCAGCTACTGAACGCCGCGGCGATACTAGTTTTGATAAAGGTGTTAAATCAATTTCGAAATTACTATTTTATTTTATGATGGTGATGGTACCGATTGTATTTATGATTAACGGGCTTATGAAAGGCAATTGGTTAGAAGCATTTCTATATGCAGTAGCAATTGCTGTTGGCCTTACACCTGAGATGCTACCTATGATTGTCAGCACGAACTTGGCAAAAGGTGCCATCAATATGTCGAAGAAAAAAGTAATCATGAAAGAACTGAGCGCCATTCAAAATATCGGTGCGATGGACATTTTGTGTACGGACAAAACAGGCACGCTGACGGAAGATAAACTAGAACTTGTAAAATACATTGATAGTGCTGGCGAAACCTCAGAACGCGTCTTAAAAATGGCTTATTTAAACAGTTACTTCCAAACTGGTTGGAAAAATGTTTTAGATCATGCAGTTATTGCTAAATTGGATGAGAGTACTGCATCAGATTGGAAAAAAGTTGGCGAGATTCCATTTAATTTTGATCGACGTCGTTTGAGTGTGGTGGTCGAAAATAGGGCAGAAACAAGGATGATTACAAAAGGCGCGGTGGAAGAAATGTTCACTGTATGCACTCATAAGGAATTTGGCGGCGCTGTTTCGACACTAACTGAATCAGAAAAGAGCGGACTTCAAGACATGTGTGCCGAAATGAATCGCTCAGGAATTCGCGTGATTGCAGTGGCTTATAAAACTGGAAAAGTCGGAGAAGCATTTACTAAGACCGACGAAGAACAAATGATTATTGCGGGATTCCTCGGTTTCCGCGATCCAGTAAAAGCATCGACGAAAGAAGCAATCGCTCATCTTTTCAAAAATCAAATTAACGTAAAAGTGTTGACGGGTGATAATGAAATTGTTACGAAACGAATTTGTCAGGAAGTCGGCATTCCAGCGAACGGATTTTTACTAGGTGCGGATATAGAAGAGCTTTCCGATGAAGAACTTACGCGCGAACTGCGAAAATATCACATTTTTGCTAAATTAACCCCAATGCAAAAATCGCGAATTATTGGTTTGCTTAAAAAAGCGGGGCATACGGTTGGATTTCTTGGTGACGGAATTAATGATGCTCCGGCTCTTAGGAAAGCGGATGTTGGTATTTCTGTTGATACAGCGGCAGACATTACCAAAGACGCAAGCTCAGTAATTTTACTGGAGAAAAGCTTAACGGTTTTAAATGATGCGGTGATGGAAGGTCGGAATGTATTCGGTAATATTCTAAAATACCTTAAAATGACGGCCAGCTCTAACTTCGGTAATGTGTTTAGTGTTTTGGTGGCAAGTGCATTTATTCCCTTTTTACCAATGCTATCTTTACATCTTTTGCTACAAAATCTGCTTTATGATTTCTCTCAATTAACACTTCCTTGGGACAAAATGGATCGCTCATTTTTGAAGAAGCCGCATCAATGGGAACAAAAAGGAATGTTGCGCTTTATTCTATGTATTGGGCCAGTAAGTTCGATTTTTGATATTGCGACGTTTCTAATTATGTGGTTTGTATTTAGTGCAAACACGGTAGCAGAGCAAGCTTTATTCCACAGTGGTTGGTTTGTTGTCGGCTTACTCACTCAAACTTTAGTTGTTCATATGATTCGGACAGAGAAAATACCTTTCATTCAAAGTCGGGCAGCTGCTCCGGTAATGATTGCAACACTAGTCGTGATGGCATTAGGTATTGTGATTCCGTTTACCGGATTTGGTCACAGTATAGGTTTTGTGAGCTTGCCAGGTAGTTACTTCCCATGGTTAATCCTCATTCTTGTTGGATACATGGCTACGATGCAACTAGTAAAAACTATTTATATTCGGAAATTCCGGGAGTGGATTTAAATGCGTGCGGGCCGATTGCTCTTTGTAACGTATTTGCTTCTGGCAGTATGGAGTTTGCTACTTGTTTATAGCACGAGTTATGGGGTTGCAATCATGCGTTACAAAGTAGAACCTAGTTATTTCTTTAATAGACAGCTCCTCTTTTATGGTCTTGGTCTTTTGGGCTTGCTTATTTGCTCGCGTATAAATGTGAAATTATTTTATCATCGGGTGACGTTACGTATTCTTTCTTTGGGGCTTCTAGGTCTATTAGTTTTAGTGCTTGTAACTGGTAATGCGGCTAATAATGCCCAAAGATGGTTATCTATTTTCGGAGTGACATTCCAGCCTACTGAAACTGTCAAATTGCTATTAATACTTGTGATTGCGACTGTTTTCTTAAGGAAAGGTTGCGGGGTGCGAGTACAACATTGGGTGCTAGGCTTCTTGTTTCTTACTATAGCATTAGTCTTCTTACAGCCGGATCTCGGCACGGCTTTAATTTTAGGTGTTATTGGGGTCGCTTTGCTTTTAACAAGCGGAGTGGGCCTCTCGCGCCTTGTGCGAATTGCAATTTGGACTTTCGGTCTCTTATTACTTGTAGCAATGCTGATTTACTTCTTTCACCCAGACTTTTTTAGTTCGGCAAAATTGGGCAGATTTGCTTTTTTGGATCCTTTTAACCTTGAAAACTTAGATGCTTCTTATCAACTTAGAAATGGCTACTATGCGATTGGAAGTGGTGGGGTATTTGGAACTGGTTTAGGAGGTAGCATCCAGAAATTAGGGTATTTGCCGGAGCCGCATACGGATTTTATTATGACGGTGATTGCGGAGGAACTTGGTGTTTTTGGTGTTATTTGGACGATGTTTTTGCTGATGTTGCTCAGTTTTACCGCACTTTATATTGCTGTTTGTAGTCAGTTTATTTTCGATTCGATGGTTTGTATAGGAGTTGCCGCTTGGATTTCGGTGCAGATGTTTTTGAATCTTGGAGGAGTGAGTGGGATTATTCCGCTTACTGGAGTTCCGTTGTCGTTTATTAGTTACGGGGGTAGTTCGGTTGTCATGCTTTCGTGCGCAGTTGGGTTTGTACTAGCAGCAGCGAGACGGAATGCACTAGCTAAAACGAGAGAGGTCGTGTATTTATGAAACGAGATGTACTTTATAACCGAATTATTCTATCGGTATTCTTATTGTCTTTAGTTAGTTGTGTGGCGATATATTTTGCTCAACAGACAAACCAGTACAATACGAATTTTTTAGGAATGCAATTGGTATTTTTGGCAATTGGGACGCTTACTTGTTTTGGAGTTTCTAGGCTCCCGATAGAATTTTTACGCCATCATGCGATTTGGCTGTATGTGATTATGGTCATTACACTACTAGGTATACTCATTCCTAATCCGTTAGTTCAAAATATAAATGGGGCGACGCGTTGGTATCGCTTCGCTGGGCTATCTTTTCAACCTTCTGAAGTAGTAAAATCCATATTTATCTTTGTATTGGCGCATTTTGCAGTGAAATATCAAGCGCAAAAATGGAAACAATTAGGGATTCTGACGGTGCTTACTGGGATAGTATTACTATTAATTATGAAACAACCAGACCTTGGTACGACGATTGTTTACGGGGTTACGGCGCTAGCGATTATTTTACTGGCAATTAAATCGACGAAGCTGATGGTCGGAATTATTACGTTAATCTTAACAGCTGCAACAATTGGGATGTATGTTGTCGTGTATCACATTAGCTTATTAGAGAAAATTGGGTTTCACGCGTACCAGTTTTCGCGAATTCAGACGTGGCTTGATCCAACGACAGATCCTGACGCAGTGTACCAGCTCAATTTGTCAATGAAAGCTGTTGGTTCGGGGATGATGACTGGTAGTTCAGGAACAAATGCGTATATTCCTGAAAGTCATACAGATATGATTTTTAGTACGATTGGGCATCAGTTTGGGTTTGTTGGTGTCAGTTTGTTGTTAATTTTATTTATGCTTCTTATTCATCAATTAATTATGGCTGCACTATTGATGAAGAATACTTTTTCATCGCTTGTTTTAGCGGGCTTTGCAGTGAGTTTTGCATTTAATATTTTTGAGAATATTGGTATGACTGTTGGACTTATGCCACTCACGGGGATTCCGCTTCCTTTCATTAGTTATGGTGGGAGTGCTGTGCTAGGTAATTTTATTGCAGTGGGTGTAGTATTAGCAATTATTCGATCAGATACCGATTTAGTAGAAGAAAAAAACCAGCTGGCATAACGCCAACTGGTTTTTTAAGTTTTATTTATTCTTATAAAGGTCTACAATTTCTTTCGCTAAATCTTTGAAAGTGATTGCGTTCATTAAGTGGTCTTGTGCGTGAACGAGTAGAAGGGAAACTTCTGTTTTTTCGCCACGTGCTTCACCTTGTATAAGTTTTGTTTGAGAATGATGCGCTTCAAGTAGTGCTTGTTCTGCTTGGGCGATTTGTTCGTCTGCTTGAGCGAAATCCCCTTTTTTAGCGGAATCAATGGCTAACATAGCGTCACTTTTAGCATTACCACCGAACACGATCAAGCTCATAATTGTTTGTTCTAAATCCATCTGTAAACACGTCCTTAAAGTTTTGGTTTTTAAAAATTATTCAGCAGTAACGCCTTCAGCAGCAAGTGCTTCTCTTTCACGACGTAGCTCTTGAATTTGAGCGATTTTCGCGAATGGAAGGAAGATTAGAATAGATAATCCTAAGTTTACAGCTGCAAGTACGCCACCAGCGATACTTTGTGTTGCAAGTGCTCCACCGATAATTGGTGGTGTAGTCCAAGGAGTTACGATAGTACAAGCTGGTACCCAACCAATAGCTGTTGCAAAGTAAGCGACAGTTACAAGTACAAGTGGTGCCAAGATGTACGGAATGAACATAATTGGATTCAAGACGATTGGAAGACCAAACATCATTGGTTCGTTAATATTGAAAAGACCTGGCGCTGCAGACAATTTAGAAACTGTCATGTACGCTTTGTGTTTACGAGCTACGATAAAGATAGCAATGATTAAACCGATAGTTGCCCCAGTTCCGCCTAAGTTAACGAAAGAGTCAAAGAAAGGTTTGTTAACAATGTAAGGAAGTTCTTTACCAGCTTCTAATGCTTTTACGTTAGCTTCGATTGCTGGAATATTGATTGTTTGCATGAACGGGTCGATAATGTTCGCACCGTGTAAACCAAAGAACCAAAGGAAAGCAGAAACGAATGCGAGTAATAATGCTGCTGGCAAGGAGTTTGCAAGACCCATGAACGGTTCTTGAACTAATTCATAGAAAGAAATTACTAAGTTACTTACGCCTGCTGCTTGGAAGAATGCAGTGATTAGACCAAAGATAGAAACAGTGATCATTGCAGGGAATAAAGCTGCGAATGAACGTGAAACTGCCGGTGGAACACCATCAGGCATGTTGATAATTAGTTTCGGGCTACCACTTAAACGTGTGAAGATTTCAGTGGAAAGAATTGCAATAATTAAAGCTAAGAAAAGACCAGTTGATCCAAGACCACCAGTATTTGGGACACCATCTGCACCTGGAGCGATTGCACCAATAGTGAAGAAAGTTGCTACAGAAACTACTGCGGAAGAAAGTGGATCTTTATCATAAGATTTAGCTAAGTTATAAGCTACAGTGAAAGCGATAAGTAATGCTAAGATAGCAAAAGTACCGTTCCAAACGTTTCCGCCAAATGCTTGCCAAGTTCCTTCACCAAATAAATTATTCATGAATTTTTGGTAAGCTGGAATTGGGAAGTTGTTAATTAAAACGGCGAAAGACCCTAGAATCATAAGTGGCATAGTTGTAATGAAACCATCACGGATTGCTACTAAATGACGTTGTCCACCAATTTTGGCAGCATAGGGAATGAAATATTTCTCCATAAATGCGATAAAACCATTCATTTTTTATTCTCCTTTTTTGAGGATAAAGTAATAGCACGGATTAAGACGAATACATAATTTCTAAAACATACTGTTATTACTATACCTCTTCAATTTTTTATAATTTTCAGCTAGCTAGCTGTAATTACCCTCTTTTTACTTCATTAAATCTAATGCTTGTTCTAAAACTTTGTCGCCTTTCATCATTCCATAATCAACACTGTTAATAACAGCTAATGGAATACCTTTTGGCTCCAATTTTTTCTTCATGTTGCCTTCTAAGAAACGTACTTGTGGTCCAAGTAATAATACGTCGATTTCGTCTAAATGGTTAGCTGCTTCTGCTTCTGCAACGGCAAAAATTTTCGCTTCAAGGCCTTTTTCTGCAGCGGCTTTTTCCATTTTTGTAACTAGTAAGCTGGTAGACATACCTGCTGAACATACTAACATAATTGTTTTCATGATTATTTCCTCCTCTAGATAATTCTCTTAACACTTATTATATATGCAAGTACCGTGCCAACTTTAAATGTGGCTATAAAAGGGTTTTCATTTTGTTTTTTGCTTACACATTGGCTTTTTTTGTGTGTAAAAATTACACACATTAGGATTTTAACGGAATCTTTATGTAAGCTTCTCTAATCTTAACACTGTCTTTATACGTTTGTTGATAGGATTAGTGGTGGAAAGAGTACGATGAAGGGGTGAACGGAAAATGGGTGTTGTTCTAGTGATTGCTGGAATAATCGGTTTAGGCTTGTTGGTGTATTTATTTTATGTGTTATTTAGAGGTGAGGATTTATGAAGTATATCGTGCTGCAAGATGTGTTTTTTGTTGTATTGTTGTTAGTTTTAGCCGTACCACTTGGAATTTATATGTATAAAGTAATGATTGGGGAAAAAGTGTTTTTGTCCCGAGTGCTTGAGCCGGTTGAACGGTTTGGTTATCGGCTGATGGGTGTGAGTGAGGTTGGAATGTCAGCGAAACGTTATGCTGTGTCGGTACTTGCTTTTAGCGCGGTTGGTTTTGTATTTGTAATGGCAGTGTTAATGATGCAAGGCTTTTTACCACTTAACCCGGAAGGTATGAAAGGTCTTAGCTTTAGTCTTGCATTTAATACAGCAGCGAGTTTTGTGTCGAATACGAACTGGCAAGCTTATTCAGGTGAGGCAACTTTATCTTATTTTTCCCAGTCGATTGGGTTAACAGTACAAAATTTTGTTTCAGCAGCGACAGGGATTGCAGTTTTATTTGCGGTAATACGTGGTTTTATATGGAAGAAACAGAAAACAGTAGGAAATTTTTGGCAAGATTTATTTCGGGTGACATTGTATATTCTGTTGCCACTTTCGCTTATTTTGGCGCTTCTTCTAGTTTCACAAGGTGTGGTGCAATCATTTGCTGATTATTCAGTTGTTGAGACGCTTGAAAATGGAGCGAAACAATTGATTCCACTAGGTCCGGCTGCAAGTCAAATTGCAATTAAGCAGCTTGGAACAAATGGCGGCGGTTTTTTTGGAGCGAATTCTGCGTTTCCTTTTGAAAATCCATCTAGTTTTACTAATTTAATAGAGATGCTTGCAATTTTGCTTATTCCAGTTGCGCTTGTTGTAATGTTTGGGCGCGCGGTGAAGGACAGTAAGCAAGGGCGCGCAATTATGACGGCGATGATGATTGTTTTCGTCGTTGGTGTTGTTGCCATCACTATCTCAGAACAATTTGCAGGTCCAAGTTACCAAGGGGTTGCGGCTTCTGGAAGTTTGGAAGGTAAAGAGGTGCGTTTTGGTGTTGGTGGATCGTCGCTTTTTGCGGCTTCTACTACGGCTGCTTCAAACGGGGCTGTGAATGCGATGCACGATAGCTTGACTCCGCTCGGTGGGCTAGTTCCGATGTTCTTTATGCAGCTTGGTGAAGTTATTTTTGGCGGCGTTGGTAGTGGACTTTATGGAATGATTGGCTTTATTATTTTGACGGTGTTTATTGCGGGACTATTGGTTGGGCGGACGCCAGAATATTTAGGGAAGAAAATTGAACCTTATGATATGAAAATGGTTTGTTTGCTTATTTTAGTTCCTCCGCTGTTGACTTTGTTTGGTACGGCGGTTGCGGTAATGATGCCGAGTGTGCAAGCTTCTGTTTCGGCGAGTGGGGCGCACGGTTTTTCTGAGGTACTTTATGCATTTACTTCAATGGGAAATAATAATGGTAGTGCTTTTGCTGGGTTTGCAGCGGATACGACATTTACAAATATGGTCGGCGCAGTAATGATGTTACTTGCTCGTTTTATCCCACTTGTTGCGGCGCTTTACTTGGCTCAAAATATGGCTGGAAAGAGTTCGGTTGCAGCTAGTAGTGGAACATTATCGACGAAAAATGGCATGTTTATTGGTCTTTTAATTGGTGTTGTGGTACTTGTTGGCGCCCTTAGTTTCTTGCCGGCGCTTGCACTTGGACCGATTGCGGACTTCTTTACAACTTTCAAATGAGGTGAATGGAAATGATGGAAAATGGTATTTGGAAAGATGCGCTAATTCAGTCGATGAAAAAATTGTCTCCAAAACTGCAAGTGAAAAATCCGGTAATGTTGCTTGTTTATGTAGGTGCGATTTTGGCAACGAGCCTTTATTTTCTTGGCTTTTTCGGTATTTCGGATGAGAAGTCCGGTTATACGCTAGCGATTGCGCTAATTTTATGGTTTACAGTGTTATTTGCAAATTTTGCAGAGGCGATTGCGGAAGGTCGAGGTCGAGCACAGGCTGATAGTTTAAAAATGGCTCGAAAAGACGTTTTAGCTCGAAAATTAAAGAATGTTGATGATAAAACTGATGTGATTGAAGTAGCTTCGAATGATTTGAAAAAAGGCGATATTGTGTATGTTCTTGCGAATGAACAAATCCCGATGGACGGTGAAGTTATTGAAGGTGCGGCCTCGGTTGATGAAAGTGCGATAACAGGAGAATCCGCGCCGGTAATCCGTGAGTCTGGTGGGGATAGGAGCGCTGTGACGGGCGGAACTACACTTGTTTCTGACTGGTTAGTTGTTCGTGTAACGGCGGTGTCTGGAGAAAGTTTCTTAGATAAAATGATTGCGATGGTGGAAGGCGCTTCACGGAAAAAGACGCCAAATGAGATAGCTTTGCAAATTTTACTTGTGACGCTTTCAATTATTTTTCTGGCTGTTTCAGCAACGCTTTTACCATTTACTGATTTTGCGAGTAAACAGGCAGGTGCTGGTTCGGCGATTTCGATTACGAATGTGATTGCTTTGCTCGTTTGTTTGGCGCCAACTACTATCGGCGCATTGCTTTCATCCATTGGAATTGCTGGAATGAGCCGTTTAAATCAAGCGAATGTTTTAGCAATGAGTGGCCGGGCGATTGAGGCGGCTGGAGATGTGGATGTACTTTTACTTGATAAAACTGGTACGATTACACTAGGAAATCGGAAAGCAAGCGAATTTTTACCAGTGGATGGGGTGACAGAACAAGAGTTAGCGGATGCGGCTCAACTGTCCTCGATTGCAGATGAAACTGCAGAAGGTCGAAGCATTGTTGTATTAGCAAAAGAACGTTTTGATATTCGCGGCCGAGATTTTGCTGAAATGCACGCAGAGTTTATACCTTTTACTGCAACAACACGAATGAGTGGGATTGATTATCAAGAAAATACAATTCGAAAAGGCGCTGCTGATGCAGTTCGAGCGTATGTAACTGCAAATGGCGGCGCGTACCCAGACGAATGCGATACGATTGTAAGCAAAGTGGCAGGTGCTGGCGGAACACCGCTTGTAGTAGTTCGAAATAATAAAGTGCTGGGCGTTATTTATTTAAAAGATATCGTGAAAAATGGAGTGAAAGAACGTTTCCTTGATTTGCGGAAAATGGGTATTAAAACCATTATGATTACCGGTGATAACCCAATGACCGCAGCAGCAATCGCGGCAGAGGCTGGTGTGGATGATTTTCTAGCTGAAGCAACTCCAGAAGCAAAATTGGAATTAATTCGCGAATATCAACGAGAAGGACATTTGGTTGCAATGACAGGAGACGGGACGAATGACGCACCAGCTCTTGCACAAGCCGATGTAGCTGTTGCGATGAATACAGGGACTCAAGCTGCCAAAGAAGCTGGAAATATGGTTGACCTTGATTCTAGCCCGACTAAATTAATTGATATTGTTCGGATTGGAAAACAACTTTTAATGACTCGCGGAGCTTTGACTACATTTAGTGTTGCCAATGATTTGGCGAAATACTTTGCGATTATCCCTGTACTTTTTTACGGGATTTTCCCACAACTTGAAGCACTTAACTTAATGAATTTAACAAGTCCGACGAGTGCGATTTTATCTGCAATTATTTATAACGCGGTGATTATTATAATTTTAATTCCTTTGTCTTTAAAGGGCGTAAAATACCGTGAAATGCCAGCTGGAAAGTTATTAAGTCGCAATATGTTGATTTATGGTCTCGGTGGTTTAATTGCGCCGTTTATTGCTATTAAATTAATTGATATGCTGTTAACTGTTTTAGGAATCGTTTAAGAGGGGGAGAGAACATGAAAAGATTTATGCAAATTTGGAAGCCGGCAGTAGTGGGATTTCTACTTTTAACATTGGTATGTGGCGTAATTTATCCGGGGGTTGTCACAATTATTGCAGGTGCGGCTTTCCAGGACAAAGCAAATGGCAGTATAATAGAAGGGAAGTTAGCAGACGGGGAATCAGGAAAATATGGTTCTACCGAAATTGGCCAAACATTTACTCAGCCTGAATACTTAATCGGGCGAGCTGCGAGTGACGGGGCGGCGACTAATTTAAACCCAACTAGCGAAGAACAAAAACAATTAGTTGAAAAACGAATTGCTTGGTGGCACAAACTAGATCCAGCCAACAACCGCGTTATTCCAATGGATTTGGTGACAGCTTCAGCAAGTGGAGTAGATCCTGACATTTCAGAGGCAGCAGCTGCTTATCAAGTGGACCGGATTTCTAAGGAACGCGGAATTTCTACCAAAGTGGTTAAAGAAATTATTGCTGAATATACAAGTAAGCGATTGTTAGGTTTTTGGGGTGAGCCAACTGTGAATGTGTTACAAGTGAATTTAGCATTAGATAGTTTGAAAATGTAAGTAGTTGGAGGCGAGTATATGGAGACGAATCGTCCAAGTCCGGATGCACTACTGGTGAATTTGCAAGAAGAAACAACAGATTCTTCAGTAGGTAAGTTAAAAATATATTTTGGATTTGCAGCAGGTGTTGGGAAGACTTACGCCATGTTAAGTGATGCCAAGGATCAACTAGCAGCGGGTGTAGATGTAGTAGCGGGTTATATTGAACCTCATGCTAGAGAAGAAACACTTAGAATGTTAGAAGGAATTCCGATTATCCCTCCTAAAGCAATCAATCATAAAAATATCGCGCTTAAAGAATTTGATTTGGACGAAGCTTTGAAACGAAAACCGGAACTTATTTTGGTAGATGAACTCGCACATACGAATGCATCAGGCGTACGCAATAAGAAACGCTTTCAAGATGTGGAAGAATTGCTCCAAGCGGGAATCGATGTATATACGACTGTCAATGTGCAACATATTGAAAGCTTAAATGATATTGTAGAAGGTATCACTAAAGTAGCTGTTCGCGAAACGATTCCTGACTATGTTTTTGATGAGGCGGACCGAGTAAAGTTAATTGATATTGAACCCGATGAACTTCTAAAACGGTTAGAACAGGGCAAAATTTACCAGCCAGCGCGCGCAAAAACAGCCATGCAGAACTTCTTCACTAGAGAAAACTTAAAACTATTGCGTGAAATTGCGATGCGAAAAGCAGCCGACCGAATTAGCCACGAATATGATCAAACAGGTGTTTATCCAGAAAAGCGAGCGAGTAGTAAATGGCTAGTTTGTATTAGCACTTCGCCTTCGTCTGCAAAACTTATTCGTTGGACAGCGCGCACCGCCGAGGCTTTCCGCGCACCATGGACCGCTCTTTATATTGAAAATGAAGAAAATGATTACATGACTAAGGCAGAGAAAAAATGTCTTCGGGAAACAATGGAACTCGCTGAACGACTTGGTGCTGAAATTGTCACACTGGCTGGACATGACATTGCAGAGACAGTAGCCGAATACGCCCGGTTGACAGGAGTTACAAATATCGTCGTTGGAAAATCACGTCGCCGTATGGGATTAAGGTCTTTATTTGAAGAAGATTTTGAGGATCGCCTTATTACGCATCTGGATAATGTTGATATGCATATTATCCCATCAAGCCAACCAAAAACTAAAAAACGCCGAATGAAAATGCGTTTTAAAAACTTCTTGACTTGGCATGATATGGCAAAAATGATTTTACTGCTAACTTTGGCAACAGCGATATGTGTCGCTTTAAGTGAATTTGGCATCGGCGATCAAAATGTTATTATGGTGTATATTTTATCCGTGTTAATTATTTCTCGCGTAACAAGCGGCTATGTTTATGGTGTTATGGGTTCTATCATTGGTGTGATGTTATTTAATTTCTTTTTCACGACACCACTTTATACGTTTAATACAATTCAAGCGGGCTATCCGGTGACGTTCGGAATTATGCTTTTAGTCGCTCTTATTACAAGTGCGCTAACTGTGCGAATTAAAACGCAAGCTAGCCTAGCTGTCGAGCGCGAACGTCGAACCGAAGTGCTTTATGAAATCAACAAAAGGCTATTAGTCACCCGCAATTTAAAAGGAATTATTGATTTAACTAATGAATATATTTTGCATCTATTTAGTCGTTCTGTCATTTTTTATTCTGCGGACCCTGCTAAAAGTAATAAAGGGATTTTCGTACAAGCGGAAGGAAAAGAAGATGCGAGTGCGCTTCTTAGTGCGGATGAAGAAGCTGTCGCGCACTGGGTTTTTAAAAATAAAAAGCGGGCTGGTGCCGGAACTGATACATTGATGGGAGCATTTGGTTATTATATGCCAGTCATGTCGCAAGGGAAAGTGCTTGGGGTTATTGGCGTTTCTTGCTCCTCGGAAGATGGTCCGCTTACACAAGATAATCGGATATTTTTACGAATGATTAGTTCCCAAGTGGCGCTAGCTCTAGAACGGCAATATTTATCAGAAGAACAACGCCAAATCATTATCGAATCAGCCAAAGAAAAAATGAGAAGTAATTTACTTCGGGCAATTTCACATGATTTAAGAACACCGCTAACAGGTATTGTTGGAGCAAGTTCAGCCTTACTTGAAAAAGAAACGGAATTAGATAAAGAAACAGAACACAATTTGATTAAAGGTATTAAAGATGATTCTGGTTGGCTCATTCGGATGGTTGAGAACTTATTATCTGTTACACGAATTAGTGAAGGCTTAGTGAGCTTGGAACGAGCCCCAGAAGCTGTGGAAGAAATTGTTGGTGAGGCTGTTGGTCGAATAAAAAAACGTTTCACAGATCGAACTATCCATGTCAAAGTACCACGTGACCTTCTTATGGTTCCAATGGACGGTACGCTAATTGAGCAAGTCCTTATTAATTTAATGGAAAATGCGCTACGACATGGTGGGCCTGGTGCGGAAGTTTGGGTGAACGTGACGAAAACGAAGGAAAGTGCGATTTTTAGTGTTCGTGATAACGGAAAAGGCATTCCGGAAAATCGCTTGCCAGATTTATTTGATACTTTTGCTGTGGAAGCGAGAGAACGTTCGGATATGTCGCGCGGACTAGGACTTGGTTTATCGATTTGTATGTCGATTATTCGAGCGCATGACGGGACTTTAGAAGCGAAAAACAACGAACATGGCGGGGCGACATTCTGGTTCACTTTGCCACTAGACGGAGGAGATGGAAAATGAACAGCAAACGACTTGTGCTAATTGTGGAAGATGAAGAAGGCATTAGTAATTTTATTTCAGCTGTTTTGACGGCTAGCGATTATGCGGTGATTAAAGCAGTGAACGGTAAAGAAGCGCTAGAACAGACAGCTAGCCATTCACCGGATGTAGTGTTGCTTGACCTTGGTTTGCCAGATGTGGAAGGACTAGATGTGCTCCGGGATATTCGTGTTTGGTCAAAAGTGCCGATTATTGTTGTATCTGCGCGTGATCATGAACGGGAGAAAGTAACTGCACTTGACCTTGGCGCAGATGATTATATTACGAAACCATTCGGCACATCAGAACTACTTGCGCGTATTCGAACAGCGCTACGACACATTCAACCAAGCAGCAAAGAAGCGCCAAATGACCATATTATCCACATTCAAGACCTTTATATCGATGACGATCGCCGACTTGTCAAAATGGGCGATACAGAAATTCACTTTACGCCGATTGAATATAAAATTTTGCTCCTATTAGCTCGCCATGCTGGAAAAGTCCTTACACATGATTTTATTATTCGGGAAATTTGGGGACCTTATCCAAGTGAAAACCAAGCACTGCGGGTAAACATGAGTAATATTAGGCGGAAAATCGAAAAAAATCCTGCTGAGCCAGCCTATATTTTGACGGAAATAGGTGTTGGGTACCGGATGGCAGAAGAATAATATGTTATGATAAAAATAAACGCCAGGAGGAATTAGTATGCATAAAACAATCCGTAGCGTAGACGTTTATTATGAAAAATATGGTGAAGGAATACCAATAATAATGATTCATGGCTTTGCGCCTGATTCGCAGCTGATGATTGGTTGTATGGAACCAGTTTTTGACAAAGAAAGCCCGTTTTCACGCATTTATTTAGATTTACCAGGAATGGGAAAAACCGAGAACTATGATTCTATTCAAAATGCCGACCATGTACTCACTTTGTTGTTAGAATTTATTGAAGCAGTAATCCCTGGCCAGCAGTTTATACTCGCCGGGGAATCTTATGGTGGTTATTTAGCTCGTGGAATAGCAGCAAAAATGCCAGGTAGAGTGCTTGGTCTCTTGCTTATCTGTCCAGTAATCTACCCAGAAAAGGAAAGAAGAACATTACCAGAACAAAAAGTCATGTATGAAGATGAAGCTTTTTTGGAATTGTTATCTGTGGAAGACAGAACTTATTTTTCAAAAAGTGGCGTCATTTTAACAGCGAGAAACTGGAATCGTTTCTTAGCAGAAGTAATGGCTGGAATAATTAATGCGGACTCGGAATTTTTGGACCGATTATCAGCAAACTATGCGCTGAGCTTTGACCCAGATGAAAAAGCTTTGTTCGATATACCGGCATTATTCTTATTTGGTCGTCAAGATGATCATGTGGGATACGCAGACGGGCTTACATTGCTCGAAAAATATCCACATGCTTCTTTTGCTATTCTTGATTTTGCAGGGCATAATTTACAAATTGAACAACCAAAAATATTTACAACAATGGTAGAGGATTTCTTGTTCCGCGTAAAACCAGAATAAGTTAACCTTTGTGACCACCAACCATTTCAGAACGTTTTAATCCAGTCGCTCCATTTAGTAAACTGCTCGCATGCATAAGTGATTTAAAACCATAACGAGTGCGAATTTTATCGACAGTTACTTCTAATTGCTCGTGATTTAATGTGCGAGTGGCGTCCTCAAATAGATTGAGTTGCAGTCCGGTTTTTAAAGTGAGTTTACCACACGAAATCGCAATGGAGCGCACGGGTTCGCGTTCATCGTAACGTCTGAATAGTTGCAAGAAATAAGGGATAAGCGCATGACTACTACTAGTAGAAGGGATTTTAGCTTGATGGCTGAATCCTTTTTTTATGCTGTATTTGCTGTAGCCGATACTTAAATGAATAACCTCCGTATCCACATGGTTTTGGCGCAAACGCATTGCTACTTCCTCAACCATTTCACGAATAACTATCTCCACTTCAGCCGGAATATGATAGTCTTTTTCCAGAATTTGGCTTTTTCCATAACTTTTACTAACAGGGACATATTTTTCGTTTAAAAGACTGTAATCAATTCCGTGTGCGTGATAGTAAAGCTGTTCGCCAATAACTCCCATTGCGTTTTTTAATACTTGGGGCGGGGTTTGGCTAAGTTGATACATAGTGAAAATCCCCATTTTTTGTAGTCGAGTAGCAGTCCTGTGACCGATTCCGCATACATCATCTAAATGCTTAATCTTCCAAATTGTTTCTGGGACATCTTCATAGCGCCATTCAGCGATTCCATCATCACGGTTTTTAGCCACATTATCAAGAGCGAGCTTGGCAAGAAGTGGATTGTCACCAATGCCAACAGTGACATACAGCCGTAATTCCTCTAAAATATCACGCTGAATTTTATGGACAATTTCTTTTGTACTACCAAATAACAGATGTGATCCAGTGATGTCTAAAAAGCATTCATCAATACTGTAAACATGAATGAATTCTGCAGGAACGTATCGTCTAAAAATAGCTTGAATCATCGCGTTTACTTTTAAATATAGTTTCATACGCGGTGGTGCAATAATAATGCGCTCATCCCAAGTAGGGAGTTCATACATTCTTGACCCTGTTTTAATGCGGTGAATTTCTTTCATTTTTGGTGTTGCAGCTAAAACAAGTCCACCAGCCCGGTCGCCGTTACTCATTACTACTAAATAAGCTTCCAGTGGATTCAGCCGACGTTTGACACACTCAACCGAGGCGAAAAAACGATTTAATATCGATGCACAAAATATCACGGCGTGGTGCACGGCTGTAATCTTCTACTTGTACCATTTGTCGACACTCCTTTCTTCTATGTTTCGAATGGCAGAGAAGGAAAGCGGGACAGTACCTTCAGAGTTTTTAATATAAATGGTGTTATTTTCCACTCCTGAAATACGACCAATAATATCATTTTCAGGAGCGGCTTCTGGATTTAATGGTTTTTTCTGGATAACAAGCGTAGACTGATGTGTCATCGCGCTAGCTAGTACGCTTTCGATAAATTCTGTAGTCATAGCTTCTTTCCATACTAAAGTTGGCTCAGCATTTTGCATCTCTTCTGTATGTTCACTTAATAAAAAACCGCCCCATTTCTTCATGCCGCGATCTTGGTAGCTCATATGATGACACCCCCAATATTTCAAATAATTAGCTATTACTTATATATATTATACGAACAAACGTTCTTGTTAGCAATGCGTAAATGTTCTCATTTGTGATATAGAAACGGGAATAAATTACTATTTGTGAAAGATTAATAAAATGAATATAAAAAAAGACCAAGCCTATAAGTAGACTTGGTCGTTATAATTTTTTAAGCGTGGCTATCTTCATAAGCAGTGATTTGTCCTACACGATTTGCGTGCCGGCCACCTTCATACTCGGTTTCTAACCAAATTTTGACAATATCTTCTGCTAGTCCTGGACCTATGACTCTCGCTCCAAGTGCAAGGACATTTGTATCATTATGTTCGCGAGTTGCATGAGCGCTAAATGTATCACCAACAAGCGCGCAACGAATTCCTTTTACTTTATTAGCCGCAATACTCATACCAATACCTGTACCACAAACTAAAATCCCGCGATCAACTTCATTATTCCCGACTTTTTCACTAACCGTAATCGCGAGTCCAGGGTAATCCACTGATTCTGGTGTTTCGGGTCCAAATTCTTCATAACTAATTCCAACGCTTTCAAGATAAGAAATAATACTTTTACGTAATTCAATTCCGCCATGGTCTGAAGCAATGGCAACTTTACTAACTGTCATTTTTTCTCCTCCTGCCGTATAATCAATACCTTCATTATACATGAATTAGAGTTTTTCAACAGTCTTTCTGTTGCGCCAAGGTTTTGCATGGACAATAATAACGTCGCAAGGTGCATGAGCGGCCGTATATTCAGACACACTACCAAGAATAAATTGCTCCGTTACCGAAAGTCCAGTTGCGCCTACTAAAATCAAATCGGGTTCAAAATTTCGAGTTATTTTTTTATTAAAGGTAGTTTTTGGTGTACCAAAGTGAACAAAAGTTTCTACATGCATGACACCAGCTTTTTCGGCCTCTTTTTTGTACATTTCAACTAATTCTTCTCCGTAGGCTTTGGCTTTTTTTGCATAGGTTTGCTCATAATCAATTAGTGGTGCAATTCGGCGTACATCAGCAACAAAACCAATACCAAGCGTGGCACCATCCATTTTGGCAAATTGAACAGCTCGTCTTAGTGCGGCTTCCGCTTCGTTTGATCCATCAACACCAACAAGAATTCGTTTGTAAGCAGACATTTTGTATCACCCTCTCAAAAGTTTTCCCCTTATTTACTTAATACCCATAAATAAAAGAAAGAAGCATGATTAAAGAGAAAATTTTGTGGTACTATGAGGAAAAGGAGGTTTCTTTATGGCAAAGCTTACAAATTTTTATCCAATTGTAGCTACACCAAAACGTATAGGCTATAAAGAATATCTACCAAGTGCGAGGCTTACGGGGTATATTCGTTGTTTTTGGGAGGCCGATGATAAGAATTTCCCGGGAAATAATCTAGTAGTACCTGATTTATGCGCGGATATTATTTTTACGATAGATAGGAAAACAGGGTTAGTGACTGATGCTGTATTTGTTGGAGTTAGTAATGCGCCGTTTGAATCTGATAATGAAAATAGTAGTGAGTTATTTGCAGTACGTTTCTATGCGTGGTCGTTGTTTTTATTTGTCGAACAGGATTTGGCGGGGAGTATGAACCGAGTAAATGAGCCGGAAGATATGTTTCGCGGAATCACCCGATTTTTTCAGGAAGAATTTTCAGAAACAACGACGAATAGCGAAAGAATCACCTTATTAGAAGAATTTTTATTACGAAAATTATTGACGCTTGGTAAACCCGTTCATGCCGATTTTTTAAATGAATTAGATGGGTTGCTGCGAAATCCAAATCAGCAGAAGCTAGGCGTAATCTCTGAGCGACAGTTAGAACGGCTTTTTCAAAAACATATGGGACTCGCACCAAAACAAACTGGAAAATTGATTCGTTTTCAAAATGTGTTGCAGTCTTTATATAAAAATCCAAGCGTGTTAGGTGCGGAACTGGCTTATCTGCATGGTTTTTCAGATCAAGCGCATATGATTAAACAATTTAAGCGATATAGCAATCACACGCCAGACGAAATAAAACAAATTCTTCTGCAAAATGTCGCAAATATACAATGAAAAAGAAAATTGATTTGTTAAACTATCGATATGGAGGTGCTTTAAATGATTAATGAATTTGTTTGTACGAATATTTCCACGCAAAATCCGGCAGAGCTAGTCTCCTTTTATCACGAAAAACTGGGAATCCCTCTTATCTTTGAAGGGTACGATAATTACGATGGCGCAAAACTAGGCTTTTCCGAAAATGCTCCTGGGATTATTGTCTGGAATAGTGGTAAATGGGGCAAAACAAGTGAATCTAAGGTGGAATTTGTATTCTCTTGTGATACTAATTTGGATGACATGTATCAGGAACTTCGCGATTTAGGTGTTGTGACTCCGGAACCACGTGTGGCTGAATGGGGTGGGCGCGAACTTAATTTGTTTGACCCAGATGGTAATAAAATCATGATTTTGGAGCCTGGCGAATGAGTGAATTTGATTGGATACGAGATGAAATCAGCAATCTTCCAGGCGTAACCTATTCCTTTAAAGAAGAATGGGAAGCAGAACGTTACCATGTGATTGACCAATTAATGGCGATGCGAGGGACGAATAAAGAAGGAAAACCTATTTTAACATTGAAGTGTAATGCTGAAAAAAGTGAGCAACTTCGCGCGGAAAACCTTACTGTTGTGCCAGGTTATTATATGAATAAGCGGGTTTGGATTTCAGTCTTACTAGAAGACGAGCAAAATAAAGACTTGATTCGAGCATTAATTCACCATGCTTACTTAGAAGCAAAGAATAAATTACCCAAATATAAACAAGCGGAACTAGGAACTTTTTGACTAATTTAGTTGAAAAGTTCCTAGTTCTGTTATAATAAAGATGATTGTGAAAAAGAAAACAAAAAGGGGATGAAAAGATGGATATTAATATGTTTATCCTATACTTCTTCATTTATTCTGTTCTCGGATGGGCTTGGGAAGAAGTTTTTTGCTCGATTTCAGAGAAGAAGTTAGTGTATCGTGGTTTTCTTTATGGACCATATTGCCCCATTTACGGGTTTGGGGTAACGGCAGTTTTAATGATGATTTTACCATTTCAAAATAACTTATGGGCCTTATTTATTTTTTCGATGATTATATGTACGGTAATTGAATATATTACTGCAACGGTTTTGGAAGCATTATTCCATACAACATGGTGGGATTATCACAACTGGCCGCTAAATGTAAAAGGACGAATTTGCTTGCCGATTTCGATTTTTTGGGGATTTGCTTGTATTATCGTTGTACGTTTCTTGCATCCACTTGTCACTGAATTTGCGGATTGGATTTTAAGCTGGGGTGGCTGGATTATTCCTTCGCTTATCGTGGTTCTGATGCTTATCGACACCATTAAATCTGTCACAAGTATGCTATCATTCCAAAAAGCACTTGCTGAATTTAATGAAAAACTAAACACACAAGCGAACGAGCTAAAAGCAAGTGTAAAAGAACGAGCGAAAGAATTTGAAGAAGGACTTTTGAAAAAACAAGAAAATGTCGATATGAAAATTGCTGAAATCGAAGCAAAACGTAAACAAGACAAAGAACTTGCTGCCAGCATGCGCAAACTTAAATTTAATGAACGACGAATGTTAAAATCATTCCCGAAAATGAAAGTGAAACGCGCAGCACCTTTTAAGAACTTCAACAAAAGTTTGCTTAGAGTGGATAAGCAAAAAAGAAAATAGGTACACTGACTATGGCACGAATGGTATTTTTTATCATTTGTGCCTTTTTTTGCGTGATTTTTTACAAAACGTATAGAAAGAACCGTTTATCTTTTGTATGATTAAGAAGAAACAACGCCCCGCAAAACTCCATTACTTCATTCTCATTTTTGTTTCAAAGCAAATTTTACCTCTCTTCCAGAAGTTTCATAATCACGCTATATAGCAAGCTTTACAAGCAACTTTTGCATATTTACAAATAACAGGTTTGTTAAAAAAGTCACAAGTAAAGCCCAATGATGTACATTCTTTCCGCAAGTTATTGGGATGAAAGCGTGTACATTTTTATTAGATTTAGATTTATAATTAAAACGAACAGGAGGGAACTAACATGTATTTGGATGAGAGAAGTAATTCACTTTTAAAAGAACTCTTACGACATCCTGACACATCGAGTACGAACTTACAAGCCAAATTCGGTTTAACTCGAAGACAAGTCGACTATAGTTTCCAAAAAATTAACAACTGGCTAGAAGAACAGACTTATCCGAAGATTCATCGTGCTGCAAATGGTCGATTTATCGTAGAACCTGACCTGTTTCAAATCATTGGTGAGGAAGATGGCGAAAAAACAGATTGGTATATTCCGTCAGAAAAGGAACGTGCCAGTTTAATCATCCTCATGTTAACAACAGGAAGTGAAGAGTTATCCCTTAATCACTTTATAAGCGAGCTGGAGGTGAGTAAGAACACCGTATTACGAGATTTGAAGCTGGTACAGAAAACACTCGATAAATTCAATCTTGAAGTAAAATATTCGCGGATGCGTGGCTATTTAATTGAGGGAGATGAGTGGAATCAGCGGACAGCACTCATTTATGCGGCAGAACACATTATAGAAAGTTTTGGTGGCGAAGAGTATTTACAGGATTTCATGCAAGTGGACGAAGCAAGAATTAAAGAGCTTCGGGAAAAATTGGAACAAGTGGAGCATCACTTAAATTTGCATTTTATTGACAATAAAATGCAAATACTGCCTTACATTTTAGAAGCTGTTTTTCGGCGGATGAAGAAGGGGCAAACAATTACGACATCTTTCCTGATTGACTACAATGAATTGTCAGATACTCGGGAATACGGAGCAGCAGAGATTTTTATTGAAGAAGAGCCAAATATGCCAGAAGCAGAGCGTATGTACATCACATTACAGCTTTTAACTTCCAATGTACTTCCGAAACAATATTTGAAATCGGAGGAAACACATAAGTTAAGACTGGCGCTGGAACAAGTTCTAAGCGAATTTGAGAAAAAGGCTTGTATTCAACTAGTAGACAAAGAATCGTTACTTGAAAAATTATTTGCACATATTAAACCTGCGTATTATCGGATTAAGTATCATCTTACAACAGATTACAGCATTTTAGACAAGATTGATCAAGAATTCCAAGCCGTGCATTACATCGTGAAAGAGTCGCTCAGGCCATTAGAACGTTTTATTGGTAGCAAAGTTCCTGAAAATGAAAGCATATTTATTACCCTTTTTATTGGAGGGCATTTAATCGAATCCACGGAAAAATTGCAAACAAGGCTAAAAGCAGTCGTGGTTTGTCCGAATGGATTGTCGATTTCGAGATTGATGGAAAAAACATTACGAAGCCTTTTCCCAGAAATATTTTTCTATCAAGCGATGTCGATTCGAGAATTTGAACAAACAAAGTTAGGCTATGACATTGTATTTTCCGCAGTGCCACTTTCGACCGATAAGAAATTTTTCCTAATTAATCAATTGATGGATGGAAAAGAGCGCCTCGAGCTTAGACGCCGGGTGATGCGGTCTGTTTACTTAGTGGATGAGGTGAATATCAGCGTCGACCAATTAATGAAAACTATTTCCAAATTTGCTGATATTAAGGATGCTGCCCGTCTTGAAAAAGTGCTAGCAGACTATTTAATGCCAGTACCAGAAGAAAACATATCCAAACACACAGGCAAAAGCACACTCGCAGATTTGCTTGAAGTAACACGAATCACACGTAAGAAATCTGTGAAAGACTGGCATGAAGCAATTTATGATGCAGCTTTACCGTTACTTTCAGCGGGAGTGGTGGAGCCAGCCTATGTGGAAGAAATGAAACGGCAATATCCGGCACCGATTATGAACATCATTCTCCGTAATACGATAGCTATCCCTCATGCTGAAACGGAAAAAGGAGTAAATAGCCTCGGAATGAGCTTGCTATATGTAGAGGAAGGCTTGCCGCTAGAAGGTGGTAAAGAGCTACATTTTATCGTCGTCATTGCAGCCATAGATAAAAATGCTCACTTCACAGCTTTACTACAATTGATGGAATTATCGGAGAACAAAAAAGAACTGAAAAAACTTGCGGATGCCAGAAATACAGAAGAAATGCACCAAATAATTAAAAACTTCACGGACTTGGAAACAAAAAAGACAATGTAGAGAAGTCAGAAAGAATTACAGGAGGATTTCGTAATGGATTTAGTACAATTTTTGAAAAAAGGAATGGTTTGGGTTCAATCGGATATCGAGAAACAAGAGGACCTATTCCAAATGGTCGCAGAAAGTGGAAAGTCTGAAGGATATGTAACGGATGACTTTTTAACAAGACTAACAGACCGTGAACAAACCTTTCCAACGGGGCTAAAATTAGATGGATACGGCGTGGCATTACCGCACACGGATCCAGAATGCGTTACGGAACAATTTATCGCCGTAATCACTGTGAAAGATGGCATTCCATTTAAATTAATGGAAGATGCTGGTCAAACGGTTGAAGCGAATTTGATTTTCGTACTCGGACTAAATGAACCTCACAGCCAGCTCGCGGTACTTCAGCAATTGATGGGGACGATTCAAGATAAAGACAATGTAGCCGCATTACTCAGAGCGAAAGATGAAGACGAAGTAAAACAAATTTTAGAAACTATTACCGTTTAAAAAACAGGAAAATTAGCCGCGGGAAATCGCAGCAATTAATTAGGAGGAATTTATCATGGGACAATTTAAAATTTTGGTAGCTTGTGGAGCAGGAATTGCAACATCAACAGTAGTAACAGACAGAGTAGAACGTTTGGTAAAAGAAAACAATGTGGATGCAGAAGTAAAACAAATTAAAATCTCAGAAGCAGCATCCATGCAAGATGGAGCAGATTTAATCGTATCAACAACTATTTTACCAACAACTTACAAAATCCCAGCTATTATTGCAACTTCTTATATCACTGGTATGGGTATGGAAGAGCTTGACGAAGAAATACTTGCGCACCTTAAATAAAGGCTGCGCAAGGGAGTTTAGAAATCATCATTAAACAGAGAAAAAAAGGAGGAAATATTAAATGGATACACTTCTGTCAGGAGTACAGTATGTTTTAAACTTGGGGCCTACAGTTATTTTGCCTATTATGATTTTCTTTATTGCATTAATTTTCCGAGTACCAGCAAAGAAAGCGCTTCGTTCAGCGATTACGATTGGTATCGGGTTTGTAGGTATTAACCTTGTTATTAGTTTACTATCTAGTAACTTAGGTCCGGCAGCACAACAAATGGTTGAGCGTTTTGGACTGAATTTAACAATTATTGATGCAGGTTGGCCAGCAGCAGCCGCGGCTTCATGGGCTTCTCCAGTTGCAGCAATTCTAATTCCAATCTGTTTGGTAGTTAACTTAGCACTTATTTTCTTCAAAGTTACGAAAACACTTGATATTGATATTTGGAACTACTGGCACTTTATCGCAGCAGGCGCGACTGGTTATATCGTAACTGGTGGTAACTGGTGGTTCGCGATTCTTTGTGCGATTATCTATGAAGTTGCTGTTCTTTGGATGGCAGACAGAACACAACCTATGGTAGAAGAATTTTATGGCTTAAAAGGGATCTCCTTACCAACAGGTTCTACAGCAGCATTCGGTTTCATCGGTATTCCGGTTGGTTGGCTAATCGCTAAAATCCCTGGTATTAAAAACATCCATGTTGACCCAGAAACTATTCAAAAACGTTTTGGTATTTTCGGGGAACCAATGATGATGGGTCTTATTCTAGGTATTGCAATCGGTATTCTTGCAGGCTATGACGTTGGGGCAGTGGCACAACTTGGTATGTCCATGGGTGCGGTAATGTTCTTAATGCCTCGTATGGTTAAAATTTTAATGGAAGGTTTAATTCCAATTTCAGAATCCGCTCGTGAATTCATGAAATCTCGTTTCAAAGGCCGCGAGCTTTATATCGGACTTGATGCAGCACTTTCAATTGGTCACCCAGCGAATATTTCTACTGGTTTAATCCTTGTTCCAATCACTCTTTTCTTAGCGGTTATCATTCCTGGTAACAAAGTACTTCCTTTTGGTGACTTGGCAACTATTCCATTCTACGTATCTTTCGTAGTAGCATCTCGTAAAGGTAACATTCTTCACTCTGTTTTAGCTGGAACTGTAGTTATTGCACTAGCGCTTCTTATGGCAACTGACTTCGGTCTTGTGCATACAGAAATGATGAAAGGTGTTTACGAATTCCCTAAAGGAGCAACACAAGTTAGTACACTTGATATGGGTGGTAACTTCTTTAACTGGGTTATTCTTAAATTCTCTCAAGCTTGGGCAGCTATTTTCTAAGTTTTGTTTTAATGATATAGAAGAGGTGATAGTAACATGAGAGCAGCTGTGTTATACGAGAATAATGTAATAAAAGCAGAACAAATTGATGAAGCGACTTGTGGAAAAGATCAAGTTCGTGTCGAAGTAAAAGCAGTTGGAATATGTGGATCGGATATTCATAAAATGCAAACACGCTGGAAATACCCACTGCCTGCTGTAATGGGACATGAATTCGCAGGTGTAGTTACAGAAATTGGTAGCGAAGTAACAAACGTAGCTATCGGCGACCGGGTTGCGGGGATTCCGCTCGAGCCTTGTATGGAATGCAATTATTGTAAAGCGGGCGACTTCGCACTATGCGATAACTACCGGATGGTGGGATCACATTTCCACGGCGGATTTGCTGAGAATGTCGTAATGAAAGCAGACAATGTCATTTCTATCGGCGACCTTGATTTTGAAGAAGGTGCGATGATTGAACCGCTTGCTGTATCGATGCACGGGGTACTTGGGATTGAACCAAGACTTGGTGATACAGTTATCGTATTTGGGATTGGAACAATCGGGATTTTGGTTGTACAATGCTTACTTCTTGCGGGTGTGAAAGATATTATCGCTGTCGATATCAGTGATAAAAAGTTAGCGGATGCGCGGGAATTTGGTTGTAAATATACCATTAATCCTAAAAATGAAGACCTGAAAGAACGAGTTTTCGCTTATACGAATGGTCTAGGTGCTGACATTGCGCTAGAATGTGCTGGCTCGAAAATCACCCAAGAACAATGCCTTCTTGTAACGAAGAAAAAAGGTAAAGTTGGATTTCTAGGAATAGCTTACGCAGATGTACTTTTACACGAAGAAGCTTTTGAAAATATATTTAGACGTGAACTTACGCTTAAAGGTTTTTGGAATTCTTACTCGGCACCATTCCCAGGTGAGGAGTGGCGTACATCGATTGAATTTGTGAAACAAGGTCGAATTAAGCTGAAACCACTAATTTCGCATCGTTATAAGCTAGAGGAAACGAAAGAAGCGTTTGATATGATTCTTTCCAGAGAGCATGATTATAACAAAGTGATGATATTGCCGCAGAAAGGTGACGATTAATTTGAAAGCAGTAGTAAAAACAAATCCCGGATATGATCAAATGGAGCTAAGAGACGTGGAAGAACCACAAGTTTATGGCGACAAAGTAAAGATAAAAGTAGCATTTACAGGTATTTGCGGATCAGATATCCATACGTTTAAAGGTGAATACAAAAATCCAACAACCCCTGTCACACTGGGACATGAATTTTCTGGTGTCGTTGTGGAAGTTGGTCCAGATGTGACAAGTATCAAAGTGGGAGACCGCGTCACAAGTGAAACAACTTTTGAAACTTGTGGAGAATGTATTTATTGTAAAGAACATGATTACAATTTATGTAGCAATCGTCGCGGCATTGGTACGCAAGCAAATGGTAGTTTTGCAGAATTTGTTTTGTCTTGCGAGGAAAGTTGTCACGTGCTTGATGAACGTATTTCGCTAGAAGCAGCAGCACTAACAGAACCGCTTGCATGTTGCGTGCATTCAGCGCTTGAAAAAACAACGATTCGTCCAGATGACACAGTACTTGTTTTCGGACCTGGTCCAATTGGTTTATTACTCGCTCAAGTTGTAAAAGCGCAAGGGGCAACGGTAATCATGGCAGGAATTACCAAGGATAGCGACCGCTTACGTCTAGCAAAAGAACTTGGAATGGACCGGATTGTTGATACCTTAAAAGAAGACTTAGCTGAAGTTGTGCTCGGCATGACGGATGGTTACGGAGCTGAACGCGTATTTGATTGTTCAGGTGCAGTACCAGCTGTAAACCAAGGATTACCTCTAACGAAGAAAAAAGGCGATTTTATTCAAGTAGGACTTTTTGCCGAAAAGAAAAATGCAATTGACGAAGAATCTATTATCCAACGTGAAATTGCTTATATCGGCAGCCGTTCGCAAAAACCATCTTCTTGGATTTTGGCGCTCGATTTACTTGCTAATGGCAAAATCAATACGGATAAAATGATTACTAAAGTATATGGTTTAGACGACTGGCGCGAGGCTTTCGAGGCAGTTATGGCAGGAAATGAAATTAAAGTATTAGTGAAATCTTAATAATGGAGGATGGGCTGTATGAAAAAACATCAAAAAAAGGATAACCGTGCAAACGAATCCAAAGCTTCTCGGGCTCAGATGTTTTACAGTAGTCATCCTTAGAAATGAGCCGAGAACATATTCGCGTATGTTCTCGGTTCCATTTCATTATAAGACGTTAAAAGAAAAAAATCTATTAATGAAGGTGAAATTAAATGAAATTAACAATTGGTTGCGACCACGGCGGACGTAGACTAAAAGATGCCATTGTGAAACATTTACGTGAAAAAGATATTGAAGTTGTTGATATTGGAACATATACAGACGAAAGTGTCGATTTTCCGTCTTATGCGGAAGAAGTTGCGAATCAAGTAGTAAGCGGACAAGCTGATCTTGGGATTTTGTGCTGTGGGACTGGAATAGGCATGAGTATCGCTGCTAACAAAGTAGACGGAATCCGTGCAGCAGTTGTTTCTGATACTTTTTCAGCGCGTGCTACTCGTGAACATAATAATAGCAATGTTCTCTGCCTGGGCGAACGCGTTATCGGCGAAGGATTGGCTCTTTTACTTGTTGATACTTGGCTTGAGGCATCATTTGCAGGAGATCGTCATAAACGTCGCTTGGATAAAATTACTGAACTTGAAAGAAAGTGAGGATGGAAATGAGAAAAATAGCCGCTTCAATTATGTGTGCAGACCAACTACATTTAGGTGATGAGCTCCAGCGCCTCGAATCTGCTGGCGTGGAACTACTACACTGCGATGTGATGGACGGTATATATGTGAATAATCTAGCACTAGGTCCAGAATATTTGGAAATAGTGCGAAATAACACAGAAATCCCCTTAGACATACATTTGGCTACGATTACCCCACTTAAATATATTGACATGTATGCCACTGCGAAACCTGAATATATTTCGTTTCATGTGGAAGTAGCAGAAGATGTGTCAGAAGTAATCCGAAAAATTCGTTCTTACAATATTAAACCATCGATTGCGATAAATCCGGAAACCCCGATTGAAGCCATTTACCCGTATTTAGATGATGTCGAAATGGTGTTAATGATGACGGTAAATCCTGGGTTTGCAGGGCAAAAATTTCAAACAAATGTATTACAAAAATTGCATGATTTAAAAGCAAAACTAGAAGGGAAAGTGCATGCGCCGCTTATCGAAGTAGATGGCAATATTAATAAAGAAACAGTAGGCTTGATGCGAGATTGTCTACCAGACATTTATGTACTAGGCACATCCGCGTTATTTCATGACCGAGATAAAACGAGTTATGCAGAAAGACTAGTACGCATTTGGTCAGACGTAGAAAAACATGTGTAATAAAGCACAAACAATTTGAGGGAGATGACAGTTTTGAAAAAAACACTAGATAGACAAGCAGTAGACACGATTCGTTCGTTATCCATTGATATGATTGAGAAAGCAAACTCAGGACACCCAGGAATGCCGATGGGAGCAGCTCCAATGGCGTATATGCTATTTGCGAAACATTTAGTATTTAACCCAGCCAACCCAGAATGGTTTAACCGCGACCGATTTGTTTTATCAGCAGGACACGGGTCCGCACTACTTTATAGCATGCTTCATTTATTTGGTTATGATGTGAAAATGGAGGACTTAAAACAGTTCCGTCAATTAGATAGTTTGACACCAGGACACCCTGAATTTGGATGGACTGCGGGAGTTGATGCAACGAGTGGCCCGCTTGGACAAGGGATTGGTATGGCTGCTGGTATGGCGCTTGCGGAATCTCATTTAGCGGCTGAGTATAACCAACCTAATTATCCAATTGTTGACCATTACACATATGCGATTTGCGGTGACGGAGATTTGATGGAAGGTGTAGCATCAGAAACAGCCTCACTTGCAGGACATTTAGGGCTTGGAAAATTAATCGTATTATACGATTCCAATGATATTTGTTTAGATGGCGATTTAAGTGCAACGTTCAGTGAAAATGCAGCAGACCGTTTCCGTGCATACGGCTGGCAAGTTTTACGCGTAGAAGACGGAAACAATTTAGCTGCTATTCAAGAAAAAATTGTTCAAGCTAAATTAGAAACATCGAAGCCAACACTAATCGAAGTGAAAACAGTCATCGGTTATGGCGCACCAACAAAAGCAGGCAGCTCCGCAAGTCACGGTGCTCCGCTTGGTGAAAAAGAAGCAAATGGTGCAAAAGAGCATTACGAATGGGCAGAAGAGCCTTTCACAGTACCAGCTGAAGTCCGTGATTACTTAAGAAATTACAAAGCGCGCGGAGAAAAACTAGAGGGCGCTTGGAATACAATGCTCGCTAATTACAAAAAAGAATTCCCAGAACTTGCAAGCCAATTAGACCGCGTGTTAGCGGGAAAAGTAGCAGCTGATTGGAACGCCAATTTGCCAACTTTCGAAGCAGGTACAAATGTCGCAACGCGCTCTGCTTCTGGAAAAATGATTAACGCAATTGCAGCCGAATTACCAGAACTGTTCGGGGGATCCGCTGACTTAGGGTGCTCGAATAAAACATTTATTGATGCGAGCCCAGCATACAGCATTCAAGACCCAGCTGGTAAAAATATCTGGTTCGGTGTGCGCGAATTTGCGATGGGAGCAATGTTGAACGGAATGGCACTTCATAGCGGTTTGCGAGTATTTGGCTCCACTTTCTTCGTCTTCTCAGACTATGTCCGTCCAGCAATGCGGATGGCTGCTTTAATGCAACTTCCAGTAACATATGTATTCACGCATGACAGTATCGCTGTAGGTGAAGACGGCCCGACACATGAACCAATCGAACAACTAGCCTCGCTCCGTGCCATGCCAGGCCTAACAGTTATCCGTCCAGCCGATGCCAAAGAAACTCGCGCGGCTTGGGAAATTGCTGCGACCAACACGCACGGTCCAATCGCACTTGTATTATCACGCCAAGACTTACCAGTACTTGAAAATGACCAAGAAGAAGTAGATGCAGGCGTCGAAAAAGGTGCATATATCGTAGCACCAGCAAATAGTTCCAAACCAGACGCTATCATTATCGCAACAGGATCCGAAGTGTCCCTTGCCATCAAAGCAAAAAATGAACTTGCGAAAAAAGATATCGACGTGTCAGTTGTTAGTTTATCGAGCTGGGAACGCTTTGAAAAAACAACCGATGCTTATAAAGAAAGCATTTTACCAAAAGAAGTCACAGCGAGATTTGCGATTGAAGCTGGGGCAACATTTGGTTGGAAAGAATTTATTGGATCAGAAGGCGATATGTTAGGAATCGATCACTTCGGCGCATCTGCCCCTGCGAAAGATTTGTTTAACGCTTATGGATTTACGCCAGAAAATGTGGCGAATCGTGTCGAAGCTATGATTGCGAAAGCCGGTGTGCGCGTATGACATTCGTAGCCCCGTCTTTACTTGCAGCTGATTATATGAATATGGCAAATTCTATTAAAGAAGCAGAACAGGCTGGCGCTGACTACCTTCATATCGATGTCATGGATGGACATTTTGTGCCGAATCTAACGTTTGGAATTGATATGGTCGAGCAAATTAATAAAACGGCGACTATTCCACTGGATGTCCACTTAATGCTCTCAAACCCAGAAAACTATATTGAAAAATTTGCAGCAGCTGGAGCACACATTATTTCCGTACACATCGAAGCAGCACCGCACATCCACCGCGTCATTCAACAAATTAAAGCAGCGGGCTGTAAAGCGGGAGTCGTGCTTAATCCGGGAACTCCGGCGAGTGTGCTGGATGCTATTTTGGGCGACGTAGATTTAGTTTTACAAATGACTGTAAATCCAGGTTTTGGTGGACAATCATTCATTAATTCAACGATTGAAAACATGCGATATCTTGATAATTGGCGCCGAGAAAATAACGGCAGCTATGTTATCGAAGTCGATGGTGGTGTAAATGCCGAAACTGCAGAAAAATGTAAACAAGCGGGTGTAGATATCCTCGTTGCTGGATCATACTTCTTCGGGGCAACAGATAAAGCAACCTGTATTCAAGACTTAAAAAAATAAAATACGAAAAAAACTAGGTTGCCCAAAAAGCGCCTAGTTTTTTTATATTATATAGTAGATATTTTTTTAATTGATACATCCTGCGCTCTAGCTTATACTTAAATTAATACGACAACAAAAAGGAAGAGATAGATGACACGACTAACATTTCGAAACGGAACAGAACAAGACACGAAGTTAATTCTTCGTTTTATTACCGAACTTGCAATTCATGAAGGCATTGAAAAAGACGTAGTAGCAACCGAATCTGGCCTACACAAAGCCCTTTTTCAAGAAAAATCTGCCGAAGTAATTATCGCTGAATACGAAGGGGAGCCAGTTGGTTTCGCACTCTTTTTCCATAATTTTTCTACTTTACTTGGCAAAAAAGGCTTATACTTAGAAGACCTTTACATCATTCCAGAAATGCGCGGAAAGGGCTTTGGAACAAAATTTTTCAGCTATTTATCCAAACTTGCTTTAGCACGAGACTGCGGCAGATTTGAATGGTGGTGCTTAAATGAAAACAAATCAGGTATGGATTTTTACGAAAAAATTGGTGCAGAAAAAATGTCAGAATGGACCGTACATAGGCTCTCTAAAGCCGAAATGGAAAAACTAAGCAATCTATGAAAGGATGGAATTCAAATGAATTGGGACAAACTATTAAATGACAAACGCCGCCGCGAATCCGGTGTCACTCGTTCGAAAAACACCGACGTACGTAGCGCTTTTGAAAATGACTTTCAACGTATCGTCATGAGTGCATCGTTTCGCCGTTTACAAGATAAAACCCAAGTATTCCCACTAGAAAAAAGCGATTTTGTTCGTACACGACTAACCCATTCAATGGAAGTAAGCACCATCGCAAAATCAATGGGGAACATGGTTACACACACGATTCAAGAAGAAAAATTAGACCAAAATTTTACAAAAAATCATGCGGACAAAATCCCGGAAATCCTTGCTTGTGCAGGACTTTTACACGATATGGGGAATCCGCCGTTCGGTCACTTTGGTGAAGAAAGTATCCGTGAGTGGTTCCGCGACAATCTAGCAACCATCACTTACAAAAATAAAAGTCTAGCAGAAATCCTAACACCGCAAATGAAAGAAGACTTTTACTACTTTGAAGGTAATGCGCAAGTGCTCCGTGTAGTTTCCAAACTGCATTATCTTTTCGACCAATACGGCTTAAACCTAACATTCGCCACTTTAAACGCAGTCATCAAATATCCAGTTTCTTCTTTAAAAGTAAATAAAAAGCAAATCAAAAGCAAAAAACTAGGCTATTTTTACGCCGATGAATCTCTTTTTAATGAAATAACAACTGCAACAGAAGCGCTTGACAATCGCCATCCGCTTACTTATTTACTAGAAGTAGCAGACGACATCGCGTACCTAAATGCCGACCTAGAAGACGGCGTGAAAAAAGGCATTGTCAACATCACGCAAATCTTAAAAGGTTTTGAAGAAGTGGAAGAGCACAATAAAGTCACTGCCGCGTGCTACAACGAACTTAAGAAAAAAAGCGAGCGCTACGAAGGACAAGAAGAAAGTTTCATCGTACAACAATGGCTAGCATCGAACGTCCGCGGTCAACTAATCAATCGCTCACTTGAAGTGTTTTACGCAAACTACGATGCCATTATGGCAGGCACATTCAACGACTCGCTCATCGATGCTTCAAGCGCCGAACAACTCGTACAAATTTTACAAAGTCTATCATTCACGTATATTTACCAAGATAAAGGCATTGTTGAATCGGAAATCGCCGGCAACGAAATCATTTCCAAATTACTCGAAACGTTCATTCCAGCCGTTATCTACTATGATAGCGAAACACCAGAACGCCAAACAGCCAAAGATAAACGCCTACTAACCTTGATTTCCGACAACTACCTAGGCTGTTACCGCAAAAACGCAGAAGGCGAAAGCGAAACAATGAAACTTTACTTGCGATTACTCCTCGTAACCGACTTCATTTGCGGTATGACCGACAGCTACGCGAAAGATTTATATCAACGGTTGAATGGACTAAGCTAATAAAAAGTGTCCACAGAATTATTCTGTGGACACTTTTTTAATAGATACCATTAAGTTCCTGATACAAATCTTTTGCATAAGTATCAGTCATTCCACATATGAAATCAGTAACTAATAATAAACGTAAATAAAGCTTTTCTATCTGATTTTTATCTTTTGCATTTTTATGATAAGAAGAAAGGTGGTTATCAGATATCAATTTTATTAATCGTTTAGATTCATCTTTATTAGGGTCTTCAATGTCGGAATCATAATAGATTGCTGCAGGAACAAAAAGATCTAGTAGTCCATAAATTATTTTTTTACCTGCAAGTTCTGAGGCAATAATTTTTTTATCTGTAAAAATTTGAGTGAAGCAAGCCTTTTCTAAACCTTTAGCTAAGCCTTTAGCTTTACTTGTTTCTAATAGGGCTTTGTCAAAAGTACCAGCCATTATTGTAGAGTAGTTATCGAAAAAATTCTTCACAACAGACTTTATTAATATTCCTCTGACTTTTGTTGCAGACCACGCTTGGAATATAGAAATATCTTTTGTACATTTTTCTTTGATTTGTACCAATTCATCGAAACAGTCTTTAAGGATATAATCTGATGGAGTTAGCTCTGAATTTAATATTTCTATAACAGTATCTATGGACACAATTCCTTTTTTTACTGCATCTTCTAAGTCAGCTATTAAATAACTAATATCATCGGCGGCTTCTAACAAGAAGGTGACAGGATGTCTGTTATCAAAAGTACCAGTTTGTTCAGTGATTTTTTTAAAAATGTCTTTTTCAGCGTAAAAGTAACCCATTTTTTTACTTTTAATATGTGATTTATCTATTTGTAAAGAATTAACAGGATATTTAATAAATGAATTTAGAGTAGCTGAGGTTAAATTCATGCCATAACTGTTTTCAAAAAGCTGATGAAGCTTCGTTACTACACGTAAAACCTGTGCATTTCCTTCGAAATTTAAAAAATCTCCACACATTTGTTCTTCTAAAATAGTATTTATTGAAATTTTGCCTAATTTAAGTAAAGGGAGTTCTTTAGCGAACCATTGTCTTATAGCTGTTTCACCAAAATGACCAAAGGGTGGGTTACCTATGTCATGGAGTAATCCAGCCGAAGCTAAAAGGTCAGATAGCTCTCGAATATTTTCTACTGTAAATAGTGGGTCAATTTTGTCTCTCACAATTTTTGTTCCCACCATTGTTCCCATGGACTTGGCTATAGTTGACACTTCTAAGGAATGTGTCAATCTAGTTCGAATGAAATCATTTTTTTCTAAAGGAAATACTTGGGTTTTGTCTTGAAGTCTTCGGAATGAAGCACTTAGAATAATTCTTTGATAATCATTTTCAAAAACGTTTCTTAAATCATAAGTGTTGGTCGTTCTTTCACGATCTGGTGTTCTTCCGTTTAACAAAGTTGTCCATTCCATCTCTAATCATCCTTTTTTAATTTTATATTAATACAATCATTGTGAATAATCAAACAATATCTGCGATAGATTATATAGAAAATCACCTTGACATCCGAGCGTCAAGGTGTTACTATATTCAAGGTGCCTCTACTATAAACAGAGGTCTGAAAATAAAACAGCGTTGTAGGTCAAACTTACAGCCATTTTATTTTACCGAAAAAATGAACCACCTGGATGTGTGGAACTACTAAACAAGGAAGGAGGAATTTATCCCATGCCTACAATTAACCAATTAGTACGCAAACCTCGTCAATCTAAAATTAAAAAATCTACATCACCTGCTTTGAACAAGGGCCTAAACAGTTTTAAAAGAGAACTAACAGACGTTAACTCTCCGCAAAAACGTGGCGTATGTACTCGTGTTGGTACCATGACTCCTAAAAAACCTAACTCGGCGCTTCGTAAATATGCCCGTGTACGTTTGAGTAATGGTATTGAAGTAACAGCTTATATTCCTGGTATTGGTCACAACTTACAAGAACATAGTGTTGTTCTTATTCGTGGTGGACGTGTAAAAGATTTACCAGGGGTACGTTATCATATCGTTCGTGGAGCGCTTGATACAGCTGGTGTTGAAAATAGAGGACAAAGCCGTTCTAAATACGGTACGAAAAAACCTAAAAAATAATACTTATAAAATATGAAAGGAGGATATCCGATGCCTCGTAAAGGTCCTGTTGCTAAACGTGACGTGTTACCAGATCCGATTTATAATTCGAAACTAGTAACTCGTTTAATTAATAAAATGATGGTTGACGGAAAACGTGGAAAGTCTCAAGCTATCCTATATTCCGCATTCGATATCATTGCACAAGAAACTGGTAAAGATCCGATGGAAGTATTTGAACAAGCTATGAAGAACATTATGCCTCTTCTTGAAGTTAAAGCTCGCCGTGTAGGTGGTGCTAACTATCAAGTACCTATCGAAGTACGTGCTGACCGTCGTTCTACTCTTGGTCTTCGTTGGTTAGTAAATTATGCTCGCCTTCGTGGAGAGAAAACAATGGAAGTACGTGTTGCTCGCGAAATCATGGATGCTGCCAATAACACTGGTGCTTCTGTTAAGAAACGCGAAGATACACATAAAATGGCTGATGCTAACAGAGCGTTCGCTCACTATCGTTGGTAAAAAAATCACTAACAAATTCCAGGCGTATTGCCTGAAAAATTGTTTTATGGAAGGAGAAATACAACATGGCTAGAGAGTTCTCCTTAGAAAAGACTCGTAATATTGGTATCATGGCCCACATTGATGCGGGTAAAACTACCACTACTGAACGTATCCTTTTCTATACAGGGCGTATTCACAAAATTGGTGAAACCCATGAAGGTGCTTCTCAAATGGACTGGATGGAGCAAGAGCAAGAACGTGGTATTACTATCACTTCTGCTGCGACAACAGCTCAATGGAAAGGCTACCGAGTAAACATTATCGATACACCAGGACACGTAGACTTCACAGTTGAAGTTGAACGTTCGCTTCGTGTACTTGATGGTGCTGTTGCGGTTCTAGATGCACAATCTGGTGTAGAACCACAAACAGAAACAGTTTGGCGTCAAGCTACTACTTACGGGGTTCCTCGTGTAGTATTCGTCAACAAAATGGACAAAATCGGCGCAGACTTCCTATATTCTGTAGGTACTTTGCATGAACGTTTGGCTGCCAACGCGCACCCAATTCAACTCCCAATCGGGGCCGAAGATACATTTGAAGGTATCATTGACTTAATCGAAATGAACGCATTGTATTATGAAGATGATTTAGGAAATGACCCTCATATTAAAGAAATTCCAGCTGACCTGAAAGACTTAGCAGATGAATACCGCGGTAAATTAGTGGAAGCAGTTGCTGAACTTGACGAAGAGCTAATGATGAAATACCTAGAAGGCGAAGAAATTACAAAAGAAGAACTTAAAGCTGGTATCCGTAAAGGAACACTTAACGTTGAGTTCTATCCTGTAGTTTGTGGTACAGCATTCAAAAACAAAGGTGTTCAACCAATGTTAGATGCAGTACTTGATTACCTTCCAGCACCAACAGATGTTCCAGCTATTAACGGCGTATTGCCTGATGGAGAAGAAGCTGCTCGTCACGCTGATGATTCAGAACCATTCTCTTCCCTAGCATTCAAAGTTATGACTGACCCTTATGTTGGACGCTTAACTTTCTTCCGTGTTTATTCCGGTACTTTGAATTCCGGTTCATATGTACAAAACTCGACTAAAGGTAAACGTGAACGTGTTGGACGTATCCTTCAAATGCACGCTAATCACCGTGAAGAGATTTCAATCGTATACGCTGGTGACATCGCTGCTGCCGTAGGACTTAAAGATACAACTACTGGGGACACTTTATGTGATGAAAAAGAACAAATTATCTTAGAATCCATGGAATTCCCAGAACCAGTTATCCAAGTCGCTATCGAACCTAAATCGAAAGCTGACCAAGATAAAATGGGGCAAGCTCTTGCGAAACTAGCGGAAGAAGATCCAACTTTCCGTGCTGAAACTGACCAAGAAACTGGCCAAACTCTTATCTCCGGTATGGGTGAACTTCACCTTGACATCCTTGTTGACCGTATGAGACGTGAATTCCGCGTTGAAGCTAACGTTGGTGATCCACAAGTTTCTTATCGTGAAACATTCCGTAAATCTGCTCAAGTTGAAGGTAAATTCGTACGTCAATCTGGTGGACGTGGACAATATGGTCACGTTTGGATTGAATTCGGACCAAACGAAGAAGGTAAAGGATTTGAATTTGAAAATGCAATCGTTGGTGGGGTTGTTCCACGTGAATACATCCCAGCTGTACAAGCAGGTCTTGAAGGCGCACTAGATAATGGTGTACTTGCAGGCTACCCACTGATTGACATCAAAGCAAAACTTTACGACGGATCTTACCATGACGTCGATTCCAATGAAATGGCCTTCAAAGTGGCTGCTTCAATGGCCTTACGTAATGCTGCTAAGAAATGTGACCCTGTAATCCTTGAGCCTATGATGGCTGTAGAGGTTGTTATCCCAGAAGAATACCTTGGTGATATCATGGGTAACATTACTTCCCGTCGTGGTCGTGTAGATGGTATGGAAGCTCGCGGTAACGCTCAAGTTGTTCGCGCATTCGTGCCACTTGCAAACATGTTTGGTTATGCAACTCACCTTCGTTCAGGTACGCAAGGTCGTGGTGTATACACTATGCAATTTGACCACTATGAAGAAGTTCCTAAATCTATTGCTGAAGAAATCATTAAAGCTAATGGTGGAAACAACAAAGAAGATTAATTGATTTTTTTCGCAACATCAAGTATAACTTTAGTTAGAAGTATTACTTAGTTTAAATTTAAGCTAAGTAAAAAATAATTATTGAATTATCGAGGAGGATATTTTAAAATGGCAAAAGAAAAATTTGACCGCTCTAAACCCCATGTTAACATTGGTACTATTGGACACGTTGACCATGGTAAAACTACTTTAACAGCTGCAATTACAACTGTACTTGCTAAAAAAGGCTTTGCTGATGCACAAGCTTATGACCAAATTGATGGTGCTCCAGAAGAAAGAGAACGTGGAATCACAATCTCTACTGCTCACGTTGAGTACCAAACTGACAACCGTCACTATGCACACGTTGACTGCCCAGGACATGCCGATTACGTTAAAAACATGATCACTGGTGCTGCACAAATGGACGGAGCTATCTTAGTAGTATCTGCTGCTGATGGCCCAATGCCACAAACTCGTGAACATATCTTACTTTCACGTCAAGTTGGTGTTCCATACATCGTTGTATTCATGAACAAATGTGACATGGTTGACGATGAAGAATTACTAGAATTAGTTGAAATGGAAATTCGTGATCTATTAACTGAATATGAATTCCCTGGCGATGACATTCCTGTAATCAAAGGTTCAGCTCTTAAAGCACTTCAAGGTGAAGCTGACTGGGAAGCTAAAATTGACGAGTTAATGGAAGCTGTAGATTCTTACATTCCAACTCCAGAACGTGATACTGACAAACCATTCATGATGCCAGTTGAGGATGTATTCTCAATCACTGGTCGTGGAACAGTTGCAACTGGACGTGTTGAACGTGGACAAGTTAAAGTTGGTGACGAAGTAGAAGTTATCGGTATTGAAGAAGAAAGCAAAAAAGTAGTAGTAACTGGAGTAGAAATGTTCCGTAAATTACTAGACTACGCTGAAGCTGGCGACAACATTGGCGCACTTCTACGTGGTGTTGCTCGTGAAGATATCCAACGTGGTCAAGTATTAGCTAAACCAGGTTCGATTACTCCACACACTAACTTCAAAGCTGAAACTTATGTTTTAACTAAAGAAGAAGGTGGACGTCACACTCCATTCTTCAACAACTACCGCCCACAATTCTATTTCCGTACTACTGACGTAACTGGTATTGTTACACTTCCAGAAGGTACTGAAATGGTAATGCCTGGTGATAACATTGAGCTTGCAGTTGAACTAATTGCACCAATCGCTATCGAAGACGGTACTAAATTCTCTATCCGTGAAGGTGGACGTACAGTAGGCGCTGGCGTTGTTTCTAACATCAGCAAATAATATCTGATACGATTCAAACCGACAAAGTCATTTGGCTTTGTCGGTTTTTTTGTGCCTGAAATAAGAATTAACTTGAAAAATATCACATTTTCGCATAACCTTAAAGTAGACATATCTTTTTACCTTCTAGACCGAAATCAAGGAGGTAGGCCAAGTGGTACAATTTGATGCTAGAAATATGACGCTACTCGAATCGCTCGTCGTGGCGAATGTATATCTTGCACCCGAGAAATTACAAGAAGAATTAGGGATTTCGAAACGAACACTTCAATATGATGTGGAAAAAATTAATAAAGAATTAGACAATATAGGGCTTGATGGTATTCAATCCGTTCGAGGACAAGGTTATTATTTATTAGAAGATGAAAAATCGACAATTAAAGAAATCCTTGGAAATAGGGAAGCGAGCCACAAAGTCTTTTCAGCTAGTGAACGTCGCATCCGTATTTTATTTTTTCTACTTGTAACAGATGCACGAGTAATTATCGATACAATTAATGAATGTAATGAAGTCAGCCGCAACACCAGTTTACAGGATATTAAACAATTAAAATTATCGCTTAAACAGTTTAACTTAGAACTCGCTTATGATCGGAAAAATGGTAATATGGTTCTTGGTGATGAACGTAGTATTCGTCAGTTTTTCATTCATTATTGTATGAATAACGAAGAAATCGCAACCGCAGATCAGCTTCTCGATTTAATGAAAATTAATCCAATGATTAAAAATAAAGAACTCTTCCCACATTTAGATACAATTTTTGAAATTTTAGCAGTAACAGAGAAAAAAATCGGTATTCGTTATACAGATGAAGTTATTGAGCGTATTGGTATTATGATTTTCTTTTTTAAGGAACGAATGAAACGCAATTGTTATTTAAATGAGAAAGAAGAACATGAAGTAGAATCATTTGATATCGCCCAGAAAATTTATCAGCAACTGCAACAAGGTGAGGATTTTAAGAGCAATCATGCGGAAATCACTTATTTAGGTAAACTTTTGCTTGGAGCGAGTCGTTTGAATGATGATGCGGCTGCTGAAGGAAAACTAGATCTCATCGTTGAAAAAATCATTGCTGAATTTGAACGCCTCGCTTGTGTGAATTTTGAAGACCATCGCAGTTTGAAGAAAGATTTATTGCTCCACTTACAGCCAGCCTACTACCGACTTAAATTCCAAATCGAGTGGATTAACCCGCTGCGCACAGACATTAAACAAAGCTACAGTGATGTGTACGAGATTACGAAAAAATCACTCGAACCGCTAGAAGATTTACTTGGTGAAACGATCCCAGAGGATGAAATAGCGTACGTAACAATCTTGTTCGGTGGCTATCTTTCACGCAAAAACAATACTTTAGTGGAACGAAAAAAGCTCTTAATCGTTTGTTCCAAAGGCGTTGGAACGTCGCGGATGATTGAGCGACAATTATCGCAATTGCTCGGTGAACGTGTTGAGATATTAGAACCAATTTCCATCCGTGAATTTGAAAAAGGGTTATACGCACCAGATTTTATTGTGTCGACTTTGCCAATTATGGAACCAAAAGCACCAGTATTTATCGTTAGTCCAATTTTGACAGAAGCGCAGAAGCAACAACTTATGAAGGCAATTGCCCCACACATTTTACAAAAAGATTCAGATGCTCGCATGTTATCATCCGTGCTCGATGTAGTAGATCAATATGCCAAAGTGGAAGACCGCGAAAAATTAGCGGCCAAGCTGAAGTCGGTATTATTTCAAGTGCAACCAGACAGCCAGCTAGAGAAATCGCCATCGCTTGATGAACTATTACCGGAACAACGAATTATTTTTAAAGAAAGTGTGACGGACTGGCAAGAAGCTATCCGAGTGGCTTCAAAACCACTACAGCAAGAAGGTTATATCTCGAAGAACTATCAACATGCAATGATTGACAATATTGAGAAACTCGGGCCATATATCGTTATTGCACCAGGGATTGCACTTCCCCATGCTTCGGTGGATGACGGCGCATACCGTGTTGGAATGAGCCTGTTGCGATTAGACCAGCCGGTTTCATTTTCAAGTAAAGCGAAGGATCAGGTTAAATTAATTATTGTGCTCGCTTCCATTGACTCCTACACACATATTAATGCGCTGAGCCAACTCACTAATTTAATCATGAAACATCACTTGCTAGAGCAGATTGAACAAGCTGAATCAGCAGCAGAAATTGCTGCAATGTTAACAATAAAATAAGCTATAAAGCCAGTGGAGCAGTCAAATGCCGCACTGGCTTTTTTGTATGCTCGCTAACGACAAAATGTAACAGTCTATTCTTTGCACTTTCGAAAAGAAAGGAATTGGGCTTTTTTAAACAGAGTGGCTACAGCTATAATAAGAGTGTAAGTTATTGATAGCGCTATCAATTAGTTAGAAGGGATGAAGAGATATGTCTTTTTTGGATAAAGAGCTTGTGAATCTGCATGGTTCAGCTAAAAATGCTGACGAAGCTATCGTGCAAGCAGGAGAATTATTAGTGAATGCAGGTTATGTGAGCGAACAGTACGTAGAAAAAATGGTGGAATCATATCATGAAAATGGTGCGTACTTTGTCATTGCACCTCAAATAGCAATTCCTCATGCAAGACCAACTGATGGTGTTGAAAACTCTGCGGTATCACTAGTCGTACTAAAAGAAGGCGTGAATTTCGGACACGCCGCAAATGATCCCGTGCGATTAGTCTTTGGGCTCGCAGCAACATCAAGTGAGGCACATTTAAAAGTCATTCAAAAAATTGTCTCCTTGCTTAGTAACAGCGATAACATTGAAAAAATGATTCATTCAGAAGATTATCAAGCAATTGGAGAATTAGTGGAGGGATAACGATGAAAATTTTAGCAGTGTGTGGACTTGGTCAAGGAACAAGCCTAATTTTAAGAATGAATGTAGAAACAGTCTTACGCGACATGGGAGTGGACGCAGATGTAGAGCACATTGATGTATCGGCTGCGCGCTCAATGAATGTGGATATTATTGTAACAAGTCAAGAATTAGCAGAAACACTTGGAACAGATACAAGCGCCAAAGTAGTCATCGTCAATAACTATTTTGACAATGCGGAAATTAAAACGGCTTTATCTGAAGCAATCAATAGTTAAATAAGACAAAAAAAGGTGGGAAAAAAATGGAGATTATTACGTGGATTGCCAATAACTTTTTTGGAACCCCAGCCATACTTTTAGGTTTTATCGTACTTCTCGGGTTACTTTTACAGAAGAAAAATTTAAGCCAAGTTATTAGCGGAACGTTCAAAGCAATTATTGGATTCTTAATTATTAACGCTGGTGCGGCTGTTATCACTGGTTCCCTTGGAATTTTCGAACCAATGTGGAAAGAAGTATTCGGGCTTGAAACACCGCCACTTGCAGGGTTTTTAGGACAAGAAGCCTTTAATGCTAAATTTGGTAGTGCAGTAACACTTGCGATGACTCTAGGATTTTTAGTCAACGTATTATTAGCAAGATTTACACCGTTTAAGTATATCTATTTAACTGGTCATATGATGTTCTGGACAACAACGATCTTTGCAGGAATTACTGTACAAGCTGTTGGCGGCGATATTCCGTTCTGGGGTCTTGTACTATTCCTAGCAGTAATCATGGGTCTTTACTGGACATTACAACCAGCAATTACACAACCATTCCTACGTAAAATTACAGGAAATGATAATGTCGCATTAGGGCATACTTCATCCAGCGTAGCGATTTTATCTGCTTTACTAGGGAAAGTATTTGGAAATAAGAAAAATGATGCAGAACATATTAACTTACCGAAAAAATTAGAGTTCTTACGTGACTCAAACGTTATTACAGCACTTACAATGGGGATTCTGTTCGTAGTTGGTGCAGTGATTCTGATGGTGAAGAAAACACCAGGAGCAGAAAAATTAATCGCAGAAGCTGGCAATCAAAGCTTCATCGTATACTCCATCGTTCAGTCCTTTACGTTTGCAGCTGGTATCGCCATCGTTCTTGTAGGTGTGCGGATGTTTATCGGCGAAATCGTACCAGCATTCAATGGTATTGCAACAAAACTTGTACCGGGCGCGAAACCAGCACTAGATGCCCCAATCGTTTATCCATATGCGCCAAACTCCGTAATTATCGGTTTCTTAGGAGCATTCATTGGAGCGATTATCTGGTTGGTAGTACTTGGAAATACAGTTGGTTACGTGTTTGTGCCAACAATGATTGTTCTCTTCTTCCACGGTGCAGTTGCTGGGGTATTTGGTAACTCGACGGGTGGGGTTAGAGGAGCCTTGATAGGTGGATTCCTAACGGCAACAGTTGTCGCCTGGGGTCAATATATAATGGTTACTTTCTTTATTAATACGACTGTTCCCGATACAGCAATGTGGGCAGCCGACTCAGATATGTTTATTCTAGGACCAATAGTCAGCATGTTAGCGAAGTTATTCTTTTAAGTAAAATCTAAACCTCTTCCTTGTCTAGCATTCAAGAGGAAGAGGTTTTTTGAAAGGAAGTTTTAAAAAATGAGTTTTATTCGTACTTTTTATGGAGATATCGCCCCGGATCAGTTGGGCTTCACTTATTCACACGAGCACATTGTCTGTGTACCGGCTTACTGGCAAGAGCGAGATGCCGATGATTTACTTTTAGATGATAAAGAAAAATCGCAACTTGATGTACAAGATTTTGCTGATTTAGGTGGTAAAACAATTGTTGATGCAACCGCGGTTGATTATGGTAGACGCGTATTAGATGTGGCGCAAATTTCCAAAGAAACAGGTATTCAAATCGTTGGAACAGCTGGATTTAACAAAAGCTTCTTATGGGATGGAAAAATCAAACCAGAACTGAAGCCGATTATAGGTGACTTTGAAACATATTATGAATGGATCGAAAATACTTCAACGGAAAAACTAACAGAATTCGTTGTAAATGAAGTCGAAAACGGACTTGAAGGAACACCGTACAAGGCCGGTCAGGTGAAATTTGGCACTGGCTACAATATGATTACACCTTTAGAAGAAAAGACGATACGCGCGGTTGCAAGAGCACATCACGAGACAAAAGCGCCGATTCATTCTCATACAGAAGCGGGAACGATGGCTTTAGAGCAAATTGAAATTTTAAAACAAGAGAATATACCGTTAGAATATCTATCAATTGGACATATGGACCGTAACCTGGATCCGTATTATCACAAGCAAGTTGCTAAAACAGGCGCATTCATGTCATTTGATGGCATTGCAAAAATCAAATACGCACCAGAAAGTGCTCGGATTAAAGCAATTCTATATCTAGTTTCGGAAGGCTTTGAAGATCAAATTTTAGTCAGTGGTGATACAGCGCGCAAAACATATTATAAACATTACGGCCACGGACCAGGACTCGAATATATCACCAAAAAATGGGTGCCACGCTTTATTGACGAAGCAAACGAAAAAGGCTTTGACGGAGAAAAATTAGTTAAAAAATTCTTCATAGATAACCCGGCGAGATGCTTTACATTTAAAAAATAGGAGGCGAAATCTGTGTTATATGCAGATGAAAATTCATTTGATATTGGCGCAAAAATCACGAGAACAAAACCAGTCCTTTTGCCAATAGGAGCAGTTGAAGCCCATGGACCGCATTTGCCACTGGGGACAGACAATATTTTAGCGTCTGAATATTCTGCGAGAATAGCGGCCGAAACAGATGGTTTTGTGCTTCCGGTATTACCTTATGGCCAAGTTTGGAGTTTGCAAGATTTCCCAGGGAGTTTAACGTTATCCAATGAGACCGTTACAAAAGTGGTCGTAGAAATTGGTGAAAGTCTTTATAAACAAGGATTTAGACTATTTGTACCAGTGAGCGGACACCTTGGCAACATGGCAGCGCTAAAAGATGCAGCGCGTGAACTATATGCCAAATACCCAGATATGATTATCTTGCACATTTTTTACCCGAATATCCAAAAACTTGCAATGGACGTGCGCGAAGGAAAAGCAAACCATCATACGTACATTCATGCTTGTGAAATCGAAACGTCACTCATGCTCTACTTATCACCGGAAAATGCCGATATGAGTCGTGCCATTGATGATCCACCAATTTTACCAATTGATGCGGATTTCACCCCGACACCCTGGCAAAGCTTCACAAAGACAGCAGTACTAGGAGAAGCAACTTTGGCAACAGCAGAAAAAGGCGAATACTTGATTGAAAAAACGTTAAAAACATGTGTGGAGTTGATAAAGCTTGAACAAGAAAAAATTCGAAAATCTACCGAAATGGAATAATTTTGCGCTATTTAATTTTTTAGCGAAAGATAAAGAAAATAGCCTAGAAGTCATGGAAGCATCGCGCGGTTTTGCAGTACCAGGAATTGTGGCGACAAACTATAAAACACCAGAAGAAGCCGCAATTGTGGTGAAAGAACTACAAACAACGGCCGAGGTCATCAGTGTTGGTCTTGGTGGCGGCGGCGACTGGCACAATTGGCGTGATGTTCTTCATATCGCACGCCTCGTACCGAATAGTCATATTAACCAACCAATCGAAACAGCGGGATTAACAAATGACTTGCTTCCGGAAACATACACCAATGCACTCGTTCGACCAACCGGAAAAGTAGGTATTGTCAAATTATCTTCCGGAGATGAAATTACTGCCGAAGAAGCAGTCGATTATTGTTTATCCGCAAATATTCCGTCAATCAAATTTATGAGCATCGAAGGAACAAAGTATTTAGATGAACTTGTTTATTTAACAAAAGTTGCAGCAGATAAAGGGATATACGGCATTGAGCCAGCAGGTGGGATTGGTGCCGAGAATATTCTTGAAATAACAACTGCCATCAAGACGACCGGCATTCCGTTTTTCATGCCACATATCTTTGGAAAAACAATTGATAAAGCTACAGGTCGCACCAAACCTGAAGAAATCGAGAAAATTTTTGCAGCTTTGGAGGAGAGATAAATGATTAATAACTATATCGATATTACGATTCGCTTATTAGAAAATATTCTTGATAATGAAGCCAACTACGTAAAAGAAGCCGGTGAAAAAGTAGCCGAATCTATTGAAAACGATGGCGTTATCCATTTATTCGGTTGCGGCCATTCCCACATTTTAACAGAGGAAGTATTTTACCGAGCAGGTGGACTTGCGGCGATTCATCCGATTTTACATGAACCACTTATGCTTCACGAAGGTGCTGCTGCGTCATCTGTACTTGAGCGGAAAAATGATTATGCGAAAACGTTTATGGCTAAGGAAGATATTCGTCCGGGTGATGTAATGATTGTATTATCTACATCTGGTCGTAATCCTGTCCCAATAGATGTTGCTGAAATTGCTCGTGAAAAAGGTGCTTTTATCGTCGTTATTACTTCGCTTCAATACTCAGCTAGTCAAAAATCACGTCACGTATCAGGAAAACGTTTATCTGATACAGGAGACATTGTGATTGATAATGGTGCTGTTAAAGGAGATGCAGTACTAAAATCAGCAAACTTTGATATAGCATTTGCACCAACATCTACCGTAACTGGTGCAGTTATCTTACAATCAATTTTTGCAGAAGCCATTGAAAAAATGGTAAATGATAATTTCACACCACCAGTATTTATTAGCGGTAATGTCGAAAATGCCGATGAGCATAACAAGGCGCTTGTTGATAAATATAATGAGCGAATTCCGTTACTTGGAATGAATTTATAAAATTAGCTTCCCTAGGGTTTTTGTTTCCCTAGGGTTTTTTTAGTATAATAAAGTTATTAAGATTAGTGGAGGAATAATATGCTTACAACAAGAAAAGCATTATATTATTTAGACAAAGGAAAAACAAAAGAGGCGATTCACTTACTTGAAACTTGTTGGAATCAAGAAGTTACTGCCGAAAATAGAAGAGATATATTTACAGCAACGGTATTACTTAGCGATGTGCTATACCAAAGCGGCGAACGTTTTCCAGAAATCTATCAACAGCTCATGTCAATTTTAGAAGAGATGAAAGATATAGAAGCAGTCGATTTCGAACGTGAAAAAGCTAAGCAAATTTTCGCCGAGTTAGATGAATATTTTAGTGAGGTAGGAACATTTTTCCAAGGGAATAGTTTAGCAGAGCTTTGGCTGAAGTTTGACTCTGAAAATGACTATAAAGATGTGTACCCTACGCCACAAAGAGTGGCTGCAATCGAAGCTGAACTAGGATATAAGTTACCTAAATCCTATATCTACTTAATGCGTCATACCCAAAATGGAGGTATCGTATCAACGGGCTCTGTCCCCACGACAGAGCCAAGTTCATGGTCGGAGAATTGTATAGCTATTACTGGTATTATGGGAATAGGAGACCACGGAATATCTACAATAAATGGTATGCACAACACAAATTTTTGGACAGAAGAATGGGGTTACCCCGATGTTGGTTTAGCTATTGCTGATTGCCCATCAGCAGGACATGACATGGTTTTCTTGGATTACCGAAATTGCGGAAAAACAGGCGAGCCCGCAGTCGTTCATATTGATCAAGAAGGTGATTATAAAATAATTAAGCTAGCTGATAATTTTGAAGAATTTATTTTGAGTTTGTACAGAGAGGAATATTAATTCAAAAACAAGAAGGAGTGCGGCGGATGGATTCAGAATATGTATTTGATAGCGAAGAAGCAACAAAATTATTAATGAAGAACTATGAGTTAGTTAGAACAAGCGGCGTCAGTTTTATTGATAAGCGGATTCGATTTCTGATTGCTCGTCTTTTTGCGGGAAATAATGAAATCGTTCAACCTGAAAAATTCTATGAAATTAATAAAGAAATCAAACGACAACTAGGTATGTTTACAGCATTGAATGGCAATGTCCGCGCATCGCTTGTTGGCTTGCTGATGGCAAGTGATAATGCGAGTCGGGATAGTGTTAGCCAAGTGATTTCCAATTATAACACACTCATCGAAGCAGGCTTTAAACGCACGGAATACACCTATTTCGCCGCTTACTTATTACTAGAATCAGAAAATCCAACACTGACAGCAAAAAAAGCCAAAACCATTCACCAACTTTTCAAAAAAGACCATCCATTTTTAACCAAAAGTGAGGACGTAACAACAGCTGTTTTCTTAGCTAATCTTAAAGAAGAGAATACAGAAAAATTGGCTGAAGTCACAGAATACTATTTCCAAGAATTTGCCGCAAAAGGTTTCCGGAAAAATGATAGTTTGCAGTTTTTAGCTACAACAGGAACACTTTTATATGGTGAAAAAGATAGCAAATTTATTAGAAGAGTAGACAATGTGGTAGAAGAATTACGCCAAAAAGGTGTGAAAATCAAGCCATTACATTACTCAAGTATCGGAATTTTAGCATTTGTGATGGATGGACGTAAAATTGACTCTGGCTTGGTGAACTTCATTGATGACTTGCAAAATCAACCGGGTCTGCGGTTTGGTCGCGAGTTCGTAACAGCACTGGCAATCAGTCTTTATACAGAAAAACAATCGGGCCAAATGAGCAAAGAACAATTAGAAGGATTAATGGTTAATGTGCATATCTTAATTGCGATGGAACAAGCAGCCGCAATGAGTGCAGCCGCAGCAGCAAGTGCGGCCGCGGCATCAAATTAATAAAAAAACTGGAAGCATAATAAGTAGGCTTCCAGTTTTTTTATTATTTAAGGACTAACGTAATAATCATTACTTTGTTTTGGAGGGACAGAACTACTTAAAACATAATCTTTTAAAAATGAATTAGGAGCACTATCCCATAGATCCGTTCCAGCCGATTTGGGTGGGGCGATGCCTGCAAAGAAAGCCATGTTATTTAAAGCCATGGTATCGGCCATCTTTTCTTTATCAGTTTGACTATAGTTTTTATAAGATTCACTCGTCATTAAGTCCATCATAGCTTTATCATAACCACTATTATAAAAAGTCTCATAATCATAAGAATCAAAGTTAAGCAAATTTTTATCTGATGTTCCAGTTTCTTTTGCCCAAGACTCTATGTCCAATTTTTGAGATTGATAGGTGAACGTTTTGTTTTTTGCGCTGTAGGTAAGGTTCCCGTATTTATGGGGATAGACAGAAAGAGCGTTTGTCACAATATCAGTAATTTCTTTACCATCTGAACTTTTGGCAGATCGGATGTTTTGGGTGTGAATATGCCCACTCAAAGAAAATTTCATATTGCCAGCTGTAAGAGCATCGATTACTTGTTGGTTGTAATTGATTGTGTAGCCCTTTTGAATAACATCATTATGATCGGTTAAATTGTGGTGCATAACTGGAATAAGTTTTACACCATTTTTTTTCGCTAAGGCGCTACATTCTTTAATCCAATCTAATGTGCCAGCTGTTAAACCACCTTCTGTCGTTGGAGAGCCTTGCTGCATATTGGTTTTATAAATAGCTGTATCAAGCATGAGGAGCCAAACCTTGGATGAAGGTGCTGCTAAATAGCTTAGCGAAAAATCATCTTCAGAAATAGCATCTTCGTAACCAAAATGATTATAAATTTTGCTGAAATCTGCTGGTGATACAGTATCGGTCGGTAATTGTTTGTCTTTCTCGAATTTTCGAGCCCATGGATTGTTTATATCGTGATTACCAGGAACAACAAATACTTGGGTACCTGTTTTTTCTACTTGCGCTAATTTTTTTGCTAATTCTTCATGGCTAGTTTTTTCGCCATTATTAGTCAGATCGCCGCTAATAATTAAAACATCAGCCTTTTTAGTTTCGACATCTGTTAAAAAAGCATTGGTTATTTCATCGCTATATGCCAATTGCTTTCCATCACCAGCGGCTAGATATTTTTGGAATGCCCGCCCGCCATCAGTGAGTGATGGCGCAAAATAATGAACATCGGTCGTTTCAATTATTGATAAATCACGGTCTTTTTCAATCGGAGCAGTAATTTTCTTCGTTTCTTCACTTGCAGAACTACAGGCAACTAAGGTAAAAGATAAAAGAATAGGAGCGGCTATTTTTAAAAATTGAATCACGTTAATCACGCTTTCATGTTTGTATTTTCACAAATTGAGGTAAAATTTAGAACAGAACTCAGTAAGCAAAGAGCAATGTTCTAAATGTATTAAATATCTCTATCTAATATGCTTTTCGTTAAGCGGTACATATCATCACGATATACGCCAGCTGGCAATTTTTTGATTTCACGAAGCGCTTTATTTGTATATTTGTTGGCAAGTTTGAATGCCTGTTCGACACCCTTATATTTAGAGATAAGTGCTAAAACTTGTTCGGAAGCTTCATCAGTCATATCTAGTTTTTGAGAAAGAAGCGGTTCAAATTCTGCTAAGTGACCTTTCATTGCATAAATAAGGGGAAGCGAATAAATACCTTGCTTCATATCATTTAAAACAGGTTTGCCAAGACCTTCATCTGTACTTGTGTAATCCAAGACGTCATCAATAATTTGAAAAGCCATACCAAGATAATGACCAATATTATAACATTTTGCTACAGTGATACGTGTTGCTTTACTGCCAGTTGCACCAGAATAACAACTAAGGGCAAATAGTTGAGCTGTTTTGCCAGAAATACGCGATAAATATTCGCGAACTGTTACATCCATTTTATAACTTGTGCGCATTTGATCCAGTTCACCCATTAAAATCTTTTCGATATTTTTACTGTTAAATTCGATATTTTCAACGGAAGAAGTATGCGCGGATAAAATTTTAAAACAAATACAGAATAAATAATCACCTGTATAAACGGCATAATTACGACCATATTTTGAATGGATAGTAGGGATGCCGCGACGTAATGGGGAATCATCAACGACATCATCATGAATCAATGTTGCCATATGAAGCACTTCAAGCGCAGCAGCGATAGAAACAGTGCGGTCTTTATCATAGTCAGGACCAGCTTGAGCAGAAAGAAGCGCAAAAGCAGGGCGCAGTAATTTTCCACCGGCATGAATCAAATCTTTCACGTTTTGCTCTACATGTTTATCACGAATTTTAATGTTGTCTTCAATTGTTTGTAAGACTTCTTGTAAATCTTTGGAAAGTGCAGGATACTCATCCCACATAGCATGAAGTTGCATATTGAACTCCTTTTTTTAAAATTATTTTTGTGCTGCTTGACTTTGTTTTGCATCAGCGAACATTCGCAAAGTTTGGACGTTTTTTAGCAAATAGTTTGCCGCAATCCCAACTGCGATTCCAGAAAGAATACCGATAAAAGATAATACTGGCAAATAAAGCATAACCGACCAAGTTCCTGCAATCCAACTTGCAATAACGAGTTGTCCGACATTATGTAAAATCCCACCAGTAACACTAACACCAATGATGCTCACACGTTTCGGTCCAAGTTGTTGTACGAGCCACATTCCAAGAAAACTCAAAATAGCTCCCGCTGCACTATACATAAAAGTCGATATAGTCCCACCAAGCAAAGTGGATAATACTAATCTAATGCAGATTATCATAAATGTATCTTTTGCCGATAAGGTATAAAGCGAAATACAAGTAATAATATTAGCAAGGCCTAGTTTCGCTCCAGGAGCAAATGCAAATGGAAACGGAATAGCCCGCTCGAGTAAACTAATGACTACAGCTTGTGCAGCCAAAAGTGCTATATATACTAATCGTCTGTTTTTTGTCATAAAAACACTTTCCTATCTATTAGAGGATAAGGTCAGGAAGAGATAATTGGGTCATCTGAATCGCCTGAACTCCCGTCGCTCGCTTTTACTTCAATCACTAACTTATGCGGAAGGCAAACGACCGTATCACCTTGTTTATCAATTGCTCCAGTCCGAACACATACCTGATCATTACAATTGGCTTTACTAATTCGAATTTCTTCTCCCGAAACCTCAATCGTGTTAGTATGTCCATCTGGTTGCTTCACATCAAAGCTTTCAGTCCCTTTATGTCCAGTGAGTGTAACGGTCTTATATTCTTTATTATCAACAGAAATAACCGCCACAAGCTCCTTTGTTCCATTTTCTGGAGTAGGTTCATTCGCTTTTACATATGAAAAAATAGCAATTGGTAAAAAGGAAAGTATACAAAGAGATAAAATAATTATAATATCCCAGCGTTTTACCATATAAAAGTACTTTTTCACCATATTGCCTCCTTTCAAAATGTCATGTACAAATCCTATTTTAAAGGATAACGCCTAAATATAATAGGAAAAAGTTCATAAAAATAAACAAATAATAAAAACGGAAGCACCTCCTATGCCAAAACTGGCTTTTGGATGCACTCCCGATTTTTAATTTAAAATTTTAACTAGCAAAATTACTTGTCTCTGTAAACGGATCTCGGCTTACCGTACCACCAGTGACCAAGATGTTTTTGGAACCAAGGAACAGCCCAATAATCAAGACCAAATGTGCGTCCAGCGCCGTTTAGAAGTGCGATAGAAGCTGGTAACGCCCAGAATTTGTCCCAACCAAGCATAGCGCTTAGAGTGAACATTACTAGGAACCCAGCACTTCCGATACTTACAAGCCAAGTGAATAAACCAACTACCATAGCAAGACCAATTGCAAGTTCAACAAAAGGTACAACTTTTTGCATTACTAGAGCAACGTCAAGGTTTGGCATTAGAAGTTTCATAATCCATTCAAACCAACCAGGCATATGACTAAGAATTGGTGTAGTTACATTTGTCGCAGCGGCACCAGCAGCATCTCCAGCAGCTTGACTAGCACCAGAAGTTGCAGCGGTTTGTAACCATTCAAATGGCATTTTGGAAGTTGTTGCTGTTAACCAAGAATCAGAACCAATCCCGTTAAATAGAGGTTTTAAATTAGTAAAACTTACTTTATCCCATGTAGTTTCACCGTAGATTTTAGAAAGTGCTTCGTCAATCCAGAACCAACCTAGATATACACGTAAAGGAAGAACCCAAAGTACGTTTCCGTAACGAGAAGTCCATCCACGGAAGATATTACGGTGGTCTTTAATGTGGAAGAATTCGTGCATAATGTATTGCCACATGTAATAACCACTGCGAATACCGAAGAAGTAATATAAGTTAACCATATGTTTCATTAAAATAGCGAACCAACCAGATAAATGCATCCCACCAAGGTGAGCAACACCATATTTAGCTCCAATAGAAACCATTACACCATGATATTTACCTTGGAATGGTTCTTTCTCGCCAGTACCGCTCATTTCAACGATGATGCTTTTCGCTGCAGTTAATGCAGTTTGTTCAGCGCCTTCAACGATTTGTGGCGTTGGTTTGCCATCTTCATCTTCAAAGTAAGCAAGGTCACCAACAACATAAACGTCTTTAAGACCTTCTGCTTCCATATATTGGTTTACTTTCAAACGGCCTGCACGAGCAGATTCCATACCGTAATCTTTTGTATCAGAGTTAGCGCGAACACCAGCAGTCCAAATTAATGTACTTGTTGGAAGCTCTTCGCCAGATTTAAGAACGATGCTTTCAGGTTTAACTTCAACAATTGCAGCGTTTTTCATGATTTCAATACCTTTTTTAACCATGTAACGTTCTGCTTTATCTGCGTCTCTTCTTTCAAGCATGTTTAGGATTGTTGGAGCAGCTTCTACTACTACCAGTTTAATTTCAGATGCATCAATTTTGTTATCTTTAGCTAGACGATCTTTCCATTCTAAAAGTTCCCCAACCATTTCGATACCAGTAAAACCAGATCCACAAACAACGAATGTTAACATTGCTTTACGTTTTTCAACGTCTTGTTCGCGGGATGCTTTAGTTACTGTTTCTTCAATATGATTGCGTAATTTAACAGAATCTTCCCAAGACCAAAGTGTAAAGCCGTTTTCGCCAACACCTGGAGTCCCGAAATCATTAGGTTCTCCGCCCATACCAAGTACTAGGTAATCGAACGGATAGCTTCCGTGTTCTGTTGTTACAACTTTCTTATCGTGATCTACATGTGTCACGTTATCAGTTACAAGATTAACTTTTGTTCTATTAAACAAGCGACGTAAATCATATTGAATTGCAGTTGGTTCAACACGACCACCAGCAACCTCATGAAGTTCAGTCATCATTGTGTGATACGAATGACGATCGATTAATGTAATATTGACGTCTTTGTCTTTCTTGTATTTCTTAGCTAATTTCTTAGCAGCGTGTACACCTGCATATCCTGCCCCAATTAAAACGATATTCTTTTCAGGCATATGCTTCCTCAACTCCTTGTAAGTTTATTCACAAAAATAAAATGAGTCCAAAATTCCCCACAGTATTATTATAACCTATCATAGTTTAACAGAAACATCCTACTAATGTCTAGATAGTAAAGAACAATTCTAATCTAAAAACCGAAAAATAGGACTTTATACAAATTTTATATATTTGAGCAGGCTAAAAGTCCTTGTTTTATCTAGGTTGTTAGACATTTTTGTATGCTATTTTGCTAGAAAATGATGGTTTTACCCAAGTTTTATATATCAATAGTCATTATTTTGAAAATTAGATGAATTATGTCTTTAGAATTACAGTAGACAAAAGCACGAGCTGGTGGTATCATTTGTATTGTAAAAGTGATATCGCTTTCGCAGACTATTCGTTTGTGTTCACGTTATCACAAAGAAGGTTTTAATAAAACAAAAGGTGGGAGCAAATATGAAATTGAAAAAAGTAGCAATGGGTATTACCGTAGTAATGGCTTCAAGCTTATTACTAGTAGGTTGCGGTAGTAGCGACGACAGCAGCAAAGACAAGAAGAGCACAGACACAAAACAAACAGAAACAAAGAAAACAGCTAAAACAGATGGTACTATGACTGATGGTACTTACAAATTAGAAGAAAAGAATTTCGACGACAAAGGCTGGAAAGGTTTCATGTCAATCGAAGTTAAAGATGGTAAAATCACTAAAGCTAACTATGATTACAAAAACAAAGACGGCAAACTTAAATCCGAAGATGCAGACTACGAAAAAGCAATGAAAGATAAAGTAGGAACTGGTCCTCAAGAATACTTGAAACAATTAAGTGATTCTTTAGTTAAAAATCAATCTGCAGCATCTGTAGAAGTAGTTTCAGGAGCGACTCATTCTTCTGACGCTTTCATCAACTATGCTAACCAATTAATCCAAGCAGCTCAAAAAGCTGATACAACTACAATTTCCATCAACAACCTAGCTAAAATGGAAGATGGAACTTACAAACTTGAAGAACAAAACTACGCACATGGTTACCGTGTAGTATTCAACATGGACGTTAAAGATGGCAAAATCACTAAATCTGACTACAACTATGTTGACAAAGACGGCAAACTTAAATCAGACGACGCTGATTACGAGAAAAACATGAAAGCTAAATCTGGTACTGGTCCAAAAGAATACATCCCAGCACTTAATAAATCTCTAGTAGAGAAACAAGACGTTGCTGCAGTAGACACTGTTTCTGGTGCTACTAACTCTTCTAACCAATTCAAAATCTACGCAGCTCAACTTCAAAATGCTGCACAAAATGGTAATACTGACACTATCAAAGTGTACAACCTAGTAGAAGCTGAATAATTAGTACAATGAAATGCACAAAACGGCTGGCCCTAATTCTGGGGCTAGCCGATTTTTTTATCGCAAAACAGAGAAATTAAGCCTTTTTATTGTAGATTTATTCTTTTTTTTACGCTATAGTTATTCAAGTAAAGATCACGGATTAGAAAGGTGAAAAGCTAATGAAGAAATGGAAAATAATATTATCAGTTATCGTACTCGCGCTTGTGGTGTCAGCATGCGGAAATTCTAATAACAATTCAAAAAAAGAACCAAGTGACTCTAAAACACTTTTGGAACAACCTTATTCTAAAACTGATTTCCTAATGGGAACAGTAGTTACACTTAAAATCTATGACAAAGGCAAAGAAGACGTTCTAGATAAAGGTTTTGATCGCATTAAAGATTTAGCGGCAAAAATTACTACAAGCGATTCAGAAAAAACATCAGAAGTGGATAAAATAAACGAACAAGCAGGGAAGAAGCCGGTAAAAGTTTCTAAAGATGTCTACTATTTAATCCAAGAAGGACTGAAATACTCGGAAAACTCTGGTGGTAGCTTTGACATTACCATTGGACCACTTACTTCTTTATGGCATATTGGTTTTTCCGATGCTCGCAAACCTTCTCAAGCAGAAATTGATGCAGTATTACCATTGATTAATTATAAAGATGTAAAAATGAATGACAAAGAGCAAACAGTTTACCTAGAAAAAGAAGGCATGGAACTTGATTTAGGAGCAATTGCTAAAGGATTCATCACTGACGAAACATTAAAAGTGTTTAAAGATAACAAAGTAACTACATCCATTATTGATTTAGGTGGAAATATTTATGTTCAAGGAAAAAATCCTAATGGAAATAAATGGAATGTTGGAATTCAAGATCCGTTTTCCCCGCGCGGTAGTGTTATCGGAAAACTTCCGGAATCCGACATGTCTATTGTAACTTCTGGGATTTATGAACGTTACCTAGAAGTGGATGGCAAAACATATCATCACATTTTAGACCCGAAAACTGGGTATCCGTTTGACAATGATATTGCGGGTGTGTCTATTGTATCTAAAAAATCTATCGATGGTGATGGTTTATCAACAGCTACTTTCTCTAAAGGCATTCAAGGCGGAATGGACTACATTGAGAAGTTTAAAGGTGTAGACGCTATTTTTATTAGTAAAGAGAAAAAAGTATACGAAACATCCGGACTAAAAGGACAGTTTGAATTAACAGATAAAAACTTCCAAATGGATACTTTGGAAAAGTAAAATAATATATAGTAGAAAGTGAGCAGGCTTTTAACTGAAGTCTGCTCGCAAGTATGATAGAAAGGGGTTAAAAAGGTGTTATGTCAATATCGTCATTCCTAAAGTTGGTTGAAATCCAGACGAAGATAGCTAGTGTATTTCCGTTTATGTTAGGAACGTTATTCGTTGTATATCAATATGATATGTTTAAGCCTATTAACACATTGATATTTTTTGGTTCCATGTTAATTTTTGATTTAACAACTACCGCGATTAATAATTATATGGATTACCGTAAAGCAACTGATAATCATGACTACGATTACCGAACGACAAGTAATGTTATTGGGCAGCAACAAATTCCAGAACGGACAGTTATTATTACTATATTTCTAATGTTTTTCATTGCGACTGGTTTAGGTGTTTGGCTTGTTTTCCGCACAGATTTGCTTGTGTTATTAATTGGATTTGTATGTTTTTGTATTGGCATTTTGTATACATTTGGTCCTGTGCCACTCTCTCGGATGCCGCTTGGAGAGATTTTTTCTGGGGTTACTATGGGGTTTGGTATTTTCTTCTTAGCTGTGTATGTAAATGCATACGATGCTGGAATTGCGAATTTACTTTGGCAAGGTGAAATGGTAACTATCCAGTTTAATCTGATAGAAATTATTCGGATAGGTGTGGTATCCTTACCATGTATTTTCACGATAGCAAATATTATGTTAGCTAATAATTTGTGTGATTTAGATGAGGATATTAGAAATCATCGGTATACACTTCCTTATTATATAGGTAGAAAAATGGGAGTTCTCCTTTTTAATACGCTATACTATGCATCGTTCTTAGCCGTGATTGTTTCTGTGTTAATTCATTTCTTGCATCCAATCATGTTGGTGTCGCTCCTAGCAGTTTATCCGATTTATCGTAATTTAGTTAAATTTAATAAAGAACAAGTAAAATCAAAAACATTTGTTATTGGTATACGTAATTTTGTATTGATTAATGCAACTTTAACCTTTTTGATGGCGGTTAGCGTTGTCATTCAACAATTGGCGTGAGTGAAGGGGGCTTCTTTGAATGATAGAAAAACTGATATTAGGTCGTTTTGTTCCAGGGGAGTCCTTGATTCATAGGCTTGACGCAAGAACAAAACTACTAGCTGGATTTTATTATATTGGAATTTTATTTTTAGCAAATAACTGGTGGACATATGCTTTAATGGTTTTGTTTACACTAATAGTTGTCCAAATGACAGGGATAAAATTGAAAGTTTTTATAAAAGGTGTTAAACCACTCATATGGTTAATCTTATTCACTGTTGTGATGCAAATCCTATTTGCGAGTGGTGGAACGATTTATTTCGATTGGGGTCCTTTTACAATTTCTTCTTTTGGCCTTTTGAATGGTGTATTTGTATTTTTACGCTTTGTATTAATAATCATTATGTCAACAGTTATCACCTTAACAACTACCCCAATGAACTTAACAGATGCAATTGCGTATATTCTTCGTCCTTTTGCAATACTTAAAGTACCTGTTAATGACATCGCCCTGATGATTTCTGTTGCCTTACGTTTTATTCCGACGCTCATGGGCGAAACGGATAAAATTATGAAAGCTCAGCGCGCGCGTGGAGTCGATTTTGGCGAAGGGAACATATTCGAACAGATGAGGGTAGTGGTCCCGATCTTTATTCCGCTTTTCGTTAGTTCTTTTAATCGAGCTGAAGAGTTAGCTGATGCGATGGAGGCTAGGGGTTATCAAGGAGGAGAAGGGCGAACTCGTTTTCGAATTCTTCACTGGCACTTTATCGATTTTGTCGCTTTTTGTATCATGTTACTTCTAACCGCCGGGCTTATATTGCTGCGAACTTCTTAAAAACATTCGACTAACGAGTGTTTTTTTGTTTTATTGAAAATGCGGGAAATACTGCTATGAAAGGTTTTTCGTCTTCTAACCAAACTAGATTCTTCTATATAATAGCTTCTATGAAAATAACTTAAAACTTTTTTCAAAAAGCGGTTGATTACTACCCCTAACCCGTGTATAATAGATAAAGTGCAAATGGACAGGCATTGGTCTGCCCTTTTGACAATGAGCACCCCGGTATTGCTGGGAATGCCCATGTGATGAAGTGAAAGGTTGCTGACACACCCGGCCGCTTTGCCATGGCGGATGTTCAGGTAATTTTCACGGAGAATGTCTATTTTAAAAGTAGGCGAAAAGGAGGGAAAGTAATGGCAAAACAAAAAATTCGTATTCGTTTAAAAGCGTATGATCACCGTATTTTGGATCAATCAGCAGAAAAGATTGTAGAAACAGCGAAACGCTCAGGTGCTTCCGTATCTGGTCCGATTCCACTTCCAACAGAGAAGTCAATCTACACAGTCTTGCGTGCGGTCCACAAATATAAAGATTCTCGTGAGCAATTCGAAATGCGTACACACAAACGTTTAATCGACATCGTTAATCCAACACCACAAACAGTTGATAGCTTGATGCGTTTAGACTTGCCAAGCGGTGTGGACATCGAAATCAAACTATAATAATAATAAATTAAATTAACAGGAGGTGTGACTCATGACCAAAGGAATCTTAGGTAGAAAAGTAGGGATGACACAAGTTTTCACTGAAAACGGCGAACTTATTCCAGTAACAGTAATCGAAGCAGCACAAAACGTGGTACTTCAAAAGAAAACTGTTGAAACTGACGGCTATGAAGCTGTACAAATCGGTTTCGAAGATAAGAGAGCAAAATTGTCAAACAAACCCGAACAAGGTCATGTAGCAAAAGCCAATACTACTCCTAAGCGCTTCATTCGCGAATTCCGCGATGTAAACTTAGACGAGTATGAGATTGGTGCAGAAGTAAAAGTAGACGTATTCGCAGAAGGTGACATCATCGACGCGACAGGCGTATCGAAAGGTAAAGGATTCCAAGGTGTTATTAAACGCCACGGACAATCACGCGGCCCTATGGCCCACGGTTCCCGTTACCATCGTCGCCCAGGTTCAATGGGTCCTGTAGCACCTAACCGTGTTTTCAAAAATAAACTACTTCCAGGTCGTATGGGTGGAGAGCAAATCACTATCCAAAACCTAGAAATCGTTAAAGTAGACGTTGAAAAGAACGTTCTTTTAGTAAAAGGTAACGTTCCAGGCGCTAAAAAAGCATTAGTTCAAATTAAAACTGCTACTAAAGCAAAATAATTCATTTGGAAAGGAGGACTAACGAATGCCAAAATTAAGCTTACTTAAACAAGATGGAACAAACGCTGGCGAAATTACTTTAAACGACACTGTTTTCGGTATCGAACCAAATGAAAAAGTTGTTGTTGATGTGATTTTGAGCCAACGTGCATCCCTACGTCAAGGGACACACAAAGTAAAAAATCGTTCAGAAGTACGTGGTGGCGGACGTAAACCATGGCGTCAAAAAGGTACAGGTCGTGCCCGTCAAGGTTCAATCCGTTCCCCACAATGGCGCGGCGGTGGTGTCGTATTCGGCCCAACACCTCGTTCATACGCTTACAAATTACCTAAGAAAGTTCGTCGTTTAGCGATTAAATCAATTCTTTCTTCTAAAGTAAATGAAGAAAAATTAGTTGTACTTGAAGGTTTGACTTTCGATGCACCTAAAACAAAAGAATTTGCGGCTTTTCTTAAAAATATCTCTGTAGATACTAAGGCACTAATCGTAGTTGCTGGTGAAAGTGAAAATGTAGAATTATCTGCACGCAACTTACAAGGCATTACAGTTATTCCAGCTGAAAGTATCTCAGTACTAGAAGTTGCTAAACATGATAAATTAATTATCACTAAAGCAGCTGTCGAAAAAGTAGAGGAGGTGCTCGCATAATGGATGCACGCGACATCATTAAGCGCCCGGTTGTAACTGAAGAATCTACAAGTATTCTCGACGATAAGAAATATACATTTGAAGTAGATACTCGCGCAACTAAAACGCAAGTAAAATACGCAATCGAAGAAATTTTCGACGTGAAAGTAGCTAAAGTAAACGTAATGAATTACAAAGGCAAACTTAAACGTATGGGCCGTTATGCAGGTTACACTAACAAACGCCGTAAAGCGATTGTTACTGTTACAGCTGACAGCAAAGAAATTCAATTCTTTGAAGTATAATTCGACTAACTTTAAATAAATCTAACGAGGAGGGGAAACAATGGCGATCAAAAAGTATAAACCTACCACTAACGGGCGCCGGCATATGACTAGTTCTGATTTTGCTGAGATTACTACAAGTACTCCAGAAAAATCTTTACTACGTCCTCTTAAAAAGAAAGCCGGACGCAATAACCAAGGTAAGTTAACTGTTCGTCATCACGGCGGTGGCCATAAACGCCAATACCGCGTGATTGATTTCAAACGTAACAAAGATGGTATTCCAGGACGCGTTGCAACAATCGAGTACGATCCAAACCGTTCTGCTAATATTGCTCTAATCAACTATGCTGATGGAGAAAAACGCTACATTATCGCAGCGAAAGGCCTTGAAGTAGGTCAAACAATTTATTCGGGAGCAGAAGCCGACATCAAAATCGGTAATGCACTAGAATTAAAAGATATTCCAGTGGGTACTGTTATCCACAATATCGAAATGAAACCTGGTAAAGGTGGACAATTAGTACGTTCTGCTGGAACAAGTGCTCAAGTGCTTGGTAAAGAAGGTAAATACGTATTAATCCGCTTAAACTCTGGTGAAGTTCGCATGATCCTTGCTACTTGTCGTGCTACAATCGGTCAAGTTGGTAATGAACAACACGAACTTATCAACATTGGTAAAGCAGGTCGTTCACGTTGGATGGGTAAACGCCCAACTGTTCGTGGGTCTGTAATGAACCCGAATGATCACCCACACGGTGGTGGTGAAGGTAAAGCTCCAATCGGTCGTAAATCACCAATGTCTCCTTGGGGTAAACCAACTCTTGGATACAAAACTCGTAAGAAAAACAACAACTCCGATAAATTTATCGTACGTCGTCGTAAGAAAAAATAATCGGATTAATAGATTGAATAAAATTGGTAGCAGGATAGCGAGGACAAGCGTTCTCAGCTTCCTGACTATGCGAAGGGAGGTTCCGTCATGGGTCGTAGTTTGAAAAAAGGACCTTTTGTTGATGACCACTTGATGAAGAAAGTGGAAGCAGCAGCAGAAAGCGAAAAGAAACAAGTAATTAAAACTTGGTCTCGTCGCTCCACGATTTTCCCAACTTTTGTTGGACAAACAATCGCAGTATATGATGGACGTAAACACGTTCCTGTTTATGTTCAAGAAGATATGGTAGGACACAAACTGGGCGAATTCGCACCAACTCGTACGTACCGCGGTCATGCGGGCGACGATAAAAAAACTAAACGCTAATTTGAGAGGAGGATATCCTAATGGCAAGTGAAGTTACAAGCGCAAAAGCCGTTGCCAAAACGGTTCGTATTGCTCCTCGCAAAGCTAGAATCGTCATTGATTTAATTCGAGGCAAGCAAGTTGGCGAAGCAATTGCAATCTTGAAGTATACTCCAAGATCGGCTTCCCCAATTATTGAAAAAGTATTAAAATCCGCTATTGCTAACGCAGAGCATAACTATGATTTAGACATTAACAACCTTGTAGTAGAGGAAGCATTTGTTGACGAAGGTCCAACACTTAAACGTTTCCGTCCACGTGCACAAGGTCGTGCAAGTGCAATCAACAAACGTACTAGCCACATTACAGTTGTGGTATCTGAAGTGAAGGAGGGATAATTCGTGGGTCAAAAAGTACATCCAATAGGTATGCGTATCGGTGTCATCCGTGATTGGGACTCCAAATGGTACGCGGAAAAAGATTATGCGGACTTCTTACATGAAGATTTACGCATCCGTGATTATGTTGCAAAACGTTTATCTGACGCTTCTGTTTCTCGCGTAGAAATCGAACGTGCAGCTAACCGTGTGAATATCACTATTCATACTGCTAAACCTGGTATGGTTATCGGTAAAGGTGGTTCTGAAGTTGAAGCATTACGCAAAAACTTAAACGAACTTACTCAAAAACGTGTTCATATCAATATCGTAGAAATCAAACGTGCTGACCTAGACGCAAAATTGGTTGCTGAAAACATCGCTCGTCAATTGGAAGGTCGTGTATCTTTCCGTCGTGCGCAAAAACAAGCTATCCAACGTACTATGCGTGCTGGAGCAAAAGGTATCAAAACTCAAGTATCTGGTCGTCTTGGCGGAGCGGATATCGCTCGTGCTGAACACTATAGCGAAGGAACAGTACCTCTTCATACATTGCGTGCCGACATCGACTACGCATGGGAAGAAGCTGACACAACTTATGGTAAACTAGGCGTTAAAGTCTGGATCTACCGTGGTGAAGTCCTTCCTACGAAGAAAAACAATGTGGAAGGAGGAAAATAATAATGTTAGTTCCTAAACGTGTAAAATACCGTCGTGAATTCCGCGGAAACATGCGTGGACGCGCGAAAGGCGGAACTGAAGTTGCATTTGGTGAATATGGTCTTCAAGCAGTTGAAGCTTCTTGGATCACAAACCGTCAAATCGAAGCAGCTCGTATCGCAATGACTCGTTACATGAAACGTGGCGGTAAAGTTTGGATTAAAATTTTCCCTCATAAATCTTACACTTCTAAACCAATCGGGGTTCGGATGGGTAAAGGTAAAGGTGCTCCGGAAGGTTGGGTAAGCCCAGTTAAACGTGGCAAAATTATGTTTGAAATCGCAGGTGTTCCTGAAGATGTAGCGCGTGAAGCATTACGTCTAGCAGCACACAAACTGCCGGTCAAAACTAAGATCGTTAAACGTGAAGAAATTGGTGGTGAAGCAAATGAAAGCTAATGATATCCGTGATTTATCCACTACCGAAATCCAAGATCAAGAAAAAGCTTTGAAAGAAGAGCTCTTCAACCTGCGCTTTCAATTAGCTACTGGTCAATTAGAAAACACCGCACGTATTCGTGAGGTTCGTAAAGCAATTGCCCGTATGAAAACAATCGTTCGAGAAAGAGAACTTGCTTAAAAAAGAATCGTAAGGAGGTTTTAATACATGGCTGACCGTAACCAACGTAAAGTTTATACTGGTCGTGTTGTATCCGATAAAATGGATAAAACAATTACCGTGGTTGTTGAAACGTACAAGAAACATGGTTTGTACGGTAAACGCGTGAAGTATTCTAAAAAATTCAAAGCGCATGATGAAAATAACATTGCAAAAACTGGCGATGTAGTTCGTATTTCCGAAACTCGTCCATTATCTGCAACTAAACATTTCCGTTTATTAGAAGTTGTAGAAGAAGCAGTAATTATCTAAATCAAAAGTTAAAAATAGATTGTGAAGAGTTGCCGAGCGCAATTTTTCCGACCCGTTATTCTGGAAGGAGGGTGTCCTAATGATTCAACAAGAAAGTCGTATGAAAGTGGCTGATAACTCTGGCGCACGTGAAGTGTTAACTATTAAAGTGCTAGGTGGATCAGGACGCAAAACTGCTAACATTGGTGATGTTGTCGTGTGTACCGTTAAACAAGCAACACCAGGCGGCGTTGTCAAAAAAGGTGAAGTTGTTAAAGCAGTAATCGTTCGTACTAAGAGTGGAGCACGTCGTCAAGACGGTTCTTACATCAAGTTTGATGAAAATGCATGTGTCATTATCCGTGACGATAAAAGTCCTCGTGGAACACGTATTTTTGGACCTGTTGCTCGCGAACTTCGTGAAAACAACTTTATGAAGATCGTTTCTTTAGCTCCAGAAGTTCTTTAAAAATTAAGTTCCAAGAAATCAAGGAGGTGCTATACCAATGCATGTCAAAAAAGGTGATAAAGTAAAAGTTATTACTGGTAAAGATAAAGGCAAATCCGGCAAAGTGCTCGCAGCATTTCCGAAAAAGGACCGTGTACTTATCGAAGGAATCAATATGGTTAAAAAACATACTAAACCTTCCAACATCAACCCGCAAGGCGGAATCTTGAATGTTGAAGCACCAATCCATGTTTCAAACGTAATGCTAATTGACCCTAAAACTGGCGAACCTACTCGTGTAGGCTACGAAGTTAAAGGTGATAAAAAAGTACGCGTAGCAAAAAAATCCGGTGAAGTAATAGATAAATAATAGTCGTAGGAAGGAGGGAATATTACATGAATCGCCTTAAAGATCAATATCTTAAGGAAATTGTTCCTGCTTTAATGAGCAAATTCAATTATGACTCCGTAATGGAGGTTCCAAAAATAGATAAAATCGTAATCAACACTGGTGTTGGTGACGCTACAGCAAATGCAAAAGTTTTAGACAGTGCAGTTGAGGAGTTAGCTCTTATCACTGGTCAAAAACCTGTAATTACAAAAGCAAAAAATTCTATCGCTGGTTTCCGTCTTCGTGAAGGAATGCCAATCGGTGCTAAAGTAACTTTACGTGGTGAACGCATGTATGATTTCTTAGATAAATTAGTTACTGTTTCACTTCCACGTGTTCGTGATTTCCGTGGTGTATCGAAAAAAGCTTTCGATGGCCGTGGCAACTATACGTTGGGTGTAAGAGAGCAACTTATTTTCCCTGAAATTGATTACGATCAAGTATCAAAAGTACGCGGTATGGACGTAGTAATCGTTACAACTGCCAAAAGTGATGAAGAATCTCATGAGTTACTTACTCAACTAGGGATGCCATTTCAAAAGTAATCAAAACTAATTTTAGTAGGGAGGCGAAAACGTGGCTAAGAAATCCATGATCGCGAAGCAAAAACGTACACCAAAATACGCTGTTCAAGCATATACTCGTTGTGAACGTTGTGGTCGTCCACATTCCGTTATTCGCAAATTTAAATTATGCCGTATTTGTTTCCGTGAACTTGCCTATAAAGGTCAAATTCCCGGCGTGAAAAAAGCAAGCTGGTAAGAAAGAGTTTAAGGAAGGAGGGTATTATACATGGTGATGACAGATCCAATTGCAGATTTTCTAACTCGCATTCGTAATGCAAACATGGTTAAACATGATAAATTAGAACTGCCTGCATCCAAAATCAAAAAAGAAATTGCTGAGATATTGAAGCGTGAAGGTTTTATCCGTGACGTTGAGTATATTGAAGATGACAATGCTGGAACAATCCGTGTTTTCTTAAAATATGGAGCGACTGGCGAACGTGTAATCACTGGTTTGAAACGTATTAGTAAACCAGGTTTACGTGTATATGCAAAATCAACTGAGGTGCCTAAAGTACTTAACGGTCTAGGTATCGCAATCGTTTCTACTTCCCACGGTGTTTTAACCGACAAAGAAGCCCGTGCTAAACAAGTCGGCGGAGAAGTATTAGCATACGTTTGGTAAGAAAAAGTAAACCATAAGGAGGTGCAATAAATGTCCCGTATAGGTAAAAAAACTATTGTGATTCCTGCAGGTGTAACAGTTACACTTAATGGATCAACAGCAACAGTTAAAGGTCCTAAAGGTGAACTTGTAAAAGAGTTCAACCCAGAAATTACTATTAATATTGAAGGCAATGAAATTAACGTTTCTCGCCCGACTGATAATAAAAACCACCGTGCACTTCATGGTACAACTCGTGCTATTCTTAATAACATGGTTGTCGGAGTTTCCGAGGGTTATGAAAAGAAATTAGAACTTATCGGTGTTGGTTACCGTGCGCAAAAACAAGGAGATAAACTTGTTCTTAACGTAGGGTACTCTCATCCAGTAGAGTTTGTTGCTCCTAAAGGCGTAGATATTGAAGTTCCTGCAAACACACAAGTGATTGTTAAAGGCTACAACAAAGAACACGTTGGCGAGTTAGCTGCAAACATTCGTGCTGTACGTCCACCAGAGCCGTATAAAGGTAAAGGTATTCGTTACGAAGGCGAACATGTACGCCGTAAAGAAGGTAAAACTGGTAAATAATGCCGCTTAATTAGGCAAATGAGAGAAGAGGTGAGTCGTGTGATTACCAAAATCGACAAAAATAAAGTACGTAAAAAAAGACATGCTCGTGTTCGTTCTAAGATTTCTGGAACTGAAAGTCGTCCACGTTTAAACGTATTCCGTTCAAACAAAAACATTTATGCTCAAATTATTGATGATGTAAATGGTGTGACACTTGCAAGTGCGTCTAATTTAGATAAAGATTTCGGTTCTGCTGAATCCAAAGTTGATGCAGCAAGCAAAGTTGGCGAACTAGTTGCTAAACGTGCTTCCGAAAAAGGTATTACTTCTGTCACTTTTGACCGTGGAGGATACTTATATCATGGCCGCGTGAAAGCTCTTGCTGAAGCAGCTCGCGAAAATGGACTAGAATTTTAATAAGAAGGAGGGACATATTACATGCCTGAGCAAATTGATGGAAACAAATTAGATTTAGAAGAACGCGTTGTTACAATCAACCGTGTTGCTAAAGTAGTTAAAGGTGGACGTCGTTTCCGTTTCACAGCACTTGTTGTTGTTGGAGACAAAAATGGTCATGTTGGTTTCGGTACTGGTAAAGCACAAGAAGTTCCAGATGCAATCCGCAAAGCTGTTGAGGATGCTAAAAAGAACATGGTGCTTGTACCAACTGTAGACACAACTATTCCACACACTGTAGTCGGACATTTTGGTGGCGGAGAAATTCTTCTTAAACCAGCTAGTGCCGGTTCCGGTGTAACTGCTGGTGGTCCCGTTCGTGCGGTCCTAGAACTTGCTGGTGTTGCTGATGTATCTTCCAAATCGCTTGGATCTAATACACCAATTAACATGGTACGTGCTACAATCGACGGAATTAAACAACTTAAAAACGCTGAAGATGTTGCGAAACTTCGTGGCAAAACAGTAGAAGAATTGTTAGGATAAGGAGGGAATTATCGTTATGGCGAAGTTAGAAATCACTTTAAAACGTAGCTTAATCGGACGCCCTCAACCACAACGCAAAACTGTTCAAGCATTAGGTCTTGGTAAAACAAATTCTGTAGTGGTTAAAGAAGATAATCCTGCAATTCGTGGGATGATCACTAAAGTAAGTCATTTAGTGGACGTCAAAGAAGTTTAAGCTTAATATAATAATATGTAATTGATAGAATTTGTTAAATAGGAGGAGGTGCTTGACATGAAACTACATGAACTTAAGCCTTCAGAAGGTTCTCGTAAAGAACGTAATCGTGTTGGTCGTGGAACAGGCTCTGGTAACGGCAAAACTTCAGGACGCGGTCATAAAGGACAAAAAGCTCGTTCTGGTGGTGGCGTACGTTTAGGCTTTGAAGGTGGACAACTTCCACTTTTCCGTCGTATTCCAAAACGTGGATTCACAAATATCAACCGTAAAGAATTTGCTATCGTGAACTTAGATGTTTTAAACCGCTTTGAAGATGGTACAGAAGTAACACCAGAACTTTTAATTGAAACTGGAATTATTCGCAACGAAAAATCCGGGATCAAGATTTTATCTGATGGAAATATCGAGAAAAAACTTACTGTGAAAGCGAACAAATTCTCTGCAGCTGCTAAAGAAGCAATTGAAGCAGCTGGCGGAAAAACTGAGGTGATCTAATGTTTCAAACGTTAGCGAACTTCTTCAAAGTAGCGGATATCCGTAAAAAAATACTATTTACATTAGCTATGCTAGTTATTTTCCGTATTGGTACATTCGTGCCAGTACCGGGAGTTAACGCAGCTGCTTTACAGTCTAGTATGGATGGCGGTATTTTGGGGTTCTTAAACACATTTAATGGTGGGGCTTTAAAAAACTTCTCAATTTTTGCTATGGGTGTAATGCCTTACATTACATCTTCCATTATTGTTCAGTTACTTCAAATGGATGTTGTTCCCAAGTTAACTGAATGGTCTAAGCAAGGGGAAATGGGTCGTAAAAAACTCAATCAACTTACTAGATACATGACGATTGGACTTGGTTTAATCGAAGCATTCGGTATGGCATACGGATTTAACCGCATGTCATCTGCTGGTTTGGTTATTGAACCATCCATTGGTAGATATGCGATTATTGCAATCGTTTTAACTACCGGTACAATGTTCTTAATGTGGTTAGGTGAACAAATCACTGTTAAAGGCGTTGGTAATGGTGTTTCTATTATTATCTTTGCAGGTATTGTTGCGCGTATTCCTGATGGAGTGCGTCAATTATATGTTTCGCAAATTGAAAACGCTGGTGATCAACTGTTCTTACACATTTTAACGTTAGCAGGTGTGGGAGTTGCAATTCTAGCTATTGTTGTAGCTGTTATCTTCTTCCAACAAGCACTTCGTAAAATTCCAATTCAATACTCTAAACGTGTAGCAGGAGCAAAACAATCGGGCGCGCAAGCAACTCATTTGCCATTAAAACTTAACTCTGCCGGAGTTATCCCAGTTATCTTTGCAAGTGCATTTATTATTACACCGCAAACTATCCTTACTTTCTTTGATCAAAGTAACGATGTTGTAAAAGTATTGAAAGACGTGTTTGATTACACAAAACCAATTGGTATGATTTTATATGTTGCACTAATTGTTGCTTTCACTTATTTCTATGCTTTCATTCAAGTGAACCCTGAGAAAGTTGCGGACAACTTGAAAAAGCAAGGTGGGTATATTCCTAGTAAACGTCCTGGTCGGGAAACACAAGCTTATCTTACATCGGTACTTTACCGTCTAACATTTGTTGGTGCAATTTTCCTTTCAGCGGTTGCTATACTTCCAACTATCGGTACTACTGTGTTTAGTTTACCGCAGTCACTTGCCGTTGGTGGTACAAGCCTACTAATTGTTATCGGGGTAGCATTAGATACTACGAAACAACTCGAAGGACAACTTGTAAAAAGGAACTATCGGGGATTTATCAAATAACACGCAGTTCTTGTTAGGACTTCCTAGCAGGAGCTAGCGCGTAATAAGGGGCGAAACAGTTGAAATTAGTATTAATGGGACTGCCCGGCGCCGGAAAAGGCACACAAGCGGAACAGATTGTTGAGAAATACAACATTCCTCATATTTCCACTGGAGATATGTTCCGAGCAGCTATGAAAAATAATACGGAATTAGGAAAGAAAGCTAAATCCTTTATGGATAATGGCGATCTTGTTCCTGATGAAGTAACAAATGGTATCGTTCGTGAACGTTTGGCCGAAGATGATGCTAAGAATGGTTTCTTGCTTGATGGTTTTCCGCGTACGGTGGAACAAGCAGAAGAGTTAGAAAATATTCTAAGTGATTTAGGGACAGAACTTGATGCTGTCATTAACATTGAAGTTGATAAAGATGTTTTAATGAAACGTCTTACAGGTCGTTGGATTTGTCAGACTTGCGGTAAAACTTACCATGAAATCTATAACCCGCCAAAAGTTCCTGGGAAATGCGATTTAGATGGTGGAGAACTTTACCAACGCGAGGATGACAAAAAAGAAACTGTTGAAAATCGACTAAATGTCAATATGAAACAGACCAAGCCGCTTCTTGATTTTTACTCTGAAAAAGGTAAACTTCATAGCATAAACGGCGAGCAAGATATTAATGACGTTTTTGTAGATGTGGAAAAAATTCTTGCTTCTTTTTGAGGAGTAAGCTGTGCTGAAATCACTGTCAAAATCAATGCGTGCAAATTGGTTTGATTTGTAGTATAATGGATAATTGGCAGTGGAATTAAAGGCATCTAAGCAAATCATGATGAACGAGAGAACCGTTTGAAGATCATCCGAATGACGTATATGTTCTACCCTGATCTGTTCAGCCGCAATGTTTTTGCGAGTGACAGTTCTTCTGGTTTTTACGGATTTCACTTTTACAGGTTGTCTGCAAAGCTGGCGAAATGTGTTGCCTTTTAATGAAGTGCATCCATTTTTGCATGTTTTACGTTTTTTTCATGTAAGAGAAATAGTTACACTGAAAGGATTAGGCCTGCATCAGGAACAAATCCAAGAATACAAGAAGGAGGTAGCAAACATATGGCAAAGGAAGATGTTATTGAAGTAGAAGGCGTTGTGCAAGAAACTCTACCAAACGCGATGTTCAACGTTGAACTCGAAAATGGTCATAAAGTACTGGCAACTGTTTCTGGTAAAATTCGCATGCATTACATTCGTATTTTACCTGGAGATAAAGTGACAGTTGAGCTTTCTCCATACGATCTGACACGCGGAAGAATTACTTATCGTTTCAAATAATTTGCACTCCGAAATTGAATTTATATACCGGTCTGGTTTATCCAGCTTAGAAATTATCGGTTTATAGAGACATTTTCTCTAATAAACAAGGAGGTATATCTATATGAAAGTAAGACCATCAGTGAAACCTATGTGCGAAAAATGTAAAGTTATTCGTCGTAAAGGTAAAGTAATGGTAATTTGTGAAAATCCAAAACATAAACAAAAACAAGGATAAGAGGAGGTGCTTAAGTAAATGGCACGTATTGCAGGTGTGGACGTTCCACGTGAAAAACGTATTGTTATTTCCCTGACTTACATTTATGGTATCGGTAAACAAACAGCTAAAGAAGTTCTTGCTGAAGCTGGTGTTTCTGAAGATACTCGTACTCGTGATTTAACTGAAGAAGAGCTAGGTAAAATCCGTGAAATCTTAGACCGTATTAAAGTTGAAGGTGACCTTCGTCGTGAAGTAAACTTAAACATTAAACGTCTAATCGAAATCGGTTCTTACCGTGGCATGCGTCACCGTCGTGGACTTCCAGTTCGCGGACAAAATACAAAAAATAATGCCCGTACTCGTAAAGGCCCGTCCAAAACAGTAGCAGGCAAAAAGAAATAATAGTAAAGGAGGTAGTTAGTGAATGGCTCGTAAAACAAATACTCGTAAACGTCGTGTGAAAAAGAATATCGAATCTGGTATTGCACACATTCGTTCTACATTTAATAATACGATCGTAATGATTACTGACACACATGGTAATGCTTTAGCTTGGTCAAGTGCAGGTTCCCTAGGATTTAAAGGTTCTCGTAAATCTACTCCTTTCGCAGCGCAAATGGCAGCTGAAAGTGCAGCAAAATCAGCACAAGAACATGGTTTAAAAACATTAGAAGTAACTGTTAAAGGTCCTGGTTCAGGTCGTGAAGCGGCTATCCGTGCACTACAAGCAGCTGGTCTTGAAGTAACAGCTATTAAAGATGTAACTCCAGTTCCACATAACGGATGTCGTCCTCCAAAACGTCGTCGCGTATAAGTGGTCGTTTTCTTTTGCCAATAGTAGATTTTTACTGTCTTAACTATCAAGGCAGAGAGTTTGACATAAAGACTGATATTCTAGACGTTTTGAAGGAGGGTAAATTTGAATGATCGAAATTGAAAAGCCAAAAATCGAGACGATTGAGATCAGCGATGATGCCAAGTATGGAAAGTTTGTTGTAGAGCCACTTGAGCGTGGATATGGTACAACTTTGGGTAACTCCTTACGTCGTATTCTATTATCTTCTCTTCCAGGTGCAGCAGTAACCTCTATCCAAATTGATGGAGCTTTACATGAGTTTTCTGTAATTGAAGGTGTAGTAGAAGATGTAACAACCATGATTTTAAATATTAAAAAACTTGCGCTAAAAATCTATTCTGATGAAGAAAAAACATTAGAAATCGATATGCAAGGTCCTGGTGTAGTAACTGCAGCTGACATTAATTATGACAGCGACGTTGAGATTTTAAATCCTGACTTACACATTGCTACATTAAGTGATAATGCTAAATTTCATGTGCGTTTAAATGCGACTCGTGGTCGTGGTTACACACCTGCTGATCAAAATAAACGCGAAAATATGCCAATTGGTGTACTTCCAGTAGATTCAATCTTTTCACCGGTTATCCGTGTGAACTATCAAGTGGAAAATACACGTGTTGGACAATCAACTAATTATGATAAGCTTACGTTTGATGTGTTAACTGACGGAAGTATCAGCCCAGAAGAAGCAGTTTCTCTTGGAGCTAAAATTCTTTCTGAGCACTTAAGTATCTTCGTTAATTTGACAGATGAAGCACAAAAAGCTGAAATTATGATTGAAAAAGAAGAAAGCCATAAAGAGAAAGTGCTTGAAATGACTATTGAAGAATTAGACTTGTCTGTTCGTTCATATAATTGTTTAAAACGCGCTGGAATCAATACAGTACAGGAACTTGCTGACAAATCCGAAGACGATATGATGAAAGTCCGTAACTTGGGCCGTAAATCGCTTGAGGAAGTTAAAGTAAAACTGGCTGACCTTGGCTTATCTCTAAGAAACGAAAACTGATAAAGGAGGCAATTCCATGGGTTACAGAAAATTAGGTCGTACAAGCTCACAACGTAAAGCATTACTACGTGATCTTGCAACGGATTTAATCGTACATGAACGTATTGAAACAACAGAAGCTCGCGCTAAAGAGATTCGTAAAGTTGTTGAAAAACTAATCACTTCTGGGAAAAAAGGAGACTTGCACGCTCGTCGTCAAGCAGCTGCTTTCATCCGTCATGAAGTTGTAGAAGTAGTACAAGTAGATGCTAAAGGTAAAGATGGTTCTACTGTGAAGAAAAACCGTCCTGTATACGCTCTACAAAAACTATTTGATGATGTTGCTCCACGTTACGCGGAACGTCAAGGTGGTTACACTCGTATCTTGAAAAAAGGTCCACGTCGCGGTGACGGCGCACCAATGGTTATTATTGAATTAGTTTAATAATAAAACGTTTAAAGCAAGTGGAGTGTCATGATATGGAGACTTCGTGTTTCTTTGTCTAGCTCTGTGTTTCCTAGTCTATTTAATCGTAGGCTAGGAGGCAGGCTTTTTTTGTTTGACCTGCTTTACGAATATGCTTCGATTAGTAGGTCAAACTTGAAAAGCTTTATTTTTTTGCTTGCCTTTTATTCTGAAAGCATCTATAGTAAACCTCAAAGATTTGTTTCGAGGAGGAACTAGATATGCAATCAGTCACTAACTCGCAAATAGCTCAAAATCGGTTATCTAATTCAGGTCTATTGCAAAATAAATTTTCTAGCGCACCGGAAGCTTCTCGTGCGTTATTTGGCATTCAGTCACAGTATCAACAGTTTGGTGAAATCAGCTTGTTTAATCGGGTGACTAACCTCACAAAAGAAAAACTTCAACACGATTACGATCAAAAAGATTTAATTAAGATATGGGGGCAAAGGATGACTGTGCATATGTATACACCTTCTGACTGGTTTTTTGTCCACAATGTTTACTCGGATAAAAATAATTGGTTAAAGAAGCATGCAAGCTCTCTGGGGCATGATTTGGATGAGCTACTGGTTGAAATGGAAAAACTTCTCTTAAGTACAGAAAAAATCCCCAAAGAAGCATTTGCCAAATTATTAGGGGGGCACGCTAAAGAACTTATGCAATGGGGCGGAGTTTTTATTCAAGGATCTCTTGATGGTACACTTTTCTGTGTGCCAGAATCACCTAAAACAAGGTTTTATAGTCATAGAAATTGGATTAGTGCAGAAAAACAAGCTAATTGGCTAGAAAACGGCCGTGATGAAGCTGGGCTTGAAGTAATGATTGACCGTTACTTTAGCGCATATGGTCCAGCTACAATTCGGGATTTCAAACATTGGACAGGGCTCCGGAAGTTTGAATTCCAACAAACGCTTGAAACGGCTCTGGAAAATTATTTTAGTTATTTAGGTGAGGACGGTCAGATTTACTATAGCAAAACAGAAGTTCAAGCTGAATTAGAACAACAACGCCCACTTTTATTAGGGAAATTCGATCCACTTTTTGTTAGCTACGCAAAAAAAGATTGGTTGGCTGATATAACTGAAACAAGTTTAATTTGGCGTCCGGCCGGGCAAATTGAGGCAGTTTTAATTATAAATGGCTTTCTTTACGGCACTTGGAGATATAAAATAACTGGGAACAAAATAATTTTCACTTTTTATCTAACAAAAAAGATAACAAAGAAAAACCAAAAATTTGTTGAATTAGAAGCGAGGAAATTAGCCGAATTTCTTCATAAAAATTATCAAGGAAGTTTTTTTGAACAAATTTAAAAAGAGCCCTTTCGCATAACTTTTGCGAAAGGGCTCTTTTTTATAAGAAAGGCATCTCTGGAAAGCTACTTAATGGAAGTTTAATAGCTGTTGTGACGCTTGCTTTGTTCAGCTTGCAAATTTCAAAATCTGCTTGCAAAGATAATAAAAATATTGCATCTTCTAGTGTTATTTTATCTGATTCCATTAACATCTTTAGCATGTTCTGTAATGCTTTTTTTGTTGCTTTTTCGGTAGTAAGTTCAGAGGCAAGGCAGATTAATTTATTTTTATGAATAATAATTGGTGTAGGAGCTGTTTTGTTTTTTAATAATTGTAGCCTTAATGTTACTTCAGCAGGAGATTCTCCGCTTGTAGTTGTTATTTTCCCGAAGCCTGTAGTGGCTCTTATATCAGCTACGTGGAGCATAGCCCCGTACTTTTCTACTGGTAAAAATATTGTAGCGTCTTCTTTTATATCAGAAGAGTCAAGCGTCCCGCCGTGTTTAGTAGGTATAAGAAATGGTTTAGTTTGATGAATGGATTCGGTTTTTAAGAGACCGATTGTTTTTTGTAGTTGAATGTGGATTTCATCGGAATAAATAATCTTGTTTTGTTCGATTTTGTAACGGCGGATGCAATTGTGGGGTAATAAATCATCTGTTATGCCGATATTCGGTCCGTTTAACAAAACGACTTCTTTGTCTGTGAGGGTGATTTTTTCAATAGTTACTGCGAGTAAATCTCCTGGGCGTGCTTCTTCTATACAGATTGGACCTGTTGTTGGTGAGAATTGCTTCCAATCTATTTCCCCGTAATGAAGCTGATCTTGGTTGATTTGGCCATTGAAGTGATCTTTTATTTTTATTGTCACAACAGCGCCATTTTTTACTGTAATCACAGGTTTTGTTGATTCATCCATCTTATGAATCGAACGTTCTGAGGTTACAAAATTTTTCATCTCATCCCTTCTCTCTATTCAGTTAGTGTTGACGGGTGAATTATAGCAAAACGAGAAGAGGTAAGTAAATGGATATTCTGTGAACAAATTAATTGAAATGTGCAATAAAAGGCTAATTTATTCCATTTTTTCAATAGTAACATCAGGAAGCGTCTGGATATAGTGAAATAGTTCGTATTCGTCGTTCTTATTCTTTGTTTTTACAACAATATTAACACGAATAAATAGACTATTTCCGATCATTTCTTTTTCACTTGAATATGAAATTATTTGTTGTTTGTTTTGCTGAATTTTATCAGTAATTTTTACTAGATTTTCTTGATTGTCGGTTGAATAAATGAATGAAGTTGTATGGAGCGAGACGGATTTAAAAATAATACTGAGAAATTCTAAACCAATTAATGTGAGCAGTGTAGCCGCAATACCGACCCAATACATTCCTGCCCCAACTGCGAGGCCAATCCCGGCTGTAGCCCAAAGTCCAGCCGCTGTAGTTAATCCGCGAACAAATTTCTTTTGAATGATAATCGTACCAGCGCCAATAAAGCCAATGCCACTTACCACTTGGGCAGCAACACGACTAGGGTCAAATGATATAGTTTGCATGGTGGCGATTTCGGAAAAACCGTATTGGGACACAATCATAATTAAAGCGCTACCGAGTGAAACAAGAAAATGTGTCCTGAACCCCGCTTCTTTCGCCCTGATTTCTCTGTCAAGTCCAATAACGGCTCCAAGGAGACCAGCAACAACAAGTCGTAAAATAAAATCTGCTAACATAGTTATCACATCCTTAACGATAATATATTCCCTTTCACAGGAAAGCAAAACAATTGAAAAAAGGAAATTTTGCGCCAGAAGGATGTTTATACTATAATAAACAATGAATGGTCAAAAAGTGAGGTGTTAAGCGTGGCAGAAAGTTTTGTGAGATTGGAGCACGTTTTTTATAAATACGAAGATACGGAAAAATATGCAGTGAAAGATGTATCTATTTCTGCTCAAAAAGGGGAATGGGTCGCGCTAGTTGGTCATAATGGTTCAGGTAAATCAACTATTGCGAAATTACTCAACGGATTGCTTTTTCCGGAAGATGGTTTAATTAAAATCGGGCACTTTGTTTTGTCCGAAAAAAATATATGGGAAATTAGACGACAAGTAGGAATGGTTTTTCAAAATCCAGATAACCAATTTGTCGGTGCAACTGTGCAAGATGACGTCGCATTTGGACTTGAGAATCATGGAGTTCCACATGATACGATGGTGGAACGAGTGGAGTCAGCCTTGAATGAGGTGGGAATGCAAAGCTATGCGTTACATGAACCGGCTAGACTGTCTGGCGGGCAAAAACAGCGTGTTGCGATTGCAGGCGTTTTGGCATTGCAGCCGGATGTGATTATTTTGGACGAAGCTACTTCTATGCTTGATCCAAGAGGACGTGCAGAAGTAATGGAAACCATTCGGATTATGCGCGAACAAGAAGATATTACTGTTATTTCCATCACACATGACTTGGATGAAGTGCTTTTTGCAGACCGAGTAATTGTCATGAATAACGGAGAAGTCCACAGTGAAGGCACTCCACAAGAAATTTTTCAGCAAGCAGATGCGATGCGAGAAATTGGTTTAGGGGTTCCATTTATTATTGAGTTACAAGAAAAATTAGTTGCAGGAGGCTTTGAAACAGGAAGCACCGTGCTATCGGAAGGAGCATTACTAGATCAATTATGGAAATTAAACTCGAACAACTAGGTTATTGTTATCAAAAAAATAGCCCTTTTGAAAAGCGAGCATTGCTTGATGTAAATGTTTCTTTTGATTCTGGTAGCTATTCTGCAATTATTGGTCATACGGGTTCTGGGAAATCGACATTGCTACAACATCTTAATGCGCTTTTGATGCCGACTGAAGGTAAAATAACGGTTGGCGATAGAGAAATTGTCGCGGGAGTTAAACAAAAGAAACTACGCGATTTACGTAAAAAAGTTGGGATTGTCTTTCAATTTCCGGAAGCGCAACTTTTTGAAGAAACAGTTGAGAAGGATATTTGCTTTGGACCGATGAACTTCGGGGTTTCCGAGGAAGATGCGAAACTTCGTGCTAAAAAAGTGATTTATGAAGTAGGGCTGACAGAAGAAATTTTGTCGCGTTCGCCGTTTGAACTTTCTGGTGGACAAATGCGCCGAGTAGCGATTGCTGGTGTTTTAGCGATGGATCCGGAAGTGCTTGTGTTAGATGAGCCGACAGCAGGACTAGATCCCCATGGTCGTGAAGAAATTATGGAGATGTTCTACAACCTTCATAAAGAAAAAGGACTCACGACAGTCCTTGTCACACATAGTATGGAAGATGCTGCTCGTTATGCGGAGAAAATTGTCTTGATGAAAGCTGGGACAGTTCTTCAAATCGGCACACCACGTGAAATTTTTGCGAAGCCAGATGAACTGGTCGACCTTGGCTTGTCTGTCCCGGATGTAGTGAGGTTTCAAGGTCTGTTTGAACGGAAATTTAATATAAAATTAACAAAAACGTGTTTAACAATTGATGAATTAACAACCGAAATGGCGCCTTATTTAGCGAAGGGCGGGGCATAATTATGATGGATAAAATGATTCTCGGACGCTATATCCCGGGGAACTCTTGGTTACATCGAATTGATCCACGCGCGAAAATCACTGCTGTTATGGCGTTTATTGCAATTGTCTTTTTAGCAAATAATTGGCTGACGTATGCACTTATGTTTGCTTATGTTTTATATTTAGTCCTAACTTCGAAAGTGCCATTTTTATTTTTTATTAAAGGTTTACAACCGATTTTTTGGCTTATTTTAATTACTTTATTGCTACAAGTCTTTTTTACAAAAGGCGGGACTGTTTTAGTTGATTTAGGACTTTTACAAATAACGACACTAGGATTGGCAAATGGGGCGATGATGTTTTGTCGCTTTGTTCTTATTATTTTTATGACGACGCTACTAACATTAACGACAAGTCCGATTGAACTGACAGACGGCCTTGAGAAGATTTTAGCCCCGTTTCGTTTAGTGCATTTACCAGTGCATGAACTGGCTTTAATGCTTAGTATTTCCTTGCGATTTATTCCCACATTGATGGATGAAACGGAGAAAATTTTAAAAGCGCAAAAAGCTCGTGGCGTTGAATTTACGAGTGGAAAATGGAGTGACCGAATCAAGGCAATTATTCCTCTACTCGTGCCGCTTTTTATTAGTGCGTTTAAGCGAGCGGAGGACTTAGCGATTGCAATGGAAGCTCGTGGTTATCGTGGAGGTAAAGGTAGGACGAGATTTCGTATACTGCACTGGAGATTTGCGGATACCTTCTTATTAATTTCCTTGGCAGTGTTAAGTGGTTTATTATTTTGGTTGCGGAGTTGAAATGAATGACAAGGTATAAATCGATAATTTCTTATGATGGAAGCGGGTTTTACGGTTATCAAGTGCAACCGAACGCTCGGACAGTCCAAGCAGAAATTGAAAAAGCGCTGAAAAAAATGCATAAAGGTAAGAGCATTCGGATTACCGCATCAGGAAGAACAGACACCGGGGTACATGCGAAAGGTCAAGTTATTCATTTCGACTCAGAGCTGGATATCACTGCGGAAAAATTTCAAAAAGCTTTACAAGTTATGACGCCTTTTGATATTAGCTTTTTGGCAGTGGAGAAAGCAACGGATGATTTCCATGCTAGATTTGGCACAGTTGGAAAAGAATATCGTTATGTCGTAAAAAGGACAAAAATTTTTGATCCGTTTAGTCGGAATTTTGCGCTGCATTATCCATATGAACTGGATATCGCGAAAATGAAGCTCGCGAGTAACCGTCTGATTGGTGAGCATGATTTTACTAGTTTTTGTTCGGCTAGAACGGAACGGGATTCTAAAGTGCGGACGCTTTATAGTATCGACTTTTATGAAGAGGATGCCGAGACCTTAGTGATTGCGTTTCAAGGAAATGGTTTCTTGTATAATATGGTGCGGATTTTGACAGGGACCTTGCTTGATGCAGGGCAAGGTCGAATCACTCCAGACGGTATAACGGAAGCTTTACTAGCACGTGATAGGCAAAAATTAATTAGTAAAACTGCGCCACCACAAGGGTTATATTTATGGCGAGTGGACTATGAATAAAAATCGGATGTTTTTTTACAGAACGCATTGACTTTTTACTCTAAAAACTGTATTATGGACTATGGTATTGTTTGCCCCACAATAAGCCCCGGAAGGTTGTTGTGTTTAAACAATAAAAATATAGAATAGCATTTCGGGAATTAGGAACAGTTTTCGGGAGCTAATTTGTTTCAATTTATTTAGGAGGGTAATTCATGCGTACAACTTATATGGCGAAACCCGGCGAAGTAGAACGTAAATGGTACGTTATCGACGCTACTGGTGTTTCTTTAGGACGTTTATCCAGTGAAGTTGCTTCAATTCTTCGCGGAAAAAACAAACCACAATTTACTCCACATATTGACACTGGAGATTTTGTAATCATCATCAACGCTGGTAAGATTGGTCTTACTGGTAAAAAAGCTACTGACAAAATTTACTACCGTCACTCTCAATATCCAGGCGGTTTGAAATCTCGTACTGCAGGCGAAATGCGTACAAACAATCCTGAGAAATTATTAGAACTATCTATCAAAGGTATGCTTCCAAAAAATTCTCTTGGACGTCAATTATTCAAAAAATTACACGTATATGGTGGATCTGAGCACGAACATGCAGCTCAAAAACCAGAAGTATACGAATTACGCGGTTAATTAATAAAGGAGGAATACTAAGTGGCTCAAGTACAATATTACGGAACTGGTCGTCGTAAAAGCTCTGTAGCTCGCGTACGTTTAGTACCAGGCGACGGCAAAATCGTTATTAACAATAGAGACTGGGAAGATTACATCCCATTTGCAGCTCTTCGTGAAGTTATCAAACAACCTTTAGTAGCTACAGAAACTTTAGGTAACTATGATGTACTAGTAAACGTTCACGGTGGTGGTTACACTGGTCAAGCCGGTGCTATCCGTCATGGTGTAGCTCGTGCACTATTACAAGTGGCTCCTGAGTACCGTCCAGCACTTAAATCTGCTGGCCTACTTACTCGTGACCCACGTATGAAAGAACGTAAAAAATACGGACTTAAAGGCGCGCGTCGTGCACCTCAGTTCTCAAAACGTTAATCAAATCGTTTCAAAGCACCAGCTTTTGCTGGTGCTTTTTTTGTTTCCTTATAAATATACGAGTAAAGTAAAAAGGAAGCATATAGAAACATGATTCCGGAAAAATTTGTTTTGAATGTTTTATTGTGATTATTATAACAAATTTATCGAAATATGCTATAATAATTCAAGGTTCATAATAGTTAGATAAATAGATGAATGAAGTAAACATTCGTATAAATAGTATATCTTAATATACATAGAGATAAGGAATTGTTGCGATTTTGAGTTCTTAAAAAAGTGCACAAAAAAAGCGCCGAAACAGCGCTACTTAATTAAAAGTTGATAACGGACAAAGCCTTATTTTAACTCGCTATGTTATTTTGAATACTAACAATATATACATTGTATCAAATTATAAAAAGAATGCAACTAAAAATTGTTGAAGGGATGAAAAAAATGAACAAACCGTACACGATTGGACTAGACATAGGAACAAATTCGGTTGGATGGGCAGTGTTAACAGATCAATACGATTTAGTGAAGAGGAAAATGAAAATTGCTGGAGACTCTGAGAAAAAACAGATAAAGAAAAATTTCTGGGGAGTTAGATTATTTGATGAGGGTCAAACGGCAGCTGATAGAAGAATGACTAGAACAGCTAGAAGGAGAATAGAGAGAAGACGCAATCGTATTTCTTATTTACAAGGGATATTTGCGGAAGAAATGTCTAAGACTGATAAAAATTTCTTTTGCCGATTAAGTGATAGTTTTTATGTTGATAACGAAAAAAGAAATAGTCGACATCCTTTTTTTGCGACTATAGAGGAAGAAGTAGAATACCACAAAAACTACCCGACCATTTATCACTTGAGAGAAGAACTCGTTAATTCTTCAGAAAAAGCTGATTTAAGATTAGTTTATTTAGCTTTAGCTCATATTATAAAATATCGAGGTAACTTTTTAATTGAGGGAGCATTAGATACTCAAAATACTTCTATTGATGGAATATATAAGCAATTTATACAAACATATAATCAAGTATTTGCAAGTAGCATTGAAGATGGTTCGCTAAAAAAAATGGAAGATAATAAGAATGTAGCTAAAATTCTCGTTGAAAAAGTTACGCGAAAAGAAAAACTTGAGAGAATTTTAAAATTATATCCTGGTGAAAAATCTACCGGAATGTTTGCTCAGTTTATCAGCTTGATTGTAGGCAGTAAAGGGAATTTTCAAAAGCCTTTTGAGCTTATTGAGAAATTGGATATTGAATGTGCGAAAGATAGCTATGAAGAAGATTTAGAGTCCTTGTTAGCGCTAATAGGAGATGAATATGCGGAACTTTTTGTTGCGACGAAAAATGCATATAGTGCTGTGGTCTTATCTAGTATTATCACAGTGGCTGAGACTGAAACTAACGCGAAGTTATCCGCAAGTATGATTGAACGTTTTGATACACATGAAGAAGATTTAGGGAAATTGAAAGCATTTATCAAGCTTCATCTACCTAAACACTATGAAGAAATATTTAGTAATACCGAAAAACATGGTTACGCAGGTTATATAGACGGTAAAACAAAGCAAGCAGATTTCTATAAATACATGAAAACGACATTAGAGAACATTGAAGGTGCCGATTATTTTATTGCTAAAATAGAAAAAGAAAACTTTTTAAGAAAACAACGAACCTTTGATAATGGGGCTATTCCGCATCAATTACATTTAGAAGAATTAGAAGCTATTTTACACCAGCAAGCAAAATATTATCCTTTTTTAAAAGAAAACTATGATAAAATCAAAAGTTTAGTAACTTTTAGAATTCCTTATTTTGTTGGCCCACTAGCTAACGGACAGAGCGAATTCGCATGGTTAACAAGAAAAGCTGATGGCGAGATTAGACCGTGGAATATAGAAGAGAAAGTGGACTTCGGTAAGTCAGCGGTCGATTTTATTGAAAAGATGACCAATAAAGATACATATCTGCCTAAAGAAAATGTATTGCCTAAACATAGTCTCTGTTATCAAAAATATTTGGTTTATAATGAATTAACCAAAGTTAGATACATTAATGATCAAGGGAAAACTAGCTATTTTTCTGGGCAGGAAAAAGAACAGATTTTTAATGACTTTTTTAAGCAAAAGCGTAAAGTTAAAAAGAAGGATTTAGAGCTATTCTTACGCAATATGAGCCATGTTGAAAGTCCAACTATTGAAGGGCTGGAAGACTCGTTTAATTCAAGTTATTCTACCTACCATGATTTACTCAAGGTGGGGATAAAACAAGAAATCCTTGATAACCCAGTAAATACGGAAATGCTAGAAAATATAGTTAAAATTTTAACTGTGTTTGAAGATAAACGTATGATTAAAGAGCAGTTACAGCAATTTTCTGATGTTTTAGATAGGGTTATTCTGAAAAAATTAGAACGACGACATTATACAGGATGGGGAAGGTTATCAGCTAAGTTATTAATGGGAATTCGTGATAAGCAATCTCACCTAACTATTTTAGATTATTTGATGAATGATGATGGACTTAATCGTAATCTGATGCAACTTATAAATGACAGTAATTTATCATTTAAATCAATAATTGAAAAAGAACAAGTAACTACAGCAGATAAAGATATTCAAAGTATTGTGGCAGACCTTGCTGGTAGCCCGGCTATAAAAAAAGGTATTCTACAAAGCTTGAAGATTGTCGATGAACTTGTTAGTGTAATGGGCTACCCACCTCAAACTATTGTTGTGGAAATGGCAAGAGAAAATCAAACAACAGGAAAAGGAAAAAATAATTCTAGGCCACGTTATAAATCATTAGAAAAAGCGATTAAAGAATTTGGTAGTCAAATTCTAAAAGAGCATCCGACTGATAATCAAGAATTAAAAAATAATAGATTGTATTTATATTATTTGCAAAATGGCAAGGATATGTATACTGGACAAGAATTAGATATTCATAATCTTTCTAACTATGATATTGATCATATTGTGCCACAGAGTTTTATAACAGATAACTCCATTGATAATCTTGTGTTAACGAGTTCGGCTGGGAATCGGGAAAAAGGGGATAACGTTCCACCACTAGAGATTGTTCAGAAGAGAAAAGTATTCTGGGAGAAGTTATACCAAGGGAATTTGATGAGTAAACGTAAATTTGATTATTTAACTAAAGCTGAACGTGGTGGTCTTACAGAAGCGGATAAAGCGAGATTTATCCATAGACAATTAGTGGAAACCCGTCAAATAACGAAGAATGTAGCCAATATTTTACATCAACGTTTTAATTATGAAAAAGACAATCATGGAAATACTATGAAACAGGTTCGAATTGTAACATTAAAATCTACGCTGGTTAGCCAATTCCGTAAGCAATTTCAATTGTACAAGGTGCGTGGAGTTAATGATTATCACCACGCCCACGATGCTTACTTAAATGGGGTAGTCGCGAATACGTTACTAAAAGTATATCCTCAATTAGAACCGGAATTTGTTTACGGCGATTATCACCAATTTGACTGGTTTAAAGCAAATAAAGCTACGGCGAAAAAACAATTTTATACAAACATCATGTTATTCTTTGCACAAAAAGATCGAATAATAGATGAAAACGGTGAAATTCTTTGGGATAAAAAATATTTGGATACTGTCAAAAAAGTCCTGGGTTATCGACAAATGAATATTGTTAAGAAAACAGAAATTCAAAAAGGAGAATTTTCGAAAGCTACAATTAAGCCCAAAGGAAATTCCAGTAAATTAATTCCTAGAAAAGCTAATTGGGATCCGATGAAATATGGTGGTCTTGATAGCCCTAATATGGCATATGCAGTCGTTATTGAATGTGCAAAGGGGAAAAACAAATTAGTTTTCGAGAAAAAAATTATCCGTGTTACTATCATGGAACGTAAAGCATTTGAAAAAGATGAGAAAGCCTTTTTAGAAGAACAAGGTTATCGTCAGCCTAAAGTCCTCGCGAAATTACCGAAATATACGTTATATGAATGTGAGGAAGGACGCCGGAGAATGCTGGCTAGTGCTAATGAAGCTCAGAAAGGAAATCAGCAGGTATTGCCAAACCACCTGGTAACATTACTACACCATGCGGAAAGTTGTGAGGCAAGTGATGGGAAAAGCCTTGATTATATTGAAAGTAATAGAGAAATGTTTGCTGAACTACTAGCACACGTATCAGAATTTGCCAAAAGATATACGTTAGCTGAAGCTAATCTAAACAAAATTAATAAACTTTTTGAGCAGAATAAAGAAGGTGACATCAAGACAATTGCACAATCTTTTGTTGATTTAATGGCATTCAATGCGATGGGCGCGCCGGCAAGTTTTAAATTTTTTGAAACTACTATTGAGCGTAAAAGATATAACAATCTCAAAGAACTATTAAATTCCACCATAATCTACCAATCAATCACAGGACTATATGAATCGCGAAAAAGGCTGGATGATTAAATGGGATGGCGGACAGTTGTTGTAAATTCTCATTCGAAGCTATCGTACAAAAACCAACATCTTGTTTTTAAATCTGCCTATCAACAGGAAATGATTCATCTATCAGAAATTGATGTACTTATATTAGAGACAACAGATATTACTTTGACTACGATGTTAATTAACTGCTTAGTAGCTGAAAATATTTTGATTCTTTTTTGTGATGATAAGCGATTGCCTATTGGGAAGATACTTCCTTTTTATGGGCGGCATGATAGTAGCTTGCAATTATCGAAGCAATTAGAATGGGAGTTTGAGACGAAGGCATCTGTATGGACTGAAATTATTTCTCAAAAAATCTTAAATCAGAGTACATTTTTATCTATGTTGAATTACGATGAGAAGGCAGATTCATTGATAAAGCTACATGAAACTTTAGAGATATTTGATCCGACCAATCGGGAAGGACACGCAGCTAGAATATATTTTAATCAACTTTTTGGAAATGATTTTACGAGGGAACAGGAAAATGACATTAATAGCGGATTGAATTATGGTTATACATTGTTGCTAAGTGTTTTTGCGAGAGAATTGGTGAAATCAGGATGTATGACGCAATTTGGTTTAAAGCATTCTAATCAGTTTAACGATTTCAATTTTGCCAGTGATTTAATGGAACCTTTTAGACCACTAGTGGATCAAATCGTGTATGAAAAACGCAACGAGGATTTTCAAGTAATCAAACGCTCATTATTCGAAATGTTCATCAAGCAGTTTGACTATAATAACCAGCATATGTTTTTAACCAATATTGCAAGTGATTATACTAAGAAGATAGTAAAGGTCTTAAATGAAGAAAGGGAAGGAGTTCCTGAATTTAGGATATGAGTTATCGATATATGAGAATGTTATTAATGTTTGATATGCCAACAGATACCGCAAAAGAAAGAAAAGCCTATCGTCAATTCCGACGCTTCATATTAAGTGAAGGCTTTATTATGCATCAATATTCCGTTTATAGTAAAATTTTATTAAATGGCACAGCTAGTAAAGCTATGCTCGCTCGCTTGAAACAACAAAATCCTAAAAAAGGGTTGATTACTTTATTAACTGTGACGGAAAAACAATTCGCGCGCATGGTGTATTTAAGTGGAGAACAGAATAAAAGTGTAGGTAATTCGGATTCGAGACTTATTTTCTTGGGAGATGATATGGATGAATTTTAATTTCAAACTGCTTGACGAGCCTGTAATTATTGAAGATTCGACCATATTTGCAATAGAAGATGTGCGTGTTTTTGCCAATGTTACTAAGTGGTTATATCAATACGACGAGACAGAAGAATTAACGATTTTTGGTGCGAAACAGCAGCCTTTAAAAAGTAGTGAATTGATGTTAGTTACCGATGTATTGGGACATGACATTAATTCTCTGGCAACTTTAAAATTAATTTATGCTGATTTAGAACAGCAACTTAATGAAAAGCCGGAAGTAAAATCAATGATTGATAAGCTGACCGCGACGATTAGTGAGTTGATTGGTTATGAGCTTCTGGAGCATGAATTGGATTTAGAGGAAGATGAAATTACGGTTATTGAATTATTCAAAGCTTTGGGTATCAAGATAGAGACAAAAAGTGATACCGTTTTTGAAAAATTAATTGAAATAGTACAAGTCTATAAATACTTATCAAAGAAAAAATTGTTGGTTTTTATTAATGTATGTGCCTATTTAACAGAAGATGAGTTACTAGAGCTAAGGCGCTATATCTCGTTAAACCAAGTAAAAGTTTTATTTGTTGAACCTCGAAAAGTAGAAGGATTTTCGCAAGTTATTCTAGATTCAGATTATTTTTTACAAGTGGAAAAAGGAATATAGATTTCAAATGATCTTTGAAAACTAAATAGATTTTATATGAACCATAAAATAAGCATTCAAAATTGAAATCTTGCTATGGATAAGTGGCGCGATTACGAAATCTAGGAGAATAAAAAATTCTACGAGGTTTTAGAGCTATGTTATTTTGAATGCTAACAAAACCGTGCGTGTTCCGATCTCATACTTGCCAGCGTTTTAGAGCTATGTTATTTTGAATGCTAACAAAACTAAGTTGTCTGCGAGCGCCGTTGTGGTAGGGTTTTAGAGCTATGTTATTTTGAATGCTAACAAAACTCGCATCAGCTGAAATGTTACGATTTTTATGTTTTAGAGCTATGTTATTTTGAATGCTAACAAAACAGCATGAGTGGAAAACAAACTTATCGATAGTTTTAGAGCTATGTTATTTTGAATGCTAACAAAACTTGTCGCTTTGCAAAAAATATTCAATCACAGTTTTAGAGCTATGTTATTTTGAATGCTAACAAAACTGGCAGTCGCAACGATTTAATTGTGCCGTAGTTTTAGAGCTATGTTATTTTGAATGCTAACAAAACAAAATAATAGTAAAACTAAAAGCAATGTTTGTTTTAGAGCTATGTTATTTTGAATGCTAACAAAACCATACAGACTCGAAATTACGAAGATAACGAGTTTTAGAGCTATGTTATTTTGAATGCTAACAAAACCAGCAATGCTAGATTTCATGTTTCGTACTTGTTTTAGAGCTATGTTATTTTGAATGCTAACAAAACCGCTAATCCCTTTGTTTCCCGCAGTAGCATGTTTTAGAGCTATGTTATTTTGAATGCTAACAAAACGAACTTTGATGCGACCTTTCGCGTCTTTTTGTTTTAGAGCTATGTTATTTTGAATACTAACAAAACAGAGAGGATGAACTCTAAATAATCGGAAATGTTTTAGAGCTATGCTATTTCGAATACTAAAAACCACATCTCTCAATCTACTCCAGCTAGAAAGAGTTACACCATTATGAAAGAGGGACTCCAAACATTTTAACCCAACCTGCAATTTCCAAGTCGCTATAAGTGAAGGGAAATTACCGTTAAAAGGCGAAGAGCAAAAGAATGATTAGGAATCTAAAAGTTTGAAAATACTACACGATTACATTATAAAAGCTAGTAAAGAAAGCAATACCCTTGAACTATACACTTCATGGAACGGCGAAGAAAACTTACCTTTGACGAATAAAACAGAATTAGCCATAGAAATTTTAACACCAGAAAAGTTGGTTTTAAGAGACAGAGAACTATTAATAATTAAAAATAAGACATTTACATACAGCACTTAAAATAAAAAGGAGAAACCTTATGAAAAAAACCTCAATCATTTTTATTTTATGTATAACCGTACTACTAACAGGATGCTCCACCGCCGAAAAACAAAAATATACAGAAGCAACAGGGACAATAGAGCAAGTAGAAACGAATGCAATTTTAATTAACAATTTCAAAGAGAAAAATGATAAGGATAATCCGGAATCCGCCATACGTTTTGACATAGCAGACAAATGTTACGACAAAAACGGAAACAAAATAAAACTAACCGAACTAAACAAAAACGACAACGTAAAAATCGTTTTAACCAAGGATTACCCAATCCAAGAAACCTCACCGGGACAAATAGACCCCAAATACATTCAAAAAATTATCCTACTAAACAAATAAAACTCTCTCACCCGCAGAGAGTTTTTTCTTTCCTCAAAAAAATAAACCTATAATCCTTGCCTTGGTGTGAACTCCAGGGTTTATAATTCAATATGTAAAGACGAAGTGAGGTGATTGATGATGAATATCAAACAAGCTGCCGAGATGTTTGGGCTTACGGTCGATACATTACGCTACTATGAGCGGGTTGGAGTTATTCCGCCTGTCCATCGTAATGAAAGTGGCTACCGAGACTATAAGACAAGCGACTTGAACTGGGTTTATCTAGTGAAGAATTTGCGGAATGCGGGGTTGTCGGTGGAGTCGTTAATAGAGTTTGCAACACTTGCCCAACTAAGAGAAACAGAGAATGTCGAAGCTGCGCAAAAACAAGTTTTAATTGACCAACTAAAAGAATTAGACGAAAAACTAGCTGAGATGAAACAAGTGAGAGATTTACTTGTATACAAAATCGATACGTACGATAGTCACATTGCCCAGTTTAAGACAGGCGAACTAACTGCAGATAACGTAGAAAAATTATGGGAACGGGACAAATTTTAAAGATAAGAGGAGGATTTTCAAATGAAAACAGTAAAATTAAATAATGGTGTAGAAGTACCTATTCTTGGCTTTGGAACGTACCAAATTACTGATGCTGGTGAAGCGGAACAAGCGGTCAAAGAGGCGATTGCTGCTGGGTATCGTCATATTGATACTGCGCAAAGTTATATGAATGAAGAAGCGGTAGGGCGCGGGATAGCCGCATCTGGTGTGGATCGCAAAGAGTTATTTATCACAACAAAGATTTGGGTGGAAAATGTTAGTTATAAAGGAGTCATGAGCTCATTTGATCGCTCATTAAAACGTCTTGGGCTAGATTATATTGATTTATTACTAATTCACCAACCATATAATGATGTGTACGGTGCTTGGATGGCGATGGAAGAACTACAAGCTCAAGGTAAAATTAAAGCTATTGGTGTCTCGAATTTTGGTGTAGACCGGGTGGTTGATTTAGCAGCCTTCAATGATACAACACCTCAAGTTAATCAAATCGAAATCAACCCTTTCCAACAACAAACAAAGAGTATTGAAGCATTACGAAAAGAAGGCGTGGCTGTTGAAGCGTGGGCTCCTTTTGCGGAAGGGAAAAATGATATTTTCACTAATCCGATTTTGACTAAAATTGCCAAAAAATACGGGAAATCAGTAGCACAAGTGATTTTACGCTGGTTAATCGAACAAGATATTATTGTTTTAGCTAAATCTGTAAAGCCGGAACGAATGGCAGAAAATTTAGATGTATTTGATTTTGAACTAGCAAAAGAAGATAAGCTTGCAATTGCGACGCTTAACCAAGGGGAAAGTCAATTTTTCTCCCACGCGGATCCAGAAATGGTTAAATGGATGGCAAGTCGCAAAATAAATATTTAATACATGAAAAAAGTCCTCAGTGTGTATCTGAGGACTCTTTTTTAATTTTGAATGTCTGTTGCTTTAACCCAACCAAGGGAATTATTATTTTCTTTAATATGCACCCATTGTTCGGCTTGGATTGTCGCTTCTTTGTCTACTAATAGCAATTTACCATAATAGAACCCAACCGCTTTTGTTTGAGTGCTTGGTGCTTCAACTGGTTTGTTGTAGAGCATTGCTGTAGGATTTTTTAAGTAGGCTACTTGGGTCGTTGGTTTTTCAGATTCAGGTGTGTAAATGATGTTTAAGTCTTTTTCACTAGCCCAACCAACTATTTCGCCTTCTAGTTTGAATTCATACCATAGCGTATTGCCAACTTTGGCACGTGTTACTAACTCAAGTTTTGAAGTATCATAGTCACTAAGAGACCCGAGTTTTTCCGCGTCTTTTGTATTAAAAGGAGCACTCCAAACATTATCGGTTGCTGCTTTACTTACGGTTGCATAACCATCAAAGCTAATTTGTTCAGTGATACGATCGTATAAACGGTCGTTTAGTTTATCTGAGCGAACCCAGCCAATTACTTTGTTACTTTCGGAAAGACGGAACCACGCATAACCATCGCGTGTTATTTTCTTATCAGCGTGAAGTGCTTTTCGGTCATATTTTGCAATTGTACCATTGTCAAACTGCTGTTCCGGATTAGGTAAACGATAAATATGAGCATTTAAATCATCTACATATTTTGTTGTATCTACATTTTCATCGTTATTTTGATGATAACTCAAAGTAAGCGCCGAACTATTTACCCAGCCGATGTCTTTATTGTTTTCACGTATAAAATACCACAAACCTTTTTCTGTTTTCGCTTCCCAAGAAATTTCTAAATTGCGATTTGTATAGTTCGTCAATTCTCCTATTTCCTGTGAGTTAGTAGTGTTAAATGGCGCAGACCAAATAGTTTCTTGTTCTTTATTTGCAGCTACTGTACCTATCGCTGCGATTTTATTCTGGTGCTCAATTTTATCGTAGACAATATCATATTGATCTAGATTATATCGTTCAATAATAGCAACTAGTTTAGAAACATAGTTAGGATCAGTGGCATAACCACCATCTTTTATCGCTTGTAGGGCCTTACGGTAATCAGTTTCGCCTACAGCACCTTGATAGCGAGCGTTTTGGGTAATTAAATCAGTATGGTCATCAATTGACTCTTTCCAGCTCGGATAAACTCGGAAATTTGCCGTAGTTGCCCCAGATGCTTCCATTGTACCCATGGAAACAGATTTCCCTTCAAATTTCCCTTTAATGCCAAACAAGTTATTAGAGTTCTTGCTTAAACCACTTTCGCCCCAATTAGATTCTAAAATAGCTTGGGCAAGCGTTACGCTAGTCAAAAGTTTGCCATCTCGGTAACCTTCTTCTGCAGCAGGTAGAATCTCGTCAATGAAAGCTTGTTGCGAAGAAGTTAATGATTTTTGAGCAACTTTTGAATTACTCGTTTCTGCTCCAACATTTAAAGAAATTACTAAAAATGCCACGATAAGCACAATAATTCCTGGTTTTATGAACTTTCTTTCCAAAATCAAACGCACTCCTTTTTACTATATCTGCGCTTATTTTAGCAAGAAATAAAGAAATTATTCTATTACAATTCCATGACGAAACGAAGACAAACTTTTGGAAGAGTTGGTACATATAGCTTCAACGATGATTTTCTAAATGTGTAAAATTTGTGAAATTATTTATAGCATAAAGGAAAGAACTAAAACAATGAATATGTGAAAAAAAGAAGGAGGCATGCTATAATATTCATTATGTCAGCGCATTCATTTATGGAGGGATTTGTAAATATGTTAAATGAACAACAAATTACTAGATTATTATATCGCCTACAAGATCCTGTTTTGGAGGCTAGTTTGGAAGAAACAGAAGGCGTATTAGAAGTACAAGCCCTTGAAGAAAGCGCAAATATTAAAATTGCTTTAGCAGATCCAGCGATAGAAACAGACCATTTTGTTCATAATATAGAAGAACTTCTAACGCAATTCGGTGTAAAAGAAATCAATATTGAACTTGAATACTTACCTGCTGCAGTAATTGATCGCATTTTTCAAGCAAGAGATAATATTCTTGCAGAAACTAGTCAAACTAAATTTTTAGCAATAGCAAGTGGTAAGGGAGGCGTTGGGAAATCAACAGTCGCTGCTAACCTAGCGATTGCTCTCGCACGCCAAGGTAAAAAAATAGGCTTACTAGATGCAGATATATATGGTTTCAGTATCCCGGTATTACTTGGAGTAACAGAGTCTCCGCGTAAAGAAAATGGCCAAATCATCCCCGTAGAAACAAATGGTATTCAAATGATTTCGATGGATTTCTTTGTAGAGTCTGGCGAACCAGTTATTTGGCGCGGTCCGATGTTAGGGAAAATGATAAAGATGTTTTTAGAAGAAGTGAGATGGGGAGAATTAGATTATTTGTTAATCGATTTACCACCTGGGACTGGAGATGTGGCTTTAGATATCCACACCTTAATACCAAAATGCAATGAACTCATTGTTACAACACCACATTTTGCTGCAGCGTCAGTTGCCTCACGTGCTGGGTATATGGCCGCAAAAAACAACCATAACATTATTGGTATAATTGAAAATATGTCTTACCTCAAACTTGAAAATGGGCAGATTTTAAAGATATTTGGACAAGGTGGTGGAGAAAAAGTTGCTGCTGACCTAGCAACACAACTTTTAATTCAATTGCCAATCGAACAACCAGATGGCAATAAAAATGGCTATACATCAGCTATCTATAATGAAACAAGTGAGTTGGGAGAAGCTTATAAAACTTTAGCAGGAAAAATAATTCCATATTTATTATAAAAACTTCATAAAAAGTATTGACGAAAGGCAAAAATCTTGGTATATTTATAAACGTTGCTGATACGGACAAACGCTTTAGCAGCAAAAGAAATTGACCTTTGAAAACTGAACAAAGAAGAAGACGAAAAGCAATGA
>NZ_JAARZL010000007.1:0-103627 GCF_014229295.1 Listeria farberi
CCGTTCCCATCCCGAACACGGTAGTTAAGCTTCTCTGCGCCAATGGTAGTTGGGGGCTTCCCCCTGCGAGAGTAGGTCGCTGCCGGGCAATCTAACAAAGTCCTAATTATTTAGGACTTTTTTTGTTGAGGTGTTTCTTTTGTCAGCTACCTTATTGGATGTTATATTAGTAAAAGACTCACAATGAAATGTAGTTTTTTGGTGGGGGGTATTTTAGTGGATAACAGTATATTTATAGTGGTTACTATTTTTATTGTAAATATTTTGTATGTGACGATTTATACGGTGAGGTTACTTTTGACGATGAAAGGTTATCGTTATTTAGCTGCTCTTTCAAGTGTGTTTGAAATGATTATCTATGTAGTTGCCCTTAGTTTGGTTTTGGATAACTTAAATAATATTGCCAATGTTTTAGCGTATGCAATTGGATTTGGCGTAGGAATTATCGTTGGTATGAAAATTGAAGAGCGAATTGCTTTAGGGTATATTACAGTGAACGTTATTACAAAAGAATATAACTTAGACTTGCCAAATCAAATTCGTGATTTAGGATATGGGGTTACTAGTTGGCTTGCGAGTGGTCGTGATGGTGAACGGATGATGCTTGAAATTTTGACACAAAGAAAAAATGAGCGGAAATTATATAAACATATTATTGAAATTGATAATGGTGCATTTATTGTTTCTTCTGAGCCAAAACAAATCCATGGTGGTTTTTGGGTTAAACAGGTTCGGAAATGAAGAGAAGCTTACCTATGATGGTAGCTTCTTTTTTTATTTATTTGGTGAAATTGGATACATAATGCTAGTAAAAAGACCAAATACGCCCTAAACACGAACGTTAATAAAATGTAACAATTAAATGTTCGATTTTACGTTGACTTTTATCGTACCTATTGTTAGAATGAAAGAGTCGAAAAGAGATTATTAAGGAGTTGATCACGTAATGCCTGCTGTAATTGGTGTCATTATGGGGAGTACCTCAGATTGGGATACAATGAAAAAAGCATGTGATGTATTAGATGAATTAGACATAGCTTATGAGAAAAAAGTGGTTTCTGCTCATCGTACACCAGATTTAATGTTTCAATATGCAGAACAAGCGCGGGAACGTGGTTTAAAAATTATTATTGCCGGTGCTGGGGGCGCGGCGCATTTGCCAGGTATGGTTGCAGCAAAGACGACTTTGCCTGTAATTGGTGTGCCAATTAAATCAAAAGCGTTGAATGGAATGGATTCGTTACTTTCTATTGTACAGATGCCTGGAGGTGTTCCGGTAGCGACAGTTGCTATTGGAGAAAGTGGTGCAGTAAATGCTGGACTTCTAGCCGCACAAATTTTATCTATAACGGACGATGCAATTACTAACAGATTACAAAAAAGACGTGCTACACTAGAAGAAACAGTTCTAGAAAGTAGTGATTCTCTTGGATAAAAAATTTTTACTGACAAATAGTACAATTGGTATCATCGGTGGTGGACAATTAGGACGTATGCTAGCGATAGCTGCAAAAGCAATGGGTTATCGAATTATTGTTTTAGATCCTACAGCAGATTGTCCAGCAGCTCAAGTAAGCGATGAACAAGTCGTAGCTGATTATGATGATAAAGTAGCATTATGCGAACTTTCCGAAAAAGCAGATGTAGTTACTTATGAGTTTGAAAATATCGACTATGATGCTTTAAAAATGACGCAAAACTTAGTATCTGTCCCACAAGGATCGGAATTACTTTCGATTACGCAAGACAGAATTTTAGAAAAGGCTTATTTAGAATCTGCTAACATTAATATTGCGCCATATGCTGTAATTGTTGATAAAGAAGAAATCGAAAATGAGATAAGAAGTATTGGTTATCCTGCTGTCTTAAAAACAGCGCAAGGCGGATATGATGGGAAGGGACAAGTTGTTATTCACAATGCAAGTGATATTGAGGATGCGGCACAATTGTTGCGTTACGGTTCTTGTGTGTTAGAAGCTTGGATTCCTTTTGAAAAAGAAATTTCTGTGATTGTTGCGCGTAACTTAAATGGACAAGTGGAAACATTCCCAGTAGCTGAGAATGTTCATGTAAACAATATTTTGCATACGACTATTGCACCAGCCAAAGTAGCAGCGGATGTCCATGAAGAAGCGGAAGAAATTGCTAAAAAATTAGCTGATGTACTTCAATTATGTGGTGTTTTAGCTGTAGAAATGTTTGTGACTAGTTCTGGGGCGATTTATGTAAATGAACTTGCTCCGCGACCTCATAACTCAGGACATTTTACGATTGAAGCTTGTTCGATTTCGCAGTTCACACAGCATATTCGTGCGATAGTTGGCTTACCGCTCGTAAAACCTGAGCTATTGAAACCAGCGTTAATGGTCAATATTTTAGGGCAACATGTGGAGGCAGTGAATGAACAAATGATAGATTATCCACATTGGTTTGTACATTATTATGGTAAAAAAGAAGCTAAAATTAATCGCAAAATGGGTCATATAACTATCTTGACTGATGAACCAAAAGCGGTATTGAGTGATATAGAAGAAACGCAAATTTGGAAGTAACTGGAGGAATTAAAAAGGATGTTAGAACGTTATACTCGTAAAGAAATGGGCAACATTTGGACAGAACAAAACCGTTATCAGGCTTGGCTAGAGGTAGAAATTTTGGCTTGTGAAGCTTGGGCAGAGCTTGGTGATATTCCGAAAGAAGACGTAGCGAAGATTCGTGCTAATGCGAAGTTTGATGTGGAACGTATTCATGAGATTGAGCTAGAAACGAGACATGATGTGGTGGCGTTCACTCGTTCGGTTTCTGAGTCACTTGGTGAGGAACGTAAATGGGTTCATTATGGCTTAACTTCAACAGATGTAGTAGATACAGCGAATTCTTACTTACTCAAACAAGCAAATGAAATTTTAAGAAAAGACTTGGAGAATTTCATTGCGATTATTGGCGAAAAAGCGAAAGAACATAAATATACAGTAACGATGGGTCGTACGCACGGTGTTCACGCGGAGCCAACTACTTTTGGTTTAAAACTTGCTCTATGGTACGAGGAAATGAAACGTAATTTAGAACGGTTTAACTTTGCTGCTGACGGTGTAGAGTTCGGAAAGATTTCCGGAGCTGTTGGGACTTATGCTAACATTGATCCTTTTGTGGAAGCATATGTTTGTGAAAAACTAGGAACTACTCCAGCGCCGATTTCAACGCAAACATTGCAACGTGATCGTCACGCAGAATATCTTGCAACGCTTGCTTTAATTGCTACTTCTGTCGAAAAATTTGCAGTCGAAGTACGTGCACTACAAAAAAGTGAAGTACGCGAAGTAGAAGAATTCTTTGCAAAAGGACAAAAAGGTTCGTCCGCAATGCCGCATAAACGTAATCCAATTGGTTCTGAAAATGTAACTGGACTAGCTCGCGTTATTCGTGGGCATATGGTTACTGCTTATGAAAATGTACCGCTTTGGCATGAACGTGATATTTCTCATAGCTCAGCAGAACGAATTATTTTACCGGATTCAACTATTTTATTAGATTATATTTTAAATCGTTTTGGTAATATTGTGAAAAACTTGACGGTCTTCCCAGAAAATATGAAGCGCAATATGGACAGAACGCTTGGGCTTATTTACTCACAGCGCGTATTACTAGCGCTCATTGATAAAGGTTTAGCTCGTGAGGCGGCTTATGATGTCGTGCAACCAAGAGCGATGGAAGCTTGGGAACAACAAGTACCATTTCGTGAATTAGTAGAACAAGATGCAACTATTACTGAAAATCTATCTGCAGAAGAAATTGCAGACTGTTTTGATTACAACTATCATCTGAAGAATGTCGACTTAATTTTTGATCGCTTAGGATTATAATTACGGGCAGAATACAACCTAACCTCTTTGATATTTATTTTTTCAAAGAGGTTAAGTACTTTATAAGGAGATAAATTATCGTGACTAATGAATTGGTTTATGAAGGAAAGGCAAAACGACTTTTTAAAACAAAAGAAGCTGGGGTCTTGCGTGTGGCTTATAAGGATGATGCAACGGCGCTCAATGGCCTACGAAAGGAATCTTTTGCTGGTAAGGGTCAGCTTAATAACCAAATTACATCGCTTATTTTTTCCCATATAGCAGAAGCGGGAATAAAGAGTCATTTTATCCGAATGATTTCGGAAACGGAGCAATTGGTGAAAGAGGTATCAATTATTCCACTTGAAGTAGTTGTTCGTAATGTGATGGCTGGTAGTCTTGCGAAACGTCTTGGTAAAGAAGAAGGCGAGGAAATTCCAAATGCGATTGTGGAATTTTATTATAAAGATGACGCCTTAGATGATCCGTTTATTAATGACGATCATGTGTTGTATCTCGGAATTGCGACAAAGCTTGAGATGGAAACGATTCGAAAGGCAGCTCGTACTATTAATGAAGCATTGCAGACTTTATTTAATCAAATGAATATTACTCTCATTGATTTTAAATTAGAATTTGGTCGTGATGCGGATGGAAATATTTTACTAGCAGATGAAATTTCACCAGATACATGCAGACTTTGGGACAAAGAAACAAATCAAAAGCTCGATAAGGATGTCTTTCGTCGGAATATTGGCAATTTAACAGATGTGTATACAGAAGTATTGAATAGATTAAAGCAAGTTCAAAACTAGGAGGCCACAAAATGTATAATGTCAAAGTTTATGTCACTTTAAAGAAAAGCGTATTAGATCCACAAGGTGTTGCAGTAAAAGATGCAGCGAAAAGCATGGGTTACGTGGAAGTAGAAGATGTTCGTATTGGTAAATTTATGGAACTTAAAGTAGCGAAGTCAGAAAGAGATATTCATGAAGTATTAAATGAAATGTGCGATAAACTGTTAACCAATCCGGTGATGGAAGATTACCGATATGAAATTGAGGAGGCGTAAACGATGAAATTTGCTGTCATTCAGTTCCCAGGTTCTAATTGTGATCTTGACATGCTACATGCGATTCGCGATTCTCTTGGCGAGGAGGCGGAATATGTATGGCATGCGGAAACAAGTCTAGCAGGTTTTGATGCGGTGTTACTTCCAGGTGGATTTTCTTACGGAGATTACTTGCGAACTGGTGCGATTGCAAAATTTTCAAGTATTATGCCAGAAGTTTTGCGCTTTGCTGAAATGGGAAAACCAGTGCTTGGTGTTTGTAATGGATTTCAGATTTTAACGGAAATTGGTTTGCTGCCAGGTGCGTTAATTAGAAATAATAATTTGCATTTTATTTGTAAAACAGTGCCGCTTCGTGTGGCAAATGCGGATACGATGTTCACAAAACTTTATGAAGAAGGCGAAATTATCCAAGTTCCAGTTGCTCACGGGGAAGGTAATTATTACTGTGATGACGAAACACTTTTAAAATTAAAAGATAATAACCAAATTGTGTTTACATATGATAGCGTGAATCCAAATGGCAGTCGTGCGGATATTGCTGGTATCGTAAATGAACGCGGGAACGTGCTTGGAATGATGCCACATCCAGAGCGTGCGGTAGAAGAAATTATTGGCGGTACTGATGGTTTAAGACTTTTCGAGTCCGTTGTAAAAGCTTGGAAGGAGGAACGAGTAAATGCCTAACTTGGAACCAACGACAAAAGAAATTAAAGAACAAAAGATTTATCAAGAAATGGGTTTAACGGATAATGAGTATGAGCTTGTTTGTTCCATTCTTGGACGTGAGCCTAATTATACAGAGACTGGACTTTTCTCCGTTATGTGGTCGGAACATTGTAGTTATAAAAATTCTAAACCGGTACTAAGGAAATTTCCTACAGAAGGAAAACAAGTATTGCAGGGTCCGGGCGAAGGTGCTGGGATTGTAGATATAGGCGATGGTCTTGGTGTTGCTTTTAAAGTGGAAAGTCATAATCACCCTTCTTATGTGGAGCCCTATCAAGGAGCAGCAACGGGTGTTGGAGGAATTATTCGTGATGTATTTTCGATGGGAGCTAGACCGATTGCAATGCTTAATTCACTTCGTTTTGGTGAATTAGATACATCGCATGCAAAGTATTTAGTTAGTGAAGTGGTTGCGGGGATTGCTGGGTATGGCAACTCTATTGGGATCCCAACAGTTGGTGGCGAAATCCAATTTGATCCTTGTTATACGAAAAATCCGCTAGTTAATGCAATGTGTGTCGGTTTAATTGAAGCAAAAGATATTCAAAAGGGACAAGCAAAAGGAATTGGCAATCCTGTTATGTATGTTGGTGCTAAAACTGGTCGTGACGGGATTCACGGCGCGACTTTTGCATCTGTAGAGTTTAGTGAAGAAGGCGAACAACAACGCTCTGCTGTACAAGTGGGTGATCCTTTTATGGAGAAATTATTGCTTGAAGCATGTTTAGATGTGATTCGTGATCATTCGGATATTTTAGTGGGAATTCAAGATATGGGAGCTGCTGGGCTTGTTAGCTCAAGTTCCGAAATGGCGTCAAAAGCAGGTGCTGGACTGGAATTAATTATGGACGATGTGCCGCAACGTGAACTACATATGACACCATACGAAATGTTGCTTTCTGAATCGCAAGAACGAATGCTTTTATGTGTGAAAAAAGGACATGTGGAAGAAATTCAAGCTTTGTTTGAACGATATGGTTTAGAAGCAGTTGTCATTGGAAAAGTAACGGATGATAAAATGTACAAAATTATTCATCACGGTGAAGTGGTTGCGAATGTTCCTGTTGATGCACTTGCAGAAGATGCACCTGTTTATCATAAGCCTTCGAAAGAGCCAGCTCGTTATCAAGCTTTCCAAGAAGAGGAAGCATTTGTGCCGGTGATTGAAGATGTGGTCGGTGTTTGGAAAGAGTTACTTGCTCAGCCAACGATTGCTAGTAAGCGACATATTTATGAACAATATGATTATCAAGTGCGCACAGACACAGCAGTTGCGCCCGGATCAGATGCGGCAATTGTTCGTGTGCGTGGGACCGAGAAGGCAATTGCGATGACAACTGACTGTAACTCGCGCTATTTGTATCTTGATCCAGAAGTAGGCGGAGCGATAGCGGTTGCGGAAGCGGCGCGCAATATCGTTTGTTCTGGCGGGAGACCACTCGCGATTACAGATGGACTTAATTTTGGTAATCCTGAAAAACCAGAAATTTTTTGGGAAATTGAAAAAGCAGCAGATGGCATTAGTGCAGCTTGTCTAGAGCTTGATACGCCAGTTATTTCGGGAAATGTTTCGCTTTATAATGAAACAGATGGTACGGGAATTTATCCAACGCCGGTGATTGGGATGGTTGGTTTAGTAGAAGATTTGTCACACATTACAACACAAGATTTTAAAAATAGTGGCGATGTGATTTTCTTAATTGGTGAAACAAAAGCTGAATATAGCGGCTCGGAATTACAGAAATTACAACAAGGAAAAATTAGCGGACGCGCGCCAGAATTAAATTTAGCGACAGAGAAAAAATACCAACACTTACTTCTAACGGCAATTCAGGAAGGTCTAGTTGCTTCTAGTCACGATTTGGCAGAAGGCGGGTTTGCGGTTGCGCTTGCGGAAGCAACATTTAAAGCAGGGTTTGGTGCCGATGTAGAAGTGCCGTTTAAATTGAATCAACTATTCAGTGAATCACAATCACGTTTCTTAGTATCTGTAAAACCAGAAAATGAAGCAGCTTTTGCTAAATTAATGGATCAGGAAAAAGTTTACCGAGTTGGTGTAGTAACGGCAGATGATACGATTCGTGTGAAACATAAAGAAGAAATAGTAACAGCGAAAACAACGGAATTACGATCCATTTGGGAAGGGGCTATTCCATGCTTGCTGAAGTAAAAGGACTTAATGAAGAATGTGGGATTTTTGGTATTTGGGATCATCCTAATGCAGCAGAAATCACCTATTATGGGTTGCATAGTTTACAACATCGCGGTCAAGAAGGTGCCGGAATTGTTTCAACAGATGGAGAAACGCTAAAAGGTCACCGGAATCTCGGGCTTTTAGCAGATGTATTTAAACACGGTGAATTAGACGATTTAAAAGGTAAAGCAGCCATTGGTCATGTTCGATATGCAACTGCTGGTCAAAAAAACTTAGGCAATGTACAACCATTTTTATTTCATTTTCATAGTTCTTCTTTGGCACTTGCGCATAACGGGAATTTGGTTAATGCAAAAAGTTTACGCCGTGAATTAGAAGAAGAGGGAGCTATTTTCCAAACGAGTTCGGATACAGAAGTATTAGCTCATTTAATTAAACGGAGCCATACAGGTGATTTTGTTGAAGATTTGAAAGTGGCTTTAAATAAGGTCAAAGGTGGCTTTGCGTATATGCTTCTGACGGAAGATACCATGTATGCGGCGCTTGATCCGAATGGGTTTAGACCGCTTTCGATTGGCCGTATTGGTGATTCGTACGTAGTTGCTTCGGAGACGTGTGCTTTTGAAACGGTTGGCGCTGAATTTGTTCGAGATGTGGAGCCAGGCGAACTGATTATTATTAATGATGATGGGCTTCAGATTGAAAAGTTCACGGAGAATGTGACGCATTCCATTTGTAGCATGGAATATATTTATTTTGCTCGACCAGACTCTAATATTGCTGGAATTAATGTTCACTCAGCCAGAAAGCGTTCTGGGAAAAGACTCGCAAAAGAAGCATTTATTGATGCGGATGTAGTGACAGGTGTGCCGGATTCAAGTATTTCTGCGGCGATTGGATATGCAGAAGAAGCCGGACTGCCGTACGAACTTGGTCTCATCAAAAATAGATATGTGGCAAGAACTTTTATTCAGCCATCGCAAGAACTTAGGGAACAAGGGGTTAGAATGAAGCTTTCTGCCGTGCGAGGTGTTGTGGAAGGTAAACGGGTTGTGATGATTGATGATTCAATCGTACGCGGGACGACAAGTAAACGGATTGTCCAGCTTTTACGAGAAGCAGGAGCGGCGGAAGTTCACGTGAGAATTGCTTCTCCACCACTTGCTTACCCTTGTTTTTATGGAATTGATATTCAAACAAGAAATGAATTAATCGCTTCTAATTATTCCGTTGATGAAATTTGCCGTATTATTGGCGCAGATTCTTTAGAGTATTTGAGTGAAGAAGGTTTAGTAGATTCCATTGGAAGACCTTATCCGAATGAACCTTATGGGGGACTTTGTATGGCTTATTTTAACGGCGATTATCCGACCCCTTTATACGATTATGAAGCAGAATATTTAGCGAGCTTAGAAGCAGAAAAATAATGAGGAGTGACAAATCGAATGGCAGAGAATGCATATAGTAAAGCAGGCGTGGATGTAGATGCTGGCTATCAAGTAGTCGAGCGTATCAAAAAGCATGTAGCTAGAACAGAGCGGATGGGCGCAATTGGTGCACTCGGTTCTTTTGGTGGCATGTTTGACTTAAGTAGTTTGAATTTAAAAGAGCCTGTTCTTGTTTCTGGTACGGATGGCGTTGGGACAAAATTACTTTTAGCTATTGAAGCGGATAAGCATGATACGATTGGGATTGACTGCGTGGCGATGTGTGTGAATGACATTTTAGCTCAAGGTGCCGAGCCCTTATTTTTCTTAGATTATATTGCAACAGGGAAGACAGATCCTGTTAAAATGGAACAAATTGTTAAAGGGGTAGCTGACGGCTGTGAACAAGCTGGTGCTGCTTTAATTGGCGGCGAAACTGCTGAAATGCCTGATATGTACGGGTCAGACGATTATGATTTAGCAGGTTTTACTGTCGGAGCTGTCGAGAAAAAGAAACTGATTACAGAAGGTGCAGTCAAAGCAGGAGATACGCTCATTGGTATCCCGTCGAGCGGAATTCATAGTAATGGTTACTCACTAGTTCGAAAAATTTTCTTTAAAGATAATGACTTTAAGTTAAATGAAATGTTCACGGAACTAGATGTGCCACTTGTGGAAGAGTTACTTAAGCCGACACGCATTTACGTGAAGCCAGTTTTAGAAGTTTTAAAAGCAGTGGATGTTCACGGTATTACTCATGTGACAGGTGGCGGATTTGTAGAGAATTTACCGCGGATGTTAACAAATGATTTAGCTGTCAAAGTGGAGCTTGGCTCGTGGCCGGTTCTTCCAATTTTTGATGTAATGAAAAAATATGGTCAATTGAGCGAACTTGAAATGTATGAAATTTTCAATATGGGCATTGGCATGGTGTTGGCAGTTGCGAAAGAGGATGTCGAAAAAACATTAGAAGTACTTGTTCAAAACGGGGAAGCGGCTTATGTTATTGGAGAAGTTACAACGCGTTTTGATGATGCTGTTATTTTCGGAGGCGCAAACGGATGAATATAGCTATTTTTGCTTCTGGTAATGGCTCGAATTTTCAAGCTTTAGTAGATGATGAGCTCATTAAGCCTCATGTGAAGCTACTTGTCTGTGATAAACCAAACGCCTATGTTGTAGAACGCGCAAACATGCAAAATATTCCGGTTTTCCTATTTGATGTGAAAAATTATCCAGATAAAGAGGCTTTTGAAACCGAAATTTTATTAGAACTGCGCGGTTTGGAAATTGATTTATTAGTGCTTGCGGGTTATATGCGTTTGATAGGGCCTACGTTACTTGCAGAATTCCCTGAACAAATTGTTAACTTGCATCCGTCGTTATTACCTGCATTCAAAGGGAAAGACGCGATTGGTCAAGCTATCGAAGCGAAAGTATCAGAAACTGGTGTTACAGCTCATTTCGTGGATGCCGGGATGGATACAGGACCAATAATCGACCAGGTCAAAGTAGCAATCGCTAAAACAGAAACTGTAGATACTTTAGCTGAAAAAATTCATCAAGTAGAACATATTTTTTATCCAAAAGTGATTCGAGGATTAATTCAAAATGGAGGGAACGATTAATTATCATGAAAAGAGCGCTTATTAGTGTGTCAGATAAAAACGGCATCGTGCCATTTGCAGAAAAATTAGTAGAACTTGGAGTAGAAATTATTTCGACCGGTGGAACAAAAGCGGCATTTGAACGAGCTGGCGTACCAGTAACTGGAATAGAAGAAGTAACTGAATTTCCCGAAATGCTTGATGGCCGCGTAAAAACACTTCATCCAGCAATTCATGGCGGGTTACTAGCAAGACGCGATACAGCTGAACATATGGAAGCTATTGCAGCACACGATATCAAGCCAATTGATTTAGTCATCGTTAATTTATATCCTTTCCAAGAAACGATTCAAAAACCTGGTGTTACTTTAGAAGAAGCGATTGAAAATATTGATATTGGCGGACCTTCGATGTTACGGTCAGCTGCGAAAAATTATGCGGCGGTAACGGTAGTGGTTGATACAGCGGACTATGATACAGTACTCACAGAACTACAAGAACATGGTGCAACTACTTTTGAAACGCGCCAACGTCTAGCTGCGAAAGTATTCCGACACACAGCGGCCTATGATGCTTTAATTGCAGAATACTTAACGAACATCACTGGAGAAGCATTCCCAGAAAAAGTGACGTTCACTTACAATCGAAAACAAGTCTTGCGCTACGGTGAAAATCCTCACCAAAATGCAGCTTTTTATACAGATCCTGGTACAGTAGAAAACTCGATTAGTGCTGCGAAACAGTTGCACGGTAAAGAGTTATCTTATAACAATATTCGTGATGCAGATGCAGCCCTTAAAATTGCTAGTGAATTTACGGAGCCAGTTGCGGTTGCAGTAAAACATATGAATCCATGCGGTGTTGGCGTTGGTGAAACTATTGAAGAAGCTTATTTGAAAGCTTACGAAGCAGATGAAACGTCTATTTTTGGAGGAATTGTTGCCTTAAATAAAGAAGTCGATGCGAAAACAGCAGAACATATGAGCAAAATTTTCTTAGAAATCATCATTGCACCAAGTTTTTCTGAAGAAGCATTTGCGATTTTAGCGAAAAAGAAAAATATTCGCTTGTTAACTGTTCCATTTGCGAGTTCCGTAAAAGGTTTCGAGAAAACTTCTGTAAATGGCGGGCTTCTTATTCAAGCGAATGATGCTCTTGTAGAAGATACAACAAGTTATGAAGTAGTGACAGAAAAACAACCAACCGACTCAGAAATGAAAGCTTTACTAGCTCAGTGGAAAATTGTAAAACATGTCAAATCCAATGCGATTGTTGTTGGCTCAGAAAAACAAACGCTTGGAATTGGCGCTGGTCAAATGAATCGAATCGGTTCAGCCTTAATCGCAATAGAACAAGCTGGTGAAAAAGCAAAAGGTGCTGTACTGGCTTCCGATGCCTTTTTCCCGATGGATGATACAGTTGAAGCTGCGGCAAAAGCAGGCATTACAGCGATTATTCAACCTGGTGGATCAATCAAAGATAAAGAATCAATTGCAATGGCTGATAAATATGGTATTTCCATGGTTCTAACACATGTACGCCATTTCAAACATTAATCCTCATAAAAAGGACGTGTCATTAAATGAATTTATTAGTAGTTGGTAGCGGCGGTCGAGAACATGCTATTAGTAAAAAATTGCTAGAATCAAACAATGTCGAAAAAGTATATTGCGCTCCGGGAAATGACGGAATGTGTATAGATGACATTCAATTAGTAGCTATTTCTGAGACAGATAAAGCAGGTTTAATTGATTTTGCTAAAAAGGCAGAAATTGCTTTTGTTATCGTTGGACCTGAAGTACCTCTTTTGGAAGGTGTTGTCGATGCTCTAGAAGAAGCAGGAATTAAAGCATTTGGTCCAAAAGCAAATGCAGCTTTAATTGAAGGTAGTAAAGATTTTGCGAAACAATTTATGGAGAAATATGCTATTCCAACGGCAGCATCAAGAACCTTTACCGATTATGCAGAAGCTAAAGCATACCTGGATGAGCGCGGTGTGCCAATCGTTATTAAAGCAGACGGACTCGCTGCCGGAAAAGGAGTCACAGTAGCGCTAGAAATGGAAGAAGCAGTTCTTGCGTTAAAAGATATGATGTTAGAAGAAAAATTCGGTGACGCATCTCTTAAGGTCGTTATCGAGGACTTCTTAGCAGGAGAAGAGTTTTCTTTGATGGCTTTTGTAAACGGAGAAGAAGTTTATCCAATGGCAATTGCGCAAGACCATAAACGTGCTTATGAAGGCGATAAAGGACCCAATACTGGTGGAATGGGTGCCTATTCTCCCGTGCCACATATTTCTGAAGTTGTAATAGAAGAAGCTGTCCAAAAAATCCTTCGCCCAGCAGCAAAAGGGATGGTAGAAGAAGGTCGTTACTTCCGCGGAATTCTATATGCAGGCCTTATCCTAACCGCAGATGGTCCAAAAGTAATTGAATTTAATGCACGATTTGGGGATCCAGAAACACAAGTCGTCTTACCACGTTTAGAAAGTGATTTTGCAGCGCTTATAGAGGCTTTACTCCATAACGAAAAACCAGATGTTCGATTTAAGAAAACGGGACTTACACTAGGTGTGGTATTAGCAAGCGCTGGTTACCCGGAGCATTATGAAAAAGGAAATAAAATAACCGGACTAAATGATGTTGCAGAAGATGTAGCAATTTATCATGCAGGTACCAAACAGGATGAAAATGGCGATTTTATTTCTGATGGTGGACGTGTGTTATTGCTAGCAAAAGAAGCTGAAACCATGAGTGATGCAAGGACTTTACTGTATCCAGAAATGCAAAAATTGGATAATCCAAATTTCTTTTATCGCATCGATATTGGCACAAAAGCAGAATAATAAAGAAAGTACTATCTCAGGATAAATTCCTAGATGGTACTTTTTTGTTTGTTTCGTAAAGAGAAACGTTTGTATTTTACGCGTTGGTACGTTAAAATATGAAAGTAGGATATATGAGATTATTTGGAGGTAAAGATATGCAAATAGAGAAGTTGCGTGGACAAGGATTGGATGAATTCTTCCAAGGGATTTTAACGCTCGAGAATTTAGAAGAATGTTATGCTTTTTTTGATGATGTTTGTACAGTGAATGAAATACAGTCCATGGCTCAACGTTTCCAAGTAGCAAAAATGCTTCATGATGGAAAAACATATAATGTAATTGAATCAGAAACTGGAGCAAGTACAGCAACCATTTCACGTGTAAAACGTTCACTTCATTATGGCAACGATATGTACGATGTGGTGTTTTCAAGAATGACAAAGCCAGAATAAGATTGGTAGGGATTAATATTGAAAAAGTTTAATAGTAAAACCTATCAGATTGTAATCATCTCTATTCTTGCTCTTGCAGTTATTTATTTTGTGATTAATATGATTTCCACTGGCACTGGGCTTGATTTTTCTTTACTATGGCACTGGGTCTTTATTGTTTGTTTTATTTTCACGACGCTTGCTAATGTTAGAGAAAAACGAGCAATTGGAACGGCGATTGGCCTAAGTGGAATCTTGATTTGTGTGACTAGTATCGTACTGATGGCAATATAATAAAAGCAATCTCGCTAAAAAAATTAGCGGATTGCTTTTTTTGTTAAAACAGAAAATCAATTAAGCCGGTCGCGGATAGGAAGACAAAAATAATCGCGATTGGTGCAATATATTTAATGAGAAAGAGCCAAATAATAAAAACCTTTTTGCCAAAATGGCTGCTCGTGGTAAATTCTTTTAAAAGCAACTCGCGTGGTAATCGGTAGCCAACAAAAATCGCGATAAATAAAGCACCAACTGGCAAGATAATATTCGACACAAGATAATCGGCAGCATCAAAAATACTTAGTCCAAAAATCTGAACATCGCTCCAAACACCGAAACTAAGAGCACTTGGAATTGCCATTAACACAATCACAAGCCCCATCCAAAGACTCGCTTTTTTACGATTAACGCCAGCATTCATCAGTGGCGCAACAGTTGCTTCGAGCATCGAGAAACTGGAGGTTAATGCGGCGAATAAGAATAAAATCAAGAAAATAATAAAGAACAACATTCCAAACGGCATTTGATTAAATATCGAGGGTAAAATAACAAATAGCAATCCTGGTCCAGCATCTGGCGTAATATTAAACGAAAATGCCGCTGGGAAAATTGCTAATCCCGCAAGTAACGAAACAAACACATTCATAAGCGAAACCGAAATCGCTGACTGAGGTAAACTAGTCGAACGGTTCAAGTAAGAACTATACGTAACCATCACCGAAATCCCCACACTGAGTGAAAAGAACGCCTGACCAAGAGTAATAAGAACCGTTTGAGCAGTAAAATGACTAAAATCGGGTCGTAAGAAAAATGCGACACCTTCCATTGCACCAGGTAGTGTCAAAGACCTGATAATTAAAACTATAAATAAAATAAAAAGTGCGGGCATCATAAACTTGCTCATTTTTTCAATTCCGCTAACAACCCCGCGACTAATTACAATTACATTGAGTAAAATAAAGAAAACGGTGGCCCCAACCGAAATCCACGGATTAGCTGTCGTCACTTGAAAATCATGCAGCAAACTTGCTTGATTTTCTCCGGCAATCCCACCAGCGAGCGTTTTAATTAAATAAGTAATAATCCAACCACCAACAACACTATAAAATGAAAATAAAATACTTGCACCCACTACGCCTAATTTTCCAAGTAAGTTCCATTTTGTTCCGGGGGCGAGCGTCTTATAAGCTTGAACTGCATCTCCACCAGAACCTCGTCCAATCATAAATTCAGCAATCAAAAGTGGCATGACTACAAGTAAGGTTAAAATTAAAAACAATAAGAAAAATGCGCCACCTCCTGCAGTTGCGGCCACATAAGGCAGTTTCCAAATCGCACCAATTCCTATTGCGGACCCAGCGGATGCTAATATAAACCCGACTTTTGAGCCCCATTCTTCTCTGTTTTCTTGCATAATATCCCCATTTCCTTTTTCTATGTCAGTGCTCTAGAAGTCTTAATAAAATCAAATTTTCCTCATCATACCATAAAATAAAAGCTATCCCAACAAGAAGTCGTAAAAAAAGCTTAAAAAAAGTTAAAATTTCCTATTGTAAGGGTGCGATGAAATGTAACTAATGCTATAATAAGATATCCCATTATAGAGAAGAATTGGAGAAGCAAATGAAGCATTTATTCAAGTTAGACCCAGCAAAGAATTTACCTCATAATAGTGTCACAAAGCTCATTCATTCTGGAACCGATGGATTTATCATTGGAGGGACAGATAATTTAGAAATAGAAGCAGTCGAAAATTTGTACGAATTATTAGCTGAAACAGATTTACCGATTTTCCTTGAAGTAAGCGATGAATCCATGATTTTGCCTGAAGCAGAACATTTTTTAATTCCAGTCGTATTAAATACAGAAAATAGTAAATGGACGCATGGTTTACACAAAGATTTAATCAAGGAACTAGGGGATTTTATTCCTTGGAAGCGAGTTACATCAGAAGGTTATGTTATTTTAAATAAAGACGCAAAAGTTGCCCGTTTAACAGAAGCAAAAACAGATTTAACGGATGAAGATATTGTTGCTTATGCGAGATTAGCAGAGAATATATTTCATCTGCCGATTTTTTATGTTGAATATAGCGGTATGTACGGCGATCCGGAAGCAGTAAGAAAAGTAAGTGAAGTTTTAAGCGACACCAATTTTTGGTATGGTGGGGGAATCCGTTCCAAAGAGCAAGCTGCTGAAATGGCAAAGTACGCGGATACGATTATTGTGGGCAATATTATTTATGAGGATTTAGAAAAAGCACTAGAAACCGCAACTATTTTTGGAAAGAAAACGGTTTGATTATAAAGTGTAGTATGATAAAATAAGAACAAATGTTTGTATGGTGGTGTATAGGAAAATGCAATTGAATGCAAAAGAATTAGTTGACGGATTAAACCCAGAACAACGGAAAGCAGTAGAAAGTACAGAAGGACCTCTATTAATTATGGCTGGTGCAGGGAGTGGTAAAACACGTGTATTAACCCATCGCATAGCTTATTTAGTAAGAGAACGTGGCGTGAATCCTTATAATATTTTAGCGATTACGTTCACTAATAAAGCCGCACGCGAAATGAAATCGCGTATTGGCAATTTGATGGGCGGAGAAGCGGAATCAATTTGGATTTCCACTTTTCACTCCATGTGCGTACGAATTTTACGTCGTGATATTGACAGAATCGGTTATGAACGGAATTTTACCATTTTAGATGGTAGTGACCAATTATCAGTTATTAAAGGCATTTTAAAAGAAAAGAATGTCGACCCCAAGAAGTTTGAACCAAGGGGTATTTTGGCTTCTATTAGCAATGCAAAAAATGAACTGATAACAGCAAGCGAATATATTAAAGAAGCAAGTGGTTTTTACGACAAAATGGTCGGTGAAGTCTATGAAAAATATGAAAAGAAACTTAAGAAAAACCAAGCACTCGATTTTGATGATTTAATTATGGTAACGATTCAGTTATTTGAACGCGTACCAGATGTTTTAGAATATTATCAGCGTAAGTTTCAATATATTCATGTGGATGAGTACCAAGATACAAACCACGCGCAATATTTACTCGTGAAACAACTTGCTTCAAGATTCAAAAACTTGTGCGTCGTCGGAGATTCGGATCAATCAATCTATGGTTGGCGCGGGGCAGATATTAGTAACATTATGTCTTTTGAAAAAGATTACCCTAATGCGAAGACTATTTTGCTAGAAGAAAATTATCGTTCGACCAAACGTATTTTAGAAGCGGCAAACCGCGTGATTGAAAACAATGGTAATCGTAAGCCGAAAAATCTTTGGACAAGTAATGCAGAAGGGAAAAAGATTTTTTATCATAAGGCTCTAACGGAAAAAGAAGAAGCTGCCTATGTGGTTATGAAAATTCAAGAAGAAATAAATAACTCGAATCGACCACTTTCTGATTTTGCGATTCTTTATAGAACCAATGCACAGTCCCGTGTAATGGAAGAATATTTCATGAAGTCGAATATGGCTTACACGATGGTTGGCGGTACGAAATTCTATGACAGAAAAGAAATCAAAGATATTTTGGCATATTTACGTTTAATTAGTAATAATGAAGATGATATTAGTTTGACCCGTATTGTTAACGTACCAAAACGCGGTGTTGGACCAGGCACATTAGATAAGCTAAACAATGTTGCGACAACTTATGACCTCAGTCTATTTGAAGTACTTAACCGCATCGAATTAGCAGGGATTTCTCCTAAAATAAGCAAAGACTTAGTTGCCTTCCATGATTTAATTCGTGGCTTCACGCAAATGCAAGATTTCTTATCTGTAACCGAACTAGTAGAAGAAATCCTTGAAAAAACAGGTTACCGAGCAATGCTAAAAAATGAACGAACAATTGAAGCACAAACACGTTTAGAAAATATCGACGAGTTTTTATCTGTCACACAAAATTTTGAAAAAGAAAATGACGATAAAACGTTAATTGCCTTTTTAACTGATTTAGCTCTCGTTGCAGATGTGGATAAGTTAGATGAAGACAATGAAGAACAAAACGGTGCTGTGACGCTTATGACGCTTCACTCTGCCAAAGGGCTAGAATTCCCAGTCGTCTTTTTAGTTGGGATGGAAGAAGGGATTTTCCCACATTCTAGAGCCATTTATGAAGAAGAAGAAATGGAAGAAGAGCGCCGACTTGCTTACGTTGGTATTACTCGAGCAGAAGAAGAACTTTTCCTAACGAGCGCGTACTCCCGGATGCTTTATGGGCGCCCATCATCTAACCAAGAATCTCGCTTTATTGGCGAAATTCCTCGTGACTTACTAGAATTAGGTAATGAAAATAAATTAACAGCTGATAAACCTTATGCCAAAGCGCGCATGCCGCAAAAAGCAACTACTGCTTACAAATCTTCTGGAGCGGAAACACTCGGTTGGACAGTCGGCGATAAAGCTAGTCATAAGAAATGGGGCGTAGGAACAGTCGTAAGTGTCAAAGGAGAAGGTAGCGGAATGGAACTTGATATTGCATTCCCAAGCCCAACTGGAGTCAAACGATTGCTCGCAGAATTTGCGCCAATTGAAAAAGTATAAATTTGGAAAAAGCAGGTGAAGAAATGGCTGATAAAAAACGGTATGAAGAACTAATAAACATACTTGATCAATACAGCTATGATTATTATGTAATAGATAATCCAACAGTAGAAGATGCCGAATACGATCAAAAGATGCAAGAACTACTTAAAATAGAAGAAGCGCATCCAGAATGGGTTACACCTGAATCCCCGTCGAAACGAGTAGGCGGAGAAGTTTTAGAAGGTTTTAAAAAAGTAGAACATGACACACCAATGTTAAGCTTGGCAAATGCGTTTAATCGCGATGACTTGGCTGATTTTGATCGCCGTATCCGTGATAAAGTCGGTGATGACATTAGTTATATGTGCGAACTGAAAATTGACGGACTAGCCGTATCACTTCAATACGAAAATGGTAAGTACAATCAAGGTGCTACGCGAGGTGATGGAACAGTTGGTGAAGACATCACTGCTAATTTGCGCACGATTCGTTCTATCCCAATGAAACTGAAAAAAGCTTATTCCATTGAAGTTCGTGGGGAAGCTTTTATGCCAAAACGTTCCTTCCAAAAATTAAATGAAATACGCGAAGAAGAAGGCCAGATGTTATTTGCAAATCCGCGAAATGCAGCGGCCGGATCACTTCGTCAATTAGATACAAAAATTGCTGCATCTAGAAATCTTGATATTTTTCTTTATGCTGTAGCCGATTTTGGTGAAATGGGTGTTGAGACACATAGTGCAGGCTTAGACATGCTTGAAACGCTAGGTCTTAAAGTCAATAAAGAGCGTAGACTTTGCAATAATTTAGAGGAAGTATATGCTTATATTGACGAGTGGACAGAAAAACGAGCTGGTTTAGCTTACGATATTGATGGTATCGTTTTGAAATTAAACAATTTAGAACAACAACGGCAAATGGGGACAACAGTGAAATCACCACGATGGTCAATTGCTTATAAATTTCCTGCAGAAGAAGTACCAACTAAACTGCTGGATATTGAATTGAACGTTGGCAGAACTGGCGTAATAACTCCCACAGCGGTGTTAGAACCAGTAAGAGTAGCAGGAACTACAGTTAGCCGTGCCTCACTTCATAACGAAGACTTAATTACAGAAAAAGATATTCGCATTGGCGATACCGTTTTAATCAAAAAAGCTGGCGATATTATTCCTGAAGTGATTAAGAGCATTACCGAAGAACGTAACGGTAGTGAAGAACCTTTCCACATGCCAAAAAACTGCCCAACATGTGATAGTGAACTCGTTCGCTTAGAAGAAGAAGTAGCACTAAGATGTATTAATCCTAAGTGTCCAGCTCAAATTAAAGAAGGGCTTATCCATTTTGTTTCAAGAAATGCGATGAATATCGATGGTCTTGGTGAAAAAGTTATTATTCAGCTATTTTCAATGCATTTAATTAAAGATGTAGCAGATTTGTTTTTCCTTTCGAAAGAGAAACTGTTAGAATTAGAAAGAATGGGTGAGAAATCAGTAACCAATTTACTGACATCCATCGAAGCAAGTAAACAAAATTCGCTTGAAAAATTACTTTTTGGCTTGGGAATTCGCCATGTTGGTGCTAAAGCAGCCAAATCGCTTGCAGTTCATTTTGAAACAATGGATAATTTGAAAATAGCAGACAAAGAAACATTGACAAGTATTAGCGATATTGGGGAAAAAATGGCAGACAGTATTGTGACTTATTTTGCGAATGAAGAAGTACATGATTTACTAGAAGAACTAAAAAGGGCTGGCGTCAATATGACCTATACAGGGCCAAAACTAGAAAACATGTCCGAAGAGGAACTTGTTTTTGCAGGAAAAACAGTTGTCTTAACTGGAAAACTGGAAAAGCTAACACGAAACGATGCAAAAGCATTAATTGAATCTCTCGGTGGAAATGTTTCTGGAAGCGTCAGTAAGAAAACGGATGTTGTTGTAGCTGGCAGTGATGCTGGTTCTAAACTAGCCAAAGCTGAAGAACTAGCAATTCCTATTTGGTCCGAAGAAGACTTAATAGAGTACTTACCAGACGAAGGTGGATTAAACGAATGAAAAAACTCATAATTGCAGCGCTCGGTTTAACGCTTATTCTCTCTGGCTGTGCCCCAAAACTCGACTCAAACGATAAAGTGGTACAAAAAGATGATAAAAAAGCAGAAACGGGCATCATGACAAAAAATCAAATTTCATCTAATTATTACAAAACAGTATTACCGTATAAAGCAAGTAAATCTCGTGGTCTTGTAGTATCGAATATATACTCTCGGTATGATATTAACGAGTTGGAATCGGGTTTAATGCGAATTTCCCAAAATAAATATTCGCCAGACAATTACCTTTTTCAAGAAGGACAATATTTGGATAAGGATACATTAGAAAAATGGTTAGACCGAAAAAGCAAAAAAAATCCCAATGGTTTAAATCCAGAAAGTAATGGTGACGGAAAAGATCGTAAGCCAATTTACTTAGCACATATTTTAGAACAAGATTATTTAAAACAAACAGATAAAGATACAGTAGCGCTTGGTGGGATTTCTATCGCGCTGGCAATGAATTCTGTTGATTACTATCAAAAAGAACAATACGGAGATACTTTTGAACAAGAAATCAGTGACAGCGATTTACTAGCACAAGGAAAAGAAATGTCTGCTACTGTGTTGAATCGAATTCGCCAAACAAAAGGATTGGAAAATGTTCCAGTTACGATTGCTATTTATAAGCAAGGGCCACGTGATGCTGTAGCTCCAGGTAATTTTCTTACTTATACAACAGCAAATGGCGATAGCTTATCTAATTGGAAAGACATTGACGAAAAAAATTACGTTTTACCATCCACAGAAGCTGCAAAAAATCACAAAACAGACAATGATAATTTCCTTAACTTCAAAAAATCTATTGAAGATTACTATCCGAATTTTACAGGCGTAGTTGGTCGTGGTAGATATGAAGACGGGCAGTTAACAGAACTTAGTATTGATATCCCATTACAATTTTATGGACAAGCGGAAATTATTGGCTTTACGCAATATGTGACAGATTTAGTAGGACAACATATTCCGAAAACAGCTGATTTACAAGTAAATATATCTACATCGGACGGTCCAGCCGCTTTAATTACTAGAAAAGCAAATGAAGATGCAGCTACTGCTCACATTTATGATTAATAAAAAACAATGCGAATTGTTCTTTCCTGTTGTATAATTATGCAGGAGAGGACAGTTCTTCCCATTTTTAACAGGCGGGAAGTACTATCGCGTAGAAAGTACCACTAAAAAGGAGGATGGCATTTTGTCAAATATATCCAAAGAAACAGTAGAAAAAGTAGCAAATCTTGCCAAGTTAGAAGTTTCAGAAACAGAAGCAACTGCTTTTGCGGGTCAGCTCGGTAAAATTATTGAGCTAGTAGAGCAATTAAATACTTTAGATACAACGAATGTAGAACCTACCAGCCATGCAATCGACGTATCGAACGTGTTACGTGAAGATGTGGCAACAAAAGGATTAGATCGTAAAGAAGTACTGAAAAATGCGCCAGATGAGCAAGACGGCATGTTCAAGGTACCTACAATTATGGAACAATAAACACGTTAAGGAGGGAAAATATTTTGGGCTTATTTGATTTTTCAGTAAAAGAATTACATGATAAATTAGTAAAAAAAGAGATTTCACCATTTGATTTAGTATCAGAATCTTTCAACCGAATTGAATCTGTAGAGGACAAAGTTGGTTCTTTTATTACTTTAAATAAAGAGGCAGCATTTGGTGTAGCAGAAGAGCTTGGAGATGCTGGCATAGATCCTAACAACATGCTTGCAGGGCTTCCAATCGGGATTAAAGATAACATCGTAACAAAAAACTTGCGTACAACAGCAGCAAGTAAAATTTTAGAAAACTTCGACCCGATTTATGATGCGACCGTTGTTTCTAAATTAAAAAAGGCGCAAACAATTAATATCGGAAAATTAAACATGGATGAATTTGCGATGGGATCTTCTACAGAAACATCGTATTTTCACAAAACACATAACCCATGGGATTTATCCAGAGTTCCTGGTGGCTCTTCAGGTGGCAGTGCATCCGCAGTTGCAGCAGGCGAAGTTTTATTCTCGCTTGGTAGTGATACTGGTGGATCTATCCGTCAACCAGCAGCTTTTTGTGGGGTAGTCGGAATGAAACCTACATATGGCCGTGTATCTCGTTTCGGTTTAATTGCCTTTGCGTCTTCTCTAGACCAAATTGGCCCAATTACAAAAAACGTAGCAGATAATGCGTATTTACTAGAAGCGATTTCTGGTTTAGATGCGAATGATTCTACTTCCATCAATCAACCAGTAGAGCGCTTCTCAGATAGCTTAACTGGGGATATTAAAGGCCTACGCATTGGTGTTCCAAAAGAATATCTTGGTGAAGGTGTTGATCCTGGTGTCAAACAAGCAGTATTAGATGCACTTAAAACACTCGAAAAACTTGGTGCTACTTGGGATGAAGTTTCTTTACCACATTCTGAATACGGTGTAGCAAGTTATTATATTTTAGCATCTAGTGAAGCTTCTTCTAACCTTTCTCGTTTTGACGGCGTTCGTTACGGGTACCGTTCTCCAAACGCGACTACTTTAGAAGAACTTTACACAAAAACGCGTTCTGAAGGCTTTGGAGATGAAGTAAAACGTCGTATTATGCTTGGAACATATGCATTAAGTTCGGGTTACTATGATGCTTACTATAAAAAAGCGCAACAAGCTCGTACATTAATTAAACAAGATTTTGTTAATGTATTTGAAAACTACGATGTTATTATCGGACCAAGTTCTCCGACAACAGCTTTTAAAATTGACGGTATGATTAATGATCCGATTACAATGTACTCCAATGATATTTTAACTGTTCCGATTAACTTAGCAGGTGTGCCAGCTATTTCTATTCCATGTGGATTCTCAGATGGCTTACCAGTAGGATTACAAATTATCGGTAACTACTTTGAAGAATCATTATTATACAAAGTAGCGCACGCATTTGAACAAGAAACAACATTCCATAAAGAAAAACCAAACTTATAGGAGGCGTAGCAATGAATTTTGAAACAGTTATTGGACTTGAGGTTCACGTAGAGTTAAAAACCAATTCAAAAATATTTTCTTCTGCGCCAGCTCATTTTGGAGCAGAACCAAATACAAATACAACCGTGGTAGACTTAGGAATGCCAGGAGTTTTACCAGTTTTAAATAAACGCGCTGTCGAATATGGTATGAAAGCAGCCATGGCAATCAACTGCGAGATTGCTGAACATACAAAATTCGACCGTAAAAACTATTTTTACCCTGATAATCCGAAAGCATACCAAATTTCCCAGTTCGATAAACCAATTGGCGAACATGGCTGGATTGAAATCGAAGTTGGGGGTAAAAAGAAAAAAATCGGTATTACTCGTCTTCATTTAGAAGAAGATGCAGGGAAAAATACGCATACATCGCACGGTTATTCTTTAGTGGATATTAACCGCCAAGGAACACCGCTCATCGAAATCGTTTCTGAACCAGACATTCGTTCTGCAGAAGAAGCTTATGCATACTTGGAAAAACTAAAATCTATTATTCAATACACTGGCGTATCCGATGTGAAAATGGAAGAAGGTTCCATGCGCTGTGACGCCAACATTTCTATTCGTCCAATTGGTCAAGAAGAATTTGGTGTGAAAACGGAACTAAAAAACCTGAATTCATTTAACAATGTGCGTAAAGGTATTGAATATGAAGAAAAACGCCAAGCTGAAGTACTTAAGTCTGGTGGCATTATCGAACAAGAAACACGCCGTTTTGAAGAAGCAACTGGAAAAACTTCCTTGATGCGTATTAAAGAGGGTTCCGACGATTATCGTTATTTCCCTGAGCCAGATTTAGTAGACTTATTTATTGATGAAGCATGGAAAGAACGCATTCGTGCAGAAATTCCTGAACTTCCAGACAAACGCCAAATTCGTTATATTAATGATCTTGGTCTACCAGCATATGATGCGATGGTTCTAACGCTAACAAAAGAAATGTCTGATTTCTTTGAGGCAACTCTTACTGCTGGAGCGGACGCTAAACAAGCTTCTAACTGGTTGATGGGCGAAGTTTCCGCCTATTTAAATGCCGAACAAAAAGAACTTCATGAAACAGGGCTAACTCCTGAAAATCTTGCAGGCATGATTAAATTAATCGAAGCAGGTACTATTTCATCTAAAATTGCTAAAAAAGTTTTCCGCGAATTAGCGCAAAATGGTGGCGAAGCAGAGCAAGTTGTCAAAGATAAAGGACTTGTTCAAATTTCCGATGAAGGAGCTTTACGCACAATCATTAGCGAAATTTTAGATAACAATGAGCAATCGATTGTTGACTTTAAAAATGGAAAAGACCGTGCCGTTGGATTCTTAGTTGGTCAAGTAATGAAAGCAACAAAAGGCCAAGCAAATCCACCAATGGTTAATAAACTATTACTTGAAGAAATGAACAAACGTTAAACTATGAGCAGTGGGGCTTTTCGCTTCACTGCTTTATTTATTAGGAATTTATAGCGAAATTTGCTATAATATTACTATCATGTGTCAAAACGCGCTTTTCTTTTGAACAACGCTGTTTGAATGAAGGAGAGGACGAACATAATGCAAAAACACGCTCGAGTTATTTATAATCCCACATCTGGAAGAGAAATTATTAAGAAAAATCTCGCAGATGTCCTTTCGATATTAGAGCAAGCAGGCTACGTAACATCTGCCCACGCAACAACTGCAGAACCAGATGACGCTAAACATGCTGCGGAAGAAGCTGTAAGAAATCGATTTGATTTAGTTGTAGCGGCAGGCGGAGACGGAACCATTAATGAAGTCATTAACGGTATTGCCGAAAAAGAATATCGACCAAAAGTGGGGATTATTCCAACAGGAACAACGAATGATTTTGCAAGAGCCTTACATGTTCCTAGAGACGTGATAAAAGCAACGAAGATTATAGCAGCTGGTCAAAGTGTAGCAATGGATATAGGTAAAGCAAATGATACTTATTTTATTAATATTGGCGGCGGGGGTAGACTCACAGAGCTCACATATGATGTCCCCAGTCGATTAAAAACGATGCTTGGACAATTAGCTTATTATTTAAAAGGAATTGAAATGCTACCTTCTTTGAAAGCTACTAAAGTAAAAGTAGAATATGATCAAGGTGTCTTTGAAGGGGAAGTCATGTTTTTTCTTTTAGGTTTAACCAATTCTATCGGAGGCTTTGAAAAAATTGCCCCTGATGCCAAGTTAGATGATGGTAAGTTTTCGCTCATCATCGTCAAAAAAGTGAATTTAGCAGAATTTATTCGCTTAGTTACTCTGGCACTTAGAGGAGATCATATTAAAGAACCAAACGTTATTTATGTGAAATCAGAAACAGTAATTGTACACTCTGAAGACAAAATGTTAATTAACCTTGACGGAGAGCTTGGTGGGGAAACGCCAATGGCATTCCGCAATTTGAAACAACATATTGAATTTTTTGCGAGTGTAGATGATATACCAGCAACCGATTTATTTATAAAAGAAAATAACTAAAACTGCCCAACATGGTAGTTTTTTTCTTTAGCCTAAATGTCCTAACTGCAACATAGTAAGAAGGATGTAATTATTGTTAGATATTTGTCTTATTTGAACAAAACAAGTATAATAGGTATTCTGACATGAAATGAGGTGAAAGCGATATGACAAGTGGATATGTATTAAAAAAATTCATTATGATAATAGCTATTCTTATTCTTATCATTACTATCGCAACGGCTATATTCTTCTTCTGGCGAGTTGATGCCGAAGAACAAGCTCCAACAGTAAGTAAAACGGAATTAATTGAAAGTAATAAAGTATGGGTAAATGACCAAATGCAAATTCCCTTAGAAGATAATGTATTTTTGTCTATCCCATCTCCGAGTACAGAGGCCACAATCGCTAAAAATGGTGATTTAATTATAGCCACAACTAATCCTGAAATTTTAAATAAATTAGCTTCTTCTAATAATCGCTACAAAGAAATGAAAGCATATCGTCTTCGTATTGATGCAAAAAAAGTTTCAGAATATATTACTAATACAAAATATCGCTATCCAACAACTACTATCCAAAAAAAGCTTGCTAATTACGAAATTAAAAGTGGTGAACGAACGATTGAAACAGGACCAAAAGCTATAAAAGTAGAAACGACCAATAAAAACGATATTAAATTAACCCTTGAAACGGCTTACTCAAGCAAAGATGCCGAAGTAGCTGCAAATATTTTTAGCAATAAAATTCCTGATGAAATAACGATAAATGACAATACAAAGAATTTAAGCGCTCAAAAGAATGTAATGATTTATCCAAAATCATTTATATATGATTTTACTTTGCAAAAAAATACGATGCTTATATTTAAAGACCAAAAAGAAGCCACTATCACAGAACCAATCGGCATCGAGTACATTATTAAGTAAAGCAAAGAGAGGAGCAAGGGACTTTGAAAGTATCCCTTTTAAAAAAGAATCAATTTGTTGAACTAACTATTGAAGATTTAACACATGATGGTAGTGGTGTAGGCAAGATTGATGGCTACCCACTTTTCATTCCAAATGCACTGCCCGGAGAAAAAGTGAGAGCAAAAATTACTAAATTAAATAAAAATTACGGTTTTGCACGGATGGAAACTATTGAAGTTGTTAGTACTGAACGTGTTGAACCACCTTGTGCCGTTTATTCAAAGTGTGGCGGTTGTAGTTTACAACATTTGAGTTACAGCGGACAATTAGCTTTTAAACGAAATCAAGTAGAAGAAACGATGAAACGTATTGGTAAATTAAGCGTAGAAGTACCAGAAACCCTTGGTATGGAAAATCCGTGGCGTTACCGTAATAAATCACAAGTCCCAGTTGGCTTTGTGAATGGGAAATTAACAGCTGGTTTTTATCAAAAAAGAAGTCATGATATTATTGATATGTCAACTTGTCTAATTCATAATGAAAAAGGAGATCTCGCTGTTCAAAAAACAAGAGAAATTCTGGCTAAATATGGTACGGAACCTTATGATGAAAAAACGGGTAAAGGTGATATCCGCCATATTATGACTAGGTTTGCACATACTACAGGGCAATTAATGATTGTCCTTGTAACGACGAAAGAGCGTCTCCCTTTTAAAGCGGAAATTATTCATGATTTAACGAATCAATTAGAAGTACATTCCATCGTTCAAAATATTAATCCACAAAAAACAAATGTAATTTTCGGTGATCGCATAAAAACACTTTGGGGAAAAGATATTATTGAAGATACGATTCATGGTATTAAGTTTGCCATTTCTGCACGTTCTTTTTATCAAGTAAATCCTTTGCAAACAGAGGTTTTGTATCAACAAGCTATTGATTCTGCAGAATTAACTGGTGAAGAAACTGTGATTGATGCATATTGTGGAATTGGCTCCATTTCGCTTTGCCTTGCTAAAAAAGCAAAACATGTTTATGGGGTTGAAATCGTTGACCAAGCTATTCAAGATGCCCGTGCAAATGCGAAATTAAATAACCTAACGAATACAACCTTTGAAACAGGTAAAGCAGAAGAGGTTATTCCTCAGTGGTATAAAAATGGTATCGTAGCAGATGTTTTAGTAGTTGACCCACCGAGAAAAGGTTGCGACGAAACACTCCTTGACACAATCCTTGCAATGAAACCGAAAAAGGTTGTTTATGTTTCTTGTAATCCAGGAACACTAGCTCGAGATATGAAAATATTAACAGAAGGCGGTTATGAAGCGAAGAAAGTACAACCTGTAGATATGTTTCCAATGACGACCCATATTGAAGCTGTGACCGTTTTAAATTTAAAATAAAAAAACAAAAACCGCCAAAATGGGATAAATGGCGGTTTTTGTTTTTCGAGTGTGTGTGTTTGACTAAGTTAAATTAACAGACGAGATTTGCAGAAATCAAGTCCAGTTATTATTTAACCATGAATTAAAAATATGGTCAAAGGTGTTATTTTTAACTTTTTAAATATCATAATTTAAAAAATATACTGTTTTAGCATTGAAAAGTTATTTAAGATACAAAATAAACAATGAAAAAGACATGAAATTGTCGATAAATTGTCATAATATTTTTTCGCTTTCCATAACTGGTTGAATTTGGTAAGATGTATGTAACGGATTTCACATGAATGGAGGAACTTATAAAATGGCTATTACTATGTATATTGACCGCCCAGATGCTGCACTTGACCTAGAGACAACCCATCCCCATTTTAAAGAACATTTTAAAGCAAGTTATTATTTAGACAAAACCGATTCATTCAGCCCTTTTGGCTATGAAGATGGAATGGAGGTATTACATCGTTTAGAAGAATATTTTAGCGATAAGAGTGACCAAGGTCTTAATTTAGCTGCTTTTCCGCGATACATGATGGAAACAGTCAAACATTCTACCTATGTGCCAGCAAAAGATGATGGAGTGGACCGTTTACAACAACTTTTAGCGGAATATGGTAGTGCTGTAAGAGAATCAGACCGGATAACTGTTTCGGCTGCGTTAGCACAAATTAAAATAACTGGCTATGTACTTCCTGGTCTTCGTGATGCCGCGCTTGAATCGCTTCATCGTGAAATAGAACTGAATAAAATCGAAAATATTGATGCAGGTTATGCCGATAGTATGTTTTATGACTTATTAACATTTACGAAAGATTATACTTCCGTTTTGCCGGATATGTGGTGTCGACACTGCACAGAGTAAAAAAAGAGCGCTAAATTATTAGCGCTCTTTTCTACTTATCAAGCATCATTAAAATGGCTTTAGCTACTTCGTGTTGATTGCGGTTGTCAGTATTTACAATGAAGTCTGCGGAATCTTGATAATGGGCAATTCTCGGTTCAAAAATTGCACGAATTTCTTCAGGAGATTTTTGTTGAACTAGTGGGCGTGTCGTATCACCTTTTAAACGATTCATAAATACTTCAGGATCAGTTTCTAAATAAATAACCGGATATGTATTTTTTAAAACTTTTCTATTTTCAGGATTTAGAACGATACCACCGCCTGTTGCAATAACGGCTTTGGTATTAGCTAGTTCTTTTAATTTCTCATGTTCTAGCCGGCGGAATTCTTGTTCACCATACTTTGCAAAAATTTCAGATACACTCATTCCTTGTTCGCGAATAATTACTTCGTCAATATCAATATAAGGCAAATCAGCTAACTTTGCGAGTATATTGCCAACCGTTGTTTTTCCAGCTCCCATGAAGCCAATTAAGATAACTTGATCGATGATGTTCTCCTCCTTTATTAGTTTTTATATTTTACTACTTAAAAGCATTAAAGAAATTATATCATAAATGCTAGAAACGTCAACAATAAATAATCTGTTTTGCTAGCGATTTTAAACAATAAAATGCTTTCTTTTCATTGTAGTACATTTTTAGTACAATAGAAATAAGAGAGAAGTAAACTGGAGGAAAATGATGATAGAAGATGAGCTGAATCAAACGAATAAAACCGAAAAAATTGAATTTGGCGTAAACCGCCGCCTAATTTTTTCAAGTTGTTTACTTTGGATTGCTGCAGGATTATTATTATATGTTATTTTTAGTCATATAAAAGGTGTTACAGGTACAGAGGAAGTGATTTTACTTGTGTTTATTGGTCTTTGTGTTTTACGACCATTACTGCGTTTAATCAATATTGCACCGACTGTAGAGTTAACAGAACGTGGCCTTGCTTATCGTGGCGATTTTAAGCCATGGAATGAAATTAAAGGGACAGAACTAATTAAGCCAGCAGTGATTCTTTTTTCTCAGGGTAGATTAAAGATTATGACATCGATCAACGGCCGGGAAGAGGTTGCTTGGGATATTGTTGCGGCAGATGTGTCTGTTAGTTTAGAAGAATTAAGAGCAATTATCCAGTCCATGCAAGAAACGTATACAGATGATAATACAGTTGGGGAAGAAATATTCATTGAAAAAAAATAATACCAAGGATCATTTTTCTGTTTTCTTAAAATAGAGAAATGATTTTTTTGATAAATACAACTATAGCCCATGGTATCTTAGCTCATTATAAGGTAAAATAAGCAAATAATCGTATAACGGGAGGAAAACAATGGATACAGTGCTAAAGGCGCTTAAAGTCAGAAAAGTATATGGTTCAAAAGGAAACTTGTTTTCTGCGTTAGGAAGTATTAGTTTAGAAATTCAAAGAGGCTCATTTGTAGGTATTATGGGCCCATCAGGTGCAGGTAAATCCACATTACTTAATGTTTTATCTTCTATAGATAAACCTACTTCTGGAGAAATAGAAATTGGCGGGAAACAGCTTTCTAAAATGAAAGGAAAAGATTTAGCTGTGTTTCGTAGAGATCAGCTAGGCTTTATTTTTCAAGATTATAATTTATTAGATACAATGACAGTAAAAGATAATATTGTGCTACCTCTAGCCCTAGCACGTGTAAAGCAAACAGAAATTGATGAACGTTTTGAGATTATCGCGCGCCAGTTTGGCATTTACGATCTCAGGAATAAATACCCGACAGATATTTCAGGAGGGCAAAAACAAAGAACGGCGGTTTGTCGTGCAATGATTACAGAACCCACATTAATCTTTGCTGATGAACCAACAGGCGCTCTTGATTCTAAATCAGCAACTAATTTGTTAGAGGGGCTCTCTCAAGCTAAAAGTGTACGTGATTCTACTATTTTGATGGTCACCCACGATGCTTTTGCAGCGAGTTACTGCGAACGAATTATGTTCATTAAAGATGGCGAAATTTTTACCGAAATATACCGCGGAACAAGCTCACGAAAACAATTTTTCCAAAAGGTGTTAGATGTGTTGGCGCTTCTTGGAGGTGGCGAAAATAATGTTATTTAAAATTGCGCTGACCAATATGCGAAAGAATTTTAACCAATATATCGTCTACTTTGTTTCGCTTATTGTGTGTGTATTAGTATTTTTTACATTTGTTTCACTTTCTTATAATCCACTCATTGATAAGGTTTTTAAACGATGGGAATTGTTTGGTCCAGCAATGTTTTCATCTGCGAGTGTAATGTTGATATTATTTATTTTCTTTTTCATATTTTATTCTAACAGTTTTTTTCTTAAAAGAAGGAAACGAGAAATTGGACTTTATTCATTGCTTGGATTACGGAAATCACAAATAGTTGTAGTTTTATTTTATGAAAATGCTTTATTATACATGCTTGCGACTTTGTTTGGTGTTTTAATTGGGATATTTTCTTCAAAGTTTTTCGCGATGATTTTATTTTGGATCGTTGGACTAGCGATAGATGCAGAATTTATTATTTCATTTAAAGCGATTGTTGATACAGGGCTTGTTTTTTTTGGAATCATGCTATTTACATCTTTTTATGCTGTTTTCATTGTATTAAGATATAATTTAAGCCAATTATTTAAAAACGATGAAAAAGAAGAGAAAGTAGCTAAAGGTTCTGTGATTTTAATGTTAATTGGATTTGTTCTTATTATATCTGGATACTATTTGGCAACTAGCAATATTGAAGAATCAACCATTTGGTTAGCATATGATTTTTTTGATGTAGTTCTAGTAATTTTATGCGCTGTTATTTTAGGTACATGGCTTATGGTCAGATTTGGAACACCATATGTGATCCATAAGTTATATGGAAATAAACGTTTCTTTTACAACGGAACAAACATGATTGGTGTGACGTCTCTTCGCTTTAGATTAAAGAAAAATGCTGGAACGATTGCGATGATTGCGGTGTTAAGTGCGACGACTTTAACGATTATTGGGTCGATGAGTAGCTTTTATGTCCGAACGATAAATGATATTTCAGCAGAAAATCCTTCTAGTTACCAAGTACTTGATATTTCGGCAAAAGATGAACAAAAAATTATTCAAACGATACAGAGTGATCAAAACCATCAATTAAAAAGTTTGATGCAAGCAGAAATGGTTAGTGCTAAGCTAAAATATAAAGATATGCCTAAATATAAAATGCGGATGGATAATATGATTCATACGGTTGTAGCCGAATCTGAATATAATCGTATTGGTGCAAAACAACAAAGTGATTTTGAGAAGCCAAAAAAACTAGCATATGGAGACGCTATTTTACTTGGAAAAACCACCTACTACGCTAGGCAGGAAATTCAAGATAAATGGCTAACAAGAAAAATGGTAATCCAATCGAACGAACCATTGGCTAAAAAAATGCCACCAATAAAAGTAGTTGATTTTCGAGAGAACTCCATTTTCAATACGGGTATTTCTTATGAGACGCTCGTTGTTTCAGATGAATATTATGATGATTTAGAAAGAGTATTCTCGCCAGAATTAGTAGCAATGTTCGATATTACGAATCCTAATCACAGTGAAGATTTAGATAAGAAAGTGCAAACTATCGTGGACGGGGAACCTTCACTTTTTTCTGAAAATGTTTCTTCTTATTATACGAATTATCATTTGATTTCCACATTAGTAGGCTCCTTATTATTTATTGGAATTTTCATTGGAATTGTATTTTTCTTAGCGACAGGTAGTATTATTTATTTCAAACTTGTAACGGATGCTGTATCTGAAAAATCTAAGTTTGATATATTATTTAAATTAGGTGTTACCGAAAAGGAAGTACGAAGGATTATTTCCAAACAAGTTTGGCCTATTTTTGCTATTCCATTATTTTTTGGAATCGCCCATTCAATGGCTGCCTTGTGGGGAATTTCGATTAACTTAATGGATAATATAAAATATCCTGTTTTAATTGGAACGTGTATTTACATTATTTGTTATGCAGCTTATTACTTTTTATGCATTAATTCTTTTATTAAAATCGTTATGGCAGATAAAAAGTAATTGGCTTTTGTGTTTAATTCAGCTAAAATGAAAAGAGAGTTCTGCCGAGGAGGTACAAGAAATGGTTAAGGTATATATCGTAGAAGATGATGAGGTAATTCGTGATACTATCAGAAAACATTTAAGTAAATGGGGATTTGAAATAGGGATTGTTGATGATTTTAATAATATTTTACAAGAGTTTTTATCTTTTGAGCCTCAATTGGTTATTTTAGATGTGAATCTGCCATTTTTTGATGGATTCTACTGGTGTAATCAAATTCGCGAAGTTTCGAATGTACCAATTATTTTCTTATCATCACGTAACTCGCGAATGGATCAAATCATGGGAATGAACATGGGGGCAGATTATTATATTGAAAAGCCAGTGGATTTGGATGTATTAATGGCTAGGATAAATGCACTTTTGAGACGGACATATTCGTATGCGGATTTAGAAGAAGCGAACGTAATGGAACATAATAATGTATTTTTACACATTGATACTAATACACTTACCCATTTAGAAGATAAAATTGAATTAACGAAAAATGAATTTTTGATTTTATATGAATTAATGAAACAAAAAGGTAGCATTGTAAGTCGCGATGAAATTATGCGTGCACTTTGGGAAGATGAAAGTTTTGTAGATGATAATACACTTACAGTCAACGTTGTACGAATTCGTAAAAAACTAGCTGAAATCGGCTTAGATGAATTTATTAAGACTAAAAAAGGGCAAGGTTATATGATTGAATGAAGAAAGTAAACAGGAAGATAGCGCCAAAAAACGCGAACTTCCTGTTTTTCGTAAATGAAGGAGGAGTCAATATGAAAATTTTAGTATTTGGTGGTACGCGTTTTTTGGAAAGAAATTAGTAGAGCGTCTTGTTTCTGCTGGGCATGATATTACCATTGGCACGAGAGGGAAAACAAAAGATGATTTTGGTGATTCTGTAAAGCGTGTTGTATTAGACCGTGAATCAAGAGATGCCTTATTCCAATTAGCAAAAGAAGAATGGGACATTATTTATGATAATATTTGTTTCTCACCGAAAGAAGCTCTTTATGCAGTAGATGCATTTAAAGGAAAAGTAAAACGATACATATATACATCTTCTTTGTCTGTTTATAGTCAAAAAGACCGCGCTTTGGTCGAGGATGATTTTAATTCAGCACATTATGAAATTGTGAGTGGTGACAAAGATGATTTTGATTACGGGGAAGGCAAACGACTTGCTGAAGCTGTGTTTTTTCAAAAAGCTTCTTTTCCAGTAGTAGCAGTCCGTTTTCCCATTGTCCTTGGATGCGATGATTATACAAAACGTCTACATTTTCATTTGGAGCATATTAAAAACCATGAAGAAATTGGTATTAGTAATGCGCAGGCGGAAATAAGTTTTATTACCTCAGATGAAGCGGCTCATTTTTTAGAATGGGTAGGGGTGGAATCAGACCTTACTGGACCAATTAATGCTAGCTCTAACGGTACATATTCGTTAAATGCTTTTATCAAAATGCTTGAAACGAAAATAGGTGAAGTGGCACTCGTAGAAGAAGTAACAGATGATGTGGATGAATCGCCGTTTAGCATTAATAAAACGTATTACTTAGATAATAGAAAAGCGACAGAAGCTGGCTTTACTTTTGAAAATCTACAAGTTTGGTTACCAGCGCTCGTGACGGATATTTTAAAAGAAAATTAATCATGGAGGCAAAAATATATTATGTTAAATTTTGAAGATAAAAAAGCGCTAATAGAATCAATCGATGGTTTTGAGCTGCATGAAATTTCTATGGGGCGCGTGAACGTACATTATCCGGCGAGTAAAAGAGATAAAAAAATCATCGTCAAACATCTTCACCCTAATGGAAATGCGTTTATTTACGCTCCGTTTTTAGAAGTAGAACCGCTAGATAAGCAAGGCTACGTTAACGTAAAAGACTACTCTCAAAATGAAATTCGCGTATTGTTACTTGAAGCGAAAGAGTATATGGATAAAGATGAAGACGGGTTTAAAGAAGGTTTTACAAAAATATATCAAGACAATGAAGGGGAAAAACTTTCTTTAGTCTATGAAAATAAAATGTGGGTTATTTACACAGGAGAAAATTTAGAAGCCGTTTTCCCAACGATAGAAGCAGCAGAAGGTTATTTACTTGACGAAGGTTTTTTTGGAGCATAATTAATGGAGGCGAAAAATCGGTGGAGAATTTAAAGCAACTGCAGGAGCGGGTCGCAGTAAGTGATGGCCGTGCAAAAGCAGATTTAGTTATTAAAAACGGACGTATAGTAAATGTATTTTCAGGTGAAATTATGGAAGGTGATATTGCAATTAAAAACGGCTATATAGCTGGAATTGGCCATTTTCCGGATGCCGATCAAATAATTGATGCTGCTGGAGAATTTATCGTACCAGGTTTTATTGATGCGCACGTCCATGTTGAAAGTGCAATGGTAACACCTTCTGAGTTTGCCAGGGTTTTGCTTCCAAATGGCGTAACTACAATTATTACGGATCCACATGAAATCGCCAATGTTGCCGGAGAAAAAGGCATTGAATTTATGCTTGAAGATGCAAAAGGTGCCCCACTCGATATGTTTGTCATGCTACCATCATCCGTACCAGCAACAGAAGGTGAACATAACGGCGAAACACTTCATGCAAAACATCTTCATCCTCTTTATAAACACGAAAAAGTAATCGGTCTCGCAGAAGTGATGGACTTCCCATCTGTTGCAAAAGGTAGTGCTGATATTTTGACAAAAATTATTGATGCAAAAAAAGAAGGTGGCAGAATTGATGGCCACGGGGCGGGTTTAACGAGTGCGGATTTAAATAATTATCTTGCTGTTGGCATTCGAACCGATCATGAGAGTACGAATACAGAAGAAGCACTTGACCGATTACGTGCGGGAATGTTTGTAATGCTACGCGAAGGAACTGTTGGTCGAGATTTAAAGCAAACTATTTCAGCAGTAACGGAAAAAAATAGCCATCGTTTTTGTTTTTGTACGGATGATAAACTAATTAATGATTTAATAACAGAAGGCTCGATTAATTATAATGTCCGACTCGCAATTGAAAACGATATTGAGCCAATTACGGCCATCCAAATGGCGACAATTAATGCGGCTAATTGCCATAACTTGCCTTATCTCGGTGCAGTTGCAGCAGGCTATCAGGCAGATATTGTTTTTCTAAAAGACTTAAAAACAATTGAAATTAGCAAAGTTTTAAAAAATGGCCAAGTAGTCGTTGAAAACGGAACTCGTAAAGAAGCAGCCTTTAAAAAGGAAATCAAAGCGAAGTTCATTTCTCCAAAAATTAATCATCATTTAAACATCAAAGATTTAGAACTTCCATTAACAAATGAAACTTGCTATGTCATTGGGATGAAAAAAAATAATCTCTTTACAGAAAAACTGATTGAACAAGTTACAATTAAAAATGGCAAATTTGTCCCATCAATCGAAAAAGACTTACTAAAAATGGCTGTTGTGGAACGTCATCATAATACTGGCTGCGTTGGTTTAGGTGTGGTTAAAGGTTTCGGTTTAACAGAAGGAGCAATTGCAACGACCGTCGCGCATGATTCCCATAATATTGTCGCAGTTGGTGTGAGCGATGAGGCTATGGAAAAAGCAATCTACCATGTGACAAAAACAGGCGGTGGCATTGCGGTAGTAGATGCTGCAGGTAACGTATTGCATCATTTAGCACTTCAGGTCGCAGGTCTTCTTAGCAATAAATCATACGAAGAAGTAGAAAATGATTTAGCTGGGCTCTTAAAAGCATTTAATCAGATAAGTAAAGCTAAAGGATTTGATCCATTTTTAACATTGTCATTCCTGACTTTACCAGTAATCCCTGAATTAAAACTAACCGATCAAGGCTTATTTGATTTTGCGACATTCCAAATTATTCCAATTGAAGTAAATTAACTTGAATGAGGGAGGTGCGATATGAACTGGTGGAGCTATATAAAAGATAAACGATTTTTCTTGTTGTTCTTTTGCAGTATTATGTTTTTCGTCGGGGTATTAATTTCAATTGATCCTAATAGTAAATTAACTCTCGGGAATTTCATTTACTTGTATGTCTTTGTTTTTGTCTTCCTACTTTCTTACTTAGTGTTAGGCTACTTCTTTAAATACAATTATTGGCGCGAAATGGAAGACCTAGTAAGTGGCGAAATTGAAGAAAATATTATTGAATTACTACCAAAACCGCGAACGCGTGAGCAAGCTTTTTTTAATCAGCTAATGGCAAAAAAACATAAAGAAGAATTACGAACTATTAGTAAACTTCAAGATAAGCAGCAAGAATATCATGATTTCATTTTATACTGGGTACATGAAGTGAAAACTCCTGTTGTAGCAAGCAAAATGTTAATTAATAACCCAGATTTAAATGATACCAAAACAATTTTTACACAGATTGATGAAGAATTAGAGACAATTGATAAATTAGTAATGCAAGCACTCTATTTTTCAAGGCTTGATACATTTTCTAAAGACTATTTTATCCAAGAACAAAACCTTGGTGCTGTTGTTCGTGAGTCAGTTAAGCGTCACTCCAAACTTTTTATTGGAAAAAAAATGAAACTTGATTTGCAAAATGTAGATATTGATGTGCGAACTGATAGTAAGTGGCTTGGCTTTATTATCGACCAAGTGTTATCTAACGCATTAAAATATACTGCTGATGGTGGCGATGTTCAAATTTGGTGCGACACTGAAGTAACTGGAAAAAAAGTGCTTCACATTAAAGACAACGGTCGAGGTATTAAAGAAGAAGATTTACCTCGTGTATTTGAACAAGGCTTTACAGGTACAATCGGTCGCCAAGAAAAAAAAGCTACTGGGATGGGGCTATATCTTGCTAAACAAATGGCGAAGAAGTTAGGTCATGAAATTTGTATTGAATCTAAAAGTGAAATAGGGACAGAAGTACGGCTTTATTTCGAACAAAAAGACGATTACTTACTAATAGCGAAAGATTAATAAAAAGACAAGTAAACAGTGACTCGTTTGCTTGTCTTTTTTTGTTAATTAAAATTGTTGACTCTATCGCTTTATCGTGGTAGAGTATTAGCAAGAAGAAGTAAAAGCGTCGAACAGAACAAGTAGAGCGTAATTCTTTAAAAGAGAGTCCTTGGTTGGTGTGAAAGGATAAAGATAGCGTTATCGAACACATCTCGGAGCTGGTTTGCTGAAGCATAAGTGAGTAGGCGAACTCGGGTTAAGCCCGTTATAGCTTGTTAGTCTCGAACTAACAGAGGTTGGTACTGTGAAGTATCAGCAAATTGAGGTGGAACCACGTGAATAGTATTCTCGTCCTCTTGGCCAATTTGTGCCAAGTGAGACGAGATTTTTTTATGTAAAAAAGGAGCGAATAATTATGGATTATATCATGGAGATTTTACCAGCATTACTTGACGGGGCGAAAACAACCTTACTCGTTTTTGTCGTCACGCTAGTTTGTTCTATTCCACTCGGAGCTATAGTGGCAGTAGGAAACATTAGTAAAATAGCCCCGCTGAAATTTATTTTAAACATTTACATTTGGATTATGCGAGGCACCCCATTACTTTTACAATTAATTTTTATTTATTATGGTTTACCGATTATTGGGGTTGTTTTTGACCGAATGGATGCCGTGTTTATAGCTTTTATTCTAAATTATGCTGCTTATTTCGCAGAGATTTTCCGCGGGGGATTCCTATCAATCGAAAGCGGACAATATGAAAGTGCTAAAGTTCTTGGTCTTACTTACGGTCAAACGCTTCGAAAGATTGTTTTACCGCAAGTTGTCAAACGTGTTTTGCCAGCAATCGGAAATGAAGTCATCAATTTAGTAAAAGACTCTTCGTTAGTTTACATCCTTGGCATTGGCGATTTACTAAGAGCAGGAAAAATTGCTATGAGTAGAGATGTTACCTTAATACCGCTCGTATTAGTTGCTGCAATTTACTTAACGTTAACGGCTATCCTAACGCTACTATTTAAACAACTCGAAAAACGTTTTAGTTATTATAAATGAGGTGAAGAAAATGTTGGAAATTAAAAATTTATCGAAAAAATTTGATCAAAAAACGATTTTAGATAATGTGAATATTGCGCTTCAAGACGGGGAAATACTTTCTATCGTCGGACCATCTGGTGGCGGGAAAACCACTTTGCTTCGTTGTATTAGTGGCCTTGAAAAAATGGATACCGGAGAAATTTTTATTAACGGTGAAAAAATTGATCCCATGTCGAGGAAAGATGTCGAAAATACGATTGGTGTTGTTTTCCAAGAATTCCACTTATTTCCGCACTTAAGTGTGTTAGATAATTTGATTTTAGCACCAACCCTTGCTAGGAAAACGAAAAAAGCAGAAGCTATCAAAGAAGCTAAACGGTTACTTGGCTTACTTGATTTAGCAGACAAAGCGGATAATATGCCTTATCAATTATCTGGAGGACAAAAACAACGAGTGGCGATTGCTCGGGCACTCGCAATGAATCCAAAAGTACTACTATTTGATGAACCTACATCGGCTTTAGACCCTGATTTACGAGATCATGTGGCGTCGTTAATTTTGAGTTTGAAAAATGTTGGTATTACACAGATTATTGTGACACATGATCACGACTTTGCAAAAAAAGTTGCAAATCAAATGATGGAAGTAGAACCACTTAAAAAGGAGGCAAATTAATATGAAAAAAGGATTATTAATAACGGTAATGGCAATCGTAATGTTAGCGCTAGGGGCATGTTCAAGTGGTGAATCCAAGGAAGACCAGTGGAGTAGAATAAAAAAAGATAAGGAAGTTGTAATTGGTTTAGATGATAGTTTTGTACCAATGGGATTTCGTGATAAAGATGATAATTTAGTCGGGTTTGATATTGATCTTGCAAAAGCTGTTTTTGCAGAATACGGTATTAAAGCGAAATTCACGCCAATTGACTGGACGATGAAAGAGTCCGAGCTGAAAAATGGATCGATTGATTTAATTTGGAATGGCTATACTGTAACGGACGCAAGAAAAAAACAAGTTGCATTTAGTAAACCTTATATGAAAAATGAACAAGTATTAGTGACATTGAAGTCAAATAATATTAATAAATTTAGTGATATGAAAGATAAAACACTAGGGGCTCAAAACGGCGCAAGTTCCATTGATGATATGGCTAAAAAACCAGAAGTGCTCACAGATATTATCAAAAACAACGAACCAGAATTGTATGATACGTTCGATACAGCTTTTATTGATTTGAATAATAAACGTATTGATGGCTTGATTATTGATGAAGTATACGCACGTTACTATATTGATAAACAAAAAAACAAAGATGACTATACCATTATAACTGGTGGTTTTGATCCGACAGATTTTGCTGTAGGTATGCGCAAAAGCGATAAAGAACTGCAAACAAAAATTAACGAAGCTTTTGAAAAATTATACAAAGAAGGAAAAATGCAGGAAATTAGTAAAAAATGGTTTGGTGATGATGAAATAGCTAAGCAATAGCGCGATTGACAGTAGGTTTAAGTTCCGATACAATTTGAATTATAAATGTCGCAGCCGAATATCCGACCGTGCCAGACAGAAGGGATGATTTTTGTTGAATAAAGAATTGATTGTTCGCGGAGCTCCACAAGAGTATTTTTGCCAAGTAGACGCATGGGATACATTGCCTGCTCACTTAGAACGCCGCGGTTTGAAAAATGTTTTAGTAGTTCGTGGAAATGCGTCTTGGGAAGTGGCTAAAAAGAAATTCCCTGAATTATCAAGTGTTACATCTACTTTTGAAGTATATAATGGTGGTTCTACCTATGAGGAACGTGATCGTTTGGTAGCGATAATGAAAACAAATAATATGGATGCGATTATAGCAGTCGGTGGCGGAAAAATTGCTGATGTATGTAAAGCAGCAGCGGCAGTTTTACGATTACCAGTGATTATTTTACCAACACTTGCTTCCACTTGTGCGGCTTATACACCGCTTAGTGTGATGTATGACGTTGAAGGGGCAATGATTCGTTATGATGTATTCGCTAGCAGCAATGCTTTATTATTAATTGATCCGGAAATGATTTTAGATTCACCAAAAGAATTGCTTGTTGCAGGCATTGGCGATACGCTCGCTAAATGGTATGAAGCAGATGTGATTATTAAATCATTACCAACTAAATCCGTCGAAATCGAAATTGCTCATATTGCTGCTAAAATGTGCCGAGATAATTTACTGCAATTTAGTGAAGAAGCACTTAACGCAATGGATAACCAGGAATTAAATGAAGCATTCGTGAAAATTATCGAAACAAATATTTTAGTTGGAGGAATGGTTGGCGGTTTTGGGGATGATTATGGCCGTTGTGCCGGAGCGCATTCGATTCATGACGCGCTAACTATGGTTCCAGAAACACATCATTTATTACATGGTAATAAAGTAGCTTATGGAATCTTAGTGCAACTAGTTATCGAAAATAGATGGAATGAAATCGACCAACTAATACCGTTTTATTCCAAATTAAGTCTTCCAACTAGTTTGTATGATATGGGGCTTGCGACACTCGCAGAAGAAACGCTTGTGGCAGTATCTAAACGTGCAACTGAACCGCATGAAACAATTCATATGATGCCTGGAGAAATGACGGCTGATGTGGTATTAAATGCAATGAAACAGTTAGAAGATAGTATGGCAATGAAACGAGTGACTAAGTAAAAATGATTATTCGTAAAGAACAACCACAAGATTACGAGGCCATTCGTCGTGTGAATGAGGAAGCTTTTAAAGGCACTGTGGAAGCAGATTTAATTGAAAGTATCCGGACATCCGATTATTACCAACCGGGTTTATCCCTAGTCGCAGAAGCGGAGGATGGACTTATTGTTGGTTACATCATGTTTAGTGAAATTTCACTTGAAGCCGCGGGACGAAGTAGGTTTATTTTAGCACTTGCACCGCTTGCTGTTTTACCAACATATCAAGGGACTAGAGTTGGCTCAAGTCTAATGGAAGAAGGCATCCGCTTATCACGCGAAAAAGCATATCCAGCCATTGCAGTGCTTGGACATGCTAATTATTATCCGCGATTTGGATTTATTCCTTCTGAGCATTTTGCTATTCCTGCGCCATTTGATGTGCCTGCTGAATACTTTATGTTATTAGAATTGTATGATGGAAGCTTAGAAAATTTAGCCGGAACTATTCATTATCCACCCGCTTTTTCTGAAAATAATTAATGAGAAAAGAATGAAATAATAAAGGAACGGAACAAATTCTCGGAAGGGGATAGGTTCCGTTTTTTTGTCGTAATAATGCCAACGGAACGACGCAATTCTTTATCCCGTAAAGCGATACTTTTTGTTTCTTTAAAAATTGCACCATCTAAAATCATTTCTGGTAAAATGCTAATGCCAAGCCCAGCGCCGACCAATCCTTGAATTGTGTAAAAATCCCTGCTTTGAAAGGCTATCTGTGGTTCGAAGCCTTTTTTATTTGCCGCTTTTGTAACAATCTTATATAAATCAAAGTCTTCTGGATAAAGAACGAATTTTTCATTGGCGAGTTCTTTGAGTGAAACATTGAAATTTTCTGCAAGTGGGTGGGTTGTTGGAACGATTAATTTCAACTTTTCATCAAAAAAACGAATAGCTTCGATTTGTTCATTAGATTCAGGGACAGGTGAAAGAAAAGTCATATCAAGTACGCCATTCACAAGCATTTCGGTAAGTTCTTCATTTGTTCCTTCCATAAATTGGTAGGTGATTTGTGGATATTTTTCTCGAAAAGTAGAAATAACTGACGGCAAGACTTTGGTAGATAATGAATTGGGTAAGCCAACACGAACAGTTCCTTTTGTGGGATCAGTGTATTCGGTTACGAGAGCCTCCGCTTTTTGCAGTTCATTTAATGCGATGGTAGCTTGGCTCAGGAAATCTTGACCGACACTTGTAAGTTGCATATTGCGACCAATGCGATCAAATAACGGAACACCTAGTTCTTCCTCTAGTTTCGTTATCTGTCTACTAACGGCAGATTGGGCTACGTGTAAATTCTCACTAGCTTTGGTCATATGTTCGACACGGGCTACTTCCATAAAATACTTTAATTGTCGTAGTTCCATTTCTTACCTCCAATTGTTCTCGAAATGAGATTGTTTTATTCTATTATATATATTGTTTCGATAAATGAAAAGGAATAAAATAGATACTACAAGAAATGTAAGGTAAGCTGAATCGCTGGTTAATTGTCAGTTAATTTAAATAATTACCAGAAAAACCCCTGAAGGATTCGGTTTTTGAAGAGGAGGAACTAAGATGAAACAAACTAATTTACCAAAAAAACACGGCCTATACAATCCGGAAAATGAGCACGATGCTTGTGGAATTGGCTTCGTAGCAAATATTAAAAAGATTTCTTCTCATAAAATTGTCGAGCAAGGCATTCATATGCTTTGTCAGTTAAAGCACCGTGGTGGAGAAGTTGGTGGGGATACGGGCGATGGCGCTGGTATTTTACTTGAAATTTCAGATTCTTTCTTCCGACGTGAGTGTAGCAAATTAGGTATTAAATTGCCTGAAAAATATCATTATGCGGTTGGGATGTTTAATTTCCCTCAAAACAAAACAGAACGTGAATGTTTAATGGTCGAAACGGAAAAACTGATTGCGAGTGAAGGCCAAACTTTCCTTGGTTGGCGTAAATTACCAACTGATGTAACAAAGGTTGGTGCCGGTGCAAGAAAAACAGAACCAGCGATTTATCAACTATTCATTCAAAAAAAAGCTGAGCTAGATGAAGCTGGGTTTGAACGAGCACTTTATTTAATTAGAAAGCAAATCGAAAAATTTGCGGCGACTTCCGAACAAATTACAGAGACTTTCTACGTTCCAAGTTTATCAACGAGAACGGTTATTTTTAAAGGAATGCTATTACCAGAACAAATTAATCAATATTATTTAGACTTAGCAGATCCAGCGTATGTATCGGCTTTTGCGCTGGTGCATTCTCGTTTTTCCACGAATACTTTTCCAAGTTGGGAACGAGCGCATCCGTATCGTTATTTAATTCATAACGGTGAAATTAATACACAACGAGGCAATGTTAACTGGATGAAAGCTCGGGAGAAAAGAGCAGAATCTGATTTACTTGGTGAAGATTTAGCTAAATTACTACCAATTATAGATGAAAGTGGTAGTGATTCAGCTACTTTGGATAATGCATTAGAATTTTTAGTGCAGGCAGGACGTTCGTTACCTCATGCGGCGATGATGTTAATTCCAGAACCTTGGGACAAAAATCCACACATGACCGATCCAAAACGCGCTTTTTACGAATATCATAGTACGTTAATGGAGCCTTGGGATGGACCGACATCGATTTCATTTACAAATGGTCGTGTTATCGGGACGATTTTGGATAGAAATGGCTTACGGCCGGCACGTTATTACGAAACAAAAGACCATACAATCATTTATTCTTCGGAAACAGGTGTTGTGCCAGTGGATCCGAGTGAGGTTATTCGCAAAGAAACTGTTGGAGCAGGAACGATGTTGTTAATTGATTTAGAAGAAGGCAGAATTGTGTCAGACACTGAATTAAAGGAAGATCTAACTTTGGAAAAACCATATCGTGCCTGGTTAGATGCGGAAATGGCAGAAATCGCTGACTTAGTGACAGCAGATTTAAATTATGAAGCAATGGATAAGTCAGAACGCTTTAAAAAACAACGTGCATTTGGATACACACAAGATGAACTAAATAAAATTTTGATTCCGATGGTAACGGAGAAAAAGGATCCAATGGGGGCGATGGGTTACGACGCACCACTTGCTGTCTTAAGCCAACGACCACAAGTATTATTTAATTATTTTAAGCAACTTTTTGCCCAAGTAACGAATCCGCCCATTGATGGCATCCGCGAAGAAACAGTGACCTCTGCGATGACGCTACTTGGAGACGAAGGCAATATTCTAAATCCATCTGCTCAAAATGCAAACCGGATTCGCTTGAAAACGCCTATTTTATCTCGAAGGGAATTTAGAGCACTTGAGCAACAAACAAAATTTGCCCAACCAACTGTTACTTTACCAATTTTATTTAAAGCAGAGGAAGGGGATGGTTTAGCGGCACGTTTAGAAGTATTATTTGCAGAAGCAGATGAAAAAATCGCAGGTGGGGCAGAATTGCTTATTTTATCAGACGACGGGGTGAACGCAGATTGGATTGGAATTCCAGCCCTTTTAGCTGTCAGCGGCTTACATCATCATTTAGTTAAAGCTGGAACGCGAACTCAAGTGAGTATTATTATCAAAACGGCAGAAGCAAGAGACGTTCATCAATGTGCGCTTTTAATTGGCTACGGGGCAGACGCAGTATTTCCAAGTCTTGCAATTGATACATTTGATGGCTTAATTAAAGAAGGACGTATTAAAGGCTTCACGCTAGATGAGGCGGAAAGCCGATATATTGAAGCAATTACCGATGGGATTTTAAAAATCATGTCAAAAATGGGGATTTCTACCGTTCAAAGTTACCGTGGTGCCCAGATTTTTGAAGCGATTGGGATTGGCGATGATGTGATTAAAAATTATTTCCCGGGAACAGCCTCACAAATTGGTGGAATTCCACTGGAAGTTATCGCGCAAGAAGCTTGGTTGCGACACCGCGAAGCCTATCATGATATCGGGTACCAAAGTTTCACACTTAATACAGGCGGAGAGTATCAGTGGCGCTCAAACGGAGAATATCACGTATATAACCCACTTGCGATTCATTCTTTGCAACAAGCTACTCGAGAAAATGATCGAGAAACATATAATCTATATTCAGATTTAATGCAAAATCAAAATAATGCCTTTTTAAGGGGGTTATTAACGTTTACAAGTGACCGCAAGCCGATTCCACTGGATGAAGTAGAGCCGGCAGAAGCGATTTTTAAACGATTTAAGTCTGGCGCGATGTCTTATGGTTCGATTAGTCAAGAAGCTCATGAAGCGCTTGCTATCGCAATGAACCGTATCGGCGGGAAAAGTAATAGTGGAGAAGGCGGCGAAAACCCGAACCGCTTTATTCCTGACGCAAATGGCGACTGGCGTAGAAGTGCTATCAAACAAATTGCATCTGGTCGTTTTGGTGTAACAAGCCATTACTTAGTCAATGCCGAAGAGCTACAAATCAAGATGGCTCAAGGGGCAAAACCCGGTGAAGGTGGACACTTGCCAGGGAATAAAGTTTATCCATGGATTTCGAAAACACGTGGTTCAACAACAGGTGTAGGATTGATTTCACCACCACCACATCATGACATTTATTCCATTGAAGATTTATCTCAGCTGATTTTTGATTTGAAAAATGCGAATCAAAATGCGCGGATCAATGTGAAGCTAGTTTCGAAAACTGGTATTGGTACGATTGCTGCGGGTGTAGCAAAAGGAAATGCCGACGTTATTTTGGTAAGTGGTTATGAAGGCGGAACTGGTGCCGCGGCAAGAACCAGTATCCGTCATGCAGGAGTACCGTGGGAAATTGGCTTAGCAGAAACACACCAAACGTTACTTCTCAATGGACTTAGAAACAAAGTGGTTGTGGAAACTGACGGTAAGTTAATGACAGGGAAAGACGTCCTTGTTGCGGCCATGCTCGGCGCAGAAGAATTCGGTTTTGCAACTGCACCACTCGTAACATTAGGTTGTGTGATGATGCGTGTTTGCCATTTAGATACATGTCCAGTTGGGGTAGCAACGCAAAATCCTGAGCTTCGGAAAAAATTCAGTGGTTCAGCAGATTATGTCGTGAACTTCTTCCATTTTATCGTTGCTGAAATGCGTGAAATGATGGCAGAACTTGGCTTTAGAAGTTTAACAGAAATCATTGGACATAAAGAATTTTTAACTACTCACGAGAAAAAAGAAGCGCATTGGAAAGCAAAATATATCGATTTTTCGAATATGCTTTATAGCGATGATTTCTATAAAAACCAAGTCCAATATTGCACAAAACAACAAGACCACAAAATCAACCAAACACTCGATATGCGCGAACTTGTGCCATTAATTCAGCCAGCACTAGAAAATGGTGAAAAAGTAACTGGAATTTTCGATGTACGGAATGTTGACCGCGCGATTGGAACGATTGCTGGTTCCTTTATTAGCAAAAAATATGGTGCAGAAGGATTGCCGGAAGATACCATTTCACTCGATTTTGTTGGTTCAGCTGGACAAAGCTTCGGTGCTTATACGCCACTTGGCATGACGCTCCGAATTCACGGCGATGCCAATGACTATTTTGGAAAAGGGCTTTCTGGTGGTAAATTGATTGTTAGTCCAGATTATAGAACGCCAATTAAAGCTCATGACTCCGCGATTGTTGGAAATGTAACGCTTTACGGGGCAACAGGTGGATATGCGTATATGCACGGAAAAGCAGGTGCACGATTTGCTGTACGTAATAGTGGTGCAACAGCTGTAGTAGAAGGTATCGGCGACAATGGTTGCGAATATATGACAGGAGGTACGGTAGTTGTTCTCGGTGATATTGGTGAGAACTTTGCGGCTGGAATGTCTGGTGGGGTTGCTTACATTTATACGAAAAACAGCCAGGAAACAACTACAAAAATCAACCACGAACTTGTAAACAGGAGGTCTACGTTATCTGCACCAGAATTAGCTAAACTAAAACAATTAATCGAGCAACATGCTAACTTTACTGGAAGTGAGTTTGCAAAAGAAATTCTTAGTAACTGGGAAGATGAAAAGGCGAATTTCATTTTCGTCATTCCAAACGAATATGAAATGATGCTAACAAGAATAACTTCACTAGAACAAACTGGAAAAACCCATGATGAAGCAGAATTACAAGCTTTTTATGAACATAAAGATGGAAAATTAGTTGCCGGAGTGGCGAAATAGAGAGGAGTGAAACCATGGGAAAAGCAACTGGATTTATGGAATATGACCGAATTCCCTCTCCAGGGCGTGATCCGAAAAGTCGGACCCGTGACTGGAACGAATATAGTTTACCAATGCCGGTAGCAGATTTAACTTTACAAGCGGCTCGTTGCATGGATTGTGGCGTACCGTTTTGTAGTGTAGGAATGGAGATTAAAAACGGCGTATCAGGTTGTCCGCTGCATAATTTAATTCCAGAGTGGAATGATGCTGTTTACCGAGGGGACTGGTATGAGGCATTACAATTACTATTAAAAACAAATAATTTTCCAGAATTTACTGGTCGAATTTGCCCGGCACCGTGTGAAGGTGGCTGTACGGTGGCAATTTCGGAACCTGCTGTAGGGATTAAATCCATCGAAAAAGCGATTATTGACCGAGGTTTTGAAGAAGGCTGGATTAAACCGGCTCCTCCTAAAAAACGTACCGGTAAACGAATTGCTGTAATTGGATCAGGACCGGCTGGACTTGCCTGCGCCGATCAATTGAATAAAGCTGGCCATAGCGTAACGGTCATTGAAAAAAGTGATCGCATTGGTGGCTTATTAATGTACGGTATTCCAACGATGAAACTGGAGAAAGAACAAGTAACGCGCCGAGTGAACTTGATGACGGAAGAAGGAATCGAATTCGTCACAGGTGTTGCAGCAGGGACAGATGTTACTTTTGCAGAACTACGCGAAGAGTATGATTCTATCGTTCTTGCGACAGGAGCCGGTAATGCACGCGATATCCCACTTGCTGGACGTGATGCAGCTGGTATTCACTTTGCTGTTCCGTATTTATCGCAAAGCACGCGGGATAATTTGGACAACGGCGGGATCCAAACCCTCTCTGCTAAAGATAAAAATGTGGTAATTATCGGTGGCGGGGATACAGGCGCCGACTGTGTAGCAACTGCACTAAGACAAGGTGCAAAAAGTATTTATCAATTTGGTATTCAAGATAAACTTCCTGAATTACGTGCTGGAGAGAATCCTTGGCCACAATATCCACGCGTTTTTAAAATGGACTACGCGCACGAAGAAGCAGAAGCGGTATACGGAAGAGATCCACGTGAGTATCTCATTAATACTACATCTTTTGAAAAAGACGAGGCGGGCAATCTTGTAGGACTGCATACTATAGAAGTAGTGGAAAACAAGAAAGAAAGGAAATATATTCCTGTAGAAGGTAGCGAAAAATATTTTGAAGTAGATATGGTTTTAATCGCCATCGGTTTTGCAGGTACAACAGAAGATATTTTTACAAACTTCGGTGTAGGAAAAACAGAACGCCATACAATTGATGCTGCTAAAGGATTTTACCGTACAAGCGAAGAAGGCGTATTTGCTTGCGGCGATGCACGTCATGGTCAAAGCTTAGTAGTAACGGCAATTGCAGAAGGAAGAGAAGCGGCTCGTGAAGTTGACTTTTACTTGATGGGTGAAACATTTTTACCTTAATAAAAAAGAGCTTATCCTAAAAAAGGGTAAGCTCTTTTTTGGTCCATTATTTCATTCCAGAAACATTGAAGCCTTTTAAAATATATTTTTGGAAAGTCATGAAAATTAAGATGATTGGAATAACCATGAAGGTTGCCCCAGCCATTTGTAAGGCATAGTTGCTACCATATTGACCTTTTAATAATTGAAGTCCAACTGATAGGGTATAGAATTTTTCGTCGTTGGCGATAATTAACGGCCATAAGAACGAGTTCCAACCAGCGATAAAGGTAAGAATCCCTTGAACCGCAAGCACTGGTCTGGAAATCGGAATAACAATCCGCCAGAAAATGTAAAATTCACTAGCACCATCGAGCCTTGCTGCTTCTAGTAAATCGTCGGAAATGGTTGACATAAATTGTCGGAATAAGAAAATCCCGAATGCACCAACAAGTCCAGGAAGCACAATCCCTGTCATTGTATTCGTTAATCCAGCCGCATTAAGCAGCAAGTAAACGGGAATCATTGTTACTTGCCCTGGAATCATCATCGTAGCCAGAACAAGATAAAATAACTTGTTTTTCCCTTTAAATTTAAATTTAGCAAAGCCGTAACCCGCCATCGCATTTAAAAATAAACCGAAAAACGAGAAGAACACAATGATTAACGTATTTTTTAAGTAAATAGCAAAGTCCATTTCAGTGAATAGTTTGGTGAAATTATCTAGTGTAAAAGTTTCTGGCCAAATAGTAGGTGGGATTTTTAAAATTTCAGCATCCGTTTTCAAAGAGGAGAGCACCATCCAAATGAACGGTAAAATCATAAAGAATCCGCCAACCGTTAAAATACTAATGACGGCAATTTGAGCGCCGCGCGACTTTTGTCTATATTGATTCATTTATAAACACTCCTCTCTTAAATATCCCCATCATTATTTTTGCGCTGAATCCGGAATTGAATAATCGTGATAATAATAATCGCGATAAACAAGATAAACGATCCAGCAGCGGCATAACCAAATTTACTTAATTGGAAACCATTTTGATAAATAAAGAGTGCGACAGAGTTTGTACTATCAAGTGGTCCACCTTCTGTCATAACGAACGGCTCCTCGAAGAATTGTAACCAACCGATCATTGTTGTAACTGTTACAAAGAAAATCGCGAAACGAAGCATTGGAACAGTAATTTTAAATAGTTGTTGGCGGCTATTTGCTCCGTCAAGTGAGGCTGCTTCATAATATTCACGTGGAATGCCTTGAAGTGCGGCTAAGAAAATAATCATATTTACACCGATTGCTCGCCAAACAGCTAGGATAATCAGGGATAATTTTGCAATTGTAGGGTCTTGTAACCATGGAACTGGTCCTAGGTCTAAAAACGAAAGCAAATAGTTAAGTAAACCAAAGCGCGGATTATATAAGTAACTCCAAACAACGGCTACAGCGACAACGTTTGTAATTGAAGGAGTATAGAAAATTAACCGGAAAAATTGGAAAATCTTTGCTTGCGAAAAGTTAATCATAAGCGCAATACCAAGCGAGCAAACGATAACCAGTGGAACGCCAATAACTACATAGAAAAGCGTGTTAAAAATAGATTTTAAAAATACCGGGTCTTGCATAATATTGACGTAATTGTCCACACCAACAAAGTTAATTTTAGAGTAATCGGCAAGCCCGACTAAATCTATGTCCGTAAAACTGATGACAAAAGCAAGCAAAATCGGAAGTAGGGAAAACAGAAGAAGTAAAAACAGTGCTGGCGATATAAACAAATAGGGTGTATTTTTATTTAAAAATTGTTTCATAACATCCAGTCCATTCTAAAAGGGCAAATGGCAGAATAAATCATTTGCCCTTTTTATTCGTTATTTTTTAAGAAGTGCTTCTACTTGATCGTTGAAAGTATCCATTTGTGTTTGTACATCTGCACCACCACGATAAATTTGTTCCCAAGATTTTCCATATAATTGAGCGATTTCCTCAAATTGTGGGATAAGTGGCATTGGTTCAGCTGTTTTCATTTGTTCGCCGAATACTTTGTAGTAAGGGTCATTTTTCAGCATATCATCTTCCCAAGCATCCATACGAGCTGGCATGGAGTTTGTATCTTTTAACCAAGATAATTGCACATCAGGTTGACTCATGTAGTCCATGAATTTTAGAGCATCATCTTTCTTATCACTATATTTGAAAATGGAAAGGTTAGCGCCACCAAGGCTTGATTCGTTATTTTCTTTTTTAGGTAGTACAGCAGTTGCCCATTTTCCGTCAATGTCAGGGGCAGTGTCTTTCAGTGTATTAACCATCCAAGGACCACTCATGAACATTGGCACAATGCCGTCGCCGCCGAAGCTTTGAGATGCATCTAAACCAAGGTCAGTGTCTGGCGCGGAACCATTTTTAATGAAACTATCTAAATAAGTAACAGTGTCTACGAAAGGTTTTTTATTGAATACTGGTTGCCCATCTTTATCGAAAAGAGGGGAGCCGTTTTGACGTCCGAAAATGAAACCAGTCGTTTGTTCGTTTGGATCAATGGCAAAGCCGTACATATCTTTACCACGTTTAGAAAGTTTTAGTGCAGCGTCGGAAAGTTCGTCCCAAGTTTTTGGCGCTTCATTATAACCAACTTTTTTCAGTAAATCGGTACGGTAGAATAATACGCGAGTTTCTGCATACCACGGAACACCGTAAGTTTTGCCATCAAATTGAGTTGTTTTCACGGAACCAGGGAAAAATAAATCAGAATTCATATTTTTACTTTTTTCGACATCTTTTGTAATATCTAGTAACGCACCAGCTTCGACAAATTCAGGCATCCAAGTAGTTCCCATTTGGACTACATCAGGACCGGATTTAGAAGCAACAGCTGTAAGTAATTTATCATGTGCATTTGCCCAAGGAATAACTTGAACTTTGACTTCGATGCCAGTATCTTTCGTGAATTTTTGTGCGAGTTCTTTTAATGACTTGGCTTCATCTCCCATTGCCCAAACATTTAATACTTTAGAATCGCTGGAATTCACATCATCCTTTGACCCGCCACACGCCATTAATACCAAACTAAGCGATAACACTAAAGCTAATACGACAAACATCTTTTTCTTCATGATTTTTCCTCCATTTTTTTGTTTTTTTCAAAGCAACTTGACTAGCTAAAAGCTGTTAAAGAATAAAAACTGTTGTACGGAACTTGAGCGCCGTACGGGATGAAGCAAATTGTGAAAATAAATTCACATACACAATATTTTATAGAAACGTTTCGACAAGGTTATTATAGTATATAATGTAATCGGTTTCAAGTAAATTGTTATTTTATTTTTAAATTATAGAGATTAACTGTTGTGTATCAATGGTTTTCGGTAGTGAGAAACTTGTTGAATGGATTTTTTTGGAAACGAGATAATATAGAAGAAATAGAAAAATCGGATGTTTTCACCATGTGAATGTTAGTTTTGGTTGACTAAAGAAAAGAAAGCGCTTATACTGTTGTTATATTTGAATAGAAACGTTTCGAAAAATGTGTGCAGGAGGTTCCTATGAAACAAGAAAAAGTACAAGAATTAGTTAGTCAAATGACCTTAGATGAAAAAATCGCTCAATGTCTTCAACTTTCGCCTTTTCTTTTTAAAGGTACAAGCAAAAATACAGAACTAACTGGGCCACTTCTTCAAGAAATGAAATTAACGGATGCGCATACTGAAAATGCGGGTTCGGTACTTGGATCAAGTTCGGCACTTGATATGATTGGAATTCAAGAAGCTTATTTAAAAACGAATCGATTAGGAATTCCGCTTGTTTTTATGGCGGATGTTATACATGGTTATAAAACGGTTTTTCCTATTCCACTTGCACTTGGTTGTTCTTTTGACCGGGAGACTGTTCGAGTGATGGCAGAAGTTTCGGCGCTTGAAGCAACGGCAGATGGGCATCATGTCACTTTTTCACCAATGCTTGATTTAGTACGGGACCCTCGGTGGGGACGTGTGATGGAATCAACTGGTGAGGATCCATTTTTAAATAGTGAACTTGGAAAAGCAATGGTAGATGGTTACCAAGGTGATGCGAGTAAACTACATGAAAACTTGGAGCAGATGGCGGCATGTGTCAAACATTTTGCGGCTTACGGGGCTGCGGAGGCTGGACTGGAATACAACACAGTTAATATGTCTACGCGCGAACTATATCAAAATTATCTACCAGCTTATCATGCAGCAATTCAAGCCGGAGCTAAATTAGTTATGACAGCATTTAATGTGGTGGACGGGATTCCAGCAACAATGAACAAATGGCTTAACCGAGATGTACTACGAGGTGAAATGGATTTTGATGGTGTACTTATTTCTGACTGGGGCGCTGTTGCCGAGGTAATTAATCACGGAACAGCCAGAAATCCTAAAGAAGCTGCACAGTTTTCGATGGAAGCAGGCGTTGATTTAGAAATGATGACGACTTGTTATATCCATGAATTAAAAGGTTTAATTGAAGAAGGCAAATTATCCGAAAGCCTTTTAGATGAAGCAGTACTTCGGATGTTAACTTTAAAAAATGATTTAGGACTATTTGAAGATCCATATCGCGGATTAAAAAATAACGACCGCACAAAAGACATTTTAACCGATGAAAGTCGTGGGAAAGCTCTTGCAGCAGGCGTTGAATCCGCTGTGTTATTAGAAAATAAAAACCAATTACTTCCACTGGCTAAAGAAGCAAAAATTGCCTTAGTCGGTCCGCTTGCAACGTCACCTGATATTCTCGGCGGTTGGAATGTATACGGCGAAGAAAAAGATGGTATCAATGTTGAAACAGGTTTGCGTGAAGTATTTGAAACAGTTGAGATCGTTTCAACAGGGTACACTGAATTGTCAGAAGAAGACAAAGCAGCAGTGAAAGCGACAGTACAGAATATGGATGTTGTCGTGCTTGCTCTAGGTGAAAAAAATGAATGGGGCGGTGAAGCAGGAAGTCTTGCTACTATTCGTTTACCAGAAGCACAATATCAATTAGCAAAATTCGTCCAAACACTAGGAAAACCAGTCGTTATTACATTATTTAATGGTAGACCGCTCGAAGTGAAAGAATTAGCAGAATCTAGTGATGCGCTTCTTGAATTATGGTTCCCAGGAACAGAAGCAGGTCGTGTCACTGCAGAATTATTAAGTGGTACAAGTAATCCTTCAGGGAAATTATCCATGTCCTTCCCGCAAACAACGGGTCAAATTCCGGTTTATTATAATCATTTACGCACTGGACGACCACAAACACCGGAAAATAAAGGTGAACGCTATGTGTCGCATTATCTTGATATACCAAATGAACCACTTTATCCATTTGGTTACGGAAAAAGCTATAGCGAATTTGCACTGAAAACGGCAGAACTTCCGACAGAATTAAACCTAGGCGAATCGCTTCATGTGGAAGTAACTATTAAAAATACGAGTGAAATTGCTGGAAAAGAAGTAATCCAAGTGTATTTACAAGATGTGACAGCGAGCATTTCGCGTCCTGTCAAAGAATTAAAAGCTTTTGAAAAAGTAGCGCTTCAAGCTGGCGAAGAAAAAACAGTTACATTTGAATTAACAAGCGAGGCATTTTCATTCTATAACCATCAACTTGAAAAAGTGCAGGAACCGGGGCTTCACCGAGTTTTTGTTGGAACTAGTAGTGAAGATGTAGACGTTTTTGAAGTGGAAGTGGGTGGATATGTGTGACAATGTTAAAAGAAATTAAAAAAGCGGATTTATCAGCCGCATTTTATCCGAGCGGAGAGCTTGCTTGGCTAAAATGGAAAGATATTATGTTAAATCAAGTAATTCAAAATCCATTAGAGAATCGTCTGTCGCAAATATATGTACGCGCGCATTTAGGAGATAAAATAGAAATTTATCCACTACTTAACAGAGATGCGGAAGTTAGTTTTAATGAAAACGGTGTGGAGTATCGCGGTGTAGTTGGACCATTTCGTTATAACGTGCAAATGCATTTTCACCCGCGCGGTTGGTTTTATGATGTTACAGTGGACGGGGATTTGGAGTTTGATCTTGTTTACTTACAAGACTTAGGGCTTGCAGAACAAGCGGCAGTGAGAACAAATGAAGCTTATATGTCGCAGTATATTGATTATCATGTGACAGAAGACGCGACTGGTTTCACGGTTCAAGCCCGCCAAAACCAACCACAAAATGAGCGTTTCCCAGCAGTTCAAATTGGAGCATTAACGAAAATTGTAGGGTATGCAACAGATGGTTTTGATATTTATGGAACTAATTATAAACTGACTAGCGAACTAACTAACCTTAAGGGGAAATCATTGCCAAACCGAGTCTACCAATATGAATTCGCTCAAATTTCCTTACAAACAGAGCTATTTACTAATCACGGTGAAACAAGCTTTTACGGGTATGCAACAGAAAATCAACCAAAAGCATCTGGAGCACCAATCGAAAATTTAGCAGAACTAAAAAGTAATATTTCCAAGCAACCTTACCAACCAAGTACTAAAGCTATACTAAATAAACATATAGGAACTCCAATTACCGGCGAAACAATTTCTGACAGCTGGCTCCAAGAGAAATTCCCGGACCGGATTCAAGAAGAACAACAAAACGGCGCGCTGCTTTCCTTTTTCACACCAAACTATGCACATGTTGTGATGCGCGAAAAAGAAGTAGAATTAGAACGCCCACATGGCAGTATTTTGCTTGATAAAGTCGATGTGTTAAATCCAGAAGCGACTCTTTCGGCAACAACGTACATGTATGGGGCATTTTTATCACAATTAGTTGCTGGAAATACGAATATGAACAAATGGAATAGCCATGCTCGTAATCCGCTTAATATTCTTCAAACAAGTGGATTAAGAATTTATATCGAGTTAGATTCCGAACTTCGACTACTTGGCGTACCGTCTGTCTGGGAAACTAGTACGAATTACTCGACTTGGTATTATCAGTGGAACGGCGACCTAATCACGGTGCAAACGACATTAACTGCTGAAAGTAAAGAGGCATTCGTCACCGTTCATTCGGAAAAAGGTCACTCATATAAATTAGTCTTAACAAATCAAGTAACTATGGGAACAAATGAATACGATACTACCGTGAAAAAAGAAATTAAAGATGGAATCGTCACTTATTTTCCAGCAGAAGACTCGCCGATTTTAGAAACCTATCCGGCACTTCAATTCCGCGTAGATGGAACTTATAATGAATTGACTGACGAACGTTATTTTGCGAAAGAATACACAGGAACAGCAGGTTTGGATGTGTTTGTTTTTGAACCAAGTGATAAAGCGACTTTCCACGTTCAAGCAAAACTCACCGATGAATTTTCGAAACCAACGGAGGATTTAGAAGCAAACAACAAAGTAATTCGCGCTAGCTATGACGAATTAACTGCTCAGTTCCATTTAAATCATCAAAGTACAACAGCGGAAAAGTTAAATTTAACGGTTTATTGGTATGCACATCAAATGTTAGTACACTATGCCTCGCCGCATGGGTTAGAGCAGTATAGCGGGGCGGCTTGGGGTACGCGTGATGTGAGTCAAGGTCCATTTGAATTTTTCCTTGCAACGGGCAATAAGGCTGTTTTACGTAAGCTAGTGTTGACGATTTTTTCTCATCAATATCAAGATACTGGTGATTGGCCACAATGGTTTATGTTTGATAAATATACATCGATTCAGCAAGAAGAGAGCCATGGTGATGTTATTGTTTGGCCTCTGAAAATTATTGGTGATTACTTGGAAATGAGCGGAGATACAGGGATTTTAGAAGAAGCTATTCCTTTTGTTGACCGCGAATCTAAAACCTTTACAAAAGAGCAAGGAACTCTTCTTGAACACATTGAACTCGCAGTAGAAACAATCGAAGCACGCTTTATGAAAGGAACGGCTCTTTCTAATTACGGCGATGGTGATTGGGATGACACACTTCAACCAGCAAATGCAAAGCTTAAGAAAAACATGGTGTCCAGCTGGACGGTCGCGCTAACTTATCAAACATTTAGACGTTTAGCTGCATTCTTACCAGTAGGTGAGAAATACGAGAGGCTAGCAAAAAATGTTCAAGCGGACTTTACGAAATATATGACAAATGATACCGATGTTATTCCAGGCTTCCTATATTTAGAAGAAGGAAAAGCGCCAGTTTGGATGATTCACCCGGAAGATAAAGAAACGAATATTAAGTATCGCTTAATTCCACTTACGCGCAGTGTCATTGCCGAATTAGTCGATAAAAAGCAAGCCAGTCGTAATTTTGAAATTATTGACGAGCATTTACTTCATCCTGATGGCGTAAGATTAATGAGCGAGCCAGCACATTATGCTGGTGGCGTGAGCACTCATTTTAAACGAGCTGAACAAGCAGCCAATTTTGGCCGAGAAGTTGGTTTGCAATACGTGCATGCGCATATTCGTTATATTGAAGCCTTAGCTAAAATTGGCGATAAATCCGCTTGGCATATGCTTGATGTCATTAATCCAATTAATATTAAAGAAGTTGTTCCAAATGCGGCACTTCGTCAAAGTAACACTTATTTTAGTAGTTCTGATGCAGCATTTTTAGATCGCTATCAGGCGCAAAATGAGTTTAGTCGCGTGAAAGAAGGCAACATTCCGGTGAAAGGCGGCTGGCGGATTTATTCTAGCGGTCCAGGAATCTATTTACATCAGTTAATAAGTTCTGTTCTTGGTATTCGACAAACAGAATATGCGCTTATTTTTGACCCAATTTTACCAGAAGAACTGGATGGGTTAGAATGCCATATGGAACTAGATAATTATCCATTAGATATTACTTTTGAAAGTGCCGATGAGCCTGGAATTATAGTTAACGGTGAAGCACAGCCTGTTGAAAATGAAGCGAATCTATACCGAAATGGCGCGCTCATCTTAGCGAAAAAGAACTTAACGACAAAATGTTCACAAATTACGATTAAATTTCAAAAAAATAACCGTCTCTAAGGTTGTTTTGTGTATAATAAAAGAAAACAGAAAAGGATGCGATTCATGTGGTAGGAATCAAAGATATCGCGAAAAAGGCAGGGGTTTCCATTTCAACAGTATCCTACGCGCTTAATGGCAGCCCGAAAGTAACCGAAAAAACGCGAAAACGAATTATGACCATCGCAAATGAATTGAATTATATTCCCAATATGGCAGCGCGAACGTTAAAAACAAGAGAAACAAAAATTATCGGCGTTTATTTAACGAATTACGGCGGAATTTTTTACGGGACTTTACTAGAAGGTTTAACGAAGACGCTATACAAACATGGATATGAACTAATTGCTTGCAGTGGTACAAAAACACACCGTTTTTTACCCGAGAAAATGATTGATGGCGCTATTATTTTAGATGCAAATTTTCCTTCAAGTGAGATCATTAATTATGCCAATCGTGGTCATAAATTAGTTGTGCTTGACCGCGAACTTACCCATGAGAACGTGAGCCAAGTCCTTCTAGATAATAAAGGCGGCGCAACACTAGCAATTGATTACTTATCAACTAATTTTAAAGGTGACTTCTATGTCATTACCGGCCCGGAAGATTCTTATGATGCAAGAGTCCGTCTAGAAACAGCAAAACAAGAACTGGCTCGTTCGAATGATAAAAAAGTGCATATTATTGAAGGTGATTTTTCCGAAGAGAGTGGTGAAAAAGCAGCGGCAATTATTGCTAAAGGCTGGAAAGCACCTGTATCCGTCTTTGCTTTAAACGATAATATGGCGATTGGGATGTATCGTTATTTTGCTGGAACGGATTTAGAAATTGGCAAAGACGTGCGAATTATTGGCTTTGATAATACGGATATTAGCGAATATTTAGTGCCGCGTCTAGCTACTATCGAATACTCGAAGTACAAATGGGGAGCAGTGGCTGCGGATAAACTTGTCGAACTTCTCGAGGGTGAAAAAGCTGAAAATGAAATAATCTATACAACTAGAATCAGTGGTCCATCTGTTTCAAACAGTTAGTACGCTTTTTTCCTTATTTTAAGGTATACTTAAGATAAAATGAAAGGAGCTGTTGGCTAATGAAACTAGGAATTATGGGAACGAACTGGATTACGGATTCTTTTATTGAAGGCGCAATTAATTCAGGCGAATGGAATTTAACTGCTGTTTATTCAAGAACAGAAGAAAAAGCACGCGCATTTGGAGAAAAATACGGCGAGTTAACTTATTTTACAAATATCGAAGAAATGGGAAAATCAGATGCGCTTGATGCTGTCTATATTGCTTCTCCCAATGCGCTTCATTATCAGCATGCAGTGAGCTTACTGAAAAATAAAAAGCATGTTATTGTAGAAAAACCGATTTTTTCTACCGTAGCAGAATTAGAGCATGCGCACCAAATTGCTCGTGAAAACAATGTCTTTTTATTTGAAGCAGCACGCCACATTCAAGAACCAAACTTCAAACGATTACAACAAAACATTGAAAAAGTTGGCACAATTCACGGCGCAACACTTGCTTACATGAAGTATTCTTCCAGATACGATCAAGTTTTAAACGGAGAAGAACCAAATATTTTCTCGTTGAAATTCTCTGGCGGATCGATAGTTGACTTAGGTGTCTATCCATTATATTCAGCAATTACACTATTTGGTGAACCCATTAAAGCAACTTATTTTGCAACGAAATTACCAACTGGTGTAGACGGACTTGGGCCAATTGTTCTTGAATATCCATCCTTCAATATCACTATCATTCAAGGAAAAAATTCACAATCCTTCTTACCAAGTGAAATCTACGGTCAAAAAGGAACATTAATTGTAGATCCACTTACAGGAATTGAAAAAATTACTTTTTATGATAATGCGACAAAAGAAGAAACAGAACTGGCTGGTCCAGTTGTCGCTAATGATATGCAATTTGAAGCAGCTGAGTTTGCAAGAATTATCGAACAAGGGGACCGAGATACATACGAATACTTGGCCGATTTAAGCTTAAAAGTATTACGTGTTTCAAACGAACTACGCCACCAAAACGATATTTGGTTTGACGCAGAAAAATAATGTTGAAGAGCTAGAAACCCTCGCGATTTCTAGCTTTTTTTATTCTTGACAAATACTTTCTCACAAGTGTACTATTTACTTAATACACTAGTTTCGTTTAAAAAGGAGGTAGCGATGAATCCGACTTTTCATACAGATAAACCAATCTATAGTCAAATCGTCGACTGGATGAAAAAACAAATGATTACAGGTGAATGGAAGGAGGAGAATAAGTTGCCTTCTGTTCGGGAAATGGGCGTAATGCTTGCAGTAAATCCTAATACCGTTAGCCGTGCTTATCAAGAGTTAGAACGAGCGGGTTATATTTATGCAAAACGCGGAATGGGGTCATTTGTCACTTCCGACAGAGCACTTTTCGACCAATTAAAAAAAGAGTTAGCAGATGAAATTACAAATCGCTTTTTGGAAGAAGCGAAAAGTATCGGTTTAGATGATCAGACAGCAATAGAATTACTAATAAAAAGGAGCCGCAACCATGGATGAAAATCTTATTACAATCACGAAATTAACGAAAAAATATCGAAAAAGAAAACCATTAAATGACATTAACCTCTCTTTTAAAAAAGGGAAAATCATCGGGCTACTTGGTCCGAATGGCGCGGGAAAAACGACTTTGTTAAATGCCATATCTGGTCTGCTTAAACCAACATCAGGAACAATAAACTTAGCAGAAAACAGCAGAATCGCCTATTTACCGAGTGAAGATTTTCTGCCTAATATGGTTATTCGTGACTATTTTCAAATTTATCGGAGCTTTTTTCCGGATTTTGACCAAGAAAAAGCAAAACAAATGATTCATTCAATGGGAATCAACGTAAAAGAAAATACCAAATACTTATCCAAAGGCAATGCTGCAAAAGTAATGTTGGCACTTATTTTATGTCGAGATGTAGATCTTTATTTGCTGGATGAGCCATTTTCAGAAATTGATTTGATTTCGCGCGATGACCTAATTAAAAGCATCGCGACGTTTCTTAAAGAAGATGCAACTCTTGTTGTCACAACACACTTAATCCAAGATATGGAAATGATGTTTGATGAAATTATCTTTTTGAAACGAGGCAAAATAATCGAGCAAATAGACACAGAAACACTTCGGGAAGAATACAGTAAATCAGTGGTGGATTACTATCGGGAGGTATTTGGGCATGCTTAAAGCACACTGGAAATTAGAATGGAACTCGCATCGTTACATATTTTTTGCAACTTTTGTTGGTTGGCTGATTAGTTTACTTATTGGCCTTTTTTCTAAATTAGGAAATGGCTTATCTGAGCCGCTTGTAATGGAATCAGATATAGACGGAGTTGTATTTGGGTCCGGCGATGGTGTTTTCATAGCTTTAATAGGGTTTGTTGGTGCTAGTTGGTTACTTATTTGGTTACTTTTATTTTTGGCAGCAGCTCGATCTGGGATTTACGATGAAAACCGTTACTTGTTTTTTCAAACAGAAATACCTATTTGGAAAATTCTATTGAATAAATTAATCATCGTCTTAATCGAAACGGCTATTCTAACGGCTGGGGTTCTTGTGATTATAATTAGCTTGGCGATAATAGGTGGCGCAGAGATGTCTTTTTCAGTAATATTAAATATCATTTTTGATACTTTTTTAGCGATGGGTCTTAATACTTTTTCTTTAGTATGTATCCTTTTTTTAGCAACAGCTTTGAGTATGGTACCAGTCAATGGTTTCCGCGTTGGTTTTATGGGCGCGTTAGTCTACTTTGTACTAATTAACGCCATTCAAATATCTATCGGAACAGATTTTTTACCTAAAAGTAGCTCAGAAATCCATTTTTATTATTCCCTTTTTTCAAGTGTTCATTTTAATTTTATCCAGCTGGGTTTTAATCTTTTGATGGCTCTTGTTTACATTTTTCTAGCAACAAAAATTCTAAATAAAAGTGCAGACTTGCAGTAAGCATGGTATGATACAGAGAAGAACTAATAAAGGAGTCGGGTCATGACAGAATCAAATATCCCTAGCTTTTGGGCGGAAAAATGGAAAGAACATGGTTATGAAACGCCAACTGAGATTCAAAGTGCGATGTACCAACCAATTAAAGACGGGGCTGATGTACTCGCAGTGTCACCAACTGGAACGGGGAAAACAGTCGCTTATGCACTGCCAACTCTTGAAAAAATAGAAGCAATTCCAAAAACGCAATGGCTTGTTTTAGCGCCATCTCATGAATTAGTTATGCAAATCACGGAAGTAATCCGTTCGTGGTTACCAAGTGATGAACTCACAGTAATCTCTTTAATCGGGGGAGCCAATGTAAAACGGCAAATCGAAAAATTGAAGAAAAAACCACAAATTATCGTAGCCTCTCCAGGTCGTGCACTTGAACTAATCAAACAAAAGAAAATAAAAATGCACGAAATTAAAACGATTACTTTGGATGAGTGTGACCAATTACTTCGCCAAGAGAACTTCAAAAGTACTCTAGAAATAGTTGAGAGTGCTGTGCGCGATCGTCAATTGACATTAGTATCCGCAACAAAACTGGAAAATCCTGAAGCCTTTTTCTTACAAACAGAAAAAACACCAGTGATGCTTGAAGTAACAGCAAAACCAGAAGAATTAACGAACGTAGAGCATTTATACATGGATGTAGAGTCACGCGATAAAGCGACTCTGCTGCGCCGAATTTCTCACATAAAAGATATGCGAGGCTTGGTTTTTGTGAAAGATAAACCACGCATGGAAATTTTATTAGAAAAACTACATTATGATAAAGTAAAAGCAGCTGGAATCCACGGCGAAATTCGTAAAGAAAAACGCAAAAAATATTTGGACGACTTTAAAAAAGGCACGTTAACTTATTTAATCGTAACAGATGTTGCGGCCCGTGGACTAGACATAGAAGATTTACCATATGTGATTCATTATGACTTAGCAGCAAGCGAAAAAGAGTATACGCACCGTTCAGGTCGTACTGGACGAATGGGAAAAACAGGTACGGTGATTACCTTTGCCAACCCTCGTGAAATCAGAACGTTAAAACAATATTTAACTATCCATCATCTAAAAGGCAAACAAGTTCGATTTTATCAAGGAAAACTTCTCGACGGAGCAGTTCCAGAAAATAAAATTGCCAAAAAAGCAACTAGACCACCGAAGCAAGTTCAAAAAGGTAAAAAAGAAGAAACGAAAAAACCTTTCCGTAAAGAAAAGTCTACCAGTTCTTCTAAAATAACAAGGAATAACAAACCGAATAAAACTAATAGAAAACCAAATAATTTTAAAAAATCATAAACTGTGCTGAATGTTTTTCTTTCTTGATAGATAGAAAAGCATTCGCGCTTTTTTTTACTTAATTTTTATCGTTGCGAGTATGCTATTTAAAAAGGTATAATGGAAATAGAGAGTTTTAAAAAGGAGTAGAGTAGATGTCTAGTAGAAAAGAAGAAGTCCTCCAACTTCTAAATGGAAAAGAAGAAAAAGTATCTGCAGCGGATGTCGCAGAATTGCTTCAAATGGACCGAGCAAACGCTAGTCGTTATCTAAATGATCTTTTTAAAGAAAAAAGAATAGACAAACTTCCTGGGAAACCAGTATTTTATCAGGCACTAAAAACTACTTCTAAAGCAGAAGAAGTAACAGGGATCTATCAAGAGTCTGCATTTGGAAGATTAATTGGGTCAGAAGATAGCTTAAAAGTAAGCATCCAACAAGCAAAAGCGGCGATACTATATCCCCCAAATGGACTTCATAGTTTGATTTTAGGTCGGACTGGGACAGGGAAATCCCTTTTTGCGGAATGTATGTATCAATTCGCGAAAGAATCTGAGACTATTCCCGCTGATGCGCCATTTATATCCTTTAATTGTGCCGATTATGCGCAAAACCCGCAACTTTTATTCGGTCATATTTTTGGTGTTATAAAAGGAGCATACACAGGAGCAGAAGAAACTCGTGAAGGTTTACTAAAAAAAGCAGATGGCGGTATTTTATTTCTAGATGAAATTCACCGTTTACCTCCAGAAGGACAAGAAATGCTCTTCACTTTCATTGATAAAGGCGAATTTCGGCCACTTGGAGAAAGCGCTAACGTTCATCATGCGCAAGTGCAAATCATTGGTGCAACAACAGAATCACCAGATAACTTTTTACTAGAAACGTTCACTAGACGTATTCCGATGACTATTACCTTGCCATCCCTTGCTGAAAGAAACTTAGAAGAACGTTATCAATTAGTCGAGTTTTTCTTAAACCAAGAAGCAATCAGACTGCATCAATCCATTCGCGTACACCGAAAAGCACTCATTGCCTTTTTACTTTATCATGCAAGCGCCAACGTTGGTCAATTGCAAAGAGATTTAAAATTAGCCTGTGCCAAAGCATTCTTACATTATAAAACAAAAACGGCCAATTATATTTTAATCGAACAAGATGACTTACCTATTCACGTCCAAAAAGGCTTGCTACATTTAAAAGACGAACCAGAAAAATTAAACCGCTTAATTGACGTTAATAAAGCGATTTTTAAATTTGTTGATACAAGTGATGCCTCTGCTGAAGTGGAAGATGTGCACGATGTTTACCATGCCATCCAAGAAAAAGCAGACCAGTTAATGAAAGAAGGTAAAGACCAAAGTGAGTTAGAAGAAGCGCTTTATGTCGATGTGGATCAATATTTCCACGACTATATGGTCCAATTACCTACCCACCAAACAGCCAAAGAAATTATCGCGCCAGCAGTTTGGGAATTAACAGAAAAAGTTTACACAATGGCAGAAGAAAAATTAAATCGTAAATATAATGAAAAAATGAAATTCGCTTTTTCCTTGCATTTACAAAGCACGATTGAACGAGTTCGTGAACAAAAACATATTATTCATCCTGATTTAAATAATATCCGTAAAAAATATCCAAAAGAATTCCAAGTCGCAATTGATCTATCCGCATTGATTGAACAAGAACTTAGCATTGAGATTCCTTTTGATGAAATCGGATTTTTGACAATGTTTTTGACAGAGGAAGTAGTAGATACAGCGCTTTCTCAGGAAAATCAAGTTGAAGTAATAGTCATGATGCATGGCAGGTCCACTGCAACAAGTATGGTCGAAACCGTGCAAGAGTTACTAAGCATTGAAAGCGGAATTGCCCTCGATATGCCTCTAACAGTTGAAGTGAAAGCGATGTATGAAAAACTAAAACAAACCGTCATTAAATTAAATCCTGTCAAAGGTGTGTTGATACTTTCTGATATGGGTTCACTCACTTCATTTGGGAATATGCTTACAGAAGAACTCGGTATCCGCACGAAAACGGTAACAATGGTCAGTACACCTGTAGTGCTTGAAGCAATGCGAAAAGCATCTTTAGGTCGTGGCTTAGAAGATATTTACCAAAGCTGTGAGCAATTATTTGAAAATAAATATAAAGCGCATGTATTAAGAGCTAAGCCAGTGAAAAATGCTGTCATCTTTACTTGTTTTACTGGTGAAGGGGTAGCTGAACAACTGCGCAAAGTCGTAGCGCCAATTATTGATGAAACAAAAATCGAAATTATCGTTTTACAGTTCTTGCATAAAGAAGCTTTCAGAGAGCGGATTGATCAACTGATGGAAGAGTATAATATTCTAGCAATTATGGGTTCAGTTGCTTTTGAATATCGTGATATTCCATTCTTTAGCGCACTTGAAGTACTATCAGAAGGCGGTTTAGGAATTGTTTCCAGAATTTTAAACGATGAAGTACCTTATGAAAAATTAATCGCCTCATTAGAAGGTAATTTACAAGCCGTGAGTTCTGCTGAACAACTTGTTTATTTCCTCAGAAAAGTGATTTCAGAACTACAGCTGCAACTTAATGTAATTCTTGAATCGGGTGTAGATATCGGTATGATTCTTCACTTAGCTTTCCTAATTGAACGTGTTAAACTAGGCGCGGTAGATAGAGAGTTCCCAGATTTAAATGAATTTGCAAAAAATCATATGGTTGAAATGCAGATTACGCAACAAATGATGGAAAATGTTGAAATTGAGTATGATATCGTTATCCCACAATCAGAAATTGCTTATTTAACTCAGATGATGCTCTCTAATCAGGTAGAAGTAAACTAGAAAAAAACCTGCCAAGTGTGTATTGTCTTACACACTTGGCTTTTTTACTTGTGTAAGTGGAAAGTTCGAACGGAAGCAACTTATAACAAGAAAAGTTGGCACATATCTTGCATATTATATATACGTGCAGCTTTTCAAACGGGGAGGTTTATGAAATGAAAAACATCATGTTAGTATGCTCGGCCGGTATGTCCACAAGTCTTCTTGTAAAAAAAATGACAGAAGCTATCGAAAACAATCAGGTAGATGCCACTGTAATAGCAGTTGCAGAAGCTGATTTTGATAAGTATAAAGGCAATGTAGACGTCGTTTTACTTGCTCCACAAGTTCGTTTTTTAGAGAAGAATTTGAAACGGGTACTGGATCCATTAGGTATTCCAGTTGCAATTATTAATGGGATTGACTACGGGACAATGGACGGCGAAAAAGTGCTAAATGATGCACTAGCAATGATTAACTAATCACCTCAAGTTTAGATACTGCTTGAAGAGGAAAAAGACACAGTTTTGATAAATGAAAAGGATGTGTAAACAATGGAATTAGAACAAACAATTATGCAATTAATCGTACACGGGGGTAACGCCAAGAGTGATGCAATGTTAGCAATCGAAGCGGCAAAAAAAGGGGATTTTGACGTTGCAGATGAGCAAATCAAAAATGCAGAAGCGGCACTACTTGAAGCGCATCATTCACAAACTTCATTAATTCAAGGGGAAGCGCGCGGTGAAAAAGCAGAAGTTTCTTTGCTTTTAGTACACGCACAAGATCACTTAATGAATGCTATTACTTTTAAAGATTTAGCAAAAGAAATTGTTGATTTATACCGTTCTAAATAAGCTTTTGAAGGGATGATTTAAATGAGAAAATTAGGAATATCCGTATTTCCGCAACACGTAGCGCTTGAAGAATCATTAGAATACATTGAAACAGCTGCAAAATATGGTTTTAGCCGCATTTTCACGTGTTTGATTTCTGCTAATGACGAAGCGGAATTTGCTAAATTAGAGAAAATTTGCAAACGCGCTAAAGAACTAGGATTTGATGTTATTGCTGATGTTGATCCGACTGTATTTGAATCGTTAAATATCACTTATAAAGAATTAGATCGCTTTAAAGAACTTGGTTTAGCAGGGCTTCGTCTTGATTTGGGCTTCTCTGGTTCAGAAGAGGCTGCTATGTCATTTGACGATACAGACCTAAAAATCGAGCTAAACATCAGTAATGGTACTCGCTACGTGGAAAATATTCTATCATACCAAGCAAACGTAGGAAATATTATTGGTTGTCACAACTTCTACCCAAGAAAATATACTGGTCTTTCTAGAGAACATTTCTTGCGTACAAGTAAGCAATTCAAAGACTTAAACTTACGTACAGCCGCTTTCGTTTCTTCTAACAGCGGCGAATTCGGCCCATGGTTTGTTGTAGATGGCGGGCTTCCAACAATGGAAGAACATCGTGGCGTGGACATTACGGTTCAAGCGAAAGATCTTTGGAACACTGGTCTTATTGATGATGTCATTGTAGGTAATATGTTCGCTTCAGAAGATGAATTACGCGCTTTAAGCGAATTAAACCGCAATGAATTACAACTCGCTGTTGAATTTTTAGATGGTGCAACAGATGTGGAAAAAGAAATTGTCTTAACACAAAAACATTTCAACCGTGGCGATGCTTCCGAGTATGTTTTACGCTCGACAATGACCCGTGTTAATTTCAAACAATTTGACTTCCCTGCACATGACACAAATACCATTGCAAAAGGCGATGTAACAATCGACAACGACGGCTACGAACGCTACAAAGGCGAAATGCAAGTAGCCCTTCAAGAAATGGAAAACTCAGGCAATACCAATATTGTTGCTCGAATTGTTCCAGAAGAGCGTTATTTACTAGATACCATTCTACCGTGGCAACATTTTAGATTGGTTGAGAAGAAATAAAATTTTAAAAAAGCAGAAATTCTCTTTTATATTAGAGGGTTTCTGTTTTTTAGTATTTATTTTTTGTGAATTATACCTATTTTTTAATCCATAAATGTGTATTTTAACACTTGATATTTGTGATATTTTAAAAAGAATAGACGGATAAAGAAATTTATATTACACTTAACTTGTTTGAGCGGTTATTCCATTTAGAAATAAATGTGAATAATAATACATAAATAGGAGACGATGAAAATGGATAGTGAAACGCTGTTATTAGATGTAAAAAAATTAGGAGAAAGAGTATCTGCGCTTAAGGATTCAATCACAACAGAAGAGGCGACTAAAACATCATTAATTATGCCTTTTTTTCAATTGTTAGGATATGATGTCTTTAATCCGCTTGAATTTTCTCCAGAGTACATTGCAGATGTAGGGATAAAAAAAGGGGAGAAAGTAGATTATGCTATTTTAAATAATAACAATCCCATTATTTTAATTGAAGCGAAATCTATTAAGGAAGATCTAAAAAACCATGATTCACAGTTATTTAGATATTTTGGAACTACAACAGCTAAATTCGGAATTTTAACTAACGGGAATGAATATCGATTTTATACTGATTTAGAAGAACCGAATAAAATGGATAAAACACCGTTCTTTTCCTTTGTGCTCACAGAAATAAAAGATGTTCAAATTTCTGAAATTTTTAAATTCCAAAAAGAAAATTTTGATGTAGACAATATTTCAAAAGCAGCATCCGATTTAAAATATCTTAATTTTGTCAAAGAATTTTTGACTAAAGAGGTTAATGATCCAAGCGAAGAATTTGTTAAATTTATTCTTGGAGAGATTTATGATGGAATGAAAACAAAAGTAATTATTGATAAATTTACCCCTGTTGTAAAAAGAGGATTTAGACAATTTATTGCAGATCAAGTGAATAGTAAACTAAATGCAGCGCTTAATACATCTGTTTCAGTAGAAGAATTAGAAGTTCCTCAAATAGAAGTAAATGACGATGAAGAAGATATTATTACCACTGAAGCAGAAATTGAAGCATTTACAACAACTAAATTATTACTCAAGGATACTATCGATACTTCTAGAATCTTTTATAGAGATAATAAATCTTACTTTAACATAATTATAGATAATAATATTAGAAAATGGGTTTTAAGATTATATATGAATAATGCAAGAACTTATTTTGTGATAAATGACGAAGGAAAAACTACAATAGAGATTGTTGATGTGATTGACATTTTTAATCATGCAGATAAGATTATTCCAGTAGTGGAAAGATACTTATAAATTGATACAGCTATATATAATAAGGCACATATAGGATGGATATTTTATCTTAGCATTCCTATATGTGTCTTTCGTATTCTAATTATCTCCCAATCAACCCATACAAAAATAAATGAATAATCTCCGCTTGTTTCTTCTCTAGTTCTTCTTCTGGAACTGTTAAACCTAATCCATTAATAGAATCAATGAAAAGTTGGATTACATCATCAGAAATGTCGTTATTGATTACTTTTGCTTTTTTTCCAGCGGCAACATATTCCATATAAATATCTTTTTTTAACTTGTTAATATTGTTTACTAAAAGTGTTATAAATTGAGAATCCTTGCTGGCTTCTGTAGATATAAATTTACTTAAAGACACGTTGATTTCCGCTTGGCAAAGCTGGATGGCGCGTGCTAGTTTGACTGTAAAACTACCTTCAGAAACTAATATTTCTGCGGCTAAAGTAATCGTATCTTGCATAATGATTTTAGCGCATTCAGCAACGAGAGCTTCCTTATTTCCGAAATAATTATATATAGAAACTTGGGAGACCCCAGCGAGACTTGCAATATCTTTAATACTTACATCAGAAAAACCTTGTTTTCCAAATAAAGAAAGGGCTGCCTGAATAATTGCAGTCTTCTTTTTTAGTGTTCTTTTTTCATAATTATTCATGTCCTAAACACTTCCCTAAGCTAATCTTATCTTCAGTAATAATATAACACAAAAGCATTTAATTTGAAATATGAAGCAGTAAATTTCAAAAGTTATTGACTTGTAAGATGGGATTATTATACAATGGTTTTGAAATATAAATACAACTATTTCAAAACTAAAGACCCGTGAAAGGACTTTAATTATGATGAAAATAACAAAAAGAAAGAAAATAACGTTAATCATTTTGGGAGGTATCATCGGTTTGAGTTTTATTTTATATAAACCATTAATTAACTATTTAAGCGAACAAGCGGCGAACCCGCATGGGATTATTGGTGAAATTACTACGAAAATATGGTCATCCTATTTTGAAGATTTGAGTGAGTGGACCATTAGTAATACTGAACTAAGCGATGTTAATTATGTATTAGATATTGGTTACGGCGGCGGCTCCAATGTTAAAAACCTCGTTGAACTAAATAAAAATTTAACTATTTATGGTGTGGATATTTCTGAAGATTCCTATAAAACAGCCACAAATTTGAATAAAAAAGCAATAAATAATGGCAAAGTAGAGCTATCTGTACAAGATGTTGCATCGATGAATTATCAAGCGGGTATTTTCGATGTAGTTTATGCCATACAAACCCATATGTATTGGGATAATCCTAAAAAGGGGTTTGAAGAAATCTATCGGGTCATGTCACAAAAAGGTGTTTTAATAGTGTCGTCCGAAAAAGACAAAATTGATTATCATATGGACGAATATAAAACAAATGCTACACTAACAGCACTCTTGAAAGAAATTGGCTTTAGAGAAGTAGTGGAGAAAGAAAAGGGAAATTGGGTTTTGTATACAATCAGAAAATAATTGCGAGTTATATTATCTTTTGAAATTTCTTTTATACAGATGTTTTAAATGACAATCTGGGTTGGAAAGGTTTAGGAATTGTAGATGGTTTTGACATAGGACAAACCGCGAATCCCAATAAGCAATTTGCTTTAAATATATTTTGTGTAGTTGTTGATGAAGAAATAGGTGTCAAAGTGATTAAATCAGCCCTAAGAAATATACTAGAGTAAAAATTGCTTCCAGACCATTTTCAGATGATGCTGAATATGCTTTAAAATTTTCAGCAAAGAAAAATGATTTAGATTTTTATGTATGAGTAAAGTTTCAAAATAATGATTGTAAAAAAGCCAAAATCCTTGTTAAATTAAGAATTTTGGCTTTTTGGAATGCCGATAAGAGGAATCAAGCTACGAACTAATCTCTAGGATGGGCAAGTTATATCTGTTTAACTATTAGCGCTTGGTATTTAATTGCTTTTTTGATATAGTTTCTATATAGAAACTATATCGAGGAGGACAAGTAAATGATTCAGTTAGAAAATGTGCTAAAGGATTTACAGTGTGAATTGGTCGCAGAAAGGACTAGAAATAATCCGAAAACCATTAGTTGGCTTCAATATGATATCTTAAATCTTCTTAATTCAGAGTCCGAGATGCTTCCCTCCAAAATCAGTATTTTACTTGGAACTAGCAGAACAAAACTATCAAAGGCATTAAAAGAATTAAAAATAATGAACTATATTAAACAGAAGCCAAATGATAAAGATGGTCGGGAGTTACTAACTTTTCTAGCAAAAGACGGACACCAATTACTAGCTCAAATTGATAGTGGACACGCTCATCTTTTACAAGTTGCAAATACAGTTTTTGAAACGGAGGAAAAAGAGCAGTTTAAATCCCTAGCGGAAAAATATTTGAATGCGCTTAAATTAGAAAGGTTGAGAGATTATGAATAGTTTTATTTCTATAGAAGGAGCCAAAACAAATAATTTAAAAAATATTTCTCTTAAATTTCCTAAATATCAAATCAGTGTCGTAACTGGGGTTTCCGGCTCTGGTAAGTCTTCTTTGGTTTTTGATACTCTAGCTGCTGAATCTCAAAGATTATTAAATGAAACTTACTCCAGTTATATTCAACAGCTACTGCCGCATTATCCGCACCCAATTGTTGATAAAATAGAAAATTTACCAGTTTCTATTGTGATTAGCCAAAAAAAAATAGGGGATAACGCGCGCTCAACAGTAGGCACTGTAACAGATATTTATGCGAGCTTAAGACTCTTGTTTTCAAGAATTGCCATCCCATTTATAGGCTACTCTATGACATACTCGTTTAATAATCCAAAAGGAATGTGTGAGACATGTAAAGGATTAGGTGAGGTTAAAGAGATTGATATATCTAAACTGATTGATTTTGACAAGTCTTTAAATGATGGTGCGATTGACTTTCCTACTTTTCAGCCAGGTGGATGGCGACTGACTAGATATACAGAATCTGGTAATTTTGATAATGATAAAAAAATTAAAGATTATAATAAAACTGAATTGGAACTTTTACTAAACAATCGTGGAAGCTCCCCCATCAATCCTACGGAAAAATGGCCAAAGACAGCAACTTATGTTGGTATTATTCCAAGAATTACTAAAAACTTCATCGAAAAAGCGGCTAATAAATATACTATGCAATTAAAACGTATTTTAGAAGTTAAAGAATGCCCAAGTTGTCAAGGAACTAGAGTGAATAGACTAGTTCGTTCTGCAAAAATTAATGAAAAATCTATTGCAGATTGTGTAACCATGACTATTGTTGAATTAATAGAATTCATTAAAGGTATTCAGTCTCCTACCGTTCAGATAATTTTGGAGGATTTAATTAAAAAATTAAAAAGTTTAGAGGATGTAGGCTTAAGTTATTTATCTCTCAATCGCCCAACTGCAACTCTTTCTGGAGGAGAATCTCAAAGAATAAAAATGACCAAACATCTCAGTAGCGCGCTTAGTGATGTTCTATATATTTTTGATGAACCGAGTATCGGACTTCACCCCGAAGACGTTCACGGAATATCAAAAATAATTAAAGGACTAAAAGATAAAGGAAATACCGTAGTGCTGGTTGATCATGATCCAGATATTATCAAAATGGCAGATCACATCATTGAGATAGGACAAGGAGCCGGCGATAGAGGTGGAACTATTACATTTGAAGGAAGCTACGGAGAATTATTGAAATCAAATACAGTTACTGGGAGAGTGTTATCTACGAAGGTAAATATTAATCCAGAAAGAAAAAACTTCTCTGGTTATTATAAATTAGAGAATGCTAGTTTGCACAATGTTAAAAAGGTTTCGATAAGAGTACCCAAGCAATCATTAACAGTTGTAACAGGGTTAGCTGGCTCCGGTAAAAGCACCTTAATTAGGTATCTTTTTAAAAATAGATATCCTGAAGCAAGTATATTAGACCAGAGTCAGATAAGTGGTAGTGTTCGTTCAAATGTGCTTACGTATCTAAACATATTTGATAAGCTTAGAAGTATCTTCGCTCATCATTCAAGCAAAAGTGCATCTCTGTTTAGCTACAATGGAAAAGGAGCTTGTTCTATCTGTAAAGGTAAAGGATATATTAAGCTAGACTTAGCTTATATGGGGGATGTCGAACAAGTTTGTGAGGGGTGCCACGGAAAAAGGTATAACGATGAGGCTCTTTCTGTTTTATGGCACGGCTTAAATATCTATGATATCTTACAATTACCAGTCGATAAAGTGATAAATTTATTTGACGATGGCCAATTAACCAAAGTCATGCAAGACCTAATTGATGTTAATTTGGGTTATATCAAGCTAGGACAGTCTTTAGATACGTTTTCCGGCGGGGAACTTCAACGCCTAAAGATAGCTAAGACAATTTATCAAGATACTTCAAATATATTAATATTAGATGAACCGTCAACAGGGCTACATGAAATTGATATTGATAATTTACTTCTATTATTTAATAAACTTTTGAAAAAAAATAAAACATTAATTGTTTTAGAGCACAATCTCAAAATTATTAGTAATGCTCAATGGATTATTGATATGGGACTTCGAGGAGGTAATTTAGGTGGAAAGATATTGTTTGAAGGGTACCCAATTGATTTATTGAAAAATAAAGACTCTTACACAGCAAAATATTTACAAAGTTATATAACAAAATAGAGAAAATAACATTTAGTTCTGGCTAAATGTTTATAGTAAATGAAGAAAATTAGTTTTTAAGAAATTTGGTTAGCAAATCATCCATTAACCAAACAAAATCAACATTTATTTTACAAAGAAAAGAATGAGCTATCCAAAATATTAAAAGATATATAAAGCTAAAAACCCCTAAAATGAGGTTTTTAGCTTTATTCTTTGACGTCCCCGACTGGAATCGAACCAGCGACCTATTGCTTAGGAGGCAATTGCTCTATCCTACTGAGCTACAGGGACTTGAGATATAAACAACAGAAATAAGTTTACCAGAAATAAACATTAAGAGCAAGATAAAGAAGCATTTAGATTGGGGAATAAAGCGCCAATCCAAATGCTTCTTTTCATTAGTTTTTAGCTAATTTATCTACGAAAACGAGGGACTTCCCTGTGCCAATTGCCACGGATTCAAGCGGACTTGGAGCCATATGTACAGGGACATCGATTTCTTCTACTAGCCAGTCGCGGAATCCTTGAAGGAGAGAGCCACCACCGCTTAAAATAATACCTCGATCGACAATATCCCCACTTAACTCGGGTGGGCATAGTTCAAGCGTATTTCGAATAGCTTCCAGTATACGTTGTAGCGTTTCAGCTAAGGCGCTTTGGATTTCCGTAGAGCTTACTTGAATCGTTTTTGGTAAGCCAGTAAGTAAATCACGACCACGAATGTCAGCAGTTTGAGCTACATGTTCAATTGGCGCGTAACCTAGTTCCATTTTAATTCGCTCTGCCGTCGTTTGGCCGATTAAAAGGTTGTAATTCTTGCGGATGTATTGAATAATTTCTTCGTCCATATGGTCGCCGCCAGTTCGAATCGAAGTGCTTGAAACCACACCACCATACGAAATAATAGCAACCTCGCTTGTGCCGCCACCAATGTCCACAATTACATTCGCGACAGGCTCAGCTACAGGTAAATCAGCACCAATCGCAGCTGCGACAGGTTCTTCAATTAAAACAACCGAACGAGCTCCAGTTGATTTTACCGCGTCAGAAATAGCACGGCGCTCAACCGATGTTGCACCAGTTGGCGTACAAACAACCACATTAGGTTTTTTAACACCACTAACGGAGATTCGACGCATAATCTCGCGCAATAATCCACTCGTTAAATCAAAATCAGCAATAACACCATCTTTCATAGGTCTTACAGCAGAAATGGAAGTGGGCGTTTTACCAATCATCTCTTTTGCTTCTTGGCCAATCGCAAGTACCGTTCCATCATTTGTATTTAGCGCGACCACAGAAGGTTCATTCAAAATAATACCTTTTTCTTTACTGTAAACTAAAATATTTGCAGTACCTAAATCAATTCCTATAGTTGTTGTTCCAAACATTCTCACACCTAACTTTCTATTAAAAATAGCGAGTAAATTCTAGGTGTACAACTAACAGTATAGACTTTTTTCAGCGTATAAGCATTATTTAAACATGGTTGACATGAAAAGGTAATTTAAACACGAGATATAACAGTTTTTTTAGTTGTTTCGTAAATAAATCGTAAAAAAAGTAATCCAATAAAAAACGACTACCCATAATAGCTAGTCGTTTTTTATTAGGAAATTTTACGTTGTTTTTCAAACTCTGAATACATATAGTAATAAATCAATCCGCTAAGGAGCGCTAAAATACCAATAATAGTAAAGGTTCCAGTATAGCCAATTAAAGTCGAAAGTGTAATTGCAAGTGGGGCAATTACTTTACCGAGTGTATAACGGAGACCGGCCGCGGAAAAATACATTGCTCGTTTATCTTCCGGAGCCAACTGTGAAACAAACGTTTGTTGTAACCCAACTGTCATTAATTCTGCAAAGCTAAAGAGAATAATGGCGCAAATCGCTCCCCATGGTCCGGTCGAAATACCAAATAAGAAAATCGCAATTCCATAAAGAAAAGAAGAATTCATAAAGACAAATTTTTCCCTAAAGTGGCTCATCCAGCGAGTGACAACAACTGTAAGCGCAGCAACAAAGAATCCATTGATAGAAACGATAACACCAAATAATTGCTCACCAGTAAAATGAAAAGCGAATAAGTTAGAGGCACCGATAACTTCTTTAATGTATAGTGGGAAGAGCAAATCCAGTTGCATAAACGCCTGAGAAACAATAATTCCAGCAATAATATACAAGAAGAAAATCCTGTCTTTAAAAATAATTTTATAGTTTTTCAACTGCTCCATTAAAACAGTGCCAATGCTTTTTTGAACAACGGCTTTTTGTAAATCTGGATTAACTATTAGAGGTGCTGTTTCGTGACCAAATTTTTGCAGTAAAAAGAGAAGTAATAAGTCCGCACAAACAATAGCAAGTAATGTTTCTGTCGTGAAATTATAAAATAATACCGAACCAAGAATCGGACCAATAACGACCGCAATATTAATCATCATATAGAACACCGAATAAATATGCGTCCGATGCTCAGGTGGAACAACATCCGCAATCATTGCTTGACTTGCTGGCTGATAAAACGCCATAAAAACACTCGCAATCGCGAAACCAGCAAAACTTAAGTAAGGAGAATCCACAACATGAAGTGCACCTATCGCAAAAACAAGAAAACCAAAACCTTCTCCGATAACAGAAATACTCATCATCCGTTTCCTACCAAAATTATCAGCAAAATAGCCACCAAGTAATGCTGTGAAAACCGCCAAAATTTGTGAAACAATCAGTAGAATGCTTGTAAGTTCACGGCCAATACTTTCGGAAAAGTAAATCGTTAAAAAGGGGAACACCATCCAAAAAGAAATATCAAGTAGTGCTTCCCCAAAAAGCCTTACTTTTAAATTGATGTCCCATGTACTAAATTTCATCTAATGCACCTCGCTCTCTTCTATGAAAATAACAAACGAAAACCCTTGAAAGCTAGTAGCTACAAGGGTTTTACGCAAAAGGTATAAGGTTTAAAAAAGGATTAGAATGCCCAATCACCTTTACGGAAAACAGGAACAACTTCACCAGATTCTGTTACACCATCAATGTCCATTTCAGAAGAACCAATCATGAAGTCAACGTGTGTCAAACTATTGTTTACACCAGCAGCTTCTAATTCTTCGCGAGACATTTCTTCGCCACCTTTAACATTAAACGCATACGCACTACCGATTGCTAGATGGTTAGATGCATTTTCGTCAAATAGCGTGTTGTAGAATAAAATGCCGGATTGGGAAATAGGGGATGGATCTGGAACTAGAGCCACTTCGCCTAAATAATGAGAACCTTCATCCGTTGCGATTAAATCTTTTAAAATTTCTTCGCCAGATGCAGCTTCAACACCAACAATACGACCTTTTTCAAAAGTGATTTTGAAGTCATCGATAATATTTCCTGCATAACTAAGTGGTTTCGTACTTGAAACATAGCCTTCCACTTTTAGTTTATCCGCACAACAGAAAACTTCTTCTGTTGGCATATTGGCCATAAATTCATGTCCTTTTTTATTCTTACTACCAGCGCCAACCCAAAGATGGTTTTTTGGAAGACCAATTGTAAGGTCTGTTCCAGGAGCCGTATAATGTAAAGAAGTAAATTGTTTTTCATTTAAACTTTCTGCTTTTGCAGCAAGTGTTTGATCGTGATTTTTCCAAGTTTCTACCGGGTTTTCTGTGTTAATACGAGTTGTTTCAAAAATAGCTTCCCAAAGTGTTTCCATTTGTTCTACTGGTGTTAAATCTGGGAATACTTTTGCTGCCCATCCTTGTGAAGCTGCTGCAACAACTGTCCAGCTTACGACATTTGCTTGCATTAACTCACGAAACTCGCTCATTGCGCCACCCATTGTTTTTTGGAAAGTAGCGATTTTGTTGCTATCCACACCGTTTAGTAAATCGGGGTCTTCCGAGGTGATGGAAATAAAACAAGCGCCTTCTTTGGCAAGTTCTGTTTTTTCTGCAACACGGTGAACCGGAGCGCTTTCAAAAACGCGTAGTGGAGCATTTTTGTAACGTAATGCGCCTAATTCTTCATCGCGCCAATCCATAATGACATCCTCTGCGCCTACTTCAAAAGCATATTTGGAAATAAGGCGAACTAGGGGAGCCGCGTCAACTGGAGCCATAATTACTACTTTCTGTTCAGGTTGGACGTTTACACCAACTTTTACAATCAATTCTGCATACTTTTCTAATTTTTCACTAAATACTGTCATAATTAATCACTCCAATCTTTTTATTCAATACGAGAATTGTATCTCAATTAATGAGGTAAAGCAACCACGAGGCTACTGTTTTTGCTATTTTTAAATAAATAAAAAAGCAAGTCCGAAAAAGAGGACTTGCTTTTTTATTATCCTTTTAATGCCTCAACGAAAGTTTTTGCATAACTTTCTGCGCGAACAACATCTTCTTCGTCAGGATCAAGGTCTACTTTTAGCCCAGCAACTGGAACTGTAGCGCCTTGTTCTTTCAGACGAGTTTCAACTAAATCAACTGTTAAGCAATATTCATCATAAAAAGTATCGCCAGAACCGAAAGAAGCACAAACTTTGCCGCTAAAATCAACGTCCGCCATATCTTCATAAAAATCAACGAATTCATCAGGAAGCTGACCATCATCATAAGTATAGCCACCAATTAGTGCGCCATCATATTCTAGTAAATCTTCAGGATCAACTGAAATACATTCTTCAATTTCTACTTCGATATCGTATTTTTCTAATTCTTCACCTAAAATGTCGGCAATTTCTTGTGTATTACCAGTCATGCTGGCATAAACGATCATCACTTTTGTCATTTTGCATCACCATTTTCTGAATTTTTTATTGTTTAAAATGGCACAAGCCAGTCTACCATTTTTCAACTGATACATTCTATTATAAATGTCTTCAGAAAAACTGCAACCTTTTTTCCAGATTACTTTATTTCTAAGGGTTTTCGAGCTATAATAGTAAATAGTGGAAATTTTAGGAGGGAATGAAAAGATGATTACACTCAAATCAAGACGCGAAATCGATGAGATGAAAGCAGCAGGGAAAATCCTTGCCGATACGCATAAAGAACTAAAAAAAATCATTAAACCTGGTATTACTAGCTGGGATTTAGAAGTATTTACAGATGAGTTTTTACGCAAAAATGGTGCAACTCCAGAACAAAAAGGCTTTGAAGGTTATGAATATGCCATTTGTGCAAGTATTAATGATGAAATTTGTCACGGTTTTCCGCGCAAACAAAAGTTAAATCAAGGCGATATTATTACAGTGGATATGGTCGTGAACTATCATGGTGCGCTTGCTGATTCCGCATGGACTTATGCAGTAGGAGAAGTTTCTGATGATGTGAAACACTTAATGGATGTAACGCATAAAGCTCTTTATCTTGGAATCGAGCAAGCACAGGTAGGAGCTCGAGTAGGTGACATTGGTCATGCTATCCAAACATATGTAGAATCTGAAAACCTTGCTGTTGTACGTGAGTTTATTGGTCACGGTGTTGGACCTACTTTACATGAAAAACCAGATATTCCGCATTACGGTAATGCTGGAAAAGGACTACGCTTAAAAGAAGGTATGGTCATTACAGTCGAGCCAATGGTAAATATGGGCGCGTGGAAAGCCAAAATGGATGATAATGGCTGGACTGCGAGAACGGTTGATGGTTCTTTATCTGCTCAATATGAACATACCTTTGCCATTACAAAAGATGGTCCAGAAATTTTAACCTATCAAGGCGAAAATGATTAATTAAATTAGTGAGCCAGATGAATTTAGAACAGAATTGGAGTAAAAACATGTAGTTTATTACATCTGTTTTTACTTTAACGTTTTTTCTAGGCATCTGGCTTTATTTTTAGAGGTGGTGACAGGACAATTGGGAGAAAAAATGGCCATCTGGCGAACGAAAAAACCAGCAACAAAACAAAAAATCGTGTCAGACCTGGAAAAAGCGGGTATTAAAGAAGGTGATACGGTTATTTTTCATGCCTCCATGTCAAAAGCACACTGGATTTGCGGAGGACCGGTGGCGGTGATTTATGCCCTTCAAGAGGCGGTTGGCATTAAAGGAAATATCATCATGCCAGCGCAAACCGGACAATTGAGCGACCCGGAAAAATGGGAAAATCCACCCGTTCCAGAAAGCTGGTGGAAAACAATTCGAGCAGAGACGCCACCCTTTGATCCATTAGTAACACCAACTCGTGGTATGGGCGTAATTGCGGAAACCTTTCGAGCTATGCCAGATGTGGCGCGCAGTTTTCATCCATATCATTCGTTTTGCGCATGGGGAAAAGACAAAGAAGAAATACTAGCTCACCAACCTCTTGCAAAAAGCTTAGGGGATGATTCACCGCTCGGTAAGTTATATCAACTTTCAGCTAAAATAATTTTGTTTGGAGTGGATAACAATAATAATACTTCTCTTCATTTAGCAGAAGAACGGTCAAATATGTTTCCGCTTATCGAAAATCAAGCTGCATTTTTGAAACAAGGTGAGATTGTTTGGGAGAAGTATCAGGAAATTGATTATAACAGTGAAGCGTTTATCGCGTTAGGTCGTACATATGAGAAAGAACGTGATTTTCACCCAACGACGATTATAGGAGCGCCAACTAAAATCTATGATATGTGTGATTTAGTGGATTTTGGAACCCATTATTTCCAAACAAAAAACCACTAAATAGTGGCTGGAATTTGTTTTATTTTCTAATCCTCCGCAACTCTTCTGCAAATAATTGCATTTCGCGTGGGCTAAAATTTGATTTACGTTTAATTAGCTGATAAATATCAGTAAGTGCGTTATAATCAACAGAGTCAAGCTCGAGGTTTTCAAAAACGCCAACATTCACCATTTTTAGTTTAGTAGTAATCTCTGCTAACATAAAATCTAAGTTTTCCTGTGAAGGGGTTTCAAGATTCATCTTTTTGCTCCTTTCAAGCTAATAGACAAAATTTTACCATAATAGAAGAAAAACTTCCAGATGAATGACTAGAAAAAGGGGGACCTTATCAGTGTGGAAAAAAGTAGTAAATTATATCAAACATAACGGAATTGTCCAAGTGGGCCAAACAGTAAGCGCACGAGTAGGGCGAAATGACGTTTCTGGGAATGCAGCACAGCTAGCTTATTATATGCTGTTTTCGATTTTTCCAATGCTTCTAATCGCGGCCACGTTGCTCGCTTATCTTCATATTGATAAAGATTCGGTTTTTAATATGATAAAAGAATTTGCACCAGATCAGATTATGAGCTTTTTAGAAGAAAATTTAAACACCTTACTAACGCAGAAAAATGGTGGATTGCTTTCTATCGGGATTATCGCGACTTTATGGTCGGCATCTAATGGTATGAATGCTGTGATGAAATCGCTTAATAAAGCATATGGTGTAACGAATAAACGGAACTATGTCGTACAGCGCTTATTATCGATGTTTTTCACGTTAGCAATGCTTGCAACGGTGGGGGCTACTTTGCTATTACTCGTATTTGGACAACAAATTGGAATGTTTTTAATTAACCATTTGAATTTCTCGGAAGACTTTCTTAGTTTTTGGAATAATCTTCGTTGGACTGTTACGCTCGTTGTTATTTTTGTCGTCTTTACCTTTTTATATTGGGTGGCGCCAAATAGGCGTAGTACGTTAATTAGTGTTCTTCCTGGAGCGCTTTTTTCAACCATTGGCTGGACAGTAGCTTCAGTTGGTTTTGCGTATTACGTAAATAACTTCGGCAATTATTCCGCAACATATGGTAGTATCGGTGTGATTATTATTTTAATGTTGTGGTTTTACTTAACTGGTATTATTTTAATGATTGGCGGAGAGCTGAATGCAACACTTGCAATCCGTAAAAAGAAAAAAGAACTAGGCGAAATCAATTAAAAAACGCTAAAACTGCAGTGGGCAGTTTTAGCGTTTTAATTTTTCATGAATAAGTTGCATGACATATCTTGCGTCGCTTGGTTTATTAATATCAATCTCATCAATATTAATAACGAGTGTATCACTTTTATCGTAAGACGCAAACCAGCTATCGTAGCGACTGTGGAGATGCTTATAGTAATCAAGTAAACCAGGATTATCAAAGGTTTGCTCGTAAGGACGGCCACGTAAGGAAATTCTACTTAACACGGTGTCCAAACTTCCACGTAAATAAATTAACAAATCCGGCGCTTTTTTTGGCATATATGCGAGCTCTTCCATCATATTATCGAGTAAATCAAGATATGTATCCATCTCAGGTTCCGAAATGTTGCCTTCTTCAAAATTAATTTGCGTAAAAAGCGCATCCTCATAAATGCTCCGATCAAGCACATTATTTTGATCCGTTAGTGCAGCTTTAATACTGCGAAAACGGGTATTTAAAAAATATATTTGTAAGGCAAAAGCCCATCTTTTTGGGTCATCATAAAACATTTCAAGGATGCGATTATCCTTAATGCTTTCATAAAATGCCTTTGTTCCAAGTTCATTTGCAATTAGCTCTGTATAACTACTTTTCCCAGCGCCAATCATTCCTGCTAAAACAATCACTTTATTTCCTACTCCTTCCATAAAACGAGTAGCCTCCTTTTTGGTCGACTATCTGTTCATTATACTACTAATTTGCTTAATAAGGAGATTTTTTGTACGATAAAAGAGAAGAAATGAGGGATAATGATGACAAAACCATTAAAGCTAGTTTATACCGAAAATGGGTTTGACACAGGAAGTTTTTTAATTGATGACAAAATGACCGATTATTCACCAGCAGATTTGATGTTGATGTCTATTGCCAGTTGTAGCGCCATTGTTTTTCGTAACATTTTAAGGAAAAAACGAGTGGATTTTACTGATTTATGGGTAGACGCGACAATGGAACGTATTCCCGAAGAAGAAAATCGGATTAGCGCGATTCATCTTCATTTTAAAATTACCGGTGCTGACTTAGATCCTAATCCACTTGAAAAAGCACTAAAATTAACCCCAAAATACTGTTCGATGGTTCGTTCTGTTGAAAAAAGTATCATTGTCGATGAAAGTCTTGAACTCATGCCATAAACTACTGACAAGTGGCAGTTTTTTTGTTAGTATTAATGAAGACTTGGAATGATGGAGGAAAATAATGAATCAAAATCCAGTAGAAGAAGGCCAAAAGTTCCCGCTAACTATTAGACGCATGGGAATCAACGGGGAGGGAATCGGCTACTTTAAAAAAGCAGTTGTATTTGTACCTGGCGCAATTACAGGTGAAGAAGTAGTTGTCGAAGCGGTCAAAGTTCGCGATCGTTTCACCGAAGCAAAATTAAATAAAATTCGTAAAAAATCTCCAAACCGAGTTACCGCACCTTGCCCAGTATACGAGGCGTGTGGTGGTTGCCAGTTGCAACATGTGGCCTATAGCGCCCAACTTGAATTAAAACGAGATATTGTTATTCAATCAATCGAAAAACATACAAAAATCGATCCAGCAAAATTAAAAATCCGCCCAACAATCGGAATGGAAGACCCTTGGCGTTACCGCAATAAAAGCCAATTCCAAACAAGAATGGTAGGCAGTGGTCAAGTCGAAACAGGGCTTTTCGGAGCCAATTCTCACCAACTTGTTCCGATTGAAGACTGCATCGTCCAACAACCAGTTACCATCAAAGTAACCAATTTTGTACGTGATTTACTCGAAAAATATGGCGTACCGATTTATGATGAAAAAGCTGGCAGCGGAATCGTACGCACGATCGTAGTCCGTACAGGCGTAAAAACTGGAGAAACACAACTCGTCTTCATTACAAATAGTAAAAAGTTACCTAAAAAACGTGAAATGCTTGCAGAAATCGAAGCAGCTCTTCCAGAAGTCACTTCAATTATGCAAAACGTCAACCAAGCAAAATCCTCACTTATTTTTGGGGACGAAACGTTCCTATTAGCCGGAAAAGAAAGCATCGAAGAAAAATTAATGGAACTCGAATTCGATCTATCTGCTCGTGCCTTTTTCCAATTAAATCCGTTCCAAACAGAGCGATTATACCAAGAAGTCGAAAAAGCGCTCGTACTAACAGGCAGTGAAACATTAGTAGATGCTTATTGCGGCGTTGGAACAATTGGTCAAGCCTTTGCCGGAAAAGTAAAAGAAGTCCGCGGTATGGATATTATTCCAGAATCCATTGAAGATGCCAAACGAAACGCAGAGAAAAATGGTATCGAAAACGTTTATTATGAAGTAGGGAAAGCAGAAGATGTTTTGCCAAAATGGGTAAATGAAGGTTTCCGCCCAGATGCTGTCATCGTTGACCCACCAAGAAGTGGCTGTGACCAAGGTTTAATTAAATCGCTGTTACAAGTAGAAGCAAAACAACTTGTTTACGTATCATGTAATCCGTCCACATTAGCACGCGACTTGGCTTTACTTGCGAAGAAATACCGCATTCGCTATATGCAACCTGTCGATATGTTCCCGCAAACAGCACACGTCGAAACAGTAGTGCTTTTGCAATTAAAAGATAACTAAAAGGACTGGTGGTACATGATTTCAGGATTAAGCCATATCACTTTAATTGTGAAAGATTTGAATAAAACAACCACATTCTTAGAAGAAATTTTTGATGCAGAAGAAATCTATTCTAGTGGCGATGAAACATTTTCGCTTTCCAAAGAAAAATTTTTTCTAATTGCTGGCCTGTGGATTTGCATTATGGAAGGTGAATCTTTACAAGAGCGCACTTACAACCATATTGCTTTCCAAATTCAAGCGGAGGAAATGGATGAGTATATCGAGCGAATTAAATCACTCGGCATGGAAATAAAACCAGAACGCGCTAGAGTAAAAGGCGAAGGACGATCCGTTTATTTTTATGATTATGATAATCATCTGTTTGAATTACACGCCGGGACATTAGAAGAACGCTTAAAAAGGTATCATAAATAGCAAACACAGGAGGAACTACTATGAAAAAACTATTTGATGAAACGAATGAATTTGAAAATAAGTACTACCGAACTATTTGGTACGGTTATATCGAAAATGAGTTTGAACCTGAATTAAGTGCTATGATAAAACAGCTAATTCAAAGCGATCTTGCAGAAAAAATGGCAAATCCAATCGAAGCAACACACTGGGTTTTCTATAGTGGAACACAAGCTGGCGATGCAATCGGTGATAAAGTCCGCTCTTCCATAATGGTTCGCCGGCGTGATAACGAGTTTGTCGTCCATTACAACATGAGCGATTTCCAATTTGTTACCGTGTTTGATGTAGCAATCAACTTTAAAAATCAACTTGAACAAGATTTGAATAAATAAAAACATCCCACCTATTGTTAGGTGGGATTCTCTTTCATCCAAGTTCTTTCCAGTGCCAATTACCGATATGTAAACCTTGGTCCATCTCACTAGATGTAAAACTATCAGCTCTTGCTTCTGTTTTTGCTCGCGTTAATGAAGTGGCGCTTCCAAAACTATTTGCGGTTTCATAATGGTACTCTTGGTTGTTCAAACGGATAATAATGGCGCGACCAGAAGGATGTTTTCCAATAAGTTTCAAGATTTCTTCGCTCCTTTTTTCAGTCAGTTAAATCATTTTTGTGAAAGCACCGGCATTTTGATCTAAGGCAGTAGAGGCTGATTCGATTTGATTAAAATCTTCTAAAGATAAAATAAGTACTTCTTGGCTTTCCTCGACTTTTGCTTCCACTCGTTCTGTACCACTGGAAATCGTATTAATTTCTTGTGTGATACCGTTGACGCTTTTTTCAACTTCTTTTATCGCCTCTTCTACACGGCTTGAAAGTTTGCGAACTTCTTCAGCTACAACACTAAATCCACGCCCAGCATCGCCAGCACGTGCGGCTTCAATGGCTGCATTCAGTGCAAGTAAATTTGTTTGAGAAGCAATGCCATTAATTGTATTGATAATACCATGAATATTTTGTGCTTCTATTTGTAAATCATGAAGTGTAACTGTATTTTCATTGGATTCTTTCGTGATTGATTTCACTAGTTCCAGGAGAGCTTCACTACGCGTTTTTCCAACACTGGAATGTTCTTTTAAATTTGTCGCCATGCTTTTTAAACCAGATGCAAAATCATGGACCGTTTCTTCTCTTCTCGTAATATCAGTTGCTATTTTTGCAACTCCGACTACTATTTCTTCGCGAATAATAGGGATATAAGTCGCTTCAAACCAAACACGTTCGCCACGAGCGTTTTTTCGTTCAATTTTATTTTGAAATTTTTGTCCAGCAAGTAGATTAGTCCACATTGCTTTGTAGCTAGCAGTTTGGACAAAGTCAGGAAAGCATAAGTCAGAGTGCAATAATTGCAACATTTCTTCTTCTGTATACCCCATAGCTTCCGCGAAAAGTGCATTAGCATAAGTTACTTTTTTATTAGTATCAAAACGAATTATTGCCACGTTTTGAAGTAAACCATCGAGAAGGAGAGTTGCGTCTTCTGTTTCCGCATTAACATTCATTAAAAAAACCTCCATTTTTTAGAAAAATAATATGAAAATAACCAACATCAACATAATAACATACTTATATTTGTATTAGAAGATTTATTTTTTTATAAAATGAAAAAAATAGAAAAATTTAGCTTAGTAGAGTTACTTGCAATCCTGTTAGAACAATCTTATAATTTAGAAAAATACGGGAGGGATAGGGATGCGAATTACGGGGGAACGAATTTACTTACGACCTTTTCAAATAACCGATGCGAATCAAAAACTAGCTTTTCATTTAGCGAATAAGGCTTTTTTTGCAGGCTATTCGATGGAGCGAGATGAGCGTTTTTATACGGTAGAAGAGCAACAAGCACTTATTTTGCGATTAGAAGACTTTGCTGCAAGTGATGTAGAGTATTATTATGGAATTTTCTTGAAAGATACAGATGAACTTATTGGCACGATTAATTTGTTTAGTATTTTGCGTGAATCGTTACAATCTGCATTTATCGGTTATTTTTTGGATAAGGCTCATAATGGAAATGGATATGCTACCGAGGCAGTACAGTTAATAGTAGATTTTGGATTTGACATTCTTGGACTTCATCGTATTGAAGCGGGTGTTATGCCAAAAAACGAGCGTTCTAAGCAAGTTTTACTAAAAGCCGGATTCCATTTAGAAGGGCTAGCGGTTCAAAATGTGCGTATAAATGGAACTTGGGAAGATCATCAAGTACTAGCAATTATAAATCCTCTAGACTAAAAAAGCCAAGTGGCGCAATTTGCCCACTTGGCTTTTTCTTTTTTAACGTCCGTCGCCATATTCCCAGTTACGAATAGCATCGTCTTCATCAAAAGAAATTAATACATCAGCTACTCCGCGGAGTTTACCAATATTTTCTTCTAAACGGTCTTTAATATCATCTACTTCCGCAAGTGTGAGCATTGGATCAAGCTCTATCTCAACATCAACGTGAAATAGATCACCTTCTTTTAATACAGTAAGTACTTGTATATCGCGTACATCGGGATCATTCATTACTAATTGTCCAACTGTTAAATGCATACTTTGATCTGACTCGCCAATAACTCCAGCAGCATTATCTAAAAATACTTTCCCAACCACAATAAACATCATAACGCCGATTAACATCGAGGCAATACCTTCTGCTTGATGAAAAGGGGTGTAGTGAGAAATAATGACTGCTATCATCGCAAGCAAACCACCACCAGTTGCAACCGAATCCTCCAAAAATACTAGTTTAGTCGCTGCTTTTGCCTTACCAAGATTTAAAATACTATCTTTAAATAAGCCAAGACCTTTTGATTCCAAACCAACATCATGAGCAATTTCGTGCATCGCCTTTACTAGAACGGAAAACTCTAAGGTAGTACAAAGTAGAAGTACTAGAAGGTTAATAAGAAAACCAGTTGAACTTGTCGGGTCTATAATGTGCGCGAAACCTTCTCGAATTGTCTCAAATGCCATAATGCCAACAACAATTACCGCACCAAGAAGTACTAAGTTAACCATCCGGCCAAAGCCATGAGGAAAACGTTGCGTCGGCCGTTTCTTACTCAAAGCAGAACCAATAAATACGAAAAACTGGTTAGCTGCGTCACCAAGACTATGTAACGTTTCAGCAAACATCGCAATATTCCCTGTGAAAAAATAAGTGACGCCTTTTATAACTGAAACAATCGTATTGACAAGTGCTGCGGTTAAAGCTGATTTATTGCCTTCTTTTAATAATCCTAATAATTCTTTCATACTAGTCTCCTCCAAGAATATCATTAAGAAATTGTAGCACTTTTTCAGTTAAAAAGAAAATAGGAACTAAGTAGCTTTCAAGAAGCTTGCAAAAATGTAAGCATAAACAAGCTTTCTTTTCAAATTTATATCTGCTAAACTGATACTAAGTGCTTATTCAGAGAGTCTGAAAGCTGATTTTGAAACGGAAGGCGTGGGAGTACGAGAATGCAAGTCCAAAAATGCCGTTTTTTTGTATTGTTACTGCCAGTATTATATCTCTTATATGGAGTTTCACTTGCATTACAATTTGGGAATAATGCTGATTTAATTAATACGATTACTAATAGTTCTATACTTTTATTAACGACACTTATTTTAACGAAAATGGCTAAATTAAAAAATTGGATTGATTTTATCTGGTTTTGTGTATTTATTTTATATATATTTGTGCTCGTACACCTAGTGGCTTATATTTCTATTGGTGACTTTGTAAACAGCACTTATACAGGAGATTTTCATATTCAAAAAGAAATGATTAATTTAATCCCTTTTACAACAATAGAAAATACATTCGAACAAACATTACCAACGATGCCAACAATTATTCAAATAATCGGGAATGTTTTATTATTATGTCCGCTGTCTTTCTTTCTACTTTACTTTAAAATCACGAGTACAGCAGGAAAAACTATACTTGTTATTTTCCTTACTTCTTGTGGGATTGAATTGTTGCAATTTGCTCAGACCACAATGATTACAGGATTTGAAAGCATCTCCCTTCCACCAAACCGCTCTACAGATGTAGATGATGTTATTTTGAACACGTTAAGCGGTTTAATTGGTGTGTTACTTGCATATGTTACTCCACCAGTTAGAAAACGTATAAATAAAAGAAGATGAATGTATTCGTTAAGGAGAATTAGTTATGAAAGAAAAGTTAATGCAAGCCTATGCTTGGTTCCAAAAAAATAGTTTGATTGTAAAAATAGTTTTTATTACTTTTGTAATGGGATTTGTTATATTTGAGATTGTTAATATTGCGACAGGAATTGACTATCCATCATTAAAAGCAAATATTACTTCTCAAAGCCCAGAACAAATTTTTATTATGTTTATTGTAGGCTTAATTGCCGTTACACCAATGCTTTTATATGATTATGTTATTGTTAAACTTTTGCCAGGAAAGTTTTCGCCAATTCATGTAGTTGCATCTGGTTGGATTACAAATACATTCACTAATATAGGCGGATTTGGTGGGGTGTTAGGCGCAAGTTTAAGGGCAAGTTTTTATGGAAAGAATGCTTCTCATAAAGAAATTTTACTTGCCATCTCTAAAATTGCCTTATTTTTAGTATCAGGTTTATCAATATACTGTTTAGTATCATTAACAACTTTACTCATTCCGGGTTTTGCTGATCATTTCGTTAACTACTGGCCATGGCTTCTAGCTGGTGGTCTTTACTTTCCGATTTTATTCACGATTACTAAATGGAAAAGCAAATCATTGTTTGTAGATTTGCCAATTAAAAGAGAATTAACTTTAATTGTAGCTTCTCTTTTAGAGTGGGGCTTTGCGTTTGGTTGTTTTGCGATTATTGGTGTTTTAATGGGAGAACCAGTAGATATTTTCAAGGTATTTCCACTATTTGTTATCGCTTCTGTTATTGGTATTGCTTCGATGGTTCCTGGAGGCGTTGGGACTTTTGATGTAGTGATGATTCTTGGACTTAGCCAGTTAGGTGTTTCTCAAGAATTAGCGCTTGCTTGGATGCTATTTTACCGTATTTTCTACTATATTATCCCGTTTATTGTCGGCTTGCTATTCTTTGTTCAAAAAGCTGGAAAACGTCTGAATGATTTTTTAGAAGGTTTACCACTACTATTCTTACAAAAAGTGGCACATCGATTTTTAGTGTTTTTCGTATATGGATCGGGGCTATTACTAATATTATCTTCCGCAGTGCCAAATGCAATTTATCATGTTCCGTTCTTATACAAAATCATGCCGTTTAACTTCTTGTTTACATCACAAATTACTATTGTTGCGTTTGGGTTTCTGCTTCTAGGACTTGCCAGAGGTATTGAATGTAAAACTAAAAAAGCATACATTATAACTGTAATCGTATTAGGTTGCGCTATTTTCAATACACTTGCTCGCGTATTTTCGATGAAACAAGCGATTTTCCTAGGAATTGTTTTACTATGTTTATTCCTTGCTAGAAACGAATTTTACCGAGAAAAATTAGTGTACACATGGAGTAAAGTAATTATTGATAGTATCATCTTTATCGTATGTTTAGCAGGTTATATTGTTATCGGTATTTATAATTCACCAAACATCAAGCATTCCAAAGAAATCCCTGATTATCTACGTATTGCTTCTGAACATTTATGGTTAGTAGGGTTTGTCGGCGTCTTTATTGCAGTTGTTAGTTTAGTTATTATTTATATTTACTTATCTACTACCAAAGAAAAACTCGGCTCCCCATTTGAAGCGGTCAAAGTACGCGAACATTTAACTAAATGGGGTGGAAATGAAGTAAGCCATACGATGTTCTTACGTGATAAATTACTATTTTGGGCAGCCAATGGGGAAGTACTTTTTTCTTACCGAATTATTGCTGATAAGATGGTAATTATGGGAGAACCAACTGGAAATATGGACAAAATGGAGGATGCCATTGAAGAAGTCATGACAAATGCAGATAGATTTGGTTATCGTCCTGTGTTTTATGAAGTACGGGGTACAATGATTCCTTATTTACATGATCACGGTTTTGACTTCATTAAGCTTGGCGAGGAAGGTTTTGTTGATGTCCAAAACTTTACAATGAGTGGTAAGAAGAAAAAAGGTGAACGAGCGCTAATGAACAAATTAGATCGCGAAGGTTACACTTTTGAAATTATTCAGCCTCCCTTTAATAATGACACATGGAAAACTTTGCGAGCTGTTTCCGATGAATGGCTTGATGGCAGAGAAGAAAAGGGCTTTTCTCTAGGATTCTTTGATACTTATTATTTAGAACAAGCAGATATAGCTCTCGCTAAAAATGCAGATGGAACAGTGGTTGGTTTTGCTTCGATGATGCCGTCGTATACGGATGAAATGACTTCAATTGATTTAATGCGATACTCAAAAGAAGCTCCATCAGGCATCATGGATTTTCTCTTCATTAATTTATTTGAAAAAGCGAAAGAAGACGGTTTTCAGATATTTAACGCAGGCATGGCGCCACTAGCAAACGTTGGTGAAAGTAAGTATGCGTTTCTAGGTGAACGATTGGCAGGGCTTGTGTACCGTTATAGTCAAGGTTTTTATGGATTTAAAGGTTTACGAAATTTCAAATCTAAATATGTAACAGAATGGGAACAAAAATTTGTAGCATTTAGAAAACGAAGCTCCATTGCGTTTACGATGCTCCAGCTAATGATTCTTGTTGGAAAAAAACGACCACTTGCAAACAATCAAGTAGTGCTCGACTTCCCACTAAATGAAGAAATAGAAAAACCAGATTCTGAGTAAAGCAGAATCTGGTTTTTCTTAGTCAATTAAGTCATTTAAAGCATCTTGTAACGTTTCGAACCGAAATTCAAAATGATTACTCATTAATTTTTCTGGATATGCTCTTTGACTATCTAAAATAGTCATTGCTCGTTCACCGAGAATGAATTTAATGATTTTTTTCGGTACTGGAGTCTTATAAGGTTTATGCATTGTTTTACCAAGTCGTTCGGCAAATTTCTTTTCTTGAACAGGATGAGGCGCGGTAAAATTAACTACACCACTAATTTGTTCCTGATTAAAAATAAATAATATTGCTGCTACAACATCATCGACATGAATCCAAGAATACCATTGTCTACCACTGCCGAATTTTCCGCCAGTATATGTTTGGAATAATTTTTTGAAAATAGGGAACGACCCACCATCAGTTCCAAGTACAAGGCCAAAGCGAGCATAAACAACACGAATACCTAGATTACTTGCCGCACTGGCTGTTTTTTCCCACTCATAAACTGTTTTTCCTAAGAAGTTATCAGCATAGGTATTTTCTTCTGTATCCAGATAAATAGTTGACTTAGAGGATGTGTAAGCCCCAATTGCACTTGCATTAATCCATAATTTTGGTTTGGATTTCATTTTCTTCACAATCGATAAGAGTGCTGAAGTAGCTTCGATGCGGCTATTTACAATCACTTTCTTTCTGTCGTAAGTCCATTTTTCGTCCATCAAACCAGCACCTGCAAAATTAATGCAAATATCCACTGCTAAATCTTCTAAATTCGGCAATCTATCTTCATTTAACCATTCAATATAATGTATATTTGCGCGGTTTTTTAGCTTTTGTCTTGTTAAAATATAAAGCTCGTGATCTGATTTTTCTAGTTCATGTACTAAATGATCACCAATAAAACCTGTTGCGCCTGTAAGTAAGATATGCAATTTTATCACCTCTTCATTGTCCTAACTAGTTTATTCCCTTTTTAGTAGTATTAAAACCAATTTTTGCGGTATGATAGAAGCTAGAAGGAGGCGGATTATGAAAATCACGTCCATAAGTGTCCAACAAAAAAACAAAGAACGCTATAACATATTTATTGATGAAAAATACAACTTTAGTGTAGATGAAGAGGTTTTAGCCCGATTTCAGTTGATGAAAGGAAAAGTGTTGACTGAAGTCGAGATAGAAGAAATTAAACAAGCTGATATGGTTCGCAAAGGTCTTAATAAAGCAATTAATTTCTTGTCTCACCGGGTCCGCTCGGAAAAAGAAATTCGCGATTATTTAAGAAAACAAGAAATGGAAGCTTTTGCTATTGATGAGATTTTAAAAAAATTAGCTGATATGGATTACATTAATGATGTCGAATTTGCGGAACTATATACAAAAACACAAATCAAAACTACATTAAAAGGTCCAAGAACGATTGAACGTGAATTAGTCGAAAAAGGTTTAACAAGAGAAATTATTAGTCAAGTAATGGAAGAATATTCGGATGAGGCTCAGCTAGAAAATGCCACCAAACAAGCAATAAAAATTATGAAACGAAATAATAAAAGTGCTAAAAAAATGCTCCAACAAAAAATCATTACTGATTTAATCCAAAAAGGCTATACGAGTGAATTAGCGAAAGTAGCTGCAACTGAAGCAACGAGCGAATTGGATGTGGCTGAAGAAGCAAAAATTTTACAAAAGCAAGTCGAAAAAACGATGCGTAAAAATAAACGTTACAAACCTAGTATTGCCAAACAAAAAACAATCACATCACTAATGCAGAAAGGTTTTTCTTATGATACAATTCAATCATACCTAACTGAAAATGAAATCAGTTTTGAGGAGGAAGAGTGAGTTGTATACGTATTTAGATGAACTAACAGCGGAATTAATGGCTAAAAACCCGCATTTAGATAAAGAACAAGCTTTATGGTGGATTGAAATGCTTTGGTCAGATTTCGAAAGTTCCTATGCCAAAGCAGGTTACCCATACCGTGGCCCTGAGTACGCGGCGGATTATGTGCGGCAGCAAATCGAGCGCCATGGCAATTTTTTACACCAAGTAGAACGCAAAGACCCAAACAAATAGGAGTGAACAAAGTGAAAGTAAGAGGATTTGAAGTAGTTAATGAAGCAAGTAGAAAGTTTCCACAACAAACCATATCGTTACCAATACGCGGCGACAAAGGTTCAGCTGGCTATGATTTTTTCTCCAATGAAACAATAACTATCGCACCCGGAGAAAAACATATTTTTTGGACAGATATTAAAAGTTATATGCAGGAAGATGAAGTTTTAAATATCCACGTGCGTTCTTCTATCGGCATTAAAAAAGGTTTATTGTTATGTAACGGTACTGGAATAATCGATTCTTCTTATTATAGTAACCCAGGTAATGACGGTAATATCGGTATTGCAATTAAAAATTTCTCTTCAAAATCAGTAGAAATTGAGTCTGGCGAACGTGTCGCTCAAGGCGTATTCCAAAAATACTTAGTAGCAGATACAGACAATGTTGCAAACGAATCACGGATTGGTGGGGTAGGAAGTACTGGTAGGTAAACGAAAAAGACCCGGAATGCCGGGTCTTTTTTTAAATACTAACAGGTGCTAGTTTTTTGTATAATTTTTCAGTGGAGAAAATCCAACCAGTGTAAGATGAAATAATAGTTAAATTATCATCTAATTTAACTACTGCTACAAATGGATAATGCCCATTACTACGGTAGCGTAAATCAGTAAATGTTACATAAGTTCCGTCTAGTTTTTCCTCAATGCGCCAATTATATACTTTGGAGAATGAGATAAAAGCAGCGAGATTTTTATCTTTTTTCGCAGAACGGATGATTTCGTTATCTGGAACAGGTAAACGGTCAAATTTTTCATAAATAGAGATATTTCGTTTGAAAGCTCTACCTACGTAGTAATGATCCTTGGTTGTAACCGCCACACGCCACTGAAAGAAATGAATTGTGGACGCGATAATGATTTCTTCTGAATCGGGGATTAAGTTTTGAACCGCATGTTTAATCATTCGCTGCGTAACAAATCTTGCCACATAGTAAAGTGCCAAAATAACGTAGAGCGTGACAAACGTAGGTAGTACAGGAGAACCTAACAACCAAGCCGCAATAGCCACGACGTGAGAGCCGAAAATGAACCAATCAAATGTATTGATAAATCCAAAAGCAACCCAGGTTTCCTTAAACGGCCTAATTGCTTGCGTTCCGTACGCATTAAAAATATCAACAAAAATGTGCAACCCAACCGCTATAAATGTCCATAATAGCAAATGAATAAACGTAGCTGCTGGGAAAAGTAAATACAAAATAGATGAAATAAGTAATGGCCAAATGGCAAGCATCGGCAAGGAATGCGTGATTCCTCGGTGATTTCTAATATAATCAGCGTTATTTTTAAGTTTTAATACAGTGTCAATGTCTGGAATTTGTGAACCAATAATTGTTGCTGTCATAATACCAATGGCAGCTTGAGAACTTCCGGCAACTACCGGGTCAACGGTTGCTAACGCTCCGAGTGCAATTCCCATTACTACATGTGTGCCAGTATCCAAGTGACTTTGCCTCCTCTAAAATCGGTCTTTAAAAATATAAGTGGTGTCGTCTGAGAAAGCACAACACTATTCAATTAAGTCAGCTTTCGGTATAATAGAAAACGGCTTAAGAATGGGTATACTATTTTATTCCCTGTTTACATTATACTACACATCCGGAGCATCACACATTAGAAATCTATTAGAATTACGAGGGGAAAATGAGAAAAATGAAGAGACTAACATGGGATGAAACAAAAATAACTGCTTTTCAAGAGGCACTCGTTTCCTGGTATGAAGCGAATAAGCGCATCTTACCGTGGCGCGAAAATACTGAACCTTATCGGATTTGGGTCTCAGAAATCATGCTTCAACAAACAAAAGTCGATACTGTGATCCCTTATTTTAATCGTTTTATGACTCAATTTCCAACAATGGAAAGTTTTGTAAATGCTGATGAAGCAGATATATTAAAAGCATGGGAAGGATTAGGCTATTACTCACGTGTCCGAAATCTCCAAACAGCGATGAAACAAGTGATGATAGATTTTTCTGGTAAAGTTCCTACTGACTTAACAACTATCTTATCGCTTAAAGGTGTGGGTCCATATACAGCGGGAGCTATCTTAAGTATTGCTTACAATCAAGCTGAACCAGCTGTGGATGGAAATGTTATGCGTGTTATCGCGCGCGTATTAGAAATTGGCGAGGATATTATGAAAGCATCCACTCGGAAAATTTTTGAGGAAGTGTTATATCAACTAATCGACAAAGAAAATCCGGCAGCCTTTAACCAAGGTTTAATGGAAATTGGCGCACTTGTTTGTACACCTACAAAACCAATGTGCCTGCTCTGTCCTCTGCAATCGTTTTGTGAAGCGCATAAAAATGGCGTCGAAACGAATTATCCAGTAAAAATTAAAAAAGTAAAGACGAAAACCAAAGAACTATTAAGCATTATTGTTATTTCAGAAGAAGGAAAAATTGCTATAGAAAAACGGCCAGAAAATGGTCTACTTGCGAATATGTGGCAATTTCCTACTATTGAAATTTCAAAAAAAGAAAATGATGAAGTAGCTAAACTACAATTTTTACATAATTATGGCTTAGAAGTTTTACTAGAAAACGAGCCAATTGCGCATATCAAACACATTTTTTCTCATTTAGTCTGGAAAATGGACATTCGTGTGGCAAAACTTCAGTCAGCAGTCCCAAATGAAAATTGGTATTTTGCGACGGAAGAAGAAATGAAACGGCTTGCTTTTCCAGTACCATATCAAAAAATGTGGCAAGCCTGGAAAGATTTTAAGGGGGAGTAACAAATGAACAAAGTAGCATTAGTAACAGGAAGTAGTAGAGGTCTTGGAAGAGAAATAGCCATCGCACTTGCAAAAGAAGGCTATGACATCGCCGTGAATTTTTCTAGAAATCGCAAAAAGGCAGAAGAAGTACAGCAAGAAATTGAACAAATAGGAAGAAAATGCGTTATTTTTAAAGCAAATGTTGGTGACGTGGAAAAAATTAGAGACTTATTTAAAGCGGTAGACGAAGAATTCGGTCGTTTAGATGTTTTTATTAATAATGCAGCGAGCGGTGTCCTTCGACCTTTGATGGAGTTAGAAGAATCGCATTGGGATTGGACGATGAATATTAATGCGAAGGCACTACTATTTGCAGGTCAGGAGGCAGCTAAGTTAATGCAACGCCACCAAAGTGGGAAGATTATCAGTTTAAGCTCAATTGGTTCCATTCGTTATTTAGAAAATTACACAACAGTCGGTGTTTCAAAAGCGGCGGTAGAATCACTTACCCGTTATTTAGCAGTAGAACTTGCACCATTTGGTATTGCGGTTAATGCTGTTTCTGGAGGCTTAATTGAAACGGATGCACTAAATCACTTTCCAAATCGCGAAGAATTGTTAAAAGACGCAGTAAGTAAAACGCCAGCTGGACGAATGATTGAGCCAAATGATTTAGTAAATGCTGTATTATTCCTTGCTAGTGAGAAAGCAGACATGATACGCGGGCAAACTATTTTAGTAGATGGCGGCAGAACACTTTTAGTATAGTAAAGCAAAACAGGGGAAAATCAGCTGTTTGATGTAAAAAACATTCTTTTTTCAGGAAAATCTTCTGTTTCAGCACGATATTGTTTTTTTGCTGTCTTGCCTTATGTTATAATAAAAATGATTTTGATAGTACATGAGGAAAGTAGGATAAAGGATGTACTTACCTAAAGAGAAAGAAATAATACAGATCAAGAGTTACAAACATAACGGTAAACTTCATCGTACTTGGAAAAAGACAGTGGTGCTTAAATCTACGGAGAATATTATTATCGGCGGAAACGACCATACATTAGTTGTGGAAGCAGACGGACGTAAATGGGTAACGCGCGAGCCATCAATTTGTTATTTTCATAGTGATTACTGGTTTAATGTAATTTCGATGATTAGAGAAGATGGTATTTATCATTACTGCAATTTAGGTACACCTTTTGCGGTAGACGAACAAGCGCTGAAGTACATTGATTATGACCTCGATATTAAGGTTTTCCCAGATGGAAGGTTCCATTTGCTTGATGAAGGCGAATACGAACAACACCGTCGCCAAATGAAGTATCCAGATTCAATTGATCGGATACTAAAAACTAATGTAGATGTGCTAAGCCACTGGATTCTGGACAAAAAAGGTCCGTTTTCTCCTGATTACATTGACATTTGGTATGAAAAGTATAAAGAATATCGTTAAAAAAACGAGCTTAGGAGTCTATCTCCAAGCTCGTTTTTTGTTTATTCTTCATTAACATTAATATCGATTTGATTTTCTTCTGTGTGTCGAAGTTTAAAACTATGAATTAATTTTTCTAAATAATCGATTGTTTCTTGGTAAGCAAAAACTGAGGCAATAATACGCATTAAATGATATTTATCCATCATGTCTTCGTATTCATCTTTTTCTGTTTCTTCCATTTCACGTAGGAAAAGTTGCATTAAATCTTGCGGATCTTGCGCTAAATGTGATTCTACATATTCGAGATCAATGGAAACTTTATCGATGTATGTTAATAAGAGTTGCTCGTGTTTATCTGTTAAGTAATCAATATGTTGCCTAATTAGTTCTTGTTTATCTGGAGGTAGTTGCAAATAATCATTTTCATAACGGTGTTGGATTTTTAACAGTTCAAAACCTTTTTGTGAGCAAAGTAACATCTGCCTATAAACAGCTATTTTCCGACCTTTTGAAATAGCATTTTTCTTTAAAAAAGTACGCTCTTCTCGGTATAATCCATATAAGTTACGCGTTTGATTTAACTGTTTTTGCATCCATTCCATATCTTTTTTTAGAAGCGGGAAGTCAGCGGCATGACGCAAGTTTAATTTAATCCAACGAACAATTTCGCTATTCGTATTATAAATTAACTGAAACAATGAAACTTCATACTTCGGTGGTAAAAAGAATAGATTGACAATAAATGCAGCAAGTAAACCTAACATAATTGTCCCAAAACGAATAAGAGCGATTTCTAAGAAGTCATTACCAGGAGAGTCCATGACAATTATTAGAGTAACTACAGCAAGGCCAATCGTATTCTCCAAACGAAATTGCATTAATAAAGCTACACAGATAATCGAAGCAACACCAATTAAAATAAAATCATTACCAATATAAAGTCCGAAAATAATTGCAATGATGGCTCCAATAACGTTCCCTTGTGCCCGCTCTAGAATAGTTCGATATGACCTATAAATAGAAGGCTGGATAGCAAAAACGGCGGAAATGCCTGCCAGAGATGGAGAGGGTGAATTGCAAAGTTGGGCAATAAAAAGTGCCAATGTAATTGCAATACCTGTTTTCAAAATTCTAGCTCCGAATTTCATGGAAGGTTATTCCTTTCTATAGACTATTTGAGCGGGATTTTTTATTTTCCCGCTCATTCTTCTTCTATTATAACGTTTCTTTCAAGTTTATACAGTAATATTACCTAGTTACCTTGAACCATTTTTCCAAAAACAGTATCAACTGCTTGGATTGTTTCTAAAATGTCTGCTTCTGAATGAGCTGAAGTAATGAACCAAGCTTCATATTTTGAAGGTGCTAAATTAATACCTTCTTCTAACATACCTTTAAAAAAGTGACCGAATAAATCACCATTCGTTGCACCAGCCTCAGCATAATTAGTTACAGGCTCATCCGTGAAGTAAACAGTTAGAGCGCCGACAATTTGGTTGACCGTCACCGAGATACCATGTTTAACAGCAGCATCTTCAATCCCGTTTTTTAACATTGAACCATATTTTTCAAAGCGTTCATAAAGCCCTTCTTCTTGTAAAACTTCAAGACATGCAATACCCGAAAGAATAGAGGCTGGATTACCAGCATGCGTTCCAGCTTGATAGGCTGGGCCAAGCGGTGCAACTTTTTCCATAATATCGACACGACCGCCGTAAGCGCCAATTGGAAGGCCGCCACCAATAATTTTACCCATAGCAGTTAAATCAGGAATAACACCTAAATAATTTTGAGCTCCACCATACATAAAACGGAAAGCAGTAATAACTTCATCATAAATTACTAAAGAACCATTGGCGTGTGCAAGTTCATTCACAGCCTCTAAAAAGCCTTCCGCGGGAGCAACCATTCCAAAATTCCCAACAATTGGTTCTACTAAAACAGCAGCAACTTGGTCTCCCCAAACCGCTAATGCCTCCTTGAAAGATGCAAGATCATTAAATGGAACCGTAATAACTTCTTCCGCTGTTGATTTTGTCACTCCAGCAGAATCTGGAATACCAAGTGTAGAAGGGCCAGAACCAGCTTCCACTAACACCAAATCAAAATGACCATGGTAGCAACCAGCGAATTTAATGATTTTATCCCGTCCGGTATAAGCACGAGCCACACGAATAGTTGTCATAACTGCTTCTGTTCCGGAATTTGTAAACCGAACTTTTTCAAGAGAAGGTATGGCTTCTTTTAGCATTTTAGCAAAAGTTATTTCATGTTTAGTAGGTGTACCGTACAAAACCCCATTTTGCGCAGCTTTTGTAATAGCTTCTGTAATATGAGGGTGCGCGTGTCCGGTAATAATTGGTCCAAATGCAGCTAAGTAATCAATGTACTTATTGCCATCTACATCATAAAAATAAGCTCCGTCAGCTCGCTCCATTGTTACAGGTATGCCACCGCCGACTCCTTTATTTGACCTGGATGGGCTATTAACCCCGCCAACTATATGTAAAAGTGCTTCGTCATGCAATTTTTTTGACATTGAATGATCCATTTTGTCATCTCCTCAAAATTTTAATACCTTCTATATTCTATGCGAAAAAGTGAGATGCCGCAATCGAAAAAACAATATTATTGCTGATAAATGAAAAAAAGCATAAAATTAGAGTAGAGCTAAAGAGAGGAAGTGGGCAGTATGAAAGTTTTATTTACACTCGATGTACCTGAACACCTTCAAAAGTTACAAGCGGAAAAATTTCCGGACGATACTTTCTATTATGAGAATATTAATCATTTTGCTAATCTAGGCGAATTGGATGTCATCATTACATACGGATCCAACATCACAGAAGAAATAGTAAAAAAAGCTACTAAACTAAAATTAATAATGGTGTTTTCTGCAGGCATAGATAGCCTGCCAAGAAAAATTATTCAAAAGCAAAAAATAAAAGTTGCTAATGTAAGAGGGATTCACGCAATACCAATGGGTGAATATGCCTTATCATTTATGTTGTCTCACGTAAAAAAAGCGGCTTTCTTCTATCAAATGCAAAAAGAAGAAGAATGGGCGAGTGAAGAACCTATTACTGAATTAGCAGGGAAAACTTTAGTAGTGGCAGGTACAGGAGCTATCGGAGCAAAAGTAGCAGAATTCGCTCAAGCTTTTGATATGGAAGTTTTAGGGATTAATACAACTGGCCATGCAGCAAAACCATTTAGTAAAACATATGCTATGACCGATTTGGAAAAAGTAGCTCCATTAGCCGATTTTTTCGTTAGTGTTTTACCACAAACCGAAGAAACTTCAGGAATTTATCAGTTATCTTTTTTTCGGAAAATGAAATCTAGTGCTGTATTTATCAATATTGGTAGAGGAAGTGCAGTAGAATTAGAGACAATTGAACGAGCTTCTAAAGATAGACAAATCGCTCATTTTTATTTAGATGTTTTACCAGAAGAGCCCCTCCCTCCAGATAGCAATTTATGGCATGCAAACAATATAACTATCACCCCCCATGTATCTGGGCATTCTAATAAGTATTTAGATCGTAGTTTTGAGATTTGGTTCGAAAATATAAATCATTTGAAAGAAAATACAAAATTACGTAATGAAATTGATTTAAACAAAGGTTATTAAACTATAAATTATGCCATTCTATTGACAGTTAAGCGTTATTTCCGGTATTATTAATATAATAATTATTTTTGGAAGGGAGTGCATGGCGGTGTCTAATGCAACTCTGAAAGAAGCAGTAGATGTCTTAAAGAAAACAGGAGTCAGAATCACTCCTCAGCGTCATGCTATACTTGAATTTTTAATTAACTCACACACCCACCCAACCGCAGATGATATTTATCGGGCTTTAGAAGGAAACTTCCCTAACATGAGTGTAGCAACGGTGTATAATAATTTGCGCGTTTTTCGAGATGCGGGTCTAATTAAAGAACTATCTTACGGTGATGCATCTAGTCGATTCGATTTCTCAACATCGAACCATTACCACGCAATTTGTAATGTATGTGGAAAAATAGTAGACTTTCATTATCCTGGCTTAGACGAAGTCGAACATTTCGCAGCCCATGTAACCGGCTATGAAATTGATAATCATAGACTGGAAGTATATGGCACATGTCCAGAATGTAAAGAAAAACAATTAAATAATTAAACAAAAACACTTAGCTTAGCTAGGTGTTTTTATATTTTTTTCATTTTTATTTAATTTTATGCATAATTCAGTTGACATATATCTCAAAACTTGATATATTAGTTTTCGGCGCTACAATAGCAGTGATTTAAAAGAATTTTATACATAAAATAAATTTAAAAAGTTGTTGACAGATAGACGCTGAAATGATATGATTTAAAAGTCGCAAAAAACAAAAGAAAACATTCATACATCAAGCATAAAAGCGACTAACTGACCTTTGAAAACTGAACAAAGAAGAAGACGAAAAGCAATGAGACGTAAAGTCTCACTGGTAATCGCAGGGCAGAAAACAGAAAGCTGTTTTCAACAAAAACAAACTAGTAATTTAATTGCTA
>NZ_JAARZL010000008.1:0-47243 GCF_014229295.1 Listeria farberi
GCGGTGTCTTTTCTCACAAACAAACAATCTTTCGATATTGATTTGTTATAGTTACATTGCGGAAAATGTTTGTACAAGCCATTTTGTTTGATTGCATACAAGTTTTTACTCATTGTCTTCACCCTCCACTTCTTCAACAGGTTTCCTAAGTAACCAATATGCTTCGCCTTTATCCATTGCTTTAATTTCTGCTTCTGTAAATTTTGTTTTGTATTTACCGCGTTCTATAGCGTTTCCGAGAAACGAATTATTAGAAGAAAAATTAAGATAACCATTTATATTATCAATAACCCTCACATAATAAAGCGCTTCTTTTTCACCTTTGTAACCGCCCTGCATTTTGAATAACATTTCTAGCGTACTACTAATTTGATTGCTCATTACTTCGTAAAATGCGCTATTTTTATCTTGATATTCCCAGTTGAAAATGTATTGCCAGATTGAAACCCCTATATCACCTTTATTGTCTTCATACCAATCAGCTACACACTGAGGTACTACTAGCTCTGACCCTTCCGCTTTCACCAGATACTTTTGTGGCTTCGTAACTGTCACCGGAAATTCGTCAATCTGCACTTTGCACTTTTGTATGTCGTTATAAACTTCTTCTACTGTCCCAACGCGCTTTTTGCTTCTTAAAATGAGTTCTACTCTGTCTCCTACTTTTAAATTCATGCTTGTTCCTCCTTCATAAAAACTAACCAGTGCGTTTTAGAACGCTTATTACCGAAAAGCGGTTCAAAATCAATTATCTTTAAAATCTTGCTTAGCTTTATTTGGTCTTCGTTCCATTTGAAAATTAATGTGCCATTTGGTTTCAAAACTCGCATACATTCTTCAAAACCCTTACTTATATCATCTCTCCAAGTTAGCAAATCCAACTTCCCATATTTCTTGGCCAACCATGATTTATCGCCTGCTTTGAGCAAATGCGGTGGATCAAAAACTACTAAGTGAAATGTATTAGTATCGAATGGCATACTCCTAAAATCTGCTACTACATCAGGCTTTACGACTAATTTCCTGCCATCGCACAATTCAGTTTCAAGCTCTCTATTGTCCATAAACGTAACGTTTTTATTTGTGCGGTTAAACCAGAACATTCTGCTACCGCAACAAGCATCCAATATTTTCACTTTCTAGCCTCCTTCTGTTCCTCCATAAGCCGTTCAGTAAGTGACAACACATATCTTCTTTCTAACGTTTCACATAAATTCAAACTAGCTCTATACTTAATTTCGTTAAACGTCATGTTTGTAACTGGTTTTGCGTCATCATAAATCGTTAAAGTTTTGTCTTTGAACATAGCAGGATTTCGCAAAATAAACCTATACATTTTTGTAATGTGCTTATAATGTCTAATTACTGCTGGATTCTCACCTTGCTTTGACACGTGCCAATAATATTTCCCCAAGAAATTTCATCCTTTCTAACTTCATAACTCATAATTCTTAATCTCTTCTAGCTTTTCATTCAGTTGTTCGGGTGTTAACTGAAATAATAGGTCTTTTAAAGAACTTTTTCCGTCCTCAAACTTTACCAGTACAAGAGATACAATATTAGAATCAAGATTTTCTATCACTCTCGCTTGATAACCATTTTTAAAACTATAAGCAGTTAGTTTTATACCGTTGTCACCTAGCCTTATTCTTTCTGTGATGTATTCTTTATACTCATTTGCGATTGTTTTCACGCCTGCACCTCGCTCCTAGCCGCTAATTTCGCTTTAATTTCAGCGACTTTCTTTTCTAAGTCTTCGCTTGATTCTGTTGTTGAAGTTTCTTGTTTTGTTTGTTTCTGCTCTTTGTCGAGCCAATCTGGCAATATTTCTTGTTTTACTGGTTTGTTGTAAGCGGGCTTGTTAATTGAAGCTGGCGTTAAATCATATTCATCGTTCCAACGTCTTTGATTAAACCAAGTTCCACCTTGCGCAATATACTTAGGCTCTGTGTTTTTTGCTGCGATATGTTTTTTATACGCCACAATCCCATCTTGAATCTCTTTGTTTGTTACGCCTTCCTTAATTGCTTTTTGATACGCTTTAAAGGCATCGTCTTTTCGTTCCTTACGAGGAAATAAATTCCAAATCTTTGAAAAGTCCTCTTTTAAGTCTGTTGTATTTGTTTTATTATTCTTTTCTTTACTTTCCTTTACTTTCCTTTTCTTGCTATCATTTTCTATGGCATTTGCTATGGGGTGGCTATAACTAGGCTTTGGCTCGGCTACCTCTTCGTTACTGCCCCAACGCTTTTTCGCTCCTCTTTTTCCGGCTTCTGAAAGCTTGCTACTTTTCTTGTCTTTGAGTTCCATTCGCTTTTTAAATCCTTTGGAGTAAAAACACTCACCATTATCAGTGAAGGTAAATAACCCAAAATCTTCCACGATGGATTTTAACTTGCCAGTATCCACACGAAGGTCAAAGGCTAACATATTGTAATCTTTGACACTCATATATTCCGGTTCTTCTCTAAGACGTTCTAAGAGCATAAAATAGATTCCGTAGCCTTCTGCACCATATCTCATTCGCACTGGCAACAACCTATCGCTGTTTCTCGCATTGCTATCGTGCGAGAAGTAATTATTCATAACATCAGCACCCTTTAATCATTTTTTTAATAAGTCTTCTAAATTGATAGCATCTTTTAATTGTTTAGTTGCTCGGCAATACTCACATTCTTCACATCTTATTGCATCAAGTTCTTTATTTTTAACTGCGATAACTCGTGGCATTTTTTCTTCCAAAAAACTATATTCACTATCTAACCAGTTTTGATGGAATTGTATTACCGCTTTATCTGGCGGATTTTGTTTTGTGACTGCTACAATATAAGGTTTATAATCTCCTTCAAATTGACATTCCACCATAGCTTTATAAACAGCCATTTGAAGCACATAATCATATGCTTGGATAAAAGATACCCAACCGTTGTATTTGACCGACCAAAAGCGTTTCTGTAGCTCCTGTGTGGTCTTTAAATCACCTATACGTTTTTTATCATGGTTAAGTACATCTAATTTTGCTTTCCAAGTTGTTCCGAATAAATTTGCAGTAACAATAGCTTCTTTCTCTCCATCCATTGCAATCATCGACAGCGGGTCTTTTTTAATTGTTTCAATCATTAAATCAGCTTGTTCAAACTCTGCCCGTTTCCCTGTTCCTCTTGCTTTATAAATCTTCTTTTCATTCTCAGAAACAAAGTCGTTAAAAGCTTGTTCTGACTCAAATGCCGTATGCGTATAGGAACCAACTAAAAGCGCTGTAGATTCGTTGCGAGACCATTTTTTATGAAGTTCTGCCATTGTCCGTGCTTCGCAATCCATAAAAGATTTGAATTGCGAAACGGACATGTAATCTAAATTAGCTGCTTGACTATAATAGTTTTCCTTGGTCAGTTTCAACGGCTTGTTCTTTGTCATCTGTTTTCACCTCTTCTTTTTCTGGTTCCAATTCTTTTGCAAGTTCAGATTTCGAAGAGTCCGTTTTTGTTGGTAAATCCTTATCGAACCAATCTTCTATTTTTGACATACCGTCCTTTATCGAATTAATTATGTTTTTAGTCTGTACTAAGTCATATTCAGTAAATGAGTCAGTTTTATACCCAAAACGTTTCTCAACTTGGATTTGAGTAACACCGAACTGTTCTTTTAAATAAGTCAACATAGCCCCAACGCGATCTTTAAGCGGTTTTTCTCCGCCACCATTTCTCAATGTTTCATTGCATTGTTGCATTGCGGCTTCTACTATATCTCCGGGAATAACGCTCAATAAGCAAGCTCTCAATCGGCGTGACCCCATATTCGCTACAAGCTCATATATATCTCGTTCGTCAGTAACCATCTGCGTTCCTTTTTTAGTTGTTCGTTTGTGTGGCACGGTGAATATTTTTTCTGTTCTAGTATTTGTTTCAGCATCCCATGCGTAAGCCATTGCTGTAGATTCGTGGTCGTTTCTTTCTAATTCCTTAACACCAAAGCTAATATTTCCCCAATTCTGCGCTAACACTTCTGCTAAACGGATAGAAGGACCAATTACTTTTTGACCACCTCGCGGATATTGATAAATTGCAGTTTCCGCTAATCTAAGTCGTTTACATGCTTCTAAAATTCGGATTTCTGCTTGATATTGATTTCGCGGGAAATTTTGTGCCATAAAAATTTGCCCTTTTACTTCCTCCATTTCACGACTCGCCGTTGCGTGAGCCATAACTCCATTACCTTGCTGTTTAGATAATTCCATTCCTAATTCATTCATACGTTAACCACTCCTTCTGTTCCAACTAACAACTGATATATCTTGATTAAATCGTCAAATTCTTTACTTCCTTCTTTGTTGCTTTGATAGAAGCGAAGATAATTAAACAATTCGGTTGCCGCTTCACTTTCACTAAAATCAAACACTTTTACTTTGATATTTGAATAGGTTGTTAAAAACCACATATATGTTACCTCCATTGATTTTTTAATGGATTCGAGGTATAATTCTGTTAAGGTAATATCTCAAATCCCGGACCTGCGCTGCTACGCGGGTCTTTTTTAATGCCTAAAACCATCGTCCCAAAGATCATCAACAATCATCGGATTCTCAACCACGTTTATCACTTCCTCTCAGCCAGTAGCCTGCGATTACAGACATAAACGACACGAAAATCATTACCATAAATACATCCATTATCTTGTGACCTCCTCATAACCCTTTAGTTTTAATTCTTCGATATAGTCCGTCATGTTGTCGCAACCTGTTTCGTTTAACGGGATTTTCTGCTGAAACGCTGGATTAGCAATCATTTTTGTTCTGCTATTTGTATGAATTTCGCTATCACCGAAGTTTGTTGTCTTTCTGAAAACTCTTTCTGTCATTGTTGTAATCCTCCTAAATTAAAATCAGAATTAAAATCAAATTACATAAGTTGATTAACGCTAATGCCGCCGCTACTATCACTAAGATGCTGAATAAAAGTTGGTTCTTCATATTGCGCGCCTCGGTATAATAATTTCGCGCAAATGCCCATTTACAAGCTCTTTAGTGACTTTGTACTTTTTGTTAAAAGCTTCAGCTCTTTTTTTGCGCTCAACTTCATCAATCTTTTTAAATCGCTCTTTTACAATGTTGTTTATTTCTGTGAAATTAATACCCTTCGACTCGTAACCTTCGTAATTAGCCGATACTAAAACTTCGCTCATTTTCCACAACTCCTTACTAATCCAGATTTTTGATAATATTGATCACGTTTGTTTAAAACTTGTTGTAAATCTATACTGAAAGTTTTTGCAATACTTGTGTTTAGTGTTAAGGCAGTTGCAATCACGTCTGCAATTTCTGCGATAGCTTGTTTAGCTGCTTCTCGTTGCATCTTGTCTTCTTTTTTTAAGGCAAGCGTCATCGTTTCTAAGCCGTTTTTTAACGTGTTTATCGCTTCTATTACTTCTAGTTCAAAGCGACAAGTTAAAGCCGCGTGGTGACTGTCTAAGCCGTTCAGTAAAGGCGGTATCATTTTATTGCTAAATTCATGTGCGAATAAATATGTGCTTTCTGGTTCGTTGTAGCTATCAATTAACTGTTCTGCTTGCTCTAGTGAAACGGTACGTTTTCCTTTTGCTTGATTACTAATTAAAGCAGCTGTTACATAACTATCTATCGCTAGCTCTTTTTGCGAATGAGTTTCTGCTAAAACTCGCATCGCATTTTGTGCATATGTTGATTTTTGAAACATAATATCTCAATCCTTTTTGTTTATTTTTTAGCGATTAATTAACAACTTATTGTTATATACTATTGTTAGTCGCTCCCCGTGACTAAGTTGTCTGCGAGCGCCGTTGTGGTAGCGGCGCTTAACTTATAACTTGATCGTGTTCCTCTAATAATTTGTTTAATAAATATACTTGTCCTTTACCGGTTATCCTTGGTGTATAGGTCGTTATCATTAAGCCGTTTCTATCTGTATGAATATATGTTTTTTGTTCGAACAATTCTAGGTTCATCGCCTTTTGCGACGGTTTATTGTAATAAGCACCTTTACTTAGCAAATAACCGCTTCCTCTCAGCCATTCGAAAAGCCTATTTTGTCCTATATCTAATCCTTTTTGTTTTAGAATAGTAGCTAAATCTTTTACTAAAATTGTGTTCTCACTCGTTTGTACGGCTTCCGCAAAAACTACTTTCGGCTTTTGTTCCTCAATTTGTTTTAATGCATCTTGTTTCTCCTGTTGTTCCTCAATCCATTTTTTTGCCCGGGCGACTGGGTCATCTATCATATATGAAAATGTTAGATGCTCAGTTGCTAATTTCCTCGCTTGTTTTTCTACTTCAATGAAGTATTTTCTAATTGCTCGACCTTGTTCTGTATTCTCTACCATTGCCAATTCTTTTCCAGAATCAAGAGTAAAGATATAATCTATTGATGTAGTACCTCCGATTGCTCGTTTCTCATTTTTGAGAAGTGAGAAAAAGTCTTCATTTTCTACAAACCCATATTGACGAATTCGTCTTTTAATCCAATCAGCGAATTTCGTTGTAGTCATTAGTTTTTCATGCAAGGTTCTAGCGTTTACAAATTTTTCACCTTTTTCATTTTCAAAGACTGGTAATATATCATTTGCAATTACTTGTAAATTTGACATTTTACATACCTCCTATTCCAACCCCTTATCAGATACATTTTGTATCACTAATATCCAAAAAAATATCTGGAAAAATTTCTTCCATATTAGAATCTAAAGCTTTTGAAATTTTTACTGCCGTATTTATACTTGGGTCCCTCTCTCCATTTTCAAGCTTCCTAATTGAAATTTCCGCTAATCCAACAGCAATTCCTAGCTCTCTTTGAGTTAAACCGGCTGTATTTCTTTTTTCTTTAAAAGACAATCTCACTTTTAATCACCTCTTTTCGATACATTTTGTATCTGATACATATAATATACATGATACTTTTTGTATCGTCAAGCCTTTTAGATACATTTTGTATATTTTTATTAAAAAAGATACCTTTAGTATCTAATTCGTGTTAATATTTTTTTTAAAGGCGGTGCGAAAAATGTTTGGCAACAGACTTAAACAATTAAGAAAGAATAATAATAAAACACAAGAAGATATTTCAAAAATATTAGGAATTTCCAGAGGAGCTTACTCGCACATTGAAAATGGTAGAAATGAGCCAGACATGGAAACAATAGTTAAATTGGCAAATATTTTTGGAGTGTCAACAGATTATTTGCTTGGTAGGAGTAATAATAGTTTTATAGACACAATCGCAGCTCACATTGATTCAAACGCAACAGAAGATGATATAAAAGAAATACTCGCTTATATAGAAGAAAAAAGAAAAGAACATGTAAATGAAGAGGAAATAAATATCACTGAAGTGGCTTCAAAAGAAGATAAAGAGGTAAATGAATTTGTTGACGAAAATGAGGATTTTAAAGCAGTTGCAGCTCGAGTAATGAATGACGCAGAAGCAGTCAAAGCTGTTAAGTCATTCATTGAATATTATGAGAAACAAAAAAAGGAATAGATTAATAATCTATTTACTATTGAGCCACTTGACTTGTAATTTATTTACTCGTTATTACTATTGATTATTAACTTTCTGTGAAAACGTGATATTTCTTAAAAAAATTATGTATAATATAAGTGCAACGTTGCAATAAAAAACAACGGGGTATAAATACATGAAAAATTTAGATGAACTGAACTTACAACATGATATAGTGATACTAGAACACGAATTTACTTCTTGTTCATTCACTTTAAAAAAAGAAATTTTCATAGTTATTGATAGTAGACTAAGTCGAAGCGAGAAATTGGAAGACATCGCAAGACTTTTGAATAAAATATAACTATGTAACCAGTTCGCGGCCGCGGGTTGGTACATACAAAAGGGAGTTTGCAATGTGAAAAAAGGGATGATTTTTTTAACGGGGTTGTTATTAGCTTTTAGTATTTTTTTAGAAGGTTGTGGAAATGAAAAAAACGATATACAAGTAACGGATACTAATGATAAATCAAATTTCAAAGAGTCTAAGAAAGAAAAGTTCACTCCTAAAAATTTTGAAAGCTATTACGAGACGACAGGCTATTTGTATATTAATATTATTAATTCGATGACGGATGAAGATTTGCAAAGAGTAAATGAATTGAACAATAAGTTAGCACAACAATTAGATGAGATAGAATCATCAATGAACAATAAGAGTATTGATAGTTCATTTAAAGTTGACTTAAATAATTATTTAAATAATCTTACTGACTTCAAACAAAACATAGAAAACTCTAATTACGATTCTGTTTCTGATATTAGCTATAGAATCGGAGCTAGTGTAAAAGCCTTAGCGGATAACCACTATGACGAGAATCTTCCAGCTGCTGTAACTACCTTTATTGAAGAAAGCGAAAAAGACCAAACTAAAAAAGAATATAGCGTTGGAGACAAACAAACACTTGGTGGTATTACAGTTACACTCGTGTCTGCCGTTAAAACTTCTGAAAGAAACCAATTTGATGAAACTAAACCCAAAAATGTAATTAAGGTAAGTTATAAGGTTGAAAACAATTCAGGAAATGAATACTATGTTAATTCTGATATCGATGTATATGACTCTAACAGCACTATGGGCACAAGATATCCACTTGATAACACCACCGGAAAAATATTAAATGGAAAAAATATGAATGCAGAATATTATGCTGGAGTTGACGAAGGCGGAAACATTGAAATTGTTTTCAATTTATTTTCAGATGCTAGTTTAACTTTTTATGCAAAAATTTAAAAGAAAGCCATAAGGCTTTTCTTTTTACCCAGAAAAAGAACGTATGTGCGAAAGGAGAACGGAAATGAAGGCAGCTATTTATATACGTGTATCTACTCAAGAACAAGTAGAAAATTATTCAATACAGGCACAGACTGAAAAGCTAACAGCCTTGTGTCGCTCGAAGGACTGGGACGTATACGATATTTTTATTGACGGCGGATACAGCGGTTCAAACATGAATCGCCCTGCATTAAATGAAATGCTAAGTAAATTACATGAAATTGATGCTGTAGTCGTATATCGATTAGACAGACTATCCCGCTCGCAAAGAGATACGATAACGCTTATTGAAGAATACTTCTTAAAAAACAATGTAGAATTTGTTAGTTTGTCTGAAACTCTTGACACCTCTAGTCCATTTGGACGCGCGATGATTGGTATATTGTCCGTGTTCGCTCAATTAGAGCGCGAAACAATCCGAGATCGTATGGTAATGGGTAAAATTAAGCGTATTGAAGCAGGTCTTCCGTTAACAACTGCGAAGGGTAGAACGTTCGGCTATGATGTTATAGATACAAAATTATACATTAATGAAGAAGAAGCAAAACAGCTACGATTGATTTATGATATTTTCGAAGAAGAACAAAGTATTACTTTTTTACAGAAAAGACTAAAAAAATTAGGCTTTAAAGTTAGAACATATAATCGCTATAACAACTGGCTAACAAACGATCTATATTGCGGTTATGTTTCATATAAAGATAAAGTTCATGTAAAAGGTATTCATGAACCTATCATCAGTGAAGAGCAATTCTATAGAGTTCAAGAAATATTTACTCGTATTGGTAAAAATCGGAACATGAATAGAGATTCAGCATCGTTGCTAAATAATTTGGTAGTGTGTGGAAAATGTGGTTTGGGTTTTGTTCATCGGAGAAAAGATACTGTTTCCCGCGGAAAAAAATATCATTATAGATATTATAGTTGCAAGACTTATAAACATACTCACGAACTCGAAAAATGCGGGAATAAAATTTGGAGAGCTGACAAACTAGAAGAACTAATTATTGAACGCGTGAATAACTATAGTTTCGCTTCCAGAAATGTAGATAAAGAAGATGAATTAGATTACTTAAATGAAAAACTTAAAATAGAACATGCAAAGAAAAAACGATTATTTGATTTATATATAAATGGCTCGTATGAAGTTTCAGAGCTTGATTCTATGATGAATGATATTGATGCTCAAATTAATTACTATGAGGCTCAAATAGAAGCAAACGAGGAATTGAAGAAAAATAAAAAGATTCAAGAAAACTTAGCTGATTTAGCAACAGTTAATTTTGACTCTTTAGAGTTCAGAGAAAAGCAACTTTATTTAAAATCACTAATTAATAAAATTTATATTGACGATGAACAAGTTACTATCGAATGGCTCTAGTAGCTTGTTTATTCAAATTGTTTTGCATCTCATTTCCTCTCACTGGACGTAAGGAGGGAACAAAGCATCTAATAGGTGTTACTCATAAGCCACCTATCATTATTGATCCGGTTACTTCTACCTATGTATTCCCAACTGTCGCACCAAGTTCAACAGACTGTATTTGGATTTTCCCACAACATATCAAGGATTATCATTCAATTGGATATAACCATACGTTGATAAAATTTTCTAATTTACAGACTTTTGAAATTGATATGTCATTGGCCTCTTTTAATAATCAAATTGCTAGGACCTCCATGCTACATATGAAGTTCTCACAAAAAATGCGAACAATGGAGAGCAATTTCCCTTCAATGAATATGTTTTTTCCACCAGCTACACTCGCTGCTGAATCTAGACGATTTTATAACACTATGCTTTCTGAAAAAGACGATCCAAAAGATCCTGAACAATAAAATTAAAAACCAGATATACTCATCGTATATCTGGTTTACTTCTTAAATTATTTTTTATTCTCAATCGCATCTGCAATTCGTTTTAACATCAATAATTCTTCTTCTGAATATGTATAAGGCAATTCCAAATACCATTTCTCAAGCTCAGGATTTCCAATTAAAGGAAAAGCATTTACTGAATTTTTTTCTCGTAAACCTGCTACATCATCTAGTAAAAAGTCTGTTGTAGTACCCAAAATTTCTGCTAATTTAGCCAAAATAAAGATTGGCGGTCGGTGGTTATCATTTTCATATTTGCTGATAGTTGATGCAGTAGTTCCAATTTTCGCCGCTAATTGTTTTTGAGTAAGTCTATTTTTCTTTCGTAAATGAATTAATTTTTCTCCAAATTCCAATACGCCCACCTCTCTTCCTTTCCATTATAACAACTTTTAAGGAAGAATTCGAGAAATCACATAAAAAGGAACCGTCTTTTTAAATTTAAAAGACGATTCCTGTCTATTATACTGTTGGCTTTTTGCGTAAGATCCCAATTAATGCTGCACTTATTATAGTTCCAATCACAATGGAGATAAGATAGAACCACGGTTGAGATACTAAGAAGATAACAAATACTCCTCCGTGTGGTGCTAATACTTTAATATTTAAAAACATTACAATTGCCCCAGTTATTGCACTTCCTGCGATAAAACTTGGAATCATTCGAAGTGGATCTGCTGCTGCAAATGGGATAGCTCCTTCTGTAATGAAAGAAGCACCTAAAATAGAATTGGTTAGTCCAGCATCACGTTCTTGTGCTGTAAATTTGTTTCTGAAAATAAGAGTTGCTACGAATGTTGCTAGCGGTGGTACCATACCAGCAGCCATGGTAGCCGCCATAATCGCGCTACCACCTGTTGCAACACTTGCTGCAAGCGTTCCAGTTGCAAAAATGTAGGCTGCTTTGTTAATTGGTCCACCTAAATCTGCAGCCATCATTGCTCCTAAGAGTAATCCTAGAATAACCGCGTTGGTTCCACTTAAACTATTTAAGAAGTCATTTAACCAAGTATTTAATGCACTCATTGGCACATTTAATAGTAGCATTAATAGTCCAACAATTAGGACAGATAGAACTGGATAAAATAGGACTACTTTAATTCCATCTAACGTTTTTGGTAATTTTTTGAGCATAACTTTAATTAACTCAACTGCATAACCCGCAAGAAAACCACCTACTAACGCGCCAAGAAAACCTGCTCCACCTACAGACGCAACTCCACCTGCTACAAAACCAGCTACAAGTCCTGGTCTGTCCGATATACTGTAAGCAATATAACCCGCGAATACTGGAAGCATAAATCCGAATGCAACATCGCCAATTTGTTTCAATAATGCTGGTATTTCATTATATGATCCTAATTTTGCAAGTTGATCTTGTGGCACACCAAGTATTTGATCCAGCATAAATGCAATAGCAATTGCAATCCCACCACCAATTACAAATGGTAACATATGGGAAACGCCGCTCATTAAATGTTTATAAATTTGTTGGCCAATGGAAAGGCCATCTGTACTTTCTGTCGCCTCACTCCCTGATTCAGCTTTATAAACAGGTGCATTCCCTGAGATAGCTTCTTTTATAAGCTCTTCTGGTTTATGAATTCCTGCTGCAACTGGTTTCGCAATTAAATGTTTCCCATCAAAACGAGGCATGTCTACTTGTACATCAGCTGCGATGATAACTCCATCAGCTTCAGCAATTTCTTTATCAGTTAACCGGTTTTCTACTCCTCTTGAACCATTTGTTTCTACTTTAATTCGAACACCTAATTTATTTGCTGTTTCTTGCAACTTTTCTGCAGCCATATAGGTATGAGCAATACCAGTTGGACAAGCAGTAACCGCGACAACTGTTTTGCCAGTATCGTTAGAAGGTGTAGGAGCAACAACTGTTTCTTCTGTATCTCCTTGCTCTTCGTTAAATAGCTTGATTACTTCGTCTGGTGTTTTTGCATCTTTTAATGATTGAACAAATGCTGGATGAACTAATAATCTTGAAAGTGCTGCTAGTGTTTCTAAATGAGTTGCATTTGCACCATCTGGAGCTGCAATCATAAAGAATAAATGAGCAGGTTGACCATCTAAAGAGTTATAATCTAAGCCTTCTTCACTTTTCGCAAAAACTACAGTTGGTTCATTAACTGCTTTTGTTTTCGCATGTGGCATTGCAATTCCTTCACCAACTCCAGTAGAGCTTTGGGCTTCACGATTCATTATCGCTTCTTTAAAAAGTACCTCGTCATTAATTTTTCCATTACTTTTAAGTGAAGCAATCATTTCATCAATGGCAGCTTCTTTTGTTGTAGCTTGTAATGACATAATCATAACGTCTTTGCTGAGTAAGTCTGTAATTCTCATTTTAGTGCCTCCCTGTTATTTTAGTTATCTTCACTTGTGGTAATAATTCATTAATTAAATCTTTTTCTGCTAGATCTGTTGAAAATGCTGTTGCGCCCCCAGTTGCAACGCCTGCAGCAAATGATTTAACTGGATCGTTAGTTTTATCGAAAGTTCCAACGAATCCGGCAATCATTGAGTCACCAGCTCCAACTGAATTTTTCAATTCTCCCTTTAAAGCATCAGCGAAATAAACATCTTCTCCTGTAAAAAGTAGAGCGCCGTCGCCAGCCATGGATACGATTACATGTTGTGCGCCTAGTTCTAGGCATCTTTTTCCATATGGAATGAGATCTTCTACGCTATCTAACTTAACACCAAATAATTCTGCCAGTTCGTGATGATTTGGTTTAATAAGGATTGGACGATTTGGTAATGCATCTAGCAGTTCTTGTCCAGTCGTATCAATCATGAAGTTAGCTTGTTTTTCTTTACAGATTCGGATTATTTTATTGTAGAAATCATTTCCTAATGAAGGTGGTACACTTCCAGATAAAATAACAATGTCGCCCGCAGTTACCTTGTCCATCAATTTTAAAAATGCTTGAATTTCATTTTCAGCAATTGTAGGACCTAAACCATTAATTTCTGTTTCTTCTCCATGCTTTAGTTTGATATTAATACGAGTGTCATCTTTTACTGTCACAAAACCAGTTTTTATGCCTTCATTTTGAAGCCAGTCTTTGATAAATCCACCAGTAAATCCGCCTAAAAACCCTGTAGCAAGGCTCGGTACATTCAATTGATTTAGAACTCTACTGACGTTGATACCTTTGCCCCCAGGTAATTTAAAATCTTGTTTCATGCGATTAAGTTCGCCAAGTTTTAATTGATCGATTTGCACAATATAATCAATTGAAGGGTTTAAAGTAATTGTATAAATCATTTTTCTACCTCGATTATTTTAGTTTTTTGGATAAAGGATTCTTTTACTTCTGAAGGAATATAGTCTGTTACAATAGTAGCTTCATCTATTGAAAACATTTTTGAAAAATTAACTTCATTGAATTTCGTATGGTCTGCTACAATAAAAACGCGATCAGCACAGTCTTTTGCAGCACGTTTCACAAATGCTTCTTCCATATCTGGTGTCGTATAGCCATGCTCCGGATGCATAGCATTAGTCCCAATAAAAGCTTTGTCAAAATGATAATTTTTAATATTATCCAAGGCAACTGCGCCAATAATTGCTTTTGTATGCACTTTCATTTTGCCACCTAAAAGATACGCATCAATATTTTGACGAACTAGTTCTTCAATATGGGTTAGTCCATTTGTAACTACAGTAATATTTCGATTTGCTAAGTGAGTAATTAATTCTAGTGTTGTGGAGCCTGCATCTAAATAGATACAATCATTTTCTTCCACCAAACTAGCACAATATGCTGCGATTTCTTTTTTACTTTGAATGTTTTTGAATGATTTTTCATTCATGCTTGGTTCTTGATTATGAGAAATAACAAGTTTTGCTCCGCCGTGTACACGTTCGATTAATCCTTGTTCCTCTAATTCGATTAAATCACGACGAATAGTTGACTCCGAGGTATCTAGCCCTTCAACTAATTCTTGTAATTTAATAACACCAAGCTTTTCAATACTCTCCATAATAAGTTGTTTTCGCTCTGCATTTAACATTCTTACTCCTCCATCCAAAGTTAGTTTATCATCTTTTTCTTTCAAAATCAACCGTTTTCATCCAAAAACATTCATTTATAATCAATTTCATTCATATTATATCATGTGATTCGCCAAAAACCTTCATAATAGTTCAGATAGTTGTTTTCTTATGCACTTTTTATTTTTAGCAGTATACTTAATTAGAAGGCAATGTTCTATATAGGAGGAATAAAAATGAGTACTGAAATATCGTTTGAGCAATTAGAAAGTTTTTCCAAAAAGTGGCGTGAAAATCCAGATAAATTAGTTTTCCAAGCTAGTATTATGAAAAATGGGATTAAAGCAGCAACAGAAAATCCTGTATCAAAAGCAACAGTACAACCCATTTTTTCTCATGAGGTTCATACAGACAAAGTTTCTAACCAACAGCAAAGTGGAAGGTGTTGGATGTTTGCAGCCTTAAATACGTTTCGTCATAGATTAAACGGGACACTAGGCCTGAAAGATTTTGAGTTATCGCAGAACTATACTAACTTTTGGGATAAATTAGAGAAAGCTAATTATTTTATAGAGAATATTATTGAAACAGCGAGTGAAGATGAGGATAGCCGATTAGTTTCATGGTTGCTTGATACACCTCAACAAGATGGCGGTCAGTGGGATATGCTTGTTTCGATTATTGAAAAATATGGGGTTGTTCCGAAATCTGCTATGCCTGAAACTTATCAAAGTAGTAAGTCTGCGGATTTAAATCATCTATTAAACGAAAGACTTCGCACGGATGCAGTTATTTTGAGAAAAGCTGTTAGAGAGCAGGAAGATACAGCTGGGTTGAAGGAAGAAATGCTTGCTGAAGTTTACCAGCTTTTAGTTATGACTTTAGGTGAACCGCCGAAAGTGTTTGATTTTGAATATCGAAATAAAGACAATGAATTTAAACAAGACTTACAAATTACGCCTAAAGAATTTTATAAACGTTATGTAGATATGGATTTGAACGATTATATCCCGCTTATCAATGCGCCAACTAAAGATAAACCTTTTAATCAAGCATTTACAGTCGATTATTTAGGAAATATTGTAAATGGGACGCCTATTAAGTATTTGAATGTGGAAATGGATGTATTAAAAAAAGCCGCCGCAGATCAAATCAAAGACGGTGAAACTGTGTGGTTCGGTTGTGATGTAGGTCAGCTTTCAGAACGAACTACTGGAATTATGGATACTGATATTTTCTTATTAAATCAGGCTTTTGGATTTAAAACAGCTATGACGAAAGCGGAACGCCTTGATTATAAACATAGTATGCTCACTCACGCGATGGTTCTAACTGGGGTTAACATTGTTAATAATGAAGTTAATCGTTGGAAAGTGGAAAATAGTTGGGGAGAAAAGATCGGCAACAATGGATATTTTGTTGCTAGTGATGATTGGATGGATGAATTCACATTCCAAGTGGTGGTCCATAAAAAATATTTATCTAAAGAATTGATTGAAGCATTTAGTAATGAGCCAATTGCACTAAAACCTTGGGATCCAATGGGTTCGCTTGCACTTTAAATTGTAAATTCTGAGATGATTTTGATTCCATTCATTTGGAAAAGAGCTGCTGCTACGCCGGTACCATCTTTTATTTTTCCAGAGAAGGTGCCGTCGTAAATAGCACAGCTTCCACAAGAAGGACTTTTTTCCTTCATAATTATTTGAGTAATACCGAGTTCTTTCATTTTAGCCAAAGTTAAACTCGCTCCGTTTTTATATTCTTCTGTTACATCTAATCCTTGATTATCCATTACTTTAGCGCGACCTAGCCAGATGTCTTTACCATCTCCGCCTACTATTTCAGCTGGATTTCTTGGTGTTTCCAAACCACCTGCAACTTCAGGGCAGAAAGGAATCGCTTCTCCATTTTCAACCATTTGTTTCATTTTAGTAATTTCTTTATCTTTTCCGTCATATCTACAGGCAATTCCGGCTAAACAAGCGCTTACAGCAATCATTTATATTCCTCCTCTATTTTTAAATTTATTTTAACATAAAAAAGCTGCCACCACTTAAAGGCGACAGCTCTTTTGATTATTAGATATTTTGGTAAGCTACGGCTATTTGAGTACCGATTAGTGCATTGTGTTTAACAAGTTCGATATTTGCTTCTAAGCTCTTACCGTCTGTTAGTTCTTTTACTTTTCCAAGAAGGAATGGTGTAACGTCTTTTCCATGGATGTGGTTTTCTTCTGCTTCTTTAAGTGCAGTTTGGATAACATCGTTAATTACTTTTTCATCCATTGCAAATTCTTCTGGGATTGGGTTTGTGATTACAGCGCCACCTTCAATTTTTAGATCCCATTTTGCTTTAAGGGACTCCGCGATAACTTCTGGAGCATCTGCACGTAATGTTAATTCTACGTCGCTTGAACGAGTGTAGAATGCTGGAAGTACGTCTGTTTGGTAACCAATTACTGGAACGCCTTTTGTTTCTAAGTATTCCATTGTTAAGTTTAAGTCTAAGATAGATTTCGCTCCAGCACATACTACTGCTACATTTGTTTTCGCTAACTCTTCTAAATCTGCGGAAACGTCCATTGTTGTTTCGGCACCGCGGTGAACTCCGCCGATTCCACCAGTTACAAAGATACCGATTTCTGCTAATTCAGCACAGATCATCGTTGCAGCTACTGTTGTTGCTCCTAGTTGTTTTGTAGCAATAAGGTAGCCAATATCACGACGAGAAACTTTTGCTACATTGCTGCTTTTAGCAAATAATTCTAATTCTTCATCAGAAAGACCAATTTTAATTTTACCGTCGATTAAAGCGATTGTTGCCGGTACTGCGCCGTTATCACGGATAATTTGTTCTACATCACGCGCCATTTCAACGTTTTGTGGGTAAGGCATGCCATGAGAGATGATAGTGGATTCTAGGGCTACGATAGCTTTTCCTTCTGCTTTTGCTTGTTTTACTTCTTCAGATAATGATAGATAATTTTTCATTTGAATTCCTCCAGATCTTTTTGTAGTTGGGATGTTGATAAATTTTGGCGAACAGTGTATTCAGATTCGAGTGTTCGCGCAGCATTTACGCTCCCTGCTTTTAAAATTTCTTGTAAAGATTTTCCTTCTAACCATGCATAAATTACCGCAGAACAAAATGCATCTCCTGCTCCTGTCACATCTACAATGTTTTCAATGACAATAGCGGGTTCAAAGATAATGCCTTCTACGTTGTTTGCTGCAACTGCACCTTTACTGCCATTTGTAACGATAACATTTTTCACGCCTAAATCTAGCCATTTTTGTGCAGCTAAGCGCCAGTCTTTCTCGTTTTCAATGGTCATTCCTAGGTGAGTTTCTGATTCATCTCGGTTGCATATTAGCCAAGTCACGTGATCCAATCGTTCTGGTAAATGAGACATTTTAGGTGAGGAAACGGGTACTAAGACTAATGGAATGGAATTAATTTCGGCAAAACTTCCAAGGTATTCTAATGTTTCTTTTGGACAATTTAAATCGGCAATAATGGCGCTCGCTTGACTTAGCAAGCCTTCATTTTTCGCCAGTACATCTGGGGTTAGGTGATCGTATGCATCCATGTCCGCTAGTGCAACGAGCAAATCTCCATTGTTTTCAAGTACAGCTGTATAAGAACCTGTTGCGATGCTTGGAAATGCAGTGACATAATCTAAGTTCATATATGTATTACTGGCATTTTTGACAGCTTCCCAGTCGGAGTCTGTTCCACAAGCAGTGAGTAATATAACTTCTTTTCCAAGGCGACCAAGGTTTTCACCAACATTCCTAGCAACTCCACCGGCACTTTGTGTTGAGCGCACCGGGTTAGATGTAGCTAGCTGGGCCTTGTCTTTAATGTAAAACTTCCGATCGACGTTCGCTCCACCTATACAGACGATTTGTTTGGCTTCATTTAAAATATAGGCTTTTCCTAAAATACGACCTTTTTTAATAAGGCCAGAAATAAGGTTCGCTACTGTCGGTCTTGATAAATCAAGTATATCAGCCAGTTCTTGTTGAGAAATGTAAGGATTTTTACGGATGGAATTGAAAATTATCTCTTCCTTTTCGTTCATTTTCGCTTTATTATTCTCCACGATATAATGCACCTCCACTCCAAACTTTTGTTTTAATTTCAAACACATGTTTATTATATATGTAAATGCTTTCTTTTGCAAACTAAAAAAACGAAAATCTACTTCTTTTAGGAAGAAAATTTTCGTTTATCGTTATTTATTTTGAAGGATAAGAAGCTCATTTTCGGTCAGTGGGCGGTATTCACCGAGTTCAAGAGATTCATCTAGTTGTAAGTTCCCCATTGAAATTCGTTTTAAATAGCTGACTGTTTTCCCGCGGGCAGCGAACATTCTTTTTACTTGATGGAATTTCCCTTCTTGGATAATTACTTTTATTTCATTTGGAGTGATAATTTCTAAGCGTGCTGGTTTGCAAGTATAGCCATCGTCAAGTTCAATTCCAGCTGCGAAAGCTTCTACATCCTCTACTGTAACATCACCATCAATTTTAGCATAGTATGTTTTATCTATATGCTTTTTAGGTGAAAGTAAATTGTGAGCTAGCGTGCCATCGTTCGTTATAATTAGCAAGCCTTCTGTATCTTTGTCTAACCGACCGACTGGGAACGGATCAGTAAGCGTATCTTCTTGGGCGAGCAAATCAATGACTGTTTCTGATACATTATCTTCTGTTGCACTCACGACATTTTGGGGTTTATGGAGCATAAAATAGACGAATTCTTGGTAAACGACGGGGGTTCCGTGAACAGTAACTTGATCTTTGTCTGGATTCACTTGGGTCTTACTGTTTTTTTGAATCGTTCCATTTACGACAACTGCCCCGGATTTAAGTAGTGGTTTCACTTCTTTGCGACTCCCGAAACCTGTGTGGGACAATAATTTATCTAAGCGCATGGTTTAGCTCCTTTTTTCTTTTATTGTAACAAAAAAACGAAGATCCTTAAAGGCGCTCCGTTTTCTTTCTATTATTTGATATTAACGGCTTGTTTATTTTTGGGTATTTCCAGACCTAGGTTGCCTCTTAAGGTTGTGGCTGGATATTCGTTTCGATACAATCCCCGACTTTGTAAAAGCGGAATAACTTGATTGACAAATGTTTCAAAAGTACCTGGGATGTCAGACGCGATGATAAATCCATCTGCCGCCTCATTTTGAAACCAAATTTCGATTAAATCAGCTACTTGTTCTTTTGTTCCTATAAAAGGTGTTTTCGGGGTGGCAGCTTCGGTCGCTACTTGGCGCAGGGTCAGGTTTCGCTCTTTTGCTTCTTTTTTGATTCGATCTGTCGTACTTTGAAAAGCATTTTTACCGATGTCGCCAAGGTCAGGGAAAGGTTCATCTAGTTCAAATTGGCTTAAATCATAGTCATCGAAGTAACGCGCGAGATAGGTGACGGCATTTTCAATCGGAATGAGACTCGCAAATTCAGTGTATTTCTGCTCGGCTTCTTCTAAAGTATCCGCTACAATTGGGCTAATTCCTGGGAATATTCGGATTTCTGCTGCATTCCTGCCAGCTTTTTTAGCACGGATTTTCACGTCTTGATAGAATTGAATAGCTTCTTCAAGTGAATCTGAATGCGTAAAAATAGCTTCCGCATTTTGGGCTGCAAAATCCCGACCTGTACTAGATGCTCCCGCTTGGAAAACGACTGGTTCTCCTTGTTTGGAGCGGCCGATATTTAATGGTCCTTCCACTTGAAAATACTCACCTTGATGATTCAAACGATGTAATTTTTCTGGATTAAAAAATTCGCCGGTTTCTTTGTTATAGGTAAAAGCATCTTCTTCCCATGAATTCCATAGTCCACGAACTACACTTAAATGTTCAGCCGCAATAGTATACCTGTCACTGTGGGTCGGGAGGTTTTTCTTGCTATGATTTCGTGCTGCGCCTTCTTGCGGAGAGGTGACTAAATTCCAGCCCGCTCGACCACCACTAATATGATCTAATGAGGAAAGTTGCCTTGCGAGCGTGAATGGTTCCGTAAATGATGTCGAAAATGTTCCAACCAGCCCGATATTTTCTGTAGACTCTGCTAAAGCGGATAAAATAGTAATCGGCTCAAAACGATTAAGAAAATGCGGAATAGATTTTTCAGAAATAAAAAGACCATCAGCAATAAATACAAAACTAAATAGGCCTTGTTCCGCAATTTTTGCACGTGTTTTATAAAAATCTAAATCTGTACTTGCTGCTGGGTTAATATCTGGGTGGCGCCAACCATCTGTTGTGCCGCCAACGCCGTGAATGATTGCGCCAAACTGGATTGTATCTTCTCTAGTCATTTTACTTCCTCCTTTTGTAATAAGGCTTTTTCTAAGTATTCGATACCGATTTCGGTTACTGCTTGGTAAGTCCCTCTTTCTATGTCGCCAATTTCTACTACTGGAACGTGGCGAATACCGTATTTGGCTTGCAGTACTTCTCGTAAGTAATCATGGTCTGTGACGTCAATATCTTGGAAGACAATATTTTGCTCGGTTAAATAATCTTTCACATCTTTACAGTAGTGACATCCAACTTTACTCCAAACAACGACATTAGCCATGGACAACTTCCTCCTTTATCGTTTCACTTAATAATTGGTACGAATAGCGTTTGATTTCCGTGGATTTGACAGGTGTTAAAACGACAAAATCTTGAATATTATATTTTTTTGAAAGTCGGGTAATTTCTTCTCCAACATCTTGCTTCGTCCCAGTTATTGCTCCAATTTTTTGCGTAATAAATCGATACGGTTGGTTGATGCCTTTCACGTAAGCTTCTGCTTGTTCGCGTGAGCCGACATTTACTCTCCGCCCATCCGAAAGCTCCACTTTAATTGATTCTCGCTCTGGAATATGACGGTCTGCAGCAGCTTTTGTCTCAGCTACAACAACAATTGGCGCTAATTGAAAACTTGCTAGTTGATTAACTTGATACTGCTCAAATGTATCACGTGCTTCTTTTAAAGTTTCCTCTTCGCCGTTAATAAAATAAGCAAATACAAAAGAAATCCCAAGTTCGGCAGCTTGTCTTGCACTCGCTACACTTCCGCCAAGCAAAAAGATTTCCGGATTATTCTCTGGTAGTGGTTTTGCTTCGGCTTTGGAAGCAGGTTTCCGTGTAACAAAATCGACTAATTCTATCAACTTAGCGTCAAATGTTTGAATTGGCTTTGCAAAGTTTTTCTGAAGGGCATCGGTCGCTGGTTGAAATCCACCGGGCGCTTTACCGACACCGAGAGAAATTCGTCCTGGAGCTAAGTTTTCAAGCACGTGAAATTGTTCAGCAACTTTATATGGACTATAATGTTGCAGCATTACGCCGCCAGATGCGAGCTTAATAGAAGTTGTTTTTGCGGCAATGTATCCTAAAAGAACTTCCGGTGCAGCTCCAGCAATTTCGTCTGAATTATGATGTTCAGCAACCCAAAATCGATAAAAGCCAAGTTGTTCTGCAAGCTCTGCAAGTTCTACAGTATTTTGTAAAGCCTCACTAGGACGTTCGCCGGGATTAATAATACTTTGATCCAAAATGCTAAATCGGATAGTCATATGACACGCTCCTTTTTCACTTCTTTGATTTCATATAAGTAATCAGCCGAAACTCGGTGTAAAAAGCGTTTTGTTCGTTCTTCTTTTGTGTGGTTGAATACTTCATCTGGCGTGCCTTGTTCGACAATGAGCCCTCCATCCATAAAGACGACTTGATCTGCGACGCGTTTTGCGAACTCCATTTCATGTGTGACGACAATCATCGTTGCACCCGCGCGAGCGATTTCTAACATTACTTCTAAAACTTCACCAACAAGTTCCGGATCAAGCGCTGCGGTTGGTTCATCAAATAAAATGACGTCTGGATTAATCGCGAGCGCACGTGCAATGCCAACGCGCTGTTTTTGTCCGCCTGATAGCTGGGAAGGATATGCGCTAAACTTATCGGCTAGCCCTACCTTTGTTAACTCCCGCGCAGCAATCTCCCGCGCAATTTTTTTCGGGATTTTTCTCACAACAGTGAGTCCTTCCATTACATTTTGAATGACAGTTTTATGGGAAAAGAGATTGTATTGTTGAAAGACCATTGCAGTATTTTTTCGTAATTGTAATACTTCTTTTTTGGAAGGTTTCTTGCAGTTAATTATTTGGTCATGCATAGAAATTTCACCATTTTCCGGACGTTCCAGTAAGTTTAAGCAACGTAAAAAAGTGGTTTTTCCTGAGCCACTTGGACCAAGAATCGTCACTACTTCTCCTTTTTTTACGGTTAAATCAATTCCTTTTAAAACTTGATTTTGTCCAAAGCTTTTTTGAATATTTTTAATGGTAATCATACTGTCCCTCCTTGATATTTAGCGATATTCTTTTCCAAAATATAATTAATTGCTTCTATTAAAATAGTTAAGAACCAATAAATCAGTGCTGCACCAATGAATGCTTCGAGAAAAGCGTAATTATCAGAGGCTACAATCGTGGCCATTCCAGTGATTTCTGGAACCGCGACGATAGCTGCAATCGAAGTTGTATGCAAAAATCCGATGCATAAGTTAGTAAAATTCGGTAGCGAAGTCATAAAAGCTTGAGGTAACAGCACTTTACGAATCGCTTGACCATGCGTATATCCCATAGAATAAGCTGCTTCCATTTGGCCAATATCAACAGCAATAATTCCAGACCGTAAAATCTCAGCTAGGTAAGCTCCCGCCGTAAAGGATAACGCGATTATCACAAATACCACAACTGGGATTTTATTTGCTGATATGCCTAAATCAAATGACTTACTTAAAAAATCGACAATGAGCGGAATTCCTAAATAAATCAGCATTATATGTAAAATCGCTGGTGTGCTTCGAAAAAACGACACATAAAACCTGGCAATCGGCTCCAAAAAACGGACATGGTACATCCGGATGAGCGTTAGTAAAATAGCGATTATAAAACCGAACAATATCGGAAAGAAAGTCATCGCAAGTGTTAACGGTATCGTGTTTAGCATCGCCATTACGGCTGTCCCAATAAAAGGCACATCAAGCGGCATCATCATCTCTCCTTTAAAGTTCTATATCAAAAATACTGGTGAATCTGGTATTCTCTTTTTTAACTCGTTTTTCAATCCATTTGAAAGAATACTCAAGTAGGACTGCTGTAATATAGTAAATAATAGATAACGAAATATAAACTTCGAGCGCGTGATTGCTTAGCGTAATTAATGTTTGTCCTCTACCTGACATATCCATCACACCTATCGAAAAAGCTAGCGAAGTATCTTTCAAATACCCAATGACTAAATTCCCAAAATTCGGCAATGCTTGATAAAGTGCTTGAGGCAAAATGATACGTAAAAATGTTTGGCGCCCGTTCAGCCCGACACTATAAGCCGCCTCCGCTTGGCCCGCATCTACACTATTTACACCAGCCCGGATAACCTCTGCAATGGTCGCCGCACTACTTAATGCATACGTTGCAATAGCGGCATAAAGTGGATCCATTTGCGATAAATCAATCCCGAATATGCCAAAAAGTGCTGGAATTCCGTAAAAAACAATAAATAATTGCACCATAATCGGTGTTCCACGAAAAAATGAAATATATATGCGAGCAAATTGATTTAAAACAGGAATCTGATAAATTCTTGGTAATGATAAAATAATCCCTAATATAAAACCGAAAATAAGCGAGAGTGCCAAGATATATAACGTAATTGGTAAATAACCCGCTAACGTCGGAATAAAATCAGCAATCATTTTCACATCAAACGCTTTATCCATTTAAATGGCACCCCCAATTTTTTAATATTGTTCTTTTGAATAATCTGCACCAAGCCATTTTTCACTCAATTTTTTCAATGTCCCGTCATCAATAATGGATTGAAGTGCTTTATCTACGTCCTTGCTCAGTTCCGTTTTATTTTTACCAAGCATGAAATATACCTTTGCATTTGATAAAACATCGCCTACTACTTTTTCTTTGATGACACTTGTTTTATTTTGGAAATCTACAGCAAAAGGTGTGGAAATTGTTGCATCCGCGCGACCTGTTTTTAGTTGGTTGGCTGTATCATTAGAACCTTGTCCCTCATATGCGATTTCAAAATTATTGCCTTGTTCTTCATTGATTTTCTTTAAGACGAGCGCGCCATTTGATGTCGCACTTGTGATAACACGTTTTCCAGCTAAATCTTTTGTATCATTTATGCTGTTATTACTATCTAATACGGTTAACTGTAATGGGAAATTATTATATGCTACATCGTTAAATAAAAATTTCTTCTCGCGTTCTTTACTTTTTTCCATTTGATGCGCTACAATATCCACTTTTCCGGCACCAAGACTAACGAGTAAATTAGAAAAATCCATCGTTTTAAACTTGAATTTATAGCCTGGTAAACGTTTGTCAATTTCTTTCACTAGTTCAACGTCATAACCCGTTAATTTGCCATTTTCATCTAAAAAGCAAACATTAGGAAACTGTGTACCTGTTCCGACTGTGATTGTTTGAACTTTTTTATTTGCTGCTTCTGGTTCGTCTTTCGCTCCACATGCGCTTAATGTTAATGCGACTACAAGGCCCAGTGCTAAGATCCCATATTTCTTTTTCATTCTTTCTCCCCCTTTTTTATGTCCAGCTAGGTATTCCAAGTAATGCGGCATCGAATTTTTCCGGAATTAAAATTTTCCGCATCATCACACCGACATCGCCGTCCTCTTCGTGTTCAAAATAAACTTCATAGCCGCGGCGCAAATACATATCAAGTAGCCACGGATGTTTTCTAGCAGAAGTACCAAGCGTAAGTGCCGGAGCTTTAAGAGTATCGCGAAGTACCCGCTCTTCTACATAAGTTAATAATTTATCACCAATCCCTTTTCCAGCTAGTTCTGGCGCTGTTGCAAACCACCAAACAAATGGATATTTAGAAGGAGGCGAACTACTCTCCCACGGAAAACGAACAGTAATTGTAGAAATTAATTTACCATTCCGTTCTAAAACAAAAGCTGAAGAATTAACGATATTTTCGGTAACCATTGCTAAATCTGCATTAGTAGAAGGCCAATCGATTCCCAGTTCTTTCACAGACTTAAAAGCACTCGACAACAATTCCAAAAACTCTGGCGCATCTTCCACAGTCGCCACTCTAAAAATATCTTCTGCCATTTTCTACTCGCCTCCTTAAACTTCCACTGAATTTTGATTTAATAACGAAATGAACTGATTTAATGCACTATCCAGTCGTTCTTTCGCCGTAATTTCAATTTCATAAAGCCCATCACCCAGCCGCTCGATTTGCTTATCAACCGTAAACTGACCTTTCAAAATTATCTCAGCACCTAGCTCTTTTAAAACTGGATCTAGCGCGTACTGTAATGCAAGTAAATGTCCATTTGATCCGCCAAGCCCTAGCGGCAAAACCACTTTCCCTTTTAAAGCTTTGAGCGGTAAAAGATCTAAATAAGCTTTTAACACGCCTGAATATGCAGCTTTAAAAATGGGTGTTGCGATAATAACGCCAGAACTGGACTCAATTTCACTATTTGCTAAATGAATATCAGGATGCGTAAAATCGGCCGTTACTAATGCTTCTGCTTGAATTTTGTGCACTTCGATAATTTTAACTTCCGTACCATTATTCGTTAATTGATTTGCTGCTAGTTGAATTAAACCGTTCAGCCGAGATTCCGTTTTGATACCCCCAGCAATAATTGTCACTTTTCCCATCAAATCGCCCCTTTTAATTCCCATCAACTTACTTGGTTTTTAGATATTAGCTATACTATAAAGTAAAAGATTCTGTTTGGCTAATCAAAAAAACTAATAGCTAACCACAGTAATACTAATACTTCTATTCTAATCCGCATTATTCCTATGAATTTTATCAGATTAATAAATTGCTTCTGGCTATTTTACGGTGTATACTGTTAGAAATATCAAAAAACTCCAATATGAAGGGGGAATTATATTGGAATTTAGAACCATTAAAACTTTTTATACGGTAGTAAATACGGGAAGTTTTCAGCGGGCTGCAGAAGTATTAAATTATTCGCAGCCGACTATTTCGATGCGAATTAAACAACTGGAACAAGATTTGGATGTGCAGTTGTTTGAACGGGGGAAAACATTAAAACTAACCCACGCCGGCAGATTGTTTTATGAAAGAGCAGGTCAGCTAATCGCTCAATATGAAGTACTGGATCATACAATATTTGATTTAAAAAATGGCAATGCCGGCCTTATTAAAATAGGAATCTCAGAACCTAGCGCGAGCCTCGTCTTACCACAAATTTTAAAACAATTTTTAACCGATTTTCCAAAGCTAATGGTGAATGTTTCTGTAGATGATGCTAATACGTGTAGCCAAAAGTTGATTGACGGGGAAATTGATTTTGCCATTTGCGGAGAACCTGAGCTAATTTTGGAGAACTTTTATTTTCCTTTTTACCATGATACGCTTGATTTGATTGTGTCAGAAAACCATCCTTTAGCTTCTCGGACGTCTGTAGAATTGCTTGATTTGCGTGATGAATGCTTTATTTTCACTCCAGCAAATTGCCCGATTCGCATCCAAATTGAGCAACATTTAAAACGTGCCATTGGTAGTGATTATAAAAAAATGGAACTCACTAGTAGCATGTCTCATAAGTATTTTGTCCGTGAAAACGTTGGTGTTTCTATTTTTACGAGCACAGCACATTCCGAACTCCTAGAAGGAACTGTTCGTATTCCGATTAAAAATTTACCTATTTCACCTCCAATTGGTCTTTTAACTAACCAAAAAGAAAAAGACTTTGATAGTACCACGAAAGAATTTATTGACCGGATTATTTATTATTTTGATGATAAAAAAAGCAGTTAGACTAAATAAATAGTCTAACTGCTTTTTTTCGTTAAAATTCTAGTTGGAAACTTGCTTCAATCGCAAGAAGATTATCTCGGTAAACTTTCATTTCTTTCCTCGTAATTATCCCTTTTTCAAAATAATGTTGAATTGTTTCCCGTTCAATTTGAGAAGCTAAATCAATCGTTGTTTGTAGTTCTTCATTATCTGTTTCTTTTTTATGTTTGCCATAACCTAAGGCTCGTTCAAAATTCATTAAATACAAGGAAATAATTTCAGGGTTAAATTCGTTTTTATCAAGTTCATTTAACTTTTGAACGACGAATTGATTATTTTCATTTTGGAGTTTAGCTCGCTCTTTTCTACGTTCTTCAAAAGAAAGTGGCACTATGCGGAAATCACGAATACTATGACTTAAAAGCTGACGGTATCTCATTCTCGCCCGATATTTTTCAGCTCTTGTTTGGACATAAAGTCGTTTCCCAAGCCGCATCATAAGCGATAACCCAACCCCGGTGTCAATTTTCCGTTCGAATACGAGCCTTCTTGTATTTTCAAGTTGCCATTCTTGCGTTAAACGCCGCAGTTCTTTCTCAGTAGCACTCACTTCTTTATGTTCCATTAACGAAAAAATTCGGCCATTATACATTTTTAGTACATTATTCATTTCTACTTCATTCTCGTCTGTTTTATAACGTTGCAATTGACCGACAACATCTCGTAATAGCGCAATTGCAGTAGTATGATCGGCTACTACAACCTCTTTTTTAGTAGCAAAAAGAGGTAATGTGAAGTTAGCTAAAAGTAGTGTCGTAATAATTACTCCAGCGGCAATAAAAATCAATAAATCACGTTCAGGAAAAGCATTGCCCTGACCTAAAACAAATGGTAGGGATAGCGCACTGACTAATGTAATCGTTCCTCGTACACCTGCTACAGTATACAAAAACGTATTTTTTAGCCTGCTCACTAAATCTGCATGGGGATTTTCCTCGTAATTGCGGAAAAACAAAATCCATAAGAAACGAAGAGCAAGTAGTAAAAACGTTATTCCGAAAATATATAGGAACAACATGCTTTTATGTATCCCCGTATCTTCCCAAATAGCTGTCATAATTTGCGGCAGCTGAGTCCCAAGTAAAACAAACACAAGCCCATTGAGACTAAAAATAATTACTGACCAAGTATTTTTAGAAAGCAAATTAAGTTGCGCCATTTCTGGATTGATTTTTTTATAACTAAACGAATGCACCATTCCCGCGCTAACTACAGCTAAAATACCATTAACTCCAATCTTTTCCGCCACCATAAAAATTAAAAAAGGCAGCAAAATTTCCATTAACATAAAAGAAGTCATATTTTCAATTCCGAGTTGGCGCAGACCACGCATTAGCACGATTTTCAGTAAACTAAGCACCACTCCAAGCGCAATCCCCCCTAGCGAAAGCAGTAAAAAACTTGTTCCAGCAGATATAAAGGAGAATGTTCCCGTCACAAGCGCTAAGACTGCGAATTGAAAGGAAACAAGACCAGAAGCATCATTGATAAGCGATTCTCCTTCTAAAATATGCATAATTTTATGTGGTACTCTTACTTTTTCAGCTAACGCTCCAACCGCGACCGCATCAGTTGGCGCTAGTGCTGCAGCAAGCGCAAATGCAGCCGAGAAAGGTATCGCTGGAATTAAATAATGAATAAAAGCTCCTAAAACTCCCACTGTTACAAACACTAGACCAATTGATAATGATAAAATGGCTTTTCGATTTTTCCATAACGATTTTTTATCCGTCCTAGCCCCGTCATTAAAAAGGATTGGAGCCATAAATAGTAATAAAAATAACTCAGGATTTATATCCATCGTATGATCCCCGAGCGGAATCGCCAAAATAATCCCTAGTAGTACTTGAATTAAAGGCACTGCAATACTTGGTAAAAATCGACTTAACACATTTGATAAAAAAACTGCACTTAACATTAATAAAATCAGTTCAAAAATCTCCATTAATACATCCCTCGTTCCCGTTTCCGCGCCAATTTTTTAGTCTCTTGGCCAGAATTTATCCGTTCTCATACTAACAAAATTATTTTTTGAGAACATCCGTCTCTGTATGGAGTTTTTCACGTTTATTTACTTTTTCTGATAAACTACTTGTTCATTAACAACTGTCAACATAACTTCTAGATGACGAAGTTTTGCAGGTTTTATTAGGAAAGGGTCTTCTGCTAAAATCGTAAAATCCGCTACAAATCCGGGTGCAATTTGACCACGGGTAGTCGTTTTATAGCTTGCAAACGCAGCCCCTTTTGTATAAAGTTCGATTGCTTCATATACGGTAAGTGATTCTTCTGGCCAATATTGCACACCATCCAAATCTGCGTTAGCCGTTCTTGTAACAGCGGCATGAATCCCCAAAAATGGATTAGGCACTTCAATCGGGGCATCACTACCTCCAGCTAATGGAAATCCTGCTCGTAAAAGCGAATTCCAAGCAAAAGCAAGTGGCGGATGATTTTCACCAAGCACATCGATAGCCCACGGAAGATCACTAGCCATAAACTGTGGCTGCACATCAAATAATATCGGTAAGCCAGTCGCTTCTGCTATTAGTTCTTTTGTAAGCCAAGGTGTATGAATTAATCTATCGTATTGTCCTTCTTGAGGCGGGTTTGCTCGTAAAGTTCGAATCACATTAGCAAAAGCTTGATCGCCTAAAATATGAATCGCAACAGGTAAACCCGCTTTTCTTGCTGACTGAACTAAATCCTCAAAAGCTTTATCGGAATGAATTTGTAGTCCTTTTTCGTTCGTATTATCAGCGTATCCCGCACTCATTAGCGCCGTACGCGAACCAACTGTACCATCATAGAAAATTTTCATTGCGCCTAATTCTAAAAATTCGTCACCACTTATAAAACTTTCTTTAGACGCTGAAAAGTTTGCAAGTTCTGCATGATGAATTAACAAATGTGCGCGAAATGGCAATCCATTTGCTCCCACCGTATTCCGAAAGGCTGCAAAAGTAGATTTAAATCCCGTAAAATAATGTAAGTCTTCCGAATGTGCGCCGGTTACTCCTTTAGACCATAAATCTGTTATTGCGATTTTTAACCAAGCGTTTAATTCAGCAGGTGTCGCCGCCGGAAACGCGTCTATAGCAAGCGTTGTCGCATTATCTCTTAAAATACCAGTAAATCCCCCAGCTTTATCACGAACAATTTCACCACCGCCATCAAAAGCGTTTTCCGAAAAGTTTTCGATGTGCGCTTTTAAAGCCGAATTAATCGACACACTATGGTAATCAATCCGTCTAACTAAAATTGGATTGGTTTTACTTACCTCATCCAAATCAGCTAAAGAAATCAATGTTTGCTCATCTGACCATTTATTTTCATCATAACCCTCTACAAACAACCATTCCTCACTTGCAAGTTGCTTTGTTCGTTCAAGAATAAGTGCTAATGCCTCTTTTTTAGTGGTTGTTTGATTTAAGTTCAGTCGCTCTAAAGCTTGTCCGTACCATAGCAAATGGATATGCGCATCAACAAATCCCGGAAAAACTACTTTCCCTTCCAAATCGATTGTTTCATCAATTTCAGTAGCATATTGTTTTTTGAGGTCCGCTACTTCACCGACGGCATGAATATGACCATTTTTTGTTAAAACAGCAGAAACTTGCTCACCTTCTGCTGTCATTTGATAAAATACACCGTTTTTCCATAATTTCATTTTCTATTCCCCCTGATTGATGGAAATTTTCAAGACTGCTTTTTCTTGTTGGTCCTTTTTCTGTAAAATTTGTTGTAATGTAATGCTAACTAGTGCACATCCGAGTAAAATAAATGCGCCAATAAATAAAGCTTTGATGCCGCCTAAATTTTGAACTACAATTGCTCCTAAAAATGGCGCGAGCATGCGAGCAGCTGTAGCCATTCCGTTCACTAAGCCTTGATATAAACCTGCCGCTCCTTTTGGTGCAAGTTGATAAGCAATGGTTGGAATCGCTGGCCAAGCAAACATTTCGCCGAGTGTTAAGAAAATCATCCCTAGCACAAAGCCGCTATATACGCTTGCATTCATTGCGACAACAAAAGATAAAATAAATAAGAAAATACCGATATAAATTTGCGCCAGTAAGTATTTTTTAAATCTATTAACAACTGGAATTAAAATTAATTGCCCAAGTACAATAAGAGCGCCGTTTAAACTCCATAAATTACCGTATTCACTAGATGTCACACCTTTTATTTCCGTCATATAAGTAGAAAGATTGGACTGCCACTGTACGTGTGGTAATTGGCAGAGTAAGTATGTCAGTAGTAGTAGCATAAAAGAACATAATGCGAGCTTCGTTGGAAATTCTCGTTTTGCTCCTTTTTTACGATGCTTTGTTTCTACATTCACTTTTTCTGATTTCCAGTCTATTTTATGGAAGAAAAAGAAAAAATAGCCAGCAAATATAATTGCAAATACAAAAGAACCAATATATACGTGGCTCATTCCTTGTTTTGCTAATAGACCTGCAAGAAGCGGACCTACTGCAACACCGATATTTTGAGCTACGTAAATCGCATTAAATCCTGTTCTACCGCCAGTTGGATGCGTTAATCCTGCCGCCGCGTAAAGCCCTGAAAACACCATTCCCATTGCAATACCAACTGCCCATAAATTCCAAATAAAGAACGGAAATCCATGGAAGAAACATAATGACGCTGTTGAGAGCACTAATATTATCGTACCAATTGTAAGTGAAATAAACCCTGAAAAACGGTCAAAAATAAGGCCACCAATAATACTAGAAATAATTCCTACACCTGAATTAATCAACAATACTAATGAAGCATCCGTGGTTGACATACCCAATTCTTGCGTCATGTATATCATATTAAAAGGCCAAATAAATGATAGCCCTGTATATAGTAACACCATTCCAATAATAACAATCCATAAATCCTTTGGTAACCATTTTGTCATTTTTTACACTTTCCCTTCTTAAAAACTAACCTTTTTTAGGTTATCACAACCAAGCGCTTTCGAAAAGAAAAATTTCATCAAAAAACCACCTAGCAAATTATGCTGGTGGCTAATAAGGGACTGGCAATAATTCCCTATCATGGTTATTCTAAGTGTACTATGAATTGCATCATTTGTCTGTGAAAATGTTAGAAATATCTTAATTATTTTTTTCTAATAATAAATCATATTCTAAATCTCTTAAATAAGAGTGAAATTGGGATACATTTATTTCAAAATAATAACCTAATTCATAGAGAATGTGTCGTTCTTTCAATTCATTTAATTGAGCTAAATAGGACTCTTGGGGGAGTTTTTCCATAATCTCTTGACGAAAGTACCCTTGTGCTATTTTCCAAGAAGTAGTATGAAGTTTATCAGGCATTTTATTAATAAACCATTGGATACAATCCTTTGTTTCCCGTTTTAAAAAGTTCATTTCTATTGCAGTTAAATCTTCCAGCTTTACTTTATCCATGTTTTTCACTATATCAGCAACATATGTTAAAGGAATTTTCCATGCAACGGTTTTACTTAAAGGGTGAATTTTTGTCTTTTCTCGAATAAAACCAAGAATACTTCCTTTTCCCCAGGAACTATTTTTTTCTGCATATTGTGTTACGCTTCCTTCATCAATCGCGTAAACAAATTCACTATTTTCAGGACAATAAATAATATCATCCTTATTCCAATAAACCAATTCGGCTACCTCTTGAAACTTCGGATTACTAGTTAAAGTAAAAATTAACTCCATAGTAAACATTCCCATCATTTATCCTGCCTCCTCAAAATCATTGCGAAACTGCAACTTCTTTAATCATAATAAAAAAAGAGCGAGAGGTAAGTTCCTAAAGAACCATCTTCTCGCTTCTTTTGTCTATTTTGTGACAAAATTAATATATTTCTTTTTAAAACGTTATATTTTTAACGTTTTAAGATAAAACTAGATAAAAAACTAACATTAATTCTGATGTTCTCCCTTTCTAATAACCCACCAAAGGGATAAACAAGTAAAACCTTGAAAAACAAAAAACAATCCTAAGATAATTCCAATAGCAATCGCTACTAATGTATTCGTAAATAGCGAAATAACTGCAATGATGATTCCTAAAATCCCCATGATGAGTAGTAAAGTCCAGCCCGGGAAACCTTTTACAGCGAAAGCCGTTAAAATTCGTAAAATCGCTGAAGCTAATATCCAAATTGCAAAGATGATAATAAAAATGCGTTCTGCCATATTTGATTCAAAAATGGCAAAACCACCTACCAAGATAGATAATATCCCATCCAACATAATCCATTTAGAAATACTCCAATATTTACGTTCTCCAAAATAAGAAATAACTTCATTAATACCATTTAGCACTAAAATAATACCGATAAAAATAGTTAGCGCTTGAAGAGAAGTACTCGGATTAAACATTAAATAAATACCAAGTCCAACCATAGCTATACCAAGGATTAACACAAAATAAGTATATAACTTTCTCATCATTCCACTCCTTTTAATGGTTAGTAAGTAAAGATCCAGCTGCCTCATCTATAATAAAGACAACATTTGGATGATTTCGCAAAATAGAAGCCGGGCAATCTACGCTAATAGGTCCTTCTAACAACCCTTTAACCGCCTCGGCTTTACGTTCACCTGAAGCTGTTACTAAGATTTGTTTTGCATCCATCATATCCGCAAGCCCCAGTGTAAGCATTTGGGATGGCGCTTCTTCTTCTTTTAGATTGTTATACATGATGGTACTTTTAATGGTAGATTCATCGCTATCTGCTAAAAATAAGCGAGCATCAAATGGGGTACCTGGTTCATTCGCACCAAGATGACCATTTACTCCGAGTCCTAAAATCTGTAAATCACGTTCATTTTCTTTCAAAACTTCCTTGTAACGGGCAATTTCATCCGTAAAATCATCTAAGCTTCCATCTAACAATTCTACTCTTTTTGGCATTTTGGTGATTAAATCATAAAATTTTTGATGCATATATGTATAGACAGTAAAAGATGCCTCTCTTTTAGCCACATATTCATCAAGGTTCATTAAAAATACCTTTTCAATTGGGATTTCACCAGCGTTAATTCCTTTAACAAGTCCTGCAAACATCCCATCAAAACTCGCTCCTGTTGTTGTATTGATAACTGGATTATCATTTTCTGTAATTATTTGTTTCACTACTTCAAGAGCTTCTCGTGACATTTCTTCATATGTTTTTGTTTTAATTAATTTCATCAAAATTCCTCCTCCATATACTACTCATTACCCAAACAATATTTTCTAAATCAAGTTATGTTTTTCGAAGCTTGCATATAATCCATCTTCATCAACCGATTTAGTAACTTCATCAGCAAGTTTTTTCAACTCTTCTTTAGCATTTCCCATTGCAATGCCAGTTTCACAATACGCAAGCATTTCTGCGTCATTCATACCATCACCAATCGCAATGGTATCTCTTTTGTCCGCACCAATATGCGCTAACAGAAACTCAATTGCTGTTGCTTTATGAATATCCGGAACCATTAATTCTCCACTATCGTCTCCAAAAATAGGCACTGTACAATGCAATACTTCAAATTTACTACTAAATTCTTTTTTAATTTCTTCAAATGGTACATCTTTGTTTTCTAAAAAACATGCTTTATTAACATCTGAGCGGTAAAGGTTCGTTTCACCGTAAGTTAAACTTTCCATAAACGGATGTGGGTTATTAACTTTTTTCTCACGTGCTATTGGATCATTTTCCACATCGCCGTAAACTAAACTATCTAAGTGGGCTTCTAAGTTTTCACTAGCAAACAAGCCACCGTTTGATTCCAAATAAAAATCTAAATTCTTTTCGCGGAAAAAATCAACCATATGAACAACATCTGCATCCGCTACTTTTTTATGATAAATAGTTTCATTGTCTACTTCGATATAACCCCCACCAGCCCCAATAATTCCATCAAAACCAATGGATAAAATGGACTCATAAAGCTCTGGTTTGGACCGACCAGTACATAAATAAACTTGATGCCCATTACTTCTTGCTTTTATTATGGCCTCCCTTGCCGATTCTGGTACAAGCCCATCATCACTCACTAGTGTGCCATCTACGTCTACAAATACTATCTTTTTCGTCATGTAATACCTCTTTTCGTCTGTTAATAGTCTAATTATAGCATTTCTTTCATAGGAAGACGTTCAATTATATAACAAAAAAACATCGAATAGTAATAACTGTTACCATTCGATGTTTTTTATTTTATTTTAACACTGGCCAAAATGCTTTATTTTCACTAATCATTTCATCCAACACTTTTTTAGCAACCGTTGCATTCGGAACTGATTGATTAAGTGTAAATGCTTGTAATGCTTTTTGATAAGAATTTTCAAAGTAGGCATCTACGAGTAATTTTTCTGCTGCAACTTGTGCTTCCATTAAGCCTTTATGGAAATCTCCAATCTCTGGCAAAGCAATAGCTTCTACACCGGTCGCCCCAACATAAGCTGGTACTTCAACCACCGCATCACTGCGTAAGTTTGGAATAGAGCCTTTATTTTCAACTATTAACATAAAGCGACTTTTCTCGTCATTTAATAAGGATGTAGCAATATCAACAATATATAAACCATGCACGCCAAAGTAGAAATCAAGCACATCTTCTTTTTCTTTATTACGGATTTTGTCAGCCATTTCTTGAGTTTTTTGCTCGCGGCCGTCCATTACTGTATTAGCACGCGTATAATTTGGATCTGCATAATCTACATACATATCCGGATACAAATAATATTCTAAATAATTATTTGGTAAGTTATCTGGGAAGTTTTGCACCATAAAGCGAATCATATTAAATGCGCGGTTCCAACTTGGGTCTTCTTCTTTGATTTCTTGAACTTTTAATTTCTCTAACAGCTCTGGCATAATATCACGTTTCAATGATTTATCATAAATTTTGGTATACCAACCAAAGTGATTCAAGCCATAGTAAGTAGCAACCCAGTTATCGCGGTCATATCCATAATTTTTTGCTAGTGTATCTTCAATACCAATTGTCATATCACAAACATTAATCATTCGAATACCTGGAAATTGTCTACGTACTGCTTCAGAAATAATTGTTTCCGGATTCGTATAATTTAAAATCCAAGCTTCTGGAGCGTATTTTTGAATAAAGCCAACTAATTCTAAAAGTGGGCCAATGCTGCGAAGTCCATATGAAAATCCGCCAAGTCCACATGTTTCTTGTCCGACTAAGCCATGTTTAAGTGGGATTTTCTCGTCTTTTTCACGCATTTTAAGTCCACCAACACGAATTTGTGAAAAGATAAAGTTAGTGCCAGTAAAGGCTTCTTCTGGGTTGGTTGTCTGAACTAGCTTAATACTTGAAAAGCCTTGTTGCTCTAGCATATATTGCAGAATTAAAAACATGTTTTCATTTCTGGATGCTTCAATATCGTATAAACGAATTTCACTTACTGGAAGTCTTTCTTGTCCGTTAAGCACTGCTTGAATAATTCCTGGCGTGTAAGTACTTCCACCACCGGCGATAGTAATAATTTGTTTTTGCATGCCTTTCACTCCTTAAAAACTTACTCATTATTGTTATAAATAGTTTGTAATAACTCCACGCATTCACGATAAGTGCTACATTTGCTTATTTGTTCTACATACGATTTATTAGAAGCTATTAACGATAAAAAATCATTAATTAATGGCGCTTCCGTTCCATCTAATTCTTCAATCATTGGAATCATAATTAGACTAACCTTGTGACTATCCCAAATAATTGGCTTTTTCATAATACAAATAAAAATACCACTTTTAATCGCAACATTTTTAATTGGATGAGGTAAAGCAATCCCTGTTGGTATAGCTGTTGAAAATAACTGTTCCCTGCTAAATAATTTTTCCGTAAAACCAGTCGGTACATATCCTTTACTTATACAATATTCACTTAAAAAATCAATTGCATTATATTTCTGGTCATATTCATAATTGGTCAAAAATAAATCTTCATGTAAATATTTTTCTTTAATATAAGCAAATTTTTTCATTTTATTAGCTTCTATCGTTGCCGAAAGCTGTTTTTTTATTGTTACTTCTTCAATTAAACCAATATTGTTTGATAAGACAATACACGGGACTTCCACAGGCAAATCAATTTTTTTAGTAGAAATACACAAATCAACATCTACATTTTCTGATAGTAGTAATTGACACTGTGTATTATCGGTAATCTCTATAACTTCTACGTTTACGGGTCTTAGTACTTCTGCTAATTGCTCTCGTAAGTAATACATCGCAGCTTTACCTTCTAGAACAATGAGTGCAATCCGTACCACTTGGTTAAGTTGATGTTTAGCTTCTATTTTTCGGTAGTATTGGTATAAATACATTACGAGTAGAATAATTTCTTCTTGATTGAGAATTACTCCTAGACGTTCTAATAACTTTTCTCCGATGAAAATGGCAATATCTAGTAAGTAACTGTATTGCTGCGTGATGATATGTGTCACTTGATTTTTAATGACAATACCTCTTTTAGCCCTCTCAAGTGCGATAAAAATGTGTTTTGTCATATCGCTAGTTACTTCTAAATCAGTTGTAAAATCTATGAGATAAACATGCTTAATTTCTTCAAGAATGAGTAAAATTTCTTGGTAAAGTTCGCCTTCTAAGACCTTTTTAGTAGTGACTTGATTTTCAAAATTATTCATCGCAACAATTTTTTCATATTCAGTCAAAATAAATTGTTTCATTTCAGCAGAAATCCCATAACCCGCTTCCTGCTCTAACGCATCAAAGAGCTCTCTTAAAAACGGGTTATCGATTTCTGTAACAGTTGATTGGTCTGGATGTTTTTTTAAGAAACTACTACTATAAATTATTTGCGTTAATAAGATGGTTTCATCAAAATACTTTAAAACAACCTTATGTTTATTAATCATTTCTAATACTATTTGACGAACTTTTTCATTATTAATTTCTTGAAAACAATTGGTAATTAAGATTGTTTTTAATGACTCATCTAGCTTTGCGATGCGGTTTAATAATTCCATTTTCGTAGTTGGTGTGGCACTTATAGCGTAAATACCATCACTAGAATGAATGACTACATCTAAACCTAACAATTGTTCAAAGTAGCCTCGTAACCACTGAATATCACGTTGGATGGTAGATTCTGATGTGAATGTTTCGGTTGCATATTCGTATATATCTACTCCATCATCTACAAGTAATTTCTTAATTAATTGCGCCATCCGGTTTTGTTCAAACCCAGTTTCTTCCTCAACGTCAACCGGAAAAGGTTTCTCCATATTATAGGCATATCCTAACTTTTTAGAAGTAAAGATAAAGTCCTCTCCTATATTTTCTTTAATAACACGTATATCGTTTCTAATTGTCCGATCGCTTATTTGAAATAAATCCGCTAATTTTTTTCCAAGCAACCAATTATTTTCATTATACAGCGTGCTTAAAATATTCTTTTGACGTTGATTAAGCATTTTTAATCACCTATTTCATTTTTTTGGAATATCATGATAGGAAATTAATTCTACATTATTTTCATTTAAAAACTGGCGCATTCTCGGTGAAATTAAACTTTCTAATTCATTCGCGCGTGGCATAGAGAATGTTGAATTTTCCAGAATAAAAGTATCTAGGTAACCAGGATGTGTCATGATTTCAACATAATCATAACACAAAATAGAAGCTGCATTGTCATAAATATAGTCTAAGTTATCATATTCACCATACGGGATTTCAAGCGGCTTTTCCCACATAAACTCGACATGCTCAAAACCTTTTGTATCATGATTTCTAAGTGGTATCCCAATTTCTTCTGCTAGCCTTTTCGCGGCATTAGTAACGGCTGGATAAATATCTGTTGAAAATAAATGGCTATCCAAGTGGCTTGGCTTTTTCTTCATAAACTCAGTAAAACGATAATATTGTGCTTTAAACTCTTGGTAAACCTCTTCTTCGTTGTACGGATATTCAGGAGTAATAAATTTAGGCTTTATTAATTCGCCGTCTTCATTCACTAAAGTTGCTCCATTTGTTAGCGGTTTACCAAGTGTCAAATTAAGATGCAAGCCAATTCCGAGCGTTGGTGTTTTTTTAGATAACTCTACCGCATGTTCAAAAGCTGGCATAGTAACCATTAACGTTGTAGAAGTTAATACACCTAAATTATGTGCATCAATAATTCCATAATTGATAGCTCTTGTGAACCCAAAGTCATCTGCGTTGATAATTAGCTTCATAGCTTTTCTCTCCTTACTTTTCATCTAAACGCTTATACAGATTAAGCACGGATTTAACTAAGTCAGAGTATACAAAAGCATTCATTAGATGATCTTGTGCGTGAATTAGCAGTAAAGAAAGTTCTTTAGAGCTACCGTTTGCCTCCTCTTGAATCAAAGACGTTTGAACATGATGGGCTTCTCTTAAAGATTGATTTGCTTGCTCGATACATGCTTCTGCTTCTGCAAATTCACTTTTTTCAGCGTGTTGGACGGCTTTTAAAAACAAGGAAGACGCATCTCCTGCACTTGATATTATTTTAAAAGATTGTAATTCAGTGCCTTCCATTAGTTTCCCTCCGTCGTAAATGTATTCGTTCCAGCTTCTTTAATTTTCTTAAATGCAGCAATAAGAATTGGTACTGCATTCATATTGCCATAATCTTCTTTATCAATTACTTCTACAGGAACTTTTAACCCGCGTTCTGTTGTAGCTTCTATTACTTGTTCATATGCCATTGATAATTGCGGCCCGAGTAAAACAATAGACACGTTATCTAGGTGTTCAGAATATTCATCTTTCCCCCAAGCTTCAATTGTAATTCCTTTATTCTTAAACTTTTCTGACGCTGCAATAGCCTCTTCCATCTTTTTTACTAAAATAGAGGTGGATAATCCGCCAAAACATACTAACATAATTTTCATGTCTATCGTCCTTTCCTACTAAAAATCAAAATCGTCTAGACTAGTTTCTTGGTTCCCACTAGTTTCTTGTACAAGTGCTTCTTTTTCAGCAATTTTAAAGAATGGATAGTAAATAAGTGCTGAACAAACCAAGATAAGGCCAAGTACAATAATATATCTCCAGTCAAAAGATGCAACAATGGCACCGATTGGAACTGGTACATATGGAGAAACCATCGTAAATGGATTCATAAGACCTAGCTTGATTGAGAACCACCCAATTAATGCTGCAATTTGTGGCGCAACCATCATTGGAATAAAGAATCTCGGGTTTAAAACAATCGGAACACCAAACATTACAGGTTCATTAATACTGAAAAATGTTGGAATTAATGCCAATCTACCTAGCGTCTTATAACGTTTAGATTTAGAGAACATCATAATAACAACGAGCGCGCCTGTTACTCCTGCTCCTGTTACCCCAACGATACTCCACATAAAGTCTGGAGTGAAAATAAGCATGGAAGAAAGTGGTTCACCTTTTGCAAGTGCTGCTGCATTGGCGTCTACGTTCTGGAAAGCTACACTTAACCAAACCGGCGCCATAACAGAATATCCGTGAATACCAAACCACCATAATAATTGCTGGATAAAGATAATCAACATAATTCCAGGTAGCGTGTTTACAAGCGAAGTCAGTGGTGAGAATAATGTTTGAATAAGCTCAACAACTCGAATACCGCTAAGTGATTCAACACCAAAGCTTAAAATTGCCACGATTAAAACCGAGAATAAAATCGGCCATAAGTTTTCAAAAGAACGTAAAATCGGCGTTGGCACACCTTGACCTAAATTAATTGTGAATTTCAATTTATTTTTAAAAATGTGTAGGATTTCTACAGATAACAAACTAATCACTAAAGCTACAAAAATACCTTCGCCGGCAAGATAAGTTACATCACTTCCTCCAGCTTCAAGTGGTCTTACTGCTACTACAACAAAACTCATTAAAGCTGTTACAATTGCCCCAATATCCCACAAATTACGCTCTTTTGCATAATAATATGCTACGAAAATCGCTACATATACAGACATTAATCCAAAGGTAGCAAAATGAATCGGGGAGGTAATGTTATTGATATATTCAGCAACAGCAGCAATCCAACTAGGTAGTTTTGGGATTCCTCCTAATTGCTGGAACAATACCGGGACTGCACCAACTAAAGTTATTGGAACAAGTGCCATCATTCCTTGACGTATTGCCTTCATCTGGGTGTTACTTTCTAATACTTTTGCAAATGGTAATAGCCATTTTGACAGAAATCGTTCTAATGCTTTCATTAATTTTCATTTCCTTTCACTAAGCTGTTATACGTTCATGATAGCGCATACAAAAACACCTCACAATTAATCTTATTTCCTAAGCATAGGAAATCCTTTTTAATACAAAAAAATCCCTATAAAGTAATTGCTACTTTATAGGGATCTCGCTATTTTAGTTTTCTAATGCCATTAATTTTTGATTATCATCAAGTGCTGATTCATGTGCATCATGGCGTTTTTTCAAATGACTCATTGATAGGTAAAGTAAACCGATACATGCAATCATAATAATTGTAAGAACGAGCATCGACATACTATATACATTTGGTCCCATACCTGCTGCCAGTGACTCTCTAAAGGCATAAATTGAATAAGTCATTGGTAAGAATGGATGGATTAAATTGAAGAACCATCCAGTAAGTGGCATTGGGAATGTTCCGCCTGAACCCGCTAATTGAACAATGAGTAATACCATCGCGATAAATCGACCTGGATTATCAAATGTCATTGCAAGTAGCATAATTAAGAACATGTAAGCAAGAGCTGTAATAATCGCTGTTCCAAAGAACTCAACGATATTATCTGGTCTTAATCCTAACGCTATCATGATGCCGCCTTCTAGAAGAGCCATCGCAACTGCTGCGACAAAGCCAAGTGATAGTTTACTTAACCACCATTTGTAAGCTGGTTGACCTTCCATAGAAACACGTCTAATTGGCATAATGAAGTTAAATACAAGTGCGCCAACGTATAAAGCAAGTGACAATACATATGGTGCTAATGCATGTCCGTAGTTACTTACGTGTGTGTATTCATTATGTGCGAGTTTTGTTGGAGCAGCAATCATGTTGAATGTTTTGTCAGTTGCTTTTGTATCTTTCACTTGCTGTGCACCTTCTGCAAGTTTATCTGTTAATTCTGTGCTACCATCTGTTAATTTAGTTAGTCCGTCACCCAATTGGAAGGAACCGTTCGCTAGTTTGGAAGAACCATCGGCAATTTTCGTTGAGCCATCTGCTAATTGTCCTACACCTGAAACTAGTTTTGGTGAATTAGCGGATAATTGATTTAGACCGCCTGCTAATTGGCTTGAACCAGCTTGTAGTTGATTTACGCCTCCAGCAAGTGTTGGAACTTTTGCAGCTAATTGGTTTGTTCCGCCTTGTAGTTCTGTTGCGCCTGAACGTAATGCGTCTGAATTGCTTGCAAGTTTATTACTTCCATCATTTAACTGACTTAAGCCGTTTTCCATATTTGAACTACCGGCAGCAAGTTGTCCTACGCCTGAAGTTAAAGTTGGAATTTGGTTGTTAAGTTCATTTGTTCCTGCAACTAATTTGGCATTGCCGGCTTGTGCTGATTTTAGTCCAGCTGTTAATTGGTTCGCACCACCGAGTAAAGTTTGACTGCCCGAACCATTGATTGCTTGATGGATACCATTAAATGCTTCTGTAGTTCCACCATGAACCGCTTTATAACCAGCTGAAATTTTCGCTACACCAGTTTGCAATTCAGTTACTTGTGACTCTAAAGCTGCTAAATCAAGCGCTGATAATCCACTTTGTAGTTTTTCTACAGTCGCTACTTGAGTGGCAGATTTTTGTGATTCTTTATCTAAATCAGCTTGAATAGCATCAATAATTTTTTGTTTATCTTCTGCGCTCACACCGTTTGTTGCATTAATTTTTGCTTTAATTGCTTCGGCATCGAAGTTCGCATTGGATTTAATAAAAGTTAAACCATTTTGTAAATCAGTTAAGCTTTTTTGAAGTGCTTGTAGTTGTTTAGCGAGTGCTGCATCTTCACCGTTTACATTTTGATTTAATTGGTCGATACCTTGTTGTAAATCATTCATACCTTGTTTTAATTGAGCTATTTTACCTTGGCTATTAGTTAAATTACCATCTAGTTCTTTTAAACCTGCTGAAAGTTTATTACTACCATCAACTAGTGAATTTAAGCCAGTTGCCAGACTTTTTTGACCGTCGTTTAATTGTGTTACTCCAGATGCAAGAGCTGGTACGCTGCCATTCATTTTGTTTAAACCAGCAGAAAGGGCAGTAGAACCATTGTATGCTTGATTAATTCCACCAGAAAGTGTATCTACTCCTGATGTGTATGTCGAAACTCCATTTGATAATTTCGTTGCTCCACCGTCAAGTGCAGCCACACCGTCTTTAAGTGGCCCTACACCAGCAGCAAGCGTTGAAACACCAGCATTTAGTTTATCGCCACCAGCAGCCGCAGTGTTCACGCCATCTGTGTAAGTTTTTAAACCAACTTCTAACGTATTAGCGCCATCTTTGAACGTTAAAGAGCTATCTGCGAGCGTTTTTAAATTAGTAGAAATTGTTTTATTACCTTCTTGTGATTTCACGAGACCATCTTTAATTTTTCCAGAGCCATCAGCGGCTTGAGCGAACCCATCACCAGACTCTTTAATTTTATCGAAAATTGCTTCCGCGTATGATTTTGTTACCTCAGCGGAAACCTCGCTTTTCAGTTGTTTGGCTCCTTGTTCACTCACAACTTGTCCTAAATAGTTAAGCGAGCCGTTTGTTTTATAGGTTAATTCCATTTTTTTCGGATCTTTATCTAAAACGGATGCTGCATTTTTAGAGAAATCTTTTGGAATCGTGACAACCATATAATATTTGCCATCTTTTAAACCTTGTTCCGCGTCTTCTTTGGAGAGGAAATTCCAATCGAGTTCTTTGTTACTTTTCAGTTTGGTTACTAACTGATCACCAACATCCATTGTTTGACCGTAATAATCAACCGGTTTGTCATTGTTAACTACCGCTACTGGTAAATCCCCTGTTTTGCCATACGGATCCCAGACGGATTTTAAGAAAAAGCTTGCATATAAAAGTGGAATAAACAGAATAACTACAAATGATAAAAGTAGTATTTTGTTTTTAAATAATTTTTTCCACTCATTTTTTACCATATCCATTTTATTACCGCACTTCTTTCTTTTAAAGATTTATTACGCTTCGTTCCAATCTATGATAGTGGTTCGTTCTTTCCCAATAACTTGCTCTACTAAAACAGATAATTTTTGCGAGTATAAATAATTAGCGTATTCTTTATCAGCGTTTCTAAAAGCACTTGTAATGGTGTGTATTCCGGACTCTGCAAATTCATGATAGTCAGAGAAAACAGTGTGGATTAAGTCGGAATCTGGGTATGTATCAATTTTCCCCTCCACTGCTTCTACAATGTCCAGCAAATTAATTTCTTCAGGGTCTTTAGCAAGCGTGAAACCACCGTTATTACCCGACACTGAATTAATCAGCCCGCTAACGACTAGCTTCCTCAAAATTTTACTAATATAAGACGGCGACGAATCACGCAAACGGTGATGAATAGTTACGGAAGAAATGGGAACATCTACCTTCTGGGTGTACAACATCGTCATAATACAAAAAACCTGATCCATACTTTTGCTCAACTTCATAATAAAAATCCTCCCTCTTCCCATTATTACCTTTCAATATCCTTAATGGACATTCAACATCTATATACAATACACCCATTTTTTTTAAAGTGCAAGCCTTTTTTACTAAAAATGGAAAAAAATTTAATGAATGCGTTTTTATGAAATTAGCATTCCAACAAATTTGCTATTTTACAGGCATATTAATGTATTTCATTTATCCATTGGTTACTATAAACTAACAAAAGAAGCACTATCAGTGGATATTCTTTAAAGACCATCCACCGATAATGCTTTCATCGAAATATTTTGCTTTCTTAATCAAAATCATAAATATATACTTCTATACCTTTATCCGTAAGTGTTTTTCTAATAATAGGTTCAATAATTTCCCATTTTCCGCCAGCCAATCCACACCCAATTCTAGGCATATGAATACTCGCTTGCTGCTCTTGCGCAATTTTAGACAATTTTTTTAAACAGCTTTCTACTGCTTCATATCGAATGGGAGCACCTTTTGATCCTGTTTTTGTTCCTTTCTGACCAACCATGTTACAAACACTAATATAATCCAACACTGGAACCAGTTGAATTTCTCCCAATTTAAAATTATTTTTGTCCTTATACCATTTTCTATACACTTTTTCTGGCTCTTTCCACTTTCTAGAAATAGCTAAAACAAAACCTTTTCCCCAACCACCAACATCATTACAAATATGTGCGATAATTTTATTTCCTTTTGCCATCGGATTTGTAGCGTCGCCTTTTAAATAAATAATTTCTGTCATTTTCTCCACCTCTGTAAATTTATTTAAACATAGTTATATCATTAATTATTTTTTGTAAGTAGTATAACATGTCATTAAAATCCGTTAATGCATAAACTACCACCGGTTCTTCCCAATTCAAATTTTTTATTACAAAAATTTTATATTGCTCCCCATAAAAGCCAACATCTAACAGTAAATCATTAGGATATTGAACTTGTAAAATATCCTCTTTCAAAAGACCACTTTGATCAAGAAAAGTAATATTTCCATTTTTGTAATTTATTTTTGAAAACATTTAATTATACACCTCTTCTACTAAATTGGCCTTTTCCGTCTCTATTTATAACATAACTTTCAAGCAGATTCCACCTTTACAATAAAAAAATACCAACGAATCGTTAGAAACGTTGGTATTATAGTATACCGGCGGCCGGGGTCGAACCGGCACGCCCTTGCGGGCACAGGATTTTGAGTCCAGCGCGTCTGCCAATTCCGCCACGCCGGCGTAACAATATATTAAATTATAACTTTAAAACATTAATTATGCAAATGGAGGCGCCAACCGGATTTGAACCGGTGATAAAGGTTTTGCAGACCTCTGCCTTACCACTTGGCTATGGCGCCGCACAATATTCAACTAAAAAAGCGGAAGACGGGGTTCGAACCCGCGACCCCCACCTTGGCAAGGTGATGTTCTACCGCTGAACTACTTCCGCATTAACTGGGCCAGCTGGATTCGAACCAACGCATGACGGAGTCAAAGTCCGTTGCCTTACCGCTTGGCTATGGCCCAACAATTATAATAGTTTTATAAAAACAAAAAGGGCGGATGATGGGAATCGAACCCACGAATGCCTGAACCACAATCAGGTGCGTTAACCACTTCGCCACATCCGCCATTATTTTATATATGGCAGGGGCAGTAGGAATCGAACCCACACTGGAGGTTTTGGAGACCTCAGTTCTACCTTTAAACTATGCCCCTATAATAATGGTGGAGGGGAGTGGATTCGAACCACCGAACCCGAAGGAGCGGATTTACAGTCCGCCGCGTTTAGCCACTTCGCTACCCCTCCATATTAATAAAAGAAAAAAAGTGGCTTGGGACAGAATCGAACTGCCGACACCTTGAGCTTCAATCAAGTGCTCTACCAACTGAGCTACCAAGCCATAATGGCGGTCCCGACGGGATTTGAACCCGCGATCTCCTGCGTGACAGGCAGG
>NZ_JAARZL010000009.1:0-32334 GCF_014229295.1 Listeria farberi
CAGTAACAGGAGCGCCGTCAGCTTTTTCGTAAACATAAGTGACGGTTTGGTTCGTGCTCGTGAATACGCCTGAAGCATTGGCCGGAGTAGTTTTAACTGTCCAACCTGCGATGCTTTTAGCTGTAGATTGGTAAGGAGCGTCGATTTTTCCGTTAAGTGTGTCAGAAGTAGCTAATTCGTTACCGTCGCCATCCACATATTTAACGGTAACAGGAGCGCCGTCAGCTTTTTCATAAACATAAGTGACGGTGGTATCGGTGTCGCCAAATTGTCCAGAAGCTTGGCCCACGATTTCTTTTAAAGTGTAGTTTGTAATTGTTTTTTCTGTTGTTTGGTAATCTTCGCCTGATTGACCTGAAATTGTTTCACTTGGCGCTAGTTCATTGCCACTTTCATCTTTGTAAAATACGCTTACAGTTGAATCGGATTGTGCAGATACATGAATTGGTTGTGATACTTTAATGGAATAGCTAAGTGGTACTCCTTTAGCAGAAGTTGCTGTGAATGTTGCTTTATAAGTGACAGTCTTATTTCCAACTGGTAAGTTAGAAAAAGAAACAGTCTTATTATCAGCGGATACTGTTCCATTATCAGAAATGCTAGAAACAGGCATTTTTTCGCCGTCAATATCCAAAGTAGGATTATTTGAAATAGCTGTTGCGCCTTCTTTGATATTGATAGTTGGAAGTGTGATAGTTTGATTGTTAACTTGTAAGCCTTTATAATCCCCAATGACATCCATGCCTTCAAAAAAGTCTTTTAAATTACTTAAGTCAGTAATGTTATTATTATCAGCGTAAGCAATAGTTAATCCTCTTAGTGTATTTAATGAGTCAATGGAAGTTAGGTTGTTATTGTTTAAATAAAGGACTTTAAGTTCTTTCATTGTAGCAATTGGAGCTACATTAGTGAACTTATTGTAACTTAGATTTAAGTTTGTAATATGATCATTTGCAGTTAATGCTGATAAATCGGTAATATTATTCCAAGTTACATCTAAGTTCTCGAGTGATTTAAGGTTTGCAAATTTTTTAAATTCTTCATTATCGATTTGGTGATATGCTGGATTTAGCCAAGCATATGAATTATAAGAAAATGATTTTAAATTGTCTTTTTCAAGTAATGGAGTGAAATCAGTAATATAATCTCCACCTAATTCTACTTCTTCTAGTGCTGGCATTTCGCCAAGAGCTTTAATGTCATTCAATCCAGTAGTAACACCAACGATTTTTTTCAGTTTAGGTAAATCTTTAATCTGATTTAAATTTGTAATTTGTGTTTGATTGGAAAGATATAATTTGGTCATATTGACCGCTTTTTCAAGGCCGGTTAAATCCCTAATTAAACCAGTTACAGCATACCCAGGTACTCCATTCATATAAGAGATATCAGCGACGCTAATGGTTTCAAGATTCGCTTCAGTCAATTCGGTTAAGAATGGATTTCCTACGATGCTTTTAAGACCTTCATTTAAATAAGGATCTGGTATGTTTACCACATCTGTTGAAGCTGCCCGTACATTACTAAATGGTAAAAATACGGTTGTCGTTAAAAATAAAACTAACATTATTTTAATTAATTTATGCATATATTTAATTTCCTCCTTATTTTTTGGACGTATTTATAATTAATTGTTCTTCAAAATTGACTAATTTAGTATAAAAATTGTCAAAAATGTTGTAGTTTCAATCGAATACGTCTCAAAGCAATGTTATTGTATCAGAGAAATTATTTAGATAAAATGGCTTTTGGATAGAATTTTCTTCAAGTATAATGGGATTCAAAAAATTGTCATATTTGTATTGAGGCGTGTTATAGGAAGAAAACATAGGCATATGTAGGTTTTTTCTTGTTATAGAGGGAAATGAAAAGGGTATTTGCAATATATATAATATATAAATGAGGAATGGTGTTTGTATTGTTCTGAAAATATTAAAAAATCGACTATTTTAGATGATGATTTTGTTTGTATGGCAGACACACGCTTTACGTGAATGTATATTTGGCCTATAACTTGCTTTGCTTCGAACGGGCCGAATGGGATAGAGGGTTTCAATTGGATGGTGGATGGATTTTAATGGGAAGGAAATTTTTGAGTGGAGGGCGCACTTTACGGGAAGGATTACATGCTCGTTTCACTCGCATGCATATTTGGTCCGTAATTCGCTTTGCTCAAACGGCCCAAACAAAAACACGTTCCTAAGGCTCAGAAAGGAACGTGCTCTTTCAACTGGTAAGGTTGAAAGACAATTGGGTTGCGCGCCCAATTGTTAAAGGGAGTGTTACTTATATGTTGACCGTGAAATCACGGGTACAACCTAGAGATAGTTTATCATATTAATACACTACTGCTTTAAAGATTAGCAATGTATTGGAAATATTATAATATATCTGTAAATTTGTGTCAATTCATATCTTTATAAAAATTCATAAAATTTAATAGTTATGCTTCGTGAAACAGCTTAGTCGCTTTTTTTGGTAGGTTTTTGTACAATAATAGTGAGGTGAAGCGTGATGGTAAATGAAGCAAAATTATATGTTTATGGTTCAACGACTATTTGTGCGAGTTGTGTCGGAGCGCCATCCTCGAAGGAAACAGAGGAATGGCTTCGAGCAGCTATTGGTCGAAAATTTTCTGGGCAGCCGTTTGTGGTAGAGTATGTGGATATTTTTAATCCGCCAAATGAAACTGGTTTAGCGGATATGGCGAATAAAATTGTCGAGGAAGATTATATGTACCCTGTCATTGTGGTTGATGGTGAAATTATTGCGGAAGGCAATCCTCGGTTGAAAGATATTTATCAAGTGATGACTGACCGTGGATACTTAGCAACAATGTAATAGGCTAGGAGGCAAGTGGAAATGAATCCGATTGTGGAATTTTGCGTCAATAATTTGGCGAGCGGGGCAGATGCGGCGTTTGCAAAATTAGATGCGGATGATAGTTTAGACGTGATTGAATATGATTGTCTGACATATTGTGATTTATGCGCGACAAGTTTGTTTGCTTTAGTGGACGGGGAAGTGGTTCGCGGAGAAACAGCAGAGGAATTAGTTGCGAATATATATACATTTTTGGAAGAGAATCCGTTTTAATATAGAAGAAAGCGATGAGCTCATAATCGGACTCATCGCTTTTTATTAGTTAAAAAAATGCTTAATTGGGGTGTCGCCGCTTTCGATAGTATAGGTTTTATAGAAACTAGATTTCTCGGATAAAGCTTCACTAATAAAATCTGCAACATCAGCTCGTGGAATATTTGTTTTAGGTTTTTCGGAAACTTCAGCGATTTTGCCAATGGCAGGATCATCAGAGAGGCCTACAGGGCGGACAATTGTGTAATCAAGCCCACTTCTTTTTAGCGCTTCATCAGCTGCTTGTTTGGCTTTTAAATAATGAACGAGGGATTCAGGACCGTTTTCCGGGTTGTCGGCGCCATAAGAGCTAACAATGATAAAACGTCGTACACCTTTTTCTTTGGCGGTCTCGATTGCCTTAATCGCTCCGTTTTGATCAATGTTAATCGTTTCGGAAGCAGGCGTATGACCCCCGGAGCCAGCTGTGAAAATAACCGCTTCAATCTCATCATAGGCATAGTGAAAATCTTTTTTTAAATCGGCGATAATTGGCTTTGCACCAAGTTTTTCAAGTGCGCTTACTTGTTCGGCTTTTCTAACCATTGCTCGGACAAAAAAGCCTTTTTCCATGGCAAGCTTTTCTACTAAAAGACGACCAATTTTACCATTTGCGCCAATTACGAGTACATTCATTGCTAATCTCCTCCTAAAAAATATCTACAAAGAACTTTTCCCGGTGAGTAAAAAATAAAACCACAAGTTACCTCGTGGTTTCTGTTATTATTCGAATAAAGATGTGGAGTGCATTGGTTGTACGCGTGTTTTTGGATCAATAAAATTCATCGCGTTATTTACAGCAGTTGGAGCTTCTCCAAATCCGGTCGCAATTAGTTTTACTTTGCCGTCGTAAGTGCAAATATCACCTGCGCAGTAAATACCTGGTATGCTTGTTTCCATTTTGGAATTAACGATAATCGAATTGCGTTCTAGTTCTAGCCCCCAATTTTTAATCGGACCAAGCGAAGAAACAAAACCGTAGTTAATGATGAAATCGTCAATTTCAAGTGTTTCCGTAGTGTCACCTTTGACTTCTTGCAAAGTAATATGCGTTAATTTATCTCCGTTACCGAGTACTTCGGTTGGGATAAATGGTGTTTTGATGGCAATAGAAGATTTTTCTAAATTATTCACGCTATGTTCGTGTGCACGGAACGCATTACGGCGATGAACAATTGCGACTGAACTTGCGACTTTTTCAAGCATGAGTGCCCAATCAACCGCAGAATCCCCGCCACCGCAAACAGCAACTCGACGACCGGAAAAACGACTAAGATCATTAATGAAATAATGAATATTTGTTCCTTCATATTGTTCTACTTCTGGGATGTCTAAGCGTCTTGGCTCAAATGCGCCGTTTCCAGCAGTAATAATGACCGCTTTACTATAATGTGTATCTTTCTTCGTGATGATTTCAAATGTACCGTCAACTTGCTTGTCAACACTTTGTACTGCTTCTTCTAGCGCAATTGTCGGATTAAATGGTTTCATTTGCTGAATCAAATTGTTAACAAGTTCCTGTGCGCGTACAGCAGGGTAGCCCGGAATATCATAAATATACTTCTCAGGATAAAGCGTTGAAAGCTGTCCACCTAATTGTGGTAAACTTTCTATTATTTTCACACTCGCACTGCGCATTCCGGCATAAAAAGCAGCAAATAGCCCAACCGGTCCGCCACCAATGATTGTGATATCATAAATTTTTGTTTTTTCATCCAAAATACATCACCCCCTAGTTACTAATCTCCTTATGAAATCGCTAAAGTTGCAATAAGCATATTTTAGCATATATTTTTGAAAAAGAATGTTTACGGGATTATCTTCATTATAATATGAAAAAAATGAACTAGACCAATTGCGAATCAAATAAAAGATTTTTAAGAAAACCAAGTCGTCTCAAAGCTTTATTGTGAAAAAAATCGTATACCACTCTAACCATGCTCCAAAGAAGCTTAAACCCTTGAGTTCGCTTTCTTGAAAATGAAAGTTAAAAAGTCTATGATATAGTTTGTAAGCTATGAAAGAGGGAATATATTGGTACTTACCATTTTCACTTTTTTCATTGTTTACAGTAGATTTTTAGCGCAATCTACATAGGTGCAGTAAGAAATTCTTAATGCAATTTTTTTTGTGAAGAAAAATATAAGGGAAAGTAGATGTGATAACAAATGAGTAAACCAAAAATTGTCATTCTCGGAGCAGGATACGGGGGACTAAAAACTTTACGCAAGTTACAACAAAGAAACTTGGAAGCCGACATCGTTCTAGTGAATAAGAATGACTATCACCATGAAACGACTTGGTTACACGAGGCAGCAGCTGGAACAATTGAACCAGAAAAACTAATGTATCCACTTGATAAAGTTGTAAACAATACGAAAACGACATTTATTCAAGATACTGTAGTAAAAATTAATAAAGACGAAAAAACTGTCACATTAGATGCAAATGGCGATATCAGCTATGACTATTTATTAATTGCTCTTGGGTCAGAAGCAGAAACATTTGGCATCAGTGGTTTGAAAGAATATGCATTCACTATTACAAGTGTAGAATCCGTTAAAAAAATTCGTGCGCATATTGAAGCGCAATTTGCTAAATGGAAAACAGATCCACGCGATGAATTATTAACAATTATCGTTGGTGGCGCTGGCTTTACTGGAATTGAGTTTCTTGGGGAATTAACTAATCGTATTCCAGAACTAGTAAAAGAGTACGATGTGCCACGCGAAAAAGTGCGTATTTATTGCATGGAAGCAGCTCCAAAAGTATTACCACAATTTGATGCGAAACTCGTTGATTATGGTGTTGGTGTACTTGAAGATCGCGGCGTAGAATTCCATGTTGGTAAACCAGTCAAAGAAGCTACAGCTGATGGCGTTAAATATGCAGAAAGTGAAACAGAAGTGCGTGAAATTAAAGCAGCGACAATTATTTGGGCTGCCGGAGTTCGTGGTAATAGTGTTATTGAAGCATCTGGTTTTGAAGCTGGCCGTGGTCGTGTGAAAGTAAACAACAATTTAACCGTTCCTGGTAACGAAGAAATTTTAATTGTTGGTGACTGTTCACTAATCATCAACCCTGCAAACGACCGTCCATTCCCGCCAACTGCTCAAATTGCAATGCAACAAGCAGATGTGGCTGCAGTGAACTTAGCTAAATTAGTTAAAGGCGAAACAGATCTACAAGACTTTGTTTATCATGAAAAAGGAACAGTTTGCTCACTAGGTGATAACGACGCGATCGGTGTTGTTTTCGGCAAAAACCTAAAAGGCTACCCAGCTTCCGTTATGAAAAAAGTTATTGATGACCGTGCGCTATTACTAATTGGTGGTTCAGGCGTCCTTGCTAGTAAAGGTAAGTTTAAATTCTATAAATAAAACCTCTAAAAGCAATATCTGCACTAACAGATATTGCTTTTTTGTTATGTTATAATGAAGGGAAAATGAAAGAAGGTAAGTTCATGAAACAACTTTTTGAGATACTTCCAAGTAAATGGGCAGAAAAATTTTCAAAAACAATGAAAGAACGTATTGAGTTAAGCTTTAAAAATGAAGACGTGATTTCTTTAGTAGAAAGCAAGGTTGGTGGACGAGGATATTTACCGAAAGAACAAGACTATCCAGTGAATGAAGAAGGAGAACCGCTTTTCTTTTTAGCGCAAATAAATTTTGCGGAAATGCCGCAAATAGAGAATTACCCAAAATCAGGAATACTTGCTTTTTATGTTGATTACCATGATGATTTATACGGTCTTAATTTTGATGATCAGACAGAACAACATGGTTTTCGTGTGTTTTTCTTTGAGAATTTAGATAGAGAGAGCATGACTGCAGAAGAACAAGCTGTTTATTTTGAAGGTGTTGATAAATCAGACCTTTATACTGTTGTCGAAGGGGAGTATAAACTAACTGGTCGAGTAACGAAAGAACTTTTGATGAATGATAGTCTAGAGTTTGAAAAGGAATTTGGTAGTAATTTTTATGACATCATAGGGCAAATTTTTGGTGATGATGAAGATAAAGCAAAAGAGCTATTTAACCTTGCAACACATAGTAGTCAAATTGGTGGTTTTCCGTTCTTCACCCAAGAAGATCCGCGAATACGTACGGAAAATTCGTATCACGACACATTGCTGTTTCAATTAGATAGCGAGTATAGTGAAGAGCCAGGTTGTGAAATAGATATAATGTGGGGTATGAGTGGCGTCGGAAACTTCTTTATTAATAAACAGGATTTAATTAATCGGGATTTTTCCAATGTTATTTTTAACTGGGATTGTTAAAGAATCGTGCTAGATTATAAAAAAAGAAAGAAGGTACGTCATGGAAGAACTTTTTGATATACTCCCAAGTGAATGGGCCGAACGCTTTTTGGAAACAGAAAAAGAGCGCATGGAAATACATTTTAAAGAAGCTGGTACACTATCATTACTTCAAAGCAAGGCTGGTGGTCGCGGATACTTGCCGAAAGAACAAGGTTATCCTGTAACGGAAGAAGGAAAGCCGCTTTCTCTTTTGGCACAAATCAATTTTTCAGAAATGCCACAAATGGAAAATTATCCAGAATTTGGATTGCTCGCTTTTTATGTAGATTATCAAGATGATTTTTACGGACTTAATTTTGAAAATCCGACGAGCCAGGAAGGTTTTCGGGTGTTTTTCTTTGATGACTTAGGAAGTGAGAGCCTAACTGCCGAAGAGCAAGATGCGTTTTTTGAACATGTAGCGAAAACAGATTTTTATCCGGTTGTAAATGGAGAATTTAAAATAACTGGTCAAGTATCGGATCAAATTTTGCTACAAGATAGCTTTGATTTTGAAAATGAGTTTGGTAATAATTTTTATGAGTTAGCTGATCAGATTTTTGCTGATGAGGAAGATAAAGCTGATGAGTTATACAACCTAGCAAATGAGGGCAGTCAGCTCGGCGGGTATCCATTCTTCACGCAAGAAGATCCGCGTATGTATGCAGAAAATCCCCATCACGACACACTTTTGTTCCAATTAGCATCCGAAGATTTTGATGAAAATAGAATGGCGATTATGTGGGGCGACTGCGGTGTTGCGAATTTCTTTATTAATAAACAAGATTTAATCAATCGGGACTTTTCTAATATTATGTATAACTGGGATTGCTCCTAAATAAGTACCATTCTTTGAATATAGATATTTTCACTGTAATAAAATCTATATAAAGATATTGAAATAGTGTGTAATTTCCACATAAGTCTTATCTCTAATCCTGCTAAACTAAGTAAAACTAGTAGGAGGAGATACATTTGTTTAACGAAAAAGTAAAAGAAATGATCCGAGAATTAGATAAATATAAATTACAAGATAAATGGGTTCGCTTTGAAAAACTTTCTAAAAACAAGAAAATTGATAGTGAAACTTTTCAAGATGAATTTATTATTATCACAAATGGAATTCTTCATGTAGAAAATAAAAAATTCCAGATACTTCATTTTTTTTCTAATGGGGATATAATTAACCAACAAGTTGCCAAAATTAGCGGAGAAAATGAATTAAGATTAGTTTGTGATACAGATGTCTCCTTAATTTTTATTGATAGGGAATATTTCTTAAACTATGCTACCAATAAGCCTTCTTATATGGAATGGCTTTTAGAAGAAACGTTAATAAATAATAAGAACCTTTATAATGAATTAATTAAGTATGATTTGTCCGCAGAAGAAAGAATAGTCTATGCCCTCCAGTACCTATGCGACAAATTGGAAATTGAAAGTGAGAATGGCTACCAACAAATACCTAGATACATTAATAAAATAAAAATGGCGAAATATGGCAAAATTTCTCGCAAACAATTAAACGAAAAGATAATACTTCTCCTGAATAAGAAAGTATTAAAAGAGATAAAAGGAAGATTCTATATAAAAAAAGCAGCATAAAAAACTAAGGAGAAATCTTTAGTTTTTTATGCTTTTTTAAAGTTAACTAACCAATTTTTATTCACTATAAATGCAGTTAATAAAATAAATGGAAAGAATTGAAGTGGGAATATAAATAATAAAATAGATGCAGTTAGAACCGGTTTTCCAATGATTTTTGTACAACTTGCAGTAACAAAAATAGTGATTAAGAAACCAGTCGATCCATCCATCCAAAATGTTGCTATGTACCCCATAATCGTACTAGTGAAAATCGCCGGGAAAATAGCCCCGCCATTCCAACCAGTAGCTAAACAAATCGCGACCAAAACAGGTTTTAACAAGGCGATAATAAGTAAAAAGGGAATCGAATAATTTTGAACAGTTGTAGTCAATTCAATCAGCTGATGTTCGCCGGAAAATAACATAAACGAGGAAATAATCCCAAATAAACCAATGCTCAATCCACCGATAATCGCTCTAATCATTCTGTTTTTTATAAAAGAAGCAGCTTGCGCGATATAGACTTGCAATTGCTGAAAATAAATACTAAAGAGCCATCCGAGAATAATTGTAGGAATAAAAAGTAAAATAAACCACCAAGACCAACCCATATCAGGCAAACGAATCGCAAAAATACTCGCTGGCATTTGTAAAAACGACTTGAGCCAGAGAAAGGACCCGAGTGCGCTAAAAGAAATAAGAAGCGATAAAACTAATTTAGAGTTTTTAGGAATTTTCTTCGCTTGACTACTGTCATCAATTTCCTCAGCAAGCCCACTAAATGGCGCATGGAAAATACTGGAAATAATCGCGCCAACACTCAAACTAACAAGTTCTTCTTTATGCGCCATAGATAATTTTAAATGGTCAATAATCCAAGTTGTGGCACCACCTACAATACCAATTAAAGCGGCTTCCGGACCAACACTCGCCCCAAATGTTAAAATAATCCAAGCGCTAAGTATCGTAGGAAGCAGAACTTTGCGATACTCCATCCGACCAGTTTTCTTCGCCTCAGCAACATTGTCATGCATCGACCGCGGATAGTCACCAAATTTCAGCTGAACCATTCCTACAAAAAAACTACCGATCAAGCCAATTAGTAGAGGATAGTACCATGAAAAATCAAATTGATTGGGAAGATAATCCCATAAAAAAGTCGTTGCAAAATGAACCATTGCTAAAAATAAAGCGGCAATAATCCCCACTATGATTCCGAGAATAAAAGTATAAATGCCGAAAATGAGTGTTACCTTTTTCACCGAAGTCAGCCCCTTTTGTAAAAATCCATTAATATCATAATTTTCCCTTTAACATAAAGCTATAAACAAACAACTAACAAAAAAAGCTGACTACAATAAGTCAGCTTTTTATTTACATAAATATTTCTAAAATAAATCCAATCGCAATCCCGGTCAAAGCTCCAAAGAAAACTTCCATTGGTTTATGACCAAGTAATTCTTTTAAGTGCTTCGTTTTTTCTTCTTGTTCAGGTGCTGCGAGCCCTTTTGCATGCTCCACGAAGTCTTGGAAATCAGTCACTAATTTGTTTAAAACAACTGCTTGTTCACCAGCTTGTCTTCTAACGCCAGTCGCATCGAACATTACGATAATGCCAAATACAACAGCAATCGCGAAATAAGGTGAATCTAGCCCGTATTCAATTGCGAGTGTTGTCATAAGTGCAGTAACCGCAGCCGAGTGAGAGCTAGGCATACCACCAGTGGAAAACATGAGCCCGAGATTAAATTTCCGGTAAACTAAAATATGAATCGGCACTTTGACCACTTGGGCAAACACTATCGCAATAATAGATGCAATTAATGGTGTATTCGTAAATATCGACATCAAATCTCTCCTGTCAAAAAGTCTATTTTTATTTTACCACAATGAGCTTATTAAAAACCTATTCTAGAATTTTTCTTCTAACTCTTATATAATAAAGTATAAATCAAATTCGGAGAGAAGGGAACATATGGGACTTCAAGAAACTATAGGTATTGAAATTGTTTCAGTAGAAAAAGGAAAAGCCGTTGTTCAATTAGAAGTAACAGAAAAAGTCCATCAACCATTTGGCTATTTGCATGGCGGGGTTTCTGTTGTTTTGGCGGAACATGCAGCTAGTATTGGTGCTGCTAAATCAATAGAACCAGATGAAATTGTATTTGGTTTAGAAATTAATGCTAACCATCTAGCATCAAAGCAAGAAGGCATAGTAACCGCTACCGCAAAAGCAGTCCATCTCGGCAAAAGTACTCAAGTCTGGGAAATTAAAATTATTGATGAGACCGATAAATTAATATGTATAAGCAGATGTACAATTGCTGTTAAAAAGAAACGAAAATAAAAAGCATGGCAGAGATCAACTAATGAACTCTTGCCATGCTTGTTTTATTTATCAGTCTTATCTTCATCTGAGTCAGTTTCACTTTCATCTTGTTCAATGATTTCATGCTCAGAATCGTCGGACTGCTCTTCAATCGTTTGTTCCTCGCGTTCGCGTTCTTGTTCTTCTTGATCTTCACGCTCATCGATTTTTTCTTCGCGTCGTTCCCATTCCATTCGTTCTTCCAATTCTTCCCGTTCTTGTCGCGCTTTTTCAATTTGTTCTTGGCGAATAATAAGGCTTTTCTTTTTCTTGATGTCGTCTTTTTTCACCGAACGTAATTGGTCACGAATTCGAATAGCTAGCGGAACCCCGGTATCATAGGCAGCCCGGTTAATAAGATGAGAAGCTACTGGCGTTGTTAAGAAAATAAACAGTACTGCCAGAAGTACTCGCGCATTAAAACCTTCACCTGAGTGGAAAAAATAACCAACCGTAGCAAAAAGAAGCAAACTAACTCCAAAAGTATTACTAATTCCAGCGGCATGTGTTCTTGTATAGACATCCGGTAGTCTGATAACGCCAATTGCCGCCAAAATACTAAGCAGGCCACCGATTAAAATCATAATAGAAATAATAATCTCAATTATCACGTTCACGGTCAATCACCTTCCCTTTCTCAATAAATTTGGCAAAAGAGACTGTTCCGATAAATGCAAGAAGCGCAATAAGTAAAATAACATCCAAAAAGGCGTGTGTATCATAAAACATTGAAAGTAGGGCCACGATGGCAACTAAGTTCATTCCAATAGAATCCAGCGCCACTACTTTGTCAGAAGTGGTTGGTCCTTTTAAAATACGATAAAGATACAAGAAAGTTGAAATTGAATAGAGTAGTAAACCAATGGATAAAGCGATTTGAATAATCATCCGTGGAACACCTCCATAATCGCACCTTCATAAGACTTACGAATCGTCGCAATTTCCTCTTCAATATTAGGTACATGAAGAGAATGAACATAGATTGCTTTATAATCATCCGAAATATCAATCGAAAGTGTACCAGGGGTTAAAGTAATTAGTAACGCAAGCATAGTTACTTCCCAGTCTGTTTCAAGCGTTGTATCGTATCTGAAAATCCCTGGTCGAATATTCATATCTTTTTTCAAAACAATCCGACTTACATGAACTGTGGAGACAATTAAATCATGTAAGAATCGGAAAACTAATTTGACAAGAGCGAACAACCTAAAAATGTAAAATCTTGATCCGAGAAAGCGTCGCATAAATAAGAGCAAAAATATCCCAATAATAAAACCGATGATAAATGTCGCAAAACTAAACGATGACTCAAGAAACATCCATAAACAAGCAAGTATTATATTAAGAATAAGTTGAAAAGCCATCTTTTATCACTCCTTTATCACCGCTTGTATATAAACAGAAGGGTCAACAAGAGGGTCAACCGCCTGTTCAATAAACGGATAAATTGCGTTACTAAACACACCATAACCAATTGAAATCGTAAGAAGAATAACTACTGGTACGAGCATTTTTTTATAGGGGATTTGTAAATTAAACACGCCTTTTTTCTCGCCCCAAAAGCCTCTCGTAAAGACTTTGATTAAAGACATGAGGACGAATAAACTGGATAATAAAATGATGATACCTCCAACTATTTGACCAGCAGAGAAAGCACCTTCGACTATCAAAAGTTTTCCTATAAATCCGCTAAGAGGTGGAATTCCTGAAAGACCTAATGTAGCAATAAAGAAAATCCAACCAAGCGAAGGCTTCACGCTCATTAATCCGCTGAATTTTTTTACACTAGAGTATCCTGTAATTGCCATTACAATTCCAACAATGAGGAAGAGGACGGCTTTGATAATCATATCGTGAATCAAGTAAAACACTGCACCAGTCATCGATTCGCGTGTCATAATCGAAACACTAAATAGTATGACACCAATCGCAATCATAATGTTGTAAATCACAATCGTTTTCATATCATAGTAACTAATGGCCCCAATAACACCAAGAATAATTGTCACAATCGCGAGTATTCCAAGTAGCGGAACCACAAAATCTGTTAACGAACTGAAAAATAGTGTGTACGTCCGAATAATCGCATAAACTCCAACCTTTGTAAGAAGTCCCCCGAACAAAGCAAGTACCGGAATAGGTGGAGCAAAATATGAACCGGGAAGCCAAAAGTAAAGCGGGAATAGACCTGCTTTCAGTCCAAATACAAATAAGAACAGAACAGCGACAACGCTAATCATTCCAGTATTCGCACCATTTAAGTCCGTAATTTTTTGCGAAATATCCGCCATGTTAAGCGTTCCAATCATCGAATAAAGTAGCGCAATTGCCACAACGAAAAATCCAGAACCGACCACATTAATCAGTAAGTATTTTATCGTTGCTTTTAATTGAACTTGTGTCCCACCAATAACCAGTAGCACATAAGACGCCATCAACATAACTTCGAAAAACACAAACATATTAAAAATATCACCAGTTAAAAATGAACCATTAACCCCGACAATCATAAAAAGAATCGCTGGATAATAAAGAAATTTCTCACGTGGTTTTCCTATCGTATAAAAAGAATAAAGAATCACGCAGAATAACACTATACTCGTTGTTGCCGTAAGCAAGACGGCAAGCATATCGCCAACCATCGTAATCCCAAAAGGAGCCGCCCAGTTACCAATGTTCACAGTTGTAATACCATTTTCATGAATATAAAATACAAGTCCAAGTGTTGCCACAACTAAGATGCCACTAAAAATAAGGGCAAATATCCGTTGGACGACGACTCGTTTTGGAAGTAGCATTAGCGTAATTGCGCCAAGGAATGGAATCAATATCGGCATTAAAATTAAATTATTCATCATCGGCTTCATGTCCTCTCGTCTTGGATACACTCTCGCTATCAAGCTCCTGATACGCTCTATAAGCAAGAACAAGGAAAAAGGCAGTTACACCAAAGCTTATAACAATCGCAGTCAAAATAAGTGCTTGTGGAAGCGGATCATTGTATGTTCCAGCTCCCGGTGTACCAAGAATTGGCACACGGCCTTTTTTAAGGCCTCCCATCGTAAGTACAAGCAAATTGACGCCGTGACTTAAAACGGCTGTTCCAATGATAATCCGTAGCAAACTTTTAGAGAGAATTAAGTAGACCGCAGCTGCAAAAATCAAGCCAATTAATATAGACATTAATAGTTCCATTAGTCACTCTCCCCAATCGTTTGAATTATCGTAAGTGTTACACCGACAACAACTAAGTAAACACCAAGGTCAAACAATGTCGCCGTGTGTAATGCAGTATCTCCTAAAATAGGCAAATCAACATGACCAAATTTATGTGTTAAGAAAGGATCGCCCGTGAAAATCCCAATCATTCCTGTACCTAAAGCAAAAACAAGACCAATCCCAGTAAGCATAATCGTATTGATATTAAGCATACTAGCCACGGTTTTTGTATCATAAGCAAGTAATGTTAATGTAATTGCACCTGCTGTTGTAAGCCCGGCCACAAAACCGCCACCAGGATTATAATGTCCTGCAAAGAATAAATGGAGTGAGAATAAGAAAATAATGAAAGCTACTACTTTCGTTACATTTCTCAGTAGAACGTCATTCGTTTTCATCATGCTCACCTCGTTTCGTCAGTCGTAATTTAATCATCGCGTAAATACCAATCGCCGCAATAGATAGTACGGCTGTTTCGAACATCGTATCAAAACCACGAAAATCAACTAAGATAACATTAACAATATTTCGTCCTGCCGCTTCCACGTATGCATTATCGACATAGTATTTCGAAATCGAATCATAAAAAGTTGTATTATACGCTGAAAGGGAAACCAGTGTGATAATCACACCAACCCCGATACTTAAAAAGGTTTTCATTGATAACCATTTCGGCTTTTCCTCAATATTACTAAACTGAGGAAGGTGATAGAATACAAGTAGATAAAGCACAACTGAAATAGTTTCAATAATAAGCTGCGTCAAAGCAAGGTCAGGAGCTCTTGAAATAACAAAGAAAATACTAATTGTGTATCCCATTGCTCCCAGTAAAATAATTGAAGTAATCCGCGACTTGGAAAAGACAATCCCAACCAACGTCACTAAAATAACCGCCGCTAAAACAAAATCAACAACCGTCACTTTCGTCATACTCGAAAAATTGAAATCAAGCGCTTTTGTAAAAATCATGACCGAAGCCATCATTAAAATAAAAGCGGATAACATGTAATTCAAGTAAGTCCTAAGCCAACCAGTCATAATAAACATCGTCATTCGGTAGGAACCTTGTTCTAAATAATACATCCCATTATCATACGTTTTTCCAATTCGAAGTGCTTTTGGAACCCGAGTAGTAATCCAAGGTTTCCAATATTTATGTGTAAGGAACAACCCGATACCAACAGCAACAACGCCGAACGTCATTAGTAAAGCGGGTGTAAAGCCATGCCACAAACCAATATGAATCGAAAAATCAGTAGTAAGCCCTGGAACAATTGCTCTTACAGCAGGCTCCAAAATCGGCTCTGCAATTATATTAGGAAACAGTCCAATTCCAACCACAAAAATGGATAAAATAATCGGAGGTAAAAGGAGTCCAAACGGAGCTTCATGTGGTTTTTTCGGCAGTAAGTAAGGTTTTACTTTTCCAGTAAATGTTTTGAAGAAAATAATCATGCTATAAACAAACGTAAATACACTCGCAACCCAAGCTACAACAGGAAAAAGAACACCCCAAGTACTTGCATCAAACAATTGTAACTGCGTAATATTTACCATACTTTCAAAAAACATTTCTTTACTTAAAAATCCATTAAACGGTGGAATCCCGGCCATCGCGAATGTTCCAATAAACGCTATCGTCGCTGTAATAGGCATAATTCGCATTAAACCGCCAAGTCGTCTAATATCGCGCGTGCCAGTTTCGTGGTCGACAATCCCAACCATCATAAATAAGCTACCTTTAAATGTCGCATGATTAAATAAGTGGAACACGGCCGCTACAATCGCCATCACATAAATATCATCACTTAGCGTGTCAAAGTGAAGCGAGGCCGCTCCCACACCGAGAAGTGACATAATAAGTCCAAGTTGACTAATTGTCGAGTAAGCCAAAATCGCTTTTAAATCGTTTTTCTTTGTGGCATTTAGTGAACCCCAGAAAAGCGTCGTAATCCCAACGAGTGATACCGTCCAAAACCAGACACCCGAACTTGCGAATAGAGGCGTAAAGCGAGCTACAATATAAATCCCTGCTTTGACCATCGTAGCAGAGTGGAGATAGGCACTAACCGGAGTAGGTGCTTCCATTGCGTCAGGTAGCCAAATATGAAATGGGACTTGCGCAGATTTCGTAAATGCCCCGAGCAACACAAGAATCATCGCGGGAATGAATAAACTATTATTACTAATCACATCCGCGTTACTAATAATCTCGCGAATGGAGAAAGAATCGCTCATAATATGAAGCAAAATAAATCCGCCGAGCATCATTAATCCACCGAAGACTGTAATCATCATCGATTTACGAGCGCCATACCGTGAACGCTCACGATGATACCAGTACCCAATCAATAAAAATGAACTAATCGAAGTTAATTCCCAGAAAAGATAAAGCACAATCAAGTTATCACTCAAGACAACCCCAAGCATTGCCGTCATAAAAATAAATAAAAATGTATAGAAATTGCTAAGTCGTTCTTTCTTTTTCCCTAAATAATAAATAGAGTAAAATGTAACGAGTGAACCAATTCCAGTAATAAGTAGTGCAAATAGTAAACTAAGCCCATCTACTACTACTGTAAAATTAATCCCAAGTCGCGGGATCCAAGGCATGGAAACAATCGTTGCCCCGTCCATCGTTTTGGGAATAAATGTTAAGAAGTAAATAAACAAAATCACTGGAATCGGAAGTACTAACCAGCCAGTATGAACTTGTTTCGTCCACCTGTAAATAAGTGGGATTAAGAGTGCCACAATAAATGGCAGAACAATTGCTAGATGAAGAAATGACAATATCGGCTCCTCCTCGAAGAATTTTTATACGGAAACTCATCCTGGAAATGTGAAATAAGAACAGGAAATCATTACTTTTTTAAGCAAGTACTTACATTTAATGAAACATAGTTATAACGAAAATTTTAGAAAATCGTGCTAACTCATCAAATTTCAACAACCTTACTATTCACGAAGTACCGAAATAAACGCCGTACTTTTTATATTTTTTATTATAACATACTTTTTTATCTGAAAAAAAGGCAGGAAACTTAACTTTATAAATCAATTTACGTAAATTAAAAAACAATTAAATAGGAAGAACAACAAAAACAAACCTAAGAAAAAATCTTAGGTTTGTAAAGATTAATCGACGTTCACATGCCGTTTTCGGTCGGAGTGAAGCGCATAAAGTAAAATGAAAAATGCTACGAGGAACATAAAACTCATAAATAAGAAAACACTTGGAATCCCAGTAAAACCAGCAAGTGTTCCACCAAGAATAGGTCCAATAACATTTCCTAAGAAGCGAGCACTCTGATTATATCCAAGCATTTCTCCTTGCATAACTCCGGGCGCCGCAAGCCGAATATAAGCTGTCGTACATGGCACCATTCCACCAATTGCAATACCGAATAAAAAGCGGAAGAAGATAAAGACCCAAAGATTCGTCGCGAATGCTTGCGGAATAACGAAAACCGCTGCCATGATCAATAGGATATTTAAAATTTTCTCATATCCATATTTATCACCAAGCTGTCCCCATTTTCGCGTCATCACCAAGTTCCCGAACCCCGTTGCAGAAAACGCTAATCCAGATAAAAACGCAATATTATCCGATTTTGTCATATCTCCTACATACAGTGCGAGAAGCGGTTGTACACTAAAATTCGCTATTTGAATAAGAGCAGTAATAACCATCACAGTGAAAAGTACTCGGAGCGTAAAAATTTGTTTTAACACTGCACGACGAGAATAGACTACTTTGGCAGCTTCTTTTTGTTCGTCTGTTCGAATTTCCTTTACACCAAAAGCAACAAGTAGGGCCGCTACCATCATTGCAATCCCAGTAATGGTAAAAGTGTCTTTAAAACCAAATAAATCCGCCATCGCACCACCAATCAGTGGGCCAAACAGCATGCCAGTCACACCTCCAAGTTGCAATGTGCCGAGAATTTTTCCGGCTTCATTACGAGGAGTTTGCCTTGCAATAAAGGCATTACTTACACCAATAAAACCAGTTACAATCCCCATGAAAATTCGTAAAATCAGCAAGTAAGTGACAGAATGCGCAAATCCCATCAGAAAAATACAAATCGATAAACCAACCGATGTCAGAATCAAAATCCCTTTATAACCGTGCTTATCACCAATTCGACCCCAGATCGGCGAAAAGATAAAGGCAACTAAAAATGTTACGCCAAAAATATAACCAGCCCACCTTTGCACGTAAGCATTGCTATAATCACCAAATGTTTCAATATAAAGAGATAAAAAAGGCATAATCATTGTCATACTGGCCGACATCAATAAGTTTGCCAGCATTAAGATGTATAAATTCCGTGTTCGAGTTGTCATAAAAAAATCATCTCTATTCGTATTATTGTTAAAACTGTCCTTTTCATTATAGAATAAAAGATAGTGAATGAAAAATAAAGTGAAGGATGTGCCTTTTTGGTTAAAAAAATTGTCATTTGGGTTTCAGCTGTTATACTAGTACTGTATCTGATTGCTGTCGTTGTTAATTTACTTATTATTTGGCTACGTTAGTAAACAATAAATTCAAACAAAAGAAGGAGTTTTTACAATATGACTTACCCACAATTATCAAAAGAAGTGGCACCTAATGAAATCGAAGCAGAAATGATTACAAACCGAGGAACTATCCGCATCAAATTGTTCCCTGAAATCGCTCCAAAAACAGTAGAAAATTTTGTTACACATTCCAAAAACGGCTACTATGATGGTCTTATTTTCCACCGTGTTATTCCTGAATTCATGATCCAAGGTGGAGATCCAGATGGCCGCGGTACTGGTGGCGAAAGTATTTGGGGCGAATCTTTTGAAGATGAATTCTCTACAGAAGCTTTCAACCTACGCGGAGCTCTATCAATGGCAAACGCTGGTCCAAACACAAACGGCAGCCAATTCTTCATCGTTCAAAAACCAGATATGCCTGCTGATATGCTTGGCCAAATGGAACAAGCTGGCTTCCCAGTAGAAATTATCGAAGCTTACAAACAAGGTGGAACCCCGTGGTTAGACGGCCGCCACACAGTTTTCGGTCATGTAATCGAAGGCATGGACGTAGTAGACGAAATCGCCAACCTACCAACTGGCATGCAAGACAAACCAGTGAATGATGTTGTGATTGAGAAGATTAATATTAAATAATGAATGAAGAGCACTTTCTATTTTGGAAAGTGCTCTTTTCAGAAAGTGGAAGAATAAATACAGATAGGAGTCGTGAAAAACATAGAAATTTCATCTCCAATAAAAATTAACAATCAACTAGTATACGGCAGAGATAAAATATGGCTCACCAGCTTGCACCAAAAAAACAACCAACTCACGCTATCCATAGAAGTTGACCTTGAAGAAAAAAGCACACTCCTAAATATGATTTTTAACGGACTTATTTTCTACTCATCCACCGAACTCGACACCTACGAAAAAAGCAAATGGAGTACGAGTTGGTTAACAAGTCAGAGTAATTTTGAAATAATCGAGCATTCTGATTTAATCCATGAACGAGTGAAAATAAGAAGTGATTATAACGTTCAAGATTTTAAGCATTACCGCGTTAGTACTTATGATTATATTATTGACGTAATTGCCAAAGACTATCAATTAAAAGAAGTGACTAAATAACAAAAAACAAGTTTCTCATCGATAAGGATGAAAAACTTGTTTTTTTTAGACTAAGACTTCTGAAAAGAATTCATTGTATAGTGCGCGAACGGCCGTATCTTCTTGTTCTTCCTTCACACCAAACATAATGCTCACCTCAGAGGAACCTTGATTAATCATTTCAATATTCACTTTCGCGTCGGATAAAGCTTTCGAAGCACGCGAAGTTATTCCAACATTATGGCGCATAGCTTCACCAACGACCATAATCAGGGAGATACCATGTTGCATAATTACTTGGTCAGCATTTAATTCTTCTTTTAACCGCGTCATAATCGTCCGCTCTGTATCCTCACCAAACTGATTTTCACGAATAATAATCGTTAAATCATCAATCCCAGACGGCATATGTTCGTAATTTAACCCAGCATCTTCTAAAATTTGCAATACTTTCCGTCCAAAGCCAATTTCCCGGTTCATCAAATATTTACTAATATAAATACTGCAAAAGCCATCATCACTAGCAATACCAACGACAGGACCATTATTATTTTCGCGTTCATGAACGACACGTGTACCACAAGAATCAGGATTGTTTGTGTTTTTAATATGCACAGGAATACCAGCATGGAACGCCGGAATCAGCGCTTCATCATGAAAAACAGAGAAGCCAGCATATGAAAGCTCACGCATTTCCCGGTAAGTCAGTTCAAGAACTTTCTTCGGATTTTTCACAATAGCGGGATTGACCGCATACACTGCATCAACATCAGTAAAGTTTTCGTATAACTCCGCTTGAGCCCCGTTTGCGACAATCGCTCCAGTAATATCAGAGCCACTTCTAGAAAACGTGCTAATTTCACCGTCTTTCGTATAACCGAAAAATCCCGGAAAAACAATGATACCTTCTCGCTCTCGAAGCGCAAATAAACGGTCATAAGACTCAGGAAGAACTTGAGCACTAGCATGTTCATCCGTCACAAATAACCCGGCATCTTTTGGATTAACATAGTTGGCGTTTAAGCCTTTGAATTTAAAATAAGCAGCGATTAATTTCGCATTATTGTCTTCTCCACTAGCCTTCATTCGATCTAAAAATTTATCAGGATCGCTTTTATCAGACGAAATAGTCTTTTGTAAGTCAGCGCGAATTTGTGTGATAATCGCGTCATCCATTCCTGTATCAAGGGCAATGCCAGCATATCTCGCAATGACAGCCTCAAATAGTTCGCTTGTATCTTCGCCGAGAAGTGCCTTTGCCGCGCAATCAATAAGTAGGTCAGTCACTTTTGTATCTTCCTTGAAACGTTTACCTGGTGCAGAAACAACAACGATTTTCCTATCAGGATCCTCCGCTACAAGTTGGAAAACCTTATTTAATTGGATCCCCGATGCTAAAGAGCTTCCGCCAAATTTAATTACTTTCATGCAACACACTCCTGATCTGAATTTTTTATCTCCCGAAAGTGTTGTTTTTGGATGATGCAAAATTTTCTGAGCTTTCGGATAAAGTTATTGTCTATTATCGCTCTTTTTACGTGAAATCGCAATGGTTTTTCGTATTTTTAATTATTTTCTCTCGGGTCCAGTAGTTTACTTGTTTAAAATGGTGAAGGTAGTTATAATAAGAGTGTACAAAAAAAGCAGCCTTAATCTGAAAGGAAAGATTACGATGAAAAATATTGTTTTAGTATGTGCGGCAGGGATGTCAACAAGCCTTTTAGTAACAAAAATGCGTAAAGCAGCTGAAGATCGTGGAGAAACTTGTGAAATCGAAGCATACTCCATTGCTGAAGTAAGTAACTTAATTGATGATGCAGATGTAGTACTTTTAGGACCACAAGTGCGTTATCAGAAAAAAACAGTGGATGAATTAGCTGCTGGGAAAATTCCAGTAGATGTTATCGACATGGCAGCTTATGGTACAATGAACGGTGAAAAAGTACTAGGCCAAGCATTAGATTTAATTGATGGGTTCCAAAAATAAACAGTAAAAAAACCTGTGTGGCAGTTAGGCCACGCAGGTTTTTTAGCTTTCTTGGGTAAGTATTCCGTCTTCCATACGATACACATGGTTGACTAAATCTAGCATACGCTCATCATGTGTTACCATAATCGCAGTCCGACTCGTTTGCACAACCTCGTTTCGGATGAGCTCGACAACTTCACGACTTCTTTCTGTGTCAAGACTTGCAGTTGGTTCATCGGCTAAAATAACGGAAGGTTGGTTGATCAGAGCTCGCGCAATAGCGACACGTTGCTTTTGCCCGCCAGATAAATCTTTTGGATAGAAATTCGCGCGATCGCTAATTCCAAGTTGGCTTAGAAGGGAAGCAGTATCTTTTTCCAATTCCGCCGCACTTTTCCCAGCCATTTTTCCAATAAAGCTTATTTGGTCCTTGACGTGTAAATAAGGAACCAAGTGAGCTGCTTGGAAAATAAAGCCAATTTCTTCTAAACGAAGAGCCGTTTGTTCTTTAGAAGATAAGTTTCCGACAGATTTTCCGTTTATGGAGATCGTTCCGCCAGTTGGTGTTAATAGCGCTCCGGCAAGAGAAAGTAGCGTACTTTTCCCAGAACCACTTGGACCAACGATGGCAATCAATTCTCCTTTTTTCGCTTCGAAATTTGTTTCCTTCAGTGCATGAATAATTGAAGGGCCAGAAGGATAGTCTTTGTATACATTTTCAAAAGATAATAGAGTTTCCATTATTCATCACCTCCTCGAATAGCATCTAATGCGTCTACTTTAGCGATTCGTCTAAGTGATAGAAGTGCGCCAAATAGGGCAACTAGGAAGAACAAGCCACTATAAAGCGCGATAGTCATTGGGCTCAATCTAAACGGCATAGCTGCTGGCATAATGCTTGGTAAAATTAGCGTTACACCGACACTAATTAAAATACTAATAATCGAAATAATCACCACTTGAGTAATAATGCTCTTAACTAAGTAACTCGTTTTCGTTCCAAGTGCTTTCAAAATACCAAATTGCGTTGTTTTTTGAAGCGTCATGACATAGAAGAATGCTGTTAAAATAAATCCACCAATAATGATTAGGAAGAAAATCATCATGTTAAGCGTCATTTGTTCCGCGGAATAACCTGGAATTTGATTTAAAAACCCTTTATGATCAATCGTCGTTAAATCTTTATCTGAAAGAGTCACACCTTTATCTGGATTATCTGTTTTAATCGCAATCGTACTTGTTTGCGGGATTTTTTGGTGATATAAAACAGGGTTGATCTCTTGCCAAGTTGCGATATTAATATAAACAACTGGAGCATGGCTGTACTTTTGATTTTCCGTAAAGCCGACAACCGTTAATTCTCGATTTAAAATATCATCCATTAAAACATCGCCAATTTTGATTCCGTCTGATTTCAAAGAAGAATCGACGACGATTTCGTCAGGCTTTGTCACTTGTATGTTAGCTCCATCAGAAATTTTTGGAGCGAGAAAGCTATCTGGTTGAATACCGAAAAGTGCTACACTAAACTTTTTATCGTCACTTTCCCGTTTTAATGTTTGCATAGATTGTCCTAGAACCGCAGCGTCTTTCACGTTCGCATCTTTTTTCACATCAGCGAGTTTGGATTCTGGGAACTGAGATCTAGATAATTTGTCTTGGGCGTCTTTGCTGAGAACATAATATGGAACCCCGTTATCTGCGACAGATGAAGCATTATCATAAGCAAGCCCATTTGCCAGCCCAGATAAAATAAGTGATAGTAACATAATTAAGACCATGATGCCTGTTACTAAAATATAGCGCAACTTAGAATAAACTAATTCACGAAGCCCTAAAAACATCGGTTATACCAACCCCTTTAAATTTATGTAAACGGAAAATGAACACTATTTCACTTTCCACAGAATAGTATACCAAAGCTATATTCAATTTCCTAAAAAAAGAAACCAAACTAATTTAGTTTGGTTAGCAATAATTTAGAGTGAACTGAAAGAAAGTTCATAAATTAAAAATAATAGTAAGAGGCATTAAATCGATTTATTCAAGTTAACTACTCATTGCAAATCATATAAAATTAATAAAGCTTTCTCTATTCTTAAAATTATTTTTTTAGATATTTCTCTCCATTTTTTTTGGTGTGTATTTTCTTTTATAAATGAGAGTAAGAATGATCTGTAGCCACTTAAATAATTTTTTAAATATTCTTCACTAAAATATCGGGTGTTTTTTTTTCTTGAAGAATGAAGGTAGGTATGATTATTTATAGATATTAATAAATCTTTTGTTTGTTTTTGTTTATTTTGCTCAATAATAAAAAGAATTCTTTTTAGTTCTTTTAATTTATTCATACTTAATTTAACTTCATTAGAAACCACATAACCATTTAAACAAAGTTCTTTTTTACTGAGCTTAGTTTTAGATTTATTTAGTTTTAAATTAAAATCAAATAAGATTATTTCAAATGCTTTTATTGTGCGGTTAGAATAGATGTTTTTTTTGAAATAAGAAGAGAAAATCATATCATCTGCGTACCTACTATATTTGATGTTTAATTTGTCACAATATTTTTTAATCCTTAAGTCAGCAATAAAAAAATAATAATTAGAAAGAAACGGTGAAGTTTTAAATCCTTGAGGTATTTTATTGTTATAAGTTAATGCAGCATAAAGGAGTTCTTTGACTATAGGTTGGTTAGCTGTGACTTGTTCAAATTGAGCTACTAAATTGGTTAGCAGTTTTTCAGCTTCTAAAGATGTGAAAAAGTTTTGTATATCTAATTTTAAAAAGTAAGTTTCATCATTGCCAGTAGTATGCATATCTAAAAATTTATAGTAAGATTTATGTTTTTGGAATCCAAAAACATATTCAGGAAAGTGGTTTATAGACGAAAAAAATTTTAATAAGATGGTTTGAACATAATAGAGAGTTGTATCTTTATCAACTTCAACTACTTGCCTTTCTTTTCCTTTTTTAGACAAATTATATGTGCATACATTATTTAATTTTTCACTTTTGATTACTTTCACTAAATCTTCAATAGATATTTCTAGTCTATCCTTAATGTGTTCGTGAATGCTAAGCATATTTTTCTCCTAAATAAAAAAGTGATGAGTACCTTCTGAAAGCCTCGCGAAGCGCACCTTAGGCGGATAAACTAAGCCTAGCTTTATTGTATTTATTTTTCCGATAGATTGACTCGGGATTTGAAAAGGTGTCAATCTTGTCAAACCATATATGAGTTCTTTACGGGCTAATTTATTAAATGGAGTTCAATAAATTAAACTTCTACTCATCACTTATTTTTTCTTTCACTAAGTTAATTATAGCATAAATTTCGGGAAAGTCTTGTTTAAATCTTTGAATCTTAAGCTTGTTATTTTTGTCATTTTGAAATTTTTTTAAACCTAGTACTCTTTCTTCGTAAAAGTTCAAAAATGATGTAATCCATCCAGTATTTTTATCAATTGCATTATCAACAATAAACCCATACTTACTAGAAGTTTTATCTTTATAGTTTATTAAAGTATCTAATTTACCCTTAAATAAAATCCTTAAGATGACGGTTTTTTCAAATTTTGATGCCTTTGTTAACAATTTATCTAATTTGTAATTTGGGGAAAAATTCTTTCGCCAAAGATTAAATGTTCGATAATTAGAATTATTGATAATACTTCCTTCAATAGTATTTTCTGTTAATAGCAAGTTATATTGTGAACAAAATTGGCGAATCATAACTATAGAAGCTGGATTTTCGGAAATAATTTGTAGCTCACCACTAGTTTCAATAGATTTATCAACATCTTTTAAAATTTTATTTCGTAAAGCTAATTTCGTTTTTGAGTCTTTTTTTGAATAGGAATATTTTAATCTATTTTCAATATCTTTTGCATATGAATAAGCAGAATTAGTACTATTAAATTTCAATGGGGAATACCATAAACTCTTAAGTTCGATTTTTTGTTTATCTATATCAATATTCTTAAAGGTAAGAACTTTATCCATATCATTAAGTATTAAATATGGGATTTTAGGAGTAATAGAATGAAAAAGTTTTAAAATATGGTCGTTTGATGCAGTGTTAATAACTTCTACTCTTTTTAAGAAAGGAAATAATTTAATCAATGTTTTATGATTAAATAATTCTAGCTCAGAAATCCCTTCTACAAATAAAACTAAATCGGAGAAATAGCAGCTAGCTTCACGCTCAGTGACAATTAGTTGATATTTTTTTTCTGCCTGTTTTACTATTTTTGTCAGTCTGGTATATTTATTATTTAACTGAATTTTATACAACTCTCCTCTACCTTTAATAATTGCTGCAACAAGTCTTGGAGAGTGTGAAAAAATGATGAATTTAACGTTTTTTGAGTATAAAACCAACTTTTCCATCAATTGATCTATCATTTGAGGATGTAAACCTAATTCAGGTTCATCCAAAAAGACAGTTACTTCTTTTAATCTCTTATTAGAAATTTCATGTGCAATATAGCACAAAAATAATATATAACTTTGAGAATTAGTACCATCAGAAAAGTAATCTAATTTCTCATTATGATTTAAAAATTTTTTCCCCCCTAATTGTAATTGTAACAAGGAAATTACTTGGTTTTTTTTACTATCAGATTGTATTGCAAATTTATTTGTCTCTAAAAAATTTCTGAAAAGCTGTTCATATTCAGTAAAACGTTTAAAATCTTTATTGTTTATTTTGTTTGATAATCTTTCAATAATATTATTTACATCTTTTGCATTAATTAAATCGCCTACGATTTGCCATAATGTATCCCAATTAGTTAAATCAACGGATCTTGTATCGCAAAAGTAGATAGGATGCGAATTATATATAATATATCGTTCTTCATAATTGATATTCCACTTAATAGGGTTATTTTTTTTTTGAACCATTGTTACTATTTTAGTACTATTATCAAATTCGGTCATAGAAAGCGCTTTTTGCAAATAATTTGTAGGGGCGTAATTCTGAATCTTAGAAAGATCATATTCAATGGAAATTTCTATCGTATTTCTAAAGGGATTAATAGTATCAAAATTGTTATTACTATTTTCAATATTGATTAGATTATTATAAAAGTACCTTATTGCATTTTGAATTGTAGTTTTTCCTACGCCGTTTTTCCCAACTAAAGCATTTAATTCAGAAATATTTATTTTTAGGTAGTCTATAGATTTAAAGTTTTTTATTTCGATAGATGTTATTGACATTTGCGTGCACCTTTCATAAATAATTAATGGTTTTCAACATCGACGTTAAATATTAGTTCTTTTTTAAGCCTTGAATCAGGAGTTTCACGGCTTTTTCTAAAGTTTCTTTTGGACAGGCAATATTAAAACGGACAAAACCTTTACCAGAATGTCCAAATCCAGATCCCATTTGGACACCAACACCAGCTTCAATTAAATCGGCGTAAATCGTTTTTTCGTCTTTAGGAAGCGCACGGCAATCAAGCCACATCAAGTAAGTTGCCTCTAAGTCCGTTACGCCAACTTCTGGTACTTCTTTTTCGAGTTCAGCTTTTACATATTCATAATTACTATAAATATATTCTTTCAGTTCTTTTAACCAAGGAGCGCCATCCCGGTAGGCTGCTTCTGTACCAACAATCCCAAAAACATTAAGCCCGTTCGTTGTAGCATATTTTTGCTCCGCGGCGAATTTTGCTTGGTAGTCTTTATTCGTAATAATATAGTAGGAAGCTTTAATAGCAGCTAAATTAAACGTTTTTGTAGCGGCCATCAAAGTGATAATTTGATCTTTATAAAATGGCGCAGCAACCATCATTGGTACATGTTTATGGTTTTTCATTACTAAATCAGCGTGAATTTCATCTGAAACAATCGGAATTTGGTATTTTTCACACAGATGAGCAAGTTCCACTAGTTCTTCTGTCGTGAAACAACGGCCACCAGGGTTTTGCGGATTACATAGAAGGAATAATTTTACCTTTTCTTCTTTCATCCGTTTTTCTAAATCAGTAAAATCAATTCGATATTGGTGGTTCTCATATATAAGTGGTGACATAACTACTTTTCGTTCTGTAGCTTTGGTTACGTTGAAAAAAGGCGGGTAAATCGGCGAAACCATTAGAACAGAATCACCTTCACTTGTTAACGAACGAATTGCTAGCGAAATAGTTGGAACAACAGCCCCGTTGAAAAACAAAGTACTCGGATCGATGTCGAACTGGTGTTGTTCTTTGTTCCAATCAATAACAGCTTCGACAAGTGCCGCTGATTTTGTTGAATAACCAAAAATTCCGTGATCGATTTGACGCTTGAATGCATCAAGTACAGGCTGCGGCGCACGAAAATCCATATCCGCTACCCACATTGGAATAATATCTTTTCTGCCAAATAATTCTTCTGCCCCATCCCACTTTTCTGAATTAGTTCCAATACGTGGAATGACTTCATCAAATTGACTCAATTATGTCACGCTCCTTCTCTTTCATTCGTCTCAATTATAGCATAAATCCTCCCTTAAAAGCTCACCATAGAAGGATTTAGAATAATTGTTAAAGTTTCGTCTAAGTGTTATAATTTATAAAATATTGTAAGGTTGAAAGTAGGTGGAATGAGGATGAGTACATTCAAGGTGGGAGAAGTAGTTTCTGGGAAAATTGCCGGAATCCAAAGTTACGGTGCATTTGTAGCACTAGATAATTCTACACAAGGTTTAGTTCATATTTCAGAAATCACACATGGTTTTGTCAAAGATATCCATGATTTTCTTGAAGTTGGCCAAGAGGTGAAAGTGAAAATACTAGACATTGATGAAGAAAAAAACAAAATCAGTCTTTCTATTAGAGCCACTGAAGAAACGCCAAAAGAACAACCAGCTAAGAGAAAAGCTGTATCATCTGGTGAAAATGATGAAGGGTTCAACACATTACGAGATAAATTAGAAGAATGGATTAATAAAGCAGATAAATAAAAATCTCCATCAGCTTGGTATCATGCCCTATTTAGAGTAAATTACTAGGCTGATAAATTTAATTGACTAAAATTTTAGAAAAAGGGAATAGTTAGTAGTAATTTTCAATTTATTCAATTGTATAAAATAGTCAAAAAGGGGGATTTTCGTGAAAAGATCTATTCATGTGCAAGCATTTGTATACAATGAAAAGAAAGACGAAATATTAATAGTTCGAAACCGTAATTTAGCCTGGGCCTTTCCAGGAGGACATGTCGAAACAGATCAAACGTTGGAAGAAGCGCTCGCAAGTAAAGTAAAAGAACAGACAAATATCGATATAGAAATAGAGTCTATTTTGCACTGCAAAGAGAGACGCGCTACTTGGGAACATGTTTGTACATTTATTTTTCGAGCAAAACCAGTGGGTGAGATGGTGGCTCTTTCAAACGACGACAATGTCTTTCGAGTAAAATGGATACCGATTCCGCTTGCTGACGATTTATTAGCCATAGACCAATTATCTTTAAATGAACTAGTTAGAAGCGAGGGAGTCTTATATGAAAACTATACCTGATTTTTCAAAAAGGCTTAAATTTCACATGGTCTATCCTTGCTAAAAAGCATTGATTGATATAAAGTTAATAAAGAAACTTTTTTAAAATTTGGAGGGAAAACAATGACACATATTAAATTTGATTATTCCAAAGCGCTCCGTTTTTTTGAAGAACGCGAACTTGATTATCTTGAACCAGCAGTAAAAGCAGCTCATGATTCTTTACATAACGGTACAGGTGCTGGTAATGATGCACTTGGTTGGATTAACCTACCAACAGATTACGACAAAGAAGAATTTGCTCGTATCAAAAAAGCAACAGAAAAAATCCACAGCGACTCCGACGTATTAATCGTTATCGGTATCGGTGGTTCTTACCTCGGGGCACGTGCTGCAATCGAAACTTTGAATCATTCCTTCTATAATGTACTTGAAAAAGGTACGCGTAAAACACCTCAAGTATTCTTTGCAGGAAATAGCATTAGTTCTTCCTACTTACATGACTTAATTGAAGTAGTTGGCGACCGTGATTTCTCTGTTAACGTTATTTCTAAATCCGGAACAACTACAGAACCAGCAATTGCTTTCCGTGTTTTCAAAGAACTTTTAATCAAAAAATACGGCGAAGAAGGCGCGAAAAAACGCATTTACGCTACAACTGATAAAGCAAAAGGCGCGCTAAAAACATTAGCTGACAACGAAGGCTATGAAACTTTTGTTGTACCAGACGATGTTGGCGGACGTTTTTCTGTTTTAACTGCAGTAGGTTTACTTCCAATCGCAGTGAGCGGTGTAGATATTGATGCACTTATGAACGGAGCGGCAGCAGCAAGCAAAGATTTCGACAAACCAGAACTTAAAAATAACATTGCATACCAATATGCAGCAGCTCGTAATGTCCTTTACCGTAAAGGCAAAGTAACTGAACTTCTAATCAGCTACGAACCAGGTTTACAATATTTCAACGAATGGTGGAAACAATTATTCGGCGAAAGTGAAGGTAAAGATAAAAAAGGAATTTACCCATCGAGCGCTAACTTCTCTACAGATTTACATTCCATCGGTCAATATATCCAAGATGGCCGTCGTAACCTTTTTGAAACAGTTATCAAAGTGGACAAACCACGCCACAATTTAACTATCAATAAAGAAGAAGTAGATTTAGATGGCTTAAATTACCTTGCTGGCGAAACAGTTGATTTCGTTAACACAAAAGCATTCGAAGGAACGCTTTTAGCACATACAGACGGCGAAGTTCCAAACTTTGTTGTAGAAGTACCAGAACTAGATGCTTATACTTTCGGCTACCTAGTATACTTCTTTGAAAAAGCTGTAGCTATCAGTGGTTACCTAAATGGCGTAAATCCATTTGACCAACCTGGAGTAGAAGCATATAAAGCCAACATGTTCGCATTACTTGGCAAACCAGGCTTCGAAGATAAAAAAGCAGAACTAGAAAAACGCTTAAACGATTAATTTTCATTTCCAAACCTTGGAGCCAATTGCTCCAAGGTTTTTTGATTGTTTGCGATTTTTTTCTATTGGAGTTACCATATAGTTAAACAAAAGGAGGGGAAGAAGTGCTATCTATCGAACGAAAGCGAGCCATCGTCCAATATGTTAAAAGTCGTAAAATAGCAACCGTTAGTGAACTAGCTAAACATTTCGAAGTTCATGAAGCAACCATTCGCCGCGATTTAACCTCTTTAGAAAAAGACAAAAAACTAAAAAGAACCCACGGCGGAGTTATGATAGAAGAAAAAGTAGTTTCTGAACCTAACTGGAAAAAACGAAGCGAAGTACGCTACGAAGAAAAACAACGCATCGCCACTTTAGCAGCGACAATGGTCAAAGACGGGGATACAATCATACTAGATGCCGGAACAACAACTGGACATATCGCAACAGCATTAAAAGACCGCTCCAAATTAACCGTGATAACAAATGATATTAATGTAGCTTCCATAATGCGCTTTTCCCCGTCCAAAGTAATCGTGACAGGTGGAGTCATCTATCCGGAAACATTCATCCTTAACGGTATGATAACGAGTGGAACTTTACAAAGTATTCATGTGCATAAAGCCTTCGTAACCACACCAGCTCTTGATATTGATAAGGGGTTAATGCACTATGATGAATATCTAATCCCAGCCAAACAACAAATGCTCCACTCAGCTGATGAAGTCATTCTAGTAACCGATCACACCAAGTTCGGCCGCATTTCTTTATACAAATACGCAGCCTTAGATGAAATATCCTCTATCATCACTGGAAAAGAAATAGATCCAGTCTTGAAAGAACAATTTGAAGAAAAAGGAATGCAAATTTATACAACCTAATGTCTTCTAGGATTGACTATAAAACATAGTTCTAACATCAATTTATACACTAAATTAATCTTTTTTCATCTTTATTTAAAAAACTTTGTAAAAAGTATTGACGAAAGGCAAAAATCTTGGTATATTTATAAACGTTGCTGATACGGACAAACGCTTTAGCAGCAAAAGAAATTGACCTTTGAAAACTGAACAAAGAAGAAGACGAAAAGCAATGAGACGTAAAGTCTCACTGGTAATCGCAGGGCAGAAAACAGAAAGCTGTTTTCAACAAAAACAAACTAGTAATTTAATTGCTAGCG